>NZ_CP027238.1:2120000-3400009 GCF_002999155.1 Dietzia sp. oral taxon 368
GGTGCAGCGTCGCATGTTTCACCTCGGAGGTAGAGCTACTGGATGGCCGATGGGCCCTACAAGGTTACTGACGTCAGCCAAACTCCGAATGCCGAGGTGTGAGAGTGCGGCAGTGAGACTGTGGGGGATAAGCTTCATAGTCGAGAGGGAAACAGCCCAGATCGCCGGCTAAGGCCCCTAAGCGTGTACTAAGTGGAAAAGGATGTGGGATCGCTGAGACAGCCAGGAGGTTGGCTTAGAAGCAGCCACCCTTGAAAGAGTGCGTAATAGCTCACTGGTCAAGTGGTCCTGCGCCGACAATGTAGCGGGGCTCAAGTACACCGCCGAAGCCGCGGCACTCACACGTTGAACCTCCTCCGGGCAGGTGTGTGGGTGGGTAGGGGAGCGTCGTGTGGCCATAGAAGCGCCGGAGTGATCCAGGTGTGGAGGCCACACGAGTGAGAATGCAGGCATGAGTAGCGAATGACGAGTGGGAAACTCGTCCGCCGGATGACCAAGGGTTCCTGGGTCAAGCTAATCTGCCCAGGGTGAGTCGGGACCTAAGGCGAGGCCGACAGGCGTAGTCGATGGACAACGGGTTGATATTCCCGTACCCGTGTATGCGCGCCCATGGTGAATCAGTGATACTAACCGCCCAGAACCACCTAGACGGTCTTCGGACCGCGTGGTGGGGATGCGCGGGACCTGATCTGGTAGTAGCCAAGCGATGGGGTGACGCAGGAAGGTAGCTGGGCCAGTCAGTGGTTGTACTGGTGTAAGAGTGTAGGCCGTGACAACAGGCAAATCCGTGTCACACATAAGGCTGAGACTTGATGCGTACCCGTTGTGGGGAATTCAGTGATCCTATGCTGCCGAGAAAAGCCTCTAGTGAGTTCATACACGGCCCGTACCCCAAACCAACACAGGTGGTCAGGTAGAGAATACCAAGGCGATCGAGAGAACTGTGGTTAAGGAACTCGGCAAAATGCCCCCGTAACTTCGGGAGAAGGGGGACCACGCCCGGTGACCGGACTTGCTCCGTGAGCTGGGGGTGGTCGCAGAGACCAGAGAGAAGCGACTGTTTACTAAAAACACAGGTCCGTGCGAAGACGTAAGTCGATGTATACGGACTGACGCCTGCCCGGTGCTGGAAGGTTAAGAGGACCGGTTAGCCGCAAGGCGAAGCTGAGAATTTAAGCCCCAGTAAACGGCGGTGGTAACTATAACCATCCTAAGGTAGCGAAATTCCTTGTCGGGTAAGTTCCGACCTGCACGAATGGCGTAACGACTTCTCTGCTGTCTCGACCACAGACTCGGCGAAATTGCATTACGAGTAAAGATGCTCGTTACGCGCGGCAGGACGAAAAGACCCCGGGACCTTTACTATAGCTTGGTATTGGCGTTCGATTCGGTTTGTGTAGGATAGGTGGGAGACTGTGAAGCATGCACGCCAGTGTGTGTGGAGTCGTTGTTGAAATACCACTCTGATCGTATTGGACGTCTAACCTCGGCCCATGATCTGGGTTAGGGACAGTGCCTGGTGGGTAGTTTAACTGGGGCGGTTGCCTCCCAAAGAGTAACGGAGGCGCCCAAAGGTTCCCTCAGCCTGGATGGCAATCAGGTGTTGAGTGCAAGTGCACAAGGGAGCTTGACTGTGAGACTGACACGTCGAGCAGGGACGAAAGTCGGGACTAGTGATCCGGCACCGGCAAGTGGAAGCGGTGTCGCTCAACGGATAAAAGGTACCCCGGGGATAACAGGCTGATCTTCCCCAAGAGTCCATATCGACGGGATGGTTTGGCACCTCGATGTCGGCTCGTCGCATCCTGGGGCTGGAGTAGGTCCCAAGGGTTGGGCTGTTCGCCCATTAAAGCGGCACGCGAGCTGGGTTTAGAACGTCGTGAGACAGTTCGGTCTCTATCCGCCGCGCGCGTAAGAAACTTGCGGAAGGCTGTCCCTAGTACGAGAGGACCGGGACGGACGAACCTCTGGTGTGCCAGTTGTTCCACCAGGAGCATCGCTGGTTAGCTACGTTCGGAAGGGATAACCGCTGAAAGCATCTAAGCGGGAAGCCTGTTCCAAGATGAGGTTTCTCACCACCTTCGCGTGGTTAAGGCCCCCCACAGACCATGGGGTTGATAGGCCGGAACTGGAAGCGCAGCAATGCGTGCAGGTGACCGGTACTAATCGGCCGAGGACTTACACACAAACACCTTTTTCAAAGATCGACCCGCGTCCACTGTGCAGTATCTGAAACAACACACCCGTGTCTCGACGACCAGTCACGAGACACGAGGACCTTGTTTCATAGAGTTACGGCGGCCATAGCGGCAGGGAAACGCCCGGTCCCATTCCGAACCCGGAAGCTAAGCCTGCCAGCGCCGATGGTACTGCACTCGCGAGGGTGTGGGAGAGTAGGACACCGCCGAACACAACTTCACAAAGCCGGAACCCCCGACCCCACCAGGGCCGGGGGTTCCCGCCATCTCACCCACCTGACGCCGCGCGCATCACCCGACGCGCCAACGCTGACTCCACGAGCCCCTCGAGGCTGACCAAGCGGCCATCGGCGTCCGTCAACGGCACCCGCCAATTGGGATACTCATCCGACGTACCCGGCATGTTCACCGGCCGACGATCACCCACGAGATCCGCCACAGACACCGCCACGAGCAACGACGGCGCGGCCGCGACGAAGCGGTGCAGACCCACCACCAGATCATCCAGGGAATCACCCGCGAGAAGATCCCGATCGCGGACCTCCTCTCGGAACGCCTCGATCTCGGCCGCGGCGGACCGACGCTCCTCCTTGACGTCACCGGTGAGCTGCCCGAGCTCCTCGCGAACATCCACGTGGACGAGATCGGCATAGCCGGCCGTCGGGGGGAGGTCATGCGTGGTCACCGACGCCATACACAGGCGGCGATACTCCTCCGGCGGAACCGGTGCGTCGTCACGCTTTTCGAACCACATCACCGACGTCCCCAGGACACCGAGTTCGGACAACGTCGCCCGCACCCCCGGTTCCACCGTCCCCAGGTCCTCACCCACGATCACGGCCCCCGCGCGGGACGCCTCCAGAGCGAGGACGCCGAGCATGGCCTCATGGTCGTACCGGACATACGTGCCCCCCGTGGGCGAGGAGCCCCGGGGAATCCACCACAACCGGAAGAGTCCGAGAATGTGGTCGATGCGCACGCCACCGGAATCCTGAAGCGCGGCGCGGACGATGTCCCTAAGCGGCGCGAACCCCTGCTCCGCCAGAGCATCCGGCCGGAGGGGCGGCTGCGACCAGTCCTGGCCCCTCTGGTTGTAGACGTCCGGCGGGGCACCCACCGAGACGCCGCGGGCCAACGCGCGGTTCAGTGACCACGCGTCGGCCCCGGTCGGATGTACGCCGACTGCCAGGTCGTGCAGGACGCCCAGCCGCATCCCGGCGTCTATCGCCTCCTGCTGCGCACGCGCCCGCTGCTGCGAGACATGCCACTGCAACCACTCGTGGAAACGCACCTCATCCGCGTGCTCAGAGGCATATAGGGCGGTGGCCTCCGAATCCGGATCCTGCAGCGCCTCCGGCCAATCAGTCCAGTCCAGCCCGTGCTCGCCGGCCATCGCGCACCAGGTGGCGAACCCCGTCAACCCCGGCTGCCCGGCCACGAACCGCTCGAACGACTCCGAGCGTCGGGCGGAGAGAGGAACGGCGAAGAGCAGACGCAACGCCTCGAGTTTCGCGGACCACGACGCGTCCCTGTCGATGGTGTCCTCGCCGTTGGCCTTCGCGGCGTCCCGTGCGAGCTCGTCCACCCGCTCGCGGTCGGTGTCGGGCAGCTCCGCGTACTCGGGGACGAGTTCCGGACGCAGATACAAGGGAGAGGCGAAGCGGCGGGTCGTCGGTAGATAGGGCGACGGGCCGACCGGCGGGTACGGTTCGCCCGCATGCATCGGATTGACCAACACGAAGTCCGCACCCGTTTCGCGGCCGGCCCAGGCGGACAGGGTCCCGAGGTCGGCGAGATCCCCGACGCCCCACGACGCTGCGGAACGCACCTGGTAGATCTGCGCGGCCAGGCCGACTGCCCGGTGTTCTCCTAGACTATGAGGGATCGGGATCGTCGGCGGGTACACCAGCAGGGTGCACTCGGACGACTCCGGTTCGCGATCCGGTACCTCCACGACGGCGGCGACGCGGTGCCACCCGGCCGGCAGTGCGTCCGGGACCCGGAGCGTCACCCGTTCGACCGTCACGCCGTCGATCTCGCGGGCCGCGCGTGGCTCATCGAGAGGGAGCAGCGTCACCGGGACATCGGTGCCCTCGAGCAGGACTGAGACCCTCACCTTCGCGCCGTGCGGGACATGAACCGGGCACTCCGTGGCGGTGCCCTGACGAGCCACCAGGGACGGGGGCAGAACACGCCGCCAGGGGCGCGCCCGAATGTCCTCGAGGGCCTCGTGATCCGAGACTCCGAGCTCGTCGTCGTCGCCGCCGGGCCTGACCGGAACGCCCATCGCGGCGAGCACCGCCCGCACCGTACGGGCGGAGACCTGTTGATGGACGCCGTGGGCGTCCTGGTAACTCGTGGCGACCCCGCACGCGTCGGCGAGCTCGGCCAGGACAGGGGAGACGATGTCATTCGCAGTCACGCGATCCACTGTGCCACCGGCCGCGCCGACGACGCGCCGGTCGACGGAAACGGACCACACTCCGCGACGTGGGACCGCACCACGTAACCTGACGGGACATGAACCTGTTCGCCCAGAGAAAGAGCGTGGCCCACCCATGACCGAGGCATTCATCTACGACGCCATCCGGACACCGCGAGGTAAGGGCAAGCCCAGTGGTGCCCTACACGGGGTCAAGCCGATCGACCTGGTGGTCGGCCTCATCGAGGAGACGCGGCGTCGGTTCCCCGAGCTCGACGAGAACCGCATCTCGGACATCATCCTCGGCATCGTCAGCCCGCTCGGCGACCAGGGCATGGACCTGCCGCGCATCGCGGCCCTCGCGGCCAAGATGCCCGACACGGTCGCCGGCGTGCAGATCAACCGATTCTGCGCCTCCGGCCTGACCTCCATCAACATGGCCGCGCAGAAGGTCCGCTCCGGGTGGGACGAGGTCGTCCTGGCCGGTGGCGTCGAATCCATGTCGCGCGTGCCGATGGGCAGCGACGGGGGCGCCTGGGCCATGGATCCGGCCACCAACTACGACACGTACTTCTCGCCGCAGGGCATCGGCGCCGACCTCATCGCGACCATCGAGGGCTTCAGCCGAGAGGACGTCGACCGCTACGCCGAGCGTTCGCAGCGCCTGGCCGCGCGGGCCTGGGAAGAGGGCCGGTTCGCCAAGTCGGTCGTCCCCGTCAAGGATATCAACGGCGTCACCATCCTCGACCACGACGAGCACATGCGTCCCGGCACCACCGTCGAGTCACTCGCAGGACTCAAGCCCTCGTTCGCCATGGTCGGCGACATGGGTGGCTTCGACGCGGTCGCGCTGCAGAAGTACCACTGGATCGAAGAGATCGACCACGTCCACCACGGCGGCAACTCGTCCGGCATCGTCGACGGCGCCGCCCTGGTCGTCGTGGGCTCGGAGAAGGCCGGGCAGGAGATGGGCATGACCCCCCGCGCCCGCGTCGTGGCCGCCGCCACCTCCGGCGCCGACACCACCATCATGCTCACCGGCCCCACCCCGGCCGCGAAGAAGGCGCTCGCCACCGCGGGGCTCACCCCCGACGACATCGACCTGTGGGAGCTCAACGAGGCCTTCGCCTCCGTCGTGCTGCGCTTCCAGAAGGACATGGACATCCCCGACGAGAAGCTCAACGTCAACGGCGGGGCGATCGCGATGGGGCACCCCCTCGGTGCGACCGGCGCGATGATCACCGGCACCGTGCTCGACGAGCTCGAGCGCACCGGCGGCAAGCGCGCCCTCATCACGCTCTGTGTGGGCGGCGGCATGGGTGTCGCCACCATCATCGAGCGCGTCTGACCCATCGACACCACAGGCATAGGAGTAGAGATCAAGTGAGCGAGAATATGTTCCGGTGGGAGCAGGACGGCGACGGCATCGTCATCCTCACCATGGACGACCCCGACCACGGCGCCAACACGATGAACGCCCGGTTCATCGAGGACTTCGCCGCCACAGTCGACCGCATCGTGGCCGAGAAGGACTCCATCAAGGGCGTCGTGCTGACGTCCGCCAAGAAGAGCTTCTTCGGCGGCGGCGACCTCAAGTCGATGATCAAAGCCGGCCCCGACCAGGCCGAAGAGCTCTACGAGCGGTCCATGGGGATCAAGGAGCGCATGCGCGCTCTCGAGACCTGCGGCGTGCCGGTCGTGGCCGCCATCAACGGCGCCGCCCTCGGCGGCGGCCTCGAACTCGCGCTCGCCACCCATCACCGCGTCATGGCCGACGCTCGCGGCGCCAAGGTCGGCCTGCCCGAGGTCACCCTCGGACTGCTGCCCGGCGGCGGCGGCATCGTCCGCACCGTCCGAATGTTCGGCCTGGCCCAGGCCGTGCCCAACGTCCTCATGTCCGGCCGCTCGTTCGCGCCCGACAAGGCGCTCAAGGCCGGCCTGGTCGACGAGGTCGTGGCGCCGGAGAAGCTCATCGACGCAGCCACGGCGTGGCTGAAGACCGAACCCGAGGCCACCCAGCCGTGGGACCGCAAGGGCTGGACGCTGCCCGGCGGCACCGTCGACGACCCGGAGCTGTCCGGCGTCCTGCCGTCCTTCCCGGCCAACATGCGCAAGCAGACCAAGGGCGCGCCCTCCCCGGCGCCCCGCGCGATCATGGCCGCCGCCGTCGAGGGCTCCCAGGTCGACTTCGCGACCGCCGAGAAGATCGAGGCCCGCTACTTCGTCTCGCTGGTCACCGGTCCCATCGCGAAGAACATGATCCAGGCGTTCTTCTTCGACATGCAGCACTGCGCCTCCGGCGGAGCCCGCCCGAAGGCGGCCGACGGCTCCGAGATCCCCAGGACCGAGTTCACGAAGGTCGGCGTCCTGGGCGCGGGCATGATGGGCGCGGGCATCGCGTACGTCTGCGCCAAGGCCGGAATGGAGGTCGTGCTCAAGGACGTCGAGCTGGCCGGAGCCGAGAAGGGCAAGGCCTACTCGGAGAAGATCGAAGCCAAGGCGCTCGAGCGCGGACGCACCACCAAGGAGAAGTCCGACGCCCTCCTGGCCCGCATCACGCCGACAGCGGACCCACAGGACCTGGCCGGCTGCGACACGGTGATCGAGGCCGTGTTCGAGTCGCCCGAGCTCAAGAAGAAGGTCTTCCAGGAGATCGAGGGCATCGTGGCCCCCGACGCCCTGCTCGGGTCCAACACCTCGACCCTGCCGATCACCGACCTGGCCACGGGCGTCCAGCGCCCCGAGGACTTCATCGGCATCCACTTCTTCTCGCCCGTCGACAAGATGCAGCTGGTCGAGATCATCAAGGGGGACAAGACCACCCCGGAGACCCTGGCCAAGGCCATCGACCTGACCCTGGCGATCCGCAAGGTACCGATCGTCGTCAACGACTCGCGTGGTTTCTACACCTCGCGCGTCATCGGCACCTTCGTCAACGAGGCGATCGGCATGCTCGACGAGGGCATCGAGCCCGCCACCATCGAGCAGGCCGGCCGGATCGCCGGCTACCCGGCCGCGCCGCTGCAGCTGTCCGACGAGCTGAACCTCAACCTCATGGTCAAGATCCGTCAGGCCACCCGCGAGGCTGAGGAGGCGGCGGGCAAGGAGTACGTGCCCAATTCCTCCGACCGCGTCGTCCTGAAGATGGTCGAGGAGATCAAGCGGTCCGGGCGCGCCGCCGGCGCGGGGTTCTACGAGTACGCCGACGGCAAGCGCGGCGGACTCTGGCCGGGCTTGCGGGAGGCGTTCAACACCTCTCCCGATAACGCCCCGCCGCTGCAGGACCTGATCGACCGCATGATCTTCGCCGAGGTGCTCGAGACGCAGAAGTGCGTTGACGAGGGCGTGATCGTGGACGACGCCGACGCCAACATCGGTTCGATCATCGGCATCGGGTTCCCGGCGTGGACCGGCGGCACCCGCCAGTACGCCAAGAACTACTCGGAGCCGGGCGCCAAGGAGGCCTCGGGCTACAAGGGTTTCGTCGCTCGCGCGGAGGAGCTGGCCGCGAAGTACGGCGAGCGCTTCGCCCCGACCGAGTCGCTCAAGAAGCTGGCGGCCGAGCAGGCCTGACGCCCGCGACCCGCGTCCCGTCCGCCCACGCCCCGGCGGCCCGCGCCCCCATCTGTTGTCCCGGACAACGGATGGGGGCGTTCGGGTATGAGCACAGTGCGCGGGGATTCGTGAAAGGAGAATACTCCGATAAGTTCGTCCGAATAGACCCTGGCCCGTCACGTCGATGTCGACCGGCGACCCTACCGTTCGCCGGGCGTACGAGCAGGTCGTACGCAACCCGACGAGGAGAGACGATGCCGTCAGTGCAGACACCGCATCCGCACCGACACCGACGTCGCGCCACAGGCCTGGCGCTCGTCGCCACGATCATCGTGAGCGCAGCACCCGCACACGCACTGCCCACCGGTTTCCTGGGTAGCGGCTCCGTCGACCAGGGTGGCTCGCTCGGCGCCGACGAGGGTGGGTCGCTCGGCGCCGCGCCCGGTAGCTCCGCGCCCGGAACCGACGAGGGCCTCTACACGGGATCCGTCGAGGTGGTCGAGGGCGCCGCCGCGGACCCGTCCGTCCTGACCGGGCGCGTGTTCGACGACGCCAACCGCAACTCGGTGTACGACGACGGGGAAGTCGGCGTACCCGATGTGCGGGTCTCCAACGGTCGAGACGTCGTCACCACCGACGACGAGGGCCGTTACGAGCTGCCGGCCTCCGACAACTTCACCGCGTTCGTCACCCAGTCCGCCGGCTGGCAGGTGCCGGTCGACGAGCAGAACTTCGCCCAGTTCAGCTACAACCACCTGCCCGAGAGCTCGCAGGAGCTGCGCTTCGGCGGGCTGGAGCCCACCGGCGATCTACCCGCGGCGGTGAACTTCCCGCTCGCGAAGTCGACCGCGACCGCCGATCCGCGGCAGTCCTGCCCCATCGCCTCCGACACCCAGACCTACGACATGGAGGAGGTCGGGTACGCGAGCCGCGGCGTGCCCGCCGACCTCGCTGCCCGTGACGACTACGCGGGCTGCGGCATCCTGCCTCCTGGGCGACAACGTCGGCGACGACCTGAGCCTGAACCAGCCCGTCAAGGACCTCTACGCCGACGCGAACGGTCCCGTGCGTGCCATCCCCGGTAACCACGACATGGACTTCGACGCGGCCGACGCCACCCACTCCGTCGACACCTATCGCCGCGACTTCGGCGCGCCGTACTACTCCTACGAAGTGGGCGACACCCACTTCGTGGGTCTGTTCAACATCGTCTACAACGGTCAGAAGGCCGACGGGTCCAACGGCGGCTACGCCGAGGCCCTCACGCAGGAGCAGCTCGACTGGCTGCGTAACGACCTGCAGCACGTGGAGCGTGAAAAGAACATCGTCGTGGCCGCGCACGCGCCGATCGTGGACTACCGCGGCGTCACGACCGACAACGCGAGTGCGCTGTACGAGATCCTGGCCGATTATCCCAACGCGGTGACGGTGGGCGGTCACACCCACACGCTGGAGCATCTGTTGGCGGGTGACTCCAGGCAGGAGTGGATCGATGCCGGGATCCCCGAGTTGACCCACGACCAGCTCGTGGCCGGCGCGGTCTCCGGCTCGTGGTACTCCGGCGAGCTCAACGAGAACGGCGTGCCCCACGCCTACACCTCTGACGCCGCCGAGCCCGGTGTCTTGACCATCGAGTTCGACGGACACGAGCGCTCCGAGTACTACACCGTGCGTAACGAGTCGACCGACCGTCAGTTCCTGACAGGGATCAACAGCCCCGCGTGGCGGGAGTGGGCCGAGGCCTACCAGCAGTGGAAGGACGACGGGGAGCAGGGTGAGGCTCCGGCTCCCGTGGCGACCGACTCCGTCAGCACCGCGGACGTGAGCACGGGCGCGGCGTGGCTGGCGGCCAGCTTCTTCGGCGGATCCACGGACGCCAGCGTCCGGGTGTCCGTCGACGGGGGCGAGCCCGTCGCCGCCGAGCACACCCAGCCGGCGGCCGGCGAGGCCCTCAACGTGGGCTGGGAGTACACCGAGACCGTCTCGGGGACCCACAACCTCATCGCCGACGCCGCACTGGGCCGGTCGAGCTCGCACCTGTGGCGGATCGCGCTGCCCTCCGATCTCGAGCCGGGCGAGCACACCGCCCGGGTCTCGGCGACGGACCGGTACGGACGTGAGCACAGGACGTCGTTCGCCTTCACGGTGACGGGCTGAACGTTCGGTGGAGTTCTCCTCTGGCGGCGAGGCCACGGCCCCGCCGCCGAGGGGTGCGGATCCGCTGACACCGCGCCTGGGCGGACCTCAGCCGCGCTCGGACGCGATCCGCCCCATCCGTGAGAATGCCTCGGAGAGAAGTTCGTCGGAGCAGGCGAAGTTCACGCGGGCGAAGCCCTTGCCCTGAGGTCCGAACGCCGGGCCCGGGCTCAGCGCGACCCGACCCTCGTCCAGGAACGCGGCGGCAGGGTCGTCGCCGAGGCCCGGGTACCCGCGCAGATCGATCCACGCGACGAACCCCGCGTCAGGCCGCCGCCACCGCGCGCGGGGCAGATGCTCGGCCAGCAACCGCTCCATGAGGTCGAGATTCGACGCGAGGGCGGCCCGCATGTGGTCGAGCCAGTCGAGTGACTCGGTGAGCGCGGCCTCGGCGGCGAGGGCGCCGAAGTGCCCCACCGCGCCGGACAGCGCCGAACGGGGAACCGCGAACTTCTCCGGATTGCCGTTGACCACGAACGCGCACTTCAACCCGGCGAGGTTGAACGCCTTGGACGCCGATGAGATCGCCAGCCCCACCTCGCGCGCGGTCTGCGAGACCGCCAGGAACGAGACGAAGTCCACGCCGGGCATGGCCAGGGGCGCCCAGATCTCGTCCGAGACCACCACCGCGTCGTGCCGGGCGGCGATCCGGGCTAGCTCGGCCAACTCCGCACGCGAGTGGAGGACGCCCGTGGGATTGTGCGGGTGACTGAGCAGAACGGCCCGGGCTCCACCCGCCAACGCCTGCTCGATTCCCGCCAGATCCAGTTGCGGGTCCTCGCCGTCGTGACCGATCAACGGCACCGCGACCGGTGACATCCCCACGCGCCGAATCCACGGCCCGAACGGCATGTACACCGGCGGCGTGTACACGACACCGCTCCCGGCCGGCAGGATGCGCGCCAGCGACTCGCGAACGCCGACCCCCACATCGTTGACCGGGATCACGGCGTCCTCCGGCACGTCGTACCCGAAACGCGAGTAGTACCGGGCGCACACCCCGGCCAGCCGCTCGATCTCCGTGAAGTACCCGGTGTCCCCGTCGGCGACGGCGGCCGCGAGTCGATCCCGGATCGCGGGGGCCAGCAGGACGTCGGTCTCGGCGACGAACAGCGGCAGCACGTCCTCCGGGTACGCCTGCCACTTCTGGCTGCGGCGCCTGCGCAGGACGGACTCGGGGACATCCAGAGGGAACGGCACGTGGGGCATCCTTCTCATCCGGGGGCACGCGGAACCACCAGGCTACTCAGCCGTCGCGGCCGCGATCGTCAGCTCCCGGGAAGGATCCCCGGCGCCACCCATACGTCGGCATCCGGGGACTGCCTGCCGAGCGGCATCATCGTGGAGTAGGCGGTCCCGGATCCGGTGGGGATGACGATGCCGCCGGAGGTGTAGTCCCAGCCCATCTCGTAGGCGACGCGGTAGCCGGCCTGATAGGCGGCCCCGGCCCAGGGGTCCGACGAGCCGTGCCACATGTCGGTGAGGAGGGAGAACCGGCGAAGTTCGGCGACGGATCCATCCGGGGCCACCTGCCAACACCGCACACCCGCCAGGTTCCAGTAACCGTCGCACCAGGTGGGGGAGTCCGCCGGGGCCCGCGAGACCACACGTATGACATTCGGTCCCGGCTCCCAGAACCCCGGCTGGTCCGGGCCGGTCGTGGACTGGGTGTCAACGTACCGCGCGTCGGCCGGGATCGGCGCGGGCGGCGGAAAGGGCGCCCGCCATGTGTCCAGGGGATGGGCCCCGGTCTGCTGCGCCGAGGCTGCGGGCACCAGACCCGTCATGAGGGCGAGCGCGGCGGTCATCACCGCGATGAGGCGGGCGGTGACGCGGAATGTGACGCGGCAGGACATGCGCACAGTCCATCACGGCCGAGGCGCCCTCACAGGTCGAACGCCTGCACGTGAGTACACCGTGACGGGACCGTCACCGCGAATAGCACAGGGGAAACAGCCCGTTCCTACGGTTGCCGTCACGGGGCTCCGAACGAGGGAGCCCACCGGCGGGGAGGGGCCACGCACATGACGCGCTCACGCACGATCGAGAACTGGGATCCGGAGGACCGGCACCAGTGGGAGTCCGGCGGTCGCCGCATCGCCGTGCGCAACCTGTACTGGTCGGTGTTCGCCGAGCACGTGGGGTTCTCGGTGTGGACCCTCTTCGCGGTGATGGTGCTGTTCATGCCGGAGGACGTCTATGGACTCGACGCCCCGGACAAGTTCCTCGTCTCCGCGGTCGTGACCCTCACCGGCGCGTTCCTGCGCATCCCCTACACGCTGGCCACGGCCACGTTCGGCGGTCGCAACTGGACGATGTTCTCCGCGTTCGTCCTGCTCATCCCGGCGGGCGCGATGCTATGGATCATGGCCAACCCGGGCCAGCCGCTGTGGCTGTACCTGGTGGTAGGCGCGCTCGCCGGCCTGGGCGGGGCCAACTTCGCCTCCTCCATGACCAACATCAACGCCTTCTTCCCGCAGCGGATGAAGGGCTGGGCCCTGGGCCTCAACGCGGGCGGCGGCAACCTCGGTGTGGCCACCATTCAGGTGGTGGGCCTGGTCGTGATCGCGCTGGCCGGTAACCGCTCGCCGCACTGGGTGATCGCGGTGTACCTGGTGCTGCTGGTGATCGCCGGCATCGGTGCGGCGCTGAAGATGGACAACCTCGCTCACCAGACCGTCGACGTGGCCAGCATGAAGGATGTGGTCCGCGACAAGGACGGCTGGGTGCTGTCCCTGCTCTACATCGGTACCTTCGGCTCGTTCATCGGCTTCAGCTTCGCCTTTGGCCAGATGCTCACCATGACCTTCACCGGCAACGGACAGTCGCCGGGTGAGGCCGCGCTCCACGCCGCGCAGATCACCTTCCTCGGCCCGCTGCTCGGTTCGCTGACCCGCATGCTCGGTGGCCGCCTGGCCGACCGGTTCGGCGGTGCGCGGGTGACGCTGGTGACGTTCCTCGGCATGGCCCTCACCACGGTGGCGCTTATCGTCACCTCGAGCATGCAGGCCTCGAACGGCGGCAGGCTCTCCGGCGGCGCGCTCGTCCTGTTCTTCGCCGCCTTCCTCACCCTGTTCGCGCTCACGGGGATGGGCAACGCGTCGGTCTACAAGATGATCCCCACCGTCTACGAGGCCCGCAGCAGGGGCCTGGACCTGCCGGAGGCGGCGCGGGCGGCGTGGTCGCGGGCCCACTCGGGGGCGTTGATCGGAGTGGCCGGCGCCGTCGGGGCCTTCGGCGGCTTCCTCATCAACATGACCCTGCGCAGCTCATACCAGTCATCGGGATCGGCGACGGCGGCGTTCGTGGTGTTCACCGTCTTCTACGTGGTGGCGGCCGTGATCACCCGGGCCGTGTACCTGCGCCGCCCGGCCGCCGCGCCCGCGCCGGTGGCCACCGGGACGTCGCCTGTCGGGGCGGCCGGGTCGTCGCGGGTTGGCACGGCCGGCGCCGCGCCGGGTGGGGCTGAGCCGGTGCCCGCCGCGCGCTGATCGCCGCGCCTGTGTCCCCGCCCCCGCCGGGGCGCGGCGAGTGGTCACAAGTGCCGGTCTGCGCGTGTGCCGACCTGGGACGACGTGGTCGGGTTCGACCACTCGCCGGCAGGCCGCGGGGGCGGGGCGACGAGAAACGACGAGGACGACGACGAGGAGAACACCATGACGAGCGTCGACACCGCCCGGGTGACGCCGGACCGGCCCCGGGTGCAGGATGCCGAGGGGCCCGGTCACACGCACTGCCCGTACTGCGCGCTGCAGTGCGCGATGAGCGTCACGCCCACCGCGGGCAGGGCCGCCGAGGTGACGCCCGAGTGGTTCCCCACCAACCGGGGCGGACTGTGCCGCAAAGGCTGGACCGCCGGCGAGCTCCTCGACCACCCGGACCGGCTCACCACGCCGCTCATCCGTCGCGACGGCCGCCTCGAGCCCTGCGACTGGGACACCGCACTGGACCGGGTCGTCGACGGCATCCGACGCGCGCAGGCCGCAGGCGGGCCGGACGGCGTAGCGGTTTTCGGTGGCGGCGGACTCACCAACGAGAAGGCCTACCAGTTGGGCAAGTTCACCAGACTCGCGCTGGGCAGCAGGCTCATCGACTACAACGGCCGCTGGTGCATGTCCTCGGCCGCCGCGGCCGCCAACCGCAGCTTCGGCCTCGACCGCGGCCTGCCGTTCCCCGTCACCGACCTCTCGGGCGCCCGGGCCGTCCTGCTCATCGGCGCCAACCCCGCCGACACCATGCCCCCGTTCCTCCAGCACCTCGACACCGCGGCCGCGGCGGGCGGGCTCATCGTGGCCGACCCCCGGCTCAGCGCGACCGCGCGGCACGCCCTCGACGGGGGCGGTGTGCACCTGCGCCTGCGCCCCGGCACGGACGCGGCCCTCGCGCTGGGGCTGCTGCACCTCGTCGTCGTCACCGGGGCCGCCGACACGCGGTATCTCGCCGCCCGCACCACCGGATTCGAGGACGCGTGGGCGCACGCCGCCGCATGGCTGCCGGAGCGCACCGAGCGCGTCACGGGGGTCTCCGTCGCCCTCCTCGAGCGGGCGGTGCGGCTCCTCGCCGACGCCCGCGACGCCGGAGCCGGCAGCTACATCCTCACCGCCCGGGGCGCCGAACAGCACGCCGACGGCACCTCCGTAGTGGGAGCGGTGATCGCGCTGGCACTCGCGTTGGGCCTGCCCGGTCGGCCCGGCACCGGCTACGGCACGCTCACCGGGCAGGGCAACGGGCAGGGCGGCCGGGAACACGGCCAGAAGGCCGACCAACTCCCCGGGTACAGGATGATCACCGACCCCGACGCCCGCGCCCATGTCGCCGCCGTGTGGGGCGTGGACCCTGAACAGATCCCCGGCCCCGGGGTGTCGGCGTTCGAACTGCTCGACTCGCTCGGACAACCCGGCGGACCCACCGCCATGCTCCTGCACGCCTCCAATCCGGTGGTCTCCGCGCCGGACGCCGACCGCGTCGCCGAGCGGCTACGCGCACTGGACACGCTGGTCGTGGCCGATTTCGTCCTGTCGGAGACCGCGGCGCTGGCGGACGTCGTCCTGCCCGTGTCGCAGTGGGCCGAGGAGGAGGGCACGCTCACCAATCTCGAGGGTCGCGTCCTGCGGCGCCGCCGGTCGATCACCCCGCCGGACGGCGCGCGCGACGAATTGTGGATCTGGCACGAGCTCGCCCGCCGCCTGGACCGCGGGCCCGAAAATTTCCCGACCGACCCACGCGTGGTGTTCGACGAACTCGCCCGCGCCTCGGCCGGCGGCAAGGCCGACTACTCGGCCATCGACTGGGACCGCCTCGACGCGGGGGAGGTGCTGCACTGGCCGTGCGGCTCCGACTCCCCGGACGGCACCCCGCGGCTGTTCCTGGACGGCTTCGCCACCGCCGACGGCCGGGCCCGCTTCGTGGTCGACGCCCCGCGGACGCCGGCAGAGCCGACCGACGCCGCGTTCCCGCTGCTCGCGACCACCGGGCGGCTGCTCGCGCACTACCAGTCCGGCGCCCAGACCCGCCGGGTGGGCGAGCTCGCCGCGGCCGAGCCGCGGATGTGGGTACAGGTCCACCCCGTCGTCGCCCGCGCGGTCGGGCTGGCCGACGGCGACGCCGCGCGCGTGGTCTCCCGGCGCGGCGCGGTCGAGGCCGAGGTCCGCTGCGACGAGGACATGCGCTCCGACACCCTCTTCCTGCCGTTCCACTTCGCCGGCAGCGGGCGGGCCAACCTGCTCACCCTGCCCGAGCTCGACCCGCACAGCCGGATGCCCGAGTTCAAGGTGTGCGCGGTGCGGCTGGAGGCGGCGTGAGCGCGGAGGTGGGGCCGGGACGCACGGTGCCGGGCACGCCGCCCGGTCCGACGGGGCCGCAGGTGCGGCGCCACGTGGTGATCGTCGGCGCGGGGATGGCCGCCGCGCGCCTCGCCGAGGAACTGCGCGCGGGCGAGCCCGACCCGACGCGCCTGTCGATCACCGTGCTCGGCGCCGAGGCGGAGGAGCCGTACAACCGCATCATGCTCTCCCACGCCGCCGCGGCGTCCGGGGCTGCCGGGGCGTCCGGGGCTGCCGCGGCGTCCGCGGCGTCCGGGGCTGCCGGGGCGTCCGGGGCTGCCGGGGCGTCCGGGGCTGCCGGTGGCGCGACCCCGGTCGCGCGGCTCAAGCCCGCCGGGTGGTGGGAACGCCACCACATCGCCCTGCACACCTCCACACATGTCACGGCGATCGACCGCGTCACGTGCGAGGTCGAGCTCGCGGGCGGTGCGAGGACCGGCTACGACCACCTCGTCCTGGCCACCGGCGCCGCGCCCCGCATCCCGCCCGTCGACGGCATCCGCTCATCGGACGGCGGTCTCGCGCCCGGTGTGTTCACTCTCCGGGACGCCGCGGGTCAGAGAAAGCTGACTGCCCATCTCGCCGCCCACCCGGGGCCCGTCGCGATCGTCGGTGCGGGCTTCATCGGCCTCGAGGTCGCCTGCGCACTGGCCGCGGCCGGGCACGACGTCGTCGTCGTCCACCCCCGCGCCTGGCCCATGAACGGCTGCCTCGACGCCGGCGCCGGCGCCGTCCTGGTCCGTGCCCTCGCCGCGCTCGGCGTGCGGACGGTGACCGGCGCGCGCGCCACGAGCTGGGACGGGTCGACGTTACGACTCGACGACGGCGAGGTGCACTGCCGCACCGTCGTCCTCACCGCCGGGTCCGCGCCCCGGACGGACCTCGCGCGCGACGCCGGCCTGGAGGTGGGCCACGGCGTGGTCGTCGACGACGAGCTCGCGACCAGCGATCCCGCCATCAGCGCAATCGGCGACTGCGCCCAGCACCGGGGCGTCGTCAGCGGCCTGGTGGCCCCGGCGTGGGACCAGGCCGTCGTGCTGGCCGCGCGGCTCGCCGGCACCGATCCGCACGCCCGGTACGTCGGCGGTACGCAGGTCACCAGACTCAAGGCGCACGGGCTCGACGTGGTCGCGCTGGGCGAGCTCGCGGAGGACGTGTACGGCTCGGCGGGCGGCGACGACGAGCCCACCGAGGTCACGACGCTGAGCGAACCCGCGCGCGGCCGCTACGCCCGCGTCGACGTGGTGGCCGGCCGCGTGGTGGGAGCCGCACTGATCGGCCACCCGGAACCGGTCGGCACTCTCACACAGTTGTACGAGAACGCCCTACCCGTGCCGGACGACGTCGTGTCGGTGATCCTGGGGCGCGCGGAGGCGGTGGCCGCGCAGACGCCGTCCACCATGCCCGCCGCCGCGGTGGTGTGCCGGTGCAACGGCGTCAGCAAGGGCGACCTCGTCGCGGCATGGACCGACGGCGCCCGTGACCGCGACGCGCTGGCCGAGAGCACCCGCGCCGGGACGGGCTGCGGCGGGTGTTCGGCCGCGGTCGAGGGGATCTGCGGATGGCTCGCGGCGGCCGGGTAGGGCGCGGCGGAAGACGTGAGGAACAGAGGAGAAGCGGGCAGTGGAGGAGACGAGGATGAGCGGAGCGACCGGCGGGCGGCGAAACACCCCGGCAACAGAGATCGGCCATGATGGGGGAGTGACCGATTCCGACGTGACCACCGCCGGCACCGATCTCCCGCTCCTCGGGCGCACGGTCGCCGTCACCGCCGCCCGGCGGGCCTCTGAGCAGCGCACCCTGCTCGAGCGCCGCGGCGCGACCGTCCTGCACGCGCCGGCGATGCACATGATCCCCATCGCCGAGGACACCGTGGTCCGCGAGGCCACCGAGCGGCTGCTCGCCACGCCCGCCGACCTGATGGTCCTCACCACCGCCGCGGGCGTGCGCTGGTGGATGCAGGTGTGCGAGGAGTGGGGCCTGGCCGGGCAGCTGCTCGAGCTGATGGGTCGGATCCCGCTGTACTCGCGCGGTCCCAAGACGACCGGGGCGATCCGGGCCGCCGGCCTGCGGGAGCACGCCTCCGCGGTCAGCGAGGCCAGCCCGGAACTGCTGGAGATGCTGGTCGAGCGGGGCGTCGACGGGCTGACGATCGGCGTGCAGGTTCAGGGCGCGGGTTCCGGCTGGAACCCCATGGCCCCCCTGCTCGACGGCCTGCGGGACGCGGGCGCCGACGTGATCGAGGTGCCCGTCTACCGCTGGGAACTCCCGGAGGATCTCGCCGCGCTCGACGAGCTCGTGACCACGATCGCCCGTCACGGCGTCGACGGCGTGACGTTCACCGCGGCGCCGGCGGTTGTGGCCGTGCTCGCGCGGGCGGACGCGCTCGGGCTGTTCGACGACCTGCTCGACGCGCTGCGCGGCCCCGTCGCCGCCCTGTGCGTGGGCCCGGTGACCGCGGCCCCGCTCGCAGACCTGGACGTGCCGTTCACCTGCCCCGACCGGATGCGCCTGGGTTCGCTCATGAGGCACACCACCGACGAGCTCGCCGCCCGGACGGCGCCGATCGACGTGGCCGGACACGAGCTGACCGTGTGCGCGGCGGCGGTGCTGGTCGACGGCCGACCGGTCGAGGTGACGCCGGCCCAGCTCGCGCTGTTGCGGGTGCTCGCGCGGCGCCCGGGGGCGTGCGTGAGCAGGGACGAGCTGCTCGCGGCCCTGCCTGGCGAGGGCACGGACCCGCACGCGGTGGAGACCGCGATGGGTCGCCTCCGCCGGGCGCTCGGCGTGCCGGACCTGGTGACGACCGTCGTCAAGCGCGGCTACCGGCTCACCATCTGAACAGGCGGGGCGCGCGGCCCGACAGCCGCGCGCCCCGCGGGCTCGCCCTACGCAGCGGTGGCGCGCGCGTGGCGGACCGCGGGCTCTGTCGCCACGTAGACCGTGCCGTCGTCGGCGACCCGGGCGGGGAACACGGAGATCCCGCGGGACGGGTCGTCGAGACCGCGACCGTCCTCGAGCGCGTACGCCTGCTTGCCGATGGGCGAGATCACGGCGGGGACGCCGCCGCGGTCGCCCACGAGCCCGCGGCTCATCACGGCCGCCCGGGCGACGGGATCGATGTTGCAGACGGCGTGCACCTCGCCGTCGTCGAGCGTGTACACCGCCACCTGCCGCCCGTCGGGGAGAAGGGCGGCGACCCCGCGGCCGGGGATGAGGCGGTCGATCGCGCAGACGGCGATCTCGGGGGCGGCGCCGGTGCGGGCGGGGCGGGACAGGGTTGCGGTCATGGCGGACTCCTCGGGTGTGGGCGGGTGGATCTCGGGTAAGAGGTCTGGGACGGGGGCTCGGCGCGTCGGGCGCGCGAGCTCAGCTGCGGACGGGCATGGCGGGGGAGCCGAGCAGCACCGGCACCTTGCGGCCGTCGCGCTGCTCGAACTGCACGGTGGGGTCCGGCGCCTCGGGGGCGTTGACGAACGAGACGAACCGGGCGAGCTTGTCGGGATCGTCGAGCACGGCCGCCCACTCGTCCACGTAGCCGGCGACGTGCGCCTCCATGCGTTCCTCGAGCTCGGCGGCCAGGCCGAGCGAGTCGTCGCACACGACCTCCCGCAGGTGGTCGAGCCCGCCCTCGAGCGCCTCGAGCCACGGCGCCATGCGCTGCAACCGTTCGGCCGTCCGGACGTAGAACATCACCGTGCGGTCGATGTAGCGGATGAGCTGGTCGTCGGTGAGGTCGCCGGCCAGCAGCTGGGCGTGCCGCGGGGTCGCGCCGCCGTTGCCGCCCACGTAGAGGTTCCAGCCGTTCTCGGTGGCGATCACGCCGACGTCCTTGCCCCGGGCCTCCGCGCACTCGCGCGCACACCCGGACACGGCCATCTTGATCTTGTGCGGCGCCCGCAGTCCGCGGTAGCGGGTCTCCAGCAGCACCGCCATCGCGACCGAGTCCTGCTGTCCGTACCGGCACCAGGAGGTGCCCACGCAGCTCTTGACCGTGCGCAGCGACTTGCCGTACGCGTGGCCGGACTCCATGCCCGCGTCCACCAGCCGCCGCCAGATGGCGGGGAGTTCCTCGACGCGCGCGCCGAACATGTCGATGCGCTGACCGCCGGTGACCTTGACGTACAGGTCGTGGTCGCGGGCGATCTCGCCGATCACGATGAGCTGGTCGGCCGTCACCTCGCCGCCGGGCATCCGCGGCACCACCGAGTAGGTGCCGTTCTTCTGGATGTTGGCCAGGAAGTGGTCGTTGGTGTCCTGCAGCGCCGCCTGCTCGCCGTCGAGGACATGGTCCGAGCTGGTCGAGGCGAGGATCGACGCGACCGTCGGCTTGCAGATGTCACAGCCGATCCCGCGCCCGAAGCGCCCGATCAGGCCGGAGAACGTGCGGATGCCGGTGACGGTGACGATCTCGAACAGTTCCGAGCGGGACTGGTCGAAGTGTTCGCACAGCGCGGTGGACTGCTCGACGCCCTCGGCCTCGAGGACCTGACGCATGAGCGGAAGGCACGAGCCGCACGAGGTGCCGGCCCGGGTGCACGCCTTGAGGGCGGGCACGTCGCACGCGCCGCCGCAGATGGCCTCGCGCAGGTCGCCCTTGGTGACGGCGTTGCACGAGCAGATCTGCGCGTCGTCGGGAAGTGAGTCCACGCCGACGCCGGAGTCGGCCGCCGCGCCCGGGGTGATGAGGGACAGGGGATTGGACGACGGCAAGGTGCGGCCCAGCAGCGGCTTGAGCAGTTGGTAGGGGCCCGCGTCGCCGACGAACACGCCGCCGAGCAGGGTCAGGGCGTCGTCGCTGAGGACGAGTTTGCTGTAGGTGCGGGCGACCGGGTCATCCACCACCACCTCGAGGCAGTCGGGCGTACGCCCGTGGGCGTCGCCGAAGCTGGCCACGTCGACCCCCATGAGCTTGAGCTTGGTGGCGAGGTCGGCCCCGGTGAACTCGATGCCGGCGTCGCCGGTGATCTGCCCGGCCGCGACCTCGGCGGAGGTGTATCCGGGCCCGACCAGGCCGTAGCAGGTGCCCTCGATGGCCGCGCACTCGCCGATCGCGTAGACGTGCGGGTCCGAGGTGCGGCAGGCTCTGTCGGTCAGCACGCCGCCACGCTCGGCCACGGCGATTCCCGCCGCGCGGGCGAGTTCGTCGCGGGGCCGGACACCGACGGAGAACACGACGAGGGCCGCGTCGACGACATCCGTCTCGCCGTCGTCGGAGGTCAGGGCGACCCGGAGTCCGGCGCCGCCGGCGGCACTCTCCTCGATGACCGTGTCGGTCACGCTGAGGTGCACGTCGATGCCGCGGTCGCGGATGAGGTCCCCCAGCAGGGCGCCGCCGCGGCCGTCGACCTGCACGGGCATGAGCCGGTCGTTGCGTTCCACGACGTGCGGGACCAGGCCGAGCAGGCTCAGCGCGTTGGCGGCCTCGATGCCCAGCAGCCCGCCGCCGATCACCACGCCGTGCGCGCCCGCCCCGGCCCGCTCGGCGGCCGCGCGGATCGCGTCGAGGTCGTCGAGCGTGCGGTATACATGGCAGCCGGGCAGGTCGTGGCCGGGGACGGGCGGGACGAACGCGCGCGAACCGGTCGCCAACACCAGCGTGTCGTAGTCGACGTACTCGCCCGAGTCGAGTTCCACGCGTCGGGCGCCGGTGTCGATCGCGGTGACGAGCCGGCCGGAACGCACGGTGACGCGGGGGTCGGCGGAGTGCCGCGCATCGTCGAGGTGCAGGGCGTCGCGCTCCCACGCGCCGACGTAGGCGGACAGTCCGACGCGGTCGTAGGCGGGATCGGCTTCCTCGCCGATCACCGTGACGGCCACGTCGGCGTCGGCGTAGCGCGTGCCGAGGGTGGAGACGAAACGGTGGGATACCATCCCGTGCCCGACGACGACGATGTGCTCAGTCATTCCTGGACCTCCTTGGCGTGCCTGTGGGGGACAGCCTAGGAAGGCGGTGTTGCGGTGCTGTGGCGTCGGATCACGGTCCCGTGACGCTTACTTCACATCGGTCCGGGGGCCGGGTGAGGGACCGGTCCGCGGGCGTGTGGCGGCGGGATGCGGGCGCCGGAGCGGCGGCGGGATGCGGGCGCCGGAGCGGCGGCTCAGTCCAGGGGTAGCAGGCTCGTCGGCACGGCCTGGACCTCGGCCACGCGGTCGATGTTCTGGCGCAGCCGCTCCCACTCGCCCGAGGGGATCTCCTTCTCCAGCCGGCGCAGCGCAGCCTTGTCGGAGGTGGCCCATGCGACGGGCATCGGGGAGATGAACTGGTAGAGGTTGTCGCGGCCGCGGGCGCTCCGGTTGCCCACCACGGCGACGCAGGGCACGCGCTCGCCGACCTTCGACTCGTGGCCCGCGACAGGTCCGCAGTTGCGGGCCACGAGGGCGGGCAGCTTCCCGGCGGAGCGGTCGACGGCGCGGTCGACCAGCGCCAACAGGGTCACGCCGCGCGGGCGGACCTCGGCGATGACGGCCGGGACGAGCTCGGAGGTCGAGTAGGTGTGCTGCATCGACCCCATCTTGCGGGGGATATAGCCGATCATGGCGAGGCAGCCGATCGCGAACGCGCCGGCCACCACCGCGATGATCCAGCCCCACGCCGCGAACTCCGCGAAGACGAGCATGCCGATGCCGGCGGCGAGCACGATGACGCCGAGGATGCCCGCCGACCACTGCAGGCGGCGCACCTCGGCGAGGCTCTCGTTGTTCTTGCGGACCCAGGCATCGTCGACGGGGATGTCGGCGAGTCGGTACTGCTCGTGCGGGTTGCGTGGGGAGCGATCGGCGGCCATGGCGCCCAGTATCCCAGCACCGGCGACGGCCGGGCCCGCGGGTGACCGCCGCGGGCGTCAGCCGACCTCGGGGATGGGCGGGCCGAGCAGGTCGTCGGCGTCGACGATCCGGTACGCGTACCCCTGCTCGGCGAGGAACCGCTGGCGGTGCGCGGCGTACTCGGCGTCGAGGGTGTCGCGGGCGACGACCGAGTAGAAGTGCGCCTGCCCGCCGTCGTGCTTGGGCCGCAGCAGTCGACCGAGCCGCTGCGCCTCCTCCTGACGCGAGCCGAACGTGCCCGACACCTGCACCGCGACGCTGGCCTCGGGCAGGTCGATCGAGAAGTTGGCGACCTTGGACACCACGAGCGTGGAGATCTCACCGTTGCGGAACTGGTCGAACAGTTTCTCGCGCTCCTTGTTGGAGGTCGACCCCTGGATGACGGGCGCGTCGAGCTCGGCGCCGAGCTCCTCGAGCTGGTCGAGGTAGGCGCCGATCACCAGGGTGGGGGCGCCGGCATGGCGCGCGAGGATCTTCCTGACCACCGGGATCTTGGTGCGGGCGGTCGAGCACAGCTTGTACTTGTCCTCGGCCTCGGCGGTCGCGTACAGCATCCGCTCGTTCTCGGTGAGCGTCACGCGCACCTCGATGCAGTCGGCGGGCGCGATCCACCCCTGCGCCTCGATGTCCTTCCACGGGGCGTCGTAGCGCTTGGGCCCGATGAGGGAGAACACGTCGCCCTCGCGGCCGTCCTCGCGCACGAGCGTCGCGGTCAGGCCGAGGCGGCGGCGCGACTGCAGGTCGGCGGTCATGCGGAACACGGGCGCGGGCAGCAGGTGGACCTCGTCGTAGATCATCAGGCCCCAGTCGCGGGAGTCGAACAGCTCCAGCGCCCGGTGCACGCCCTTGGTCTTGCGCGTGACCACCTGGTATGTGGCGATGGTGACTGGCCGGATCTCCTTGCGCTCACCGGAGTACTCGCCGATCTCGTCCTCGGTGAGGGTGGTGCGGGCCAGCAGTTCCCGCTTCCACTGGCGCCCGGCGACGGTGTTGGTCACCAGGATGAGCGTGGTGGCCTTGGCCTTGGCCATCGCGGCCGCGCCGACCATCGTCTTGCCGGCGCCGCAGGGCAGCACGACCACGCCGGAGCCGCCCGCCCAGAACGAGTCGGCGGCCATCTGCTGGTAGTCGCGCAGCTCCCACTGCTCCTCCTCGGTGGACAGCGCGATCTCGTGGGCCTCGCCGTCCACGTAGCCGGCGAGGTCCTCGGCGGGCCAGCCCACCTTGAGCAGCTCCTGCTTGAGCCGACCGCGCTCGGAGGGGTGCACGATCACCGTGTCCGCGTCGATGTCGGCGCCGAGCATGGGGGCGATCTTCTTGTGCCGCTTGACCTCGGCGAGCACGGCGGAGTCGAGGGAGACGAGCGTCAGGCCGTGCACCGGGCTCTTGACCAGCTGCAGCCGGCCGTAGCGCGCCATGGTCTCCGCGATGTCCACGAGCAGCGGTTGCGGCACGGGGAAGCGCGAGTAGGAGACCAGGACGTCGACCACCTGCTCGGCGTCGTGCCCGGCGGCCCGGGCGTTCCACAGGGCCAGCGGCGTGATCCGGTAGGTGTGGACGTGCTCGGGCGCGCGCTCGAGCTCGGCGAAGGGGGCCAGCGCCTGTCGGGCGTCGGCGGCCTGCTCGTGGTCGATCTCCAGCAGCACTGTCTTGTCCGACTGGACGATCAGCGGTCCACCGCTCACTTCGGGCCTCCTCGGGTCTCTCGCCGGGCCCGCGTAGGCCCGACCCTCCATTGTCCAGAAATCCGCGTCAGCGCGTGGGTTCGACGTCGGAGACGGAGATCACCCGGTGCAGCGGCAGGACGACGGGCTCGGCCGAGTCCGGCTCGATGCCCTCGATCCTGCCGCCGCCGACGGAGGCGGGGACGACCAGCCGGGCGGAGGAGCGGCCCGCGGCGTCGACCACGGAGACGGTGACGGCGGTGCCGGTGCCCGCGGCCTCATGCAGTCGGGCGATGGCGGCCTCGCCCGTGTACGCGCCCGAGGAGGCACCGCGCGCCGAGCGCACGCGGTCTGCGGAGCGCATCGCCGCGACCGCCGCCCGCAGTTCGGAGGTCGTGGGCGCGCGGGTCGGGACGCGGGGCGCCCGGGTGGTGCGGGACTCGCGGACGCGGGCGGCCGGCCGGGAAAGCGCGACGACCGCGCCGGACGTGTCCTCGACGACGGGAGCGAACCCGTGAGCGCGCAGCGCCTCGACCAGGTCGAGCGGTCGGGCCTGGGAGACCAGGACGGTGGGCGCCACCGAGCGCAGCGCGGCGCTCTCCGCCACCGGCGAGCCGAGGACCTGCGCGACGAGGGACGGATCGTCGCAGCGGATGAACGACAGGGCGGTGCCCACCCGCAGGCGCCCGTGGCGGCGGGCGACGTCCTCGATCAGGTAGTCCAGCGACTGCGGGACAGGGGTGACGGACGTGCGGGCGAGCATCTCGCGGATGCCTGCGGCCGTGCGTCCTGCGTCGAGCGCGCGGCGCAGGGACGTCTCGGTGACGCGGTAGGTGGTGGCGGCGCCGGCGGACTCGACGTCGGCGAGGAGGGCGAACTCCGCCGCCAGCTCCGGGGTGAGGGGGCCGGGGGCGAGGATCGTCAGGTCAGCCTGGACGATGACCTCCGACACCGGGTCGGGCAACGCGGCGGTGAGGATCGGTTCGAGGTCCTCGACGACCGCGCCGCCGGAACCGCCGGAGACACCCGCGCCGGAGCCCCCCGCGCCGGAGCCCCCCGCGCCGTGGGACGCGCCGTGGGTGGCGTCGACCAGGTGGCGGGCGGCCGAGGTCGCCACGGTCCCGACGACGAGTCCCATCCGTCGTGCCTCGGCCACGGTCTCCGAGACGGGCCGCGCACCCGCGCGTGAGAACCACACCGGCGCCGACCAGCGCACCACCTCGGGCAGCAGGGCGTCGGCGGGTTCGGCCGCGGGGTCCAGGGCGGCCAGCGCCTTCAGGACGCGACCGCGTTCCGTCGGTCCGGGCGGGCCGACGGGCTCGCCCAGTGCGGGCAGGGTCCCGCCGCCCTCGAGCTCGGAGCCGACGCGCCACGGGGTGCGCGGCATCGACCACCACGCCACGACCAGCTCGGCCCAGCGGCGGGCGGGCTCGCGCGCCGACCACACGTCCGCGGCCTCGGTGGGCGCCCACACCGAGTCGTAGTCGACGTCCCCGACCTCGGCGTCGCCGACCGCGATGAGGCCGGCGGCCGCGAGGACCTCGAGCAACAGGGGCAGCTCGGACTCCTCGAGCGCGGCCGCCCGCGCCACCCGGCGCAACTCGCGGACCCCCACGCCGCCGGCCTTGAGGGTGGCCGCCGGGGCGGTCGAGAGCGCCGCCAGCACCGAGTCGCAGCGGTGGAGCAGGTCGAGGGCCGCCACGCCGCCGGAGGCGTCCACCTCGCGGGCCCGCCCGGCACCCGCCCCGACGCGGGGCGTCGCCCAGGCCGGGGGGTGGAGCAGGGACGAGCCGTCCGCGCGGGCCCCGTGGCGAGCCCGGTCGAGGGCGTGGGCGCGGGGCACCACCCGCTCGGCGTCGTCGTCGCCGGTGAGCTCCGCCAACCCCGCCTGGGCGAGTTCGACCGCGGCCGCGCGCACGGACTCCGACGCCCCGGCCCCGAGCGCACCGGCCGGGATGCGCCCGCGGGCGATGGCCTCGAGGACCCCCGCCGCAGCCGAGGACAGGCCGCCCCACGCCGCCTCGAGATCGGCCCCGGCGGGCTCGCCCGGATGAGGGGCCACCACGGGAGCCGACCGGATCGCCACCGCCGTGACGGGCACCATCCGCGCCGAGTCCTCCTCGCCCCAGATCAACGCGAGTTCGCGGAGACGGGCCACGGCGGCGTGGAAGACGGGCTCGTCGTCGTCGACACCCAGTCTCCCCGACACCGCGCCGAGCGGTACGGCCCCGGAATCGGCACCGACCGCGGCGGCTGCGGCCGCCACGAGCAGCTCCGGCCACGACAACGTCCCCACCGCCCGCGCGGTGGACGCCGGCAGGCGCAGGCGCGAGGCCAACACGTCCAGCGAGGCGGGCGGGGGAGTGGCCACGTCCGGGCGCAGCTCGCACACGCGCACGAGGGCGTCGTCGGACAACCCGGCGAGCCAGGCGGGGAAGTCCGGCGCGTCGGCGGTGGCGCCGCGGGAGGTGGCTCGGGAGCTCGGCATGATCCGTCCCAGCCTAGTGAGACCGCGGCGGCCGTGAGAACCGGTCCGCGTGGGAATCGACCCACCTGCTGCCGAATCGGGTCGGAGGTGAGAGACTACAGGGGTGGCTGCCAAGAAGAATCTGACCTATGACAACCCGGGTTGGCCCGACGCCTCGTACGGCGAGCACCCGGTCACCGAGCTCGCCGCGCTGGTCGCGGGAGGCCTGTCGCCGTTCGGGCAGGAGACCTTCCCGCTCCCGCAGGAGCGACTCGGTTACATCCACCCGTACACCAAGATCAACGGCGCGCCCTGGGTCGCCTGAGATCCGACCTCCGGCGCGGCGCCGGGGAACGCGAGAAGGGCCGCCACTCCCTGTAGGGGGTGGCGGCCCTTCCTCGTGGCCCGGGTACCGCTCGGCGGGTGTCGCCGGTGTCAGTTGGCCAGGTAGGTGGCGACGAAGCCGTCCACCAGGTCCTGGTTGCCGGCGTAGGCGGCGTCGACGGCGGCCTTGTTGGCCTCGTAACCCTCGGTGATCGGGAGGAAGACACCGCGGCTCTCGGCGAACGCCTTGAGAGTGGCCACGTGATCGGCGGCGCTGACCTCGGCCGGGGCGGCCGGGGCGGCCGTATCAGCGTGCGGGCGCGGGGCCGGAGCCGGCTTCGGGGCCGACAGGTCACGCGGGGTGGGCGCCGAGTTGAGGCCCAGTTTGGCCGAGCAGGCGGGCCATGCGCCCCAGCCCTGGCCGGCGAGGGTCTTCTCGGCGATCGCGATCTGCTGCTCGCGCGTGGCCTGGTTGGCCGTCGGCGCGTACTGCGTGCCGCCGTAGGCGGCCCAGGTGCTCGGCGAGAACTGCAGGCCGCCCTGGTAGCCGTTGCCGGTGTTGATGGCCCAGTTGCCGCCGGACTCACACTGGGCCAGACGGTCCCAGTCGGAGTCGGGCGCGGCGTTGGCGGCCGGCGCGAGGGCCAGGCCCGCGGCGGAGAAGGCGGTGCCGGCGAGCACGACCTTGACGGCGGTCTTGGGCGCGGAGGAGGGGGTGGCGGCGCGGTGGCGTCCGGTGTACGAGGTCATGTACGCGTCAGTCCTTTTCACTCTGTGCCTACGAGGTGAGCTGTCGGGTTCGGAAACGAGTGCGTCCGGCCGCCGGCGGCGGCTTCACCCCAAGGCGACCTGCGGTCGCCGGGCCCGTCGTGGGCCCTGTCGGGTCCCCCGTCCCCGCCCGGGTAATGGTCACAGTGGCGTCGGCCGCAGGGCGGGGTTCGGTGGGTGCGGCCGATGCCGACTCGCTGACGAGTCTGCTACGGAACAGTAGCGGTTCGATGCCGGATCGTCACCATTCTGAAATAAAAAGAGCTCGCCCGGGCGGAGATAGCGCGCTGTTATCCGCTCGTTACCTGGGTCGTTACCACGAGGGTGGAGTTGGTCACACCCTGGGCGGGCGCGAGCCGAGAATGGCGTACGCGAGGCCCAGCAGGAAGCCCACCGGAGTGAAGAACATCGCGCCGAGGTACAGGATCGTCGGCGCGTCGCGGTCGAGCACGAACGGCGTCAGCGCGGCGACGATCGTGAAGA
Organism: Dietzia sp. oral taxon 368; assembly: GCF_002999155.1. Classification (NCBI taxonomy): domain Bacteria; kingdom Bacillati; phylum Actinomycetota; class Actinomycetes; order Mycobacteriales; family Dietziaceae; genus Dietzia; species Dietzia sp. oral taxon 368. The sequence goes on from NZ_CP027238.1 coordinate 2,148,728, forward strand.
CGACCCCGATCGCGAAGATGATCAGCGCGGCCACGAACAGCCCGCGGCGACGTGGCCTCGCGGGCGCGTGCGCGTCACCGGAGGCGGACGCGTCGGGTGTCCAGGGGTCGTCGGCCGGGCGTCGATCGTCGGAGGTCACACAGGGGAGGGTACCGCTCGCCTCGCGGCCGTCACCAACGCGCACGAGGGTAGTCTCTGATCGTAAGTGGAGTTGTCGGTCGCGCCCGTGCGCGCCCGGGACGGAAGGTGGTTCGCGGTGCCCAGCGGCAAGGTCAAGTGGTACGACGCGGAGAAGGGGTTCGGCTTCCTGTCCCAGGAGGGCGGCGAGGACGTCTACGTACGCGCGGACGCGCTCCCCGCCGGCGTGGAGACCCTGCGCCCCCGTCAGCGTGTGGAGTTCGACATGGTCTCCGGCCGCCGCGGTCCGCAGGCGCTGCGCGTGGTGGTCCACGACGAGCCGACCGTCGCCGAGGAGCGCGCCCCGCGCGGCGGGCCCAGGCGCTCGCCCGATGAGCTGCACGGGATGGTCGAGGACATGATCAAGGTGCTCGAGTCGACCGTCCAGCCGGAGTTGCGGCGCGGTCACCGACCGGACCACAAGATCTCGAGCCGGGTTGCCTCGGTCCTGCGCGCGGTAGCGCGCGAGCTGGACGCCTGATCCCGTCACGGCGCAGGGCCGGGGCGAGGGCCCGGCTCCAGTGCGTTCGGTGGGTCAGTCCTCGTAGGTGAAGCCGACCGACCACTCGCCGTTGAGGATCGACTCCGAGCCGTCCGCCGCGTAGACGATCGCCACTGCCCGGATGGCCAGGCCCTCGATCCGGCCCTCCTCCGGGGTGGTCACGGGCACGAGGAGCTGGCCGGGTCCGTCCGCCTCGACCGTGTAGTCGCGCACCCCGTCGGCGCGGACCTCGTAGACGTCCATCGTCGCGGACCGCAGCTCGCCGGGTAGCCGGACCGTCAACGTGTGCTCGTCCTGCACGTGGAATTCGCCGACCGGGTTGGTGTACGTGTTGCCGTCCAGGTCGGTCGCGGTGAACGGCAGGACCCTCTCCTCCCCGCGGTCGGTGGCGACGGTGATCTCGGGCAGCGCCCCGTAGCGGGACTCCGACCCCTGCCACGCGCCGACGATCGCCGCGATCATGATGATCATCCACGCCAGGATCGCCCAGGTGACGGGGCGGACGCGGGGGCCGGTCGACGGGGTATCGCTGAGGGAACTCACCCCTTCATTCTGCCGAGCAGGTGGCCGTCGAGCGCACCCGGGTCACGTCGCCCACCCGGGAACCGCGGCCGGTTGCCGCCCAATCCGGGTACGAGGGTGGAGCCGCGGGCGGTGAGTAGTGACTGCGCGAACAGCAGGGCGCCGACCGAGGCGATCACCGAGAACCCGATCGTGAAGTCCGGGGGCAACAGCACGCCCAACGCCCCGCCCGCGACCCACGCCAGCTGCAACGCGGTCTCGGACCGGCCGAACGCCGACGAGCGGGCGGCGTCGGGGATGTCGGTCTGGATGGACGCGTCCAGCGCCACCTTGCCCAGTGCGCTGCACACCGCGGCCACCAGCGCCAGGACGGCCGCGCCCCAGAGCGTGCCCAGGAATGCCGCGACGACGGCCGTGGCCAGCGCGGCACCTGCCGCCGTGCTCGTGATCCGGCCCGGGCGCCCCAGCGGCAGGCGGGCGCCGACCGCGTTGCCGGCGAAAGTGCCCAGCCCGCCGGCCGCGCCGGCGATCGCGAGCAGGCCCGCCTGTTCGAGGGCGGACGCGTCCTCCTGCGCCTTGGCGACGAACGCCAGATAGAGGGTGAGGAACCCCGTCATGAACCGCACCAGCGCGACCGCCCAGAGATTCGCCAGGACGTTCCTGCCGAGCGGCCGGGTGAGCACGGCGCGCAGCCCACTTCTCACCGACCCTCCGTGTCCCGACCACAGGGAGGCGGATTCGTCGTCCTCCGACGCCTCGGCGTGCGCGGGGATCGTCATGGACACGTAGGCGGCCACCAGGGCGACCGCGGCGAGCAGCCACAGCGCGGTGGAGGAGTCCCAGATCCACGCCACGGCGCCGGCGGCGGCCCCGGCTACCACGCTGCCGCCGACATGCCCCAGCACCGTCAGGCGGGAGTTGGTCCGGACAAGGTCCAGCGCCGGCGGCAACACGTGCGGGGTGATGGAGGCCTTGACCACGCCGAACGTCTTGGACAGCACGAGCATGCCCAGTGCGAGCGGGTAGAGCAGCCACGTGTCGAAGTTCAGGCCGAGGACCACCGCGAGCACCGCGCGCAGGGTGAACGTCAGCGAGACGGTGAGCCGACGGCCACTGCGCAGGCGGTCGAGGGCCGGGCCGATGACAGGCGCGATCAGCGCGAACGGGGCGACCGTCACCAAGAGGTACAACGCGACGTTGCCGCGCGACTCCGCGGTCGCCGCCGAGAAGAACAGGGTGTTGGCGAGGGCGACCGCGAGGATGGCGTCACACGCGAAGTTCGCCACGGTGACGTAGCTCAGCGGTGCCAGCCCCGAGCGGGCCGCGCCGTCGGCGTGGAAGACCCGGCGCATCCCCCGCCCGGCGGAGGCGGCGGCCCGCCTGGCTGCTCCCCGGGGGCGCTCACCCAACGAGTCGCACCTCGTACATCTGCGGCCACAGCTTGCCGGTGACCAGGAGGTTCTCCGAGCCCGGCAACGACGCGATCCCGTTGAGCACGGCGTCCGGGTCAGCGGGCCGGGGCCGGCCGAGCTGCGCGGCGTCGTAGATAGCCGTGACCTCGCCGGTGCCGGGATCGATCCGGACGATCTCGTCGGTCATCCACACGTTCGCCAGGACGGCGCCGTCCACACACTCCAACTCGTTGAGCTGTCGCACCGGCGTGCCGCCCGAGGTGACGGCGACGGTGCCGGTCGGTTCGAACGTGGCCGGGTCCCGGAAGGTCAAGGTGTCCGAGCCGTCGGTCATCACCAGACCGGAGCCGTCGAAGCACAAGCCCCAGCCCTCGCCCTGGTACTGGGCCTCCGACCGGATCTCGAGGGTCTGCGGGTCACGGTTGTGGGCGACCCCCTTCCTCCACGTCAGCGTCCACAGGGTGTCGGGGGTGACGGCCAGGCCCTCGCCGAATTCGTCGTCCGCCATCTCCACGGTCACCGCGTCCCCGCCCTCGAGCGGCCGACGTTGCACCACCGACTCGCCGTACCGGCCCGTCGACTCGTAGATCTGGTCGCCGACCACCTGCAGGCCCTGGGTGAACAGGGTGGGATCGTGCTCCAGCGTGCGCACCACCTCGACCGAACCGCGGACCGGCTGCGGCTCCGACGGGCCGACCGGGACGCGCGGGGCGGTGGACCCGGTGGACGACGAACCGGCGGGCGCGCTGGAGGACGCCAGCGAGGTCCCGGCCGCGGTGGTGGGGCTCGGTTCGCTCCCGTCCCCGGTCGAGCACGCCGTCAGCGCGGCGATCAGGCTCAGGGACACGACGAGGGGGCCGACCGGGCGGCGGACACTGCTCATGCCCCCAAGGATGCCGCACGACGGGCCGGACCGCGCCCTCCCCGCGATGATGCGCATAATGGGGGACGTGAACACCGAGGTAGGCACGGATCAGGGGGCGACCGTCGCGGGCACCGATGAGGAATCGGGCTTCGACTCCGAGCTGCGTGAGCGGCTGGCCTCGGCCGTGGACGTGGCGCGGGCGGCGACCGAGGAGTTCGCCATCACCGGCGTGGGCGAGCACCTCGGGACCACCGTCGAGGCCGCGTACACCACCACGCACCGTTTCGCCTCCGAATTGCCCGGGTACCGCGGGTGGTACTGGGCCTGCGTGCTCGCCCTCGTCCCGGGCGGTGAGGTGACGGTCGACGAGATCGCGCTGCTGCCAGGGGACGACGCGCTGGTCGCGCCCGAGTGGGTGCCGTGGGAGAAGCGGATCCGGCCCGGGGACCTCGGCGCGGGCGATCTGTTGCCACCCGCGGAGGACGACGAGCGGCTCGTCCCCGGGTACGTCTCCAGTGGAGACGAGGCGCTCGACGAGGCCGCCGGTCCCATCGGGCTCGGACGTCCCCGTCATCTCAGCCGGCAGGGCCGGTCGGCCGCCGCCGAACGTTGGACCGCCGAGCGGGGGCCCGAGACCGAGAGCGCCCGCAGTGTCAGACACAACTGCGGAACGTGCGGGTTCCTGGTCCCGGTCGCCGGCTCCCTCGGCACGATGTTCGGGATCTGCGCCAACGAATACTCCGCGGACGGTCAGACCGTGCACCTCGAATACGGCTGTGGTGCGCACAGCGAGATCGAGGTGCCCAGGGACACGACCCCGCCGGTCCCCGAGGCCTACGACGATGCCGCCGTCGACGTGGTGGTGCTGCCGCAACAGCTCGCCGCCTCGGCCCGCGCCCGGTCGGCGGGGGCCGACGCGGCCCCCGACACGGCCGCCGACGCCGGAGCGGAGCCGACAGCGGGTCAGACCACGGGCGAGGAGGCCGGGGCCGGGGAGACCGCGTCAGGAGCCGATGGGTCGGCGCACGCGGACGAGGCCTGAGCGCCCCTCAGTCGCGGTCGAAGTCCAGACCCTGCTGGGCGCCCGCGCTGCCCCGCAGGACCGCGCGGCGCTGCAGCGCATAGACGATCGAGCCGACAGCTCCGACACCGATCCCCACCGCGCACAACACCACGGTGCGCATGTCGACGTCCGTCATGAGCACGTGGGCCAACAGGGCCAGCGTCCACGCCAGCGTCCCGAGGATCACCATCGGACGCGGGTCCAACAAGTAGGTCGGGATCGGCGGTACCCGCGTGTCCGTCGCCTGACCCGTCATGCCCGCGACGCTACCGCAGGTGCGTGGCCGGTTACTCTATGACGGTTCCCCACTCAAAGCCAGGAAGGTCGCCAGATGTCGCAGAGCACCGGGGCCGCGTCGCAGCCCCCCGCCGAGATCGGGGCGGTCGACCGCTACTTCAAGATCAGCGAGCGGGGCTCCACCGTCGCGCGTGAGGTCCGCGGCGGGCTCGTCAGCTTCTTCGCGATGGCCTACATCATCATTCTCAACCCGCTGATCCTCGGCTCGGGTGTGGACGTCGAGGGCAACCAACTCTCGATCGTCGAGATCGCCGCCGTCACCGCCTTCACGGCCGGCGTGATGACAATCGCGTTCGGCACCATCGCGCGGTACCCGTTCGCGTTCGCGACCGGTCTGGGCATCAACTCGCTCGTCGCGGTGACGATCGCCCAGCAGGTGACCTGGGCCGAGGCCATGGGCCTCATCGTCATCGAGGGCGTCATCATCGTGATCCTCGCGATCACCGGGTTCCGCACCGCCGTGTTCAACGCGGTCCCCGCCGATCTCAAGGCCGCGATCGCGGTCGGTATCGGCCTGTTCATCGCCATGGTCGGCGTGGTCGACTCCGGGTTCGTGCGCCGCCTGCCGGACGCCGCCAACACCACCGTCCCGGTCGGCCTCGGTATCGGCGGCTCGATCGCATCCTGGCCGACCTTCGTCTTCGTCGTCGGCCTCCTGCTCTGCGGCGTGCTCGTCGCGCGGAGGATCCGCGGCGGTCTGTTCATCGGCATCGTCGTCACCGCTGTGTTCGCGGTCATCGTCGAGGGCTTCGCGAACGCCGGCCCGTCCGTCGTGAACGGCGAGCCCAACCCCACCGGGTGGAGTCTCGCGGTGCCGGTCATCCCGGACTCCCTGGGCGGCATCCCCAACCTGTCGCTCATCGGCAACGTCGACCTCATCGGCGCGTTCACCCGCATCGGCCCGCTGGCCGCCGGACTGTTCGTCTTCACCCTGCTGCTCGCCAACTTCTTCGACGCCATGGGCACGTTCACCGGCCTGGGCAAGGAGGCCGAGCTGATGGACGACAAGGGAAACCTGCCCAACATGAAGGCCGCGCTGGTCGTCGAGGGATTCGGTGCCGTCGCCGGCGGTCTGACCTCGTCGTCGTCGAACACGGTGTTCCTCGAGTCCGCCTCCGGCATCGCGGAGGGCGCCCGGACGGGCCTGGCCAACATCGTCACGGGCGGGTTGTTCCTGCTGGCGATGTTCTTCACCCCGCTGTACGAGGTCGTCCCGGTCGAGGCCGCCGCGCCCGCGCTGGTGATCGTGGGTGCGCTGATGATCGCCCAGATCAAGCAGATCGACCTCAGCGACTTCTCCATCGCCCTGCCCGCGTTCCTCACGATCGTGGCGATGCCGTTCACCTACTCGATCGCCAACGGTATCGGCATCGGCTTCATCGCGTGGGTCGTCATGGCGACCGCGACCGGCAAGGCCCGCACCGTGCACCCGATCCTGTGGATCGTCGCGGCCGCGTTCGTCCTCTACTTCGCCATCGGCCCCATCACCGACGCGCTGGCCTGACCGGCCGGCGGGAGGAGCGACCGTACCGTGCACGTCGTCGACGTCTCCGATCCCGCCGACCCCCGGTTGGACGACCTCCGCGACCTCAACAACTCCGACCGCCGGCCCGACCTGCCCGGCGGTCGGGGACTGGTGATCGCCGAGGGCACCTACGTGGTGGGCCGCATGCTGCTGTCCCGATTCCGGCCCCACGTCCTGCTCGGCACGGACTCGCGCCTGCAGCAGCTGCGACGCGAGGCCACCGCCGAGGGGTGGGACGCCGACGAGCGGGCCGGCGACGCGGTCTACCTGCGCACCACGAAGGACGTCCTCAGCGAGGTGATCGGCTTCCGCTCGAGCCGTGACATCCTCGCCGCCGCCGACCGGCCCGAGCCGCTGGCGGTGGACGAGGTCGTCGACGGGGCCCGCACCCTCGTCGTGCTCGAGGGCGTCAACGACCCGGAGAACCTCGGCGCGATCTTCCGTAACTGCGCGGCGCTCGGCGTGGACGGGGTCCTGTTCGGCGCCGCCACCGGGGACCCGCTGTACCGGCGCGTCGTGCGCGTGTCGATGGGGCACGTGCTGCGGCTGCCGTTCGCGCACCTGCCCGGCACGCCGACCACGTGGCAGCGGAGCCTCGACGACCTCCGCGAGCGCGGTTTCCGCACCGTCGCACTGACCCCGGCCGCCGAGGCACCCCTCTCCCGCGCCGTCGACGCCGAGAAGGTCGCGTTCGTGCTGGGTGCCGAGGGACCGGGCCTGACCGAGCACGCCATGCGCGCCTGCGACGTGCGCGCCGCCATCCCCATGACCGACGGCACGGACTCGCTCAACGTGGCCACCGCCGCCGCGGTCGCGTTCTACGAGCGGGCCCGGCGCGACTGAACCCCCCGCGCGACCGATCCCCGGCGCGACGACTACCGCGAGCGGCGGCGCGCTCGGCGGGACACCTCGTCGACGCCCCGGCGGACCGCGTCCCCGACCAGCCCGGCGAGCCCGCGGATGCGCTCGACGCCCGCGGCCCGACGCGGGCCGGCGCCGGAGGGCAGGCGTTCGTAGTCGTCGTCCTCGTACGGGGACGAGGCACCCGCCGCGCGACCGCCGTCGGCGCCGGTCCCGTCGTCGCCGTCCTCCGCGGCCGCGCGCGACGAGGCGCGACGCGAGGCGGCGTGGAGCTCCGCGCGCCCCGGCATCCCCACCACGTGCAGTGCTGGACCGGCCGGTGGGGTGTGCTGCCGGACCTCGCGGCGGCCGTCGGTGGCGAAACCGTGGACCGGCACGTCCAGGCCGCCCGGCTCGAGGTCGAAGCCGAGCCAGTCACGGTGCGCGGCGTGGAGGAGTGACGACGGCGAGAACGGCAACGCCAGGGGGTTGTCGGCCGCCCCGTCGGGCGGGAACTCGCCGGCCCAGTACGGGCGCTCGAACGGCAGGGGCATCCCCTCGTCCTCGACGATGCGGTCGTCCGCGCCGGCGAACGCCCGGATCAGGCGCCCGGACTCCCAGCGGGCGAACCCGCTGACCCCGTCCTCGGAATCCTGCGCGAACAACAGGACGACCGGTGCCTCGACCAGCCGGAGCCACGCGTCCGCCGCGGCCGACGGCACGACCGGGCCCTCGACGGGGGTCTGCACTACCGTCAGGCCGGGGTAGGAACCCACGTAGATCTCACCCTGGCCGGCCGACGCCGACCGGTTGAGCGGGAACGCGCCCAGCGACGCAACGGTCACGGTGGGGAACAGCCGGGACAGCAGGCGGCGGGCGAAGCCGGGGTCCGACGGATGCCCCGCCCGGATGGGGGCGGCGGGATCGTCGGTCGCCAGGTACCAGAAGGTCGCGACGTGGTGGCCCATGTCCGTGACTCAGTCGTCCTTACCGCGGACCCCGAGGAGGACGTCCTCCCACGACGGCATCGTGGGATGACGGCGTGAGGGGCGTCGTTCGGGTTCGGTCGGCGTCGGCTGGAGGAAGTCCTCGTCGTCGTCGCCACCACCCGCGCCACCACCGCCACCGGCCGCGGCACCGGCACCACGGCCGGCCGGCGCGGCGGACGGGGGCGCGTCAGGGGCCGACGGCGGCTCGGCGGCGGGGCGCGTCGGGTCGGCCGAAGGCGTCGGGCCGGCGGGGGGCGTCACCGACGCGGGCGGCGGCACCGCCCGGATCGGCGGGGGGCCGGGCGGCAGCGGGGGAGGGGCCGACACCGACCGCAGCTCCGTGGCGCGCGACGGGTCGAGGATCCGCTCGGCCTCCTCGTCGAGGGCGCGCGCGGAACCCCCGTGCGAATCCGGGACGAACGACCACGTGGCGCTCGCGTCGTCCGACAGGCCGGCCGGCCACGACGTGCGGACCACCCACCCGCCCGAGCGGTCCTTCCACGCGTCCCACGTCACCAGGTCCGGATCCACGCCGCGGCGGTCCAGGGCGGCGCCCACGCGGTCGGCCAGTGTGTTGAGCGCGGGCCCGTCCGGCAGAACCGGGTGCGCGGCCCGCGCGAGCTCGGCCGCGTTGGCCCGCTCCAGCAGCACGGGCACGGCGAAACCCTCGATGCGGGACAGCGGCACCCCCGCGTCGGCGGCGACCTCCTCCGGGGACGCCCCGTGCCGGATGCGGTCCTGGATCTCGCGGGGACGCAGCGTGCCGGTCACCGGCGCCCGGTCCGATCCGCCGGCCACGAACTCACCGCGAGCGGCGGCACGGAAACGGTCGTCCAGGGGCAGGGTGAACTTCTCACCGGAGTCCGGGACCTCGCATTCGACGACCGACGACTCGGTGTCCACACCGATGATCCTCAGCTTCCGCATGCCGCCTCCTCGACTCCTCGCGGCCCCGTCGGCGGCCTGAGCTGCTCCGCTGCCCGGGGGCCTGGGCGCGTTCCCACATGGTAGGGCAGCGCAGCCCACCCGGCGCGCGGACGGGCCGGGTGGGCTGCGGAAAAGTGCGGGTCCGGCCGGAGGGGGCCGGCGTGCCCGGGGCGGCTCAGGAGAGCTGGCCGACCACGTGGTCGATGCAGCGGGTCAGCTGCGTGACGTCCTCCGGCTCGATCGCCGGGAACATGCCGATGCGCAGCTGGTTGCGGCCCAGCTTGCGGTACGGCTCGGTGTCGACGATGCCGTTGGCGCGCAAGGTCTTGGCGACCTTCGCGGCGTCGATCTCCTCGGCCAGGTCGATGGTGCCCACGACCTGCGAACGGTGCGCCGGCTCGGCGACGAACGGGGTGGCGAAGTCGCTGGCCTCGGCCCAGTCGTACAGACGCGAGGACGAGTCCTTGGTCCGCGCCACGGCCCAGTCCAGCCCGCCCTGGTCGTTCATCCACTCGATCTGCGAGGCGAACATCAGCAGCGTCGCCACGGCCGGGGTGTTGTACGTCTGGTTCTTGCGCGAGTTGTCCACCGCGGTGGGCAGCGACAGGAAGTCGGGGCACCAGCGGTCGGTGGCCGCGATCTCGTCGACCCGCGCGAGGGCGGCCGGGCTCATGATCGACACCCACAGGCCGCCGTCGGAGGCGAAGGACTTCTGCGGGGCGAAGTAGTAGACGTCGGCGTCCGCGATGTCGACGGGCAGGCCGCCGGCGCCGGAGGTGGCGTCGATCGCGACGAGCGCGTTCTCCGAGCCCGCCGGGCGGCTGACGGACAGCATGACGCCGGTCGAGGTCTCGTTGTGCGCCCAGCCGACGAGGTCGACGGACGGGTCGGACGTGGGCTCCGGCGCCGAGCCGGGATCGGCGGACACGACGATCGGGTCGGCCAGGAACGGCGCCGCGCCGGTGACCTTGGCGAACTTGGAGGAGAACTCGCCGTAGGTCAGGTGCAGCGACTTCTCCCGCACCAGGCCGAACGCGGCGGCGTCCCAGAACGCGGTGGTGCCGCCGTTGCCCAGCACGACCTCGTAGCCCTCGGGGAGGGAGAAGAGCGAGGCCAGGCCGTCGCGCACACGGCCCACGACGTCCTTGACCGGGGCCTGACGGTGGCTGGTGCCCATCACCGTGGTGGCGGCGTCGGCCACGGCCGAGATCTGCTCGGGGCGGACCTTGGACGGACCGCAGCCGAAGCGGCCGTCGGCGGGCTTGAGGTCGGCGGGGATGGTGGGCAGCTGATCGCTCATGCTCTTGGGATGCCGTTTCGGTGTCGTCGGGTAGGTCGTGCTCCATGGTAGTCCGGCCGGACCCCGGGCCCGGAGTACCGTCTGGGGTCATGGAGGAACCGGTCCTGGAACCCACCGACTTCGACACCATGCGCGTCGGGTACGGCCTGCACCCGCGGCTGGACGTGGCCGACCTGGAGGACGGGTGGTTGCCCCTGTTCACCGAGTGGTTGGACGAGGCCGGCCGGCGCGGCGTCCGCGAACCCAACGCCATGGTGCTCGGCACCGTCGGCGCCGAGGGGCGGCCGTCGACCAGGACCGTCCTGTGTAAGGGCGTCGACGAGGGCGGGGTGACGTTCTTCACGACGACGACGTCGCGCAAGGGCGTCCAGCTGGCGCAGACCGGGTACGCGTCGGTGACCTTCCCCTGGTTGATCGCCGAGCGTCAGGTGCACATCGAGGGTGCCTGCCATCCGATCGACCGGGCGGACAGTCTCGCGTACTGGCGCACCCGGCCGCGGGGATCGCAGGTCGCCGCCTGGGCGTCCGAGCAGTCGCGCCCGGCGGAGTCGGTGGCCGAGCTCGAATCGCTGTTTACGATGGCGGAGCGGCGCCTGGCCGACGTCGACGAGATCCCCATGCCCGACCGGTGGGGCGGGTACCGGGTGGTCCCGGACCGTGTGGAGTTCTGGCAGGGCGGGCCGGACCGGTTCCACGACCGTGTCGAGTGCCTGCGGGACGGCGACCGGTGGACCGCCCGGCGGCTCCAGCCCTGACGCCGGGCCGCGTGCCGGGGGCCGCCCGGGCAACGGTCGGGGCGCCGCCCGGCTAGCGGTCACGGCGCCGCCCGGGCCGCGGGGGGACCTGTGGCGAACTCCCTTCGAACCACGAACGGCGGTCACGGTAGGGTGTGGCACAGCACATTCGTGGCGGAACTCGACCGCCGGGACCAGTCGTCGGAGAGGGAATCGCGTGACCGCAGGCTCGAACGGTTCGGACCGCAAAGCAACACTGTCCTACCCCGGCGGTGAGCTCGAACTCGACGTGGTGGAGGCGAGCTGCGGTAGCGACGCGATGCAGCTGGGTTCCCTGCTGGCCGACACGGGGATGACCACGCTGGACGTGGGGTTCGTCAACACCTCCGCGTGCACCTCCTCGATCACCTACATCGACGGAAACGAGGGCATACTCCGGCACCGCGGGTACCCGATCGACCAGCTCGCCGAGAACGCGTCGTTCCTCGAGGTCTCCTACCTGTTGATCTACGGCGAGGATCCGACCGAGGCCCAGCTCGCCGAGTTCACCGACAAGGTGCTCGGGGAGACCGCGCTGCCCGGCCAGATGATGCCGCTGCTGCAGGCCTTCCCCCGCGACACCCACCCGATGCCCGTCCTGTCCGCCGGCGTGAGCCTCTTCGGCACTCACGGCGACGACCTGGACATCGACGACCCCAAGGCCGTCGACCTGGCGACCGCGCGCCTGCTGGGCCGCGGCCCGACGCTGGCCGCCGCGATCGAGCGCATCCGCAACGGCCACGAGGCCATCGACCCGGACCCGTCGCTCGGGTACGTCCGCAATTTCCTGCGGATGACGTTCGGCCCGGACTACGAGATCACCGACGAGGTCGCCAAGGCCCTCGACATGCTCCTCGTCCTGCACGCGGACCACGAGCAGAACTGCTCCACCTCCACGGTGCGGATGGTCGGCTCCTCCGAGGCACCGCTGTACTCCTCGATCACCGGCGGCATCAACGCGCTGTACGGCCCGCTTCACGGCGGCGCCAACCAGGCCGTGCTCGAGATGCTCGAGCGCATCGAGTCGGAGGGCGGCGACGCCACCGATTACATGGACCGCGTCAAGAACAAGGTCGACGGCGTCAAGCTGATGGGCTTCGGTCACCGCGTCTACAAGAGCTACGACCCGCGCGCCCAGATCGCCAAGAAGCACGCCCACGCGCTGCTGTCCCAGAGTAACGACCCTCTGCTCGAGATCGCGCTCAAGCTCGAGGAGACCGCGCTGGCCGATGACTACTTCGTCGAGCGCAAGCTCTACCCGAACGTCGACTTCTACACCGGCCTCATCTACCGTGCGATGGGCTTTCCGACCGACATGTTCACCGTGCTGTTCGCGCTCGGTCGCATGCCCGGCTGGATCGCCCACTGGCGCGAGATGCGCGAGGATCCCTCCACCAAGATCAACCGCCCGCGCCAGGTCTACACCGGCCCGGCCGAGCGGAGCTTCACCCCGATCAGCCAGCGCTGAACCCGGGATTCCCACCCCAGGAGAACATCATGGACAAGCCCGAGATCGACATGCCGACGGGCCCCGCGCCCACCGACCTCGTCAGCGAGGACCTCACGGTGGGCGACGGCGCGGAGGCGGTCGCCGGCGGTAACGTCACCGTGCACTACGTGGGGGTGGACTACGAGACCGGTGAGCAGTTCGACTCCTCCTGGGATCGGGGTGAGTCCATCACCTTCCCGCTGAACGGCCTCATCCAGGGCTGGCAGGAGGGGATCCCGGGGATGAAGGTGGGCGGACGCCGCCAGCTGGTGATCCCGCCGGACAAGGCCTACGGCACCTCCGCGGCCCTGCACCCGCTCGGTGGCAAGACCCTGGTCTTCGTGATCGACCTGCTCGACGCCTGACCGGGCGGTCCCGGAAGGCGACAGCGGCGCCCCGTCCTCCATTCACGGGAGGGCGGGGCGCCGTCGTCTGTCGGGCCGGAACCCCGCGACGCGCCCACCGCCCGGTACGCATACGCACCCGGCCGGTACGCACAAGTCCGGCCGACGGCTGCTGGCCCGGCCCAGCCGCAGCCCCGAGGGCCCGACCGCCACAGCCGCCCCTCGCCATGGCGTCTCGCCCGGCCCTGCCGCAGCCCAGGGTGCCCGACCGCCACCGCCACAGCCGCCCCTCGCCATGGCGTCTCGCCTGCCCCGCGGTTCGCGCCAGGCGCCATGGCGAGGGGCGGCTGCGATGCGCAGCGTCATCGACGGGAGCGAGACGCCATCGACGGGAGCGGGAAGCCGGGAGCGAGACGCCATCGACGGGAGCGAGACGCCAGGCGCGGGCGCGGATGCGGGTGCCCTGCTGGCGCAGGCTCGGGCTTACCCCTGCTGCCGAAGGAAAGGCGCGAGGGCTTCGAGGACGGCTGGGTCCTCGATCGTCGACGGCACCGCCACATCCTGCTGACCGTCGGCGATCTGCCGCATCGTCTTGCGGAGGATCTTGCCCGAGCGGGTCTTGGGCAGTCCCTGCACGACCGTGCAGTCGCGGAAGGTGGCAACCGCCCCGATCTCGTCACGCACCATCGCCACCAGCTCCGACCGCAGCTCGTCGGGGTCGCGGACCTGGCCGGACTTGAGCACCACGTAGCCGACGGGGCGCTGGCCCTTGAGAGGGTCCTTCACGCCGATCACCGCGACCTCCGCGACGGCGGGATGCCGAGCGATGACGGCTTCCATCGACCCCGTGGACAGCCGGTGGCCGGCGACGTTGATGACGTCGTCTGTCCGACCCATCACGAAGACGTAGCCGACCTCATCGATGTACCCGCCGTCACCCGTGGAGTAGTACCCCTCGAAGACTGTCATGTACGAGGAGACGAACCTCTCGTCGTCCTCCCAGAGACCCGCCAGCGTGCCCGGGGCCATGGGCAACTTTATGGCCAGGTTCCCCTCCTCGCCGGGCGGAAGTGGCTTGCCGTCTCCGTCGAGCACATGCAGGTCGTAACCGGGGACCGCGACGGTCGGGGAGCCGGGCTTGATCGGCATCGGTTCCAGGCCGCGCAGGTTGGAGGCGATGGGCCAGCCGGTCTCGGTCTGCCACCAGTTGTCCACGACGGGCTTGTCGAGATTGTCGGTGGCCCACTGGTAGGTGTCCGGATCGAGACGCTCGCCAGCGCAGAAGAAGGTGCGCATGGCCGACAGGTCGTACTTGCCGATCTCGAGGCCCTCGGGATCCTCTTTGCGAATCGCCCGCACGGCGGTCGGAGCCGTGAACAGCGCGACCGCGCGGTGCTCGGAGGCCACCCGCCAGAACGACCCGGCGTCAGGGGTGCCGACGGGCTTGCCCTCGTAGATCACCGAGGTCGCGCCGACCAGCAGGGGCGCGTAGACGATGTAGGAATGGCCGACCACCCAGCCCACGTCCGAGGCGGTCCACCACACGTCGCCCGGGCGGATGCCGTAGACGTTCCACATCGACCACGCGAGCGCGACGGCATGTCCGCCGTTGTCGCGGACCACGCCCTTGGGTAGCCCGGTCGTACCGGAGGTGTAGAGGATGTACAGCGGATCGGTGGCCTTCACCGGGATCGGTGCCGCCGGATCGGAGCCGGCGACGGCGTCTTCCCAATAGCTCCAGGTGGTCCCCGGGGTGTCGGGGAACGCCATGTCGGGGAACTGGTCGTGACGCGGGGCCACGATCACAGCCCCCGGGTTGTGGCGGGTCAGCCCGAGCGCCTTGGCGACCATGGGGAAGTAGGGCACCTTGCGCGTCGGCTCGATGCCGCCGTGGGACGTGACGATCACCTTGGGGCGGGCGTCGTCGATCCGGATCGCCAACTCGGGCGCGGCGAAGCCGCCGAAGACAACGGAGTGGACGGCACCGAGCCGGGCGCACGCGAGCATCGCCACGGCGGCGCGGGGGACCATCGGCATGTAGATGACGACCCGGTCGCCGCGACCCACGCCCTCCGCGGCGAGCGCGCCCGCGAACTCCTCGACCTGCTGTAGCAACTGGGCGTAGGTGATGGTCTGCTTGACGCCGGTGACCGCCGAGTCGTAGATGAACGCGGCCTGCTCGCCCCGCCCGGCGGCGACGTGCCGGTCGACGCAGTTGTACGACGTGTTCAGCTCACCGTCGGGAAACCACCGGTAGAAGGGCGGACGGGATCCGTCGACCGCCGTCGTGGGGGTCGTGGTCCAATCGATGCCCCCGGCGACGTCCAACCAGAAGGCATCGGGATCGTTGATCGAGAGCCGGTGGGCGGCGTCGTAGGTCGAGGTCGTCGAGTCCGACATCGGGTACTTCCCCTCACGTACGGGAGCGGGCCCGCCGACCGCGCCGACGGGAAGTGACTGGTTTCACTCTAATCCGAGGCCCAGTTCGCGATACCGCATCATCCGCTCGGCGTACCTCCGCTCAGGGGGGCGTCGGCGGACCTCGAGCAGCGCGGACGCGACCGCGCCGGCCATCCGGTCACAGAACGCCTCGGGCTCGTCCGCGGCGTCGGGACGTTCGGGCACGACCACGTCCACGATCCCGGCCTCCAGCAGGTCCGCGGAGGTGATGCCCTGCGACCGTGCGACCTCAGGGGCTCGGCTCGTCTCGTGGTGGAGGATCGCACTGGCGCCCTCCGGCGGCAGGGGGGCGAGCCACCCGTGACGCGCGCACAGGACCCTGTCGGCGGGGAGCAGGGCGAGAGCGGCGCCGCCGGTGCCCTGCCCCAGGATCACGGAGACGGTCGGGGTCGGCAGGGTGACGAGGTCGGCCAGACTCCTGGCGATCTCACCCGCCAGTCCGCCCTCCTCCGCCTCCCGCGACAGAGCGGCGCCGCGGGTGTCGATGAACAGGACCAGAGGGACCCCCATCTCCGCGGCTATGCGCATACCGCGGCGTGCCGACCGCAACGCGGACGGGCCGAGCGGGCTCTTCTCGTTCTCCGCGTCCCGGTCCTGCGCGAGCACGACTGCGGACTGGCCTCGGAACCGGACCAGCGATAACAGGAGTGATCCGCTGTCCTCGCCCTGACCGGTGCCGGACAGGAGCACCCGGTCGGGCGCCACGCGGTCGAGGAAGGCACGCGCTCCGGGGCGGTCCGGGCGCCGCGACCGGGTGATGGCGTCCCAGGCATCGGGGGGACGTCCGTCGTCGGACTCCGGTTCGGGGACCGGCCCGTGGGGCGGCACCGGCTCGTCGTCCGACGGCGGGTCCTGGCACAGCACCCTCAGGGCTCGGGCGGTGAGGTCGCGGAGCCCCTCCGGTGGGAGCACGCCGTCGATCATCCCGCGTCGCGCGAGGTTCTCGGAGACCTGGACCCCGTCCGGGAACGGCGCGTCGTAGAGCGCCTCGTAGACGCGGGGCCCGAGGAAGCCGATGAGTGCTCCGGGTTCGGCCACCGACACGTGACCGAGCGACCCCCACGACGCGAACACGCCGCCGGTCGTCGGATGCCGCAGATACACGAGGTAGGGCAGCCCCGCGCTCTTATGACCGGCCACGGCGGCGGAGATCTTGACCATCTGGAGGAACGCGAGCGTCCCCTCCTGCATCCGCGTACCGCCCGAGGTGGGAGAGGCGAGGATCGGAAGCCCTTCGGCCGTCGCCCGTTCTATCGCCGAGACGATCCGCTCGGCGGCGGCGATCCCGATCGACCCGGCGAGGAAGTCGAACTCGCACGCGATGATCACGACCCGGCGGCCCAGTAGGGTCCCCTCACCGGTGATGACCGACTCGTCCACGCCTGACTTCTCGGTCGCCCGCTGGAGCGCCTCCTCGTACCCCGGCGCCGCGTCGACCTGTGGCGGGCGGACCGGGGCGTCGTCCCAGGACCGGAAGGAGCCGTCGTCGAGGACCATGTCGAGGATCTGCAGAGCTCCGGTGCGCGCCATGACCGCATCGTACGGTGGGGTGCCTACCAGCGGGTATCGTGAGGGTGAGGGTGCACTGCCGTACCCCCGTCACCCAGAGGAGCCCTCCGTCGCCATGATCGTCAGCCGCAGGGACGGCGCAGTCGTCGTCGTCACCATTGACCGTCACGAGACCCGCAACGCGCTCGACGCCGAGGTGTGCATCGCCCTGCGCGACGCCATCGAGGCCGCCGGCGCGGAGGCCGACGCCGAAGACCCCGTCCGCGCAATCGTCATCACCGGAGCGGGAACCGCTTTCTGCGCGGGTGCCGATCTGTCCGGCGGGGTGTACAACTCGGATTTCTACGACGCACACGCCGGGATGCTCCGCGCAGTCGAGTCGGTCCCGGTTCCCGTCATCGCCGCCGTCAACGGCCCGGCTGTCGGTGCGGGCGTGCAGCTGGCACTGGCCGCGGATCTGCGGGTGGTGGCGCCCGGTGCCGTCTTCACCGTGCCCGTCGTGAAGGTGGGGCTGGCACTGGACAACTGGACCATCAAGCGGTTGGCCAACGTCGTGGGCGGCGGCCACGCCCGGTCGGTGCTCATGACCGCCCGCCCCGTCGGTGCGGAGGAGGCTGCCAGGATCGGACTGGCCAGCGAGATCGGGGACGTCGAGGCGGCCATGGAGCTGGCTGCCGAGCTCTCGCGGTTCGCACCGCTGAGCCTGCGGCACATCAAGACCGTGATCAACGATGACGACGCCCGGCTGCTCCCGCGCGAGGAGCACACCGAACTCCAGTTGCGCGCGTGGAGCAGCGAGGACATGGCCGAGGCCCGGGCCGCCCGCGCCGAGAAGCGGCCACCCGTCTTCCGCGGGCGCTGAACCGCCCCACCGCAGGACGCACGGTCGCCGTGGCGCCCCACGTACGGACACCGCGGGTCGCCCGGCCGGGATAAGATTCACCGCGCCCGACCCGGACCCGCGTGTCGCGGGCGTCTGGCACGACCCCGGGTATCGCATGACCGGGGGGAGCGTCACCGACGGCCAGGCACAGCGCATCGCCGCAGCACAACAATCCGACGGCCCGGCGGGTCGTCCTCGTGGGGGCGGCGATCCTCGCGGCCGTGCTCGTGGTGGGACTGGTGATCTCCGGGCTGTCGAGGGCGGGCGTCGCCGGCTTCTGCGGGGCTGAGCCGCGGATCAGCGTGGCAGCCGAGCCCGACATCGTCGAGCACGTCCGAGTCCTGGCGGTGCATGCCGACGGTTGTCACGCCTTCGACGTGGAATCGGTCTCCTCCGCGGACATGTCCACCCGCACGGTCTCGCGGGAGGCGTTGCCGGACATCTGGGTGCCGGACTCCGCCGTACGTCTCGCTCAGGTGTCCCAGGACGTGCAGATCCCGTTCGAGACGGTCCTCAACTCCCTCGCGTCGACCCCGGTGGTCATCGCTTCCCGTGACGCCGGGGTCGACAAGTCGACGTGGGCCTCGGCGCTCGCCACGCCGGGGCTGATGATGGGTGATCCGGTCCGGTCCGGGGTAGCGGACGCGCCGATCCTCGCGGCGACCTCGGAGGTCGAGATGCTGCGGTCGGCTCCGGAGGCGCTGGGGGCCTCGATGGCGATGTTGGCCCAGGGGCAGATGAGTCGGATGGAGGTCCCGCCGACCTCTCGAGAGATGCTCGACAGGGTGATCGCCGGCGGCGGCGCGGCGATCGTGACGGAGCGAGACGCGGTGCTCGCGCAGCGGGCGGCACCCGACTCGGGGATGGAGCTGTACGCGCCCGCCACCGGGGCGGTATTCCTCACCTATCCGGTGGCCGTGACGACCCAGGATTCGACGCGCCGCGTCGACGTGGTCGAGGCCGCTGAGGCGCTCCGGGACGCCACCGCGGCGACCGCTGTCGCCGACGGGCTCTCCCGGGACGGTTTCCGGACCGCCTTCCGGGCGCCGCTCGCCGGGGGAGCGGGGGTGGGCGAGATCGAAGCGCTCGTGGTCCGGGATGCGAACCGGGTCCACAGTGCTCTGCGGCATTGGCGGCTCCTGTCGATGCCGGGCCGGTCCCTGGTCTTGGTGGACACATCGGGTTCGATGGGCTTCGGGGTGCCCGGCACGGACCGCACCCGCATCCAGGCGCTCGTCGAGACGGCGGGCGCAGGGCTCGGCCAGTTCCCCGACGACGCGGAGCTCGGACTGTGGGCGTTCGGCGGTGCCGCCGGGAGCGACGGGCTGCCGTACGCGGAGGTCGCGGCGCTGCAGCGCCTCGACGCGGCAGCCCCCGGGGGAACGCACCGTGCCGCACTGGGCGGTGCGTTGGCCTCTCTGCCCGGGATGGTGGGTGGCGGCACCGACCTCTATCGTTCCGTGCTCGACGCCTACGCCATGGTGCGCTCGGGGTACGACCCGAACATGGTCAACTCGATCATCGTCATCTCCGACGGCGCGGACGACGCGACCTCGGACATCGGAGCAGGAGAGTTCTTCGCCCGGCTCGACGAGATGGTGGACCCGTCCCGCCCCGTGATCGTGGTGTCGGTGAGCCTTCTGGACGACAGCAGTTCGGGCACCCTCGCGCAGATCGCGCAGGCCACCGGCGGCAGCAGCTATGTCGCCCGCACGCAGGAGGAGATCGTCCGGGTGTTCGCGGATGCGGTGGGGAGCCGCGGCGCCTCGGCCCGGCCGTAGCCCCGTGGTGAGGTAAGTGGTACCCACCGACGGGGGTGCCGTCACCCGCGGTTTCGGCTCGACATGAGAGTTCGCCGAAGGCCTCTCCGCAATCAGCTGTGCTACGTGTCACACTTCTCCAGTCAGTGTTTGTGAAGCGCATCACTACAGGGGTGTGCTGACGAGAACCCGAAACGGAGGACCTCCGTGTCCCAACCAACCGATCCGCCGGCGGGGGGAGCATCGCGACGAACCCCGGAAGCGGCGGAATTCACGGCGATGCAGGCCAGCCCCGCCTTCCAGGATCTGCGCAGCAAGTTCAGGGCGTTCGTGTTCCCCATGACGATCGCCTTCCTCGTCTGGTACTTCCTCTACGTGATCCTGGCCGTCTACGCGACGGACTTCATGGCGACCAAGGTGTTCGGGAACATCACCTGGGGTCTGATCATCGGCCTGGGGCAGTTCGTGACGACCTTCCTCATCACCTTCCTGTACATCCGCTTCGCCAACCGTGAGATCGATCCGCGCGCGGAGTCCATCCGCCTCGAGCTGGAAGGTGGGATCGCCTGATGGACTGGCTGATCAACATCAACGAACTCGCGCCGGGGGAGCAGGTGGGCAGCACCCTCCTCAACATGGCGGTATTCGCCGTCTTCATCGTCGTCACGATGACCCTCGTGCTGAGGGCGTCGAAGTCGACCAAGTCGACCAAGGACTTCTACACGGGCGGCTCGAGCTTCACCGGCCCGCAGAACGGTTTCGCGATCGCCGGTGACTACCTCTCGGCGGCCTCCTTCCTCGGTATCGCCGGCGCCATCGCGATCAACGGATACGACGGCTTCCTGTACTCGATCGGCTTCCTCGTCGCCTGGCTCGTGGCGTTGATGCTCGTGGCCGAGCTGATGCGCAACACGGGCCGGTTCACGATGGCCGACGTGCTCAGCTTCCGGCTCAACCAGCGGCCCGTCCGCATGGCGGCCGCGCTGGCAACGCTCGCGGTGTGTTTGTTCTATCTGATCGCCCAGATGGCCGGCGCTGGCGGGCTCGTCGCCCTGCTCCTGAACATCGACGACTCCGCGGGGCAGTCGATCGTCGTGGCCGTCGTCGGCATCCTGATGATCGTCTACGTCCTCGTCGGCGGTATGAAGGGCACCACCTACGTCCAGATGGTCAAGGCCGTCCTGCTCGTCGGCGGTGTACTGATCATGTGCCTCCTGGTCCTCGTTGCCGCCCGCGGTAACTTCTCCGCGCTCCTCGGCGAGGCCGTCGCCAACTCCGGCAAGGATCTTCTACAGCCGGGACTGCAGTACGGCGCCACCGAGACCAGCAAGCTCGATTTCGTCTCGCTGTCGATCGCCCTGGTCTTCGGCACCGCGGGTCTGCCGCACGTCCTCATGCGCTTCTACACCGTCCCGACCGCGAAGGAGGCCCGTCGGTCGGTGACCTGGGCCATCGCGCTCATCGGCGGGTTCTACCTGTTCACCCTCGTCCTGGGCTTCGGTGCCGCGGCGATGGTCGGACCCGAGGTCATCGAGAACGCCCCCGGCGGTGTGAACTCGGCGGCGCCGCTGCTCGCCTTCGCGCTCGGAGGTGAGATCTTCCTCGGGATCATCTCGGCCGTCGCCTTCGCGACAATCCTCGCCGTGGTGGCCGGACTAGCCATCACCGCCTCCGCTTCCTTCGCGCACGACATCTACAACGGCGTGATCAAGCACGGGCAGGCCACCGAGCAGTCGCAGCTGCGAGTTTCCCGGATCACGGTCGTCGTGATCGGCCTCGTGTCGATCGTCATGGGCATCGGCGCGATGGGGCAGAACATCGCCTTCCTCGTGGCCCTCGCCTTCGCGATCGCGGCCTCGGCGAACCTGCCGACGATCCTCTACTCGCTGTTCTGGAAGCGGTTCAACACCACCGGCGCGCTGTTCTCCATGTACGGCGGCCTGATCAGCACCCTGGTGCTCATCGCGCTCTCGCCGGCGGTCTCCGGCAGCGAGAAGTCGATGATCTCGAGCGTCGACTTCTCCCTGTTCCCGCTCTCCAACCCGGGCATCGTGTCGATCCCCCTCGCGTTCCTGCTGGGCATCATCGGGACGTTCATCGGCAAGAAGGACGAGTTCCCGGAGAAGCGCGTGGAGATGGAGGTCCGCTCGCTCACCGGAGTCGGTGTGGAGAAGACCATCGCGCACTGACCCTGACCCCCATTGGCCCGCCCGACCGTCGCCAGACGGTCGGGCGGGCGTCGTCGTGGCCACCGAGGGACTACCCTCGGTGGGCACCACACCGATTCGGAGGCGGTAAAGATGTATCCCGGACAGGACGACCACACCCGACGCATGGGTCAGCAACCCGACTCGCGTGCCTACTCGAGGATGAGCGGCGACCGGGCGTACGACCCCGCCCATGACGACGGCTACGGCGCCGAGGGCGGCTACGACGACGGCTATGTGGAACCCCGCCAATCCCGCCGCGGGCCCGCGATCGACGTGGGGAAATTCGTCGGCAGCGTGGCCGCCACCGCACTGGTAGCAGCCATCGCGGGGTGGCTGATCGCCTGGGTGGTGGACGCCGTGTTCTCCCGTTTCGGCCACCAGTGGGCCAACGGCGGGAACACCCCGACGATGTACGCCGTCTACGGCGCCGTCGCGGCGATCCTCGCCGGGTTACTCTGGTACCTGCTGCTGATCGGTACCGCCAACCCCCAGCAGTTCTACTCCTGGACGGTGGGGCTGCTCATCGTGGCGGCTGTGGCGCTGCCGTTGCTGGTGACGGTGCCGTTCCTCGACGGGCTCGCGGCCGCGATCGTGCACCTGTTCATCGGTCTGCCGATCCTCGCGCTGACGAGCGCCTTCTCGGCCACGCTCAGGCGCTGACGCCCCGCCGGGTCCGCGACGCCGACGCGGCCCGGGCGACCAGTGGTGCCCCCGAGAGGAATCGAACCTCCGACACCGGCTTTAGGAGAGCCGTGCTCTATCCACTGAGCTACGAGGGCGGGAACCGGGGAGAGTCTAACCGATGGGCCGCCCTGTCGTGATCGGCGACTTGGAGTGGGCGCCTGCCGGACGGTATCGTCGACTGTCGGCGTCCATGTCGTCTCCTTTAACGGAGACGGTGGACCGCCTCGCACGGGTCACCACCGGCCGCCGTTCGAGGGGGAGGGCGCCTGCCGGCCGGCAGCCCACTAGACAGACAGAGGTATTGCCTGTGTCCACGTACACCCCCAAGCCCGGGGACGTGACGCGCGCCTGGTATGTCATCGACGCCACCGACGTGGTGCTCGGTCGACTCGCCGTCCAGGTCGCCAACATCCTCCGTGGCAAGCACAAGCCGCAGTTCGCCCCGAACGCCGATACCGGCGACTTCGTCATCATCATCAACGCCGACAAGGTCGCGATCTCGTCCAACAAGCGTGACCGCGTGGTGCAGCACCGCCACTCCGGTTTCCCCGGTGGGCTGAAGTCGCAGACCCTGGGCAAGGCCATGGACACGCGCCCCGACCGCGTCGTCGAGAAGGCCGTCAAGGGCATGCTGCCGAGCAACAAGCTCGGTCGTGCCGTCGCCTCCAAGCTCAAGGTGTACGCGGGTCCGGATCACCCGCACGCCGCCCAGCAGCCCGTGCCCTTCGAGATCAAGCAGGTGGCCCAGTGACCGACGAGAACATCACCCCCGAGGCCGAGGTCGCCGACGACATGGTGGCGGATCTCGCCGCCGAGGTCGCCGAGGATTACAGCGAGGCCGACTACGCCGGTGGCAGCGACTTCGTCGCCGACGCCGATGCCCAGTTCGCGCCCGTCGTCTCCTCCGGCCCGGCCCAGGCCGTCGGCCGCCGCAAGGAGGCCGTCGCCCGCGTCCGCCTGCTGCCCGGCTCCGGCCAGTTCACCCTCAACGGCCGGTCCCTGGAGGACTACTTCCCGAACAAGGTGCACCAGCAGCTCGTCAAGTCGCCGCTGGTGCTGGTCGAGCGCGAGGAGCAGTTCGACATCGTGGCGCTGCTCCACGGTGGCGGCCCCTCGGGTCAGGCCGGCGCGCTGCGTCTGGCCATTGCCCGCGCGCTGACCCAGTACTCGCCGGACGATCGCCCGGCGCTCAAGAAGGCGGGCTTCCTCACGCGTGACGCCCGCGCGGTCGAGCGCAAGAAGGCCGGCCTCAAGAAGGCCCGTAAGGCCCCGCAGTACTCGAAGCGCTGATCCGCCAGGATCACGACACCAGAGCAGGTTCCCGCGACGCGGGGCCTGCTCTGGTCCATTTGCCGAGTGCGCGACCGGGCGGGGTTATCCTGACCCGGGCATTCCCGATCCGCCCCGCGGCGGCGACCACAAGACCTCGGAGGACTACACGACATGACGCGACTGTTCGGCACCGATGGGGTCCGTGGGCTCGCCAACCGGACCCTCACCGTCGACCTCGCGGTCCGGCTCGGTGCGGCGGCCGCCGTTGTCCTCGCCACTGAGACCGGCCCCGTGTCCGACCGTGCGGGCGCGCGCCCACTGGCGGTCGTGGGTCGCGACCCGCGCGTCTCAGGGGAGATGCTCGAGGCCGCGCTCGCGGCGGGGCTGGCCAGTCAGGGCGTCGACGTTCTGCTGGTGGGCGAGGTGCCGACCCCGGCCGTGGCCCACCTGACGGACCGCCACGACGCCGCGCTCGGCGCCGTCATCTCCGCCTCGCACAACGCCATGCCGGACAACGGCATCAAGTTCTTCGCCGCGGGCGGTCACAAGCTCGGCGACGAGGTCGAGGACCGGATCGAGGCCGCGCTCACCGAAGGTGCCATCACCGGGCCGACCGGGTCGGCGATCGGCAGGATCTCACGTGCGACCCCCGAGGATGCCCTGGACAGTTATGTCGGTCATCTGCTCAGCGCGACGCCGGCCCGGCTGGACGGACTCCGCGTCGTCGTCGACTGTGCCAACGGCGCCGCCAGCGTGGCCGGACCGCGCGCCTACCGCGAGGCGGGCGCGACGGTGATCGAGATCCACGCCAGTCCCGATGGCTACAACATCAACGACAACTGCGGCTCCACCCACCTCGACGACGTCCGTGCCGCGGTCCTCGAGCACGGCGCGGACCTCGGGCTCGCCCACGACGGGGACGCCGACCGCTGCCTCGCGGTGGACTCGAGCGGCGAGGTCGTCGACGGTGACCAGATCATGGCGATCCTGGCCCTGGCCATGCGCGACGCCGGCGAGCTCGCGGGCAACGCGCTGGTCGCCACCATCATGAGCAACCTCGGTCTCAAGGTGGCGATGCGGGAAGCCGGGATCGAGGTCACCGAGACCAAGGTCGGCGACCGGTACGTCCTCGAGCGCCTCCGCGAGGGCGGATACAGTCTCGGCGGCGAGCAGTCCGGCCACCTCGTCCTGCCCGCGCACGCGACCACCGGGGACGGGGTCCTCACCGGACTACGCATCATGGCGCGGATGGCCGAGACGGGCAGGTCGCTCGCCGAGTTGGCCTCCGTGATGCCGGTGCTGCCCCAGATCCTCATCAACGTGCCGGTGGAGGACAAGGCTGCGGTCGTGGCGTCCCCGGCGGTCGGCGACGCGGTCGCCGCCGAGGAGATGCGGCTCGGCGCCGCCGGCCGCGTTCTGCTGCGCCCCTCGGGGACCGAGCACCTGGTCCGCGTCATGGTCGAGGCCCAAGATGCGGAGCTGGCCCGCGAGGTCGCCGAGCGGCTCGCGAGCGTCGTCGTCGCCGTCTGACCCGTACCCGCCGACGGCAGCCGGGCCCGGGGCGTCCGGCCGCGGGCGGCGCCCTCAGCCGCCGGTGACAGACTTGAACAGCTTGAGCAACGGCGGCGTGGTGGCCAACGGGTCGTCCCCCGACTCCTCCAGCATCTCGTCCGTTACGGGGACCGCGTCCTTGAACCCGGCCTCGGGATCCGCGAACGCCGCATAGGCGTCGTCACCGGCGAGCGTGGCCAGCAGGTAGCCGGCCAGTAACGGACGCACGTTCCGATGCGTGCGGCGGTCCGGGTCGGCCAGACCGATCCGTTCGATCAACGCGTTGCGCTCGACCAACCCGCCCTCGATCGCCTTGTCCAGACGCCGGTGCACGAGGTCGCCCCGCCACGCGAGGTGCAGCGCTCGCGCGTCCTCCGCGTGGACACCGCCGGCGGCGGACAGCAGCAGAGCGGGGGAGTCGATGGTCATCGCCCGGTCCGCGGCCGACGGGACCGTCTCGGTGGGGAACACCATCGCGACGGCGTCGATGTCGGTGCGCTGTGAGGCCAGCAGTGCGGACACGCCGGCGCCGAGGCCGTGACCGGCCAGGCCGATGCGCCGCGGATCCGCACGGACCGACCCGCGGCCGAGGGCCGCCCGGAGGGTGTCCTCGAGAGCCGCGGACAGGTGGTCCGCGTAGTGCTGGTGGTTCGGGCGCACCCCGAGATCGGTGGCCGGTGCCACCACCACGAAACCCCACGACGCGAGGTGCTTGAGAGTGTCGACGTAGTGCCGCGGCCCCCGGGTCCAGTCGTGGGCCCATCCCACGACGGGCGCGGGCGTCGGGGCGTCGCGCGGGACGTAGACGACGCCGGGGGTGCCGGTGAACCCGAGGTCACCCCTGTCGACGCCGTAGGGTCCGCGTCGACTCACCCTGGCGTGCAGTTCCTTGGTCTTCTTGGCCACGATGGCCACAGTATCGCCTCGCGGGCGCTGAGGGTGCCGGGGCTGTCAGACCTCGTGGCTACACTTAGCGCCCATGTGCGGAATCGTCGGTTATGTCGGGCATCGCCCCGCCCTCCCAGTCGTCGTCGAGGCCCTGCGGCGGATGGAATACCGCGGCTATGACTCAGCGGGCGTCGCCGTCCTCGACGGGTCGGGAGCCTCCCGGGTCGAGAAGAAGGAGGGCAAGCTCGCCAATCTCGAGGCCGCGCTCGCGGCCGCGGGAGAGGGTGGCTTCCCGGGCGCGACCGGCATCGGTCACACCCGGTGGGCGACGCACGGCCGTCCGAGTGACCGCAACGCGCACCCCCACGTCTCCGGCGATGTCGCGATCGTGCACAACGGGATCATCGAGAACTTCGCCCCGCTGCGTGCCGAGCTCGAGGCCGTGGGCGTCGAGCTCGAGTCGGACACCGACTCGGAGGTCGCGGCCCACCTGTTGCGCCGGGAGATGGAGTCGGGTGGCAGCGGCGGGGACTTCGTGGCCGCGTGTCGCACGGTGCTCCGTCGCCTCGAGGGCGCTTTCACACTGGTGTTCAGCCACGCCGCCCACCCGGACGTCCTGGTGGCCGCGCGGCGCTCGACCCCGCTCGTGCTGGGTGTCGGTGAGGGCGAGATGTTCCTCGGTTCCGACGTCGCGGCGTTCATCGAGCACACCCGCGACGCCATCGAGCTGGGGCAGGACAACGTCGTGGTCCTGCGCGCGGACTCGTACGAGATCACCGACTTCGCCGGCGAGCCCTCCGAGGGCCGTCCCTTCTACATCGACTGGGACCTGGCGGCGGCCGAAAAGGGCGGCTACGACTACTTCATGCTCAAGGAGATCGCCGAGCAGCCCGGGGCTGTCGCCGATACCCTGCTCGGTCACTTCCAGGACGGTCGCATCGTGCTGGACGAGCAGCGGATGAGCGACCAGGACCTACGTGACATCGACAAGGTGTTCATCGTGGCCTGCGGCAGTGCGTACCACTCGGGCATGGTCGCCAAGTACGCGATCGAGCACTGGACCCGGCTCCCGTGTGAGGTCGAGATCGCGTCGGAGTTCCGCTACCGCGACCCGGTGCTGGACCGATCCACGCTCGTGGTGGCCATCTCCCAGTCCGGCGAGACCGCGGACACCCTCGAGGCGGTCCGCCACGCCAAGGCCCAGAAGGCCCGCGTCCTGGCGGTGTGCAACACCAACGGTTCGCAGATCCCGCGCGAGGCCGACGCCGTCCTGTACACGCACGCCGGCCCGGAGATCGGCGTCGCCTCCACCAAGGCGTACCTCGCGCAGATCACGGCAAACTACCTGGTGGGTCTCGCGCTCGCGCAGGCCCGAGGCACCAAGTACCCGGACGAGGTGGCGGCCGAGTTCCGCCAGCTCGAGCGCATGCCCGAGGACATCCAGAAGGTCGTCGACTCCCTGGACCCGGTCCGGGGGATCGCGCGCGAGCTCGCCGGTTCCAAGTCGGTGCTGTTCCTCGGTCGCCACGTGGGGTACCCCACGGCGCTGGAGGGCGCGCTCAAGCTCAAGGAACTGGCGTACATGCACGCCGAGGGCTTCCCGGCGGGGGAGCTCAAGCACGGCCCGATCGCCCTCATCGAGGAGGGCATGCCGGTCTTCATCGTGATGCCGCCGGTCGAGGGGCGCGGGGTGCTCCACTCCAAACTGGTGAGCAACATCCAGGAGATCCGGGCCCGTGGTGCGCGGACCATCGTGATCGCCGAGGAGGGCGACGAGGTGGTCCGGCCGCTCTCGGACTACTTCATCCCGATCCCGGCCTCGACCACGCTGCTGCAGCCCCTGCTGGCCACCATCCCGTACCAGGCCTTCGCCGCCGAGGTCGCCGCCGCGCGCGGGTACGACGTGGACAAGCCCCGCAATCTCGCCAAGTCCGTCACGGTGGAGTGACCCGCCCGCGGTAGTCAGATCATGAGGCGCGCCCATCCCGTCGAGGTCATCCGCGCCGCGGAGCGTCCGCTCGTCGAGGCGGCCGCCGCGGCGGGGGACCCCGACGCGGTGATGCGGCGCGCCGCGGCGGGCGTCGCCCACCACACGGCCGCACTGCTGCGCGAGCGCACCGGCGGCGTGTACGGCCGCTCCGTGCTGCTCCTGGTGGGGAGCGGCGACAACGGCGGGGACGCCCTGTACGCGGGCTCGATCCTCCGGGGCCGCGGGTGTCGCGTGGAGGCCGTTCTGCTGAGCCCGGACCGGGTGCACGAACGCGGTCTCGCCGCCCTGCGTCGCGCCGGCGGGCGGGTGCGCGGCGCGGAGGCCGGGGGCTCCGACGTACCCGTTCCCGATGTCGCCGTCGACGGCGTGGTGGGTCTGAACGGCAGGGGACCGCTGCGCGACCAGGCGGCGCGGATCGTCGAGGGCATGGTCGCGGCCGGCGTGCCGTGGGTGGCGGTGGACCTGCCCAGCGGGATCGACGCCGACGCGGGAACCGTCCACGAGCCGCACGTGCGGGCGACGCTCACCGTCACCTTCGGGATGCTGCGCCGCGCGCACCTGCTCGCCTCGCCGGAGTGCGGCCGCGTCGAGCTGGTGGACATCGGCCTGACCGAACCGCCGGCCGGGCCGGCGGCCGTGCGGTGCCCGGACCCCGCCGAGGTGGGGCGCCACTGGCCGGTGCCAGGGCCCGACGACGACAAGTACACGCAGGGCGTGGTCGCGGTGCGCGCCGGGTCCGAGCGGTATCCGGGCGCGGCGGTGTTGTGCGTGTCGGCGGCGGTGGCGGCCACGTCCGGGTTGGTGCGGTACGTGGGGTCGGGGGCGGACGCGGTGCTCGCCGCCCGCCCCGAGGTGGTGTGCCACCCGACGGTCGCCGACGCGGGGCGTGCCCAGGCGTGGATCGTGGGGCCCGGCGGCGGGACGGGGCCGGACGCGGTCGCGGACGTCGACGCGGTCCTCGCGGAGGGGCGACCGACGGTGCTCGACGCAGATGCCCTCACCTGTGTGGCCGCCCATCCGGTCCTGCTGCGGAGCGCGACCGCTCCGGTGCTGCTCACCCCGCACGCCGGCGAGTTCGACCGGCTCACCGGCGGGTGGGACCGCGGCGACCGCCCCGGCGCGCTGCGCCGGTACGTCGCGGGTCTGCGGGACCGTGGGATCGAGGCGACGGTGCTGCTCAAGGGGCGTGTCACCCTGGTCGACGACGGCGAGACGACGTTCGCGGTGGACTCCGGTTCCTCGTGGGCCGCGACGGCCGGTTCGGGAGATGTGTTGGCCGGGATCGTGGGCGCGTTGCTCGCGAGCGGCAGGGCGGTGCACGGATCTCCGGCGCGGCCGGCGGTCGAGGCGGTCACGGTGCACGGGGAGGCAGCGCGCCGGGCGGCGCACCGGCACACCGTGGGCGCGGGCGGTGCTCGCGGGGGTCCGGGCGCGCCGATCGGTGCCTCCGACCTGCTGGCCGCGATACCGGGGGCGATCTCGGCGCTGCGGGGGAGGGAATCGGTGCCCGCCGGCGCTCTTTGGCAGAATTGACAGAATGGGTCCAGTTGTCCCCCCGGCACCGTGCCGCGCCGAGATCGATCTGGACGCGATCGAGCACAACAGTCGCGTCCTCGTCCGGTCTGCCCGCGGGGCGCGGGTCATGGCCGTGGTCAAGGCCGACGCCTACGGGCACGGCGCCGTCCCCGTCTCCCTGGCCGCGCTGCGCGGGGGTGCGCACGCGCTGGGGGTGACCACCATCGCCGAGGCCCTGCAGCTGCGGTCGGCGGGCATCGACGCGGAGATCCTCGCGTGGCTCTACTCCGCCTCGGACGACGTTCGGGCGGCGGTCGAGGCGGATGTCGACCTCGCGATTCCCAGCCCGGTCCATCTGGACACCGTCCTGGAGGCGGCGCGCCGCACGGGCCGTCGTGCCCGCGTCACCCCCAAGATCGACACCGGCCTCGCGCGGTCCGGCATCTCCCTCGAGGAGTGGCCGGCCGTGCTCGAGCGGCTCGTCACGGCCACCGCCGGCGGGCAGGTCGAGGTCACGGGGCTGATGGCCCACTTCGCCCACGCGGACGACCCGGGTAACCCGGTCATCGACCTGCAGGTGGCCCGGCTCCACGAGTGCGTGGCGCAGGCGCGTGCGCGGGGTCTGGAGTGCCCGGTCAACCACCACGCCAACTCGGCGGCCGCGCTCACGCGGCCGGAGGACGGTTTCGAGATGGTGCGGCCGGGGATCGCGCTCTACGGTCTGAATCCGGTCGAGGGCCTGGACGTGGATCTGGTGCCGGCGATGACGTTCTCGGCCGAGGTGCTCATGGTCAAGCGGCTGGCCGCAGGGCAGGGTGTGAGTTACGGGCACACGTGGCACGCCCCCCACGACACCACCGTCGCCCTCATCGCGGCGGGTTACGCCGACGGCGTGTGGCGGCTGCTCTCGGGCCGGCTCGACGTCTCGATCGGCGGGCGGCGCTATCCGAACGTCGGCCGCGTGTGTATGGATCAGTTCGTCGTCGACCTCGGACCCGATCCCGACCAGGCGGTGCGGGTGGGGGACACGGCCGTGTTGTTCGGCACGGGCGCCGACGGCGGGCCCACCGCCGCCGAGTGGGCCGAGACCCTGGACACCATCCACTACGAGGTGGTCACCGCCGTGCGCGGCCGGGCCGCGCGCCACCACGTGATGCACGGCAGTCACCCCGTGCCGTCCGCGCTGGGGACCCACGCCGTCGCGCGGAGCGACGACGCCGCGCCGGGGGCCGGGCAGGGGGCCGCGTCCGGGCCCGGGCGGGGGACGGGGAGATGAGCGAGGACCACGACGACGAGCTCGGCGGCGACCCGCGCGGTAGGCCCCGGCTGCGGTTCCCGAAACGGCCCGAGCGGTCGGCCGCCGGGACCCCGGTCGAGATCCGACCGCCGGCGATGGCCGGGGGCACGCCGCGCGACGCGGAGGCGGTCGCCGAACGGATCCGGACGCCCGGTGGCCTGCGCGCAGGCCTGAGCGCGCTCGGCGCCGCCACCCTCGGTTCCATCGTCACACTTCTGCCCGGCCGACGCGCCAACGACCCGTGGGCCGGCGAAGACATGTGCGAGCTCGGGGTGGACCGTGGCTCCATGGTCGCCGCGACCGACGGTGTCCCGCTCGCGGTGCGCGAGGCGGGGCCCACCGACGCGCCGATGACGGTCGTGTTCGTCCACGGCTACACCTTGTCGATGGACACCTGGCATTTCCAACGCCGGCATCTGGCCGACCGGTTCGGCTCCGAGATCCGGATGGTCTTCTACGACCAGCGCGGGCACGGATTGAGCGGGTCCGGCTCGCGGAAGAACGCGACCATCGACCAGCTGTCCCGGGACCTCGACACCGTCATCTCGGCGACCACGCCGACCGGGCCCGTCGTCGTGATCGGACACTCCATGGGCGGGATGACCGTGATGGGGTTCGCCTCCCGTCACCCGGAGACCGTCCGTGAGCGGGTCCTGGGGGTCGGGCTGGTCTCCACCGCGATGGCGGAGCTCTCGGAGGCCGGGCTCGGGTCAGTGCTCGACAACAAGAGCGTGGCCCGCCTCGCCGGGTTGGCGGGCCGCAGCCCCGGCGTGTTCACCAGCAGCCGACGTGCGCTCGGGGCGATCATCTCGCCGTTCATCTACGGCGGGTCGTTCGGAGACCCCGCCACGATCAGTCCGACCGTCGCCCGGTTCGTGGACCAGCTCATAGCCTCGACCGACGTGCTGACCATCGCCAACTTCTTCGAGACCCTCACGCGGCACGACGAGTCGGCCGCCATGCCCGTTCTCCGTGAGGTCCGCACGACGGTCCTCTGCGGTGACCGGGACCTGCTCACCCCGCTGGACCGGTCGGTCGACATCGTCGAGGAGCTCCCCGACGCCGAGTTCGTCGTGGTCCCCGGCGCCGGGCACATGGTGATGCTCGAGGAGCCCGCGCACGTGTCCGAGGTGTTGGGCGACCTCGTGGCCGACGCGATCATGGAGTCGCGCCGCCTCGAGCGGGCGGGCCGTGCCGACGGAAGCGGGATATCGTGACGATCGCTGTGCCGGGGGAGCGCGACCTGCCGACGGTCGACGAGACGCGCGCGCTGGGCGTCGAGCTGGCCGGACTGCTCCGCGCCGGCGACGTGGTGGTGCTCGACGGCCCCCTCGGCGCGGGCAAGACCGCCCTGACCACCGGGATCGCAGCGGGCCTCGGCGTGCGGGGCCGCGTGACCTCGCCGACCTTCGTCATCGCGCGCCGGCACCCGCCCATGAGGCCCGGGGGCCCGGGGCTCGTCCACGTCGACGCCTACCGTCTCCTCGGCGGGCAGGACCCGGACGGGACCCGGCCCACGACGGGCGACCTGGCCGACGAACTCGAGTCCCTCGACCTGGACTCGGCCCTCGACTCCGATGTCGTGGTGGTCGAGTGGGGCGCCGGGTTCGTCGATTCCCTCGTCGAGACCCCGCTCGTGGTGACCCTGCGCCGGCCCGACGGCACCGACGTGCGCACCGCCGGCTGGAGCCGGGGCGCCTCGCCAGGTCGCGCGGCCGGCCCGGCGGTACCCTGACCCCGTGCTGGTCCTCGCTGTCGACACCTCGACCCCCTTCGTCACCGCGGGGGTGTGCCGACTCGTGCCCGGTGGCGACGGCCCCGTGGTCGCGACACTGGCCACCCGCGTCACCGAGGACGCCCGCGCCCATGCGGAACTGCTGACCCCGCACATCCTCGACTGCCTCGCCGACGCCGGCCTGTCCGCGGGCGGCCTCGACGCCGTGGTGGTGGGCACCGGGCCGGGTCCGTTCACCGGGCTGCGGGTCGGGATGGCCACCGCCGCCGCGTTCGCCGACGCCCTGGGGAGACCGGTCCACGGAGTGTGCTCGCTCGACGGGCTCGCGGCCACCGCGCGCGCCGCCGGGGCCGGCGGGGACCTCGTCGTCGTCACCGATGCCCGGCGCCGCGAGGCGTATCACGCCCGCTACTCGCCGCAGGGCGTGCGGACGTCGGGCCCCACGGTGGGGCCATCCGCCGACATCGACCTCGCGGGCGCCACCCACCTCGCCGGGGACCCCGCCCGCCTGCGCGAGGTCACCGACGCCCACGGCTCTGACGGCGTCCGCGGCTCCGACTCCGCCCACGGCCCCACCGCCGCTCCGGGTGACCACGGCGCGGGTGGCGCGCTGCCGCGCGTCCTCGACGGCGTGCACTCACCCGACCCCGCCGGGCTCGTCACCGCGGCGGCCGACGCCCTGCTCGCCGGTGCGACACCGGTCCCGCTCGAGCCCCTCTACCTGCGGCGCCCCGACGCGGTGCCGCCCCGGCGCGCCGAACCCTCCGCGGCCCTGCGCGGGGTGGGGCGATGACCGCGACGCCGGCCGACGTCGTCTACGACGCGCTGGTCCCCGACGACGCCCTGCGGTGCGCTGACCTGGAGAGGCTCCTGTTCCGCGGCGACGGCCCGTGGTCGGCGGCGGCGTTCCTGTCCGAGATCGGCTCACGTCACACCACGTGCCTGGCCGCCCGCGGCGACGGGCGGCTGGTCGGCTACGCGGTCCTGGCCGGGCTCGGGCCCGAGGGCGACCGCGAGTTCGAGGTGCACACCATCGGCGTCGACCCGGAGTACCAGGGACGCGGTATCGGACGGGCGCTGCTGCGGCGGATGCTCGAGGTGGCCGATGCCGAGGGCGCGCCGGTCGTCCTGGACGTGCGGACCGACAACGTCCCCGCACTCACGCTGTACGAGGCCCACGGGTTCGAGGTCGTGGGCCTGCGCCCCCGGTACTACCGGCCCAGCATGGCCGACGCGCATCTCATGGTGCGGCCGGCGCGGGGCGGCGGCGCGGACCGTGACGTCACCGGCAGCGCGGACGGCGGCGGCGGCGGGGACACTGTAGGCGGGGACACTGTTGGCGGCGACACGGGAGAGGGGAGCGGCCGATGAGGACCGTCATGGGGATCGAGAGCTCGTGCGACGAGACGGGCGTGGCCGTGGCGCGGGTCCACGACGACGGGCGGGCCGATCTGCTGTCCGACGTGGTGGCCTCGTCGATGTCCGAGCACGCGCGCTTCGGAGGCGTCGTCCCGGAGATCGCCTCCCGCGCCCACCTCGAGGCGCTCGTCCCCACGGTCCGCGCCGCGCTCGCCGAGGCCGGGGTGGAGCGGCCCGATTCCGTCGCCGCCACCATCGGGCCCGGGCTGTCCGGGGCGCTGCTCGTGGGCTCGTCCGCGGCCAAGGCCTACGCCGCGGCCTGGGGCGTGCCGTTCTACGCCGTGAACCACCTGGTCGGCCACGTCGCCGTCGCGGGCTTCGACGGCGGGCCGCTGGGGGAGTGCGTGGCCCTGTTGGTCTCCGGCGGCCACACCCAGCTGCTGCACGTGCGCTCGCTGACCGAACCGGTCGTGGAGCTCGGGTCGACCGTCGACGACGCCGCGGGCGAGGCGTACGACAAGGTCGCCCGTCTGCTCGGCCTCGGTTACCCGGGTGGACCGGTGATCGACCGCCTCGCCGCCACCGGTGACCCCCGCGCCATCGCGTTCCCCCGTGGCATGACCGGACCGCGTGACGCACGGCACGGTTTCTCCTTCTCCGGACTCAAGACCGCCGTGGCCCGGCGGATCGAGGCCGCCGAACGGGACGGCGAGCGGCTCGCCGTGGCCGACGTCGCGGCGTCGTTCCAGGACGCCGTCGCCGACGTACTCACCATGAAGGCGGTGCGGGCCTGCACAGACCTGGGCGTGGACACCCTGCTCATCGGCGGCGGCGTGGCGGCCAACTCGCGACTGCGCGACCTCGCCGCCCACCGGTGTGCCGAGGCCGGCCTCACACTGCGTGTCCCGCGGCCGCGCCTGTGCACGGACAACGGCGCGATGGTCGTGGGGGTCGCCTCCGCCCTGCTCGCCTCGGGCGCCGCGCCCAGTCCGCTGACCGTCGCCGCCGACCCGGGCCTGCCGGTCGAGGTCACGCAGGTCGCCTGACTCCGCCCCCGGGCGGCCCGGCGACCGGGGCCGGCACGGCGCGCGGGGCCCGCACGGCGCGCGGGGCTAGAACCCGAGCAGGGCCATCCCTATCGCGGCGGACGTCAGCGCCAGGACGAGGAGCACGAGCACCCACGCGATGCCGAGGTAGCCGATGACCAGGGCAGAGATCGCCATCGCGCGGCCCTCCTCGCCCCGACGCCTTATCTGCGCGAGCGACACGTGCCCGAGGATCACCACGATCACGGTGATGACCGCGGGCACCAGCGGGACGAACAGGCCGAGGAACGAGCCGAAGACGACGTTGGCCACGGCGACGACGAGGGCGACGACGGCGAGCTCGTTACCGCCTGCCGGGGGCGCCGGCTCATACGGGTCGGACACCGGCGGGTCAGTCCTCGGTCGGACCGACGCGGTGGACGCGGGTCCGTTGTGCGAAGTACAGGCCGAGCCCGGCGAGTGTGAACCCGCCGATGAAGTTTCCGATGTGGACCGGGATCTGATTCCACAGCAGCCAGTCGGCGACGCTCACGTCCGCCCCGAGCATCATCCCCGCGGGGATCGTGAAGTGGTTGACCACCGCGTGCTCGTAACCGAGCGCGAAGAACGTGAGGATGGGCAGCCAGATGGCCAGGATCTTGCCCGAGGTACTGGAGGAGGAGAACGACATGATCACGCCCAGCGCCACCAGCCAGTTACACAGCACCGCGCTGAGCGTCACCCAGCCCAACCCGGTGACCAGCCCCGCCTCCTTGTAAGCGATCGTCTTCTCCACCGCGAGGTCGGCGAGGGCCTGGGCTCCGGTCGCGTCCGGTTCCGTGCCCATCCCCGTGAGTACGGAGGTGATCATCCAGGCGGCGGCCAGGCCCCCGATCGTGTGGCCGAGGATCATCCATCCGAAAACCCGCAGGCAGTCCCGCACGCGGACCCGCTTCTCCAGCGCCGCGAGCGGAACCAGACCGTACGCGCCGGTGACGAGTTCCCACCCGAGAAGGACGACGAGGGTGAGGCCGATGGGGAAGAGGACGGCACCGACGATCTCCACCCCGGTCGCGTCGGTGACCATGGCGGCCAGCGTCGTGGCCGCGCCGAGCAGGTAGACGGCGAGGAAGCCGCGCAGCGCCAGCTGCCAGCCGGGGGCGTGGGCCTTCTGCTCCCCGGCCTCGACGGACGCGGTGACGATGTCGGAAGGGGCGACCGCGGTCATACTGGGCCTCGCTGTCCTCGATGGAAATCGGATCGGGCAGAGGTGTTCTGGTGGCTGATGTCCGTGCGTGCGGGCGAGCCTACCGGCCGCGGGGGGATCCGCAACGGGATGAGCCTGCACGCGGTTTCCTTGAGTGCTGGCACTCGCCTGTGTAGAGTGCCAATAGACACGGTGCACCGAGGGCGTCACCCGCGACGGCGCACGCGGCGGGCCGGGTCGTACGGAAACCACGGGACGCCCACGGTGTCCCGGATCTTCGAACCACACTCCGAGCCGCCCGAGACCCGGGCGGCCACACCCCATACGGGAGGATCATCGTGGCGATCAAGCCGCTTGAGGACAAGATTCTCGTCGAGGCCCTCGAGGCCGAGACTACCACGGCGTCCGGCCTCGTCATCCCGGACACCGCCAAGGAGAAGCCCCAGGAGGGCACCGTCGTCGCGGTCGGCGAGGGCCGCTTCGATGAGGACGGCGACCGCATCCCCATGGACATCAAGAAGGGGGACAAGGTCATCTACTCGAAGTACGGCGGCACTGAGATCAAGTACGAGGGCAAGGAGTACCTGATCCTCTCCTCGCGCGACGTCCTCGCGGTCATCGACTGACGTGAGCTGCGTCAACCCCGCCCCGGCGGCGCCGGCGACTGCCAGGCACCACCGGGGCGGAGGTGTCTCACGCCGCGACACCGTATCGACCCGACCACCCACTTCCCTCCAGGAGTTCCATCAATGTCCAAGTTGATCGCGTTCGACGAGGAGGCCCGCAAGGGCATGCTCGCCGGTGTCGACGAGCTCGCCGACACCGTCAAGGTCACGCTCGGCCCCAAGGGCCGCCACGTCGTGCTCGCCAAGGCGTTCGGCGGCCCCACCGTCACCAATGACGGCGTCTCCATCGCCCGTGAGATCGAGCTCGCCGAGCCGTTCGCGAACCTCGGGGCGCAGCTCGTCAAGAGCGTTGCCACCAAGACCAACGACGTCGCCGGCGACGGCACCACCACCGCCACCGTGCTCGCCCAGGCCCTTATCCGCGAGGGGCTGCGTAACGTCGCGGCCGGCTCCAACCCTATGGCGATGGGCAAGGGGATCGAGAAGGCCGCCTCCGCCGTCGTGGAGTTCCTCCGCTCGGCCGCGACGCCCGTCTCCGGCTCCGAAGCCGTCGCGCAGGTCGCGACCGTGTCCTCGCGTGACCCCGAGATCGGCCGTATGGTCGCCGAGGCCATGGACGCCGTCGGCGTCAACGGCGTGGTCTCCGTCGAGGAGTCGCAAGGGCTGCACACCGAGGTGGCCGTGACCGAGGGCATCGCCTTCGACAAGGGCTTCCTCTCCCCGTACTTCGTCACGGACCCGGACGAGCAGAAGGCCATTTACGAGGACGTCCTGGTCCTGCTCCACCGCGAGAAGATCAGCTCCCTGCCGGACCTGCTCCCGCTGCTCGAGAAGGTCGCCGAGACCGGCAAGCCGCTTCTGATCGTCGCTGAGGACGTCGACGGCGAGGCGCTGTCGACCCTGGTGGTCAACTCGATCCGCAAGACGCTCAAGGTCGTCGCCATCAAGGCCCCGTACTTCGGTGATCGCCGCAAGGCCTTCCAGGAGGACCTCGCAATCGTCACCAAGGGTCAGGTCGTGAGCCCGGACCTCGGCATGAAGCTGTCCGAGTGCGGACTGGAGGTGCTCGGGCAGGCCCGCCGGGTGACCGTGTCCAAGGACGAGACGATCATCGTCGACGGCGCCGGCGACCAGGCCGACGTCGACGCCCGCGTGGCCCAGCTGCGCCGCGAGGCCGAGGCCACCGACTCCGACTGGGACCGCGAGAAGCTCGAGGAGCGGATCGCCAAACTCGCCGGTGGCGTCGCCGTGATCCGCGTCGGCGCGGCCACCGAAACGGAGCTGACCGAGCGGAAGCTCCGCGTCGAGGACGCCGTCAACTCGGCCAAGGCCGCCGTGGAGGAGGGCATCGTCGCCGGTGGTGGCTCCGTGCTCGTGCAGGCGGCCGCCGCACTCGATCGGCTCGCCGAGGACACCGCCGACGCCGATGAGAAGGTCGGCGTGACCGTGGTCCGCAAGGCGCTGTCCGCCCCGCTGTTCTGGATCGCCGCCAACGCCGGCGAGGACGGTTCCGTCGTCGTCAGCAAGGTCTCGGACCTCGGCCCGCGGGACGGTTTCAACGCCGCGACGGGCGAGTACGGCGACTTGGTCTCCGCCGGGATCATCGACCCGGTGAAGGTCACCTCCTCCGCCGTCGTCAACGCCTGCTCGGTGGCTCGCATGGTCCTCACCACCGAGACCGCGATCGTCGAGAAGCCCGAGGAGAAGAGCGCCGACGCGCACTCGCACGCCGGTCACTCCCACTGATCGCGACCGGCTCACGGGCCCCGTTCCCCGCTCCGGCGGGGGCGGGGCCCGTCCGGTGTCACGGGCCGGTCGTGTGGTCCCGCTTCGCCGGCAAGGGTTACGCTGGGCGCTCAGCAGTACTCCCCCGACACTCCGGTCACGCGCCTATTCTGAGCGCGAGCCGCGCCGGCCGCCCCCGGGCCCGGGCGTGGGACCCGTCGCGACCCGTGTCGCGCCCCGAGAGAAAGGCCTGGCCCCGTAACACATCCGTGTAACGCGTGGCCCTCCGAATCCGATGACAGGTACAGCAGACGAGTTGGAACTCGCCGTCGCCGACGCGGTCAAGGGTGACCGCGCCTCTGCAGCGCGTGTGCTGGAGCTCGTGCGACCCGGTGTGGTGCGGTACTGCCGCTCCCGCGTCGGAGGCTCGGAGAGGGCCAACCTGTCTGCTGACGATGTCGCCCAGGAGGTGCTGATCGCGGTGCTCTCGGCACTGCCGGGATACCGGGATCAGGGACGTCCCTTCATGGCCTTCGTGTACGGGATCGCGGCTCACAAGGTCGCGGACGCCCATCGTGGCGCCGCGCGGAACAAGTCCGATCCCGTGGAGTACCTCCCCGAGGTGCTCTCGACCGACACGGGGCCGGAGGACCACGTCCTCGACGGCGAGGTGTCGAGAGCTATGAGCCGCCTTCTCGACACCCTGCCCGAGAAGCAACGGGAGATCATCCGACTGCGTGTCGTGGTCGGACTCTCCGCGGAGGAGACGGCGGAGATCGTCGACAGCACGGCCGGAGCCGTGCGCGTCGCTCAGCACCGGGCGATGAAGCAGCTCCGCGCGAGAATCGAACAGGACGGAGAGGAGCGATGGCGATGAACGACGACGATGTCGACCCCGGCGCCCGGGACGACGACGCCTCGCTCGACGAGCACGAGGTGGACCCCCTCGGGGTCGACCGTGACGACGAGCTCCTCGACGCCCTCGGACGCGGAGAGCGCCCCGAGGGGGACGATCCGCTCCTGGCACTGTTCGCCGACTGGCGTGCCGAGACCGGTTCCGCGGAGCTTCCCGCGCTCCCGAGCGACGAGCAGATCGAGGTCGCTCTCGCACCGAACGTGTCGCGGCTGTGGCCCCGGCGCGGGGGGGTTTCCTCGGGAGATCACCATCACGGCAGGCGTCCCGCGCTCTGGCAGGCGGTGACCGGGGCCGCGGCCGTGACCGCCGTGATCGTCGGTGGCCTGTCCGTCGCCGCGCACAGCGCGATGCCCGGCGACCCGCTCTGGGGTGTGTCCAAGACGATCTTCTCCGACCGCGCCGGAGACGTCGAGTTGGTCAACGACCTCACAGAGTTCCTCTCCGCCGCCGACCTCGCCGCCCGCGAGGGCGACCGGGGCGAGGCCGAACGCCTTCTCCACGAGGTGAGCGAGCGGCTCGACGAGGTCTCGGACGCCTCGGAGCGTGTGGAACTCATGAAGCGCAGGGACGCCATCAAGCGCGATCTCAGCCGCGTGACCCCGAGCACGGTGCCGTCGCCCGCGCCGGCACCCGCCCCGAATCCGGCTCCCGCCCCCGCACCGGGCGCGGCGACGCTGGTTCCGGGTGTCCCGGTGCCGCTGCCGTCCAACCTGATCCCCCCGCCGCCCCCCGGCATGCCGGTCATCCCGCTGCCGCTCGACGGTCTGCGCATCTCCACGACGCTTCAGATCCCGATCGACACGCAGCGGATCCAGGATTTCCTGGCGCCCACCACGGGCCGTCCGAACGGGGACGTGGGGGAGGACCAGCTGGGCGTGCAACCGTCACCGTCCCGCACCACTGTGACCCAGGTGCCCACCCCGACCCAGCAGCCCCCGTCGTCGTCCCAGCAGTCGCCGGAGTCGACCCGGCCCACCAACTGATCGGCGGCGGCCCCGCGTGGCCGAGGGGTTTCCACGTTTCGCACGCCGAACGAACCGACCCCGCCTACCGGTCACGGGAGGCGGGGATCGGCTCTTCTGTCCCTATCCGGGTCAGCGACGCCAGTTCAGCCGGCGGGGGCGCATCGCGCGGACAGCGTCCGCGTAACCGCGGCAGTACTCCCAGGTGACGTAATCATCGGGGATGGGGTCGAAGGCGGGCTCGTGGGGCAGCAACGAACCGTCGTCGAGCAACTGCATGAGGTTGGCGCGCAGCATGTCCCACTCGTGGTAGTGCTCCTCCGCGCAGTCCTCGCACTGCACCGCGACACCCTTGACCCCGATCGGGGCCAGCAGTCGACGGAATTCCGCGAGGTCCGCCAGGTCCTCCTCGATCGCGCGTCGCTCATCGGCGTCGAGGGGGCCCGAGGGCACCCCGTCGTCGATGGGGTCCAGCCCGGCCAGCTCCGCGGCCGGGTCATCCGGATCGCCGGCGAACGGGTCGGGCGGCATTCCGTGCCGTAGGGGATCGTTCACGCCCTCCACCGTACCCGTGACCACGGTCTCACGGGGCCGACGGTTCGAGCCGCGGGCCCGGTAACCACTATCCTCGGAAGCAGCACCGAGACGACCCCCCCAGGAGGACGGCAGATGAGCGAGTCGCAAGGCCCCGTACGCACCGGCGGCGACGACCCGACCAAGGTCGCGATGGTGGGCCTGACGTTCGACGACGTTCTCCTCCTCCCGGCCGCGTCCGAGGTGGTCCCCAGCGAGGTCGACACCAGCACGCGACTGACCCGGGAGATAACCCTCCGGGTACCCCTGATCTCCTCGGCGATGGACACCGTCACCGAGGCGCGCATGGCCATCGCCATGGCTCGACAGGGCGGTATCGGTGTCCTGCACCGCAACCTGTCCGTGGGTGACCAAGCCGCGCAGGTCGAGACGGTCAAGCGGTCCGAGGCCGGGATGGTCACCGACCCGGTCACGTGCGCCCCGGGCGACAGCCTGGCCGAGGTCGAC
This sequence comes from Dietzia sp. oral taxon 368, assembly GCF_002999155.1. NCBI lineage: Bacteria > Bacillati > Actinomycetota > Actinomycetes > Mycobacteriales > Dietziaceae > Dietzia > Dietzia sp. oral taxon 368. The sequence continues at coordinate 2,190,368 of NZ_CP027238.1, forward strand.
GAGATGTGCGCCCGCTACCGCATCTCCGGCCTGCCGGTGACCGACGAGCGCGGCGAGTTGGTGGGCATCATCACCAACCGCGACATGCGCTTCGAGATGGACAAGTCGCGGAGGGTCGACGAGGTCATGACCCGTGCGCCCCTCGTGGTCGCGCGCGAGGGCGTGACCGCCGAGGCCGCGCTGGGGCTGTTGCGTCGTCATAAGATCGAGAAGCTGCCGATCGTGGACGGGGACGGGCGTCTGACCGGCCTCATCACGGTCAAGGACTTCGTCAAGACCGAGCAGCACCCGAACGCCACCAAGGACTCCGACGGACGCCTCCGGGTGGCCGCCGCGATCGGCACCGGCGAGGACGCGTGGCAACGCGCCGGCGCCCTCACCGACGCCGGTGTCGACGCGCTGGTCGTCGACACCGCGCACGCCCACAACCGCAACGCCCTCGACATGGTGGCCCGCGTCAAGCGTGAACTCGGCGACCGCGTCCAGGTCATCGGCGGCAACCTCGCCACCCGCGGTGCAGCCCAAGCGATGATCGACGCGGGAGCGGACGCCATCAAGGTCGGCATCGGTCCCGGCTCCATCTGCACCACCCGCGTCGTGGCGGGCGTGGGTGCGCCCCAGATCACGGCGATCCTCGAGGCCTCGGTGGCCGCGAAGGCGGCCGGTGTCCCGGTGATCGCCGACGGCGGGATGCAGTACTCCGGGGACGTGGCCAAGGCGATCGCCGCCGGTGCGTCGTCCTGTATGTTCGGCTCGCTGCTGGCGGGCTGCACCGAATCCCCGGGCGAGCTGATCTTCGTGGACGGTAAGCAGTACAAGGTGTACCGCGGCATGGGCTCGCTGGGAGCGATGCGCGGGCGCGGCAAGCCGGGCGATGAGAAGTCGTTCTCCAAGGACCGCTACTTCCAGGACGATGTGCTCTCCGAGGAGAAACTGGTCCCCGAGGGCATCGAGGGGCGTGTCCCGTACCGGGGCGACGTCGCGCAGGTCCTCCACCAACTTGCCGGCGGTCTCCGCGCGGGCATGGGCTACACGGGGTCGGCGACCATCCCGGAGATGAACGACGCCCAGTTCGTCCAGATCACGGCTGCGGGGTTGAGGGAGAGCCACCCGCACGCGATCCAGATGACCGTCGAGGCCCCCAACTACAACGTCAAGGACTGAGGGCGCGTGCGCAACGTCGTGGAGATCGGCCTGGGCCGCGAGGCCCGTCGGATGTACGGGCTCGGCGAGGTGGACATCGTCCCGTCCCGCCGGACCAGGAGCTCCAAGGAGGTGTCGACCTCCTGGCAGATCGACGCCTACCAGATGGACATTCCCGTGATGACGCATCCGACGGACGCGGTGGTGTCCCCGTCCTCGGCCGTCGAGTTCTCCAAGCTCGGCGGTCTCGCCGTGCTCAACGGAGAAGGTCTCTGGGCCCGTCACGCCGACCCCGAGTCGGCAATCGACGAGCTGCGTGAGCTCGCCCTGGAGGACGTGACCGGGCATCGTGCGGTCGCCCGCCTGCAGGAGTTGCACCGTGCGCCGATCGACCGCGAGCTGCTCGCCGCGTCGGTGCAGCGTATCCGCGACGAGGGCGCCACCGTGGCCGTGCGGGTCTCGCCGCAGCACGCGCGCGAACTCACGCCGGGTCTGGTCGCGGCCGGGATCGACCTGCTGATCGTGCAGGGCACCATCATCTCGGCCGAGCACGTCAGCGGCGAGGACGCCCCGCTCAACCTCAAAGACTTCATCGGCGGGCTCGACGTGCCGGTGATCGCCGGTGGCGTCGTCGACTACAAGACCGCCCTACATCTCATGCGCACCGGTGCCGCCGGGGTGATCGTGGGCTACGGCGGCGCCGACGGCGTCACCACCACCGGGCCGGTGCTCGGCATGGAGGTCCACATGGCCACCGCGATCGCCGATGCGGCCGCGGCCCGCCGTGACTACCTGGACGAGACCGGCGGTCGCTACGTGCACGTGCTGGCCGACGGTGACATCTACACGTCGGGTGACATCGCCCGCGCGGTCGCGTGCGGCGCGGACGCGGTCGTGCTGGGTCCGCTGCTGGCGGGCGCGCTCGAGGCCCCGGGCCGCGGGGTCTACTGGAACTCGGTCTCCGCGCACCCCAAGGTCCCGCGGGGGCATGTCGCCGAGGTGGGGGACGAGACCGCCCTGGCGCCGCTCGCCGAGGTTCTCGAGGGGCCGACAAGCGTCCCCGACGGCACCCGCAACCTCATGGGTGCCCTGCGGCGTGCCATGGCCAAGTGTGGATACTCCGACGTCAAGGGTTTCCAGAAGGTGGACCTGTCCGTCCGTCCCTGATCCCTCGCCTCCAGCCCGCGCACCCGGAAGCCCGCCAGGGCCCGGGTGCGCGGCCATTCCGGTGGGCGCCCCGGCCGGCTTCGCTTCCAACAGCCGACCTCTGGACAAACCGCGGGCTACTGTCGAGTAAGTTAGCTGTGCTCGGGTACTGTGACCCACAACATCGACCACCTCGGGAGTTGCATCATGACGTCACACACGCAGTCGACCCCGCCTCACGCCCCCTCCGCGGCGACGGACACCGATGTCCTCGTGATCGGATCAGGCTTCGGCGGCAGCGTGACGGCCCTGAGGCTCACGGAGAAGGGCTACCGCGTCACGGTGGTCGAGGCCGGCCGCCGGTTCGAGGACGCCGACCTGCCCAAGACGTCGTGGCGTCTCCACAAGTACGTGTGGGCGCCCAAGCTCAAGCTGTTCGGCATCCAGCGCGTTCACATGATGCGCGACGTGATGATCCTCGCCGGCGCGGGCGTGGGGGGCGGCTCGCTCAACTACGCCAACACGCTCTACAAGCCGACCGGCCAGTTCTTCAAGGACCGCCAGTGGGGCCACATCACGGACTGGGAGGAGGAACTCACGCCGTTCTACGACCAGGGCCGCCGCATGCTCGGCGTGGTCACCAACCCGACGCACACCCACTCGGACGAGGTCATGAAGAAGGTCGCCCGCGACATGGGCGCGGAGGACACCTTCGTCTACACCCCGGTCGGCGTGTTCTTCGGCGAGAAGACCGGCGGCAAGGGCAAGCCCGGCGAGAGGGTGCCGGATCCGTACTTCGGTGGGGTCGGCCCGGACCGCAACGCGTGCATCGAGTGCGGTGAGTGCATGACGGGGTGCCGCCACAACGCCAAGAACACGCTCATGAAGAACTACCTCGCCCTGGCTGAGCGCGCGGGTGCCCGGATCCTGGACCGCACGACGGTCAGCGATCTGCGCGAGCGCGCCGACGGGTCGTGGGAGGTCACGCTCGAGCGGACCGGCGCATGGACCAGGCTCGGCAAGCGCACCACGACCACGACCGCTCAGCAGGTCGTCGTGGCCGCCGGCACCTGGGGGACGCAGCACCTGCTCCACTACGCCAAGGACTCGGGCTCGCTGCCCCGGCTCTCGGACGCCCTCGGCAGGCTGACCCGCACCAACTCGGAGGCGATCCTCGGGGCGATGCGCCCGAACTACAAGCCGGAGCAGGACTTCTCCGAGGGCGTGGCCATCACGTCGTCGTTCCATCCCCGGCCCGACACCCACATCGAACCGGTCCGCTACGGCAAGGGTTCCAACGCCATCGCCATCCTGCAGACCCTCCTCACGGACGGTGACGGCCCGCTCCCGCGGTGGCGCGTCCTCATCAACGAGGTCCGGCGCGACCCGAAGGTCTTCCTGCAGCTGTTCAACCTGCGCCGCTGGAGCCAGCGTTCGGTGATCGCGCTGGTCATGCAGAACCTGGACAACTCGCTGCAGACCTACGTCAAGCGCTTCGGACCGTTCCGCTACGTCACCAGCAAGCAGGGCCACGGCGAGCCCAACCCGACGTGGATCCCGGCAGGCAACGAGGCGACGCGCAAGATCGCCGAGGAGATCGGCGGGCTGGCCGGGGGCACGTGGGGGGAGATCGCCAACATCCCGCTCACGGCGCACTTCCTCGGCGGCTGCGTGATCTCGGATTCGCCGGAGACGGGCGTCGTGGATCCGTACCACCGGGTGTGGAACTACCCGACGATGCACATCGTGGACGGTTCGGCGATCTCGGCGAACCTCGGCGTCAACCCGGCGCTGAGCATCACCGCCCAGGCGGAGCGGGCGATGTCGCTGTGGCCCAACAAGGGCGAGGCGGACCCGCGGCCGGCGCAGGGGGAGGCCTACCGTCGCCTGTCCCCGGTGAAGCCGGTGCGCCCGGTGGTGCCCGAGGACGCGCCGGGGGCGCTGCGACTGCCGATCGTCGAGGTCTCTAGCGGCGGGGTGCCTGCTCGCGGGTGAGCTCGAGCAGGCGGTCCATGGCCTCGCGGATCCCGGAGGCGACCAGGTCGGGGTCGGGGACGAGGTGCTCGCAGGCGTTGATGCCCACGTCGAGCTGGCCGTCGACGGACATGGCGGTGACGGACAGTCCGGAGCCGTGCATGAGCGGTCCGAGCGGATACATGCGGGTGACCCGTCCGCCGAGGAAGTCGAGTTCCTCGTCGGGGCCGGGGATGTTGGAGACCACCAGGTTGTGCACGACGGGGTGCAGGTCCGCGAGGCGGAAGTCGCCGTAGATCCGCATGAGCACCTGCAGTGTGGTGGCGGGGGCGAGTTCGGCGACGTCCTGGATGAGGTCGGGTCGCATCCTGTTCCTGGTCTGCTTCTTGCCCCGGCCGGTGCGGGCGGAGATGGCGCGGAGGCGTTCCAGGGGGTCGGCGATGTCGGTGCCGAGGGACGCGAACAGGACGGTGACGCGGTTGTTGCCGTTTGTGCCGTCGGCGTCGCGGGTGGAGACGGGCACCACTGCGATGAGCGGTGGGTCGGGCAGGTCGTCGTGGGCGCGGAGGTATCGGCGGAGTCCGCCGCCCACGACGGTGAGGTAGACGTCGTTGACGGTGACGCCGAAGGCGTCCTTGACCTCGGTGATCTCATCGAGGTCGAGGGAGGTGCCCCACACGGCGCGGTGGGGGGTGATCGTGGCGTTGAACCGGGTGCGCGGTGCGGTGAACGGCGCGGCTCCGGGGACGACGACGAGGTCCTCGTTCCCGTCCTGCGAGCGGTCGTCGTCGGGGGCGGACTCGGCGGGGGCCGCCGGCGACGGGGGTGAGTGCAGTGCGAGGGGCAGGGTCAGGACCTCGGGGATGAGCCGTGCCAGGGTCAGCGGGCGTCGTACGGTGAAGTCCCACAGACCGCCGGCGAGGAGCCGGATGGGGTTGGCGCTGCCGGCCTCGACGCGCACCATGTCGAGGTCGCGGGGTGAGGCGGGTCGTCCGGCCCGGCTGAGCTTGAGCAGGATGTCGGCGCCGTGTGCCCCGTCGAGGACGGCGTGGTGGGCGCGGAAGAAGACGGCGACGGTGTCGGGTTCGGCGAGGTGCTCGAGGATCCACATCTCCCACAGGGGGCGGGTGCGGTGGAGCGGGCGGCTGCCGAGGGTGCCGCACATCTCGAACACGGCGCGTTCGTCGCCCGGTTCATCGACGTCGACGCGGCGGACGTGGGCGGACACGTCGAGGTCGTACTCCTCGACCCAGGCGGGGTGGCCCAGGTTGAGCGGGGAGTCGTAGATCTTGCGCCGCAGCTCGGGGAGTTCCTTGATCCGGCGGCCGAGTTCGGTGCGGAGTCGGTCGAAGGAGTACTCGACCTCGAGGCCGGACACATCGATGAACAGGACCGCCCCCACGACGAGGGGCTGCTGGGCGGTCTCGAGGTACAGCAGGCTCGCGTCGAACCCGGTCATCCGTTCCATGGGTGCCCTCGCGCTCTGTGAGCCCGTCGCCGGGCCGGGGTCGTGGTGGGAGTTCATTGTGAACCCCGGTGCGGGGGATGTGGTGGAGTTCGGCGGACGGGCCGTGGGGCCTAGACTCGGGCGCGTGGCCGAGAACGCACAGACCGATTCCCAGAACACCGCCGAGGCGGTGGCGCCCCGTCCCGTCCTCGTCGTGGACTTCGGTGCCCAGTACGCGCAGCTCATCGCGCGGCGGGTGCGCGAGGCGCGCATCTACTCCGAGGTGATCCCGCACACCGCGTCCGTGGAGGAGATCCGCGAGAAGGACCCGGTCGCGCTGGTGCTGTCGGGTGGGCCGGCCAGTGTCTACTCGGAGGACGCGCCGTCGATCGACCCGGCGGTGTTCGAGTTGGGGCTGCCGGTGTTCGGCATCTGCTACGGCTTCCAGGCGATGGCCGGTGCGTTGGGCGGCGAGGTCGCGCACACCGGGAACCGCGAGTACGGGCGGACCGATGTCTCCGTCTCGGGTGGCGTGCTGCACGCGGGCCTGCCGGAGCACCATCCGGTGTGGATGAGCCACGGGGACGCTGTCACCGCCGCCCCGGACGGCTTCGAGGTCACCGCGTCCTCGCCGGGCGCCCCGGTGGCGGCGTTCGAGTGCCCGGAGCGCCGGATGGCGGGTGTGCAGTACCACCCGGAGGTGTTGCACTCGCCGCACGGGCAGCAGGTGCTGAGCCGCTTCCTCACCGACGTCGCGGGTCTCGAGCCCACGTGGACGGCGGCGAACATCGCCGATCAGCTGGTCGAGGCGATCCGCGAGCAGGTCGGTGACGGGCGCGCGATCTGCGGCCTGTCCGGTGGCGTCGACTCGGCGGTCGCCGCGGCGCTGGTGCAGCGGGCGATCGGTGATCGCCTCACGTGTGTGTTCGTCGACCACGGTCTGCTGCGTGCGGGCGAGCGCGAGCAGGTGGAGAACGATTTCGTCGCCGCCACGGGCGCCCGTCTCATCACGCTGGACGACTCCGACGTCTTCCTGGGGCACCTCGACGGGGTGACCGATCCGGAGACCAAGCGCAAGATCATCGGCCGCGAGTTCATCCGGTCCTTCGAGCGGGCGGTGACGCAGGCGCTCGAGCTCCAGGGCGAGGACGGCGGGTCGGTTGACTTTCTCGTCCAGGGCACGCTGTACCCGGACGTCGTGGAGTCCGGTGGCGGGTCGGGTACCGCCAACATCAAGAGCCACCACAACGTGGGCGGTCTTCCGGATGACGTGGAGTTCACGCTCGTCGAGCCGCTGCGGTTGTTGTTCAAGGACGAGGTGCGTGCGGTGGGCCGTGCGCTCGGCCTGCCCGAGGCGATCGTCAGCCGCCACCCGTTCCCGGGGCCCGGTCTGGCGATCCGCATCGTCGGCGCGGTGGACCGTGACCGGTTGGCCACGCTGCGGGCGGCGGACGCGATCGTGCGCGAGGAGATGACGGCCGCGGGACTGGACGCCTCGGTGTGGCAGTGCCCCGTGGTGCTGCTCGCCGACGTGCGTTCGGTGGGCGTGCAGGGCGACGGCCGCACCTACGGTCACCCGATCGTACTGCGTCCGGTGAGTTCCGAGGACGCGATGACGGCCGACTGGACGCGCGTGCCGTACGAGACGCTCGCGCTGATCTCCAACCGCATCACCAACGAGGTGCCGGACGTCAACCGGGTCGTGTTGGACGTGACCAGCAAGCCGCCGGGGACCATCGAGTGGGAGTGAGCACCACCCGCTGAGCCGAGCCGCGCAGCCGCTCCTCGCGATGGCGTCTCGCCCTCGCGCCTGCCCGCCTTTGTTTCGCATCCGCTCTCCGCGATGGCGTCTCGCCCACCCCGAAGTGCGCGCGAGACGCCAGGCCGAGGAGCGGCTGTCGGTGGGTCGCGAGCACTCATGCGGGCGCGAGACCACCGAGCCAGGAGGTGGCGTACGTGGCGGGCGCGGAATGGGCCTTCGACGCGGTCAGCGCCGCAGGACCATCATCAGTCCCATGAGCACGGCCAGGACGAGCCCGGCGGCCAGCAGCAGCGTCGGGGTGATCACCGGCGCGCCGAGGATCGCCCACACCGCGACGCCCAGCGAGGCCAGGCCCGCCACGGCGAGGACCGGCGAGCCACCCCGGCGATGCTGGGCCACCTCGACGGCACCGGCCGCGGGCGGGACTGGTTCGGGGGCGACTCCGAATCCGAGCGGCTCGGGGGTGGCGAACCCATCGCCGTAGGGGAGTGGGTCGTGCAGCGGCTGGTCGGGGCGGAAGCCGGTGTCGGAGGTGTGGCCTGGGCTGGTCATGTCGGTGCTCCTGTCGGGGTGCGGTCGGGTGGGCCGGTCGCTCATCGCGTCACCGTGATCGATCCGGCGCCGGTGGTCACGTCCAGCGTGAGAACGGGGCCGGACGCCTCGCCGGGCGTCGGGTCCGGGCAGTCGACGGACCCGAGGTCGGCGTGACAGCTCAGGTCCACGGCGAGGTCCTCGGGCAGCAGGACGCGTACCCCGCCGAGGTCGTTGCGGACGCTGAAATCGCGGTCGCGGTCGAGGTCCAGCTCACGCAGGTCGACCGTCACGGATCCCAGCTCGTGGACGACCGGGGTGTCGAGCTGTGTGGGCTCGGTGATGTCGACGCGCAGGTCACCGGTGCCCTCCCAGGCACCCTCCGGCAGGTGGGGCTGGACGAGCGAGGCCAGCAGGACGAACCCGACGAGCGGGCCGGCCACCACGAGCAGCCCGTGGCCGCGTCGGGTGAACGCCCCCACCACCAGACCGCCCGCCACCACGGCGAGGGCGATCGCCGCGATCCGCGTGGAGTCGAGCCAGGTGATCCCGCCCAGGGTGGACAGGCCGATCGCGACGGCCGTGGCGATGAGCGCGAGCCCGAGGGTGACCTTGGTCAGGCGCGAGCGCGGCGCGGCCGGCTCGGGATCGGGGCGGGGTGCGTCCGCGGGGTCGGGCAGGTCCCACGCGAAGGGCGCCGCGCCGAGCGGGTCCCACGCGGGCGGGGCGGGCGGGCCGTAGACGGGCTGGCCGTGGGAGGCCGGGCCGTAGGGTGCACCCGCGCCGACGCCGGGGTCCGGAGCCGTCCCCGGCGCGCGCCAGGGGCTGGGGCGGGTCGCCGCGCCGCCGAAGTCGTGCGTGGGTGCGGGCCGCACGGAGGAGACCTCCGCCCACCCCGCGGGCGGGGTCGGGGTGCGGCGGTGCAAGCCGTACCACCCGGCGAGCATCGCGGCCGCCATGAGGAACCCGGCGCCCACGAGGAAGGTGCCTCCGGAACCACCGAAGGTGGGGGCGCTGATGAGGGCGACGACGACGAGGAGCACCGATGTCGTCCTGGATCCCGACGCCCGGCCCTTCCCGAGGAGCGCCTCCCCCTTGGACACCTCGTCGCCGGCGGCCCGCAGGACGAGCCAGAGCAAGGCGTAGAGGAACACCCCGGCGCCGCCCCAGAGCGCGGCGATCACGAAGGCGATGCGGATCAGGACGGGATCGACGCCGTAGCGTCGGCCGAAGCCTCCGCAGACACCGGCGATCCGTGAGTCGTCCGGGGTCCGGACGGGCCGTGTCCGCCATAGGGAGCGGAGCTCTGACGGGACGTCGTGGGTGCTGGTGTTGGACATGCCCCCATCGTGCTCGGCCGGCGGGTCCGGCACATCGGGGACCGACCCTGAGATCCGCACCCCCGGAATCTCGGGGTCGGACCCCGATGCGACCCCGGGGCGGATCTGTGACGATGGCGGATATGAGTGAGAACGCGACCGTCCGTGCGACAGGCCCGGGCCTTGTTCCGGCCCCCGGCACGGCGTCGCGTCCGCCCGTCGCGCAGCCGGTCGGCTTCCGCTGGTACCCGCGGCTGTCCCGCGTGCCGGACGGGGCCGTGGTCTCCGGGGTGTGCACGGGGCTGGCCGGGCACCTGGGCGTGCGGGTCACGTATGTCCGGGTGGTGATGGTCCTGCTGGCCACGCTGTCCGGCGCCGGGGTGGCGCTCTACGCGGCCTTGTGGGCGTTCACCTCGTCGAATCCCGCGTTCTCGGGGTCGGCGGCTACGGAGCACCGCGAGCGCAGACGCGGCGTGGCGCTGGCCGTCCTGGGGGTCGTGGGTTCGGTGTTGTCGTTCATGGTGACCACCGCGACGGGACTGCACGTCATCGTGCCCGTCGTGATCGTGGCCCTGGGTGCCGGGCTGGTCTGGCAGCAGTACGACGGCGGCGGAAGAGGGTCTCCCCGCTCCGTCTTCGACTGGGCCAGGGTCACGGCAGGGGCCACCCTCGTCGTCGTCGGCCTCGCTGTTGTCGTGCTCGGCCAGGTCGAGCTCGCCGCCCTCCGGTCGTCCCTCCTGGCGGTCGTGGCGACCCTCGTCGGCGTGGGGCTCCTCAGCGTTCCCGTGGGCCTGCGCCTGTGGCGGTCGCTGGAGGAGGAACGCGCGGCGCGGATCCGCGAGGCCGAGCGCAGTGACATCGCCTCCCACCTGCACGACTCCGTCCTGCAGACCCTGGCCCTCATCCAGAAGCGCTCCGACGACCCCGCGCAGGTGGCGCGCCTCGCCCGCCGACAGGAACGCGAACTGCGGCAGTGGCTGTTCGGCGCCGGCTCCCGGATGTCCTCCGGCGCCGCGACCGTGGCCGGGGCGGTCGAGGTGATGATCGGCGACGTCGAGGACGTCTACGGCCTGCGTGTCGACCAGGTCGTCGTGGGCGGTGACGGCCCGGTCGGCGACGCCGAGGACGCCGTGCTGGGCGCTGTCCGCGAGGCCCTGGTCAACGTCGCCAAGCACGCAGGGGTCGACACCGCCGACGTGTTCGTGGAGAACGACGGACGCACCCTCAGTGCGTTCGTCCGCGACCGCGGCCGGGGCTTCGACCCCGACGCCGTCGACGGCGACCGCCACGGTCTCGCGCAGTCCATTCGCCACCGCGTGGAGAGTCGCGGGGGCACCGTGCGCGTGCGCAGTACGCTCGGACGCGGGACCGAGATCGGGATCGAGATGCCGCTGGAGGGCGAATGACGGACGGGTCGGGGACCGCGACCGGGGTGAGCCGGGTCTTCCTCGTGGACGACCACGCGGTGTTCCGCAGCGGCGTCCGCGCCGAGCTCGCCGGCCAGTCGTCGATCGAGGTGGTCGGCGAGGCCGGGTCCGTGGCCGAGGCCATCGCGGGCATCGCGCGCGTGCGCCCCGACGTGGTGCTGCTCGACGTGCACATGCCCGACGGCGGCGGCGTGGCCGTCCTGCGGTCGGTGTTAGGATCGGATCCGGGCGGGGTCGCCGATCCCGCCCGCGCACCGGAGCCGACCTTCCTCGCGCTGAGTGTCTCCGATGCCGCCGAGGACGTGATCGCCGTGATCCGCGCCGGCGCCCGCGGCTACGTCACCAAGACCATCACCGGTGACGACCTCGCCGAGGCCGTCCGCCGAGTGGCAGACGGGGACGCCGTGTTCTCCCCGCGCCTGGCCGGATTCGTGTTGGACGCGTTCGCCCGCGCCGCACCCGGACCCGAGGAGCGTGGCGAACCCGTCCACGATCCCGAGGTCGACTCGCTCACCCCGCGCGAGAAGGAGGTCCTGCGGCTGCTCGCCCGCGGCTACACCTACCGGGAGATCGCCGAGGAGCTGTTCATCTCGGTCAAGACCGTGGAGACCCACGCCTCGAACGTGCTGCGCAAGACCCAGCAGTCCAACCGCCACGCGCTGACCCGCTGGGCGCAGTCGCGGCACCTGGACTGAGCCCCCGCCGCCACCGCCGGGCGGGCGATACCGTGACGGTATGAGCGAACCGCGTGATCTGCCCGTCTGCTTCATCGGTGATTCGTTCGTGGCCGGGTACGGCGACGAGACGGGCCGCGGCTGGACCGCGCATCTGGTGGAGGCAGGTGCCCGCGAGGGGCTGAACCTGCATGCCACCGTCGCGGGGATCGGCGGGGACACGTCCGAGATGATCCTGGCCCGCTGGGACGAGGTGGACCGTCGGCGGGCGGCGTTCCCGACCACCGCGGTGATCGCGGAGTTCGGCGTCAACGACGTCATGGAGGTCGAGGGGGAGGTGCGCGTCGACGAGGCGGGCACGGTCACGGCGCTGCGCGGGATGATTGACCGGGCTCCCCGCGGACGGTTCCTCGTGGTGGGTCCGCCGCCGGTCGTGTGGGACGAGGTCAACGAGCGGATCGCCGCCCGCGCCGAGGCGATGGCCGCGGTGTGCGACGAGGCCCGCGTGCCGTTCGTGCCGATGTTCGACGTGTTGTTGACGGGTGGAGCGTGGATGCGCGAGGTCGCCGCCGGAGACGGGGCGCATCCCGGCCCCGGCGGGTACGAGCAGTTCGCGGACGTCGTCGCCGGCCCTGTGCTCGCGTGGCTGGGCGCGCTTCCCGACGCCGAACCCGGCTACTAGCCGTCGAGCCGGGCTGCCAGACGTGGCACCGGGTCGCTAGCGGCCACGCGGGGCGAGTCCATGGGTAGCAGCGCGATCCGCCCGTCGGCGTCGAAGTGCAGGGCCCAGCCGTAGGTCTTGGCCAGAGGAGAGGTACGCAGGCAGGGCTGGCCCTTACCGAAGAACCGCTCGCGTTCGGCGGCCCGGTCGCTCTCCGGGATCCCCTTGCGCGCGCAGTGCACGTCGAACAGCAGGTCGTCGCTCGTCCACGTGTAGTCCGTGTCCGCGAGCCGCTCGTACTGCAGTTCGGCGACCGTGCCCTTCCCGGAGGGCGGGGCGGTCGCGGACTCCGCCCGGGTGTCGGGCGCGGGCAGGATGAGCGTGTCGGTGTAGTTGGTGGTGTGCATGGCGAGCCTCCGGCCCTCGTCGCCCGGCATCCGGCGCCGTGCGGTGCTGTGCGGTCGTGCCGGACGGGGTGTCCGGTAACGTGAGTCCCGCCGTACGCCCGGTACGGCGGGAGGAGATTGTTGCATGTCCAACCCGCAGAACTCTGACCACAACGACGACAAGTCCGACGAGAAGGACGAGAGGGATAACCGTCCGGATTCGAAGGACGACCTCGCCGACGAGTGGGGCGACGAGTCCTTCCCGGCCAGCGATCCCCCCGGGGCTCCCTGAGCTCATCTCAGGATTTCGAACTGTTCGGACACCGCCCGCAGCGCGCTCGCGCTGCGGGCGAGCTGTTCGCGCTCGGTGGTGTCGAGCTCCAGCTCCACCACCCGGTGCACGCCGGTCCGTCCGATCACGGCGGGCACCCCGATGAAGATCCCGTCCTCGCCGTACTCGCCCCGCAGCAGGGTGGACACGGGTAGGGAGACCTGTTCGTTGCGCAGCACGGCGCGGGTGATGCGGGCCAGGCCCATGCCGATGCCGTAGCTGGTGGAGCCCTTCGAGTCGATGATCCGGTAGGCGGCGTCCCGGGTCTCGGTGAAGATCTGTGCGAGCCGCTCCCGCTTGGCGGGGTCGCCTTCCAGGTCGCGGCGCAGCGGCACCCCGGAGACGTTGGCGGAGGAGAGCACCGGCAGTTCGGTGTCGCCGTGTTCGCCGATGATCGAGGCGTGCACGCTCATCGGGGCGACGCCGTAGTACTCGCCCAGCATGAACCGGAACCGGGCGGAGTCGAGGATCGTCCCGGACCCGATCACCTGCGCTGACGGCAGCCCGGAGAAGCGCCAGGTGGCCTGGGCGAGGATATCGACAGGGTTGGTGGCCACCAGCAGGATGCCGTCGAAGCCGGTCGCCATGACGTCGCCGACGATCCGCTCGAACAGCCCCATGTTCTTGCCGACCAGGTCGAGCCGGGTCTCCCCGGGCTTCTGGGCGGCGCCGGCGCAGATCACCACCATGGTGGCGTCAGTGCAGTCGGCGTAGGTGCCCTCGGTGACGAGGGTGGGGGAGGGCGCCCACACGACGCCGTGGTTGAGGTCCATGACCTCGCCCACGAGTTTGTCGCGGTCGATGTCGATGATGGCCAGATGGTCGGCCAGGCCCTGGTTGACCAGCGCGTAGGCGTAGGCGACGCCGACGTCGCCGGCGCCGATGAGCACGATGCGGTTCCCGATGGAGGCCTTCATGGTCACCGATGGTAGGCCTTCGGTACGACAGGGCGGGTGGAGTCGCGGTGGACAACCGGGGTGACGACGACGAGGAGAACCCGTCTCGAACAGGTGTTCTTGCGCGGTGTCGTACCCGTGGTGTTCACTGTTCACGTGATCGAAAAATAGTTCGATTACGTGCTCGACGGCGTGTCGCGCATGGCGGGAGGTTCTGATGATGGTAGTGGACGCTGCTGCTGTTGCCGATATGGCCGACCTCGACACGGCGGACCGGGTCGCGGAACTGCGACGCCGCCTGGCCGCGATGCCGGGCGGGGGCCCGCCCGCGTCCGCGCGGTCCACCGCGCCCGCGGCTCCGCGCCCGCCGGCTCCCGCCGCGCCGCCGCGCTCGTCGGTCCCGCCCGCGGCCCCCGTCCATCCGGAGGGCCCCGGGGACGTCGCCCCCGTCCTCGCCGGTCCCGACCCTGTGGCGTCCGCCGCCACCGGCGTCGCCGCCTCCGCTCCCGTCACCCGCCCGCCCGCGGCGCCCGCCGTGGCCGTGCCCGGGGTGGCCGTGCCGGAGTCCGTGGCGCATCTGGTGCCGGGCGGGGTGCTGCCCGCGGGGCGCGTCACGGCGGTCTCCGGCAGCGCCACCCTACGGGTCGGCCTGTTGGCCGCGGCCACGGCGTCCGGCGCCCGGTGCGCGGTCGTGGGATGGCCCGAGCTCGGGGTGGCGGCCGTGGCGGAACAGGGCGGTCGGTTGGACTGTCTGGCGCTCGTGCCCGATCCCGGCCCGGATCCGGCGGCGGTCGTGTCGGTCCTGCTCGACGGGCTGGACCTGGTGCTGCTCGGTCCGGCGGTCGCGGCCGTCGCCCCGTCGCGGGCACGGGTGCTCGGCGGTCGGGTGCGGGCCGCGGGCGCGGTGCTCCTGGTGGGCCCGGGTTGGCCCGGCGCGGAGCTGACGCTGGCGGGGCGGCACTGCCGTTACGGCGGTCTGGGTGCGGGCAGGGGCCGGCTGGCCTCGGTCTCCACCGTGGTGCGCTGCTCCGGACGGGCCGCACCCGCCCGGACCGCGGAATGGGTGGCGGCGGGATGAGCGCCCGGGTCATGGCGGTGTGGTGCCCGGACTGGCCGGCGGTCGCGGCGGCCCGGGCCGAGGGGCACGGTCTCCACCTGCCGTTGGCGGTGATCGGGCCCCGCGGGGTGCTGGCGTGCAACGCCGTCGCCCGTGCGGTGGGGGTGCGTCGCGGGCTGCGTCGGCGCGAGGCCCAGTTCCGTTGCCCGGAGCTCGTGGTGGTCGCCGCGGACCCGGCGCGGGACGCCACGTGGTTCGAGCCCGTGGTGCAG
Organism: Dietzia sp. oral taxon 368; assembly: GCF_002999155.1. Taxonomy (NCBI): domain Bacteria; kingdom Bacillati; phylum Actinomycetota; class Actinomycetes; order Mycobacteriales; family Dietziaceae; genus Dietzia; species Dietzia sp. oral taxon 368. Next base: position 2,205,394 of record NZ_CP027238.1, read on the forward strand.
GCGCTCGACGCCGTCGTCCCGGGGATCGAGGTGCTGAGACCCGGCCTGTTCGTGTTCTCCGCGGCCGGCGCGCTGCGTTTCCACGGCGGGGTCGAGCAGGTCGTCACCCGTGTGGTCGACGCGGTGGCCGCGGCGGGGGTGGAGTGCCAGGTGGGACTCGCCGACGAACTGCCCACGGCCGTGCTCGGCGCCCGTGGCTCGGCGCTGTTGGAGCCGGGCGGGGACGCGGACTATCTGGCGGGTCTGCCCGTGGAGGCGCTCGTGGTGGAACCCGCGCTGGGGGGTCCTGAGGTGCTGTCGGAGCTGGTCGGACTCCTTCACCGCCTCGGAGTGCGGACGCTGGGCGACTTCGCCGCCCTCCCGCCGCGGGACGTGGCCACCCGTTTCGGCGAGGCCGGGTCGGTGGCGCACCGGATCGCCCGCGCGGTCCCGTGGCGCCCGCCGTCGGTGACCGCGGTGCCCACGGGCTCGGCGGTCGAGCACCGGTGCGATCCGCCCCTGGAGCGGGTCGACGAGGCGGCGTTCCTCGGCCGGCGGCTGGCGGGGGAACTGCACGCCGTGCTCGCCGCGGCCGGGGTCTCGTGTCTGCGGCTGTCCATCACGGCCCGGGTCGAGGGTGGTACGGAGGTCAACCGGGTGTGGCGGTGCTCGTCGCCGCTCACCCCGGAGGGCACCGCTGACCGGCTGCGTTGGCAACTCGAGGGCTGGCTCACCGGCACCGCGATCGCCGGCGGGGCCGGGGGCGCGGTCACCGCCCTCGCCCTGGAACCGGTGGAGGTCGTCCCCGCAGGCCGCGTCCAGGAGGGGCTGTGGGGCGAGGCCGGGCTCGCGGAGGCCCGCGTCCACCGCGCGCTCGTGCGCGTCCAGGGACTGCTCGGACCCGAGGCCGTCCGGGTGCCGGTGGAGGTGGGTGGCCGCGGCCCGGCCGACCGGGTGCGCTGCCTGCCATACGGGGACGCCCCGGCCGAGCCCGCCGCCCGCGGTCCGTGGCCGGGTGCGCTGCCCGCGCCCTCGCCGTCGGTGGTGTGGCCCGGACCCGGCTACCGGCTCGAGATCCGCGAGAACGGTGACCCGGGGGCCGCCGTCGTGGCGCGGGTCCCGCTCGCCGGGGGAGTCGTGCTGCGCAGCGTGGAGGGGGCAGCCGTCGGGGTCACCTCACGCGGTCTGCTCAGTGCGCGACCCGCCGCCATCGAGGTAGGCGGTCGCAGCTGTGCGCTGCTCGGGTGGTCGCGGCCGTGGCCGATCGACGAGGCCTGGTGGGAGCCCACGTCCGACGGGGAACCCCGCCGGCCCCGGGCCCGCATGCAGGTCGTCCCCGAGCGTGCGGCCGCGTTGCTGCTCTGCGGCGTACTCGGGGACGGGTCGGAGAACTGGACGGTCGAGGGAGTCTACGAATGATGATCCGGCCGCTCACGCCCCGGTCAGCCGTGCCCGACTCGGGGGCGCGATCAGCGCTCGATGTCCACCACCAGACGGGTCGGGTTCTGCAGGAGGAAGGCGGAGAAGGCACGATCGGTGCCCTCGAGGCCGATCACCGCCTGCGCCTGTCCCTCGAACTGTCCCGCGAACGCCACGCCGGCCACCCCGGTGGCGTCGTCACCCGTCACGGTGCCCACCGGGACCTCCTCCAGGCCGGTCTCGGTCGGCAGGACCTGGCCTCCGATCATCACCTGGAGGAACGAGTCGCCCTGTACCTCCACGGGGAAGCCGCTGCCCTGCTGGGCGGGGGCGTCCACATAGTCCACGGAGTAGTTCGGGACGCCGCGCCCGTCGAGTTCGAAGACCACGCGGTCCTTGCCCTGGTAGTCGCCCATCCGGATCTCGGACACGACCAGCTCGGCGCGCCCTGCGGCGGCATCCGGGGTCTCGCTCTTGGGAGCGGAGTCCGCCGGACCGGCCGTGGGGTCGGCGGCCTCGGTCTCCTCCGGGGACAGGTTCTGCGCCAGGGCGGCCGGCGAGGAGCCGGCGGTGGTCGTCTGGCTCGTGGCGGGGGCGTCGGTCGAGGTGTCGGTCCCGCACCCCACCACTGCCAGGGACGCGGCGGCGGTCAGTGCGGCGGCCGCGACGAAGCGGCGGTGTCGGGTACGCATGGCCCCACCCTAAATCCCTCTAATCACTTTTGTCCCACAAGGTGGCTACAGTTACACCACTTCGCATGGTGGGGCACCATGGGGGCGTGTCAGTCATCGATCCCGCCCCAGTCCCCGCCTGGTGTTCGCTCCAGTCGGCCGACGAACCGCCGGCCGGCACCGCTGCCCACGAGGAGTCGTGGGTGTTGTTGGAGGTCCCCGCGCGATGGGGGCGCGACATCTTCGACGGGGAGGCGCTGGGCGACGAGCTCTCCGAGCGCCTCAAGAAGCACGTCTCCGACTGCGGGTCCCGCATGTTGTTCATCAGGCGACCCGGCCGCGAGGGTCAACGCATCGACCGGCACCGCTTCTACCTCTGTGACACGCGGCCCGGTCGACGGAGTATCAGGGTCGGCCGCGTCGACCGACCCGCGGACATACTCGACCTCGATCTCTCACCCGGTGGACACGTGGAAGGCGCCCGTGAGGTCGAGGGGCCCGTGGTCCTCGTCTGTACTCACGCCAAGCGCGATCAGTGCTGCGCCGTCCGGGGCCGCCCGGTTGTGGCCGGACTCGAGTCCCGTCTCGGGGACCGTCTGTCCTCGCTCGATCAGGACTCCGCGGTGTGGGAGTGCTCCCACACCGGCGGACACCGCTTCGCCCCGGTCCTGCTGCTGCCCGGGACCGGGTACACCTACGGGCCCGCGGAGACCGACCTCGCGGTCCGCATCGTCGAGGCCGAACTGGACGGCCGGGTCGTCACCGAGCACCTGCGGGGGCGCAGCACGTGGCCGCCGGCCGGGCAGGTCGCGGAGGTCGCCGTCCGCGACTCCGGCGTGGAGGCGGGGATCGACGACCTCGTCGTCGACATCGACCCGGACGACCCGCACGTGGCCGTCGTACAGCACACAGACGGCCGCGCCTGGCGCGTCGAGACCGGTACGCGCCCGCTCCCGCCCCGCGCGCAGAGCTGCCGCAAACCACCGGGCAAGGCCTCCGCATGGGTCGTGGAGTCCCTCACCCGGCTCTGACCGCACCCACCGGCACCGGGCGGGTGAGCCCCGGTGAACTGGTACCACGGGCCCAGGAGCTGGGGAGAGCTCGAACGGGTGCTGTCCGGGCGGCCGAACCCGCGCAGGCCGGAGAACCCCCATCCCGGCGACGGCAGCGACGCCCCCGCATGGTCGCGCACGCGGGGTGACTACACGCCCCCACAGCGGCCGCGCGTCCAGGGACGCGTGCCGTACGCGGAGTTGCACGCCCACACGGCGTTCAGCTTCCTCGACGGTGCGTCCTCGCCCGAGGCGATGGCGGAGGCGGCGGCCGAGCTGGGGCTCACGGCCCTCGCGATCACCGACCACGACGGCCTGTACGGGGTCGTACGTTTCGCCGAGGCCGCCTCCGAGCTGGGCCTGGCCACGGTGTTCGGGGCGGAGCTGTCCCTGCCGGGTGGCGAGCACCTGCTCGTTCTCGCCAGGGGGCAGGAGGGATACCGCCGGCTGTCCCGCGCGATCGCCCGCGCCCACCTGCGGGGCGGGGCCAAGGGCGAGCCGCGGTACGAGATCGCGGAGCTCGCGGAGGCGGCCGGGGGCCACTGGTACGTGCTCACCGGATGCCGACGCGGCCGCGTCCGTCGTGCGCTGGAACGCGGCGGCACCGGAGCCCCCGATTTCGACACCGAGGCGGCCCGCACGGCCCTGGAACAGCTGGTCGAGCTGTTCGGGCGGGACCGGGTGGTCGTGGAACTCACCTGCCATGGAGTGCCCGAGGACACCGAGCGGTGCGACGCGCTGGCCGGACTCGCGGCCCGGGCGGGACTCCCCGTCGTGGCCACGACCGCCGCCCACTGCGCGGGGCCCGAGGGCGCGCGGCTGGCCTCGGTCATGGCGGCCCTCGGCGCGCGTGACGCGCTCGAGACCCACGCCGCGCACCTGCCCGCGGCGGGCGGTGCCCACCTGCGCTCGGGAGAGGAGATGGCCGACCTGTTCGACCGGTGGCCCGACGCCGTCGCCGGGGCCGACAGGCTGGGTCGGGAGTGCGCGTTCGACCTGCGACTCATCGCTCCGCAGCTGCCGCCGTTCGATGTCCCCGAGGGACACACCGAGGACACCATGCTCGCCGAGCTCGCCTACGCCGGTGCCGCCCGCCGCTACGGCACCCGCGAGGAGATGCCGGAGGCGTACGCGCAGATCGACCGCGAGCTGAAGGTGATCGCCGAGCTGGGTTTCCCCGGGTACTTCCTCGTGGTCCACGACATCGTCGAGTTCTGCCGCCGCGAGGGCATCCTCTGCCAGGGCCGGGGCTCGGCCGCCAACTCGGCGGTCTGCTACTCCCTGGGCATCACCAACGTCGACCCGGTGCGCGCCCAACTCCTCTTCGAGCGGTTCCTGGCGCCCGAGCGCGACGGCCCGCCCGACATCGACGTGGACATCGAGTCCGGTCGTCGGGAGGAGGCCATCCAGTACGTCTACTCCCGGTACGGCCGGGACTACGCCGCCCAGGTGGCCAACGTCATCACCTACCGAGGACGCTCGGCGGTGCGGGACGTGGTCCGGGCGCTCGGGTACTCCCCGGGACAGCAGGACGCCTGGTCCAAGAGCGTCGACCGGTGGTCGGGGCTGAAGAACCACGAGCGGGAGGCCACCGAGCACACCGTCCCGCCCGACGTGCTCGCGCTGGCACGACAGCTCGTCGGCCTGCCCCGACACCTGGGCATCCACTCCGGCGGCATGGTGATCTGTGACCGCCCGGTGGCCGACGTGGTGCCCGTCGAATGGGCGCGGATGCCGGGCCGGACGGTGCTGCAGTGGGACAAGGACGACTGCGCGGCGGTCGGACTGGTCAAGTTCGACATGCTGGGTCTGGGCATGCTCACCGCACTCCACCACGCCATCGACCTGGCGGCCGAACACAAGGACCTCGACGTGGACCTGGCCAAGCTCGATCTCGCGGACCCACAGGTCTACGAGATGCTGTGCCGCGGCGACTCCGTGGGCGTGTTCCAGGTGGAGTCCCGGGCCCAGATGGCCACCCTGCCCCGGCTGCGACCGCGGACGTTCTACGACCTCGTGGTGGAGGTCGCCCTCATCCGCCCGGGCCCCATCCAGGGCGGTTCCGTCCACCCCTACATCCGCCGACGCAACGGGCGGGAGAAGGTGGAGTTCGATCATCCCGCCCTGGAAGAGGTACTGGGACGGACGTTGGGGATCCCGCTGTTCCAGGAGCAGCTCATGCAGATCGCCACGGTGATCGCCGGCTTCACCGGCGCGGAGGCCGACCAGCTGCGCCGGGCGATGGGGGCCAAGCGGTCACCGGAACGGATGGCGCGGCTGAAGGAGCGGTTCTTCGCGGGCATGCGCGAACTGCACGGCATCGGCACCAGCCCGCCGGGGACCCCGTACACCGGCCCGGAGGTGGGGGAGCGGATCTGGGAGAAGATGTGCGCCTTCGCCAACTATGGCTTCCCCGAGAGCCACTCCCAGTCCTTCGCCGCGATCGTCTACTACTCCGCGTGGTTCAAATGCCACCACCCGGCGATCTTCTGCGCCGCCCTGCTGCGCAGCCAGCCCATGGGCTTCTACTCACCCCAGTCGCTGGTGGCCGACGCCCGCAGACACGGCGTCACCGTGCACCGGCCGTGCGTCAACCGCTCGCTCGGCGGCGCCACATGCGAGAACGACGGCACCGAGGTTCGCCTCGGCCTGGAGTCCGTGCGGGCGATCGGGGAGGACCTGGCCACCGCGATCGCCGACGAGCGCGACAGTCACGGCCCCTACACCTCCGCGGCCGACCTCGCCGGGCGCACCGGACTGTCCGTCCGGCAGATGGAGGCACTGGCCACCGCCGGTGCGCTCGACTCGCTCGGCACGGGAGGACGCCGGGCGGCCCTGTGGTCGGCGGCCACCGCGGCCCGTGAGAAGCCCGGCATGCTGCCCGGGCTCAGCCAGGTCGACGCTCCCGCCCTCCCCGGGATGAGCCTCCTCGAACTGACCTCCGCGGACCTCGCCGCCACCGGCATCAGCCCGGAGGAGTACCCGACCGTCCACGCCCGGCCGTGGCTCGACTCCCAGGGGGTGTGCACCACCGCCGGACTCGCGCACGTCCCCGACGGCAGCCGCATCCGGGTCGCCGGGGCGGTCACCCACCGACAGCGGCCCGCCACCGCGGAGGGCGTGACCTTCCTCAGCCTCGAGGATGAGACCGGCATGACCAACATCGTCTGCTCGGTCGGGCTGTGGGCGCGCTACCGGCCGATCGTCTCATCGGCCCCGGCGCTCATCGTTCGCGGCACCGTGGAGAACCGCTCGGGCGCGGTCAGCGTGGTGGCGGACAAGATCGAACGACTCCACCTGGGCATGGCCATCGGACGCAGCAGGGACTTCCGGTGACCACCCGGGGCGGCGACAGAGGGGCCCGCCGAGGGGCGGTGTCAGGCGGCCCGCACCGAGGCGATCGCGCGGACGCTGGCGACCGCACACACCACCCAGATGACGATGAGCACCGCCACCGTCAGCAGGCTCGCCGCATGCCATCCGAGGTAATGAGCGCCCAGGCCGCAGGTCGACAACGGATAGGTCATCGCCCACCACCCCGGGGTGAACGGCATCCGGGCCAGGAATCCCCGCACCGTCGTCAGAACCGCGAACGCGCCAAGTCCCGCACCGGCGACCAGCACGGTGGCCCCGTACACCCGGGCCACACCCGCCAGTGCCGGACCCGAGAGCACCTGGGCCGCCGCCGTGGACTGTCCCACGATCCCCAGCGGAATCCACGTCGAGGTCGACAGCACCACCGGCACCGGCGTGCGGAACCACGCATGGTGGTACGCCATCACGATCACCGCGCTCCCCAGCGCCAGGGCCAGCACGAAGCAGAACACGCACGCCGCCGACAACAGGACCCTGGCGACATCCGACTCGAACTGCCGGGCGATCACGCCACCCGCCGTCGCCGAGACCATCGGCGGCACCATCGGCAACGCCCACGTGGGGAGCGGATGGTCGGGTCGCGTAGCGAACAGCCACACCGCGAACCCCACCGCCGTGGCCAGGCCGAGCACCGTGCCCGCGGCCCACAACGCCACATCCACGCCGAAGGCGATCCACGCCAGCGTCGGCGCATGGGCGTCCACCACGACGAACGAGGCGGACCCCACCGCGAGCAGTCCCATCGAGACCATGCCCCACAGCGGGAGCATCGCCGCGTCCCGCACAGACGACGTCCACATGTCCGGATCGCGCGCCACCGACCTGGCGAACCCCGCGCCCAGCCCGACCAAGAGGACCCATCCCGCGACAAGCATGATCACCGCTGCCGGGGAGAAACCGGGCACCCGCACCGAGTGCGTCTGCAGAAGCGTGGCCAGGCCACCGGTTCCCATCACCGCGCCGAACCACGCCGGCCCCGGGCCGGGAACAGCGGACGCCGCAGGTCCTCGTCCTGCTCCGGAGGTCTCGGTCACCAGGACACTATGCCCCCGGCCGCCCACGCGCGAAGAACCGGGGGGTGGAGGGCGCGGACCATGCGCGGATACCGCGGCGGCAGGTGGGGCGACGCCGTACCTTCGGGGCATGAGCGTCCCCTCCGCCGACCGTCATCCCGCCGCGGCACTCGACGACCTCCGTACCCGTCTCGACCACTCACACCTCATCACCGACCCCGACGTCCTGCAGAGCTACCGGCAGGACTGGGCCAAGGCCCCCGACCCCGGTACGCCCCTCGCCGTGGTGCGCGCACGCACCACCGAGGACGTCCAGGAGGTCATGCGCTGGGCGAGCACCCACTCCGTCCCGGTCGTCCCGCGCGGCGCGGGATCCGGGCTGTCCGGCGGCGCCACCGCAGTGGACGGCGGGATAGTCCTGTCCACGGAACTCATGCGCGACCTCCACGTCGACCCTGTCACCCGTACGGCCACCGTCCAGCCGGGGTTGTACAACGCCGAGGTCAAGCAGGCCGTCGCCGAACACGGCCTCTGGTACCCGCCGGACCCGTCCTCCTACGAGATCTGCTCGATCGGCGGCAACATAGCGACCAACGCCGGCGGACTGTGCTGCGTGAAGTACGGCGTCACCACCGACTACGTCCTCGGGATGACGGTCGTCCTGGCAGACGGCACCGCCGTCCGACTCGGCGGACCGCGGCTCAAGGACACCGCCGGGCTGAGCCTGACGAAGCTGTTCGTCGGCAGCGAGGGGACGTTGGGTGTCGTCACCGAGATCATCCTGCGGCTGATCCCCGCCCAGCCACCGCGGTCGACGGTGGTGGGGATCTTCCCCGACGTCGTCGCCTGCAGCGAGGCGGTCCTGGCCATCACCCGCCGAATCCGCCCCGCGATGCTCGAGTTCATGGACACCGTCAGCATCCGCGCCGTCGAGGCGGACCTGCGGATGGGCCTCGACACCGACGCCGGCGCGATGCTTCTCGCGCAGTCCGACCTGACCGGGCCCGACCGCGCGGACGAGACCGAGTTCATGGCCGAGGCCTTCCGCACCCACGGCGCCACCGAGGTCTTCGCCACCGACGACCCCGACGAGGGCGAACAGTTCACCATGGCGCGCCGGGCCGCGTTCACGAGCCTGGGCAAGGTCGGGACCCTGCTCCTCGAGGACGTCGGCGTGCCGCTGCCCTCGCTGCCCCGGCTCGTCGCGGGAATCGAGGAGATCTCCGCGCGCCGAGACGTCCCGATCGCCCTCGTCGCCCACGCCGGTGACGGGAACACCCACCCCATCATCGTCCTCACCGACGACGACCCGGACCGCGCCGACCGGGCCCGCCTCGCGTTCGGCGAGGTGATGGACCTCGCGATCGGGATGGGCGGGACGATCACGGGGGAGCACGGCGTCGGACGCCTCAAGGCTCCCTGGCTGCCCGCGCAGCTGGGCGATGACGTCATGGCCCTGACCCGGCGCATCAAGAACGCGCTCGACCCGCAGGGGATCCTCAACCCCGGCACGATGCTGTAGCGGCCGTCACCGGGCCGGAATCAGGCCGGATCCCGGGGATTTCCCCGATGCGCGGTCGCGCCCGGCCGACGAGCACCCACCTCATGGTCACCGACCGATTCTGCGAGTGACCGCGGGGGAGCGGGGCGGACGCGGCCCTCGTCGTCGTCGCCCCGCTCGCCGAACGGGGTGCCCGACGTCAGTCGTCGACGCGGACCCGCACCGCCGCGGCCACCGGCGTGCCCACCTGCACGACCCGGCCCGCCAACGACACCGAGATGATCCCCAACTCGACCTGCCGGGAGACCACCTCCACGGGCGAATCGGGGCGCAGGCCGATCTCGGCGAGGTGGCGCAGGACGGCGTTGTCACGGTCGGAGACCCGCGTCACCACACCCGTAGAACCCTCGTCGACATGATCCAACGGGGTGTCGCCGAGCGGGTCGAGGTGGCCGTCGCGGGTGGGGATGGGATCACCGTGGGGATCGCGGCGCGGGTGGTCGAGGAACACGTCGAGGGCGTCGACGAACCGGTCCGAGACCACGTGCTCCAGCGCGTCGGCCTCGGCGTGCACCTCGTCCCACGGGTACTCCAGGCACCGGGAGAGGAAGGTCTCGATGATCCGGTGCCGCCGCACCATCGCCACCGCGAACGACCGACCCGCCTCCGTGAGCACCACCGGCGCGTACGGCCGGTGCTCGGCCAGGCCCATCGTGACCAGCTTGCGGACGCCCTCGCTCACGGATGAGGGCGACGCGCCGAGACGCTCGGCCAGCGCGCTCGAGGTCACCGGGTCGCCGCCGGCGCCGAGCGCGTGCACGGCCATGAGGTAGGCCTGGATCGTCGGGGTGAGGTCGGCGAGGGCTCTCGGCGGGTCGACGGTCATGTGACCATCATCCCCGATCGTCGCCCGCGGGCGCTCGCCACCGCCCGCGGGATCACCCCGCGCCTGGGCGCGAGCAACTGCGCCGTCGCGAAGATGACCGCCTGGGTGAGGACCACGACCGGACCGGGCGGGAGGTCGGCGTAGTAGCCGAGGTACAGGCCGGTGACACCGCCGATCAGGGCGACGACGACGGCGAGGATCATCGTCCCCCGCATCGTGTCCGCCACCAACTGGGCGGTCGCGCCCGGGATGATGAGCGTCGCCACGACCAGGATCACACCCACGGACTGCACCCCGGCGACCGTCGCGGTGGCCAGCGTCGCCAGCAGCAGGGCGGTGAGCGCCCGGGTGCGCAGCCCCAGGGTGTGGGCGTGGAGCCGGTCGAACGCCAGCAGGATCAGGTCGCGCCGGAACGTCAGCAGCACGATCACCGTGAAGGCGGCCACGACGAGCACCTGCACGAGGTCGGAGTCGCGGACGCCGAGCACGGAACCGAACAGGATCGAGTGCAGGTCCTGCTGGGTGGGGAACCGGGCGATCAGCACGAGACCGAACGAGAACAGGGCCGTGAACACGATGCCCATCGCGGCGTCCGGCCGCACCGTCCCGCTCTCGCGGACCGCGCCGATCAGCCACACGGCGACGAGGGCGGCGACGAGGGCGCCGACCGCGAACGGGATGCCGGTCAGCGCCGCGATCACCACTCCCGGCAGGACCGCGTGCGACACGGCGTCGCCCATGAGCGACCAGCCCATGTGGACCAGCCAGCAGCTCAGCAGTGCGCCGGCGACCCCGGAGGCCGTCACCACGAGCAGCGCGCGGCGCATGAACTCGTACGACATCGGTTCGGTGAGGAGTTCGATCACGAGACGGCCCGATCGGTGACAGGGGACGCGGCGGCGCCCCGGGCGGAGTCGGCGGCCCCGGGGAGGCGGGCCCCGAGCAGGGTCGACAGGACATGCGGCGTCGTGGTCTCGGCGACCGGGCCGTGGGCGACCAGGCGGCCGTTGAGCAGGGCCACCGAATCGGCGAGCCGCTCGACCGTGCCCAGGTGGTGGGTGGAGACCAGCGCGGTGCGGCCGCCGGCGGTGAGCTCGCGCAGGACGTCGATGTAGACCTCCTCGCTGCCGGCGTCCATCCCGTTGAACGGCTCGTCGAGCAGGAGCAGGTCGGCTTCCTGGGCCAGGCAGCGCGCCAACATGACCCGGCGACGCTGGCCGCCCGAGAGCTCGCCGATGCGACGCGCCGCGAGCCCGGACAGGCCCACCCTCTCGAGGGCGTCCGCCACGGCGGCGCGGTCCCGTCCCGACGGCCGACGCCACGGCCCGGTGAAGTGCCGACGGCCCTGCATGACGACCTCGGCGGCCGTGACGGGGAAATGCTCGTCGATGCCGTCGGCCTGCGGCACCGCCGCGACTCGTCCGCTGCGCAGCGCGCCGCGGACGGACGTGCCGAGGAGGCGGACGGAGCCCGCCGTGGGGGTGACCAGGCCGAGCAGCGCCTGCAGGAGAGTCGACTTGCCGGAGCCGTTGGGGCCGAGCAGGACGGTGATCTCCCCCCGCGGCGCGGACAGCGAGACCGCGTCGAGGGCCCGGACCTGTCCCCGGTCGACGGTGAGGTCGGAGACGACGACGGCGGGCGGGCCGGTGTCCGGGGAGAAGGGCAGTGGCCGATCGGTCATGAGGTCAGCTCCCGGGTGATGGTCTCGAGGTCGTGGTCGAGGAGGTCGAGATAGGTGGGCACGGGCCCGGTGGGGCCGGAAAGGGAGTCGACGTACAGCAGGCCCGCCAGGCGGCTGCCGGTCTCGGCGGCGACCTGCTCCATGGCGGCGTCGGAGACCGTCGACTCGCAGAACACGGCGGGGATCTCCCGCTCGCGGATCCGGTCGATCAACGCGGTGACCTGCCGGGGCAGGCCCTGGTTCTCGCTGTTGACCGGCCACAGGTACAGCTCCTCCAGCCCGAGGTCGCGGGCCAGGTAGGAGAACGCACCCTCGCAGGTGACGAGCACGCGGCGGTCCTCGGGCACCGATGCCACCGCCTCGCGGGCGCGGACCGCCATCGCCTCCAGGTCGGCGACGTAGTCCTCGGCGCGGGCGCGGTACTCCGCCGCACCGTCCGGATCGAGGGCGGCGAGGGCGTCGGCGATCGCGCGGACGTAGCGTGCGCCCTCGACCGGCGACATCCACGCGTGGGGATTGGGCCGGCCGGTGTAGTTGCCCGCCCGGATGGGCAGGGGCTCGACCCCGTCCGTGGTGACGAGGTGGGCGGCGTCGGTCCCGTCGATGAACCGCAGGAGCCAGTCGTCCATCCCCAGCCCGTTGCTCACCACGAGGTCCGCGCCCTCGACCCGCTTGAGGTCCTCTACGGTCGGCTCGTACTGGTGCACGTCGGCGCCCGGCGTGGTGACGGACTCGACCACCACGCGGTCGCCGCCGACGCGTCCGACCATGTCGGCCAGGATCGTGAACGTCGTCGCCACCACCACCCGGTCCCCGGACGCGTCGGACCTCTGGCGGTCGTCGACGTCCGCCGGCCCGGTGACGCCGACCGCGCACCCGGACAGCAGCGCGAGCGCAGTGGTGAGCGCTGTTGCGGCTGCCCGACGAGGGGCGGCGCTACGGGTGGCAGCGCCTCCGAGTTTCGTCATACCGAAACTTTAAATCAATCGGCCGGAAAATCCATACCGCCCCGGTAGTCCTGCTGGCGCCATGCCTCGTAGACCGCCACCGCGGCGGCGTTGGACAGGTTCATCGACCGCCGCCCGGGCAGCATCGGTATCCGCACCCGCGCCGTCACGCGCGGATCGGCGAGGACGTCCTCGGCCAGGCCGGTGGGCTCGGGGCCGAAGAGCAGGACGTCACCGGGGGCGAACCGTACCTGCGGCAGCGCGAGGTCGGCCCGGGCGGAGAAGGCCCACACCCGTGCCGGCAGGAGCCGGGCGTACGCCGCCTCGAGGTCCTCGTGGACCTCGACGTGCGCCAGGTCGTGATAGTCCAGCCCGGCCCGCCGCAGGTGCGGCTCCGACAGGTCGAAACCCAGCGGGCCCGCCAGGTGTAGCTCGCACCCCGCGCCGGCGGCCATGCGGATCGCGTTGCCGGTGTTGGGTGGGATACACGGACGGTCGAACAACACACGCACACCCACACCGGTCATGGGGGCCATTCTCGCAGCGCCCCGACAACGGGCGCGCCCCGGAGTGGGATACTGGTGCGCGTGACCGCGATCAAGCTGGACGGCAAACTCACCCGCGACGAGATCGTCGCCGACCTCACCCGGCGCGTGTCCGCGCTGCGGGAGAAGGGGATCACCCCGGGGCTCGGCACGGTCCTGGTGGGGGACGATCCCGGCAGCCACTCCTACGTCAAGATGAAGCACCGCGACTGCGAGCAGGTCGGCATTGCCTCCATCCGACGCGATCTGCCCGCCGACACCAGCCAGGCCGAACTCGAGGCCGTGATCGACGAGCTCAACGATGATCCCGCGTGCACCGGGTACATCGTGCAGCTGCCGCTGCCCAAGCACCTCGACGAGAACGCGATCCTCGAGCGCATCGACCCGGCCAAGGATGCCGACGGACTGCACCCCGTCAACCTCGGCAAGCTCGTGCTGGGCGAGCCCGCCCCGCTGCCGTGCACCCCCAACGGGTGCATCCACCTGCTGCGCCGGTTCGGGGTGGAGCTCGATGGCGCACACGTCGTGGTGGTCGGCCGCGGCGTCACCGTCGGTCGCCCGATCGGTCTCATGCTCACGCGGCGTAGCGAGAACGCCACCGTGACCCTGTGCCACACCGGCACGCGTGACCTGGCGGCGGAGACCCGGCGAGCTGACGTCATCGTCGCCGCCGCGGGCGTGGCTCACATGCTCACCCCGGACATGGTCAAGCCCGGCGCCGCGGTGCTGGACGTGGGGGTCTCCCGCCTCGACGGCAAGCTGGCCGGTGACGTGCACCCGGACGTGTGGGAGGTCGCCGGGGCGATCTCGCCCAACCCGGGCGGCGTCGGCCCGCTCACCCGCGCGTTCCTGCTGAGCAACGTGGTCGAGCGCTGCGAGCGGCTCGACGCCGACACCTGACGGCTCCCGTGACACACCCCGCTCCCGACCGCGCCCGGCACCGGGCCACCGACGCCCGGCCCCGCCGGACGCGCCCCGCGCGCCTGACGTGGGCGCAGGTGCGTGCGCAGTGGCCGCTCGCGCTCGTGCTGGCGGGGGTCGTCGTTGCGCTGGGCTTCGTCATCCTCGAACGCTGGCGCAGGGGCGCGTTTCTGCTGGGGCTGGTTGCGCTGGCGGCGGCGACCCTGCGCGCGGTGCTCCCGGACGAGCGGGCGCGGCTGCTCGGGGTACGCGGCAAGAAGTTCGACGTGGCGTTCTACGTCGGGATCGGGGCCGTCATCCTGTGGCTGGCCACGTCCGTCGACTCGCTCGGTACCGGCTGATCCTCCGGGTCGTGCACGGCGGGGGTGCTATGCCCCGCGGGGTTGCGGTGTCCGGCGCGGTTGCCGGGCTCGCCGCAGCCTCCGCGCTTGGCCGTGCTGTGGCGCTCGGTGCGGTTGCTGGGCTCGCGGCAGCCTCCGCGCGCGGTCGCCGCTCCGCTGACGTCGGCGACACCTATCGAATCGCGCGCCACCTATCCGACCGCGCGCCACCTATGGGGCCCCGTAGGCGGCGCATAGTCGGATAGGCGGCGCTAGCTCTGGGGGTGCGCCCGGCGGCTTCTGCCCGGTGGTTGCACCCGGTTGGGAGGGCCCGGGCCACAGCCGCTGGCGGGTCCGCCGGATCGGCCTCGATCACGCAGCGGCTGCGAAGAGCACACGCTTGATCCGCGCAGCCAGCACATGCGGTTCGTGCAGATCGCGCCACCGCCAGTGGAGGACCCGATAACCGAGGGCCATCAGTTCGGCGTCGCGGTCCTTCTCCATACCCAGGCGGCGCCGTGCCTCTCCGGGGCTCAGCCCGTCGAAGTACTTGCCGAAACCGTCGCACTCTCCGATCACGCCGTACTCCCGCCACAAGAAGTCCACACGGGCGACCCGAACGCCTCGAGAGGTGAAGACGTCCACCTGAGGCTCGGGCTCCGGTAGGCCGAAGTCGTGGAAGGTCAGCCGGCTGAGGCTCTCTGCCACGCTCTTGCTCCTCCCGTCGACGACACTCAGCGACTGCCGTGCACGTCTGATCCCGCGACGACCCGCGGATCTGCGCAGAGACTCGTCGAGCGCGTCCCTGGTGACGATCTCCCCGTACAACGCCGCGTCGGCGACCGCCACGGAAGCGTCTCTGGGCGTCGAGATCGCGATGTCGGTGACCGTTCGTGCCGGGGTGGTGACCCGCAATCCATTGACCGTCATCACCTCATCGGACAGGCCGGGCGCGGTGCGGAAGGTCGTCAGACTGGTTGTGCGGGACCGCGGCGTCGGGCCGTCCTCGCACACCGCGACCCTGCGCAGCGGAAGACCCCAGTCCGGAAGCCCGTGGAGGAGGGCCGCGGATGAGTGGGAGAAGACCGGCGCGTCGAGTGCGGCGTCCGCGGCCAGAATCGACAAGAGGTGGCGCTCGCGCCTTCCGAGGTCACGCGCTCGCCCTTCGACGTAGAACCCGGGCCTGAGTCGGATCAGATCGCCGGACTTCACCGCGCGGTTGATGCTCTGACTCGTGATTCCGCGGGCGAGTAGCTGATCGGAGGTGACCAGCAGGGAGATCAGGTCGTCTGGTGTGTTCATGGGCCCGATCATCTGGGCCCAGACACCGGGAAATCGGCTCAGCACCGCCTTACGCGGCCTAGCTGTGGAGAGCGCCGGGCCTGCGGACGGACGTGTACGCGTGCTGGACTTCCCGGGCTGAGCAGCACGCATCGTGCCGCGCGCGGGTCATGGATGGACGATCTCGCACGACGGCACGTCATTGCATCGCAGGTCACCTATCGGGATGCGCGCCGCCTAGGGGTTCCCTTGGGCGGCGCTCGATCCGATGGGCGGCGTTGCGACCTGACGGCACGAAGCGCGTAGGTGAGTTGTGCGGCTCGCCGGGGGACCGCGTCGGCGGGGGAGTGGGTCAGCGGAGCCGGAGGGGGACGCCCTCGCGGACATGATCGCGAACCCCGTCCGACGCGATGAGAGATCCCATTGCGACCAGGGCGAGCAACGAGAACACGGTGCCGACCACCGAGATGAACGTGAGGCTGTCCAGCACCGTCCGGGCGAGTGAGCTGAGCGTCAGCAGGCCCACGCCGGCGCTGATCACCACCAGCGACGCACGGTGCGCCCGCCACAGCAGGACCGCGCCGACGAGAAGCAGCAGCCCCAGGACCAGCGAGGAGACGGCTGAGACGAACAGGGGCCCGAATCCGGCGGTACCGCTGCCTCCGCTCGCGGTGGCGGCCAGGCCGAGCACGGTGGCGAAACCGATGGCCACGCCGATGATCCCCAGGCCGGCCGCCAGTCCGGTCAGCAGCATCGCGGCGGGGCGGGGGGTCTGGTCCCGTTCGGAGGCGTGATGCGGGTGATCGTGGTGGTCCGGGCCAGTCACGCGTGCCCCCGCGTCTTCTCGGCGGTTCCCTGCTCGGCGAGTTCCAGGGTGCGCGCGAGCATCGGGCCGACCACGTCCGCCTCGGTGAGGAACCCGTCGTGTCCGGCGGGACTGTCGATGACGACCAGCGGGTCCGCCCCGGGGAGGAGAGCGGCGAGCTCCTCCTGCTGACGCAGCGGATAGAGCCGGTCGGTGGTGACGCCGCCGATGACGCAGGGAACCGGACACGAGCGCAGTGCCTCCTCGACGCCGCCGCGCTCGAGGCCCACGTCATGACGGTTCAACGCGTCCGTGAGCAGCACGTACGTGCAGGCGTCGAAGCGGGAGACGAGCTTGCCGGCCTGGTGGTCGAGGTACGACTGCACGGCGAAGCGGCCCGACATGGACAGGTCCTCGCCGCGGGGATCCTCCCCGGGCTGGGGACGGTTGGCGAAGCGCTCGTCCAGCTCCACCTCGCCCCGGTAGGACAGGTGGGCGATGCGGCGGGCGATGCCGAGTCCTGTCACGGGTGTGCGCCCGGTGCCGTGGTACCCGCCCTGCTGCCAGTGCGGGTCTGAGGTGACGGCCATGATCTGCGCGGTCTGGATACCGATCTGATCGGCCGACGCCCGGGCGCCGACCGCCAGTACGCACGCGGCGCGGACGCGGTCCGGGTGGGAGACCATCCACTCCAGGGCGCGGGCCCCGCCCATGGATCCGCCGATCACGGCGGCCCAGCGCTCGATGCCCAGCAGATCGGCCAGAACGCGCTCGGACTCGACCATGTCCCGCACCGAGACGGCGGGGAACCGGGCTCCCCAGTAGTGGCCGTCGGGGTGTAGCGAACTGGGGCCGGTCGACCCCCGGCAGCCACCCAGGACGTTGACCGACAGTACGCAGTAGCGATCGGTGTCCAGCGGCAGACCGGGCCCGACGAGCCCGTTCCACCATCCCGGGGTGGGGTGCAGCGAGTCGACCGGTCCCACGACGTGCGAGTCACCGGTGAGCGCGTGCTCGACCAGCACGACGTTAGAGCGGTCCTCTGCGATCCGCCCCCATCGCTGGACGGCGAGCGTCACCCCCGGGAGGACGACACCGGTGACTAATGTGATGTCGCCGATGGCGACATGGCCGAGGGTGCCGTCACCCGGGGGCAACAGCGCGAGCGGATCGGAAGAGCTGACCATGGGATCGGGTCAGGAGATCGCGGCGAAACCGAGCTCGAGGTCGGCGATGAGGTCCTCGACGGACTCGATGCCCACCGAGAGGCGGATGGTCGCCCACGTGACACCCGCGATCGCGTTGGCCTCGGGGGTGCCCTGTGAGTGGGTCGTCGTGGCCGGGTGGGACACCAGCGACCGCACGTCGCCGATGTTCACCAGGCACGAGTGCAGCTTGAGGGCGTCGATGAACGTCCACGCGCGCTGCTTGACCTCCTCGTCCGACGCGCCGTCGGGGACGACGATGTCGAACGTCACGATCGCGCCGGCGCCCTTCGGGGAGATCTTCTTCTGCAGCTCGTTGTACGGCGACGACGCGAGGCCGGCGTACTGCACCTTGGCGACGTCCTCGCGGGCCTCGAGCCACTCGGCGATGCGCTGCGCGTTGGACACGTGGCGCTCGATCCGCAGGCTCAGGGTGTCGATGCCCTGGGCGAGGGTCCACGCGTTGAACGGGGACGCGGCCGCACCGGTGTCCCGCAGGAGGGTGACGCGGGCCTTGAGCGCGAGCGCGGGCGCTCCGAGGTCGGCGTAGACCAGCCCGTGGTACGCCGGGTCGGGGGTCGTGAAGGACGGGAAGACGTCCTCACCGTTTCGCTGCACACGCCAGTCGAACTTGCCGCCGTCCACGAGCACTCCACCCAGGGACGAGCCGTGGCCACCGAGGTACTTGGTCGCCGAGGCCACCACGACGTCGGCTCCCAGCTCGAGCGGACGGATCAGGTAGGGGGTCGCCACCGTGTTGTCGATGACCAACGGCACCTGGTTGTCGTGCGCCACCTCGGCGATCGCCGGGATGTCGAGGATGTCGTTGAGCGGGTTCGAGATGGACTCCGCGAAGAACAGCTTGGTGTTGGGGCGCACCGCCGCCTGCCACGAGGCGGGGTCGTCCGGGTTCTCGACGAAAGTGGTCTCGATGCCGTACTTGGGCAGGGTGTGCCGCAGCAGGGTGTCCGTGCCGCCGTAGAGGCGCGGGGAGGACACGACGTGGCCGCCGGACTGGGCGATGGCCTGGATGGCGGCGGTCTCGGCCGCCTGACCGGACGCGAACAGCAGACCCGCGACGCCGCCCTCCAGAGAGGCGATGCGGTCCTCGACCGCCGCCACCGTCGGGTTGGTGATACGGGTGTAGATGGGGCCCATCTCTGCGAGGGCGAACCGGTCGGCCGCCTGCTTGGCGTCGGCGAAGACGTACGAGGTGGTCTGGTAGATCGGCAGGTTCCTGGCGCCGGTGTCGGAGTCGACGGGCTGCCCGGCATGGATCTGGCGGGTCTCGAAGGCCCAGTCAGGGTTGCTGTTGTCGTAGGTCATAGGGGCGGAGCCCCTCCTTTCGTCAGAAGGGTCCGGCCGCTTCGTCA
This sequence comes from Dietzia sp. oral taxon 368, assembly GCF_002999155.1. NCBI lineage: Bacteria > Bacillati > Actinomycetota > Actinomycetes > Mycobacteriales > Dietziaceae > Dietzia > Dietzia sp. oral taxon 368. The sequence goes on from NZ_CP027238.1 coordinate 2,224,368, forward strand.
GACAGCGGACCCGCGCTTGCCCGTCCACCCGGTCGGGTGGTGGCCAGGTCGTCTCCCGGGGCACCCCACCGCGGTGGAGGGTTGCCGTCCAGCGAGCCGGGGCTTCGCGCTGGAACTCATGACCTGGGGGTCAGGCTAGCCTAAGCCTCTCCGCGGCTGCAACGAGGGGCCACCTCGCCCCTGCGGACCCTCCGGGTGTCCCGGATCAGTAACATGAGACGCACGTCACGATGTTCACCGACAGCGCCGGTCTCACGAGGTCCGGGCGGGGAAAGAGGGACCGATGTCGAAGATCAAGGTCGAGGGGACGGTCGTCGAACTCGACGGCGACGAGATGACGCGCATCATCTGGAAGTTCATCAAAGACGAACTGATCCATCCCTACCTGGACGTGAACCTCGAGTACTACGACCTCGGGATCTACAGTCGTGACGCCACCGACGACCAGATCACCGTCGACGCGGCCAACGCGATCAAGAAGCACGGCGTCGGCGTCAAGTGCGCGACCATCACGCCCGACGAGGCCCGCGTGGAGGAGTTCGGGCTCAAGCGCATGTACCGCTCGCCGAACGGCACGATCCGCAACATCCTCGGCGGTACCATCTTCCGCGCCCCGATCATCATCTCCAACGTCCCCCGTCTCGTGCCGGGCTGGACCAAACCGATCATCGTCGGCCGTCACGCCTTCGGGGACCAGTACCGCGCCACCGACTTCAAGGCCCCGGGGGCGGGCAAGGTCACCATCACCTTCACGCCGGCCGACGGGTCCGAGCCGATCGAGCACGAGGTGGTGGACCTGCCCGAGGAGGGCGGCGTGGTGATGGGTATGTACAACTTCAACAAGTCCATCGAGGACTTCGCGCGCGCCTCGTTCAACTACGGCCTGGACCGCGGCTACCCGGTGTACCTGTCCACCAAGAACACCATCCTCAAGGCCTACGACGGCGCCTTCAAGGACATCTTCCAGGACGTCTTCGACCGCGAGTTCAAGGAGAAGTTCGAGGAGGCGGGCCTGACCTACGAGCACCGGCTCATCGACGACATGGTGGCGTCCTCGCTGAAGTGGGAGGGCGGCTACGTATGGGCGTGTAAGAACTACGACGGCGACGTTCAGTCCGACACCGTGGCACAGGGCTTCGGCTCACTCGGCCTGATGACCTCGGTCCTGCTCACCCCGGACGGGAAAACCTGCGAGGCCGAGGCCGCCCACGGCACCGTGACCCGCCACTTCCGCCGGCATCAACAGGGCGAGCCGACCTCCACCAATCCGATCGCCTCGATCTTCGCGTGGACCCGCGGCCTCGAGCACCGCGGCAAGCTCGACAACACCCCCGAGGTGATCGAGTTCGCCCACCAGCTCGAGGACGTCGTGATCAACACCGTCGAGGGTGGTCAGATGACCAAGGACCTCGCCGTGCTCGTCGGAGACGACCAGGGGTACCTCAATACCGAGGATTTTCTCGCCGCGCTGGACGAGAACCTAAAGCGCACCCGCGCCGGCTCCTGATCCAGGCTGAATCGACGCGCGGGTCCACCGCCCGCGGCGGGATGGGCTACGGTCAACCGGACAGTGGTCCACTTCACAGTGTGGCCGTCCCTGCCCCTTGGCCCCAGGAGTTTCCGTGGACCAGAGCCCCCTGATCGACGTCGGTCTGCCGATCGCCCTGGCCATCATCATGGTCGGGATCGGTCTGAGTCTGACGCGGGAGGACTTCGCGGTCCAGGCTCGATCGCCGCGGGCCACGATCGTCGGCCTGGTCGGCCAACTCGTCCTGGTGCCGCTGGTGGGCGTCGGGGTCGCCCTCCTCTTCGACCTCACGCCGATGCTCGCGCTCGGGGTGGTCTTGGTGGCGGCGACGCCCGGCGGGGCCACGTCCAACCTCATCACCTACCTGGCCCGCGGGAACGTGGCACTATCGGTGATCCTCACCGCGATCACGTCCGTGGCGGTCATCCTCACCCTGCCGCTGTGGTTCGACCTCGGCGTCCGGTTCATCCCGGGCGCGGCGGACTCTGAGGTGAGCGTCCCGCTGGCCCAGACCTTCGGATTGCTGCTGGGTGTCATCCTCATCCCGGTGGCGATCGGCATGGTGCTACGGGCGAAGGCCCCGTCGCTGGCCGCGCGCATCGAGCGGTTCGTAGGGGTGGTGGGTCTCGTCGTGCTGGTGGCGCTGATCGTGGGCATCATGCTGGGGGAGCGGGACCGGATCGTCGACCTGGTCGCCACCGTGGGCCCGGCGGTGATCGTCCTCAACATCGCGTTCATCGTCCTCGGCGGACTCCTCGCGTGGGTGTGCCGACTGGGCCGCGCCGAGCAGATCGCCGTCGCGGTGGAGTTCGGCATCAAGAACACGACCCTGACGATGCTCATCGCCTTCACGGTGATCGGCGACGAGGAGGTCGGTCTCGCCGCCGCCGTCTACAGCATCGTCATGTACGTCACATCGTTCCTCGTGGTCTTCGCCGGGCGGCGCCTCATGCGTACCGCCCCCTGAGAGGGTGATGCGGCGAGACCACCCGGTCGGTCGGCGTAGCCTGCTCCGGTGACCACGCGCCCCGACCCCGCCGCCGAACCCGGCGCAGACCTGTCCGTCCAGCCCGGCGCCGCAGGTCCCGCGTCTGCCACCGCGGCGCCCTCGCCCACCCGCCGGAGGGTGACGGCGGCGCCCGCGCCCACCCGCCGGAGGGTGACGGCGGCGATTCTCGCGCTCGCGCTGGGCGGGTTCGGCATCGGCGTCACCGAGTTCGCCGCGATGGGTCTGCTGCGCTCGATCGCGGACGGGTTCGGGCTCACCGAGCCACAGGCCGGCAACGTCATCACCGCCTACGCGCTCGGCGTGGTGGTGGGCGCACCGCTGCTCACCGTGTGGACGTCGCGGTGGCGCCGACGCACGCTGCTGCTGGTGCTCATGGCCCTGTTCACCGTCGGCAACGTGGCGGCGGCCTTCGCGCCGACCGCGGAACTGCTGGTGGCGGCCCGCTTCGTCGCCGGCATCCCGCACGGCGCGTACTTCGGGGTCGCCTCGCTGGTCGCGGCGTCCCTCGCTGGGCCGGGCAGACAGGCGCGGGCCGTGTCCCAGGTGCTGCTGGGCCTGTCGGTCGCGAACGTGATCGGTGTCCCGGCCGCGACCTGGCTCGGGGAGTCGATCGGGTGGCAGTCGGCCTTCCTCGCGGTCGGGGTGATCGGCGCACTGACCGTGGCGGCCATCCTCGTCGTCGTCCCCGAACCCACCGGCACGGTGGTCGTGCGCGCCCGCGAGGAGCTGGCCGCCCTGGCGCGGCCACAGATCCTCGCCACGCTCGCAGTGGGCTGCGTGGGCTTCGGCGGGATGTTCGCGATCTACACCTATATCCAGTGGACGATGGTCGACGTCGCCGGGATCGACCGCGCGTGGATGCCCGCCGTCCTGGCCGTCTACGGGCTGGGCATGGTGGCCGGCAACATCGTGGGCGGGATCGTCGCCGACCGCGACCTCGACCGGGGCCTCGTCGGCATCGCCGCAGTGATGACGCTCGTACTGGCGGGGTTCGCGCTCGCCGCGCATCACCCCGTGACCGCGGTGATCGGTCTGTTCCTCGTGGGGACCACGGGCTCGGCGCTCGTGCCCGGGCTGCAGTCGAGGCTCATGCGGCACGCCGGCCGCGGGCAGACGCTGGCCGCCGCGCTCAACCACTCGGCACTCAATGCCGCCAACGCGCTCGGCGCCTGGCTCGGCGGGGTCGTGATCGCGTTCGGGTGGGGTTACACCTCGCCCGCCCTCGCCGGTGCCGCGCTGGCGGCGCTCGGGCTGGCGATCCTCGTCGTGGCCGTGCGGTCGGTGCGCAAGGGAGAAACCGCGGCGCCCTGAAATGTCGTAGCCGTCTGAGAAGGTGCGGGCACGCGGCCGGGACAACCGGCTTTCGTCACCACACCGAGAGGCTGACCATGGGGAATGCAGCGCAAGCCACGCCCGGGCGTCCGGCGTCGAAGGAGATCCTCGGACGCCTGGGAATCTCGGAGCGAGCTGTAGTCGAGGCGGTTCGAGACGGTCTCGCCGAAGGGCTCGCCCTCGATCCCGCGGCGCCGAAGATCGCTCCGGGTTTCTACGCTTGGGCAGGGACGGTCGCGTCGATCCGGCGCCACCTGGCGACCGACGGCTGGAAGCTGGCGGACAAGCAGAATCTGCCCACGATCGTGTCGCCGGACGGGCGTGTGCGCCTCATCGTGGCGAGCGGCGACTCGGGTACCGGTGACCCCGAGGCGATTCCGTCGACGTCCAACCCGAAGGGGCGTGCTGTGGAAGAACACGTCCGATCGAACGATCCCGGGCGGCATCAGCAGATCCAACTGGCTCTGGACATAGACGTGGAGTCGAACCGAGACGGAGCGGGTGCGTGTCAGACGTGGATGCTTCTGTACCGGCACGACATCGGGACGCAGGCGAGCGTTGCTGAGGTGTCGCTCCCGCTGGATATCGAGGGTGGCAAGGTGACCCGGTGGGGCGACCGTGCAATCATCGATACCCCCATGCAGTTCTCGGCCATGGAAGTGAGGGCGACCGATGTCTCCGCGTTCGACGACGTCGACTTCGAGATCCACGCCGCAGGAGAAGGCTGATGGATCCAGGCTGGCCCTCGCCCGGGTACGCGCCGGTCTGACCCGGCGAGAACTGGCGGACGTGGTGGGAGTCGCGGGGTCGACGGTTCGGACATGGGAGGCCACGGGCGTTCCGGTGGGGCGATTGGGCGCCCTTTCGGCAGCGACAGGGGTATCGCGGGCCTTTCTCGAGCTGGACGAGCCGGACGTGCTTGAGCCGGATTTGATTTACTTTCGATCGCGTCGGTCGGCGTCGTCGTCGACGCGAGCTGCGGCAGCGGGGGACGGGCTCGTCGGAATCGAGTTCTACAGCGCGCTCGCGAGGCGCCTGACATTGCCCCGGGTTGATGTGCCGGTGTTGTCCGAGGTGGGCGATCCGGAAGAGGCCGCACGAGTGCTGCGGTCGGCATGGACGTTGGGTCCGGGACCCCTGCCGAATCTGGTGCAGCTCGCGGAGGCGCACGGGGTGCGAGTGATGGGCCTGCAGGGACGGTCCGCCGACGTCGATGCCTTCAGCCTGTGGCGTGACGGCCGTCCATACGTCTTCCTCTCCCGCCTGAAAACCCCGGAGCGATCGCGATTCGACCTCGCCCACGAACTCGGCCATCTCGTTCTCCACGCACATGAGCCATATCCCACGGCCGAGTGCGAAAAAGAGGCCGATGCGTTCGCGTCCGAGCTTCTCCTCCCGACGCTCACGCTGCAGAGCGAGGGACTGCCAGAGGTGGGACTGGACCCGCTCATCGCCGGGAAGCTCAGATGGGGTGTGTCCGCGATGGCGTACGTCTCGGGCCTTCGGCGGGCCGGGGTGGTGGGGGATTCCTCGATCACCAAGATGTTCCGCGATCTCTCGGCGAGGGGCTTCCGACGTGCGGAACCGGGCTCGTCGATGCCGTGGCCCCGATCCAAGGTGTTCGACGCCGCCAGGGAGATCCTGGGGCGGTCGATCGTGGAGGATCTCGCAGCCGAGACCGGACTCTCGCCTGACGACATAAACACCCTCACCTTCGGCCAACTCCTTGCCGTGGCTCGACCTGGTGCTCCCTCCACTCCGGGCACGGAGCCGGATGAGGGCGATCGTCACGCGAGTGGGCTCCGGTTGGTCGTCGGGGGCGCTTAGCCCCGGTTTCCAGTGGGACGACGTCCGACACTGCCGCTGCACCGGTGCCCCGGGTTGGGTCCGGCGGTCGGAGGCGGCCTGATCCCGGCCCGGCCGTGTTGGAGGGGGTGGCTACGATGGCGGCCGTGAGTCTCACGGTCAGCACTGTCAACGTCAACGGGATCCGCGCCGCCGTGAAGCAGCGGTCGGAGACCAACCTCGGGTTCCTGCCGTGGTTGGAGAGCAGCGGGGCGGACGTCGTCGCCCTCCAGGAGGTGCGCGCGGACGAGGAGCAGACCCGCAAGGCGCTCGCGCCCGCGCTCGACGCGGGGTGGCATCTCATCGGATCGGCGTCTTCGATGAAGGGCCGCGCCGGGGTGGCGTTGCTGTCCCGCCAGGAGCCGTCGGACGTGTGCGTCGGTTACGGCGATCCGGAGTTCGCCGAGTCCGGCCGCTACATCGAGGCCGTCTACCCCGGCGCGGTCGACGGCGAGACCGTCACCGTGGCCAGCCTGTACCTGCCGTCGGGCTCGGCCAACACGCCCAAGCAGGATGAGAAGGACCGGTTCCTGAAGACGTTCCGGGGGTACCTCGCCGAGCGCGCCGCCGAGCTGAAGAGTCGCGACGGTCACGAGATGATCATCTGCGGGGATTGGAACATCGCCCACCGTGAAGAGGACCTGAAGAACCACAAGGGCAACCACAAGAGCTCCGGTTTCCTGCCGCACGAGCGGGAGTGGATGACCGACGTGTTCGCCGACGGCAGCGGGTGGACCGACATCGTGCGGCACCGCCGCCCCGACGAGGTGGGCCCGTACTCGTGGTGGAGCCAGCGTGGCAAGGCCTTCGACAACGACGCGGGCTGGCGCATCGACTACCAGGTGGTCTCCGACGGCCTCGTCGACCGCGCCGTCAAGGACTGGGTCGATCGCGCCGAGGCCTATGACATGCGGTGGTCCGACCACGCGCCGGTGACCGTCGTCTACGAGTGACGGCGCCGGGGCGACGAGGGTGACGACGACGAGGGCGTCCGCGCCGGGGCGGCCCGCGGTCGCGGATGCCGCGTGGCGGGTGGGCCCGTAGCCTCGGTCCCATGCCGAAGTACGCGACCGCTGAGCACCCTGATCGTGCGGGCCTCGAGGAGTTCCTGCGCTCGCGGCACCGCGCGATCCTCATCACCCGCAAGTCGTCGGGGGGCCTGCAGTCCTCACCGGTCACGTGCGGCGTGGACGCCGAGGGGCGGCTCACCGTGGCGACCTATCCGCAGCGGGCGAAGGTGCTCAACATCCGCCGGGACCCGGCGGTGAGCGTGTGCGTGCTCTCCGACGAGTTCAACGGCCCGTACGTCCACCTCGACGGCCGCGGGGAGATCATCGACCTGCCCGAGGCGGTCGAGCCGCTGGTCGACTACTTCCGCAGCGTCGCCGGCGAGCACGACGACTGGGAAGAGTATCGCGCCGCGATGGTGCGCCAGGGCAAGTGCCTCATCCGCGTGACGATCGACGACTGGGGCCCGATCGCGACCGGCGGTTTCCCGCCGGAAATGGCATCACGCTCGGTCGACTGACCCGTCCCATCGGCGGGCCGAGGGCGTCAACGGAGAGAACCCGGCAGCGTGGGATGATGATGGCCATGTCTGAGCCGTCCTCCTCCGCAACCCCCACGCCCGCCGCCGGGTCGGCAGAGGCGCAGGCGCCCGCCAAGCGCCAGCGTGTCCTGTCCGGCATCCAGCCCACCGCCGACTCGTACCACCTCGGCAACTACCTGGGCGCCGTGCGGCAGTGGGTCGAGCTGCAGGACGACTACGACGCCTACTACTTCATCCCGGACCTGCACGCGATCACCGTCAAGCAGGACCCCAAGGAGCTGCGCGAGCGGGTCTTCCGCGGCTGCGCGCAGCTGCTCGCGCTGGGCGTGGACCCCGCCCGTTCGGTGCTGTTCGTGCAGTCGCACGTGCCCGAGCATGCCGAGCTGTCGTGGGTGCTGAGCTGCATCACCGGCTACGGCGAGGCCGCGCGGATGACGCAGTTCAAGGACAAGGCCGCCAAGCAGGGCACGGACGGCACCACCGTGGGGCTGTTCACCTACCCGGTGCTCATGGCCGCCGACATCCTGCTCTACCGCCCGCACCTGGTGCCGGTGGGCGAGGACCAGCGCCAGCACCTCGAGCTGACCCGCGACCTGGCGATGCGGTTCAACTCCCGCTACAAGAAGACGTTCGTGGTGCCGGAGGGCAAGATCCTCGAGGGTTCGGCCAAGATCTACGACCTGCAGGACCCCACCGCCAAGATGAGCAAGTCCGGCGAGAACCCCAAGGGCGTCGTCAACCTGCTCGACGATCCCAAGGTTTCCGCCAAGCGCATCCGGAGCGCGGTCACCGACTCCGACGGGAACATCCGCTACGACCGCGAGATGAAGCCCGGCGTGTCCAACCTGCTGGCCATCCAGTCCGCCTTCACCGGGCGCGCGATCGCCGACATCGTCGCCGACTACCAGACCGCCGGAGCAGGCTACGGCGCGCTGAAGACCGACACGGCCGACGCCCTCGAGGCGTTCGTGACGCCGCTGCGTGGCCGGTTCGACGAGTTCATGTCCGACCGCGCCGAGCTCGAGCGGATTCTGGCGGACGGCGCGGAGAAGGCCCGCGCGGTCGCCGGCCCCGTCCTGTCGCAGGTCTATCAGGCCGTCGGATTCACCGCGCCCCGTCGGGGCTGAACCGGGCGTCGGCGCGGCCGCCGACCATACAACACCTGTAGCGCGGTCGACACGCCGACGCCGCCTCAGGCCTCGCGGGTGGCCTGCTGGTAGACCTGCTTCCAGTCACCGCCGAACCGCTGCCACAGCGAGCTGCCCAGCGAGACCTCGCCCCCGGGAGCGGTGGCGCGCCACAGCACGAGAACCGCGTCGTCGCCGAGGCGTCGGGTCTCGACCACCTCGAGTTCGACGTCCTCGACGGACCCGTCCGTGTCGCCGAGCTGGCGGCGGGTCCGGGTGCGGCCCGCGGCGTCCACCTGCCGCCACCGCACGTCGAGCAGTCGCGTGAGAGTGCGGCGGTCCCGGCGGACGGCGTCGGTCAGCAGGGAGCGTTCCAGGTCGACGACGAGGTCCTCGATCCCCGGGCCGGCGGCGGAGGGAGAACTCCCTTCCTCGTCCGCGGGACCGGCCGGGGTGTTCGCGTCCAGGGAGAACAGGTCGGGCTCGGACTCGGCCGCTGACCTCGTCGTCGTCCCGCTCGTCCCCGATCCTCCCGCGGACGGCGATCGCCGGGCGGCGCCCCCCGCGGCGGGCGGGGGAACGGCCGGGTCCTCGCCCGCGCCCACAGCCGTCGCACCCGGGAAGCCCGGCCCGGGCTCAGGCTCCTTGCGCGACGAGTGCGCCTTGGCGGCGCCGTTGGCCAGGGCGTCGGCCTTCTCGTTGAGCTCGTGGCCCGCGTGCCCCTTGACCCACTCGAACGTCACCTCGCGGCCCTGCATCGCCTCGTCGAGGGCCTTCATCACCTCGACGTTGAGCACGGGCTTGCCGTCGGCCTTCTTCCAGCCCTTGCGCTTCCAGCCCTTCATCCATTTGGTGACCGAGTTGATGACGTACTGCGAGTCGCACAGGATGTGCAGCGGCTCATCGGTGTGCGCGGTCTGGCGCAGCAGGTCCAGCACGGCGGTGAGCTCGCCCTGGTTGTTGGTGCCGCGCTTCCAGCCACCGCAGCGCCAGGTCGAGTCGTCGATATACCAGGCCCATCCGGCAGGACCGGGGTTTCCGAGAGCGGAGCCGTCCGCGGCGGCGATGATCGTCACGACATGGGATCCTGCCACCGTGGCCGGCGCCACTTCGCACCGGCCACGGGGGGCCACGGGGGCCGACCGGCCGCCTCTCCCCGGGAAGCGGCCGGTCGCCGGTCAGCCCTGCAGGTCGCCGTCCTCGATGCCGTCGAGGTTGATCAGCGGCTCGTCCGCGGTGCGCTGCCGCTCCTCGCGGCGGGAGATTCGGGCGGCCTCACGCATTTCGATGCCCTCGGTGACGAAGTCGCCGATCTCCTTGGCGATCGACCCGACCGCGTCGGTGACGATGACCGCGATCCGACCCACCAGCGACGCCCCCGCCTGGACGCCCGCCTGGACCTGGTCCTTGTTGCGTTCGAAGTCGCTCACGGACCGCTCCCCTCGTCGATGGTGGCCTTTGACGGTACCCGCGACTCAGGCGGCGGAGGGAGCCTTCCTGCGCTCGATGATCACCGCGGGCGCGTCCTCCGGCTTCGGCGGCAGCGGCAGGGCGAGGCGGAACATCTTGACCCACACCGAGCCGACCTGCTTCCACAGCGGCCCGGTGTTGTATGGCAGCCCGTGCTCCTCACAGATCCGGCGCACCTCGACCGCGATCTCCGGGTACCGGTGCGCGGGCAGGTCCGGGAACAGGTGGTGCTCGATCTGGTGGGAGAGGTTGCCGGTGGCGAGGTGCATCAGCGGGCTGCCGGAGATGTTGGCCGAGCCCAGCATCTGGCGCACATACCACTCGCCGCGCGTCTCCTCGGCCGTCTCCTCCTGTGTGAAGACCTGCGCGCCGGACGGGAAGTGGCCGCAGAAGATCACCGAGAACGCCCACACGTTTCGCACGAGGTTGGCGGTGAGATTGCCGGCGAACGTCAGCGGGAACAGGGGGCCGGTCAGCGCCGGGTGGACGATGTAGTCCTTCGCTACCTGGCCGCGCACCTTGCGCCACCAGCCGGCGACGAGGCCCTTGACGTCGGACCACTTGCGCTTGCCCTTGAGCACGTTGTCGTACTCCAGGTCGTGGAGCATCACGCCCCACTCGAAGAGCATCATCAGCGCGAACGCGTACACCGGGTTGCCCAGACGCAGCGGGGTCCACTTCTGCTCGTACTCCATACGCAGCAGGCCGTAGCCGATGTCCCGGTCCAGGTCGAGGATGTTGGTGTACGTGTGGTGCATGTAGTTGTGCGAGTGTCGCCACTGGTCGGAGGGGCACACGTTGTCCCACTCGAAGCTGGACGAGTGGAGCATGTCGTCGCGCATCCAGTCGTATTGGCCGTGCATGACGTTGTGGCCGATCTCCATGTTGTCGAGGATCTTGGACGCGCTCAGCGCCGCGACACCGGCCAGCCACGCGGGCGGCAGAAAGCCGAGGAACATCAGGCCGCGGCCTGTCAGTTCGAGACGACGTTGGGTGCGGACGACGCGCAGGATGTAGTCACGGTCGGCGGTGCCGAGGTCGGCGACGACCCGGTCGCGGATCGCGTCGAGCTCGCGGCCGATGATCTCCACCGACTCGGCGGACAGGACGATCGGTTCGGGCGCGAGAGCGGACTTCTTCGCGGACATCTTCGCGGCCTTCTTCGGCGCCGCGGGCTTTCTGGGACGCAGGGTGGGGAGTTGCAGGAGAGCCATGATGCGGTTCCTTTCCGGGTCGGGATCCGGTTGGTGGTGTCTACAGTTCGATCTCGACGTCGCCGACGGGCGCGTTGACGCAGATCTGGACGTGGCAGCCGGGCGTGGCGTCGACCTCGCCGGTCCGCAGGTCGCGCGTGGCGCCGGAGCGACGCACGGCCGTGCAGGTGTGACAGATGCCCATGCGGCACCCGTGCTGCGGTCTCAACCCCGCGGCCTCCGCGCCCTCGAGCAGCGTGGTGCCCTCGTTGCGGGCGGTGATTCCGCTGCGCAGGTGGGTCACCGTGCCGCCGTCGCCGTCCGGGACCGGCCCGTTCGAAGCGGTGAAGCGCTCGCGGAGAACGCCGGAGAAGCGCTCCGCGCCGAGCGTCTCCGCGAGCCCGCCGGCCAGGGGATCGGGGCCGCAGAGGAACACCGTCGCGTCGCGGTGCCACGGGGCGATCGCCTCGAGGTGCCCGGCGCTGAGGTGGCCGGCCAGGCCGTCGGGCGTGGACCCTCCGGCGGTGGGCACCACGCGGACGTCGATGCCCGCGCGCGACAGCTGGCGGAGCCGGTCGCGGAAGGGCACGTCCTGCACACGCCGGGCATAGTGCAGCCAGGCCACGCGGCCGGCGCCGGAGCAGTGCTGCTCTGCGGCCAGGGTCGAGGCGATCGCCAGCATCGCCGTGATGCCGCTGCCGCCGCTGACCAGGAGCACGTCGGCCGGGCGGGCCCCGGGGAGAGCCATCTCCCCGGCCGGGCTACCGAGCAGCAGCCGCATCCCGGGCGCCGCGTCGGCCCACAGGTACTCGGAGACCGTGCCGCCGGGATGGCGACGGACGGCGATCGTCGCGAGCCCGTCCGCGCGGGACGCGGGGTCGACGGGGGAGTAGTGGCGGCGGTGGACGACGCCGTCGATCACCACGCCGATCTCGAGCGCGCCGCCGGGGGCGGGCCTCGGGACACCGGCGGGCAGCCGCAGGGTGAGCACGGTGACGTCGGCGACGGGCCGGTCGACGGCCACGACCGTCGCGCCGGTGGGATCGTCCGACCAGGCCACGCCCAGCGAGCGGACGTAGTGCTCGACCGGATGCGGCGTCAGCAGGGTGCGGGTGAGGCGTCGGGAGAAGAGTCGGCGGATGGGTGGGGCGGTCATGTGGACCTCCGAGGAATGTGTGGGTCGGTGTGATCGTGCGCCGTCGGGCGCGCCCGCCCCTGTGCGGTCCTCGCGCCTCACACCCCCGGGGGGCGTGGTCGCGTCCCGGGGGGCGCGTCCGCCCGGTTCGACCACCGGACGAGTGTGAGTGTACAGGTGTTCTCTGAAATGAAAAGACCCCGCGGCGGTGGCCTGTGAGACGATCTGGCGACGTGGCCGGTCTGAGCGGTTCCAGCAGATAGTCGATAGGATCGGACCCGTGACGACCCCCAGGACGCGAGCGGAGCAGAAGCGGCACACGCGTGCACTCATCGTGGAGGCGGGCCGGAACGCGGTGGCGTCCCGCGGATTCACCGGGCTCGTCGTCCGCGAGCTCGCCCGCGAGGTGGGCATCGTGCCCACCGCGTTCTACCGGCACTTCGAGTCGGTCGACGACCTGGCTTCCGAGCTCGCGGCCGGCGCGGCGGACGTGCTCGGCGCGTTCGTCGACGAGCTGGTCTCCACCCCGACCGAGGACCCGGCGACCGACTGGCCGGGCCGCGCCGCCGACGCCGCGACCCGGGATCCGCAGACCTGGGGGATGTTCGCCCGCGGGCTGGCAGACACCGCTCACCCCGATCATCGCGTCCTCACGACAGCCGTCGATTCCGCGCGTCGTCGGCTGGGGATAACCCTGGGCCGACTCGAGACGCTCTCCGGAGCGGACGGCACCGCCGTGGACATCGCGGCCGACCTCGTCGTCGTCGTCCTACTCCGTCTCCTCGTGGAGGTCTCCGTCGGCTACGCGGCGCGGACGGCGCGCGACGAGTGCGCGGCGCGGTTGCGGGTCATTCTCACCGGAGCCGCCGTCTCCTGATCGCGGCCGGTGTCCCCTACGCCATCCGGCCCGCGTCCCCGGCCGCGCCACCCGCTCAACGTCGCGAGCGGAGCGCCAGCACCGCGCCTGCCAGTACCACGAGTCCGGCGGCACCGAGCCCCAGCCACGGCCCGTAGCGCCCCAGCAGCGAGTCGCCGACGTCCGCCGAGTCCGCCGCGCCCGGGTGCCCCGCCGTGCCGAGCGGCCCGGAGGCGAGATGAGCCGTCGCGTCGTCGGACGGGTCCTGTTCGCCGGCCCCGAGCGACCCCACCGTGCCGCCGGTGGCGAACGCGGCATCGAGCAGGGACGCCGCCTGCTGCCACGGGGCCGCGGGCACGCGGGTGCCGTCGAGCAGCACCACTGCCAGCCGCCGCCCGTCGCGCTCGGCCGCGCCGATGTACGTGTGGCGGGCGTCGTCCGTGAAGCCGGTCTTGCCGCCGATCGCGCCCGGGTAGTTGTAGAGGAGCAGGTTGTCGTTGCCCACCACGAACCCGGGATTGACGGTGACCCCGTCCGGGCGGATGACCGGGCCGGTGTTCGGCGGCGCCTCGGCGGGGTCGGGCGGGCCCGCGCCCTCGCCGGCGGGATACCCGGGGAATCCGGTGGACTGCGTGGCGACGATCTCGGCGAACGTCGGCCGGGTCATCGCGTCGCGGAAGATCAGCGTCATGTCGTAGGCGCTGGACATCATGCCGGGCCCGTCGAGCCCGTTGACCGTGGCCGCATAGGTGCTGCGCGCCCCGATCCCGGCGGCGTGGGCGTTCATCGCCTCGAGCGTCGCCTCGATCCCGCCCATCTGGTGCGCGAGCACCACGGCCGCGTCGTTGCCCGACGACATGAGCAGTCCGGTGAGCAGTCGTTTGACGGAGTACGCACCGCCCGGGCCGACGCCCACGAGGCTGCCCTCGGCCCCCTCGAGGTCGGCGTCGGTGACGTGGACGATCCGATCCGGGTCGAGAGTGTCGAGCGCGACGGTCGCGAGCAGCGTCTTGATGAGACTGGCGGGGCGATAGCGACCGTGAGGGTCGCGGGCGGCCACGATCTCGCCGCTGTCGAGGTCGGAGATCATCCACGCGCTCGCCGTCACGTCGCGGGGCGTCTCGAAACCGTCAGGGGCTACGACGTCGCAGCCGGCCAGCGCGTCGCCGCCCGGCGGGATCTCGGGGACGGGGGGAGGGGTGGGCGCGGTCTGGCCGGGCAGCGGGACCTCGGACTCGTCGACCGGTGCGGGCGGGGTCGTGCGGTGGGGACAGCCGGTGATGTCGCGTGGGGTGTCGAAGTACGACGACGAGGTGGTCGACGGCAACACGGCCGCCGGCGGCGCCTCCGTGAGCGGGAGGTCCGGCGCGGGTTCGACGGCCGTAGCGGGGTCCGCGGCGGCGAGGGGTGTCAGCGCGACGAGGGCCGCGATCGCGAGGCCGGCGGCGCGGTGTGCGGGCCGTCGTCGGGTGCTGGTCACGGGTCCAGATTCTATGACCGTCCGGGTCGTTCGTGGGCCGGATCCGCCGTGAGACGGGCCGCCGAGGCGAACGCATTCCCCGCAGCCGCTCCCGGCGATGGCGTCTCGCTCCCGGCGTCGCTTGCAGCCGCTCCCTGCGATGGCGTCTCGCCCCTCCCGATGGCGTCTCGCTCGCCAGCTTTCGACAGCCGCGCGCGGACATGTCGTCTCGCGCGCTCATCGGTACGCGCCAGACGCCATGGCGAGAGGCGGCCATGGGAGGCATGGGTAGGGTGCGCAGTGACGCGCGCAGCGCAGGCCCGGGCGGGCCGGAAATGCGGGCGGGGCCGCACCCTCCGGAAGTGGAGGATGCGGCCCCGGCCGCGGCGGAGTCTGGGGCGCCCCGCGTGGGGATGATCAGCGGGCGAACAGCAGTGCGCGCTTGACCTCCTGGATCGCCTGCGTGACCTGGATGCCACGGGGGCACGCGTCGGTGCAGTTGAAGGTGGTGCGGCAGCGCCACACGCCCTCGGCGTCGTTGAGGATCTCGAGACGCTCGGCGGCGCCCTCGTCACGGGAGTCGAAGATGAACCGGTGAGCGTTGACGATGGCCGCCGGCCCGAAGTACGACCCGTCGGCCCAGAACACGGGGCAGGAGGTCGTACAGCAGGCGCAGAGGATGCACTTGGTGGTGTCGTCGAAGCGGGCGCGGTCGGTCTGCGACTGGATGCGCTCGGCGGTCGGCTGGTTGCCGGACGTGATGAGGTACGGCATGACGTCGCGGTACGACTTGAAGAACGGCTCCATGTCGACGTAGAGATCCTTCTCCACCGGCAGACCGCGCAGCGGCGCCACAGTGATGGTGATGGACTTGCCGTCCTTGGGGAGCATGTCCTTCATGAGGACCTTGCACGCCAGGCGGTTCACGCCGTTGATGAGCATGGCGTCCGACCCGCAGATGCCGTGCGCACAGGACCGGCGGAACGCCAGGGACCCGTCGATGTAGTTCTTGACGTACATCAGCAGGTTGAGCAGACGGTCCGACGGTAGGGCCGGGACCTCGTACTCCTTCCAACCCGCCGAATCCGGATCCTCCGGGTTGAACCGGGCGATCTTCAGCGTGACCATGGTCGAGCCGGGCGGGACGGGACGGTTGTCGGAGTTCGGGTCCCTGCCGTCGGTGGCCTTGGTGGTGTCGACTGCGGTGGTCATCAGTACTTACGCTCCATCGGCTCGTAGCGGGTCTGCACAACCGGCTTCCAGTCCAGCCGGATGTCGGAGAGCAGGTCGAGACCGCCCTCCTTGAACGCCATGGTGTGCTTCATGTATGTCTCGTCGTCGCGGTCAGGGTAGTCCTCGCGGGAGTGACCGCCGCGGGACTCCTTGCGGTTGAGGGCACAGACGACCGTGACCTCCGCCAGCTCCAGCAGGAAGCCCAGCTCGACGGCTTCCAAGAGCTCGGTGTTGAAACGCTTGCCCTTGTCCGAGACGGTGACCTCGGCGTAGCGCTTCTTCAGCTCGCGCAGCTCATCGCGGGCCTCGGTGAGCGACTGCTCGGTGCGGAACACCGACGCCTTGTCGTCCATCATGGCCTGCATCTGGCTGCGGATGTCGGCGGCGTTCTCCGTGCCGTGCGGGGCGAGCATGCGCTCCATCCAGTCGCGGACCATCTTCTCCGGCTCCTCGGGGAGCTCGACGAACTCGTGGTTCGCAGCGTACTCCGCCGCGGCGATGCCGGCGCGGCGGCCGAAGACGTTGATATCCAGCAGCGAGTTGGTGCCCAGGCGGTTGGAGCCGTGGACGGACACGCAGGCGCACTCTCCGGCGGCGTACAGGCCGGGGACGACGTCGGAGTTGTTGCGCAGCACCTCGCCCCGGACGTTGGTCGGGATGCCGCCCATGACGTAGTGGCAGGTGGGGAACACGGGCACGAGCTCGGTCACGGGGTCCACACCGAGGTACGTGCGGGAGAACTCGGTGATGTCGGGCAGCTTCTCCTCGAGCACGTCGGCGCCGAGGTGGGTCACGTCGATGTAGACGTAGTCCTTCTCGGGGCCGGCGCCGCGACCCTCGCGCACCTCGAGGACCATCGAGCGGGCGACGATGTCACGCGGGGCGAGGTCCTTGATGGTGGGGGCGTAGCGCTCCATGAAACGCTCGCCGTCGGCGTTACGCAGGATGCCGCCCTCGCCACGGACGGCTTCGGAGATGAGGATGCCCAGGCCGGCCAGGCCGGTCGGGTGGAACTGGTGGAACTCCATGTCCTCCAGCGGCAGGCCCTTGCGGAAGACCACGGCCATGCCGTCACCGGTGAGGGTGTGGGCGTTGGAGGTGGTCTTGTACATACGGCCCGAGCCGCCGGTCGCGAAGACGGTGGCCTTGGAATGGAAGACGTGCAGGTCGCCGGAGGCGAGCTCGTAGGCGACGCAGCCGGTGGCGACGGGGCCGTCGGCGGTCTCCGTGAGGCAGAGGTCCAGCACGTAGAACTCGTTGAAGAACTCGACCTTGTGCTTTACGCAGTTCTGGTAGAGCGTCTGCAGGATCATGTGACCCGTGCGGTCGGCCGCGTAGCAGGCCCGGCGGACGGGCGCCTTGCCGTGGTCACGGGTGTGTCCGCCGAAGCGGCGCTGGTCGATCTTGCCCTCGGGCGTGCGGTTGAACGGCAGGCCCATGTTCTCCAGGTCGATGACGGCGGTGATGGCCTCCTTGGCCATGATCTCCGCGGCGTCCTGGTCGACGAGGTAGTCGCCGCCCTTGACCGTGTCGAACGTGTGCCACTCCCAGTTGTCCTCCTCGACGTTGGCGAGGGCCGCGCACATGCCGCCCTGGGCGGCGCCGGTGTGGGAGCGGGTGGGGTAGAGCTTGGTGAGGACCGCGGTACGGGTACGCGGGCCCGCCTCGATGGCCGCGCGCATGCCTGCGCCGCCCGCGCCGACGATCACTACGTCGTACTGGTGCTGGTGGACCTGACGATCGGTCATGGGTTTCTCAGTGCTCGCTTTCGGAAGGGTGAAGTCCGCCGGCCGGATACTGCCGTCGATCAGATGTCGTAGGCGAGGCCGAAGATGGCGTAGGTGCCCAGGACCAGGGTCAGAACGGTGGCGGCGAGGAGGATCGAGTTGAGCCAGAACCGGGTCGAGTCCTTGCGCGAGTAGTCGGCGATGATGGTGCGGACACCGTTGGCGCCGTGCAGCATCGCCAGCCAGAGCATGAGGATGTCCCAGGTCGCCCAGAACGGGCTCTGCCAGCGATCGGCCACGTAGGCCCAGTCGATGCGGTGGACGCCCTCGTCGATCATGAGGCCGACCGTCAGGTGGCCGAGGGTGAGGATGACCAGCGCGACGCCGGAGAAGCGCATGAAGATCCACGCGGTGCGCTCGAAGTTGAAGCGCGAGCGGAGGCGCGGGGACCGGGGCTGCGCCAGCGAGGCGGGGCGGTCGTAGGAGGTCTGGAGAACAGGTGCGTCTGCCATGGTGATCGTTCTCCTTAGAGGTGCTCGAAGAGGAGGAAGAGGAGGCGCGCGGTCGCGGCGGCGAAGACCACGACCCAGATCGCGAGGATCGTCCACAGCATCTGGCGCTGGTACTTGGCGCCCTTGGACCAGAAGTCCACCAGGACGATGCGCAGGCCGTTGAGCGCGTGGAACAGCACGAGCGCCACGAGGCCGATCTCCATCAGCCCGACGATCGGCGTCTTGTACGTGTCGATGACCGCGTTATAGCTCTCCGGGCTCACCGTGACGAGCGACGTGTCGAGCACGTGCACGAAGAGGAAGAAGAAGATCGCGACGCCGGAGATCCGGTGGGCGACCCACGACCACATCCCCGGGTCACCCTTGTAGAGATTGAGCTTCTTTCTGGGGGCCGGACGCGCCGGCGCCTGCGCAGTACTCATGGGCTTGTCGTGCCTCCGAATCGTCTGGGCCTGATGCCATCGGCGCGCGTTCCGGCCCGAGAGCACAGCGGGCGCCTACTAGGACTTTAGACCTGAGATCTGCCTGACGAAAACCAGGGTGGGTACCGTGGTCGGGGCGGGTAATGCCTGTTAGGCGACCCTAAATGAAGTTACCGAGGGGTAGATCGACGTGACGCATGACGAATCCGCAGCACAACGCAGCACTCTTGTCGACACTCTCACGGAAGTGGCACTGGGGGCCGCGCGAAACGCCTACACGCCCTACTCCGGCCTGGGGGTCGGTGCCGCCGCGCTGACCGGGCCTCCGGTCGGCCCTGCCGTCGCGGGAACGGAACCCGGGATCACGCCGCCCCCCGGCCGGGGAGACGGGCGGGATCGGATCGTCGTCGGGTGCAACGTGGAGAACGCCTCCTACGGGTTGACACTGTGTGCCGAGTGTTCGCTCGTGTCGGACCTCCACCGCACCGGAGGCGGGAGGCTGCTCGAGCTCGTCGTCGTCACCCACACCGGCGAGCCGCTCTCGCCGTGCGGGCGCTGCCGGCAGCTCCTCTACGAACACGGCGGCCCCGACCTGGTCGTCCACACCGCACGCGGCGCGGTGCGCCTCGGCGAGCTCCTCCCGGACGCGTTCGGGCCGGGGGACCTGGCGTGAGCGCGCGGGTCGGTCCGGCGCGACGCCATGACGCCGTGCGGATCATCGAGGCGAAGAGGGACGGACGGGAGCTCGACGACGACGAGATCGACTGGATCGTCGAGGGGTTCACCAGCGGGGCCGTCGCGCCCGAGCAGATGTCCGCGCTCGCGATGGCGATCTATTTCCGCGGGATGACCGACCACGAGATCTCCCGGTGGACCTCTGCCATGGTGCGCTCGGGCACCCGACTGGACCTGTCCACCGTGACCCGCGGCGACGCCGTGGTGCCGACCGTCGACAAGCACTCGACCGGCGGGGTGGGCGACGCGATCACCCTCGTGCTCACGCCGCTGCTCGCGACCTGGGACGTCGCCGTGCCGCAGCTGTCCGGTCGCGGACTCGGCCACACGGGCGGCACGCTCGACAAACTCGAGTCGATCCCCGGGTGGCGCGCGGACCTCGACGCCGACGAACTGCGGGCCGTCCTGACGCGGACGGGGGCCGTGATCTGCGCTGCCGGGGCGGACCTCGCCCCCGCCGACCGGGCCCTCTACGCGCTCCGAGACGTCACCGGCACCGTCGCGTCCATCCCGATGATCGCGGCGTCCATCATGAGCAAGAAGATCGCCGAGGGCACCGGAGCGCTGGTGTTGGACGTGAAGTTCGGCTCCGGCGCGTTCCTGCCCGCCCCCGCCGACGCCCGCGAGCTGGCGCGGGTGATGGTCGGGATCGGCGCCGCCGCCGGTGTGCGGACCAGCGCCCTGGTGACCGCCAACCACACGCCGCTCGGTCGCGCCGTGGGCAACGCGCTCGAGGTGGCTGAGGCGCGGGAGATCCTCGCCGGCGGGGGGCCCGCCGACATGGTCGACCTCACCTGCGCGCTGGCGCTGGAGGCGCTCGCCGCGGTGGGGATCCCGGACGCCGACCCGCGTGCCCGGCTGGCGGACGGGCGGGCCATGGACGCCTACCGGGCGATGATCTCCGCGCAGGGCGGGGACCCGGACGCGGTCCCACCGCGGGCAGCGCATGTCGTACAGGTGCGGGCCCCGGCGTCGGGTCCGATCAGGTGGGACGCTCTCGGGGTCGGTCGCGCGTCGTGGTTGTCCGGGGCGGGGCGCACCGGCCCCGGCGAGACGGTCGACCACGCCGCCGGCGTCCTGCTGGACCGCGTCGAGGGCGAGGTGGTCAGCGCCGGGGACGTGGTGGCCACCGTCCACGCGGGCGACGCGGCACGGTTGCCCGCCGCCGTCGACGAGCTCCGGGCCGCCCTGGGGACGGGCCCTGGGCGCGGTCCCGCGGGGGAGGTCGCCGACCGCCTGCGCGGGTGGTGACCCGTCAGGCCATGTCGGGGGTGGTGACGAGCTTCTCGACGTCGTCGACGAGGTCGCGCCACTCGGTTGCCTCGTCGTCGAACGGTGCGGTCGGCTCGAGCAGCCTGGCGTCGTCGGGGTTGAGCACGTAGTGCAGGAACCGACGCAGCGCCGAGCCGCGGCCGGTGACCGACGCCTCGAGCTCGGCGTCGCCGACATAGTTGGCGAGGTCGGTGATGAGTTCCACGGCCAGGCCGAGCTGGTCGGAGTCGACCATGTCGGGGCCGACCTCGATGTCGCGGTCGAGCCCCGCCAGGACGTAGGCGTTGTCGTCGGTGACGTGGACGTCGAGGCTGCCGTCGACCGCGGCGAGCTTGACGCGCTCGTACGTGGCCACCCTGCTGAGCGTCGCGTCGTCGTTGTCCGCCAGGAAGCGGGCCAGGCCGCGGGGGCTGGTGAAGACGTAGGCCTGGTCGCCGTCCCCGAGGAACACGGGGCGGTCCCCGAGGTAGCAACGCAGGCTGAGGTACTCCTGATCGGAGAACACGATCTTGACGGGGTCGATACCGACGCTCTCCCACAGGGAGCCCTCGGGGTAGCCGGTGGGTGCGGGCTCGGGCTCCGGCTCCGGCTCGGGGAGTGCAGCCTCGGCGGTCGCGAGGTCGCGGCGGGCACGCTCGACCTCGCCGCGGTCGAGGTCGGGGGTGGCCATGACGTCCTGGATGGCGTCGAGGACGTCGTCCCAGCCCTTGGCGACGGTCTTGCGGATGGACTTCCACAGCTTGAGCCCGTCGCGGCCGTAGAACTCGTCCATGCCGTGCGTGACGGACGCCAGGACGGGATTGCCGTTGAAGAACTTGGTCACGGTGTCGAGTTCGCACACCTCGCCGATCGAGCGGGCGATCGCGAAGGACTGGTCGATCTCGTCGACCGAGGACTCGGTGGGGTTCTCGCCGAGCAGTTCGAGGACGCCGACCAGGTCGTAGCAGTTCTCGTCGGCGGCGCGGAAGTCGAGGACGTCGGACTGTGCGAACTGCTCCCACGAGGGGTGGTCCTGCAGGTCGTGCTCGGCGCCGCTGCGCACCAGCGCCAGGAGTTCGGCCGTCGAGTCGAACGCGTAGAGATCGTCACCGAGGCCCAGGAACGCCTCCCAGTCGTCGTTGTCCTCGCGCCAGCTGGGTGCCCAGAGGGTCGTGACGTCTCCCTCCGGGAGACCGAGCTCGATCGGGACGATGTCCTTGGCCATGCTGGTCAGCATATCCACGCCCGCTCAGCCGGTGCCACGGCCCGCCCGGGTGGCGTCCGGGTGCCGGCGGGCGGCGTCCTCGGCGGCGCCCCTACGACCGATCACCGCGAGCGCCACCGAGCCCGACACCAGCTCGGCGCGTCGCGCGTTGGCCTGTTCGACGGCGTCCGCGGTGGCCTCGAGGATCGACGCGGCGACCGTCTCCGAGCCGTGGCGGCGCAGGCCGGATGCCAAGACGAGATCGATCACGGTCCCGCCGGAGTCCGCGGTGGCGGTGGCGAGCTGGTCGCGGCTGCTGGACACCACGCGCAGCGTCTCCAGCTGGTCGTGGGCGGACTCCCATTCGGCCGCGATCCCGCGCAGACGGTCGAGGAAGGCCTCCACGTCCAGTCCGCCGCCGCTCACGAGACGGTCTCCCGCAGCTCGTCGTCGTCCCACTGCCACTCGTCACGACCGTGTCCGTCACCCTCCTCGGCGGCGAGGCGTTCGAGGAGTTCGCGGGCGTCGCCCGCCGCGGCGGTGAGCGTGCGCAGGACCGCCCGCGCCACCTCCGTAGACGGGCGGTCCAGCAGGTCAGCAGGCAGGGCCAGACCCACCGGCACGCCGTCGGTACCGACCTCGGCGACCACGCCGGTCATGGGGTCGGTGCGACGGCAGGTGTCGCGGGTCATCCGCCTGTCGGGCGGTAGAAACCGTAGAAGGACATGCCTATATTGTCGGTGCGCAGGCCCGATACCGCTACAGGGTCCCCGGCCTCCACGATCTGCCCGTTGCCGATGTACATGGCGACGTGACCGTCCCACACCAGCAGGTCACCAGGCATGAGGTCCTGCGCCGACACCTGGACGCCGACGCCCTGTTCCTGGGCCAGCCGGGGGATCTCCACTCCGGCGTCCCGGTACGCCCACTGCGTGAGCCCGCTGCAGTCGAGCCCCTGCCCCGGGGTCGTGCCGCCCCACACGTAGGGCACGCCCTGCTGGCTGAGCGCGTTACGCACCGCCCCGGCGGCCTGTTCGTTGGGGGCGGTGACGACCGAGCCGTCGGGCAGCGTGACCTCGGTACCGCCGCCGATCAGACCGGAACCGGCGTCCCCGAAGCCCACTGAACCGGGCGCCGCGGTCGCCGCCCCCTCGGACGATCCGCCGTACCCGTCCGGCGACGCCGTCGCACCCACAGAGCCGCCACCCGCGGAGTAGGCTCCGCCTGCGCCGCCGTGAGCCCCGCCCGCCGCGCTGTCGGCGGCGGTGATCGCGCCCGGTCCCGACCCCGAGTAGGCGACCGTGGTTGCGTTGATCGCGCCGCCGGTGCTGCTGTCCGCGGCGAGCGCGCCCGGCATGCGCGGCGCCGGCGGAATGCCCGCGGCGATCGCCCGCATTTCCGCGGTGGGGATTCTGAGTTCGTTCTGCACGCGCTCGGCTACCTGTATCCCGCGCGCGAGGTGCTCTGCGGCCAGGCCGAGCAGCGCACCCTGCCCGGCCGGGGTCACCAGCGCCGGACCGAGGGCGGCGGCGCGGGCGAGGAACTGCTGGACGATGCCGATCACCTCGACGGTGCCGCGGACCACGATCTCCGCCGCGACCGCGGTGACGCGCGCGATCTCCGCCGCGGACTCCCCGAGCGCGCCCATGGTCCGTCCGACCTCCGCGATCGAGTGGGCCGCACCGAGGGAGGCGAGCGAGTTCCACGATTCGGACAACAGCCGCTCGAGGGGCGGCCCCATCTGCTGGGCCACCTCGAGGCCCTCGCTGACCGGCCGCATGATGTCGCGGGCCTCGCCGGGGACGAACTCCTCGGCGGACAGCAGGTCGAGGATCTGCTTTATGGGGCCCGCGTAGGCCAACGCGTCGGCGATCACCGGATCACACCCACCTCTCGGTCATGTCGAGCCCCGCTGGGCCCGCACCCGCCGCTCCCGGGCCCCCGGTGCCCGCCGCACCGATCATGGCCGCGCCCGCGGCGTCGGACTCCTCGAACAGACGGCCGGTCTGCAACACCAGGTCACCGGCGGCGTCCGTGACGCGCGTGAGATCGGCCAGCACCTCGCGGTGCCGTGCGGTGGCGGCCAGCAACGCGGACATGAAGTCGGCCCCGACCGGCCCCACCACCGGTGCGACCGCGTCGATCGGCACCGCGTCGACCGCCTCGAGCGCGCCCCCCAGCGTGTCGGCCAGGGTGGTCAGCCCCGTGCCCAGTTCCCGTAAACCGTCGACATCGACATCAATCGCCCCGTCCGCCATGGCCTCGTCCCCTCAACGCCGTCTTCTCGTCCGTCACAGGGTTCGACGCGCAGGGGAGGCGATCCGGTTCCACCCGATCCGCGATTCGTCCGGTGTGGAATCCTGACGGGCATGGACATCATCGTCGTGGACCACCCGCTGGTCGGGGACCGGCTCCGAACCCTACGTGATTCCGCCACCGACACCGCCGGGTTCCGGGCCGCGATGGACGCGCTCGGGACCATGCTCTGTTACGAGGCCTTCCGCTCGATCCCGACGAAGCAGGTTCCGGTCACCACCCCCATCGTGGAGACGACGGGCGTGGCCGTGGACGGTGTCCCGCTGATCGTGCCGGTCCTTCGCGCGGGCCTGGGGCTGCTGGACCCGGCCACGCGGCTGCTGCCCGGTGCCCAGGTCGGGTTCATAGGCCTGGCCCGCGACGAGGAGAGTCACGAGCCGGTGTCGTACCTGTGCTCGCTGCCCGAGGAGCTCTCCGGGCGCCACGTGGTGGTGCTCGACCCGATGCTCGCCACCGGCGGGTCCCTGGTCTCGACGCTGGAGACGCTCACGGCACGCGGCGCGACCGGCCTGACGGTGGTGTGCGTCCTGTGCGCGCCGGAGGGGATCGAGGCCGTGCGGGAGTCGGGCCTGGCGGCGACGCTGGTCACCGCGACGATCGACGAGCGCCTCGACGAGAACGCCTTCATCGTCCCCGGCCTGGGCGACGCGGGCGACCGCCTCTTCGGCCCCCGATGACGCGCGGTCCCGTCTGACGTCCGCCGGATGCTCCTATGGATGTCAAGCGGCTTTGGCGAGGTCGGCGGTGGTCGGTGCTTTGGTGGCGGGGTCGCGAGCCTGTAGGTCGTTGATCAGGGCATGGTAGATCTCGCGCGCGATGTGGCGTTTGAGGCAGCGCATGATGTCTTTCTTGGACAGGCCTTGCGCGGTTCGTCGGTCAACGTAGGAGCGGGTGCGTTCGTCCCATCGCATGCGGCTCAGTGCGATGGTATGCAGGGCGTGGTTCGCGGCCCGGTCGCCACCGCGGTTGAGTCGGTGTCGGTCTCGTCGTCCTGAAGAGGCAGGGATCGGGGCCACGCCGCACAGGTGCGCGAACGCCGCTTCGGAGCGCAGCCTGTCTGGGTTGTCGCCCGCGGTGGCCAGAAGCTGCCCGGCGACGTCAGGTCCCACGCCCATGCGGTTCATCAGGGTCGGAGCCGTCTGCGCGGTCAGGGCTTTCAGCTCGACGTCGAGGTCGGCGATCTCCTCACTCAGTGCCAGGATCCGGCGGCTCAGAATGCGTAGTGCCGCCTTGGTCGCGCCGAGGGGACTAGCGAGGTCGCTGGGACGGAACCGGGCGCAGACTGCGGCCAGCTCGCGGGCGGGCAGGCCACGCAACTGGGCTCGCAATTCCTCCGGAGCGGTGATCACCAGCTGCCTGGCCTGGTTGATCGCTTGGGTACGGGCCTTGACCGCGGAGCGCCGAGGCACACGCAAGGCCCGGACGGCCTCCACGATCCCGTCGCGGGTCTTCGGCACGCCAGTGGCACGCCCGGAGGCGACCGCGGTAGCAGCGGCATAGGCGTCTATCGGGTCGGACTTGCCCTTCATCCGCCGGGTCTTGCGGTCGGGTCGGTCGACTTCGACCACCGATAGTCCGGCCCGGGCCAGCACCCGAGACAGCTCGGCGCCGTAGGCACCGGTGCCCTCGACCCCAACGGCCTGCACGGTGCCGTGGCCGCCGAGCCATGAAAGTAGCTGCCGGTACCCGGAACCCGTGGCCGGGAACTCTCGGTCGGCCAGATGCCGCCCGAGGGAGTCGATCACCGCCGCGTGATGGGTCTGGCCATGCGTATCCACTCCGGCGATGACATGCACGTGCTGATCGGACATCATGGTCACTGCTGCCTTTCTCGTTGATCCCGGTGGGGCAGCACGCGCCGGCCAGGCGGGCGGACAAGACAGTGGCGGGGCTTCTGAACCAAGCTCCTATGAGGTCACAAACGCCCGTCCGGTCGCGTGCGTAGCGATCCCCCGAGCGGGCCGACAAATCCGCTTCTAGTCAGCCACCGCGACGGTCAGCCCGTGAGTCAGACCCGCCCGAAGAACCACTACACACATCATCACTGTCAGCCCACGTCGCGGCGGGCCACGGCCACGGCGACGGCGTCGGCCACCGCCTCTCCCAGCATCGCCAGCCGACGCTCGGCGTCGTCCCGGTCCGCCGGCGACGGCGCGGCCGGGGTCCACGCCTCCACGTAGGTCTTGAGCAGGGGCTCCGTACCTGAGGGGCGCACCACCGCGCGCGCACCGTCGACATCCACGCGCAGGCCCGCCGTGCCGTCGAGCGCGCGCACCCTGCCGACGGTGGCGAGCAGCGCGCCCACCCGGTCCAGCACGGCCACCGGGTCCGTCCCCGAGGCCAGCGGCAGCGGGACGTTGTGCCGCGTGTGCGCCCCGAACTCCCCGGCGAGCGCATCAAGCCGCGCGGCGACAGACGGGCCACCGGAGCCGACCATCGCGCACCACGCCGCGGCCGCCGCGATCCCGTCCTTGTCGGCCACGACGTCCGGCAGCACGCAGTGCCCGATGGCCTCCTCGTAGGCGTAGCGGAGCGGCTCGCCGGCGCGTACGAGCCACTTGAACCCGGTCAGCGTCTCGACGTACCGCCCGCCGCGCGCAGGAACCAGCAGGGACGGTAGTCGCGAGGACACGATCGTCGACGCCACGACCGGCACCCTCGTATCGGCATCCGCGGGCGCTTCCGATCCGCCGTCCGTTCCCGGCACGTCGCCCGCCCCCGGGCTGGCGTCCGTCCCCGGGCCCCCGCCCGCGCCGGGGAGTGGCGCGCGCAGCAGATGATCGGCCAGGACCGCCCCGGTCTCGTCGCCGTCGAGCATCCGCCAACGCCCGTCCGGGCCGACCAGGCCGACAGCGCAGCGATCGGCGTCAGGGTCGAGCGCGATCGCCACGTCGGCGTCGATCCGCGCCGCGAGCTCCATCAGCCGCGCCGTCGTGTCGGGCATCTCGGGGTTCGGCGAGGCGACGGTGGGAAAGTCCGGGTCGGGGACGGCCTGCTCGCGCACCAACGTCACATCGTCCACACCGATGCCGGCCAGGACGCGGACGCAGAGATCGCCGCCGACCCCGTGGACGGGGGTCAGGGCCACGCGGGGCGGCCGACCCGGCCGGGGCAGTGCCGCGACGACGGAGGCCACGTAGTCGTCGACCAGCATGGGGTCCACCCGCACCGACCCACGGGCGGGGTCGGTGCGCGCCGACGCGGGTACCGCCGTGGGGACCGTGACCCCCCCGCGCGCCGCGGCGCGCAGGTGCCGCTCGATGTGGGCGTCGGTGGGCGGGATGATCTGCGCGCCCCCGCGCCCGTAGACCTTGACGCCGTTGTCTCCGGCCAGGTTGTGGGACGCGGTCACCATGAGCCCGCCGGCGGCGCCGCGCGCGCGGACCGCCGCGGCGATCACCGGGGTGGCCACGGGGCCTCCGGGGACGACGACGACGAGGTCGTGCGCCGCCAACACCGCAGCCGCGACGTCGACGAATCGGGCGGACCCGTGCCGGGCGTCTCCGCCCACGATGACCGTCGAACCGGAGGGTTCATGTTCGCGTAGGTGCCGGGCGACGGCGGTGGCGACCAGGGCGACGGTCCGGTCGTTCATCTCGTCGGGCCCGGGCCCGAGGGGAGCGCGGACGCCGGCGGTGCCGAAGGTCAGGGTCACGGGCTGCTCCGTCGGTTCCTCGCGGTGGGCGTGGGCGATCAGGTCCGGGAGACGACCGGGACGAGCGCCCGCAGCGCCCCGGTGAGGCGGGCGGATCCGGCGGCGCCGGCGGCCAGGACCTCGGCGTGGTCGAGGGGCTGGCCGGTGACGCCGGCGGCGAGGTTGGTCACCAGCGACACGGCGACCACGTCCAACCCCAACGCGCGGGCGGTGATGGTCTCGGGCACCGTCGACATGCCCACGAGGTCCGCGCCGAGGGCCCGCAGCATCGTGATCTCGGCCGGGGTCTCGTACTGCGGTCCGGGCATCGCGGCGTAGACGCCCTCGGCGGCCGCGATGGCGTCGGTGGCCGCGGCGCGCAGCCGCGGGGAGTAGGCGTCCACCATGTCGACGAACAGCGGCCCGGTCAGCGGCGAGCGCCCGGTGAGGTTGAGGTGGTCGCGGATGAGAACGAGGTCCCCGACGGCCATGTCGTCCCGCAGGCCACCGGCGGCGTTGGTGAGCACCAGCGTGCGGGCGCCGACCGCGGCCGCGACGTGGGCGGGGTGGACGACGGGCGCGGTGTCCGCGCCCTCGTAGAGGTGGGTGCGGCCGGCCACTGACAGCAGCGGCACGCCGTCGACGAGGCAACTGGTCACGGCGCCGCGGTGACCGGCGGCCGTGGGGGTGACGAACCCGGGCAGGTCGGCGGCCGCGACGGTCACGGCCGTGCCCGGGTCGGCGAGCCCGGCGACGACCTCGGACCACCCCGAGCCCAACACGAGCGCGACGTCGTGGCGGTCGCGACCGCTCAGGCGCGCGATCTGTGCGGACGCGTCGCGGGCGTCGTCGGTGGGGGAGAGCAGGGGCGCCATCGTCTGCTCAGGCGCCCGGGCCGACGTTGCGTGATTCCCGCGTGCGCAGTTCGTGCACGTACTGGTCGGGGGCGCCCGCGCACTCGGCGGCGTCGGCGAGCAGACCGAGGTACCTCGCCGACGGCAACCCGCCCTCGAAGGCGTCCATGACGTACAACCACGCGAGCACGGTGTCGTCTGTGCCGGTGCCGGTGGGGGTGGTGGTGTCCACGGCGAACTCGGACTCCTGGGCATCGACCGGGGGACCGTCGGGCACCGTCGGCCGGCGGGTGACGCGGACCCGGATCTTGCGCGCGGGCATCTCGTCGGTGCCCTCCCAGCGGTCGAGTGCCCGGACGTCCTCCTCGGGGACGTCGTAGAGCACCACGAAGACCCTCGACCCCTGGTCCGGTACGACCGTGGCGACGGCGCCCTGCCAGGTGGGATCGTCCCCGGCGAAGGTGAGGCGCCAGCCGTCCACCCACCCGGTCCCGGCGAAGGGGGAGTGCGGCGCGCGGGTGTTCATCTGATCGGGATGCATGTTCGTCCCGTACGCGGCGTAAAGAGGCACGGTCACAACCCTAGTCCCTGGGGGCGGCACCGGGCCCGACGTCCTCGGCCCCGATCGGATCGTTCGACTACCGTGTACGGCGGACGTGACGCGGTCCGCCACAGCGGGGCGCGGCGCTCGGCCCTTACCCCAGCGAGCCGTGGAGGACATGTGACGCAACGCATCATCATCATCGGCGGCGGACCCGCCGGCTACGAGGCGGCGCTGGTCGCCGCCCAGTACGGTGCGGACGTCACGATCGTCGACGCGGACGGCATCGGCGGCAACTGTGTGCTCAGCGACTGCGTGCCGTCCAAGACGTTCATCGCCACCACGGGCGTCCGCACGGACATGCGTCGCGCAGAGGAGATGGGCGTCCAGGCTCACTTCGACCCCACCGCATACAAGCTGGGGCAGGTCAACGGGAGGGTCAAGTCCCTGGCCCGCGCGCAGTCCGCCGACATCCGGGCGCAGCTGCAGCGAGAGGGCGTGCGGCTGATCTCCGGCTGGGCGCGTCTGCACGACTCGCAGCCGGGCATGGCCTCGCACCGGGTGGCAGTGACCTTCGAGAACGGGCAGGAGAAGATCTTCGACGCCGACGTGGTCCTCATGGCCACCGGGTCCAGCCCGCGCGTGCTCCGGGGCGCCGAGCCCGACGGTGAGCGGATCCTCAACTGGCGTCAGCTCTATGACCTCACCGAGCTGCCCACCCACCTGGTCGTGATCGGCTCGGGCGTCACCGGTGCCGAGTTCGTCTCGGCGTTCACCGAGATGGGCGTCAAGGTCACCATGGTCTCCAGTCGAGACCGGGTGCTGCCGCACGAGGACGCCGACGCCGCCCTGGTGCTGGAGGAGGCACTGAGCGAGCGTGGCGTGTCGCTGGTCAAGCACGCGCGCGCCGACGCGGTCGAGCACTTCGAGGACGGCATCATCGTCCGCCTCGGTGACGGGCGCACGGTCAAGGGCTCGCACGCCCTCATCTGTGTCGGGTCGGTGCCCAACACGCAGGGCCTCGGTTTGGAGAACGCGGGCGTCGAGTTGCAGTCCAGTGGCCATATCAAGGTCGACCGCGTCTCCCGCACCACCGCCCCGGGCATCTACGCCGGTGGCGACTGCACGGACCTGTTCCCGCTGGCTTCGGTGGCAGCCATGCAGGGCCGCATCGCGATGTACCACGCGCTCGGCGAGGGCGTGAACCCCATCAAGCTGCGGACCGTGGCCTCCGCGGTGTTCACGCGGCCCGAGATCGCCACGGTCGGCATCTCGCACGCGCAGATCGAGAGCGGCGAGGTCCCCGCCCGCGTCGAGGTCATGCCGCTGGCCGGCAACCCGCGGGCCAAGATGCGCAGCCTGCGGCGCGGCTTCGTCAAGCTCTTCTGTCGCCCGGCCTCCGGCGTGGTGATCGGCGGCGTGGTCGTGGCCCCCACGGCGTCCGAGCTGATCCTGCCGATCTCGGTGGCGGTCCGGAATCAGCTGACGGTGGGCGACCTCGCGGGGTCGTTCTCGGTCTACCCGTCGATGACGGGCACGATCACCGAGGCGGCGCGCCAGCTCATGCGCCACGACGACCTGGACTGATCGCGTCCGCCGGGCTCAGCCCTCGGCGTCCGCCCAGCAGAGCGTGCGCTCGACCGCGTCGTTCCACCGCGCGAGCAGCCGTTCGCGCTCCTGCCCGGGCATCTGCGGCGACCAGCGGCAGTCCTCCCGCCACAACTCGCGTAGGCGGTCGGGCGAATCCCACTGACCCACCGCCAACCCGGCCGCGAACGCGGCCCCGAGCGCGGTGGTCTCGGTGACCTGGGGCCGGATCACGTCCACGCCGAGGATGTCGGCCTGGAACTGCATGAGGTAGTCGTTGACCACCATCCCGCCGTCGACGCGCAGCGAATCCGCGGACTCACCGGCGTCGGCCACCATCGCGTCGGTCATCTCGCGGGTCTGGAACGCGGTCGCCTCCAGGGCCGCTCGGGCCAGGTGCGCGCGCGTGTGGAAGCGGGTGAGCCCCACCATCGCGCCACGGGCGTCCGGCCGCCAGCGCGGGGCCAGCAGCCCCGAGAACGCGGGCACCAGATAACAGTCCCCGTTGTCCTCGAGCGACTTGGCCAAACCCTCCGTCTCGCCCGCGGTGGAGATCACCCCGAGGTTGTCACGCAGCCACTGCACCAACGACCCGGCCACGGCCACCGAGCCCTCCAGCGCGTAGACCGGGTCGTCGTCCCCGAGCTGGTAGGCCACGGTGGTGAGCAGGCCGTTGTCGCTGAACTGAGGCGTCGTTCCCGTGTTGAGCAAGAGGAACGCGCCCGTTCCGTAGGTGTTCTTGGCCTCGCCGGGCTCGAAGCAGGTCTGGCCGAACATCGCGGCCTGCTGATCGCCGAGGATCCCCGCTATGGGCGTACCGCCGAACATTCTGCGCCGGGCCACGTGACCCAGCACCCCGGAGGAGGGGACGATCTCCGGGAGCATCGCGCGGGGCACACCGATCTCGCGACAGAGTTCCTCGCTCCACTGCAGGGTCCGCAGGTCCATGAGCAGAGTGCGCGACGCGTTGGTGACATCCGTGACGTGGAGGGCCTCCTCGCCGTCGTCACCCCCACGCCTCCCACCGGTCAGGTTCCACACCAGCCACGAGTCGATGGTCCCCGCCAGCAGTTCCCCGGCCTCCGCGCGCTCGGTGCCGCGCTCTCCCCGGGAATCGAGGTGATCGAGGATCCACCGGATCTTGGGCCCGGCGAAGTAGGTCGACAGGGGCAGCCCGGTGACATCTCGGAAGCGGTCGTCTCCGTCGGGGTGTCCGTCGGCGAGGCGCGCACAGAGCCCCGACGTGCGCGTGTCCTGCCAGACGATCGCGTTGTAGACGGGCTCGCCGGTGACCCGGTCCCACACCACGGTCGTCTCGCGCTGGTTGGTGATGCCGATCGCGGTGACCGCCGCCGGCTCGAGGTCCACCCGGCCCGCCACCTGGCCCATCGCGGTGCGAACGTTCGCCCAGATCTCCATCGGATCGTGCTCCAACCACCCCGCGCGCGGGAGGACCTGGCGGTGCTCCACCTGGACCGTCGCCGCGGGGACCGGCATGCCCTGGTTGTCGAAGAGTATCGCCCGCGTCGACGTGGTGCCCTGGTCGATCGCCAGAATGTAGGTGTTCCTAGTCACGTGCCCAAGACTACGTCCGGTCGGGCGTAGAGTCGGGTCCGACCGACCGAACCACACGCCCGGCCGCGGAGGGAGCGTCCATGCGCACGACCAGGTCCAGATCCGTCCTCGGACCCGACCGCCGCGCCGAGGACTGGCGCAGGCTGGAGGAGGACACGTTCGACGTCGTGGTCGTCGGCGGCGGCGTGGTCGGCACGGGCAGTGCGCTGGACGCCGCCACCCGCGGGCTCAACGTGGCGCTCGTCGAGGCCCGCGACTTCGCGGCGGGCACCTCCTCCCGCAGCTCCAAGATGTTCCACGGCGGGCTGCGCTACCTCGAGCAACTCGACTTCGGCCTGGTCGCCGAGGCGCTGCACGAGCGGGAGCTCAGCATGACGCGTCTGGCGCCGCACCTCGTCACCCCGCTGAAGTTCCTCTTCCCCCTGACCCGCCGCTTCTGGGAACGCCCGTACATGGCCGCCGGCTTTGTGCTCTACGACGTGATGGGTGGTGCGAAGAGCGTCCCCCCGCAGAAGCACTACAGCCGGGCCGGCGCCCGTCGCGTGGCCCCCGGGCTGCGGGAGGACGCCGTGGTGGGCGGGATCCGCTACTGGGACAGCCTCGTCGACGACGCGAGGCACACCCTCACCCTGGCCCGGACGGCCGCGCACCACGGGGCGGTCGTGGCCAACTCGACCCAGGTGATCGGCTACCTCCGTGAGGGGGACCGGGTCACCGGCGTGCGCGTCCGCGACGCGGAGACCGGGCACGAGACCGACGTGCGGGCCCGTGTCGTGCTCAACGCGGCCGGCGTGTGGACCGACCAGCTGCAGCGGATGCTCGGGGAGGAGGGCGGTTTCACCGTCCGGGCGTCCAAGGGCGTGCACATCGTCGTGGACCGCGACAGGGTCGACTCCGAGGCGGCGCTGATCCTGCGCACCGAGAAGTCCGTGCTGTTCGTCATCCCGTGGGGCGAGTACTGGATCATCGGCACCACCGATACCGACTGGCAGCTCGACCTGGCCCACCCGGCGGCCACCGGAGCGGACATCGAGTACATCCTCGGCCACGTCAACTCCGTGCTCACCACGCCCATTCGCCGCGAGGACGTGCGTGGCGTCTACGCGGGGCTGCGACCGCTGCTGTCGGGCGGCGCGGACTCCACCGCCAAGCTCTCGCGCGAGCACGCGGTGATGACCGTCGCCCCCGGGGCCGTGGTGGTGGCGGGCGGCAAGTACACGACCTACCGCGTGATGGCCGCCGACGCGGTCGACGCGGCGGTGTCCGAGCTGGGCGAGCGGGCCGCGTCGGTACCGCCCTCGACCACCGAGCGGATCCCGCTCCTGGGCGCCGACGGGTATCCGGCGATGGTCAACCGCGCCGACCGGATCGCCGATCACTACGAGATCCGCGAGGACCAGATGCAGCACCTGCTCGGCCGCTACGGCACGCTGGCCGAGGACGTCCTCGACCTGGCGGCGGACCGCCCCGACCTGCTCGATCCTGTCGGCGGGGCCGAGCGCTACCTGCGCGTGGAGATCGTCTACGCCGCCCAGGCCGAGGCGGTCCTGCATCTCGAGGACGTCCTGGTCCGCCGCACGCGGATCTCGATGGAGTACCAGCACGGAGGCGTCGACTGCGCGCGCGAGGTCGCCGACCTCATGGCCGGGTTGCTCGGATGGGACCCGGACCGCGTCGCGCGCGAGGTGGAGCTTTTCGAGCGGCGGATCGTCGCCGAGCGGGCGAGCCAGGTGGTGGAGTCCGACGACGAGGCGGACGAGTTCCTCAGGAGTGTGCCCGAGGTCCGCGAATTCCTGGTGGACGCGGCGTTCGATCCCGCCAGCGCGGAGCCCGTGGTCGAGCACTCGGCCGGCCCGGGGGCCTGAGACCCGCCGACGCCGGGCGGTAGGACCCCACAACCGCGAAATCCGCTACTCCGGCCGGGGATCCGCTACGCCTGCGGGGGTAGCGGATCCGTAAGGGGAGTAGCGGATTCCGGGGGTGGGGTCGTCGACGGCGCGGACGGGTCCCGCCCGCGCCGTCGGCGGATCACTTGATCTCGCAGAGCACCGTGCCCTGGGTGACCGCTGCACCGGCGTCTACCGACAGGTCGGTGATGACGCCGTCCTTGTGGGCGGTGACGGGGTTCTCCATCTTCATGGCCTCGAGCACGGCCACGAGCTCGCCGGCCTTGACCTCCTGGCCCTCGGTGACCGCGACCTTGA
Source organism: Dietzia sp. oral taxon 368 (assembly GCF_002999155.1). NCBI lineage: Bacteria > Bacillati > Actinomycetota > Actinomycetes > Mycobacteriales > Dietziaceae > Dietzia > Dietzia sp. oral taxon 368. Next base: position 2,258,666 of record NZ_CP027238.1, read on the forward strand.
CGACGGTGCCCTGCATGGGCGCCGACACGGCGTCACCGGACGCGGCCGCACCGGCGGCGCCGCCGCGGGTGCGGGACTTGGCCTTGCGGCGTACGGTGCCGCCGGCGTGCGAACCGCCGAACGCGAGGTCGCCGGGCAGCGAGACCTCGACGCGACGGCCGTCCACCTCGACGACGACCTTCTTGCGCTCGACGGGCTCGTCATCGTCGGCCGGGGCACCGGTGGGCGTCCACGGCTCGATCGGGTTGTCCCACTCCTCCTCGATCCACTTGGTGTAGACATCGAACTTCTTGCCGTCGCCGACGAACGCCGGGTGGGTGACGATGTGCTGGTGGAACGGCAGGACCGTGGCCATGCCCTCGATCCTGTACTCCGCCAGGGCGCGGGCGGACCGGGCCAGGGCCTGGTCGCGGTCCTCGCCCCAGACGATGAGTTTGGCGAGCATCGAGTCGAACTGACCGCCGATGGTGTCACCCTGCTCGACACCCGAGTCCATGCGCACGCCCGGGCCGGTGGGCTCGTGGTAGGCGGTGATGGTGCCGGGGGCGGGCAGGAAGTTCCGGCCGGCGTCCTCACCGTTGATGCGGAACTCGAACGCGACACCGCGGGGCTCGGGGTCCTCGGTGAACTCGAGCACCTCGCCCTCGGCGATCTTGAACTGCTGCAGGACGAGGTCGATGCCCGCGGTCTCCTCGGTGACCGGGTGCTCCACCTGGAGGCGGGTGTTGACCTCGAGGAATGAAATGGTGTCGCCCTGGACCATGTACTCGACGGTGCCCGCACCGTAGTAACCGGCCTCCTTGCAGATGGCCTTGGCGGACTCGTGGATGCGCCCCCGCTGCTCGTCGGTGAGGAACGGCGCGGGCGCCTCCTCGACGAGCTTCTGGAAGCGACGCTGCAGGGTGCAGTCGCGGGTGCCGGCGACGATCACGTTGCCGTGCTGGTCGGCGAGGACCTGCGCCTCGACGTGGCGGGCCTTGTCGAGGTACTGCTCGACGAAGCACTCGCCTCGACCGAAGGCGGCGGTCGCCTCACGGGTGGCCGACTCGAAGAGCTCGGCGACCTCCTCCATCTTGTGGGCGACCTTCATGCCGCGTCCGCCGCCGCCGAAGGCGGCCTTGATGGCGATGGGCAGGCCGTACTGCTCGGCGAACTTCACGACCTCGTCGGCGTTCGCGACCGGGTCCTTGGTGCCGGCGGCCATGGGCGCGTTGGCGCGCTCGGCGATGTGGCGCGCGGTGACCTTGTCGCCCAGGTCGCGGATGGCCCGGGGCGGGGGCCCGATCCAGATGAGGCCGGCGTCGATGACGGCCTGTGCGAAATCGGCGTTCTCGGACAGGAAACCGTAGCCCGGGTGGATCGCGTCGGCACCGGACTTGGCGGCGGCGTCGAGGATCTTGTCGAAGACCAGGTAGGACTCCGCGGAGGTGGTGCCACCCAGGGCGAAGGCCTCGTCGGCCAGCTTGACGAACAGGGCGTCGGCATCGGGCTCGGCGTACACGGCCACGCTGGCCAGGCCGGCGTCCTTCGCCGCGCGGATCACACGGACGGCGATCTCGCCGCGGTTGGCGACGAGGACCTTGGTGATGTGAGAGCTGGCATGACTGGGCACTCAGGGCCTCCTGGTGATGGACGTCTCTACTGGCGGTCGGCCGGGAGGCCCACCGAGTTCTTCCGCAGTCTAATGAGAGGCCTCCCTCATGTGTGGTGTCGGGGTCGGCGGGCCGGCCGCCGGGGGCGGCGCACGGGGGACCCGGGAGAGGCGTGACCTGCGCGTTCTGGTAGCCGCTCCGGGCCGTCAGCCGCGGAGCTCGGGGCGCCAGACGCGGTGTGCGTGGATGCCGGCGCTCTGCAACAGGCGTCGCAGGAGCGGCAGGCTGAGCCCGATCACGCTCGACGGGTCGCCGTCGATCCGATCGATGAACCAGCCGCCGAGGGACTCGATCGTGAACGCGCCCGCGCATTCAAGCGGCTCGCCGGTGCGCAGGTACACGTCGAGGTCGGAATCGGAGGGGGCGCCGAAGTGGACCGTGGTGTCGGAGGTGTCGGCGTCGGAGAAGGTGACGGCGTAGGAGGTCTCGCCGGTGAGGTCGGCCACGATCAACGCGTGGCCGGTGAGCAGGACCCCGTGCCGGCCGCGCATCCTGTGCCACCGCTCGAGGGCGCGCTCGTAGGTGTGGGGCTTGCCCTCGAGGTGCCCGTCCACCAGCAGCATGGAGTCGCACCCCACGACGATCAGGGTGTCCGCGCCCGCCGCCCGCGCATCCTCGGCGAGCTGCGCGCCCTCGCGGTGGAGGACGTCCTCCGCCTTGGCCCGGGCGAGTTCCTCGACGACCCGCACGTGCGGTGTCCCCGCGGGCAGCGCGGCGTGGACCGCGTCCTCGTCGACCTGCGGATGGCGGACGAGCGGGTCGACCCCGGCCTGTTCGAGGATGCGGAGACGGGATGGGGAGGCGGAGGCGAGGACGAACGCGATCATGGGCTAGAGCGTAGCCACGTGCTCACGAGCGCGGCAGCAGCATCGTCACGGTCAACGTGGAGGGCTCGAGGGCGCGGACCCGGTGCCGCAGCTTGGCGGTGAGGTGCACGATCTCACCGGGGCGCAGGTCGAGGTCGCGGTCCGGGAGGCCGAACTCGACGTGTCCGCGCAGCAGCTGCACGAGGACGGGGTGGAAGGCGGCGTGATCGGCGAGTTCCTGGCCCTCATTGAACTCGAAAGCCACGACCTTGGTCGTCTCGTCTCGGTGGATCACGGTGGCGCCCGGGCGGTCCGTGGACGGCTCGGCGCGCCCGATGATGTCCGTGTGATGGGTGGCCGTGCCCTCGCCGGTGCCGGCCCGCCTGCCGTGTTCGCGGTCATCGGACACGTGGTTTCCCCCTCGCAGGCGGTGGGCCCGGCGCGCGGCGCGCCGGGCCCACCGGTCAGTACTGGCGGCGGTTGAGGAACGAGTTGGGGTTGTAGCCGAACGGCGGCCGAAGCCGGTCCTCGAGGGCCCCCCAGTCGTTCTTGATCCCGGTGTCGTGCCCGCCGTGGGCGGCGTTGCCCTGGGCGGTCGCGAAGACCGCGGCCAGGATGCCCACCTCGGTGGCCGACGGGTCGCCCCCGACGACCTCGAAGAACGGCTTCTCGGCGCCGGCGGCCCTGTCCTGCTGCTGGTCGCCGGTCACAGCGGGATGTTCCCGTGCTTCTTGGCCGGCACCTCGACGACCTTGCGGTCGAGCAGCCGCAGGGCCTGGGCGACCTGTAGGCGGGTGTGCGACGGCGGGATCACCGCGTCGACGTACCCCCGCTCGGCGGCGACGTACGGGTTGACGAGGGTGTCCTCGTACTCGGCCTGCAGCTTCAGACGCAGGGCGTCGACGTCCTCACCGTTGGCGGCGGCCTGCTTGAGCTCGTTACGGTAGACGAACCCGACCGCGCCCGAGGCGCCCATGACGGCGATCTCGGCGGTCGGCCACGCCAGGTTGATGTCCGCGCCCATGTGCTTGGACCCCATGACGTCGTACGCGCCGCCGTAGGCCTTACGGGTGATGACGGTGACCTTGCCGACGGTGGCCTCACCGTAGGCGTAGAGGAGCTTGGCGCCGCGGCGGATGATGCCGTCGAACTCCTGGCCGGTGCCGGGCAGGAAGCCCGGGACGTCGACCAGGGTGAGGATCGGGATGTTGAACGCGTCGCAGGTGCGGACGAAGCGCGCGGCCTTCTCGGAGGCCTTGATGTCCAGGCAGCCGGCGAACTGGGTCGGCTGGTTGGCCACGATGCCGACGCTGCGCCCCTCGATGCGACCGTAGCCGACGATGATGTTCATCGCGTACTGGCCCTGGACCTCCAGGAACTCGCCGTCGTCGACGATGTGCGAGATGACCTCGTGCATGTCGTACGGGCTGTTCGAGGAGTCGGGGATGATCGTGTCGAGCTCGTGGTCCTCGAGCGTGAGGTTGTCCTCGATCGCGCCCTCGGCCACGGGGTAGGGGAGCCGCGGGGCCTCGGCCCGGTTGTTGCTCGGCAGGTAGGACAGCAGGTCCTTGACGAAGTCGAGGGCGTCCTGCTCGTCGCTGGCCGTGTAGTGGGAGACGCCGGACTTGGTCATGTGGGTGGTGGCACCGCCGAGCTCCTCCTGCGACACCTCCTCGCCGGTGACGGTCTTGATGACGTCTGGGCCGGTGACGAACATCTGCGAGGTCTTGTCGACCATCACGGTGAAGTCGGTGAGGGCGGGCGAGTACACGTGGCCGCCGGCGGACGGGCCCATGATGAGCGATACCTGCGGGATGACACCCGAGGACAGGACATTGCGGTGGAAGATCTCGCCGTACAGGCCGAGCGAGACGACGCCCTCCTGGATGCGGGCGCCGGCACCGTGGTTGATGCCGATCATCGGACGGCCGGTCTTCAGGGCCAGGTCCATGACCTTGACGATCTTCTCGCCGTAGACCTCACCGAGCGACCCGCCGAAGACGGTGGCGTCCTGGGAGAACACGCAGACGCTGCGTCCGTCGATCGTGCCGTATCCGGTGATGACACCGTCACCGAGCGGGCGGCGCTCCGCGAGGCCGAAGGTGGTGGCGCGATGGCGGGCCAGGGCATCGATCTCCACGAACGAGCCCGGGTCGAGGAGGTTCTCGATCCGCTCGCGGGCCGTCATCAGGCCCTTCTCGTGGGTCTTGTCCACCGCGGCCTGCCCCATGGGGGCCCGGGCCTCGTCGAGGCGCCGACGCAACTCGGACAGCTTCCCGGCGGTCGTGTGGATGTCGGGGGTTGCAGCGTCCGTTTGGACGTCGGCGCTCACGTCCGGTTCTGAGGCAGTCGTCATGTTGCAAGACTCTAACTAGTCGCCGCGCTCCGTGGCGACGTGACCCGGCCGACGTCCCCCGCCAGACGGCCCGCGCCCCGTGTCGGAGCGGGCACATACCCTGGGTGTCGTGCACGCAGACACCGGTACCGAGACCCCGCCCGCGCTGGACGCCGACGCGCTGCGTCGCGTCCTGGTGGTGGGGCCGGACGCCCCGTACTCCTCACTCGAGGTGGTCGAGGACATCGGCTCGACCAACGCCGAACTCCTCGCCCGCGCGGCCGCGGGCGCGCCCGACCGCAGTGTGCTGCTGGCCGAGCACCAGGCGTCGGGGCGTGGCCGGCTCGGCCGCGTGTGGACCGCCCCGCCCCGCACGCAGGTCGCCGTCAGCGTCCTGCTGAGACCAGGTGCGGTCTCGCCGGCGCTCTTCGGGTGGCTGCCGCTGGTCACCGGCCTGGCGATCCGCGACGGGCTCCGCGAGGCCGGCGGTGTGGACGCCACCCTCAAGTGGCCCAACGACGTCCTGGTCGACGGCCGGAAGATCGCCGGGATCCTCGCCGAGATGACCACGGTCCCCGCCGGGGGCGACTACTCCGTGCGCCTGCCCGCCATCGTGGTGGGCGTCGGGATCAACGTGTCCCTCACCCGGGCGCAACTGCCGGTGCCGCACGCCACCTCGCTCGCGTTGGCCGGCGGATCGGTCGACCGGGACCGCCTCGCGAGAGCCGTGCTGGAGGCGTTGGCCCTGCGCCACGGGCAGTGGCGCGAGTGTGAACACGGGAGCGGATCGACCATCTCGGACCCGCTCAAGACGACCTACTCCGAAGCCTGCTCCACCATCGGCGCCGACGTGCGGGTCGAGCTGCCCGGGGACATCGTGCGGACCGGGCGAGCCGACCGGGTGGACCGAGAGGGCCGCCTCGTCGTCGTCGACACCGACGGCGAGTTCCCCGTGGCGGCGGGCGACGTCACCCACGTCCGCGGCGTCGGCGGTCAGTGGGGCGGCTGAGTCGTGGGTTTCGTCCGATCGGTGCTCGCGCCGGGGGAGACGCTCGTCGTCCACACCCACCCGCACTGGCGCGCGCTCGTCAGACCCGCGCTCGTCACACTCGTCGGCGCCGGACTCGCCGGCATCGCCGGCGGCTTCATAGAGGTCCAGGTCGTCCACGCCGGGGACCGGACCGCCACCTGGGCCATGGTCGCGGTGCTGTTCTCCCTCGTCGTCCTCCGGTTCGCCCTCTGGCCGCTGATCCGCTGGGCGCGCACGGACCTCGTCGTCACCGACGAACGCGTGCTCTATCGCCCGGCCGGCTCCAACCGGCGGTGCGTGGACGTGCCGTTGCGCCGCATCAGTGCCGTCCGCTTCCGCCACACCCTCGCCGACCGCGCGCTGGGCACGGGCTGCCTCATCCTCGAACTGGGGCACCTCCCGCCCATCGAGATCGACCACGTCCCCGAGGTGGCCCGCGTCCACGCCGCCGTCTACGACGAGCTCCTCCGGCTGCCCCCGCCACCGCTACCCGCCCCGCTGCCCGCGGCGCCGCGCTCGCGCTGGGGCCTGCCGGGGCGGCGCTGAGACCCGGGCGGCGTGAGACGATGGTCTGCGTGAACGACGACTCGCGCATCCGCCGCAATCCACTCGCAGCGCCCGTCGTGGCGATGATCGGCGGCGGGCAGCTCGCCCGCATGACCCACCAGTCGGCCGTCGCCCTGGGCCAGACCCTCCGGGTGCTCGCCGCCGACCCGCTCGACCCCGCGGCCCAGGTCACGCCCGACGTCGTGATCGGCGCCCACGACGACCCCGACGCCGTCCGAGCCGCCGCCGAGGGCGCCGACGTGATGACGTTCGACCACGAGCACGTGCCCCCGCAGATCCTGCTCGACCTCGAGGCCTCGGGCGTCGCCGTCCGCCCGCGCGCCTCCGCGCTCATCCACGCGCAGGACAAGCTCGTCATGCGGCGCGCCCTCGCCGAGATCGGCGCGCCGATCCCGCCGTTCACCGGCGTGGACTCGATCGAGGACGTCCGGCGCTTCCACGACGAGCAGGACGGGCGGATCGTCCTCAAATCGGCCCGCGGCGGCTACGACGGGCGCGGCGTCTGGATGCCGGACTCGCTCGAGGAGGCCGAGCGCATCGCCTCCGAGCAGCTCGCCGCCGGGGTGCCCGTGATGGCCGAGGCCCGGGTGCCGTGGACCCGGGAGCTGTCGGCGATGGTCGCGCGGTCCCCGTTCGGTCAGGGCGCCGTGTGGCCGGTCGTCGAGACCGTGCAGCGCGACGGGATCTGCGCCGTCGCGATCGCTCCCGCCCCCGGACTTCCCGACGACCTGCGTTCGGCCGTCCAGGCGACCGCCCTCAAGCTCGCCGAGCACCTGGACGTCACCGGCGTCATGGCCGTCGAGCTGTTCGAGGTCGTGGGCTCAGACGGTCGCCCCGGCGTGCTGGTCAACGAGCTGGCGATGCGCCCCCACAATTCCGGGCACTGGACCATGGACGGGGCCACCACCAGCCAGTTCGAGCAGCACCTGCGTGCCGTGCTCGACTACCCGCTCGGCTCGACCGTGCCCACCGCCCCGCTCACCGTGATGGCCAACGTCCTCGGCGCGCCCGAGACCCCCGAGATGAGTATGGACGAGCGTGTCCACCACCTCGCAGCGCGGTTCCCGCACGCCAAGGTGCACCTTTACGGCAAGTCCGAGCGACACGGGCGCAAGATCGGGCACGTCAACGTGCTCGCCGACCCGGGGCTCGACCCGGACGACGAGGACCAGGTGGCCGCCGTGCGCGCGGTGGCAGAGCTGGCCGCCCACTGGCTCTCCCACGCCCGCTGGGCCGACGGCTGGGACCCGCACACGGGCGCGCCCGTCGGCGACTTCGAACGCTGAGCTCACCGCCCCGTCCGGACGGCCCGCCACCCGGACGCGGCACGTACCGGACGACCCCGGGGCGGCCGGCGCCCCGGCCACCCACGGCTGACACACCTCCACGAAAGGCGACGAGATGACCGCGCGACAGGACGGGCCGCAGGTCGGCCTCATCATGGGCAGTGACTCCGACTGGCCCACCATGGAGGCGGCGGCAGAGGCGCTCGCCGAGTTCGGGATCCCGTTCGAGGTGGGCGTCGTCTCCGCGCACCGCACCCCGCACAAGATGCTCGACTACGCCCGCTCGGCCGCCGGTCGCGGCATCCGCGTGGTGATCGCCGGCGCGGGCGGAGCCGCGCATCTGCCGGGCATGGTCGCCTCCGCGACCGCGCTGCCCGTGATCGGAGTGCCGGTTCCGCTCAGGCACCTCGACGGGATGGACTCGTTGTTGTCGATCGTGCAGATGCCCGCGGGGGTCCCGGTGGCGACCGTCTCGATCGGGGGAGCCCGTAACGCCGGGTTGCTGGCGGTCCGGATCCTCGCCGCCGCCGATCCCGCGCTGCGCGAGCGGATGGAGGGCTTCCAAGCGGAGCTCGAGGCGATGGTCGAGCGCAAGGACGACGCGCTCCGGCAGCGCCTGCTCGGCTGACAGGCGGGTGGCATCACGCCGATACGTTCCGCGATGCGGAAAGCGGGGTCGCAGGCGGGGGAGGAATCCAGTTAGCCGCTGGTAACCTGGGTGGCCGGGTGCACCCCGGATCCACTCGCGAGCCGACGCCGTTGCGCGACCGGCACTCACCGATGTCCGGACACCAGCGCCCGCCGCGTGACCAGCACTGACGAATCCCCTTTGGAGGCCCGCACATGTCCGGTAACCCCGACTTCGATCTGTACCGTCCGGCGGAGGAGCACGAGGAGCTGCGTGCCGCGATCCGCGCGCTGTCGGAGAAGGAGATCGAGCCCCACGCCGCGGACGTCGACGAGAACGAGCGGTTCCCGCAGGAGGCCCTCGATGCGCTCAACGCGTCAGGCTTCAACGCGGTCCACATCCCCGAGGAGTACGAGGGGCAGGGCGCGGATTCGGTCGCGGCGTGCATCGTGATCGAGGAGGTCGCCCGGGTCGACGCCTCGTCCTCGCTGATCCCGGCGGTGAACAAGCTCGGCACGATGGGCTTGATCCTGGCCGGCGGCGAGGAGCTCAAGCAGAAGGTGCTGCCCGAGATCGCCGCGGGCAGGATGGCCTCTTACGCCCTGTCGGAGCGTGAGGCCGGCTCGGATGCCGCCTCGATGCGCACGCGTGCCAAGGCCGACGGGGACGACTGGATTCTCAACGGCTCCAAGGCGTGGATCACCAACGGTGGCAAGTCCACCTGGTACACGGTCATGGCCGTGACCGACCCGGACAAGGGCGCCGGTGGCATCTCGGCGTTCATGGTGCACGCCGACGACGAGGGTTTCGGGGTGTCCAAGACCGAGAAGAAGCTCGGCATCAAGGGCTCTCCCACCGCGGAGCTGTACTTCGAGAACGTCCGCATCCCGGGCGACCGGATCATCGGCGAGCCCGGCACCGGCTTCAAGACCGCGTTGCAGACCCTGGACCACACGCGCCCGACGATCGGTGCGCAGGCCGTGGGTATCGCGCAGGGCGCACTCGACGCGGCGATCGCCTACACCAAGGAGCGTCGCCAGTTCGGCAAGGCGATCTCGGATTTCCAGAACACGCAGTTCATGCTGGCGGACATGGCCATGAAGGTGCAGGCGGCGCGGCTGATGGTCTACACCGCCGCCGCGAACGCCGAGCGCGGCAGCGCGCCCGGTGGCGAGAAGCTGGGCTTCATGGCCGCGGCGTCCAAGACGTTCGCCTCGGACGTGGCGATGGAGGTCACCACCAACGTGGTGCAGCTGTTCGGTGGCGCGGGGTACACGCGTGATTTCCCGGTCGAGCGCATGATGCGCGACGCCAAGATCACCCAGATCTACGAGGGCACCAACCAGATCAACCGCATGGTCATGGCCCGTCAGCTCCTGGCCTGACCGATCGGCTGAACCCCGCCTCGATCTGCCCCTCCGATCGCGATCGACCCCCGGAACCCCGGGGGCGGATCGCAGTCGGAGGGGCAGATCGCGTTGCGGCCCGGATCGCGCCTGGTAGGCGGCGGGTGGAGTCGGGGCGGGAGGAGAACGCCCCGCCCCGCCGGCGCCGGAACGCTCCGCCGGCGCTCGGTGTCCGGTGCCCTAGGCGGTGAGCGTGGTGCGCTCGGTGTCCGCGATCCCCGCCACGGCGGGGTCGTCGGCGTCGGCGCCCGTGACGAGCACGGCCGTGCCGCCGGAGGCGAACACCCGCGCGAGGGTGGCCACCACGTCGTCGCGCTCTCGGCCGGCGACCAGCGCGCGGCCGGAGAGAGCGGGGTCGGTCAGTTGGTCGAGCGGCAGGCCGTCGAGGGCGAGATCACCGCCGCCGGAGGGGACGAACGCGTCGGGGTGGATACGGCACGCCTCCGCGAGGTCGGTGACGCCGGGCGGCACCTCGACGCCCGCGGCGGCCAGGGGCCGGCCCATCGGGTCGGTGGTCATGAGGAGGGTCTCGACGTCGGCGGGGTGGCGGTCGAGGCGGTCGGGGACGGTGACGACGACGACGGCGTCGTCCGCCGACCCTGCACGGACCTCGGCGCCCGCCCACCAGGCGCCCAGCAGGACACCCGCGGTGAGCCAGTGGGCGGGCAGGTCGCACACGATCCCGTCACCGGGCGTCACCCCGAGTTCGTCGCGGAGCAGTCCCGCGATCTTCGCCGCCCAGTTGGCGGTCGAGGTGACCGACAGTTCGACCCGGGACGGGGCGGCCTGGTCGTAGTGGGTGACCATCGGCGCCCCGGGGTCGAGCGCGAGCAGCGGCTGGAGGACGGTGTCTGCGGCGGTGTTCACTCGGGTGGCCTCCTGGCGTCGTGGGGTGGTTCCGGGGCGCGGGTGTCGGGCCCGCCTCCGGGGTCAGTTCACGCAGGGTACGTCGGAGCCGCCGGCGTCGAAGGTCGGACGCTGCGCGATCGACGGCGGGAGCGGCGCGTACGTGGTGGTGGCGGGGGAGTATGACTCGGTCGTGGCGGCCTCACCGGTGGGGCCGCTGTAGTCGTCCGCGAGGACCACGCGGACGGTGCCGGGCGGGACCGCGGGGTCGACCTGGACCGGCAGGCCACCGAGCGCGTCGGAGACGGCGAACGCGGCGGCGTCGTCGGCGGAGCGCGCCGCCACGTGCGAGGTGTAGGCGGCGGCGGGGTCGGTGAGCAGGTCGCCGGTGGCGTAGCCCAGTTCGGTGAGCGCACCGGAGACCCGGGCGGCCAGCCCGTCGATCGCGGTGGTGTTGACCACCGACACGGCGATCGTCGCGGGGTCGACGCCGGGCTCACCGGGAGCGGGCTCGCTCGCCCCGCCGTCCGCGACGTCCTCGTCCTCCTCGGTGCTGGCGAAGCCCGCGACGAACTCCGACACCTGGACGGGGTCGGCGGTGACGATGGACTCTCCCCACTCGGTGAAGGAGTCGATGCTGGTGACCGGGATGGTCTCGAAGCGGACGCTGCCGCCGCTGATGTCCTTGAGCTTCATGGCGAAGTCCACGAAGTCCCAGTTCTCGTCGATCACGAACGAGCGCTTGGCGGCGTCGACCAGCGCACCGAGCTTGGTGGGATCGGCGAGGGTGCCGGCCGAGAGGATCTTCTTGACCAGCTGCGACATGAACACCTGCTGGCGGACTATGCGGTCGAGATCGCCGGCTGGCAGGTCGTGGCGCTGGCGGACGAAGCTCAGAGCGTCCGACCCGGAGACGGTCTGGACGCCGGCGTCGAAGTCGGCGCCCGACAGCGGCTCGTCGACGGGCTCGTTGAGGCAGACGGGGACACCGCCGACCGCGTCGGTGAGCAGTACGAAGCCCAGCAGCCCAATCTCAGCGTAGTGGTCGGCCTGGACTCCGGTGAGGTCCGCGACGGCACCGATGAGTCCGTTCCGGCCCGCGTTGACGGCCGCGCGCTGGTCCTCCTCGGTGACGGCGCCCTCGGGGTCCGAGGCCATGACCCGCTCGAGATAGGCCTCCTTGTTGGCCGCGTACACGCCGTTGATCTTGCTGCCGCCGACGGTGCTGGTCTCCACGTACACGTCACGCGGGATGGAGATCGCGGTGGCGGAGCTGCCGTCTTCCGGGATGCGGATGAGCAGGATCGTGTCGGTGTTCTCGCCGTCCTCCTCGCCGGTGCGGAGGGTGGCGAGTTCCTCCTGACTGAGTGGGTTGCCCTGGGCGTCGGTCCGGTTGTCGGTGCCGACCAGCAGGATGTCGACCGCGCCGTCGAGACCGCCGTCGCCCACATTCAGGCCGCCGGCGGAGGACAGGTCCGAGCTGAGTCCGCTGACCAGCGTCCAGCCGACGCCGGTGACCAGGAGGCACACCGCGGAGACGAGGGCGGCGAGGACGCGGCCGATGCGTGAGCCCACCGGGCGGGCCGGGGTGGCGTGGCGCCTGCCCCGCGCCCGGCTGTGGGCGCGACGGGGAGTCACTGGCAGCTCGGCGCTCATCCACCGTCCTTGTCCTCGAATAGGGGCCGCTCGAGGCCGCCGACGATCATCCCACGGTACCGCGCCGCGCGCCGGGCCTCGGAATCGACGGGCCGCGTCGTAGGGTGTTGCGCGTGACGACCCGACTACCCGTCGTGACGGTGACGTATTCGCCGGGCGACCACCTCCGCAGCTTCGTCGAGACCCTCCCGGCGGCCACGTCCAGGCCGGTGGCGCTGGTGATGGCGGACAACGGATCGACCGACGGGGCGCCCGAGGCCGTCGCCGCCGAGCACGACTTCGCCGAGTTCTTCCCGACCGGCGGCAACCTCGGCTACGGCACCGCGATCAACCGGGCCGTGGCCGAGATCGCCGCGCGTCCGGACGAGTTCGACCAGGAATTCGTCCTGGTGGTCAACCCGGACGTGACGTTCGAACCCGGCTCGGTGGACGCCCTGCTAGCGGCGGCGCGGCGGTGGCCCCGCGCGGCCGCGTTCGGCCCGCGGATCTCCGAGACGGACGGGTCGGTGTACCCGTCGGCGCGCTCGGTGCCGCGGCTCGGGGCCGGGATCGGTCACGCCCTGCTCGGCCAGGTGTGGCGGGGCAACCCGTGGACCGCGCACTACCTCGACGGCGCGGACATGGAGACCGAGCGGACCGCGGGCTGGCTGTCCGGCTCGTGCCTGTTGTTGCGCCGTGAGGCGTTCGACGCGCTGGGCGGGTTCGACGAGCGCTACTTCATGTACCTGGAGGACGTGGACCTGGGTGACCGGTTCGGGCGCGCCGGTTGGCAGAACGTGTACGTCCCGGACGCCGTGATCCACCACGACCGGGGCCACGCGGCGAAGGCGGTGCCCGAGTTCACCCTCCGGGCCCACCACCGCAGCGCGTATCTGTTCCAGGCGGACAGGCACGCACGAACCTGGCAGGCACCGATACGCTGGGCGATCAAAGCGGGCCTGGAACTGCGGTGCCGCCTCGCGATCCGGTCCGCGCGGCGCGCCGCGCGCTCGTCCGGCGGCCGCCACGGCTGAGCCCGCGGGGGCCCGGTCCGACCCACGACCGACATCCACCCACCGCCCCGGCGGGTCGCGAGCGCGACCGCGGGGCCCGACGACCCCAGGAGCTTCATCGTGACCTCGACGACCACCGGGAGCGCCGCGACCGGCGACGACCTGATCGCCGACACCGAGGCGGTGGTGCTGGTCGGCGGGAAGGGCACGCGGCTGCGGCCCCTGACGATCTCCGCGCCCAAGCCCATGCTCCCGACCGCGGGCCTGCCGTTCCTCACCCATCTGCTCTCGCGCATCCGCGCGGCCGGCATCCGGCGGGTCGTGCTGGGCACGTCGTTCAAGGCCGAGGTGTTCGAGGAGCACTTCGGCGATGGCTCGGATCTGGACCTCGACATCTCGTACGTGGTGGAGACCGAGCCGCTGGGCACGGGTGGCGGAATCCGCAACGTGCTGCCCGAGCTCACCGCGTCGACCGTCATGGTGTTCAACGGCGACGTGCTCGGCGGGACTGACCTGCGGGAGATCCTGGCCCTGCACCGGGCCAAGGACGCCGACCTGACCATGCACTTGGTGCGCGTGTCCGACCCGCGCGCGTTCGGGTGCGTCACGACCGACGACGACGGCCGCGTGCAGGAGTTCCTGGAGAAGACGCAGGATCCGCCGACCGACCAGATCAACGCGGGCTGCTACGTCTTCCGTCGCGAGCTCATCGAGCAGATCCCGGAGGGGCAGCCCGTCTCGGTCGAGCGGGAGACCTTCCCGCAGTTGCTCGGCGAGGGCAGGCGGGTATACGGGTTCGTCGACTCGGCGTACTGGCGCGACATGGGCACCCCGGAGGACTTCGTGCGCGGCTCGTCGGACCTCGTCCGCGGGATCGCCCCGTCGCCGGCGCTCGACGGCCACGCGGGGGAGGCCCTCGTCCACGAGGGCGCCGGGGTCGGCGCGGGCGCCGTGCTCGTCGGCGGCACGGTCGTGGGTCGGGGTGCGGAGATCGGCGCGGGCGCCAGGCTGGACGGCGCCGTCGTCTTCGACGGCGCCCGGATCGAGGCGGGCGCGACGGTCGAGCGGTCGATCGTCGGCTTCGGCGCGAGGATCGGCCACCGGGCGCTCGTCCGTGACGGCGTGATCGGCGACGGCGCCGTGATCGGCGCGCGCTGCGAGCTCCTGCGCGGCGCCCGGGTGTGGCCGGGCGTCGAGATCCCCGACGGCGGGATCCGCTACTCCACGGACATGTAGGCGTCGCCGGCCGGGCGCGGCTCCCGCGGCGGGACCGGCTCGGCCGGATATCCGACCGCGACCGCGCCCAACGGCCGCCACGTGGACGGCAGGCCCAGTTCGCGGCGCGTGGTGTCGGCGGCGAAGATCGTCGAGCCCACCCAGCACGAGCCCAGACCACGCGCGGCCAGCGCCACCAGCAGCGACTGCACCGCCGCGCCGCCGGCCACGGTGAACATGGTCTCCTCGCAGGCGGCCCGCCGGGCGTCCGGGTAGTCGTGCGCGCCGGCGTCGTCGTCGACGAACGGCAGGATCAGTTCCGGGCAGGTGCGCAGCAGATCGCCCCGCCCGAGTCGGCGGGCCAGCACCTCGCCGGTGTGCCCGTCGGCGCGCAGGTCGCGCTCCCAGTCCGCGCGCAGGGCGCCGAGCAGCCGCGTCCGAGCCCGGCCCGAGACCCGCACGAACCGGATCGGCGTGCTGTGGTGCGGTGCGGGCGCGGTGAGCGCGTCCGCCACGGCGTCTGCCAGCACCTCGGCGTCGACGGGCTCGTCGGAGAACCGGCGGACCGAGCGGCGGGCGGGAACGGCCTCACGTCGCCCCTGCGCCACGGCCTCGGCGGTCCCCAACCGGAACAGATCCGCCGACCCGTCCCTGACCAGGTCACGGGCCCGCCGGGGGACGTCCACCTCGTCGTCGTCGTCGTCGAGCAGGAGGTGGCCCAGGCCCCGCACCACCGCGACGGGCCGCGCACCGAGCTTGCCCTTGACCAGGTCCGCCGCCGAGGCGATCTCGTCGGCCACGGCCACGTCGGTCACCAGCAGTTCGTTGCCCTGGCGGTCCACGGCGCCGTCGTATCCCACCGACACCCGCAGCCCGGCGGCGCCGATGGCCATGTCGATCTGGCCGGTGCGCCAGGCCCGCCCCATGGTGTCGGTGACGACTACGGCGACGCGCGCGCCGGTGAGGCGGCGCAGTTCGCGGGCGAGGGTGGCGGCGGAGGCGTCGGGGTCCTCGGGCAGCAGTGCGAGCTCGCGGGCGTCGACGTTGGAGCCGTCGACGCCAGCGGCGGCCTGCACGATCCCCAGCCGGTTCTCGGTGATGAGCGTGCGGTTGACCCGCGCCACGACGCGCACGGACTCGGCGTCGACCAGCCGTCGCCGTAGGGCGTCGCGCTCCTCGGGGTCCGTGGGCGCGGGCACGATCCGGCCCTCGGTCTTGGACAGGACCTTGGAGGTGAGGACCACGACGTCGCCGTCGCCCAGGCCGTGCGGGTCGGCGGTGAGCGCGTCGGCGAGGGCACCGGCGAGATCGTCACCGGGGCGGAACTCGGGCAGGCCGTCGGGCGCCCACATCGTCACGTCGGAGGGCGCGGCGTGCTCGATGGTCCGACGACGGATCTCGGGGACGGCGCCGTCGGTCATCGGTCGCCCCGTGCGGGGACCTCGAGCCCGGCCAGCTCGATCACGGCGGCGAGCATGTCCGCCGTGGCGTCGGGGTCGGTCATGAGCAGGGGCGCCTCGCGCACGGCGACGCCGGCGACGTCGCCGGAGCCGTCGGTGGGGCCGTCGCCGGGGGCGACGAGCCAGCCGTCGATGAGGCCCGTGCCCGAGCGGGCGCCGTAGTGGCGCGCGACCGCGGTGGCGGAGGTCTCGACGCCGATCGCGGTGAGGCACGCGTCGGCCATACCGCGCAGCACCGCGCCGCCGATGACCGGGCTGACGCCCACGACGGGGGCGGGGGTGGAGCGCAGCGCGGCGCGCATCCCGGGGACCGCGAGGATCGCGCCGACGGAGACCACGGGGTTGGAGGGGGCGACGACGACGAGGTCCGCCGTCCCGATCGCCTCCAGCGCCTCGGGTGTCGGGGAGGCGGACTCCGCGCCGATCTGGACGAAGCCGGAGGCGGGCAGTTGCGCCCTGTGCCGGACCCACCACTCCTGGAAGTGGATCGCCCGCGAGCCGGTGGCGGACCCGCCCGCCTCACCCGCCCCGGCCCCGCCGTCCGCGGTCGACGGGTCGGTCACCACGACGTGCGTCTCGCATCGGTCGTCGGTGACGGGCAGCAGGCGCACGCCGGGGCACCAGCGGGTGCAGAGCGCCTCGGTGACGTCGGTGAGGCGGTAGCCGGCGTTGAGCATCTGGGTGCGCACGAGGTGGGTGGCGAGGTCCTTGTCGCCGAGGCCGAACCAGTCGGGCTGGACGCCGTACGCGGCGAGCTCGTCGCGGCAGTTCCAGGTCTCTCCGGCGTGGCCCCAGCCGCGCTCGGGGTCGATGCCTCCGCCGAGGGTGTACATACACGTGTCGAGGTCGGGGCAGATGCGGACGCCGTGCATCCAGGCGTCGTCCCCGACGTTGACCACCGCGTCGATGCGGTGGGGGGAGTCGGCGCGGGCGGACTCGGAGTCCAGCCCGAGCAGCCGACGGGCGCCGAGGAGGAAACGGGCGCCACCGACGCCTCCGGCCAGAACACAGATCTTCACGGGGACGAGACTAGTGACGGGCCCGGGAGCCGGGGGCGCGACCCCGCTGGGCTGCGGAGTCCGGCGCGGCGTGGCGGCAGAGACCGGCGCAGCGATGGAGGCGAAGCCCCACGCGGCGGCGTGTCGCAAGCCACATCCGAGGCGGCGTGTCACCGGTCATAGCCGCAGGGGAAAATGGTAGGTCCCGCCGATTTCGCTTGACCTTCGCGGCTTGCATGTGTGTAATCACAGGTGTGTCATTCCCTGGTGGGTGACGGTAAACCACGTTACGGACACCGGCAGGGCGCTGGGCCGACGGCGCCCTGACGATCGAGGCCTTACGCGATCGCGCCGGTGACGGGCACTCCATCGCGGATCTTTCGCAGACGAACAACGCAACACGAAGGGATGACCGTGGATCGACAGTCACGCACCGTCGCGGGACCCGAGCTGGCTCTGGTCGACCTCGGTGTCCCCGGCCTGTTCGTCGAGGACGAGCAGGAGAGCTGGCAGGACCGGGCTCTGTGCGCGCAGACCGATCCCGAGGCGTTCTTCCCCGAGAAGGGCGGCTCGACCCGCGAGGCCAAGAAGATCTGCACCGGGTGCGAGGTCAAGGCGGAGTGTCTCGAGTACGCGCTGGCCAACGACGAGCGGTTCGGCATCTGGGGCGGGCTGTCCGAGCGCGAGCGGCGACGCATCAAGCGCGACGCCGTCATCTGATCCCCGGCCGCCGCGCGATCATCCCCTCCGCAGGTGCGCGGCGTTCAGTCCCCCTCCGGGCCCGCCTCGACCTCGTCCGGTGAGATCTCCAGGTGCTGCGACACCAGCTCCACGAGCACGGAGTAGATGAGATCCCGCAGGTCGTCGCCCTCCGGCGCACGCCGGGTGAGCGGCTTCCGGAACAGCACCAGCCGCGCGCGGGTCGGCTGCCCCGACCGGTCCACGCCCGCGGGCACGAGCCGGGCGAGCGGGACGTCGCCGTCGGCCACGACCTCCTCGGGCCAGGTCTCCCCGGGGCGCAGGCGCATCCGCGGCACCATGTCCACGGCGAGGTCCAGGTGCTCGAGGCGCGCGTGCCAGTGCTGGTCGATCTCCGCGAACGCCTCGAGGGCGGCGGCGTCGAACTCCGCCGACCGGCTGCGCCAGCGGGGCACCTCGGGCGGCAGGATCGGCCCGCGGGGCCCGTGACCGCGGCGGTCCGCGCGGCGAGACGTCACCACGCGCGGCCCGCGGCGCCCGGGATCGCCGGGGAAATCGCGGACGGAGATACGGCTGCCCGCGGCGACGTCGGACTGGCCGGCGCCCGGGATCGCGGTCCCTGTGGGCGGCCGTCCGGGAACCGGGGCGGTCGGGGTCATGGCGCGAGGATAACCCCGTCGGTGGCGGCCGGGTCGCACCGGTGTGGGCGGGTCGCGGCCCACCCGGACAGTGCGCGGGGCTACGCTGGGGCCTCGTGAGTGAGAACCGTCGTTGCTGCCGCCCGGGATGCCCCAACCGTGCGGTCGCCACTCTCACCTACGTGTACGCGGACTCCACGGCCGTCATCGGGCCACTGCCCGCGGTCCAGGAGCCGCACGCCTGGGACCTCTGCGCCGTGCACGCACTGCGCATCACCGCCCCCCGCGGCTGGGACCTCGTGCGTCATCCGGACCTCGACACCTCGGCCGAGGACTCCGATCTCACGGCCCTCCTGGACGCCGTCACCGGCGGCCCCGTCGGAGGGCGGCGGACCGGCGCGGCACTGGTCGACGCCGAACGCCTGCGCCGACTCGGGGTCTCCGATCCCGAGCCCGCGCTGGACCGCGCGCTGGCCGGCAGCGACCCGCTCCCGGCCCCCGGGCCGTCGACCGGCTCAGGGCGCCCCCACCTGCGGGTGGTCCCCGACGTGTCCACCGCCCGGGAAGACGGGTCCGACCGGCACTCCGGCGGCGCGGGCGGGTCCGGCCCCGCCGCCCGCTGACCCGCCGCCCGCAGGGTGGTCCGCCGCGTGATCGGCGCGGGTAGTGTCTCGGAAGACATCGACCGACCCCGTCTCACACCCCTGGAGCAGCACGTGGCACGCAGCGCCGAGTCCGTCCGAGCAGTCATCAAGGCCTACGACGTCCGTGGCGTCGTCGGAGAGCAGATCGACACGGACTTCGTCCGCGAGGTCGGTGCGTCCTTCGCTCGGCTCATGCGCTCCGAGGGCGCGGGCACCGTGGTGATCGGGCACGACATGCGCGACTCGTCCCCGGGCCTGTCGGCGGCGTTCGCCGACGGGGTGACCGCGCAGGGCCTCGACGTGGTGATGATCGGCCTGGCCTCCACCGACCAGCTCTACTTCGCCTCCGGCCTGCTGGAGTGCCCCGGCGCCATGTTCACCGCCAGCCACAACCCGGCGAAGTACAACGGCATCAAGCTGTGCCGGGCGGGCGCCAAGCCGGTGGGCCAGGAGTCCGGCCTCCGGACGATCGCCGACGAGGTCATCGCGGGCGTCCCCGCGCACGACGGGGAGACCGGCACCGTCTCCGAGCGCGACGTGCTCGAGGGTTACGGCGAGTACCTGCGCGGGCTGGTCGACCTGACGGGGATCCGCCGCCTCAAGGTCGCGGTGGACGCCGGCAACGGCATGGGCGGTCACACGGTGCCCGCCGTCCTGGGCGGGCTGCCGCTCGAGATCGTGCCCCTGTACTTCGAACTCGACGGGAACTTCCCCAACCACGAGGCCAACCCGCTCGAGCCGGCCAACCTCGTCGACCTGCAGGCCCTCGTCCGGGAGAGCGGAGCTGACATCGGCCTGGCCTTCGACGGCGACGCGGACCGCTGCTTCGTGGTCGACGAGCGCGGAGAGCCGGTGGCCCCGTCGGCCATCACCGCCCTCGTCGCCGAGCGGGAGCTCGCCAAGGAACCGGGCGCATCGATCATCTACAACCTCATCACCTCCAGGGCCGTCCCCGAGCTCGTCGAGGAGAAGGGCGGCGTCGCCGTCCGCACGCGCGTGGGCCACAGCTTCATCAAGGCGCAGATGGCCGACACGGGTGCCGTCTTCGGCGGCGAGCACTCCGCGCACTACTACTTCCGCGACTTCTGGGGCGCCGACTCGGGCATGCTGGCCGCCATGCACGTGCTGGCAGCACTCGGCGGTCAGGACGGCACGCTGTCCGAGCTCATGGGCGAGTACACCCGGTACGCCGCCTCCGGGGAGATCAATTCCACGCTCGACTCGGCGGAGGCGCAGACCGAGCGCATGGAGGCCGTCGTCGCCGCGTTCTCCGACCGCGCCGCGTCGGTCGACCGCCTGGACGGCGTCACCGTCGACCTCGGCGACGGCGCGTGGTTCAACCTTCGCGCCTCCAACACCGAGCCGTTGCTGCGCCTCAACGCCGAGGCGCCGACCAGGGAGGACGTCGACGCCGTGGTCGACGAGGTCCTCGCGATCGTCCGTGCCTGACCTGTCGAACGACACTGGGGCCGGGCGGGTCGACCTCGACGACCCCGAGGCGCTGCGCGCCGCGGACGCGACGGGGGCCCTGCTGCACGCGTCGATGGCCGGGGCGCAGCTCCGCGCCGTGGCCACCGCCGTCGAGGGCGGGGCCCTCGACGGTCTCACCGGCTTCCGGCCCCGCGCCGTGGTGTGGGTGTCCGGCCGGTCCGACCGCGCGCGGCAGGCGGCCGGCGTCGTGGCGGCTCTCGCCGTTGAGGCCGGTGGGCCCGCGGTCCCGCCGCTGGTGCACGCCGGCACCCTGCCCGCCTGGGTGGGAGCGCTCGACGTCGTCCTCGTCTCAGGAGACGACGCCGGCGATCCCGACCTGGCGGCGGCGATCGACGCCGCCGCCGGCCGCGGGGCCGCGGTGATCGTGGACGTGCCTCGCGAGGGGCTGGTCTCCGAGGCGGGCCGGGGGCGCGCCTCCTGGCTCGAGCCGCTGCCGTACCTACCCCCGCACCGCGGCGTACTGCGTCACCTCGCGGCCGGCATGGCGGTCCTCACCGCACTCGGGGCGCGGGGACTGGACGTGGGTGCCGCCGCCGACGCCGTCGACGTCGAGCTCGAGGGGATCGGGCCCGAACTAGCGACCCCGGTCAACCCGGCCAAGCTGCTCGCGACGTCGGTCGCCGGCCGCGACCCGCTCGTGTGGATCCACGCGGACGCGGTCTCCGCGGCCTGTTGCGATCGCGCGGTCGCGGCGTTCTGCGACGCGGGCCGGATCACCGCGGCCTCGTCGGTCGGGGACGCCGTGCGTGCCGGCGCCGAACGTGCGCAGGGGCGCCCGCCGGTGGATCCACTGGCGGACCTTTTCCACGATGAGGAACTTGACGGGCCACGCGAGGACATGCGCGTGCGATACCTCGGTATGGTGTTGAACGCGGACGAGGACATCGTCCGGCTGGCCGCGGGCCCGCTCGCGGACGTCGAGTGGGTCACCGACCGCGGTCGGGACACGGTCGGCGACGCCCCGGCCCCGTTGAGCGGAAAGGTGGCCGCGCACATGGCACGCACGGAGCTGTCCGCCGCCTACCTCCTCGTCGGAGGTCTGTAGGTCCGTGGTCGCCCTAGAACCGGTGGTCCAGGCCTACGCCTGGGGCTCCCGGACCGCCCTCCCCGAACTGTGCGGGACGGCCTCGCCGTCACCGCACCCCGTGGCCGAGCACTGGTTCGGTGCCCACGACTCGGGATCCTCCCTGTGCGCTGACGGACGGGCGCTCGACGCACGGATCGCCGACGACCCCGAGAAGGAACTCGGCGCCCGCGTCCTGGCCGAGCACGGCGGGGGACTGCCGTTCCTCGTGAAGCTGCTCTCGGCCGAGCAGGCGCTGTCCCTACAGGCGCACCCGTCACCGGAGAAGGCGCGCGAGGGCTACGCCGCGGAGGACGCCCGGGGGATCGCCGTCGACGCCGCTGACCGCAACTACCGCGACGCCAATCACAAGCCCGAGATCCTGGTCGCCCTGACCGAGTTCCACGCGTTGGTGGGATTCCGCCCGGTCGAGCGCACGATCTCCCTGCTCGACGCGTTCGACGTGGACTCGCTGCGGCCCTACCGCGACATGCTCGCCGGGCAGCCCGACGCCGAGGGCCTGCGCGCGGTGTTCACCACGTTCGTCACGATGCCCCACATCGTGCTGGCCGACGTCGTGTCCGACCTCGTGGCCCGGGCCGTGTCCTATCTGACCGTGAACGGGGTCGACGCCCCGTGGTCCGCGGTCGCCACGACGGTGGCGGAGCTCGCCGAGCGCTATCCGACGGACCCCGGCGTCCTGGGCGTCCTGCTGCTCAACCGGGTGGTCCTGCAGCCGGGCGAGGCCGTGTACCTGGGACCCGGGCAGCTGCACGCCTATCTGCGCGGCGTCGGGGTGGAGGTCATGGCCAATTCCGACAACGTGTTGCGTGGCGGACTGACCCCCAAGCACGTCGACGTGCCCGAGCTGATGCGGGTGCTCGAGTTCGGCCCGCTGGCCGACCCCACCGTCGACGCGATCCCCGCCGACCGCGGTATCCCCGGTGAGGTCGACTACCCCACGCCCGAACCGGATTTCGCGCTGTCGCGCATCGACCTGCCCGCCGGACGGCTCGTGACCTGGCGACCCGACGGGCCGGAGGTGCTGCTGTGCACCTCGGGCGAGGCGCAGGTCGACGAGGACGGTGCGGGGGAGGTGCTCCGGCCTGGGCGCGCGGTGTGGGTGCCGGCCTCGACGACGCGGGTGTGCCTGCAGGGTCTCGACGGGACGACCGTGTTCCGCACCCGCGTCGGCGACCGGTGACGGGGCCGACGCGCGAAGAGGCGCTGCCGCTAGTGGGCATCTCCGTTAGTTCGTCGGGGGTCATGCTGCGCGGAGGGTGCCGTCGTTGTTGAGGCGGTCGAGGTGGCGGTTGAGGTCGTCGCGGGTGTACTTCCAGCCGAACGGTTCGGCGCTTCGGTTGTAGCGATCCTGGAACGCGAGGATGCGTGCGGCGAGATCGTCGAGGTCTGCGAAGTCGCCGGTGGCGATGGCTTTGCGCTGCAGGATCGAGAAGTAGATTTCGACCTGGTTGAGCCACGAGGCGTGCACCGGAAGGTGCACCAGGACCGCGTTGGGAAACGCATGACGCATCCGGTCTTTCGAGGCCTGACCTGCGTGGGATGAGCCGTTGTCGACGACCCAGAACACTCGCTTCGCGGATGCGTATGGCTCTTGGGTCATCACCTGCTCGACCAGTTCGGTGAACGGGGCGATCCCTGTCTTGGGTGCGGTCATCCCCATCACGCGGGCCTGGTGGACGTCGTAGGCGGCGAAGTAGGCCAACGTCCCACCGCGGCGGTACTCGAACTCCACGCGCCGCGGCTGACCGGGCCTGGCGGGAGTCTCGGCGTGACGGCGTTTGAGGGCTTGGAGCTGTGATTTTTCGTCCGCACTGATGACGTACTCATCGTCGCCGAGAGCAACGCCGTTCCAGCGCCGGTGGTACAGGTCCAGCACCCGGGCGGCCTTGACGGCGAAGTCGGGGTCGCGGGGAAAAATCCACGACCGGTGCTGCCACGGCTTGATCGCATCTGCGGCCAGCCAGCGCCCGATCGTCGCCGACGCCACGGGGCGCACCAGCCCTGTGGCCACGGCGTGGGCTCTCAACTCGGCGGCCGACCATCTGGTCAGTGGCAGACCGTGGTCAGCCGGGCGCGTACACGCCAACGCTTTGACCTGGGCGACCTCGACGGGGGTGAACACTCGCGGTCGTCCCGAGCGGGGCCGATCTTTGAGACCCTCCAGGCGCTCGGTGCAGAACCGATGCCGCCACTGGCGCACCGTGTCTTCGCACACCCCGACCTCGCGGGCGATCGCAGCGTTGGCATCACCGGCAGCGGCCGCCAGGACGATCCGGGCTCGCAGTACATCGCGGTGCGCACAACGAGCAGCGTGCGCGCGGCGGGTCAGCACGTCGCGTTCTTTGCCGGACAGGATGACGATAACGGCGCTGGTGGGAGGCATGTTCATTTCTGACGCACCCAGCGGCGCCCGCCAAGCCGCCACGCCGGAACAAGCCGAAAGTCGAGGGCGAGAAACGGCGGCGGCGATGATGGAGACCATGGCCAAGATCCCCGACTCGACACAGACCTCACTGCGACAGAAACTCCTGGCCCGCGCTGCCGAACGGTGGCCCCAGATCCAGGCCCTGCACACCCGCTACCGGGCCGGATTCGCCTACATCGATGCCACCTTGACCGACGGGGACGAAGTCAAGCTCTGCCGACTGCGCTACGCCGGATCAGCCAGCCAGTGGGGTTTTGCGATCTACCGCGCCAGCCACGACGACTACCAGCAAGCCGCCCTGCCAAACGGATGGCCCTCAGGCACTCCCGCAGAAGCCCTCGACACCGCCTGCGGCCTCTATCTCGGCGACCCCACCGCCTGGATCACCGACCCCCGACGAACTAACGGAGATGCCCACTAGTGTGGGGCGCAGATCATTCGAAAGTCAACGAGGAGCTGGTCGAAGA
This sequence comes from Dietzia sp. oral taxon 368, assembly GCF_002999155.1. Lineage (NCBI taxonomy): Bacteria > Bacillati > Actinomycetota > Actinomycetes > Mycobacteriales > Dietziaceae > Dietzia > Dietzia sp. oral taxon 368. Next base: position 2,282,994 of record NZ_CP027238.1, read on the forward strand.
ACATGTCCGCTGATCTGCAGGTTCAGTCCGTCAACGGTGTCGAGTTCAAAGTGGCGGATCTGTCGCTGGCGGAGGCGGGGCGCAAGCAGATCCGTCTGGCTGAGCACGAGATGCCGGGCCTGATGGCGTTGCGTGAGGAGTACGCGGCCGAGCAGCCCCTGGCCGGCGCCCGGATCGCCGGCTCGATCCACATGACGGTGCAGACCGCTGTGCTGATCGAGACGCTCACCGCGCTGGGCGCGGAGGTCCGGTGGGCCTCGTGCAACATCTTCTCCACCCAGGACGAGGCCGCCGCCGCCGTGGTGGTGGGGCCCGAGGGCACCCCCGAGGCACCGCAGGGTGTGCCGGTGTTCGCGTGGAAGGGCGAGACCCTGACCGAGTACTGGTGGTGCACCGAGCAGATCATGACGTGGCCGGGCACCGAGCCCAACATGATCCTCGACGACGGTGGCGACGCCACGATGCTCGTCATCAAGGGCAAGGAGTTCGAGCAGGCCGGCGCCGTGCCGTCCGACGACGCGTCCTGGTCGGCGGAGGAGAAGGTCTTCCACGCGCTGCTGCGCGAATCGGTTCCCGCGAATCCGGGCAAGTACACGGCCATCGCGGAGTCGGTGAAGGGCGTGACGGAGGAGACCACCACCGGCGTGCACCGGCTGTACCACTTCCACTCCGAGGGCGTGCTGCCGTTCCCGGCGATGAACGTCAACGACGCGGTGACCAAGAGCAAGTTCGACAACAAGTACGGCACCCGTCACTCGCTGCTGGACGGCATCAACCGCGGCACCGACGCCCTGATCGGCGGCAAGAAGGCCCTGGTGTGCGGTTACGGCGACGTGGGCAAGGGCTGCGCGGAGGCACTGGCCGGTCAGGGTGCGCGTGTGCAGGTCACCGAGATCGACCCGATCAACGCGCTGCAGGCGATGATGGACGGGTTCGACGTGGTCACCGTGGACCAGGCGATCGCGGATGCCGACATCGTCATCACCGCCACGGGCAACAAGGACATCATCACCTTCGAGCACATGAAGCGGATGAAGAACAAGGCCATCCTGGGCAACATCGGCCACTTCGACAACGAGATCGACATGGCCGGGCTCGAGTCCGCGGAGGGCGTCACCCGCATCAACATCAAGCCGCAGGTCGACGAGTTCGTCTTCGACGACGACGGCCGCTCGATCATCGTGCTCTCGGAGGGACGCCTGCTCAACCTGGGCAACGCCACCGGGCACCCGTCGTTCGTGATGTCCAACAGCTTCTCCGACCAGGTGATCGCGCAGATCGAGCTGTTCACCAAGGCCGACCAGTACCCGATCGGGGTGCACCTGCTGCCCAAGATCCTCGACGAGAAGGTCGCCCGCCTGCACGTCGAGGCTCTCGGCGGCACCCTGACCCGGCTGGCCAAGGACCAGGCCGAGTACATCGGCGTGGACGTCGAGGGTCCCTTCAAGCCCGACCACTACCGCTACTGAGCTCACCGACGATGAGTGCACGGCCGATGAGTGCACGGCCGATGGGTGCGCGGCCGGGAGGCGCACGGCTCGTGGTCGTCGAGGGGCTCGACGGAGCGGGCAAGAACACGTTGACGACCCGCCTCGTCGCCGAGCTCGGCGCCCGCGGGCTCTCGGTCGGCCGGCTGGCGTTCCCGCGCTACGGCACCCTCCACGCCGACCTGGCCGCCGACGCCCTGCACGGCGGTCAGGCCGGGGCGGCGGACTCGCCCCACGCGATGGCGCTGCTGTTCGCTCTGGACCGACACGCCGCGCTCGACGCGCTCACCGGACTCGCCGTCGCCCACGACGTTGTGCTGCTCGACCGGTACGTGGCCTCCAACGCCGCGTACACCGCCGCACGGCTCGGCCCGGACCGCGAGGCCGAAGTCGTCGAGTGGATCGGCGCGCTCGAGTTCGACCGGCTCGGGCTGCCGGCCCCGCATCTGCAGCTGCTGCTCGACACCCCCGTCGAGGTGGCCGCCGAGCGGGCCGGTTCCCGCGAGGTCGCCGACCCGGGCCGTGCCCGCGACCGCTACGAACGCGACGCGGACCTCCAGGCGGCGACCGGGGAGGTCTACCGCCGACTCGCGGCGGCCGCGTGGCGGTCGCCCTGGCGCGTCCTCGGGGCCGATCCCGCGGTGCCGGAGTTGGCCGACCTCGTCGTCGACCCCACCCCGGAGCCCGCGCCGCACCCGCGATCGCGCGGGCTGGCCGGGTAGTCTCTGAAGCGGCAGGAAGACGACCCACGGTACGTACCGGCGGTCGTGCGCCTGACGATGCCGACCCGACACGCCGACACAAGTGGTGACCATGACCCCCAAGATCCTCGTCGTCGACGACGACGCCGCGCTGGCAGAGATGCTCACCATCGTCCTGCGGGGCGAGGGGTTCGAGACCGAGATCGTCGGCGACGGTGTCCAGGCCATCGAGACCTTCCGGGCCGTCCAGCCCGACCTGGTCCTGCTGGATCTCATGCTGCCCGGGAAGAGCGGGATCGACGTGTGCCGGGAGATCCGCGCCGAGTCCCGGGTGCCGATCGTCATGCTCACCGCCAAGACCGACACCGTCGACGTGGTCCTGGGCCTGGAGTCCGGTGCGGACGACTACATCATGAAGCCGTTCAAGCCCAAGGAGCTCGTCGCCCGCATCCGCGCGCGCCTGCGCCGGGGCGAGGACGAGCCGAGCGAGGTCTTGCACATCGGGGACGTCACCATCGACGTGCCCGCGCACACCGTCACCCGTGACGGCACGCCGATCCCGCTGACCCCGCTCGAGTTCGACCTCCTCGTGGAACTGGCCCGCAAGCCCCGCCAGGTGTTCACGCGTGAGGTCCTGCTCGAACACGTGTGGGGCTACCGCCACTCGGCCGACACCCGGCTGGTCAACGTCCACGTCCAGCGCCTGCGGGCGAAGATCGAGAAGGACCCCGAGAACCCGGAGGTCGTCCTCACCGTGCGCGGCGTCGGCTACAAGGCCGGTCCGGTCTCGTGACCACCGCTCGTCCCGACGACGCGGTGGCGTCCACCGGGGACGAGCCCGACACCCGGGACGTGACCGACTCGTCACCGACCTTCCGGGAGCGACTGTCCGAACTCGACCCGGCCGCCATCGGCGGTCGGATCGCGCGCATGTGGCGACGCTCCCTGCAGCTGCGGGTCGTCACCTCGACCCTCGCGTTGTCGATGGGCGTGATCCTCACGATCGCGTTCATGCTGCAGAGCCAGATGGCCGCCCAGCTGCTGTCGACCAAACTCGACGCCGCCATGGAGCAGGCCGGCCGGCTCCGCCTCACGGTCGAGGCGCAGATCGCCGCGACCGACGAGGGCACCAGCGAGCAGTCGCGGCTCGACCAGGCGCGCAGCGCCATCAGTGAGCGCGGCGTCGCCTCCGGCGGCGACTCCGTCCACGCCGGCACGTTCGACCCCATCCTCGTCGTGCCCGACCAGACGGGCCGCGGGCAGGTGGTCAGTCCCGCCGAGGCGGAGGTGCCGCCCGAACTGCAGTCCCTCGTCCAACGGGGACGCATCGCCTACCAGTACGTCACCGTCGACTTCCGCGGCGAGCAGGCCAAGGCGCTCATGCTGGGCACGCCGACCGACTCGTCCATCCCCGGGCTCGAGCTCTACCTCGTGTACCCGCTCATCGCCGAGGAACAGACCCTCGGCATCATGCGGGGGATCGTCGCCACCGCCGGCCTGGCGATCATCGTGCTGTCCGCGGCGATCGCGTGGATCGTCGCCCGGCAGGTGGTGCTGCCCGTCCGGCAGGCGGCCTCGATCGCCCAACGCTTCGCCAACGGCCACCTCAAGGAGCGGATGGTCATCCGCGGCGAGGACGACGTCGCACGCCTGGCCATGGCGTTCAACGACATGGCCCAGAGCCTGTCCGACCAGATCACCCAGCTCGAGGAGTTCGGCGACCTGCAGAAGCGGTTCACCTCCGACGTCTCCCATGAGCTGCGCACGCCGCTGACCACCGTCCGGATGGCCGCCGACATCATCTCGGATTCGGCCGAGGACCTCGACGCCCCCACCAAACGCGCCGTGGAGCTGCTCGAGTCCGAACTCGACCGCTTCGAGAGCCTGCTCACCGACCTGCTCGAGGTCTCGCGCCACGACGCCGGCATGGCCGAACTGTCGACGGCCGAGCTGGACGTGCGCACCGCCGTCCGGGACGCGGTCGGCACCGTCGCCCACATCGCCGAGGCCGCGGGCGTCGAGGTCGAGATCGACATGCCCGACGAGCCGGTCATGGCCGAGGTCGACTCCAGGCGCGTCGAGCGGATCCTGCGCAACCTCGTGGCCAACGCGCTGGACCACTGCGAGTCCAAGCCCGTGCGCGTCACCCTCCGCGGCTCCGACACCGCCCTCGCGGTCTCCGTCCGCGACCACGGCGTCGGGCTCAAACCCGGCGAGGAGACACGCGTGTTCAACCGGTTCTGGCGCGCCGACCCCTCCCGGGTGCGCCGCTCCGGCGGCACCGGGCTCGGACTGGCGATCGCCCTCGAGGACGCCAAGCTGCACGGCGGCCGGCTGGACGGCTGGGGCAGCCCCGGCGAGGGATCGTGTTTCCGGCTCACCATCCCGCGCCGGCGCGGCAGCACGCTCACCTCGAGCCCGCTGCCCTTGACGCCCGAGGACGAGGCGCGGCTCGTGTCCACCGGCTCACCGACCCCGCTCGAGCGGGTCCCCGGAACGGCGGAGGACACACCATGACCCGCCCCCGGCTCCTGGCGGTCGCCGTGACACTGGCCTGCGCCACCGGACTGACGGCCACCAGCTGCGCCACGCTGCCCTCGTCGTCGTCGCCCCAGGTCATCGACACGTTCGCGCCCGAGGGTGACGACCTGGCGATCCCCACCCCCGTGCCCGACCAGGAACCGGACCTCCTGGTCCGGGACTTCCTCAAGGCGGCGGCCATCGCCGACCAGCGGCACGCCGCCGCGCGCCAGTTCCTCACCCCGGAGGCGGCGGAGACCTGGGACGACCTGGCCGAGACCATCATCGTGCTGCGCGCCGACCTCAGCGCGGAGGGAGGCCGCTCGGCCGACCGCGCCGAGTACACGCTCCGCGCGGAGAAGGTCGGCTCACTCGACCCCGGCGGCATCTTCCGCGAGGACGTCGGCCAGCTCGAGGTCACCATCGGGCTCACCCGCACCGACGGACAGTGGCGGATCGACGAACTGCCGCCGGGAGTCGTGATCGAGAAGGCCGAGTTCTTCTCCACCTACGCCCAGCGCGACCTGTTCTTCCTCTCCGGCTCCGGCGAAGCCCTCGTCCCGGACCCCCGGTGGACGGCCGCCGACCGCACCGACCTCGAGTACTCCCTCGTCAACCTCCTCGCCACCGGCCCGCGCGCAGGTCTCACCGACTCCGTCCTGTCCAGAGTCCCCGCCTCCGTCTCCGTCCGCCCCGGCGAGGAAGACGGAGGCGACGTCCCCGGCACCACCATCGACTTCGCCGGGCTGCCGGTGCTGAGCAGTCAGGCCACCACCCAGTTCGCCGCTCAGGTCGTGTGGACCCTCGCGCGCGCCGACGTCCCCGGGCCCTACCGCCTCGAACGCGACGGCGCGCCCCTCGACGAGCGGTACGCGAACGGGTGGACCACCGAGGACGTCCGCGACTTCGACCCCTACCCGCCCGCCGAGCCCATGCGCTACGCCCTCACCGCAGCCGACGGGCTGGTCCGACTCGAGCCGGGCGGCGCCCGCCCGGCCGGCGGGCCGTGGTCCGAGGTGCGCGGGGGCAGCAGCGCCGCCGTCTCCTACGACGGACGCGTCCTGGCGATGGTCGTCGGCGACGAGGGGGCGGGGACCAACCGGCTCCTCGTCGGCGCGATCGACGGCGATCCCACCGAGATCCTCACCGCGCGGAGCGTCACGGGCCCGACGTTCCACCCGGTCGACGGCCGGGCGTGGGTGATGATCGACGACACGCGCCTCGTCCGCATCGGGATGGGGCGCGGCGGCCCCGACATCCGCGAGATGGAGGCCGGCCCGATCCGCTCCCTCGGCGGCCGGGTCACCGCGTTGCGCATCGACCAGTCCGGCACCCAGATGGCCGTGGTCGCCGACGGCAAGGTGTTCATCGGCTCACTGTCCGCCGAGACCGGGCAGCCGCTCGCCGGAACGTTCCGGCAGGTCGGCCGCGCACTCGGGGAGACAGCCACGGCCGTGGCCTGGCGGGACCGCTCGACGATCGTCGTGGGCCGCGACACCGCCGAGGCGCCCGTCGCGACCGTCTCCGTCGACGGGGCCATCGCGGAACCGCTGTCCCAGCGCAACATCTCCGGACCGGTGACCGCCGTCGCGGCGGCCGGACGCGAGATCTACGTGGTGGACCGGCGCTCCCTGCTGCGCCTCGACACCGGCGCCCAGACCGGCGACAGATACTGGCGGGAGATCCCCGGGCTGGCCGCGATCCGCGCCGATCCGGTGGTCGCGGGCTGACCCGGTGAGGGTCGGGGACGAGGGCGCGCCGCCCCCCGGACGCGCGACGCGTCGGCGGCGTGACCCCGACACCTGGGCCGCCGCCCTGGCCGACCTCGTCGTGCCGCTCGAGTGCGCAGGCTGCGGACGCGCCCGCCACCGGTGGTGTCCCGCGTGCGCCGAGACCCTGGCCGGACCGCCGCTCGTCGTGCGGACCCGCGCCGACCTCCGCGTCCCCGCCTGGGCGCTGGCCCGGCACACCGGCCCGGCCGCCCGCGCCGTGTCCGCGTACAAGGACCGCGGCAGATCCGACCTCGCGCGCCCGTTCGGCACCGCCCTCGCCGCGGCGGTCGACAGCCTGCGCGCGGCGGGTGAGATCGCCGAGGCGGGGGAGCGGCCCACGGTCCTCGTGCCCGCCCCGGCGTCGGGGCGCGCCCGTCGCCGGCGCGGGTTCGACCACGTGCGCGACATCGTGGACGTCCTGGCCGCCGACCTCGCCGGATCGGTGCCGATCGGTCCGGTGGTCGTGGCGCCGCTGCTCGAGGTCCGCGGGCGGGTCCGCGACGCCTCCGGCCTCGGTGCCCGGGCCCGCGCCGACAACCTCTCCGGGCGCATCCGCCGGCGCCCCGCCGGGACGGTGCTGCGCGCCTCCCCCGGGGCGCCGGACACGGTGGCCGCACTCCTGACGACGCCCGCGACGGTCCTCCTCGTCGACGACGTGGTGACCACCGGTGCCACGGCTGCCGAGTGCGTGGCCGTCCTCGTGGCGGGAGGCCTTCCGGTGACCGGCGTCCTGGCCGTCACGGCAGCGTGAACGGACGCCGACGCGCGTCGGTCCGGTGTGAGTTCGCGGTCTCGGGTGCAGCGTCAGCGCGAGCGGGTAGGGTGGGCTTTGGACGGGTTCACCAGCACGTTCGCCGCCTGTCGGCTCTGGTGGGCCGTGTCCGCAGAGTGTCCACTCAGCCATGTGGGTGGACCCTTCGGCCGGGATTCCGGGCGGTTACCGGATCGGTCGCAGCGGTCCGCCGCAGGCCCGATGAGGAGGAGCTTCGATGGCGAAGACCCCCGCAGTCCTGCTCGACCCCGCCACCTTCGACGGTCCCGAGACCGACGATCCCGGCACCCCCGAGGCCCAGGTGACCATCCGCGGCCGGAACGTCGAGGTCCCCGACCACTTCGTGAGCCGGATCAACACCAAGCTCGCAAAGGTCGAGAAGATGGCGCCGCTGATCCAGCGGTTCGACGTGATCTTGTTGCACGAGAACAACCCGAGGCTGGCCAAGGTGAGCCAGCGCGTGGAGATCACCGTCAAGGGCAAGCCGGGAGTGGCCCGGGCCGAGGCGGCCGAGGACACCTTCTACGCGGCCCTCGAGTCGGCCGTGGCCAAGCTCGAGCGGCAGATGCGCAAGGCCCGTACCCGTCGCAAGATCAGCCACTCCGGGCACCGGCGCCCGCAGTCGGTCGCCGAGGCGACCGCCGAGCTCGCCGCCGACGCCGCCCCTGTAGGCGCGCTCGACCAGCAGCTCGACGGCGTGGAGTACGACGACGGGGTCGACGCTTCGATGCCCGGGCAGATCGTGCGGCGCAAGGAACACGACGGCACCCCGATGTCGGTCGATGAGGCGCTCGAGAAGATGGAACTCGTGGGTCACGACTTCTACCTCTTCCGCGACGCGGAGACCGGGCGTGCCACCGTCGTCTACCGCCGGCACGCGTTCGACTACGGGCTCATCACCCTGAGCGACGAGGGCTGACGGTCCCCTCCCACACCCGCCGAGGGCGGTCCGGTCCCGCTCGACCGGACCGCCCTCGGCGTGTCAGGACGGTCCGCAGCACCTAGGATGAATCCGGGCCCGCGTGCCACCACGCAGGTCGCAGATACCACGACCACTTCCCCGACCACGAGGACGTTCGAGACTGTGTCCATTCTTTCCAAGCTGCTCCGGGCCGGCGAGGGGCGAAAGCTCAAGAAGTACACCGCTCTCGCCGACTACGTGGACTCGCTCTCCGCCGACACGGAGAAGCTGACCGACGACGAGCTCCGGGCGAAGACCGGGGAGTTCAGGCGTCGGGTGGCCGACGGAGAGACACTGGACGACCTGCTGCCCGAGGCGTTCGCCGTGGCGCGCGAGGCCGCGTACCGCGTCCTCGGACAGAAGCCGTACAAGGTGCAGATCATCGGCGCGATCGTGCTGCATACCGGGTCCGTCGCCGAGATGAAGACCGGCGAGGGCAAGACCCTGACCTGTGTGCTGCCCGCCTACCTCAACGCCCTGTCCGACAAGGGCGTGCACGTCGTGACGGTCAACGACTACCTCGCCAAGCGTGACGCCGAGTGGATGGGCCGAGTCCACCGCTTCCTGGGACTGTCCGTGGGTGCCATCCTCAGCGGCATGACGCCCGACCAGCGGCGCGAGGCCTACCACGCCGACATCACCTACGGCACGAACAACGAGTTCGGGTTCGACTACCTTCGCGACAACATGGCGCATGACACCGCGCAGCTCGTCCAGCGCGGGCACAACTACGCGATCGTCGACGAGGTCGACTCCATCCTCATCGACGAGGCGCGGACCCCGCTCATCATCTCCGGGCCCGCGGACGGTTCCAGCAAGTGGTACGCCGAGTTCGCGCGCATCGCCCCGCTGCTGGAGGAGGGCACCCACTACGAGGTCGACCGCAAGAAGCGGACGATCGGCGTCACCGAGCAGGGCGTCGAGTTCGTCGAGGACCAACTGGGTATCGAGAACCTCTACGAGGCCGCCAACTCGCCGCTGGTGAGCTACCTGAACAACTCCATCAAAGCCAAGGAGCTGTTCACCAAGGACAAGGACTACATCGTCCGCGACGGCGACGTCATCATCGTCGACGAGTTCACCGGGCGCGTCCTCGACGGTCGCCGCTACAACGAGGGAATGCACCAGGCCATCGAGGCCAAGGAGCGCGTGGAGATCAAGGCCGAGAACCAGACCCTGGCCACCATCACGCTCCAGAACTACTTCCGGCTCTACGAGAAGCTGGCCGGCATGACCGGCACCGCCGAGACCGAGGCGGCCGAGCTGTACCAGATCTACAAGCTCGAGGTCATGCCCATCCCGACCAACCGCCCCATGGCCCGCGCGGACCAGCCCGACCTCATCTACAAGACCGAGGAGGCCAAGTTCGCCGCCGTTGTGGAGGACATCGCCGAGCGGGTCGAGAAGAAGCAGCCGGTGCTCGTGGGCACCGCCTCCGTCGAGCGCAGTGAGCACCTGTCCCGGCTGCTCACCCGCAAGGGCATCAAGCACCACGTCCTCAATGCCAAGTTCCACGCCCAGGAGGCGCAGATCATCGCCCAGGCCGGCCGGCCCGGCGCGGTCACGGTCGCCACCAACATGGCCGGCCGCGGTACCGACATCGTGCTGGGCGGCAACCCCGACATCATCGCCGACCTCAACCTCCGCGATCGCGGCCTCGACCCGGTCACCACCCCGGAGGAGTACGAGGCCGCGTGGGACGCCGAGATCGAGCGGATGCGCAAGCTCACCAGGGAGGAGGCCGAGCGGGTCCGCGAGGCCGGTGGCCTCTACGTGCTGGGCACCGAGAGGCACGACTCGCGCCGCATCGACAACCAGCTGCGTGGCCGCTCGGGGCGCCAGGGCGACCCGGGGGAGTCCCGCTTCTACCTGTCGCTGGGTGACGAGCTCATGAGGCGCTTCAACGGCGCCGCAGTGGAGGCGATCATGAACAGACTGAGCCTGCCCGACGACGTGCCCATCGAGGCCGGCATGGTCTCGCGCGCGGTCAAGAACGCCCAGACGCAGGTCGAGTCGCAGAACTTCGAGATCCGCAAGGACGTGCTCAAGTACGACGAGGTGATGAACCAGCAACGCACGGTCATCTACCGTGAGCGCAAGCGCATCCTGGAGGGCGAGGACATCACCGACCAGGTCGAGTCGATGATCTACCAGGTGGTAAGCGCCTACGTGGACGGTGCCACCGCCGAGGGGTATGTCGAGGACTGGGACCTGGAGAAGCTGTGGGACGCGCTGCGGCAGCTCTACCCCGTGTCGATCACCGCGCAGGAGATCATCGACGGTGACGAGTACGGCTCTCCCGGCGACCTCTCCGCCAAGAACCTCAAGGACGCCGTCCTCGACGACGTCTTCGCCCGGTACGACGAGCGCGAGTCCGAGATCGAGGGCATCGGCGGCGAGGGCGCGATGCGCCAGCTCGAGCGGTCGGTCATGCTCCAGGTCCTCGACCGTAAGTGGCGTGAGCACCTCTACGAGATGGACTACCTCAAGGAGGGCATCGGGCTGCGCGCCATGGCCCAGCGCGACCCGTTGGTCGAGTACCAGCGCGAGGGCTACGACATGTTCTCCGCGATGATGGACGGCGTGCGGGAGGAGACCGTGGCGTTCCTGTTCAACGTCAAGGTTCAGGCGGGCCGGCAGGAGGCGGCGATGGCCGGACCGTCGGCGGCGCAGGCGGCGGCACTGGCCGGTGCCAACCCCATCCTCCAGGCGGCGGGCACCGGCCGAGACGTGAGCGAGGAGCAGATGCAGTTCTCCGGCCCGTCGGAGAGCGGCGACGCCCAGCTGGTCGACGAGGGCACCACGGCCAACCGCGCCGAGCGCCGTTCGCAGGAGCGTCAGCAGCGGGCCGAGCGTCGGGAGCGGGCCGCCCGGACCGCCTCGCGCGGGCGCCGGGACTGATCGGCCCCGCCCGGCCGCCGCGCCGGGGCGCTCACACCAACCGCAGGGCCGTACAACCGGCTCCCGTGGGGGTCACCCGGATGCGGGCCGCGACGGCGAACAGTCGCGGTCCGCGTGCGTACGTGGCGCAGACCTCGTAATCCCGCGGACCCGAGTCCTCGTCCGATCCCGCGTCCGTGTCCACCGCGCCGGCGGCATGGATGTGGAGGCGGTGGAGTCTTGCCGGCCCCAGGTGCTGTCCGGGCACGCCTACGCGCGCGAGTGAGCGCAGCATCTCCATGAGATGCGGTGGGAACGCCCCGCGGGTGTTCTGCGGCGCACGCCGGCGATCCACGACCTCCAGCGCCATGACGATGAGCGCGTGGGCGGCCCGCCGTGCCGGCACGGGAACCTCGTCGTCCGGTGCGGGCACGGGCCTGCCGGAGCGGTCGACGACGCGCTCGCGCTCCCGCTCCCGCCAACCCGGCCCGGGTTCCGTCGGCGGCAGGGGACGGATCCGGCCGTCCTCCGTGTGCCACTCCGCGGCGCCTCCGGAGGCGATCATGGTGGTCGGCGGCGGCCGACCGGACGTCGGTGCGGATACCGGTGTCGGTGTCATCTGGCTGGGCTCCTCCCGCGCTCGACCCTTCGGTGGTCTCGCGTCCTCTACCCTCTTGACGCGGCGGATCGGGCCCGTGGTTCCACCTCTCCTACTGCACGCCCGACGGGTGTTGCCTAGGCTGTCCCCATGCGTGGACTGATAGTCGACTACTTCGGCGTGCTGGACGGCACGGACGAGGACCGCGAGAACTGGCGGTCGATCCTGACCGGTGCGAGGGCCAACGACGTGCGCCTCGCCGTGCTGAGCAACGAACCCGAGGGACCGGGCGCCGACCGCGTCCGCGAGGAGGCCCGTGAGTACGGGATCGACCACGTGGTGCTCAGCGGCGCGATCGGCGTCGAGAAGCCGGAGCCGGAGGCCTTCCTCGAGGCCGCCCGCCGCCTCGAGCTCGAGCCGAGGGAGTGCGTGATGGTCGACGACGCGATCGAGAACGTTCTCGGCGCGGTGCAGACCGGCATGATCGGCGTGTTCTACCAGGTGTTCGACCGGGCGGCCGTGGAGATTCGCGGCCTGCTCGGGTTGGACGAGGCGGTCTGACGCCATGGCGACCAGGCTGGCCACCGCCGACGCGGACCTGCTCCTCGGGGACGCCGCGCGTTCCCGGAGCCGGCACTCGTGTTCGCTGGCCCTGGTCGCCCGTGACGAACCGTGGGACATCGACCGTGTCATGGAGTTCGTCGACACGCGGCTGGCCGACGCGCCCCGCTACCGGCAACGGATCCGTCAGGTCCCGTTCGGTCTGGCCAGGGCGGTCTGGGTCGACGACCCCGACTTCGACCTGAGCTTCCACGTCCGCCGGTCGGCGCTGCCCGCGCCGGGCGGGACGCGGCAGTTGGCCGACCTGGTGGCCAGGCTGGTCGACAGGCCCCTCGAGGCCGACCGCCCGCTGTGGGAGCTGTACCTCATCGAGGGCCTACCCGACGGCCGGTTGGCTATTCTCACCAAGAGCCACCACGTCCTGTTGGGCGGGCCCAACGCCGTCGACCTGGCGCAGGTGCTCATGACCGACGAGCGCGTCTCCGCGGACGCCGACGAGGTCGCCACCTGGACGCCCGTGCCGTCGCCCGGCGACGGGGTGCTGGTGCTGGACGCGCTCATGACCATCGCGACCGACCCTCTGGAGCTGGTTCGCCGTTCGGGACGCCTGGCGAACGCGCTGGAGCGGACCTCACGCGGCCTCGTGGGGGCGGCCACCCTGTCGGTGCTGCGTCCCGGAGGGGGCCTGTCGGAGATGTTCCGCACCGCTCGCCCCCGGGGCAGCAGGGTCGGGCTCGCGTCGTTCCCGTTGTCCGAGGCGAGGGAGATCGCCCGGGCGCACTCCTGCAAGGTCAACGACGTGGTGCTCGCCGTCCTGTGCGGGGCGCTGCGGTCCTGGATCCTGTCCTGCGGCCATCCGCTGTCCACGTCGGACAGCCTGCGTGCGATCGTGCCGATGGCCGTCACCGCCGAGATCGACGGCGCGGAGGCGCCCGGCGACGTGACGTCCGCGGAGATCGCCTCGGCGCTCATCGGCATGCCGGTCGGGGAGCCCAACCCCCGGATGCGGTTGGCGCAGATCGCCCGCGAGGCCGCGACCCAGCGCTCGCCGCGGGAGGCGGTCGGCGCCAAGTCTCTGGCGCGGCTCTCCGGATTCGCCCCGCCCACCCTGCACGCGCTGGCGTCCCGGGCGGCGATCATGTTGCCGTCGGAGAGCTACGACCTGGTGGTGACCAATGCCCCCGGCCCGCAACGCAAGGTGTTCTGGGGCGACGGCGAGCTGGTCGAGGTCTACCCCGTTCCGGCGCTGCTCGAGGGCCAGGCGCTGGCCGTGTCCATGAGCAGTTACTCCGGGACCGTGTACTGCGGCTTCACCTCCGACCGCCAGGCCGTCCCAGACGTCGAGGAGATCGGCGAGCTGATCGCGTCGGCCCTGGACGAGCTCGCCGGTTCCGCCGGCTGACCGGTCCCGGCCGACCCACCGGCGCCCCCGTAATCGCTCCCGCCCCAGGAAGGCCCACCGATGCGACTGTTCATCCCCGCCACGCTGACGATGCTCGAGACCCTGCTGGACGCGGGCGAAATGCCCGTGCGGAGCGGGACCGCGTTCGCCGCGACCCCCGCCCTGATCGAGTCGTACGCGGAGGGCGATATGGAGGAGATCGAACACGTGGCGTTCCTCGAGGCCGCCCGCGCCTCACTCCGCCTGCTCGGCGGCGAGCTCGATTCGGGGACGGCGCACGAGGCCCACCCGTACCGGCGTGTCGTGGTGAGCGCGGACGTGCCGGACGAGCAGGTCACCCCACGCCCGGATCTCGACACGGCCGTCGTGCGACTGGCGGGCGGGACGGTCGCGATGGCCGACATCGCGGCCGTGCACGTGGACCTCGCGGGAGCGGTCGATCTGGTTCGCGACGCCGTCGAGGCGGTCGATCGGGCCGATCTCGGGGACGAGGACGCGGAGCTCACCGTGGGCGACGCGCTCGACGTGGATCTGGCGTGGTACGACGCCGTGGAACTGCCGTTCCTGCTCACCTTGCTCTGAGCGCGCGCGAGGGTATGGGCGGAGGCGGCTAACCTACGCTACCGTAGGTTCATCTTCTGGCAGCGTCGGCCCGATCCCCGGGCCGCGGATGGCCGGACGCGAGGAGGCACCAATGTCCGAGTCGAAGAGCGGGCTCAGTCGTATCATGCGGGCGGCGGCCGCGCGGGTCCCTGAGCCGCGGGGCGCGCGTCGGTTCCTCAACCGTCTGACCCATCCGCTGCGCATGGACGACTACTCGTCGCTCATCTACCCGCTGTGGTCCGCTCGGGAGCTGCGCGGCGAGATCGTCTCCGTGCGCCGAGAGGCCGACGACGCGGTGACGCTCGTCATCAAGCCGGGTTGGGGTGCCACCCCGGAGTACCGCCCGGGCCAGTACCTGGGGATCGGCGTGCTGCTCAACGGACGCTGGACGTGGCGGTCGTACTCGTTGACCTCGGCACCCACGAGCGGTCGTGGCGAGTACTCGGTGACCGTCAAGGCGATGCCCGAGGGCCTGCTGAGCAACCACATCGTCGGCACCGTCGAGCCGGGCACCATCGTCCGGCTGCAGGCCCCGGCCGGCGACTTCCATTTGCCGTCCCCGACGCCGGACAAGCTGATGTTCGTCACCGCCGGGTCGGGCATCACCCCCGTGATGGGCATGTTGCGGTCGCTGGACAGGCGCTCGGCTGACGAGCGGTTCCCCGACGTGGTCCACGTCCACTCGATCCGCGACCGCGAGGACGCGCTGTTCCACGACGAGCTGCTCGCGTTGGAACGCACCCAGCCGGGGTACACACTGCATCTGCGGGTGACCAGCGAGGAGGGTCGCATCAACGCCGAGCAGATGGCGGCGCTGGTGCCGGACTGGTCCGAGCGGCCCACGTGGGCGTGCGGTCCGTCGGCGATGCTCGACGAACTGACCGAGCACTTCGAGGCCTCGGGGCGCGACGACCTCCACGTCGAGCGGTTCACGGTGGACCGCAACGCCGGCGCATCCGGCGGGACGGTCAAGTACGGCTCCACCGGCAAGACCGTCGAACTCGACGGGGCCACGACGATCCTCGAGGGCGGGGAGAGCGTCGGCGTGCAGATGCCGTTCGGGTGTCGTATGGGCATCTGCCAGACCTGCGTGGTGGGCCTGGACGAGGGGCACGTGCGGGATCTGCGCAACGGCACCGATCACGGCCCGGGCGAGCGGATCCAGACGTGTGTGTCGGTCGCGCTGGGTGACGTCGAGCTCAAGCTCTGACGCCGCCCGGTGCCCACCGCGGGCCCGTGTCGTCAGCGGCACCCATCGCGTGCCCGCGGCGACGCGTCAGTCCTGGTCCAGCCCCAGCGCCCAGGGGTCGTTGGACTGCAGCGCCCCGAGTAGCTCGCGCACGGCCATCGCCCGTCGGTGCACTGCCGGATCGACGATGGCGTCGAACGCGCACTCCGGGTCGGCCGGCGGTCCCTGGTGGGTACAGCCGCGCGGACAGTCCGCCGCGATCTCGACGAGGTCGGAGAACGCGCCCACCACGTCCTCGGGCGAGACGTGCGCCAGGCCGAAGCTGCGGATGCCGGGCGTGTCCACCACCCAGCCGCCGGCGGCCAGTTCGAGCGCGACCGACTGGGTGGAGGTGTGTCGGCCCTTCCCGACGCCGGAGACCACGCCCGTCGCCCTGTCCGCCCGCGGGACCAGGCGGTTGACCAACGTCGATTTCCCGACTCCCGAGTGGCCGATCATCGCGGAGATCCGGCCGTCGATCAGGGCGTGGAGATCGTCCAGCTCGTCGTCGACCCCCACCCGCAGGACCGGCACGTCGAGGGCGGCGAACTCGGCGGCGAACACGGACGGGTCGTCCAGGTCACCCTTGGTCAGGCACAGGACCGGGTCCAGTCCGCCGGTGTAGGCGGCCACGAGCGCACGGGCGACGAAGCCGGCGCGCGGCGGCGGGTCGGCCACCGCGACAACGATGAGCAACAGTTCCGCGTTGGCCACCACGACCCGCTCGTAGGGGTCGGAGTCGTCGGCGGTGCGACGCAGCACGGTGGAGCGGTCCTCGACGCGCACGATGCGGGTGAGGGTGTCGCGCGCGCCGGACAGGTCGCCGACAACGCCCACACGGTCACCCACCACCACGGGCGTGCGGCCCAGTTCGCGCGCCCGCATGGCGACGACGCGGGTGCCGGCGCGGTGCCCGGGTCCGTCGTCGAGCAGCACGCACCCCCACCGGCCGCGGTCGACGGCGACGACCATCGCGGCGGCCGCGTCGTCGTGGCTGGGTCGGCGCTTGGTGCGCGGCCGCGACCCCTTGCCGGGCCTGACCCGGACGTCGGATTCGTCCCACCCGCGTACGCCGCCCGCGCCCCGTCCGCTCGGCATGGCCGCCCGTCAGCCCCGTCCGGCGAGCATGTCGGCCCACATGGTGGTGAAGCCGGGCAGGGTCTTGGAGGTGCACCCGACGTCGTCGACCTCGACGCCCGGCACGACCAGTCCGACGATGGCGCCGGCGGTGGCCATGCGGTGGTCGGCGTAGGCGCGCCACGGGGCGCCGCGCAGGGGCGCGGGGGTGATCTCGAGTCCGTCGTCGAGCTCGGTGACGCCGCACCCCACGGCCCCCAGCTCGGCGGCCAGCGCGGCGAGGCGGTCGGTCTCGTGGCCGCGCAGGTGCGCGATCCCCGTGAGACGCGACGGGCCGTCGGCCAGCGCGCACAGGGCGGCGACGGTGGGGGTGAGCTCGCCGATGGCGGACAGGTCCCGATCGACGGGGGAGAGGCGCGAGGGGCCGACGACGACGAGGGTGCCGTGGTCCGCATCGTCGGCGATCTCGAGGGTCACGGACGCTCCCATGGCCCGCAGGATGTCGCGGATGGCGTCGCCGGGCTGGGTCGTGGTGGCGGGCCAGTGCGGGATGCGGACGGTTCCGCCGGTGACCGCCGCGGCGGCCAGGAACGGGGTGGCGTTGGACAGGTCGGGCTCGACGACCCGGTCGACGGCCGCGATCGGGCCGGGGGCGACCCGCCATGAGGACGGGGTCGGCTGCTCGACGGTGACGCCGGACTCGCGGAGCATCGCCAGTGTCATCTCGATGTGCGGTCCGGACGGGACGGGCGAGAGCCCCACATGCACGAGGTCGAGGCCCTCGTCGAAGCGGGCGGCCGAGAGCAGGAGGCCGGAGACGAACTGCGAGGAGGCCGAGGCGTCCATCTCGACGCGGCCCCCGCGCAGGGAGCCCGTGCCGGAGACGGTGAAGGGCAGGCGCTCGCCGTCGATCTCGGCGCCGAGGGCCCGCAGCGCGTCGAGCACCGTGGACTGTGGGCGGACCCGGGCGGCGGGGTCGCCGTCGAATGTCGAGGGGCCGGTGGCGAGGGCGGCGATCGGGGGGACGAAGCGCATGACCGTCCCGGCCAGCCCGCACTCGACGTCGTCTCCGCGCAGCGGACCGGGCGTGATGGTCAGGTCGGTGTCGTCGGGGCGGAGGTCGCCGGCGGGGCCCTCGACCCGGGCGCCCAGGGACCGCAGGGCGCCGATCATGAGGTCGGTGTCGCGGCTGCGCAGGGTGCCGGTCAGGCGGGAGGGGCCGTCGGCCAGGGCGGCGAGGGGGAGGGCGCGGTTGGTCAGCGACTTGGATCCGGGGACTACGACGTCGGCGTCCACGGGGGCAGCGGCGACGGGGGCGCTCCAATGACTCACCCGGCCATTGTCGCCCATCGCGGGCGCTCCCGGCGGATCCGGGTGCGAGGATGTCGGCATGTGTGGACGGTTCTCGCTCTCTTCCGACCCGGCGCAGCTCGCGCTGGAACTGGGCGCGGTCGACGAGGCGTCCGCGCCGCCCGTCGGCCTCCACCCGGACACCGCGCCGCCGACGCCGCGGTTCAACATCGCGCCCACCACCACCGTCCCGGTCCTCACGCTGGACGTGCCGCGCGAGAGCCTCGACGAGGCCGTGGGCCCCGCCGCCCCGCGGCGGGTGCTGCGGGCCATGCGGTGGGGGCTGGTCCCGTCGTGGACCAAGGAGTCCCAGCGCCTGCCGACTCTGTTCAACGCCCGCGTGGAGACCGCGGCCTCCAAGCCGGCGTTCCGCGCCGCCGTCGCCCGCCGGCACTGCGTGGTCCCGATGGACGGCTGGTACGAGTGGGTGCCCGGTGAACCCGCTTCCCCGGGCGCCAAGGCGGGGCCCAAGCAGCCGTACTTCATGAGCCTGCCGGGCGATCGCGGCCTGCTGATGGCCGGACTGTGGGAGGCGCGGCGCGACCCGGTCGACCCGTCCGTCACCCAGCTGTCGTGCACGATCCTCACCACGGAGGCGCTGGGCCCGCTCCGGCGGGTCCACGACCGGATGCCCCTGGCCGTCCACCCGGACCTGGTGGCGGACTGGCTCGACCCCGCCGTGATCGGCGACCCGCGCGCGCTGGTCGACGGCGCGGGCGGGGATCTCGGGGGGTGGGCGGAGTCGGTCGAGATCCGCCCGGTCTCCCGGGCGGTGTCGAGTGTCCGCAACGAGGGGCCGGAGCTCGTGCGGCCCGTCGACCCCACCGAGGGGATGCTGTTCTAGCCGCGAGCCCGGCCGGCCCGGCGCGCGAACTCCGTCAGCCCGCCGCGGCCGTCACCGCGCCGCCGTGACCGGGGCCGTCACCGCGCCGGTCACCCGGACCAGCTCCGCGGGGTCGAGTTCGATCTCCCAGCCGCGCCGCCCGGCGCTGCACAGGACCGTGCGGTGAACGAGCGCGGAGGCGTCGATCACCGTGGCCAGGGGGCGTTTCTGGCCGACGGGGGAGACGCCACCCACCACGTAGCCCGTGGTCTTCTCGGCGACGTCGACCGGCGCGAGCGAGGCCCTGCCGCATCCGAGCGCGGCGGCCGCGGCCTTGAGGTCGAGCGATGAGGTCACCGGCAGCACCGCCACCGCCAGCGCGACGCGGGAACCCGCCGGCGGCCGCGCGGTCGCCAGGACGAGGGTCTTGAACACCCGGTCCGCGTCCACCCCCAGGCGCTCGCCCATCACGCGGGCGGCCTCGTCGCCGTATGCGGTCTCGCCGCGCGCGTCGTAGGTGTGGACCTCGTGGGCGACCCCGGCGGCCCGCAGCGCGGCGATCGCGGGGGTGGCGGCCCCACCGCGTCCGCCCACCGCGGCATCACCGCGGCCGCTCTTCCTGCCCACGGTGGACCAGCGTAGCGCCAGGCGGGTCCGGAATACCGGTGCGGTGGTCCGCGTTGTTCCTGGGCGAGTGCCCCGGGATGGTCCGGGGACGGGAAGGAGGGTGCGATGCGGACCGCGGTCCTCGACGCCCCGGGTGTGCGGTTAGACTCCGGGACATCGACAGGTGAGGAGTTCCGGTTGCCGACCGAGTTGCAGCCCGACGAGGCCGACCAACGCGCCGAGCAGTTCGAGGAGCTGGCCATGCCACTGCTCGACCAGCTGTACGGCGCCGCCTTACGGATGACCAGGAACCCCGCCGATGCCGAGGACCTGGTGCAGGAGGCCTACGCCAAGGCGTTCGCCGGGTTCCACTCGTTCAAGCCGGGGACCAACTTCCGGGCCTGGATGCACCGCATCCTCACCAACGCCTACATCAACCACTACCGTAAGCGGCAGCGGCAGCCCGCGCAGTACCCGACCGACGAGATCACCGACTGGCAGCTCGCCGCGGCGGCCGAGCACACCTCGACGGGGCTGCGTTCGGCGGAGGTCGAGGCCATGGAGCTGCTGCCTGACGACGAGATCCGAGCGGCGCTGGCCGAGCTCCCCGAGGAGTTCCGGATGGCGGTCTACTACGCCGACGTCCAGGACCTGCCGTACAAGGAGATCGCCGAGATCATGGACACCCCCCTGGGGACCGTGATGTCGCGACTGCACCGCGGCCGCAAGCAGCTGCGGGAACTTCTGCGCGACGTGGCCGCCGAGCGCGGCTTCGGCCGTGACCGTGAGGAGGGGGCGAAGTGATGAAGGAGCACGATCCGCGCCTCGACGAGATCGACTGTCGCGCCGCGAAGCGCGACCTCTCCCTGCTCGTGGACCTCGAGTGCGATGACGCCTGCCGTTCGCGCCTCGAGCATCATCTCGCCGGCTGCCCGGATTGCCGGGAGATGTTCCTGTCGGAGCGTCGTCTCAAGGCCAAGCTCTCGAGTTCGTGTTGCGAGAAGGCGCCGTCGGGCCTGCGGGAGCGTCTCATGGTGGAGATCCGGCGTACGACGGTGACCACGACGGGCGTCGACGGCACGACCGTCGTGCACCAGCGCACGACGGTGGAGCGGCGAGACCTCACCTAGACCGGCCCGGCGGCCGACGTCACGGCCGCGACGGGCACAGACGAAGGGGCGGGCACCGAACAGGTGCCCGCCCCTTCGACGTTCGTGCGTTCCTGAACTCAGCTGTTCGGACGCTTGCCGTGGTTGGCGTTCTTCTTGCGGCGATCCCGCCTCTTGCGGCCACGCTTGCCCATGGTCGCCTCCTTTCGTCGGTGTACAAGTCTTCCATGCGCGGGCCCGTGTGGTTGCATTGGAGGTGTCCGGGGGCCGCCTTCGAGGAAGTAGAGGAACAATCCGTATGGCTGAACAGGTCCGTGCCGAGATGGTCGCGAACGTCATGGAGGTCGTCGCGGCGGTCGGTACCGAGGTCGCCGAGGGCGACACGATCGTGCTCCTCGAGTCGATGAAGATGGAGATCCCGGTGCTGTGTGAGACCTCCGGCAGCGTGACCGAGGTCGCGGTGAAGCCGGGGGACGTCATCCAGGCGGGTGACCTCATCGCGGTCATCGACTGACGGGTCGGATGCCCACACGCCGAAGGCCGGCCCGTTCCCGTGGGGGAGGGGCCGGCCTTCGGCGTACGCGGTCTGTGTCAGACGGCGGTGCGGGTGCGGGCGCGGCGACGCTTGAGGGCGCGGCGCTCGTCCTCGCTCATGCCGCCCCAGACGCCTGCGTCCTGGCCGGACTCGAGCGCCCAGGACAGGCACTCGGCGGTGACGGGGCAGCGGTTGCAGACGATCTTCGCCTCGGCGATCTGCGCGAGGGCGGGTCCGGAATTGCCGACGGGGAAGAACAGCTCGGGATCCTCGTCGCGGCAGATGGCCTTGTGGCGCCAGTCCATGGGAACTCCTTTGATGTGAGACCGTGATCGGGTGCGCCGGGCAGCACGACCAACCGCCACCGACGCGTGGACATGTAGAGTCCACGGACGGACGTGCGTGTTCGATGGCACCCGGCGGGTGTTGGGGGATCTGTACCCTTTCCGCGGGCTCGCTCCTGTCGGAGGGGCTCCCGGTTAAGGCGAGGCAAACACGGTGTGTCTGCGCTGTTACAAATGATCGTCCCACGATTTCATGACAAGTCAATACGTTTTTGGCCTATGTGGTAAACGTCACGCGGCTTGTCAAATCGCCGGAAAACCGCACACCAGAGGTGGTGATGGCCTAATCAGACCGCGGTCCGTCTGGTGGTTTCGGTGGCGTGGCGGGGCCCGCTTAATCTGGAGAGGTGAACGTGAGACGACCAGATGACCGCGGTGTTCCGGCCGATCCCCGAACGGCGATCCCCACGCCGGTCCGCCTCGCCGGGTGGATCTCCTCGGCCCAGGGACTGATCGGTGTCGGTGTGGCCGTGGTGCTGTTCGTCCGGGCGTTGGGCGGACACCGCGAGGAGACCGTCGTCATCAGCGGCTACGGCACCGCGGTGTGGTTCGCGATCCTCGGCGGCGGGTTGTTGGCCGCGGGGGTCGGGTTGCTCCGCGGCCGGCGATGGGGCCGTGGGCTCGTCGTGATCGCCGAGCTCCTGCTGCTGTTCGTCGCCTGGTACGTCGGGGTGGGCTCGGATCAGTACCTCGCCGGCATCGTCCTGGCGGTGATGTGCGCGACGGCGCTGGTGTCGCTCTTCCGACGCGACGCGGTCGAGTGGTACGCCGTGTGACCCTCCCGGCGCGACCCGCCCGGAGTCAGGCCAGCATCTTGTAGGCGTGGACCGCGCCGTCCCGGCGCTCGTAGAGGATGTCGCCGATCTGGGACAGGCAGGTCACGTCCTGCCCGCCCCCGGCAGGGGGTCCGCCCCCGACAGAGGGTTCTCCGCCCGCGCCCTCACCGGGCGTGACGGGCACCTCTGCGGTCCCGGCCCCCGTGTCGTGCTCGAGGACGCGGAAGCCACCGGCGACGGGCATCAGGACCCAGTCGCGCGCGGTGGCGACGTCGGGGTCGGGCGACCAGCCCCCGGTCAGGCCGGGTCCGGTGGTCACCGGGGTCGTCCAGGAGTGCGCGCCGGTGACGGCGGAGAAGGCGTGTGTGCCGGTGCCGTCGAACCAGCGCGCCTGCGTGTCGTCGCGGGCCACGGTCCGCGGGTCGGGCTTGACGGCGGGCTCGGCTGGCAGCGGCAGGACCGGGGCGTAGTCGCGGGGGCTGGTGAACCACTCGACCGCCCAGGCGCCGCCCCGATCCGTGAGGGCGAGGACGCCGTCGTCGCTGACGTCGATGATCCACAGCCCGTCGGCGCCCGTGGTGTCGGAGGCGATCTCCTCGGGCTTGCGACTGTCCTCGGGCACCGTCTCGGACAGGGTCAGCCGGGCGGAGTCGTCGCCGGGGCAGCGTTCGGCCACGGCGAAGCGCTCGTCCGTGAGGTCGGCGGTCCCGAGGGTGCAGCCGGTGCGCGGCTGCATGCCCGCCTCCTGCGGCGCCGCGACGGCCCCGTACTCGACGGTGCGGACGAGGTCGTCGCGCCAGATCTCGAGCCGTTCGGGGCTGGACGCGAGGGCGTGCCGCCAGGTCGAGGTGAGTTGCATGGTGTCGGGGAAGGCGCTCTGGCGGGTACTGCTGTATTGCTGGCTGGTCGGGTCGAGCGCGGTGACGTCGCTGCACCCGGCCGCGCCGTCGAAGGCGGCGGCGAGGATGTCGGCGTAGAACGTCGCCGCGCAGAGGGGCCCGGCGTGGGAGTAGGACCACGCCTGCTCTCCGGAGCCGGCGTCCCGGCCGACGAGCGTGCCGTCGTCGGTGACGGTGACGAGGTTGCCCTTGGTGGTCAGGGGCGCGCCCCAATCCGCCGACGGGTGCGACCACAGGGCCCGGAGCGACGTGGGGGGCGCGGTGGCGGGTCCGTAGACGGGCTGCCCGGCGCCG
This sequence comes from Dietzia sp. oral taxon 368, assembly GCF_002999155.1. Taxonomy (NCBI): domain Bacteria; kingdom Bacillati; phylum Actinomycetota; class Actinomycetes; order Mycobacteriales; family Dietziaceae; genus Dietzia; species Dietzia sp. oral taxon 368. The sequence goes on from NZ_CP027238.1 coordinate 2,306,292, forward strand.
GCGGCGGAGAAGTCCGAGCGGGCGGCGCTCCCGGTGAGGAGGACGACCCCGGCCGCCACCGCCATGGCGACGGTGATGACGGCCGCGGTGACCAGGTCGCGCCGGGTCCGGCGTTCGGAGGGCACGCCCCGGCGCGGCCGGCGGCGGCCGGCGGGGGCGTCGTCGGATGCGCGCACGTGTGGCCTACGTGGTGCGGACGGGCGGGTCAGTCCCGGCCGTCCTGATCCGGCGACGACGACGAGGGCCGGCGACGGCGACGGCGGCGCCGCGCGGGGGCGTCCCCCGAGGGGGCGGGGGAGTCCGCGTCACCGGATGCGGTGGGGGAGTCGGCGGCGGGGGCGGACGTCGAGGGCCCGTCCTCTCCGGACCTGCCGCCGCGGGTGCGCCGGCGCGCGGGCCGCGATCCGGAGCCCGACTCGCGGCCGGACCCGCGCGTGCCACGGTCCTCGGTGCGGCGGCCGGACCCGGTGCCGGTGGGGGCGCCGATCCGCCCTCCGGCGCTCTCGGGGATCCCGAGGTCGCTCCGCAGGTGGGCGGAGGTGGAGTAGGTCTCCGCCGGCTCGCCGAAGTCCAGCCCGAGGGCCTTGTCGATCAGTCCCCACCGGGGCAGGTCGTCCCAGTCGACGAGCGTGACCGCGACGCCGGTGCGCCCCGCGCGGCCGGTGCGGCCGATGCGGTGGACGTAGGTCTTCTCGTCCTCGGGGCACTGGTAGTTGATGACGTGGGTGACGTCGTCGACGTCGATGCCGCGGGCCGCGACGTCGGTGGCGACGAGGACGTCGACGTCACCGGTGCGGAACGCTTTGAGCGATTTCTCGCGCGCACCCTGTCCGAGGTCGCCGTGGATCGCGCCCACGCGGAAGCCGCGCTCGGCGAGGTCGTCGGCGAGCTTCTGGGCGGTGCGCTTGGTGCGGCAGAAGATCATGGTGGCCCCGCGGCCCTCGGCCTGCAGGATGCGCGCCACGACCTCGGGCTTGTCCAGCGAGTGTGCCCGGTAGACGTGCTGGGTCGTGTTCTCGTGGGTCGCGCCGGAGTCGGCGGCCTCGGCGCGGATGTGCGTGGGCTTGGTGAGGAACGTGCGGGCCAGGGTGATGATCGGCCCCGGCATGGTGGCGGAGAAGAGCATGGTCTGCCGCTTCTCGGGCACCATGCGCAGCAGCTTCTCGATGTCCGGCAGGAAGCCCAGGTCGAGCATCTCGTCGGCCTCGTCCAAGACCAGGGCCTCGACCTTGCCGAGCACGAGCTTGGACTGGTTGGCCAGGTCGAGCAGGCGCCCGGGGGTGCCCACGACCACGTCGACGCCCTTTTCGAGAGCCTCGGTCTGCTGCTCGTACGGGGTGCCGCCGTAGATCGCGAGGACCTTGAGGGGGCGGGTGCCCGAATCGGTGGACGCGGTGAGCCCGGTGGCGGCGATCTTGAGGTCCTGGGTGACCTGGATGCACAGCTCGCGGGTGGGCACGATCACCAGCGCGCGGGGCGTGCCGTCGAGCTCACGGGTGGCCTCGCCGGTGGAGATGCGGTGCAGGAGCGGCACGCCGAACCCGTAGGTCTTGCCCATCCCGGTACGGGCCTGACCGATGAGGTCCGAGCCGGCCAGGGCGAGCGGCAGGGTGAGTTCCTGGATGGCGAACGTGTGGGTGATCCCGCGCTCGGCGAGGGCGGTGACGATCTCGGGTCGGACGCCGAGCTCGGCGAAGCTGGGCGAGGAGTCTGAGGACGGGGCGTCGACGACCGCGGTCGTCGTGGCCATGCCGTCTACGTCTTCTGTGGTGACATCTGTGGTGGACAGGGCGGTGCCTTTCTCGTCTCGCGCGCGGATGGTGTCGGGCCGTCGGAATTCGGCCTCGCGAGCGGGGCGCGCGCACATTTCCACGGGACCCGCCGTACCCGACGCCGGTGTGGCCAGGCGCGGAGAGTGGTCCACGTGCGCCCATCCTATCCCGTGCCGCCGCCCCGGGTGGGGCTCGGGCTAGCCTGGGTCGCACGCATCACCGATGACGGCGTGACATGCGCCTACGACGAGAAGGGCAGGCACCGTGGAGGTCAAGATCGGCATCGCCGACAGCAACCGTGAGCTCGTGTTCAAGACCGGGATGGAGCCCGACGACGTGCACAAGCGCGTCGAGGCGGCCCTGACCGCGGACGCCAAGGCGATCCTCGAGCTCGAGGACGAGAAGGGCCGTCGCTACCTCGTGTCGACCGACCGGGTGGCGTATGTGGAGATCGGCGAGTCCGCCCGGCGACCGGTGGGTTTCCTGTCCTGACGCCGGCCGCCGCCCGTCCGTCGAGCGTCCGCGCTCCCGGGCGGCGGGCCGCGCGCGGCCCGCGGTCAGTCCTCGGGCGTGGGCCGGTCGCCGCCGTGACGCGGGATCTTCGACAGGCCGCCCCAGCACAGGGTGACCGTGGTCGAGACCGCGTCCTCGCGGGCGATCGGTCGACCGGCGTCGAGCCAGTGGCCGGCGCTGACCCGGCTGGCCCCGACCAGCCCGACGGCGAGCAGGCGCGACCGGTGCACGTCGAGGCCGGAGTCCCCCCGCACCAGGTCGTGCACAGCGTCGATGCACCCCGCGGTGGCCCGGTCGAGTTCGCGGCGGACGTCCTCGTCCCCGGACTCCGAGTAGAAGACCAGTCGGAAGCCCCGGGTGTCGTTGTCGGCGTAGGCGAAGAACGTGTCGACGGCCGCCTCGACGCGGCGGCGGTTGTCGGAGGTCGAGTCGAGCGCGGCTCGGATCCGGCCGAGCAGCGCGTCCACGTGGTGGCGGAGGACCTCGATGTACAGGTCCCGCTTGGAGTCGAAGTGCTGGTACAGCACCGGTTTGGAGACCCCGGCGAGGACGGCGATGTCGTCCATTCCGGAGGCGTGGAAGCCCTGCTCGACGAACACCGTTCCGGCGGCGTCGATCAGCTGGCTTCGCCGCGCGCCGCGGGGGAGCCGGGCCGCTCGGGCGCGGCCCGGGGCGGCCGGGACCGGTCCGTCCGGGCTCGTCATCTGGTTGCTCCTTCTCCGCCCGGGCGAGAGTCGACAGCCGACCGGGTCAGACGGACAATACCTGCACCTGTGGAGTGCGGCGGGACGCGCCTCACCCGGTATGTGGGATCGTGGAGATCGTGATCGGCAGCGGCCGATCGTCAGGGGACGTGGAGGTGTACGGATGAGCGACGGCCGTCGTCGGACGCCGGCCGGTGCGGAACCCGGTGCGCGTCAGCGGGCACCGTACTACCCGCCGCACGGTGAGCCGCTGCGCGCGCCGTGGGACCCGGCGGAGTCGACCCCGGGTCGCCGCCGGTCGGTGCCCGGGTCCCGGGACCACCTGCCCAGGCAGACCCCCGTCGGGCGGTTCTTCGCCACGTGGGGCTGGCGCGCGTACGCCATCCCGGTGCTCGTGGTGCTCACCGCGCTCGTCATCGCGGACGCCGTCGTCTCGACGGACGAGCAGCCGGCCGACGGGGCCGTGCGGGCCCGGGAGACACCGGCGGTCGTCGGGGCGCCCGCGCCCGGCGAGGTGCCGCCCAGCGGCGAGCTGCCCGAGGGCGGCCCGTTCGTCGAGGCGGCCAGTGGGGAGTTCCGGCTCGTGCCCGGCGGAACCGACCCGGTCGGGCGGCCGACGGCGGAGCAGTTCACCTACACGGTGGAGGTCGAGGACGGGATCGACACGGTCGACTTCGGCGGGGACGACTCGGTCGCCCGGATGATCGACGCGACCCTGGCCAACCCCAAGAGCTGGACGGCCGACGGGGCCGTCGCCTTCCAGCGCAGCACCCGCGGCGAGCCCGCGTTCCGCGTCTCGCTGACCAGCCCCATGACCGTCCGCGAGAACTGCGGGTACGACATCGAGCTCGAGGCGAGCTGCTACAACTCGGCGACGGGGCGCGTGTACCTCAACCTCGCGCGCTGGGTGCGGGGTGCGCGGTCGTTCGAGGGGGACATCGGCTCCTACCGGCAGTACCTCGTCAATCACGAGGTCGGCCACGCGATCGGCTTCCCGGCGCACGAGCCGTGCCCCGCGGACGGCGCGCTGGCGCCGATCATGATGCAGCAGACGTTCGGGGTGAACAACGCCGAGATCCACCGGTTGGACCCCGAGGGCGTGGTCCCGGACAACGACGACACGTGCCGGTACAACGCGTGGCCGTTCCCCGACGGCGCGCCGGTGGCGCGATGAGCGCCACGGGTGGGTCGGCGGACCGGTCGCTGCCGCCGCTGGTGGACCCGGTGCCCGAACTGAGCGCGGAGGAGCGGGCGCGGTACTCGCGGCACCTGCTGCTCGGGGCGATCGGCGACGAGGGGCAGCGGCGCCTGCGCGCCGCGTCGGTGTTCGTCGTGGGCGCGGGTGGCCTGGGCGCGCCGGTGCTCATGTACCTCGCCGCGGCCGGCGTCGGGCGGATCACGGTCGTCGACGACGACGAGGTGGACCTCGGCAACCTGCACCGGCAGGTGATCCACTCCGTCGGGGCCGTCGGCCGGCCGAAGGTGGACTCGGCCCGGGACCGGCTGGCCGAGTTGGCCCCCGGCGTCCGGGTCGACGCCGTGCACGCCAGGCTGGACGCGCTGAACATCGGTTCCCTGCTCGAGGGGCACCACCTGGTGATCGACGGCAGCGACAACTTCGCGACCCGGTACCTGGTCTCCGACGCGTGCGAGATCGCCGGGATCCCGCTCATCTGGGGGACGATCGACCGGTTCCGGGCCCAGTTGGCCGTGTTCTGGTCCCGCCCGCCCGCACCGGCCGAGGCGGTGACCCTGCGGGACCTGTACCCGGCGCCCCCGCCCGCGGGCTCGGTGCCCAGCTGCGCCGAGGCCGGGGTCGTGGGAGCCCTGTGCGGCACGGTCGGGTCGATGATGGCGATGGAGGCCGTGAAGCTCGTCACCGGTGCCGGGCGGCCCCTGCTCGGCCGTCTCGTCCTCATGGACCTGCTCGAGTCGACCAACCGGACGGTGAGGGTCCGACCGGACCCGTCGCGGGAGCCGGTCACCGAGCTGCCGGACGGCGCGGGGGACGTCTCCTGCGAGGTCCCGGATCCGGGGATGCCGGAGGTGCCGACCGTGTCCGCGACCGACCTCGCGGCGGAGCTGGCCGCGTCGGGTCCGACCGGGTCGCCCGGAACCGACGCGGTGGCGCCGGTGCTGGTGGACGTCCGCGGAGCCGGCGAGAGGTCGATCGCGAGGATCGACCCGTCGGTGTGGGTGCCGCTGGACTCGGTCGCCGAGGTCGCCGGGGATCCGACGGGTGTCCTCGGCCGGGCGGCCGAACGCGGCCCGCTGGTCGTGTACTGCAAGTCCGGGGTCCGGTCGGCGCGCGCCGCGGCGACCCTGTCCGCCGCCGGTTTCCCCGGCGTCCGGTCGCTCGCGGGCGGCATCGAGGCGTGGACACGCGACGTGGACCCGTCCCTGCCCGGGTACTGACGTCCGGGGTGGGTACCGTGGTCGGCGTGAACGACGTGACCGTCCCCGAGCACGTCCGCGGCGCCTTCGGCGTGGCGGACGGCACGGCCTCCCCCGTGATCGCCGGTTCCGGCACGGGCTGGCTTGTCCCCGCGCCGGGCGGCGCCGTGGTGCTACGCCCCGTCGTGGACACGGCGCTGGCCAACTGGTCCGCCCGGGTTCGGGAAGAGCTCGACGTCACCGGACTGCGCGTCGCCCTGCCGGTGCGGTCCCGCGACGGCCGGCACGTCGTCAGCGGGTGGCGCGCGGACCGGGCCGTGTCCGGTCGACCCGAGGCGCGCGCGGACGAGACCATCGCGTGGTCGGCCAGGATCAACGCCGCACTCGCCGACGTCGAGCGCCCCCGGCTGGTCCGTCGGCCCGCCACGCGACCGTGGTCCGAGACCGACTTGTTCTCCTTCGCCGAGGCCGCCGCCTGGGACGGCGATCCCGAACACGATCTGGCGCCCGGGATGGAGGACCGGGGTACCCCGTTCGCCACCCACCGCGCGGCCGCCCTGCTCGGGGCCACCGGGCTGATCCGGCACCGACGCCCGGTCACGGCCCCCGGTGTGGGCGTCGTCCACGGTGACCTCGCCCGGGGCCTGCTCTTCGACGCCTCCGCCGAGCCGGCGCTGTCCGACGTCGTGCCCTACGCGCGGCCGGCGTCGTGGTCGGCGGCGGTCGTCGCCGTGGACCACCTGTCCTGGGGCACGGTCGACGCCGGCGTCCTCACCCGCTGGCGGCAGCTCGAGAACTGGCCCCAGATGGTCCTGCGGGCGGCGGTGTTCCGACTCGCGGTGCACGCGCTGCACCCGGGATCGAAGCCCGCGGCGATGGACGGGCTCCAGGCCATGGCCCGGCAGGTCGGCGAGTTCGTCGCGGACACCGCCGCGTGAACGCCCGCTCCCCGCGGGCCGGATCCCGCCGCGGCGCCGTCACGTTCCCACTCGTCGCGTTCGTCGGCGTCGTGCTCGTCTCGCTCAACTTGCGCACCGCCGTCACCTCGCTCAGCCCCCTGCTCGGGGTGATCGACGCCGAGATCGGACTCGGCACCGCGGGCATGGGCCTGCTCGGCATGATCCCCACCCTGATGTTCGCGGTCTGGGGCGTGATCACGCCGATGGTCCTCAGACGGGTGGGCCTCGAACTGCTCACCGTGCTGGCGATGGTCGCCGCCGCGGTGGGGCAGGTGATCCGCGCCCTCGCGCACGACCCGTGGCTGATGGGCGCGGGGTCGCTCGTCGCCCTGGCCGGGATGGGTATCGGCAACGTCGTGGCCCCACCCCTGGTCAAGAAATACTTCCCCCGGCACGTGGCCGCCGTGAGCATGGCCTACATCACCGGCCTGCAGCTCGGCACCGTGGTGCCGGCGCTCGTGGCCGTGCCCGTCGAGGAGGCCGCCGGGTGGCGGGTCTCCATCGGCTGGTGGGCGGTGCTGGCGGTGATCGCTGCCGTGCCGTGGGTCGTCGAGATCCTGCGCCCGGGCACACCGACCGACGCCGGCGCGCCCGCCACCGGCGCACCGACCGGCGATCCCCGGCCCGCCACCGGCGAGGCGTCCGCGGGGGGCGGCGCCGGGGCGGCGACCGCGACCGCGCCGGCGCGCCGCATCCGCCCGTGGCGCTCGCCCGTCGGCGTGGCGCTCGCCCTGTTCTTCGGCACGAATTCCCTGTGCACGTACGCGTTCTTCACGTGGCTCCCGGCCGTGGCGGAATCGATCGGCATGACACGCGCCGAGGGCGGCCTCGCCCTGGCGGTGTACTCGGGGATCGGACTCGTCGCCGCGCTGGCCGTCCCCTACATCGCGGGCCGGTTCGAGGACCCGTACGCCGTCGTCGTCGTCTCCGTCGTGTCCTACCTGGGGGCCTTCGCCGGCCTGCTCTGGGCGCCCGACCTCGCCCCGTGGCTGTGGATCTGCCTCCTCGGCGTGGGGCCCAGCACGTTCCCGCTCTGCCTGACCCTGATCAACCTCCGCACCCGCACCCAGGCCGGCTCGGCCGCGCTGTCCGGCTTCTCCCAGGGCGTCGGGTACACGGCCGCGTGCCTCGGGCCCATCGTGTTCGGGGTGCTGTTCGACGGTCCCGGGCTGGCGTCCGGGCTGGCATTCCTCACCGTCGTGCTGCTCCTCATGCTGTTCGTGTCGCGGACAGCGTGCAGGCCGACCATGCTCGAGGACACCCTCCGCTGACGGTCGGCCGTCGCACCGGACCGGGCACTCCGGGCGGGGGTGCGATGTCGGAGTCGTGTGGTCTCATCGAGCCGTGACAGCGCCCGCCCCCACCCAGCCCACCAACGGACCCGGCCGGACCTGGCCGGCCGGTCTCGACGACCTCGTCGGCCGTGACTGGACCGCCGCCCGCGCCGGCCGGCAGGACCGGTGGGTCGTCCGCGGCGGCCCGGGCAGCGGCAAGACCTCGCTGATCGTCGACGTGGTCCGCGCCGCGGTGGCCGGCGGTGTGGGGATGGACGGCGTCCTCGTGCTCACGGGGTCGGCCACCGCGTCCGCGGCGCTGCTCGAGGAGGCCACCCGCGGGATGCCGCCGGAGCTCGTGGTGGGCACCGACGCGCCGGTACGGACCGTCCACTCGCTCGCCCACGCCGTGGTGCGGCTCGCCGCCGCCCGGGCCGACGCCCCGCCGCCGAGGCTGCGTACCGGTGCGGAACACGACGCGCTGGTGCGCGAGACCCTGCTCGGTGAGCTGTCCGACGGGGCGCCCCACTGGCCCGAACAGATGCGCCCCGCGCTGTCCACGGTCGGGTTCGCGCGCGAGCTGCGCGACTTGCTGCTGAGGTCGCTCGAGCGGGGGATCGGGCCCCGCGAGCTGGCGCGGCTCGGCCGCACGGCGGGCCGGCCGGCGTGGGTGGCGGCCGCGGGCTTCTTCCGCCGGCACGAGGAGCAGATGGCGCTGCGGTCGGGGGTGCGGAGCTCTCAGTCGGATGTGCCGGAGGCCCTCAACGCCGCCGAGCTGGTGGGCGCCGCGTTGGACGCGCTGACCGCCGACCCGGAACTGCGCGAGCTCTTCCGCTCGCGGCGCCTCGTGGCCGTGGACGACGCCCATCACCTCGATCCGCTGGCCGCGGAGTTCGTCGCGACGGTGGGCGGCGGCGCGGACGTCCTGCTCGTCGTGGAGGACGGCGACCAGTCGGTCTTCCGGTTCCGCGGCGCCGACGGCGGCCTGGCGCGCGCAGTGATCGAGCAGGGCGGCCGCGCGGTCGATCTCCCGGTCGGCCACCGCATGTCCCCGGCCGTCACGGCGGTCGCCGCGCGGATCGCCTCCCGTCTGCCCGGGGCCGCCCGCCACCGGCCCCGCGAGGCGCACCCCCGTGAGGCGCACGGTGGACCGGACGGGAAGGTGGGCGTCGGCGTGGCCGGGTCGGCCGCCTCGGAGGCCGCCGTCGTCGCCGACTTCCTGCGCCGCCGGCACGTCCTGGACGGTATCGACTACGGCGAGATGGCAGTGGTGACCCGCTCGCTGCCGCGTGTGGCCGACGCCCTGCTGGCCGCGCTCGACGCCGCCGGCGTCCCGGTGGTCGACGCCGGCGCCGAGATCCCGCCGGCCCACGACCCCGTCGCCTCGGCTCTGTTGCTGTTGGTGCGCTCGGCGCTCGAGGGCGCCGACGGCAGCGACGCCGAGCGGGTCCTGGCGCTCCTGTCGGGGCCGATCGGCCGCGCGGACGCCGTGGCCATGCGTCGTCTCCGTCGCGGACTGCGCCGCTCGGGGATCGGCGGGACAGAACCCAGCGCCGAGACCCTGCGGCGTCTCGTCCTGGCGGACGAGGACGATCTCCCGCCCGGGCTCACCGCCGTCGAGCTCGCTCCCGTCACCCGGGTCCGCCGCGCGCGCCGGGCCGTGCAGGCCGAGCTGCGGGCGGGAGGGACCGCCGAGGAGGTCCTCTGGGCCGCGTGGACGGCCTCCCGGCTGGAGCGCCGCCTCGTCCGGCAGGCGGTGGCCGCCGACCCCTGGTCGCGATCCGCGGACCGGGCGCTCGACGCGGTCGTGTCCCTGTTCGACCACGCCGCCGACTTCGTGGACCGGGTCCCCGGAGGCTCCGTGGGACTGTTCTGCGACGTCGTCTCCGGCGAGGACCTGCCCGCGCCCCGGCGCGCCGACACACGCGCACGGGGGGGCGCGGTGAGCGTGCTGTCCGCGCACGCCGCGGTGGGCCGTCAGTGGCGTGCGGTCGCGGTGTGCGGCGTCCAGGACGGTGTCTGGCCTGCGCCCCGCCGCCGGTCCGGCCTGCTGGGAGTCGACGAGCTGGTCGACCTGACGGAGATCGCCGGGGACGGACCGGTGCCGTCAGAGGCGGAGCGGGCCGTGTCCTCCGCGGCCGCCCGGTCGGCCGAGGAGCGCCGCCTGTTCTACGTCGCGTGCTCCCGCGCCAGCGAGCACCTGCTCGTCACCGCCGTGGAGTCGCCCGAGGAGGGCGACGTCGCCCCCTCCCGCTTCATCGACGAGATCGCCGACCTGTCGACCACCGCCACGGCGGTCGCGTCCCCCGGCGCCCCGGTGGGTCCGTCCCGCCACGCGCCCACCGTGTTCTCCCTGCCGCATCTGGCGGTGGATCTCCGGGCCGCGCTTCACGACCCGTCGACAGACCCCGCCGACGCGCGCCATGCGGCCGGCCTGCTCGCCGGCCTCCGCGACGCCGGGGTGGGGGAGGCGGACCCCCGCACGTGGTTCGGCGCCACCGAACCCTCCACGGACGCGCCGCTCACGCCCGACACCCCCGACCGGCCGGTCGCGGTGCTCTCGCCGTCCGGATTCGGGGCCCTCGAGGAGTGCCCGCTGCGGTGGTTCCTGCAGTCGGTCGGGGGAGACTCCTCCGACGCCGGATCGGCCGCCCCGCTCGTGCGGGGATCGGCCGTGCACGCCCTGACCCAGGCCGTGGAGGGCGGTATCGACGAGGACACGATCCGCTCGACCGTCCGCCGGCGGGCCGAGGCGCTGACCCTGTCCCGCGGGTGGTTCGCCGAGCGCGGGGCCGAGACGATGGTCCAGATGGCCGAGACGTTCCGCAGGTGGCGCTCGTCCACCCGCGACGAGTACACGACCGCCGCGGTCGAGGAGCCGTTCGAGTTCGACGCCGGCGGCGGGGTGCGCGTCCGCGGGCGGATCGACAGGCTCGAGGCGACCTCCGCGGGGCAGGTCGTCCCCGTCGACGTGAAGACCTCGGCCGCGGCGGCCAGCAAGAAGGACGCCGCGGTCAATCCGCAGCTGGCCCTGTACCAGCTCGCGGTCGCCCGGGGGGCGGTGGCCGCCGCGGGCGGTCGCGAACCCGGAGGCGGGCTCCTGCTCTACCTGGCCGGCCGCGAGGGCCGGATGCCGACCGAGCGGGTGCAGGACCCCCTCGGGACCGACGGCGCCGAGGCCCTGGTCGATCGCGTTCAGGAGGCCGGCCGCGCGACCGTCGGCCCCGGTTACACCGCGCGCGTGGGCCGGTGGTGCGAGCACTGCAGCGTCAGATCCAGCTGCCCCGCGCAGCCCCAGGGGAAGCAGGTGATCGGGTGACCGCGTCGATCGACCCCGCCGCCATCGCCGACGCGCTCGGCATCCATCGACCCACCCCCGAGCAGGCCGAGGTGATCGCCGGGCCGACCGAACCCACTCTCGTATTGGCCGGGGCGGGCGCCGGTAAGACCGAGACCATGGCGGCCAGGGTCGTGTGGCTGGTGGCCAACGGACACGCGCGACCGGGGGAGATCCTCGGCCTGACCTTCACCCGTAAGGCCGCCCAGCAGCTGTCCAGGCGGATACGCCGCCGCCTGGACGCGCTCGCCCGCAGCGCGCTGTGCACCGGGCCCAGCGCGGACCCCACGATCGCCGAGGCGATCCGCACCGAGGACCCGCAGATCTCCACCTATCACGCCTTCGCCGGCACCCTGCTCGGCACCTACGGGCTGCTCGTACCCGTCGAACCCGACTCGCGGCTGCTCACCCCGACCGCCGCCTTCCAGCTCGCGCACGACGTGGTGTCGAGGTGGGAGAGCCCGCTGACCACCGCATCCAACCCCGGCACCGTGACCCGCGACGTGCTGGCGCTGGCCGGGCAGTTGTCCGACCACCTCGTCAGCACTGACGACCTGCGCGCTCACCCGGACCTGATCACGACCCTCATCGCGACCCTCCCGCCCGGTCCGCGGCAGAAGGCGACACCCACCGCGTGGCTCGGGAGGACCGCCGAAATCCAGGGCCACCGCGAGGAACTCGCGGACCTGGTGGACGCCGTCGCGGCCCGCATGCGGGCGGAGTCGGCGCTCGACCACGCCTCCCAGATGGCCCTGGCCGCCACCGTCGCCCGCGACCACCCCGAGGTCGGGCTCGCCGAGCGCCGCGCGTTCCGGGTGGTGCTGCTCGACGAGTACCAGGACACCGGGCACTCCCAGCGGGTGCTCCTGTCCTCCCTGTTCGGCGCAGGGGCCGACCCGGTCCCGGCCGTGACCGCGGTCGGCGACCCCATGCAGTCCATCTACGGGTGGCGGGGGGCGTCGGCGTCCAACCTCGACCGGTTCCGTGAGGACTTCCCGCTGCCAGGGGGACGCCCCTCGCATCTCAGGGAACTCACGACCTCGTGGCGCAACCCGCCGGAGGTCCTCGCGCTGGCCAACCGGATCACCGCGCCGCTGCGCGACCGTCCCGGATCCATCCCGGTGCCCGAGCTCCGCGCCCGGCCCGGGGCCGAACGCGCCGACCTCAGGGTCGCGTTGCTCGACACGGCCGAGGACGAGCGCGAGTGGCTCGCCGACACCCTCGCCGACCGGTACCGCGCGGCGGAACGGGCCGGTCGCGTGCCGACCGCGGCGGTCCTCGTGCGTCGCAACGGCGACTCCGCCGCGATCGCCGAGGCCCTGGAGGCCCGCGGCCTGCCGGTCGAGATCATCGGCGTCGGCGGGCTACTCGACGTGCCCGAGGTCGCCGACGTCGTCGCCCTGCTCACCGTGGTCGCCCGCCCTGGCGCGGGCCCCGCGCTGCTGCGACTGCTCAGCGGCTCCCGGTTCGCGCTCGGCGCGGCCGACCTCGCCGCACTCGCCCGACGCGCGTCCCGCCTGTCCCTGCGAAGGACCGCGACCGCTACCGGGCCGGTCTCCGACCCCCGCGAACTCGACGCCCTCCTCGACGCTCTCGCCCGCGGCGAGGAGACGGACTCGGCCGGTCTGGCCGATGCGCTCGCCGATCCGGGCCCCGAGGACCAGTACAGGCCCGCCGGTGCGCAGCGGATCAGCGAACTCGCGGCCATCATCTCCGGGCTCCGCGCCCGCGCGTCCGCGCCGCCCGCGCGGCTCGTCGCGGCCGCCGAACAGGCCCTCGGGCTCGACGCCGAGGTCCGCCTGCGCCAACGCGCCGGCGGTGGCGAGGCCCGCGAACAACTCGACGCGCTCCAGGAGGTGGCCGCCGGCTTCCGGCCCGAGCGCGGAACCGGGCTGGACGCGTTTCTGGGGTACCTCGACCTCGCCCGCTCCATCGACGGCGGGCTCGCCCGCGGAGAGGTCGCCTCCACACCCGGCCGGGTGCAGATCCTCACCGTCCACTCCGCCAAGGGCCTCGAATGGGAGATCGTCGCCGTGCCGCACCTGGCAGAGGGCGTCTTCCCCTCCGGCCAGCCACCGCAGACCTCCGTCCGCGCCGCGACCCAGCTGCCCGAGCAGCTGCGGGGGGACCGCGAGACCGAGGACAACCCCGGAGGGGTGCCGGTCCCGCGACTCGACGGCGTGACCGACCGCAAGCTGCTGGAAGAGGCGCTGGGGAAACACATCAAGCGCGTCGAGCGGCGCTCGCTCGACGAGGACCGCCGACTGTTCTACGTCGCGGTCACCCGGGCCGAGCAGACACTGCTGCTGTCCGGATCGCACTGGCTGGGATCGGCCACCACGCCCAAGGGGCCGTCGGAATTCCTGAAGGACGTGCTCGACGCGTGCGGGGGAGAACCACCGCTCGGGGTGATCGACCACCTCGTCGTCACACCCTCTCCCACGAATCCGGCCACCGCGGGCACCGTCGAGGCGACGTGGCCCCGCGAGGCCGCGCCCGACCGCCTCGCCGCCGCGCGGGCGGTGGAGGCGGCCACACCCGTGGACCCGGAGGCCCAGGCGCCACCGGAGTCGGGGCCCGCCCGGCGCTGGCACCTGGCCGCGGCGTCCCTCCTCGCCGACGCGCGGCGGGCCGCGCAGCGCCGCGACGAGGTACACCTCCCGCGCCGTCTCACCGCCGGGGAGATCGTCGCCATGGCGACCGACCCCGCCGAGTTCGCCGACCGCCTCCGCAGGCCCGTGCCGTTCCGCCCTGACCGGTTCGCGCGGCGCGGCACCAGGTTCCACGCCTGGCTCGAGCACCGCTACGGCGCCACCCACCTGCTCGATATTGACGATCTGCCCGGTGCCGGTGACCAGGGTGCCGTCGACGGGTTGTCCGAGGCGGACCTCACCGCCCTCCAGAAGGCGTTCGAGGCGTCGCGGTGGGCGCGGATGACGCCCGAGGCCGTCGAGGTGCCCTTCGAGGTCGGCCTGGGCGGCCACCTCCTGCGCGGACGGATGGACGCCGTGTTCGCCGACGGCGACGGATGGATCGTCGTGGACTGGAAGACAGGGCGTGTGCCCGCGGAACGCGACATGCCCGCCGTTGCTCTCCAGCTGGCGGTCTACCGGTACGCGTGGGCGAAGGTCGTCGGGGCCTGCCAGGGGCGGACGGTCGAGGTGGGTTCCGTCCGCGCCGCGTTCCACTACGTGCGCTCCGGCCGGACCATCGAACCGTCGGACCTGCCCGACGCCGAGGAATTGCTGCGTATCCTCTCCGAGGGCCCCGGCCGGGGTCGGTTGTTGTCCGACAGCGATCGATAGGCGACGATTCTCCTCGATGACGGCGGGCCCAGCGGGGGTCCGCAGCGGAAACGGAGTCCCATGGTCGAGAAGCGCGCACTGGCGTCCCGGTTCCGTGGCAACGATCCACTGGACGAGAGCCCCGACCACGCCCTGGTGGGTGTCGTCAGCATCCCCGAGAACGCCGGGAGCCCGTGGCGGCTGATCGGCAAGCGCGTCCTCATGGCCCTCGTCGCGCTCTGTCTGGGAGTGCTCGTCGTGTGGACCGACCGCGGCGGCTACACCGGAGGCGGTGGTCCGAACGGTGAGATGACGCTGATCGACTGCTTCTACTACGCCACCGTCTCGCTCTCCACGACCGGCTACGGGGACATCACCCCGATCACGCAGCAGGCACGTCTGATCAACACCCTCGTCGTCACGCCCCTGCGCCTGGTGTTCCTCATCCTGCTCGTCGGCACCACCCTCGCCGTCCTCACCGAACAATCCCGTCAGGCCCTGAAGATCCAGCGTTGGAGGAGCGTCGTGCGCAACCACACCGTCGTCGTCGGCTACGGTACCAAGGGCAGGTCGGCCGTCGCCGCCATGCTCGCCGACGAGATCGCTCCCGACGACATCGTCGTCGTGGACACCGACCCGCAGGCGATCAAAGCCGCAGCCGCGCACGGACTCGTCACCGTCCACGGGTCGGCGACCCGGTCCGACGTGCTCAAACTGGCCGGGCTCACCCGCGCCTCGGCGGTGGTGGTCGCCACCAATTCCGACGACACCGCGGTGCTGGTCACGCTCACCGCCCGCGAACTGGCACCCCATGCCAAGATCGTCGCGACTGTCCGTGAGAGCGACAACAAGCACCTGCTCAAGCAGTCCGGCGCCGACTCGGTCGTGGTCTCCGCCGAGACCACCGGCCGGCTACTGGGCCTGGCCACCATCACCCCGACAGTCGTGGGAATGATGGAGGACCTGCTCACGCCCGATGAAGGTTTCTCGATCGCCGAGCGCCGCGTGGAGGAGTCCGAGGTCGGCGGCTCGCCGCGGCACCTGGCCGAGCTCGTGCTGGGCGTGGTGCGCAAGGGCCAGCTGATCAAGGTCAATGAGCCGGAGGCGGACGCGTTGGAGGCCGGCGACCGGTTGCTCTACATCCGGATGGTCTCCGGCTGATCACCGGGTCGGCGCGGTTCGATCGGCCCGCGGGACTACGCTGATCGGCGCCCCTCACGACCGGCGAAAAGGACCCCTCACGATGCCGCTGGACTTCACCCTGGACTCCGACCCTGTGCTGTCTGTGGCCGCGCCCGACAGGGCCGCCCCGCTCCGGCGGCACGCGGAGGGACTCGCGGCGGGATGGGCCTCGGCGCGCGTCATGAGGGTCGACCGGCGGAACCGGTTCGCGACCGAACCGACCGCGGGGGACCGCAAGCGGATCCGGCTCGAGCCGGCCCGCGACCACGCCGATCGCCTGCCCGAGGACGCGGTCTTCCTCGGGCGCACCGACGACGCCCGGCACATCTGGGCCGTGCTCGTCGACGAGCTGCCCGACAGCCCCGCCGTGAGTAACCTCCGCGCGTGCGGGGCGGATCTGGTCGAGGGCGACGGATCATTGGCCGCGCAGGCCATGGCGCTGCTGGGGTGGCACCGCGACAATGTCAGGGGCCGGCAGCCGGACCACCACCCGCGCCGGAAGGAGGCGGGGTGGGCCATCGAGGACCCCTTCCACGGCGGACTCGAGTACCCGCGGACCGATCCCGCCGTGATCTGCCTCGTCCACGACGGCGGCCGGCAGGTCCTCCTCGCGCGGCAACCCGTGTGGCCGGCGGGGATGTACTCGCACGTGGCCGGTTTCGTCGAAGCGGGCGAGTCCCTCGAGGGGTGCGTGCGCCGCGAGGTCGCCGAGGAGGTCGGTGTGGTCGTGGACCGCGTCCGCTACCTGGGCAGTCAGCCGTGGCCGTTCCCGCGCTCACTCATGGTGGGGTTCCAGGCCGTCGCCGACCCGGAGGCGCCGATCCTGCTCGAGGACGAGGAGATCAGTGAGGCCGCCTGGTTCGATGTCGACCGGGTTCGGGATGCGCTGGCCGGTCGCGGTGACCTCATGGTGGCCCCGCCGGTGTCCATCGCGCACGTCATGCTGCGCTCCTGGGTCGCGGCCGTCGACCGCGACGGCGGGGCCTGACGGACGGAGGCACCGCCGACCTGGTTCCGGGCCGGCGGTGCCCCGCGTACCCGGATTCAGGCGCCCGCGAGCTCGGCGAGCTTCGCGCGCACCTGGGAGGCCGGCGGGTTGGTGGCCGTGGTGCCGTCCGAGTACAGGGCGGTCGGCACGACCCGGTTGCCGCCGTTGACGCTCTCGACGAACGCGGCCGCCTCGGCGTCGGCGTCCACATCGATCTCCGCGTAGCCGATCTCCTTCTCGTCCAGCAGCTTCTTGAGCCGCGTGCAGAACGGGCACCACGACGTGGTGTACAGGGTCAGGGCGTCGTTGGTCGTCACATCGCTCATGACGGGGTGTAACGCGCACGCCGGCGGGAATCATCCCCGGGGGGAGGCCCCCGGCGCGGTGTCCGACACGGATGCCACGATGGGGGCGTGAGTGAGACGGGGCGCGACGGCCGGGAAAGTGGCCAGGACAGCGGCCGGAGAGGCGGCCGGGTCGGCGGACGGGGAGTCGGGGGCCGAGGCGCTGCGGAGTCGGCGCTGGAGGGCCTGGACCCGCAGCAGCGTCGTGCAGTGCTGGCACCCCGTGGCCCCGTCTGCATACTCGCGGGTGCCGGAACGGGCAAGACCCGCACCATCACCAGACGCATCGCGCACCTGGTCACCACCGGGCACGTCCGCGGTGACCAGGTGCTAGCGGTGACGTTCACCGCCCGCGCCGCCGGGGAGCTGCGCATGCGCCTGGCGAGCCTCGGCGTCGCGGACGCCGGGACCGGACCGGTGCAGGCGCGGACCTTCCACTCGGCGGCCCTGCGCAACCTGTCCTACTTCTGGCCCCGGGTCTACGGCGAGGAGCCGTGGCAGTTGCTGGACGGGCAGTTCCGTGCGGTCGCCCAGGCGGTCCGGCGCGCCGGGCTCGATCCCGCGACCGAGACGATCCGCGACGTGCTGACCGAGATCGGGTGGGCCAAGTCGAGCCTGCTCACCCCCGACAGCTACGCGGAGCAGGCGGTCGCTCTGGGACGGGACCTACCGGTTCCCGCGCCCGAGGTGGCCCGGGCGTTCCGGGCGTACGAGGACCTCAAGGTCTCCGGTCCGGTCCGGATGCTCGACTTCGACGATCTCCTGTCGCACATGGCGGAGCTCGTGGAGGAGGTGCCGGCCATCGCGGAGGAGTTCCGGGACCGGTACCGCTGCTTCGTCGTGGACGAGTTCCAGGACGTCACGCCGGCCCAGCAGCGGCTGCTCACCGCGTGGATGGGCAATCGTGACGACCTCACGGTGGTGGGTGACGTCAACCAGACGATCTACTCCTTCGCCGGCGCCGAGCCAGACTTCCTCCTCGGCTTCGCCGACCGCTACCCCGGCGCGACCGTCGTGAAGCTGGAGTCCGACTACCGCTCGACCCCGCAGGTCGTGGACCTGGCCAACGCGGTGATCGGCGCCGGAGCCGGCCGGTTCCGTACCGCCGGCCTCACGCTGCGCGGTATGCGGCCGCCCGGGCCCGAACCGGTGCTCGCCGAGTACGCGGACGAGGATTCGGAGGCCGATGCCGTCGCGGCGGCCGTCGCCGACCTCGTGCACGGCGGGACCGATCCCGCGGAGATCGCCGTCCTGTACCGGGTCAACGCCCAGTCGGAACGGATCGAGGCAGCTCTGGACGAGGCGGGCATCGGATACCGCCTCAAGGGCGGCGAGGGCTTCTTCGAACGCCCCGTCGTGCGCCGGGCGATGTCGGCGATCGACCGCCTCGTCGACGGCTCGGACGAGGCGTCGACCGGCGCCCACACCGGGTTGACCGATCCAGGGGACGTCGTCGCGGTCATCCGGCAGGCGCTCGAACCCCTCGGCCTCACCGCCGCGGAACCCTCCGGCACCCAGGCCCGCGAGACGTGGAACTCCCTGAACGCGCTGGTGGGCCTGGCAGAGGAGATCGCTACCGCCGAGAGCCGCCCGGGACTGCTCCCGGTCGTGGTCGGCCTGAGGGAACGCGCTGCCGCCCGGCACGCGCCGGACGAGCGGGGGGTGACGCTGGCGTCGATCCACGCCGCCAAGGGTCTCGAATGGGACGCGGTGTTCCTCATCGGCGTGCACGAGGGCAGTCTGCCGATCAGCCACGCGATCAACGCCGGACCCGATGCGATCGAGGAGGAGCGCCGCCTTCTCTACGTGGGCATCACCCGCGCCCGCGAGCACCTGTCGGTCTCGTGGAGTCGGAGTCGCCGTGCCGGGGGGCGCGCCACCCGGCGACCGAGTCGCTTCCTCGATCCCGTCCGCCCGGCGCAGGCCCCCGCAGCAGCTCGCCGGTCCACCGACTCGTCCGACAAGGGGCGCTGCCGCGGCTGCGGGGAGAGGCTCAACGGGCCGATGCACCGGGCGCTCGGGCTGTGCCCCGAGTGCTCGATGGAGATAGACACCGAACTGTTCGAGCGGCTACGCGAGTGGCGTCGCGAGACCTCGGAGCGGATCGGCAAGCCCGCCTACACGGTGTTCACCAACGAGACCCTCGCGCAGATCGCCCGCGACCGTCCCGCCGACACGAGGGCCCTGGGCCGGATCGGCGGGATCGGCGCGCACAAACTCGGCGAGTACGGCGACGACGTGCTGAAGCTGGTCCGCGGGACCTGACGGCCGGCCGGCCTCAGTCCTCGTCGGGGAAGATCTCGGGCATCCAGCGCCGCACGATCTCCCGGTAGGGCGCGGACGCCTGGAGTTGGCACAGTATGCCGACCGACGCTGACAGCACCCGGTGGATCAGCACGTACTCGCGGGGCAGCGCGAACGAACGCGAGGTCCGGAACTCACGGCCCGAGACGTCCCCGTAGACCGCCATGATGCCCTGCATCCACGCACGGTCGAAATGGAACACCGGCTCGCGCATCGGCTCGATGAACGGGTTCAAGAACGCCGTGGCGTCGGCAGGATCCAGCCCGCCCCTCCCCACGTAGCCCGCGCGGGTCATCACCTTCACGAGCTGATCTGCGTCATCGGCCAGTGCATGCCGCATCATCGAGGTCAGCACGGTCGGTATGCCCTCGGGGAGCGGAATGGCCGCGCCGAAGTCCAATACCACCAGGCGACCGTCGTCGGCCAGCAGGAAATTGCCCGGATGCGGGTCGCCATGCATCAATCGCGCCCGCACGGGGGAGCTGAACTGGAACTCGGTCAGAAGCTCCCCGGCGAGATCGCGCTCCTCGGGGCTGCCGTCGGCGGAGATCCGGCTCAGCGCGCGGCCGTCCGCCCACTCGGTCACCAGCACCTTCGGCGCGGAGGCCAGCACCGCGGGGACGTGGAACTGACGGTCGTCTCGGAAGGCGGCGGAGAAGACCCGCTGGGTGTCAGCCTCGGTGCGGTAGTCGAGTTCGCTCACCGTGCTGTCGTACAGCTCGTCGATGATCCCCCTGATGTCGGTCCCCGGATTGAGCGGGCGCAACAGCGGGGCCAGTCTGCGGAGCTGGCGCAGGTCCGAGCGCAGGGCCTCGTCGGCCCCCGGGTACTGCACCTTGACGGCCACCTCGCGGCCGTCGGACCAGACGGCGCGATGCACCTGGCCGATCGAGGCCGCCGCGGCGGCCTCGCCGTCGAACTCCGAGAACCGCTCCCGCCACCGCAGCCCGAGCTGGGCGTCCAGGACGCGTTCCACCTCGGCGGCGGGCATGGGCGGGGCCTCGGACTGGAGCTTGGTGAGCGCCTCGCGGAACGGCTCGGCGTACTTGTCCGGCATGCCGGCCTCGAACACGCTCAGGGCCTGCCCGACCTTCATGGCGCCGCCCTTGAGCTCTCCGAGGACGGCGAAGACCTGCTCCGCGGCCTGGTCGGCGAGCTCCTCCGTCAGATCCCCCTCGCCCCGCCCGAAGGCGCGGCGTCCGAGCGATCCGGCAGCGCGGCCGGCGATGCCCAGTGGTAGTCCCGCGAGGCGTGCTGCGCGGCGGGACGAGGTACGGGGTAGATCGGACACGCCCCAATCATGACAGAGGATGGGCCCCCGGGGCGGCCCCACAGTCGCAGCCCTCGACGGCCGGCCATTCGATACGACGCCACAGTCCCTCGGCCGGGTTGATCTCGACGGAGGCGCCGACCGTCTGCATCCGACCGGTCGGTTCGCGGGTCGCGGCGACCTCGGCCAGCACGAGCGCGGCCGCGGCGGTCAGGGCGGGGACGCCGGCGTCGGGGGAGTGTCCGAGGAGCTGGGCGGCGACGAACGGCCAGCGTGGGTCCCTGCGGGCCCGGAACAGGTCGGTGCACCGCAGGCACGTGCTGAGTCCGGGCACGACGGTCGGTCCCACCACCACCCTGCCGTCGCGGCAGTACACGTGCATGTGCGCCTGCCCGGCGCGGCTCAGTGCGGCCGTGATGACCGGGTCCACCGAGACGGTGCCGGTGAGGATCACGAGGTCGGGTGGCTGTCCGCGGCGGTGCCAGGGTGGCCGTTCGGCGTCGAGCGCCAATCCGGGAGTGGGGCCGGTGCTCACCCGGCATCCGTTGACGGACAGCGGTCCGCGCAGCACCTCGGAGATCTGGCCGGAGCCCAGGATGTGGACCCGGCGGACAGGGGAGGGCCGCGGCTGCGCGGATGACGTGGAGCGCGCGGGTGTGGAGGGCGCGAGTGCGGGTGCGCTCGGGCCGGGCGCGTCGAGGTGGACGTGCCCGAGATCGGCCAGGCGGGCGAGGATCCGTGCGACGGCGGTCCGCCCGGTGGCGTCGATCCCGGCGCGGCGGGCGGCCGAGTCGAGGTCGGCCCCGCCCTCGAGCCCGGTGAGCAGGGCGGCGAGGCGGCGGGCGTGGACGGCGGCCGGCGCGTCGACGACCACCGCCCTGTCCGGCGCGAGCCCGACCTGCACGCTGCGGCCGTCTCGAACGACGACCACGGTGCCCGGACGCAGCGTCGCGCGGATCGGCGACGAGGTGCCGAGAGGCGACGAGGTATCCGGACGGACGGGCCCGGTCGCGGTGGCCCCGACCTCGGCGGGCGCGGCGATGACGACGCCGCGCGGCGGCTCCGTGGCACGTGGCGGCTCCGTGGCGCGCCGGGGTGCGTCGGCGGGCGCGGTGAGCGGGGTAGGCGGGGTCACGGGTGTCATCGTGGCACGTGATCGCCGGGGCACCGGGCCCGCCGGCGGGGTTATCCACAGGCACGGGAGGGCGGATCGCGCGTGTGGACGGCGGCCCGCGAGGGCGCGTCGTCCGGTGGTCTACCGTGGTCGGCGTGCCGCCAGCCCCTCGCCCCGCCGACCGATCCGAGGAGACCGCCCCCGGCGGTCCGGCCGCGGCGTCGGCGCTGCCCACGGACCCCGACGACCCGCGGATCGAGATCCGGCGGTCGCGGCGCCGCAAGCGGACGGTGTCCGCGCGGGTGGAGGGGGAGACGGTGGTCGTGCTCATGCCGGCGGGGCTGCCCCGGGCCGAGGAGCGACGCCTGGTCTCGGACATGCTCGGCCGTCTGGCACGGTCGGGTCGCCGTCGGGGTCCGAGGGTGTCGGACGAGGACCTGATGCGGCGGGCCTCCGGGTTGTCGGACAGGTGGGTGGAGGGGCGCCCGCGGCCGTCGTCGGTGCGATGGGTGCCGTCGATGACCACGCGGTGGGCGTCGTGCTCACCGGCGTCGGGGGAGATCCGGATCAGCGAGGTGCTGCGGGACGTCCCGGCGTACGTGCTGGACTACGTCCTCGTCCACGAACTGGCCCACCTCGTGGTGCCGGGCGGGCATCCGCCGGAGTTCTGGGAGGTGGTGCGCCGGTTCCCGCGCGCCGAGCGCGCGATGGGGTACCTCGAGGCGTACTCGCGGGTCCTCCGTGGCGCCGCGGGCGCACCCGGGGGCGGGGACGCCGCCCGCGACGACGGGGGCGGCGGTGCCGGCGAGGGAGTGGGGGACCTGATCGAAGGAGACGACGACGAGGCCGACTCGCCCTGACCGGCCCCGCCCGGGGCCGAGCGGGCGGGTCAGTCCGCGTCGCGCGGCCCCTCGGAGCCGGTGCCGTCCCCACCGGTCCCGCCGCCGGACTCGCGGAGGAACCGCTCGATCTCGTCGACGCCGCCGGAGTCGCCGCTCGAGTCGTCGAGGAGGCGGTCGATCACGGCGGCCGGGTTCTCGAGGTCCTCGCCGACGGGCAGCAGGTCGGGGTGGCTCCACAGACCGTCGCGGCGTTCGATGCCGACGGCCTCGCCGACCCGGCGCCACAGTTCGGAGGCCTCGCGGGCGAGCCGCGGGCGCAGTTCGAGCCCGACGAGGCTGGCGAACGCCTGCTCGGCGGCCCCGCCGGTGGCGCGGCGGCGCAGCCACATCTCGCGGAGCTTGTCGGCGCTGGGGAGCCGGTCGCCGACGGCGGCCGTGACCACGGCGTCGACCCAGCCCTCGACGAGGGCGAGGAGTGTCTCGAGGCGGCCGAGGGCCGCCTCGTTGACGTTCGTGACCTTGCGGCCGATCGCACCGGCGCCGCCCGAGAGCAGTTCCTGCAGCTTGGCCGGGTCCTGCAGCATCGACGGGTCCAGCCCGGAGGCGAGGTCGTCGAGCCCGGAGGTGTCGACGCGAATGCCGCGCGCGTACTCGTCGACCGTGGCGAGGAAGCGGGCGCGCAGCCAGGGCGCGCCGGAGAACAGTCGCAGGTGGGCGGCCTCGCGCGCGGCGAGGAACACGACGACCTCCTGGCGGGGCAGCTCCAGCTCGTCGGCGAACGCGTCGATCGCGGCCGGTGAGAGGGCGGCCACCCCGTCGTCGCCGAACGGGATGCCCACCTCGGAGGAGAAGAGGACCGCCGGGGCGAGCTTGCCCAGCCCCTGACCGAGCTGCATGCCGAAGCCCATGCCGCCCATCTGGTCGAGCATGCCGAGCAGCGGGCCGGCGAGCTGGCGGGCCTCCTCGGGCATGGCGCCCCTGGTGGCCGAGTTCATCTGCTCGGCGACCGGGGTGCAGATCTTCTCCCAGGTGGGCAGGGACTGCTCGACCCACTGCTGCGGGGTCCACGCCTCGGTGCGGTGGACGCCGGACGGGAACAGGGTGGTGTCGTCGAGCCACAGTTCGGCGAGGCGGACGGACTCCTGGACGGCCGTGCGCGAGGAGTCGGTGATCACGGGCGTACGGCCGAGCGCCTGCAGGGCGACCGTCCGCGCCAGCTGGTAGTTGACGGGGCCGGAGCTGCCGGGGCCGGACATGGCCGATCCCATGGACCCGAGCATCTGCCCGAACTGGGAGAGCATCTGGCCGAGGTTGCCGAACTGCGAGGGGTCGAATCCGCCGGGGCCACCGGGGCCGCCGGGGCCGCCCGATCCGCCGGGGTTACGGTCCCGGTCGTCGTCGCGCCCGTCGTCGTCGGAGGCGGAGAAACCGAAGGGCTGGTTCATGCCACAACGGTACAGCGTGCAGGGGTGCGGGGCCCGGCCGCGACGCGGTGGCCGCCGGGCGCGGACTACCCTTGCCCCCGTGAGCCGCCGCCTCTTCACCGTCCTCGCCGCGCTGGTGCCGGCGGTCCTGCTGCTCGTCCTGGCGACATCGGCCACCGTCCCGTTGGTGTCGATGGGCCCGGGGCCCACTTATGACACGTTCGGGACGGCTGAGGTGGAGACCGAGAACGGTGAGGTCGAGCGGGTCCCGGTGATCGACGTGGTCGGCAGGCCGGCCGACGAGACCGCGGGGTCGCTGCTCATGACGACGGTGGCGGTGCGGGACCGTCTCACCCTGGTCGACGCGGCGCGCTTCTGGCTGGACCCTGCGCAGGTCGTCGTGCCGCGGGACCAGGTGTTCCCGCCGGACCGGTCGCGCGACGAGGTGCGTGAGTCCAACGCCGCGCAGATGGTCGGGTCGGAGAACTCGGCCGAGGCGGCCGCCTACCGCCACCTGGGGATCCCGATGCAACCCCGCGTCGAGGGTGTGGAGTCCGACGGCGCGGTCGCCGGGCGTCTGGAGGAGGGCGACGTGCTGACGTC
This sequence comes from Dietzia sp. oral taxon 368, assembly GCF_002999155.1. Lineage (NCBI taxonomy): Bacteria > Bacillati > Actinomycetota > Actinomycetes > Mycobacteriales > Dietziaceae > Dietzia > Dietzia sp. oral taxon 368. Next base: position 2,330,600 of record NZ_CP027238.1, read on the forward strand.
GATCGACGGGGAGCCGGTCGAGGACGCCACGTCCGTGGTCGAGCGGGTCGGCGAGCGCCGAGCGGGGGATGAGATCACGATCGGGTACACCCGGGACGGCCGGGAGGGGTCGACGACGACGAGGTTGCAGCCGGCCGGGCCGGACGGCGATCCAGACCAGGGCCGGCTGGGCATCCTGGTCGGTGACTCCCCGGCGGACGGCACCGACGTGGACATCACGGTGGATCCGGGTGTGGGCGGCCCCTCGGCGGGCCTGGTGCTGGCGCTGGCGATCGTGGACAAGCTGTCACCGGGGGAGACGACCGGGGGGGCGCGGGTCGCGGGCTCGGGGACGATCCTGCCCGACGGGACGGTCGGGTCGATCGGCGGCATCCGGCACAAGATCCGGGCCGCCCACGAGGCCGGGGCGAGCGAGTTCCTCGTTCCCGCCGCCAACTGTGCGGAGGCTGTGCAGGACCCTCCCGAGGGCATCCGGCTCATCGAGGTGTCGACACTGGGCGGCGCGGTGGAGGCGCTGGAGACGGCCGCTTCCGGGGGGCGGCCACCGACCTGCGGCTGAGGCGGGGTTTTCCGTAAGGTGGGGCCCACGAGCATGTCCGCCCCAGCAGTGCAGGAGCATCCCAGGTGTCCGTCCGCCCACCCGGTAACCCCCCCGGTCGGCCAATCGCGATCTCGCGTCGCGGTCGGGCCGTCGCCGTCGCCGTCGTCGTCCTCATCCTCCTGATCCAGGTCCTGCCGAGGCTGAACACGGCCTATACGGACTGGCTCTGGTTCGGCAGCGTCGACGCCTCGAGCGTGTTCCGCACCGAACTGCTCACGCGGCTCGGGGTGTTCGTCGTGGTGGCGCTCCTGGTGGGGCTGGCGGTGACCGCCGGCATCATGCTGGCCTACCGCGCCCGCCCCGTGTTCCTCACGCAGCCGGGGATGCCGGACGCGCTGGCCCGGTACCGCGCGGCCATGGGTGCCTCGCCCGGCCGGACGGTGTTCTGGATCCCGGCCGTGCTGGCGATCCTGGCCGGGTCGGTCGCGCAGACCGGCTGGCAGACGGTGCTCGCGTTCTTCAACTCGACGCCGTTCGGTGAGACGGACCCCCAGTTCGGGCTCGACATCTCCTTCTACGCGTTCGAGCTGCCGATGTGGCGCGCGATCGTCACGTGGCTGATGATCGCCATCGTCCTGGCGTTCCTGGCCAACCTCTTCACGCACTACATCTTCGGCGGCCTCCGGCCCGGCGCCCGGGAGGGTGCGCTGACCCGGGCGGCCCGCATCCAGCTGGTGAGCCTCGCGGGCCTGTTCGTCCTCGCCAAGGCGGCGGCGTACTGGCTCGACCGGTACGAGTTGCTGTTCAGCGAGAACGCCACGTTCACTGGCGCCAGCTACACCGACGTCAACGCCCTCATGCCGGCCAAGATCTTCATGTTCTCGGTGGCCCTGGTGTGTGCGGTCGCGTTCTTCTCCGCCATCGTCATCCGGGACCTGCGGATCCCCGCGCTGGCCACGGTCCTGCTCCTGTTCTCCGCCCTCGTGGTGGGGTCGGCGTGGCCGCTGGCCGTCGAGCAGTTCTCGGTCAACCCCAACCGCGCCGAGAAGGAGCGGGAGTACATCGCCCGCAACATCGAGGCGACGCGCGCCGCCTACGACATCGGTGACGACCGGGTGACCTACATCGACAACTGGGGTTCGGCCGACCCGAACCCCCGCGAGGCCGCCTCGGACATCACGACGCTGTCCAACGTCCGCGTGCTCGACCCCAACGTCCTGGCGCCGACCTTCACCCAGCAGCAGCAGCTGCGCAACTTCTACGGCTTCCCCGAGACCCTGAGCATCGACCGGTACACGATCGACGGCGAGATGCAGGACTTTCTCGTGGCCGCGCGCGAGCTCAACCCGGCGTCGTTGCAGGCCAACCAGCGCGACTGGATCAACCGCCACACCGTGTACACCCACGGCAACGGCTTCGTGGCCGCTCCCGCGAACCGCGTCAACGAGATCGCCGACGACGCGGGCTCGGACCGCGGTGGCCTGCCCAACTACCAGGTCTCGGACCTCGACGCGATCAACAACGGCGAGGACATGATGATCCCGGTCACGCAGCCGCGGATCTACTTCGGTGAGCTCATCGCCCAGTCGGATCCCGACTACGCGATCGTCGGCGACAACGGCGACGGCCCCCGTGAGTACGACACCGACGCCGAGCAGTATACCTACACCGGCTCAGGCGGTGTGCCGATCGGCGGGTGGGTCAACCGGATCGCGTACGCGTTGAAGTTCGCCGAGCGGAACATCCTGCTGTCGAGCCTCATCGGTGACGACTCGAAGATCCTCTACGACCGCGACCCGCGTGACCGCGTGCAGAAGGTCGCCCCGTGGCTGACCACGGACACCAACACGTACCCGGCGGTGATCGACGGGCGCATCAAGTGGATCGTCGACGGCTACACGACGCTCAAGACCTACCCGTACGCCGAGCTCAGCTCGCTGGAGGCCATGACCTCGGACTCCCTGAGCGACGGCAGCGGCCGCGTGTTGCCGGACGAGGAGGTCTCCTACATCCGCAACTCGGTCAAGGCCACCGTCGACGCCTATGACGGCACGGTGGACCTGTACGCGTTCGACGAGTCCGACCCGGTGCTGCAGACGTGGATGAAGGCCCTGCCGGGCATCGTGCAGCCGCGTGACGCGATCTCCGAGGAGCTCTCCGAGCACCTGCGCTACCCCGAGGACCTGTTCAAGGTGCAGCGCGAGCTGCTCGCCAAGTACCAGGTCGACGATCCGGGTCAGTTCTTCACGAACGACGCCTTCTGGTCGGTGCCGTCCGACCCGACGGTGACCTCGTCCATCCAGAACCCGCAGACCCCGCCCGCGGCCGGGCCCGGCACCGCCCCCGCTCCCGGGACCGCGGGTGGCCCGGCCGGGGCACAGACCGTGGACCGCGACGGCCCGAGCCAGCCGCCGTACTACGTGGTGGTCTCGGACCCGACGGACCCGGAGTCCGACGAGCCCTCGTTCCAGCTCATCTCCGCGTTCCGCGGGTACGAGCGCGAGTTCCTCGCCGCGCACATGTCGGCGAGCTCGGACCCGGAGACGTACGGCGAGATCACCGTGCGCGTGCAGCGGCGCACCGAGCCGCTGGCGCAGGGCCCGAACCAGGCGCAGGACATCATGATCGCCTCGCCGGCGATCGCCCAGGACCGTCGCCTGTGGGGTGAGACGGCGGAAATCACCGAGGGCAACCTTCTGGCGCTGCCGCTGGCCGGGGACTCGGTGCTGTACGTCGAGCCGATCTACACGCAGCGCAAGGACCAGGACTCCGCGTTCCCGCGTCTGCTGCGCGTGATGGTGAGCTACGACCGCGCGGTCGGGTACGCGCCCACCCTGTACGAGGCGCTGCAGCAGGTCGGTATCGAGACGGATCCCGACACCGTGCGGATCGACGAGACCGGTCAGGCCGAGGCCCAGGCGGAGGGCGGCACGTCGCGGCCCGCCGAGGGCACGGCCCCCCGCCCGTCCTCACCCGCGGCCGGCGGTGGCGGTGGTGGCGGCGACGAGGCCTCCCGTGAAGCCGCGGTGCGCGAGCTCAACGAGGCGTTGAACGCCGTCCGTTCGGCCCAGAGCGGGGGAGACCTCTCCGATCTCGGGCAGGCGCTCGAGGACCTGCAGGCCGCCGTCGACGCCTACCAGGCGCTCGGCAACGGCAACTGACGACCCGACTCCGTCCGCCCGGGCCGGTCTCTCCGTGTGACCGGCCCGGGCGTCGTCGTACGGCCGGCCGATTTGCCTTGTCGGTTCAGTGGCACGTAGTGTCATAGATGCAATCGACGCGGGGTGGAGCAGCTCGGTAGCTCGCTGGGCTCATAACCCAGAGGTCGCAGGTTCAAATCCTGTCCCCGCTACCACGTGCACGACGAAGGGCCCTTCCTCACGGAGGGGCCCTTCGTCGTTCGGACGGCATCGCTCCGGACGGCATCGCTCCGCACGGCATCGGCGCCCCCGGCCGATTCGTGGTTCGCGGTCGGTCTTTGCTAAGGTCGTACGTGACCGAAGCGGAGCCGAGAGGGAGACCACTCGACCGCCGGACGGTCTCACGTCACCCGGTATCGCCCGGATGATCGACGCGGGGTGGAGCAGCTCGGTAGCTCGCTGGGCTCATAACCCAGAGGTCGCAGGTTCAAATCCTGTCCCCGCTACCACGCACTCAGGCCCGGTTCCCTCAGGGAGCCGGGCCTGAGCTCGTTTCGGGAGGAACCCCGTCCGGCGCGGCCACCGGGTTAGTCTTGAGTTCCACAAGTTGACAGTGATTCAGCGTTCTTGGGTGTGGTCGTCGCTGTTCACAGCGTTGGACGCTCCTCGCGCGGGTCACTAATTGGGCGGCAGTGGGGAGTCGCCCGGACACGATCACGGCCCACAGTAAGGATCTACCGGGCCAGCAAGCGCCTAGACATCCGGGCCGGGCGCGGCTTCCAGGAGCTTCGAGTAGCCCCAGTGACCCGCCTCGACGGCCGTTAGTGGGTTGCACGCCCGCTGGGGGAGTTCAGTCGGACACCCAGCCGCCCCAAAACACGGTTGAGCTCGACGTGAACGGCTGCGGCAGCGCCCTTCCTGGATCGCTCGCAGCTCCACAAACTCCCTGCGTGGCGAGGCCCGCGCAGAAGTGCGCACCCAGGCCGTCCCTCGCCATGAAAGCGGGTCACTAAAAGTTGTGGAACTCAGGTTAGTGTCCGATCCGCGTCGGCGACCACCGCACGCCCGCCGGCGTCGAACCCCCCGGGGACCTGCTGCGGACCCTGGAGGACACCGGTATGAAGACCCGCGCCGCCATCGACGAAGGGCCCTCGTCGACTCGGACGGCCCGGATGACCGACCATGGGGGCGTGACACTCGAACCCGGGACACCCGCCGCGCCCGTCGACGTGCTCGTCATCGGAGCCGGGCAGGCCGGCCTGTCGGCCGGACACCACCTGCGACGCCGTGGCTTCGTCCCGGCAGGTCGGGCAGCCGGAGAGGCCCGGAGCGACCGCACCTTCGTCATGCTCGACGCCGACGAGGCCCCGGGCGGCGCGTGGCAGCACCGCTGGGAGTCGCTCACCATGCGCACGGTCAACGGGATCTTCGCCCTCCCGGACCACCCGATCCCCGACGTCGACCCGGACACGCCCAGCCGCGAGATCCTGCCCCGCTACTTCGCCGACTACGAGATCCGCCACGGCCTCGACGTCCGGCGGCCGGTCCGCGTCCGCTCGGTACGCAGACCTGTCCCCGGGCGGGACGACCCGGCCGGCGACCACCTCGTCGTCGTCACCGAACCGACCGGTGCGCCCCGCCGCGGCACCTTTCGCCCCGGAGACCTACGGACCTGGGCGGCCCGCTACGTCATCAACGCCACCGGCACCTGGACCCGACCGTTCTGGCCGTACTACCCCGGACAGAAGACCTTCCGCGGGCGACAGGTCCACGTCCACGACTACGTGTCGGCCGACGAGTTCACCGGGCAGCGCGTCGTGATCGTCGGCGCCGGCATCTCGGCCACGCAGCTGCTCGAGGAGATATCCCGTGTCGCCGACACCCTGTGGGTGACGCGGCGGGAGATCGAGTGGGAGACCGGCCCGCCGCCGGACAACTTCTCCGCCGCAATCGACCGCGTCGCCGAGCGCACGGCGAGGGGGCTGCCGCCGGAGAGTGTCATCCGCGTCACCGGCATGTACCGCGCGCCGTGGATCGACCGCGCCGACGCGCGCGGCGTCCTCGTGCGCCACCCGATGTTCACCCGCATCGAGCCCGACGGAGTGCGGATGCCCGACGGGCGGCTCGAGCCGGCGGACGTCATCCTCTGGGCCACCGGGTTCCGGCCCGCGATCGCCCATCTCGCCCCGCTCGGGCTGCGGACGGCCGAGGGCGGGATCCGCGTCGCCGACGGACGGGCGCTCGACGAGCCGAGACTGTTCCTCATCGGCTACGGCCCGTCCCAGTCGACCGTGGGGGCCAACCGGGCGGGCCGTGACGCCGTGCGCCAGATCGTCGCGGACCTGCGGGAGGGCTCGCGACTCTAGAGCGTCCGGGAGATCAGCTCCTTCATGATCTCGTTGGTCCCGCCGTAGATCTTCTGCACGCGCGCCGAGGCGTACATGCGGGCGATCGGGTACTCGGTCATGAAGCCGTAGCCGCCGAAGACCTGCAGGCAGCGGTCGATGATCTCGCACTGCTTGTCCGTGCAGAAGTACTTGGCCATGGACGCCGTCGCCGGGTCGAGCTCGCCCTTGAGATGCAGCGAGATGCAGTGGTCCAGCAGAGTGCGGGCGGCCAGCGCCTCGGTCTTACATTCGGCCAGCTCGAAGCGCAGGTTCTGGAACTTGAGGATCGGCTTGCCGAACGCCTCGCGCTCCTTGGCGTAGTCGGTCGCCAGGCGCACGGCGGTCTCGGCGGCGGCGACCGCGGTCACCGCGATGATGAGGCGCTCCTGCGGGAGCTGCTGCATCAGCTGGATGAAGCCCTGCCCCTCCTGGCCCTCGCCGCCCAGGATGTTGCCCGCCGGGACGCGCATGTCGTCGAAGAACAACTCCATGGTGTCCTGGTACTTCAGGCCGATCTTGTCGAGCTTGCGGCCGCGGTTGAAGCCCTCCAGCCCCGGCGTCTCGGCCACCAGCAGTGACAGACCCTGCGCGCCCTCGCCGCCCGTGCGCGCCACGATGACGAGCAGGTCGCAGTGCATGCCGTTGGAGATGAACGTCTTGGAGCCGTTGACCACGAAGTCGTCGCCGTCGCGCGTGGCCGTGGTGCGCAGTGCCTGCAGGTCCGACCCGGCGCCGGGCTCGGTCATGGCGATGGCGCCCACCATCTCGCCGGTCGCGAGCTTCGGCAGCCAACGCTGCTTCTGCTCCTGGGTGCCGTACTGGAGGATGTAGTGGGCGACGATCGTGCTGTGGACCGAGTTGCCCCAGCCGTCGTCCAGCGCCCGGGTCTGCTCCTCCGCGATGACGGCCTCGTGGGCGAACGAGCCGCCGCCGCCCCCGTATTCCTCGGGGATCGAGATGCACAACAGGCCCGCGTCGCCGGCCTTGTTCCAGAACTCGCGGTCCACCGCGCCCTGCTCGGCCCACCGCTCGAGGTGCGGGGCGGTCTCCTTCTCGAGGAAGGCGCGGGTGTGCGCACGGAGAGCGTCCAGGTCGTCGGTCATCCAGGGGGAGCGGAAGGGGGCGGGCTCTAACACGGGGCGACTCCAGAGTGAGGTGGGGGCCGGCGTGGCCTTGTCGAGCACCACCATACAACCGCATGGCATACAGGTGTATGGTCGTCATTCCGGCGGTCGCCTCGGGCGCCGCACGTCGCGGCGAGAGGTGTGCGTGATGGGCGAGGTGGGTTCGGCTGGCCCCGGGTCCGGCGGCGGCGCAGGGGCGGGCGACTCCGGCCCGCCGCGCTCCGCCGACGGCGACCTCACCGCCCGCGCGCGGATCCGGTACGCCGCCCTGGAGCTGTACTCGGACCACGGCGAGGACCGGGTCTCCATGCGCCGTGTCGCCGCCGAGGTCGGCGTGACCATCGGGCTGATCCAGCATCACTTCGGCACCAAAGAGGGGCTGCGCCGCGCGGTGGACGACCTCGTGGTGGAGCACGTCGTCGACGCGCTGGCGACCGTCGAGCACACCGGGTCCCCGGCGGAGGTGGTCGCGGCCCGCGACGCCGCCGTGCGCGACATGCTCGAGCGCAACCCGATGGTGGTGAAGTACATCAACCGCGCCCTGATAGAGCCCGACGGCCGGGGCGCTCCGCTGCTCGCGGCGATCGTCGACCTCACCACCAGGGAGGTCGAGAGTCTGCGCCGCGGCGGCCACGCCTCCACGCGCTCCTCGGAGAAGGTCCAGGTGGTGCGCACCCTCATGGGGCAGGTCGGCGAACTGTTCCTCGAACCGATCGTGGCCGCGATCTGGTGTCGGATCGGCGGTGCCGACGACCGACGTCCCACCATCCGGATCACGGTCGGGGAGCACTGACCGGCGGTGTGCCGCTGGGCGGTGGCGCCGCACCCGGATTCGGGAGGCGCGCCGGTGACGCGCGCGTGCGTCGTGCACGGCGGGGCCCCGGCCGCTAGTCTGACGGAGCGTAGACCCGGGCATTCCGCCAGGGGTGGGAAGGACACGCTTATGAGGTTCACCCGTCTGGCGAAACTCGCCGCGACGGCCGTGATGGCCGGCGCCGCCACGCTGATGGCGCCCGCAGCCGCCCAGGCGGCGGTGCCCGTCGGCGGCGCGACCCCCGTGCTCGTCGGGGGAGTGGCGGGATGCACCATCACCGCCGCCGGTTACGACGCGGCGGGCACCCCGGTCGCGTTCACGGCCGCCCACTGCAGCGATCGGATAAACGTCCCGGTCATCCTCCGCGACAACCAGGGCGCGGGCGTGATCGGCACGGTCGCCACCCGCAACGAGATCCTCGACTACTCGGTCATCCGCCTGGACCCGGGCGTCGCGGTCCCCGTCCGCCAGGCCGGCGTGGTCGGCCGCGGGCCGGCGCCGGAGTTCGGCGACGTCGTCTGCAAGGACGGCCTGTCGACCGGCCACACGTGCGGCATCACCTGGCAGCGCGAGGGTGACAGGTTCTGGAGCCACGCCTGTGCCGGGTACGGGGATTCCGGCGGGCCCATCACCCGCGACGGCCGGCTCGTGGGCCTGGTCTCGGGCGGCCACATGCCGCCGGCGGCCGGGGCGGCCGGCAGCCTCGGCCCTGTTCTGCCCTCGTGCCTGCACCCGGCCCAGTCGCCGTTCTTCCTGCCCGCGCTGGGGTACTCGTTCGACGCGATCGTCGCCGACGCCACCGCGCGCAACTGGCCCGGAAGCGGCTTCCGGATGGCCTGAGGGGCCGGCCGGCCGGACCTCCATCGACAAGGGCGTTCCGCACATCCCCACTCGGGCGATGTGTGCGGAACGCCCTTCTCGTTGAGCGTGCGGGCTCGTCGACCAGGCAGGTGGGTCAGCTCACTTCAGCTCGGCGCTCGACAGGTCGAGGATGCGCCGGGCGATGACCAGCTGCTGGATCTGCTGGGTGCCCTCGAAGATGTCGAGGATCTTGGAATCGCGCGACCACTTCTCGAGGAAGCTGCGCTCGGAGTAGCCGTAGCTGCCCGCGAGTTCGACGGCGCCCAGTGTCACGGCAGAGCCGGTGCGCCCGGCCTTGGCCTTGCACATCGACGCTTCCTTGGTGTTGGGCATCTTGTTGTCGGCCATCCACGCCGCGCGCAGCGTGAGGAGGTACGCGGCCTCCCAGTCGGCCTCGAGCTCGAGGTACTTGGCCACGGCGGCGGGCTGGCTGGTGGCGGGCCGGTCGTAGTCGATCTCCATCCCGGCCTCCTCGAGGAGCGTGCGGATCTCCTCGAGCGCGGCGCGCGCGACGCCCACCGCCATGCCCGCGACCAGCGGACGGGTGTTGTCGAACGTCTGCATGGCGCCGGCGAAGCCCTTGTCCACGCGGATCTCCGGGTCGCCCAGGAGGTTCTCCTTGGGGACGCGGCAGTCGGTGAAGGTGATCTGCGCGGTGTCGGAGGCGCGGATGCCGAGCTTGTGCTCGAGCCGGTCCACGGAGACGCCGGGGTGGTCGCGCGGCACGACGAAGGACTTGATGGCGGCGCGGCCCTTGCTCTTGTCCAGGGTCGCCCACACGACGATGTGGTCGGCACGGGCACCGGAGGTGACGAAGATCTTGGTGCCGTTGAGGACGTACTCGTCGCCGTCGAGGCGGGCGGTGGCCGACACGGCGGCGGAGTCGGAGCCGAAGTCCGGCTCGGTGATGGCCATGGAGGCCCACACGCGGCCGAACTTCTCCATCTGCTCGTCGTTGGCCACGGCCGCGATGGCGGAGTTCCCCAGGCCCTGCCGGGGGATCGAGAGCGTGAGGCCGACATCGCCCCAGCAGGTCTCGATGATGTTGAGCAGCGATTTCATGTTGCCGCCGTTGGAAACGCCCTCGCGCTTGGGGGCGCCGCCGGATCCCATCGTGGCGCCCGAGGCGGCCTGGCCGGCGTCCTCCATGGCCTCCATCATGGCCTTGAGGGTGTCGAGTTCCACGGGGTACTCGTGCTCGGCGAGGTCGTACTTGCGCGAGATGGGCCGGAAGATCTGGGTGGCCACCTGGCGGGCCTGGTTCGCACCCGCCTGGAGCTTCTTGGGTAGTTCGAGGTTGATCATCGCTGGATGTCCTTGGTCCGGTTCGGGAGGGTGGCGGGGCGGGGGGCGGTCACAGGACCACCACGCCCTCGGCCACGCCCACGGCGCGCAGGTCGCGGTACCAGCGCTCGACGGGATGCTCCTTGGTGAACCCGTGCCCGCCCAGCAGCTGGACACCGTCGAGGCCGATCTTCATCCCCTTGTCGGCGGCGATCTTGCGGGCCAGGGCGGCCTCGCGGGCGAACGACAGCCCCTGCTCGGCGCGGGAGGCGCCGCGCCAGGTGACCAGGCGCATGCCGTCGAGCTCGGTGGCCATGTCGGCCACGGCGAACGCGACCGCCTGGCGGTGCGCGATGGGCTCGCCGAACGCGTGGCGCTCCTTGACGTAGGGCGTGACGTAGTCGAGGACCGCGTGGGAGGTGCCCACGGCCAGCGACGCCCATCCGAGGCGCGAGAGGCGGATCACGTCGGCGTAGGCGGCGGCGCGGTCCTCGGGGGACACGTCCGGGCCGCCGAGGATCGCGTCGGCGGGCACGGCCACGTCGGTGAGGACGAGGCGACCCAGGCCGGCGGCGCGCAGGCCCATGGACGGATCGGCCTCCACCACGAGTCCGTCGGTGTCGGATTCCACGACGAAGAAGGTCGGCGCGCCGTCGAGGGTGGCGGCGACGACGAAGAGTTCCGCGCTCCCGGCCGTGGGCACCATCGACTTGACGCCGTTGAGCGTGAAGCCGCCGGGGGTACGCACGGCGGTCGTCTTCAGGTCGAACGGGTCGAACAGTGGCCGGGGCTCGGCCACCACGACGGCGGCGGCCGGGACCTTCTCGGAGGCGAACGCCGGCAGGTAGGACTTCTGCTGGGTGTCGGATCCGAACTGGGTCAGGGTGGTGGCCACGCCGGACGGCGCGAGGATCGGCAGGGCCAGGCCCATATCGCCGTAGGCGAGGGCCTCGGCGACGAGGGAGTTGGTCACCACGCCGCGCTCGGAGGCGATGCCCTCGAACTCCTCCGGGACGTTGAGCATGGTGGCGCCGATCTCGGCGGACCGCTCGAGAAGTGAGGCGGGTGCCTCGGCGGCGGCGTCGGCGTCGTGGGCGGCCGGGCGGATGACCTCGGTGGCGAACTCGCGCACGGTCTGGGAGATCATCTGCTGGTCCTCGTCCAGCGTGAGGTCGAACAGGTCGGGCCGCGCCTCGGTGTCGGCGTCGGGTAGGCGCTTGGGCGCGCCGCCGCCGGACACCTTCTTGAACGACTTGGTCGCTGCCCCGAGGGTCTTGAATCCGGTCTTGGTGGCCTCGTAGGTCACCCGGTCGACCTTCTGGCGCAGTCCGAACCGCTCGGCGAACTCCGACCCGGTGATCGTGGTCAGCGCACGCATCGCGGCGCCGATGGCGTCGATGCGTGTGGGGTTCTTGCCCGGTGTGGAGGTCTTCGCGCGTCCCGTCGTGGGCGGGGTCGTGGGGTTCTTACTCATCATCACCAGCTGTTCTCGTGACGGACGGTGGGCGGTGTGGTCGCCAACACCTTACTTCGGAGTAAGTTCCGAGCGCCACACTTTCCCCTGAAGTTCTCGGCACCGTTGTTCGGCGGGGGTTGGTTCAGCCGCGGAGCAGGGCGACCGCCTGGTCGACGGCACCCTGGCGGCCCGCCACGAACCAGTCGTAGCCGTTGACCTCCACGGTCGCGCAGACCCCGCCCGCGCCCTCGACGAGTGCGCGGCCGGGCAGCCAGTCCCACTCCGGGCAGGAGTGCTGGCACCACACGGTGTGGATCCCGCAGGCGACCGAGGCCAGGTCGACCGATCCGGATCCGAGCATCCGGATGGTCGCCGCGCCCCGGCTCACGCGGTGGAACGGGTCCGCCAGGTCGGGGTCGGCGAGGAACGGCGGGTGGAGGTAGGTGGCGAGACTGCCGGCGGCGAGGTCGCCGGGGGTCAGCGGGGGCACGGGGACGCCATTGCGGCGCGTGGGGATCGCGGAGCCGCCGACGAAGGTCTCCCCGGTGGCGGGGCGGTGGACCGCGCCGAGCAGGTAGTCGTCGGGGCCGCTGAGCGCCACGGCCGAGCACCAGTAGTCGGAGCCGGAGACGAAGTTGTAGGTGCCGTCGACGGGATCCACGACCCACCGACGGTCGTGGTCGCCGGCGACGAGGGTGCCTTCCTCTCCGAGGATGCCGTCGTCCGGCCGGTGGGCGGCGAGGAGCGCGGTGATGTGTTGTTCGGCGGCGTCGTCCGCCTCGGTGACGACGTCCGAGACGGACGTCTTGCGTCGGACGTCGAGCCCGTCCTCGCGCAGGCGGCGCGCCAGGGTGCCGGCGTCGACGACGAGGCGGGCGGCCAGGTCGACGTCGGACAGTCGCCCGGTGAGCTCGTCGGACGGGGGGCGCGGGTGGCCGGTGTCGATGGACATGCACTTCCTCCGCTGGGGTCGCGGCGCGCTGACCACGGGCGGCAGCGGGTCCGCACCTGTCGACGCTACCCGCGGCGGGCGGCCAGGGGCGGTGTGGCGGGTCACGTCGGGGCGACGGGCGGGGAAACGGTGGGCGACGCGCGGGCCGCGTAGACTCGGATCTCGTGCACCCTGAAGTCTCCGCCGACATCGCAGCCCTCGACGCGACCATGACCACCGTCGAGAAGGTTCTCGACATCGATGAGCTCGCCCGCCGCGTCGACGAGCTCGAGCAGATGGCCGCCGACCCGGACCTGTGGAACGACCAGGACCGGGCGCAGAAGGTCACCAGCGAGCTGTCCTACATTCAGGCGGACCTGCGTCGCTGCCGCGATCTGCGGCAGCGGATCGAGGATCTTCCGCTGATGTACGAACTAGCGGAGGAGGAGGGTGGCGACGCCGTCGAGGAGGCGGACGCCGAGCGCGCGAGCCTGCGTGAGGACGTCGAGGCCATGGAGGTCAAGACGATGCTCAGCGGTGAGTACGACCAGCGTGAGGCCGTCGTGAACATCCGCGCGGGCGCCGGCGGTGTCGACGCCGCGGACTTCGCGGAGATGCTCATGCGGATGTACGTGCGCTGGGCGGAGAAGAACGGTCACAAGGTCGAGGTCTACGACACCTCGTACGCGGAGGAAGCCGGCATCAAGTCCGCCACCTTCATCGTCAAGGACCCGTACATGTACGGCACCCTCTCGGTAGAGCAGGGCACCCACCGCCTGGTGCGCATCTCGCCGTTCGACAACCAGGGGCGCCGTCAGACCTCCTTCGCCGAGGTAGAGGTGCTTCCCGTGGTCGAGACGGTCGACTCCATCGAGGTCCCGGAGAACGAGGTGCGCGTCGACGTGTACCGCTCGTCGGGCCCCGGTGGCCAGTCGGTCAACACCACCGACTCCGCGGTGCGCCTCACTCACATCCCCACGGGGATCGTCGTGACGTGTCAGAACGAGAAGTCGCAGCTGCAGAACAAGGTCGCGGCGATGAAGGTGCTGCAGGCCAAGCTGCTCGAGCGCAAGCGCCAGGAGGAGCGGGCCGCGATGGATGCCCTCGGTTCGGGTGGCAACGCGTCGTGGGGCAACCAGATGCGCTCCTATGTGCTGCACCCGTACCAGATGGTCAAGGACCTCCGGACCGAGCACGAGGTCAACAACCCGTCGGCGGTGCTCGACGGTGACATCGACGGATTCATCGAGGCCGGCATCCGGTGGCGGATGCGGGAGGGGGCCGACGCCTAGTGAGGGTCCAGACCGACTTCAGCGGGATCCTCCGTTGGCTGAGCAACGAGGGTCTGGAGGTCGTCCTCCTCGTCCTGGGGGCGGCCCTGCTGACCCGCGTGATCGGCAAGATCGCCCGGATGTGGACCGGCCGGATCGACGCCAAGAACGCGGACAAGGAGCTGTGGTCCGAGGAGTCCAAGCACCTGCACTCGCTTATCCAGGTGCTCTCCTATGTCGCCGTCGCCGTCCTGTACGTCCTTTTCGGGATCCAGATCCTCCTCCGCTTCGGCGTGAACCTCGTCGCCCTGGTCGCGCCGGCGACCGTCCTCGGCGCGGCGCTGGGCTTCGGCGCGCAGAAGATCGTCCAGGACTTCCTGGCGGGCTTTTTCGTTCTCGCCGAGAGGCAGTACGGGTACGGCGACATCGTGGAGCTCACGACTGCGACCGGCGTCGCCGCCGGCACCATCGAGGACGTCACTCTCCGTGTCACCCGGCTGCGTACGCTGGACGGTGAGGCCGTGATCGTTCCCAACGGTCAGATCGTCACCGCCGTCAACCAGTCGCAGGACTGGGCCCGCGCGATCATCGACGTACCGGTTCCCAACAACGCCGACATGGACAAGGCGCACGAGGTGCTCGCCGAGGTGTGCCGAGACATCGTCGACGACGACCGTGTGGGCGAATACGTGCTCGACGAGCCGTCCGTGATGGGCGTGCAGTCCATCAAGCTGGAGCAGACCACCATCCGCCTGCTCGCCCGCACCAAGCCGGGGATGCAGTGGGAGGTCGGCAGGCGCATGCGTGCGGTGATCCTGCGCAGGTTCAGGCAGGAGGGCATCGTCCTGGAGCCGGAGGCGTTGGCGGCGATCCGGGCCGGGATGCTCCGCCCGCAGACCGGAGAGGCGGGCGTCTGATGGCACGGCACAGAGACGACGACACGACCCGGAACGACGACACGAACCGGAACGACGACACGACCCGGGAGGATGACGCCACGCGTCAGGAGCCCGTGCTGCGCCAGGATCCGTCCGCCCGCGAACAGCCCGATCCGCTGGGCCTCGGCGGCACGCCACCGCCCGACGCGCCCTCACGGCGACCGAAGCCCGCGATCGTGGCGCTGATCGGGGAGTTCCTGTCGATGTCGCGGACGACCGCGATCCTTCTCGGTGCGTTCGTCGTGGCCGGGGTGCTGTATCTGCTCGTCCGTGAGCAGCCGGTCGTCGCCTTCGGCCCGCCGGCCCCGCCAGCGACCAGTGCGCCGACCGTGCCGGCCGAGTCATCGTCCGAGCAGACCGTGCCATCGGATATCACGGGCACCACCGATCCCACTCCCACGACGGGCCCGGATCAGACCGGGACCGCGACTACCGGGACGACGACCACCGGGCCGCAGAGCACCGCCACGCAGGACAGCCCGGGCCCGGGTGGCCTGCGCGAAACGGGGGGAACGACTCCTACCCGGCAGGAGCAGACGCAGGCGCCGCAGCAGCAGGCGCCGCAGCAGCAGGCGCCGCAGGAACAACCGCAGCAGCAGTCGCAGCCGCGGACCGGTCAACAGGCACCCGAGGGGGGCCCGACCTCCGTCCCGAGCGGCGGTGCCCTCGAGGGGTGATGCCGTCGCCTGGCCGGGCACCGGGTGAGACCCGGGTGGTCCCGCCGACGGAGCGCAGCGTTCGGCCAGCAGCAGCGCTAACAGTGACGGGAGTGGCGCTAGGCTACTGACGTGATCAGTGCTTCCCATGTGACCAAGGCGTACGCGTCCGCGACGCGTCCGGCTCTGTCCGATGTGAGCGTGGAGATCGATGACGGAGAGTTCGCCTTCCTTATCGGTGCCTCCGGTTCCGGTAAGTCGACCTTCCTGCGACTGCTGCTGAGGGAGGACCGGCCGGACTCGGGTCGGCTCGTCGTGGCCGGCCACGATCTCACACGCATGAAGAACTCGGACGTGCCCGGACTGCGGCGTTCGCTCGGCTGTGTGTTCCAGGATTTCCGCCTTCTGCCGGGCAAGACGGTCGCCGAGAACGTGGCGTTCGCGCTCCAGGTCATCGGCAAGTCCCGCCGGACCATCGAGAAGGTCGTCCCGGAGACGCTCGACATGGTCGGACTGGGCACCAAGGCGAACCGTCGGCCGCACGAGTTGTCCGGGGGAGAGCAGCAGCGCGTCGCCATCGCGCGGGCGTTCGTGAACCGTCCCGTGCTGCTGCTCGCGGACGAGCCGACGGGCAATCTCGACCCGGAGACCAGTGAGGACATCATGCTGCTGCTCGACCGGATCAACAGGACGGGCACCACGGTGCTCATGGCCACGCACGACCGCCACATCGTGGACCGGTCGCGCCGCCGGGTCGTGGAGCTGGTCGACGGTGCAGTCGTGCGGGATGACGCGCGCGGGACTTACGGGGTGGATCGCTGATGGCCGTCCGATTCATCGCCTCTGAGGTCGCCCAGGGACTGCGCCGGAACCTCTCCATGACGCTGGCCATGATCATCACCACGGCCGTCGCGCTGGGGATGCTGGGCGCCGGGCTGCTGGTGGCGATGACCGCGTCCGCGAGCCAGGCCAAGTACGACTACCTCAACGAGTTCCGCGTCTACGTGGACCGCTCGATCTCCGTCGAGGACCCGGAGTGTGCGGCGGAGTGCGCGGGAATTCGCGAGCAGCTCGAGGAGACGCCGGGCGTGGCGTCGGTGGAGTACAAGAACCCGCAGGAGACCTACTCCGAGTTCGTCGAGCTGTTCGCCTCGACCGACCCGGTTCTGGTGGAGTCGACGTCGCCGGACGCTCTCGGCTCGCGGTTCACCCTCACTCTGTCCGATCCGACGCGGGCGGAGGAGGTCGCGGTGGATCTGGCGGACGTGTCCGGGATCGAGGTCGTGCAGGGGCAGGGTGAGCTGGTCGAGCGCGTCTTCTCGGTTCTCGGCGGCATCCGCAACGCGGCGTTCGCCATAGCGGTGGTTCAGCTCGTGGCGACCGTCCTGCTCATCGCCAACATGACCCAGATCGCGGCGTTCACGCGACGCACCGCGGTCGGGATCATGCGCCTGGTGGGCGCGAGCCGGTGGTACACCGAGTTGCCGTTCGTGCTCGAAGCGGTGATCGCGGCGATCACCGGCGCCGTCCTTGCGGTGGGGGGTCTGTTGGTGGCCAAGAGCGTGTTCCTCGACAGGGTGCTGGACGAGGCGTACCGGGCGAATCTCGTTGAGCGAATCACGACCTCCGACATCCTGGTGCTCGCCCCTGGGCTCGTCGTCGCCGGCGCGGTGGCCTCCGCGTTGACGGCGTGGGTGACCCTGAGGCTGACGGTCCGTCACTAACGGCCCGGCACTGATGGCCGGCACTGACGGCCGCCGCCCCTTCCGGCTCGTCTAGACTCTGGGGGCTGCGCAACAGCAACGAGGAGGTGAACCGACGTGGCCAAGAAGAACAAGAAGAAGGGCGCGTCCTCCCTCGGCTCCGACGGGAGCATCGTCGCGAGTAACCGCAAGGCCAGGCACGATTTCCACATCCTGGACACCTACGAGGCCGGGATCGCCCTCGTGGGCACCGAGATCAAGAGCATGCGGGAGGGTAAGGCCTCGCTGGTCGACGCGTTCGCGACGGTCGACGACGGCGAGGTGTGGCTCCGCGGGCTCCACATCCCCGAGTATTCGCACGGGAGCTGGACGAATCATGCCCCCAAGCGGGCGCGGAAGCTCCTGCTACACCGCCGGGAGATCGACTCGCTCGTGGGCAAGGTGCGAGACGGGAACGCGACGCTCGTCCCGTTGTCGCTCTACTTCGTGAACGGTCGCGTCAAGGTCGAACTGGCCGTCGCGCGGGGTAAGCAGGCCCACGACAAGCGGCAGGACATCGCCCGGCGGACGGCCGAGCGCGAAGCGGTCCGCGAGCTGGGCAGGAAGATCAAGGGCATGCGGGCGTGATGCCGGTCGCGCTGGCGTCGACCTCGGCGGTGGCGTACGGCATCAGTGACTATCTCGGTGGCGTGGCGTCCCGCCGCGCGCGGGCGTTGCGCGTCGTCAGCGTGGCCTACCCTGTCTCGATCGTGCTCGTGGGGGTCGCGGCCCTCGTCGCGGGCGGGTCACCTACTCCGGCGGGCCTGGGGTGGGGGTTGGCGTCCGGGCTCGCATCCGGCGCCGCGGTGTGGACGTTCTATGTGGCGCTGTCCCGGGGGCCGATGAGCGTCATCTCGCCGATCACGGCGGTCCTGGCCGCCGCCGGACCTCTGGCCTTCGGGTTGGCGGCGGGGGAGCGGCCCGGGTCCGCGGCGATGGCGGGGATGGCGGTGGCGCTCGTGGCCACCGTCCTCGTGTCCCTGGAGGGGGTGGACGGCTCGTCCGCCGCGCACGGGCGGTTGACGGCGTCGCTTCTGGTGATGTCGGTGGTGTCGGGCTCGGCGTTCGCCGCCTTCTTCGTCCTGTTGTCGCGGGTGCCCGCGGGCGAGGGGCTCTGGCCGGTCGCGGCGTCGCGGGTAGGCGCGACGGTGATGTTGCTCGCCGCTGCCGTGGCCGCGCGTGAGTCGTTCCGCTTCCCGCGCCGTCTCATCGCGATCGGGGTGGTGATCGCCGTGTTCGACGCGATCGCGAATGGTGCGTTCTACTTCGCCTCCCAGGCAGGGATGCTCTCCCTCGTCAGCGTCATCGCCGCCCTGTACCCCGCCTTCACCGTCGCGCTGGCGGTCACGCATGGGGGCGAGCGGATGCGCGCGGTCCAACTGGCCGGGCTGGGCCTGGCCGGCGTCGCGATCGTCCTCCTCACGCTTGGCTGACCGGAGACGGACGTCACCCTGGTATTCGACGGTCCCCCGGGGTATGGTTGGAGGTCCGTCGGCGGAAGTCGGCGGCTCCTGAGGGGCTGATGTGGTTTCGACTACGTGAGCTGACGCAGGGGAAGCGTGCCGGTGCAGGCCAGAGACCACCGTAAGCGTCGTGGCAACCAATTACGCGCCGATACCAATCAGCGCGACTACGCCCTCGCTGCCTGATAGCGAGCCCGTAGTCTGTCGGCCCGGGGTCGCTCTCGCCCCGGAACCCGGCATCATCTAGAGGGATCACCGGCTCACCCGGTCACGGGGTGGGTCGGGACAACTCACAGTGACTGGGATCGTCATCGCCAACACGTCCGCATGAGGGCGAGATCCGAGTAGAGGCCAACGCGGACTGCGCACGGAGAAGCCCTGCCGATGCTGCGGAGGACCCGGGTTCAATTCCCGGCAGCTCCACAATCGGGCTGAACCCCCGGTCGTCTCGACGACCGGGGGTTCAGCGCATTTCAGAGTGCTGCTCGGAACCATCGATGCAGAGCCCGTCCGCGCGCCGGCCGCCGGCGCTGGCCCCCTCCTGCCTCAGAAGGGTGGTGGTGGTTGGAGGAGTTCGTCGAGGTGCTCATGCAGTGCGCGGAGGATGGCTTTCTCCAGGGCGCTGTCGGTGGGTTTGTTGCGTTGCCACCAGCGACTGGCTTCGGCTGGGGTCACCCTTCCGCGCGGGGCCGGGTCCGAGTGCGGGGCGGCGTCGGTCTCGGCAGGCGCCGCGGCGGGCGAGCTGCCCGCGGTCTCGTCCGCGGTGTCGGGTGGCGGCGTGGTCGACTCGGCTGCGTTGCGGGCGGCGGTGCGGGCGCGTTCGCGGGCCAGGCGTTGGGCGCGGCGGGCGAAGTAGGTCGCCTCGTCCAGGACCCCGGCCCCGTAAACGGGGCTGGGATTGCGGCGTTGCTGACGCGCCCAGGCCTCGGCTTCGTCGCGTTGCTGTTCGCGCCGGTACTGGGCCAGCGGCCCGTCGGGGCGGGTGAGCATGACGGTGCCGTCGGGGGTCGTCACGATCAGGGTGCCGTCGGGCTGGAGCTGGTAAGTCCAGTCGGAGAAGGTTTTGAACCGGTGGTGGCGCCGACACTGGGCCACCAGGTTCGCCTCGATGGTCAGGCCACCGGCGGCGGGGTCGGCATGATTGAACGGCACCACATGATCCAGGTCGCAGTCGTCGGCGGGGATCGCGCACCCGGGGTGGCGGCAGGTGCCGTCGCGGAGCCGGACCCGGCGCGCCAACTGGGCACCGGGCCGGTACCTCAGGGCGGCGTCGGTGTCGTCGGCGGCACCGATGCGGGGATCGACCTGTTCGAAGGTGGCCCCATCCGAGGTGGCGAGCATCTCCATCAGGGTCTGCAGGGCCGCCTCGCCGGTGCGGGTGAACTCCACCCGCGCCCCGTGTTCGTCGCGGCCGTTGTCGCCGGTGGCGATGACGGTGACCTTCGGCCGCAACACCGGCGCCTGACCGGTGCCGCCGGTGGCGGGCGCGCCCACGGCGCCGTCAGCGGCATCGTCTGTGCTCGCGGCGTCCTCGGAAGCGTTGGCAGCGTCGGGGTGGGTGGGGGTGTCGCCGCAGATCAGGGACATCAGGGCGTCGGCGCGGCGTTCGGCTTTGGAGTAGTTCGGCTCCGGCTCAGGCCCGTCCGGGGCGGCGGCCGTGGCGTCGGCGTCGGCGGCCTGGTGTTCGGCGACGCGTTGGTCGAGGGCTTCGGCCAACACGGCGGCTTCCTCGGTGGCCAGCAGGGCGGAGACGGTGGACATGCCGTCGACGCCTTTGCCGATGCGTACGCCGCGGGTGCGGCTGGCGTCTTCTTTGCGTAGGCGGATGGCGTCGGGGTCGTGGCGGCCGATGACGGCGTCGATCTCATCGCGCAGGGCCTTGTCGCCCAGTCGGATGCCGGCGGCGACACCGTTGAGGTAGTCGTCGACGACCTGGCGTTGGACCTGGTCCAGGACGTCGCCCCGGACGGTGGCCATCTGCCGGGCGAGCAGTTCGGCGACGCGTTGCTCCATCAGCCCGGCGGCCATGGCCTCCAGGATGGCCGGGTAGCGGGTGTGGAGTTCCCAGGAGAAGGACAGCATCTTCTCGGCGCGTCTGGCGGAGATGGACATCGCCGCCACCACGTAGCCGGCCGCGGCGACGAGGCCATCGACCACAGCGTGGCCGGGGCGGGCCTCGTAGCTGCCGTCGATACCGTGGCCGTACTCGCGCCAACACTCCTGCAGCAGCGCGTAACAGGCCACCAGACGCTGCGCCGCCGCGCGATTCTCGGCCGCCCACCCGGCCCGCGCCGCCGCAGTCAGGCCCGTCATCGCCGCGGCGGCGCCGTCACCGGACGAGCCGGCACGGCCGGACGAGCCGGCAGCACCGGACGCGCCAGTGGGGCCACCGGCCGCGCGCTCGGGATCGCCGTCCATGCCCCACCCCCCGTGATCGACCGTGCGGCCGCGCCGCGACTTGTCTCGAATACGTGTTCTAGTCTACGTCCACGTGCTCGACACCACAAGAGCTTCGTCTGTATCGCTGACGGTGCCGGCGCACGTGCACCCAGGGGGTCGGTGACGAAGGCTTCGGTACCCTCTCCCTAGTGCCGGTCACCCGGAAGGGGTCGACGGTCTCCCAGTAGAGAAAGGCCCGCGGACACGTGAACGCCAAGCCCAACAAGAGCACCAAAGTGCTGCAGACCAAGTCCAACAACGGGATGATCATCACCGTCGTCGCGCTCATCGCGGTCGCGGTGGTAGTCCTCGGTGGAGTGGTCTGGATGGCCCAGAGGGGCGGCGAGGCCAACCCCATCACGTTCGGTGAGACCGCCGACGAGCAGATCGAGATCACGGACACCGGCGTGGTGATCGTGGGTCAGCAGGACGCCCCGACCATCCAGGTCTGGGAGGACTACATGTGCCCCGCCTGCGGCTCTTTCGAGGCGCAGTACGGCGAGTCCATCTCCGAGGCCGTCGAGGCCGGGGATCTGCGGGTCGAGTTCCACACCCTCAACTTCCTCAACGGCCAGTCGGGGTCGGGCGAGTACTCCACGCGCGCCCTGGCGGCCGTCCAG
This sequence comes from Dietzia sp. oral taxon 368, assembly GCF_002999155.1. Classification (NCBI taxonomy): domain Bacteria; kingdom Bacillati; phylum Actinomycetota; class Actinomycetes; order Mycobacteriales; family Dietziaceae; genus Dietzia; species Dietzia sp. oral taxon 368. The sequence continues at coordinate 2,352,267 of NZ_CP027238.1, forward strand.
TGCGTCGCGGCGAAGGACTCCCTGCCCGTGTTCTTCGACGTCAAGAACGCCTTCTTCGCCCAGCAGCCCGCCGAGGGTGGCGGCGACCTCTCGGCGCAGGAACTCGCCGGGATCGCCGAGGAGGCCGGTGCGAACCCGGACACGGTCGAGTGCATCGGCAACGTGGAGACCAACGGCGGCATGGACAAGGCCTCCGACAGTGCGGACAACGCCCAGCAGACCATCCGGGAGATCACCGATCGCGTGTCGACCCCGACCGTCGCGTTCGAAGGTGAGGTCGTGGACCTCGCGAACGCCGCCTGGCTGCAGGAGATCGTCGCCTGATCCTCTGCGGTCTCGCGGGCCACGCGCCCACCGTTTTCGTGCCCGGCCTCGCCTTTTCCGGCGGGGCCGGGGCCGATTTGGAAGGCCGGACCGTGGTGGTGTAACTTAAGTCGGGCCGGTCACCGAGAGGGGAACGGCAGAGAAATGGATACGGGGCTATGGCGCAGCTGGTAGCGCACCACACTGGCAGTGTGGGGGTCAGGGGTTCGAGTCCCCTTAGCTCCACCGAGGACGAGATCCCGGGAGGTCGGAGACGATCGCCCGGGATCTCGTCATTTCGCCGTCTTCCGCGGCGGTGCGCGCGGACGTAGGGTCGGTACATGGCGGAGCCGCGGGAGATCACCGCCGTGCTCGACGAGCTCGTCGACGCCGGCCGGCTGATCGGGTACGTCTGCGGCGTCCGGCAGGACGGCCGCTCATGGCTCGCCGCGGGCGGTACGCGGTCCATGGGTGGGCCCGCGATGCCCGAGGATGCGGTGTTCCCGCTGTCCTCCAACACCAAACCGATCGCGGGCGTCCTCACGATGCGGCTCGTGGAGCGTGGCGTGATCGCCCTCGACGATCCGGTGGACGCGCAGCTGCCCGAGCTCGCGCGGCCGCGGGTGCTGGCCGAACCCGACGGGCCGCTGGGCCGGACGGTGCCGGCTGAAAGACCTGTCACGGTCCGGGACCTGCTCACGATGACCGCCGGCGTCGGGTGGCCGGTACGCAACCCCGACCTGGGCGAGGCCATGGCCGCCCGAGGGGTCGCGCCCGGCCCGTACGCACCGGCCGTCCCGCCGGGGGAGTACCTGCGCAGGCTCGCCGAGCTCCCGTTCGCCGGGCAGCCGGGCGGCGGGTGGTGGTACCACACGTGCAGTGACATCCTCGGAGTCCTTCTCGCCCGCGCCACAGGCGCGTCGGTGGGGGAGCTGGTCGCCGAACACGTCACCGGGCCCCTCGGTCTGACCGACACCGGGTTCACGGCCGATCCGGGCCGCCTGGTCGTCACGTACGGACTCGGGCCCGACGGCCGGGTGGCGCCGGTGAACACCTCGGCCAGGTTCACGGCCCGGCCGGTGTTCGACTCCCTCGCCTGCGGGCTCGCCGGGACGGTGCACGACTACCTGGCGATCCTGGACGTACTCGTCGACGGCGGTCCGCTCATCGGCGCGGAGAGCGCGCGGTTGATGACCTCCGACCACCTCACCGAGCGCCAGCGGGCCTCCGCCGAGGGGTTCCTGGAGCCCGGATGTGGTTACGGGTTCCAGGTCGAGGTCCGCCCCGACGGGACGGTGGGCTGGGCCGGGGGACTGGGCACGATCGGCTACGTCGACCGCCGTGCCGGCCGGTCCGCGGCGGTGTTCACCTCGCAGGCCTTCGACGTGCCCGGCACGGCGGAGGCGCTGGAGACGGTGTGGTCGCTGCTGGGCTGAGCGATCAGCGGCACTGAGCCGGTCAGCGCCACCACGTGTCGAGCGGCGTGGCGGGGGCGGTGCGCTTGTGCCGTGAGCCGAGGAACAGGGACTCGATGCGGGCGGCGGCGTCGGTCGGGACACCCTCGCGCCCCTCGAGGTAGTCGTCGATCTGCGCGTAGGTGACGCCGAGCGCGACCTCGTCGGGTAAGCCGGGCCTGTCGTCCTCCAGGTCGGCGGTGGGGACCTTGCGCCAGGTGGACTCGGGCGCGCCGAGGTGGCGCAGGAGCGCGGCGCCCTGGCGCTTGGTGAGACCGGTCAGGGGGGTCAGGTCGACGCCGCCGTCGCCGTACTTGGTGAAGAAGCCGGTCACCGCCTCGGCGGCGTGATCGGTGCCGACGACGAGGTGGTTCACCTGCCCGGCCACGGCGTACTGGGCGATCATCCGCTCACGCGCCTTGACGTTGCCGCGGACGAAGTCCCGGAGCGGACCCGCCTGGTCGGGGAGTGCCGCCAGGGCCGTGGATGCGGCCTCGGCGGCGGCGTCGGACGCTGCACGGACATCCACCGTCAGGGACGCGTCCGGGCGGATGAACTCCAGGGCTATCTGCGCGTCGGCCTCGTCGGCCTGTACGCCGTACGGAAGGCGCATCGCGATGAACCGGGCCTGTTCCATCCCCTCCTCGCGGAGGCGTTCGGCCGCGAGCTGACACAGTCGCCCCGCGAGCGTCGAGTCCTGACCGCCGCTGATGCCCAGGACGAAGCCGGAGGCGGGTGTGGAGCGCAGGTAGTCGACGAGGAAGGCGACCCGCGTCTCGACCTCCTCGGCGGGGTCGATGTCGGGCCGCACGCCGAGTTCGGCGATGATGGAGGCGCGCAGCGCACTGGAGTCGGGTGGCGTCTGGTTCATGCGGTCAGCTTAGGAACCGCGTGTGACGTCCACGTGACATCAGTGCGCGGTCCGTGGTGCGGTCCCTCGCCGGTTGGAGTTCTTGCCGGGTGGTCCGTTACGATGGACCAGTTGTGTGTCGTACATCCGACCCCGTGGTCGGACGTGTCGCACAGTGATTCCCAGTCGTGTCGGCGGCCATCGCGGCCGCCCCGAGAGCCTAAGGAGCGCCACATGAAGGTCCGCAAGTCCCTTCGGTCGCTGAAGAACAAGCCGGGCGCCCAGGTTGTCCGTCGTCGCGGCAAGACCTACGTGATCAACAAGAAGGATCCCCGGTTCAAGGCCCGCCAGGGCTGAGTCGACCGCGTGAGTACTCACGCACCCCCGAGGGCCCGCCTCCGGTTCGCCGGAGGCGGGCCCTCGTCGTCGTTCCCGTCTCGTCCGCAGCGGTGACCCGCCGCCCGGCGACTAGGCGGGGGTCCGGCGTCGCGCCGCCGCCCGCCGCCGCCGTCGGCAGCGCCCACCAGCGGTGTCCTACGGCTTCCCAGGGTGGCCTCAGAGGGCGCCCGACCCTGCGCCCGCGACGTCCCGACGCTCCGATCGGCGGGGGTGACGGCGAGGGTGCGGAATCGAGCGGAATGGTGGGCAACCTGTGGAAGGGATGGGGACAACCGGGGGCGCGTTGTGAGGGCTCTGGGGGCGCGTTGTGGGTTGCCGAAACCGTGTTCCGGAACGCGCTCCGGGATGCCACGATGGGGTGGTGCACCCGCCGCTGAGGGCCCCGGTGCCCCCGGTTCCACGCTGAGCAGGGGCATCCCACAAGGCGGGATCACGACCTGGGAATTCCAGGGATGTAAGACCAAAATGTTGTGGTCAGTTGACCTTCTCGCCACTAGGGGTAGTGTTGGGAGGTGTTGAAGCACCGATGAATGCCATCCATGCGATTCGGCGCACGACCACCGACAGACACGCGGCCGACCCTTCGTCCGGGCCGAAACCCCGGACGAGACGGCCATCACCAGAAGAGCCCCTCGCGCCGTCCGGCGCCGTGCCGAAAGAGGTCCAGACACACATGGTCACCGTCTACACCAAGCCCGCGTGCGTCCAGTGCAACGCCACCTACAAGGCGCTCGACAAGCAGGGCATCGAGTACCAGGTCGTCGACATCTCGGTGGACGACGAGGCCCGCGAGTACGTGATGGCCCTCGGGCACCTCCAGGCGCCCGTCGTGGTGGCCGGTTCCGACCACTGGTCCGGCTTCCGCCCGGACCGCATCAAGGCCCTCGCCTCCGTGGCGGCCTGACGGCCCGAGGACACCAGCACCTTTCGAGTTCCTGTGACAAGGGGGCGTCGATGGCGGCTCCGCTGCCGGCCGATCAGCCGGTGAGGATCGTCTACTTCTCCAACATCTCGGAGTACACCAAGCGGTTCGTCGACAAGCTCGGTCTCCCGGCGGTGCGGATACCCGTGCGGAAGACCGAGCCCATGCCGGTCGTGTCGGACCCATATGTTCTGATCGTCCCGACCTACGGGGGAAGCCTCGAGATCACGGGTAAGAGCGGGGCCGCGGTCCCGCGGCAGGTGGTCGCGTTCCTCAACAACGCGCACAACAGAAGTCTGTGCCGGGGAGTCATCGCCGGCGGCAACACCAACTTCGGAGCGGACTTCGGTCGCTCCGGCGACGTGATCGCCAAGAAGCTGGGGGTCCCGTACCTCTACCGCTTCGAGTTGATGGGCACACACGAGGACGTCATCCGCGTCCGAGAGGGATTGGAAGAGTTTTGGCAGCACCAACCGTGAACCCTGAGAGCACCACCGCGGGAGAGGCGGGGGAGGGCCAGCGTCTGGACTACCACGCGCTCAACGCCATGCTCAACCTCTACGACGCGGACGGGAACATCCAGTTCGACAAGGACCGTCAGGCGGCGCGGGAGTACTTCCTCCAGCACGTCAACCAGAACACGGTCTTCTTCCACAACCTCGACGAGAAGCTCGACTACCTCGTCGAGAAGGACTACTACGAGCGCGAGGTCCTGGACCAGTACACGCGCAACTTCGTGCGCGAGCTGTTCGACCACGCCTACGCCAAGAAGTTCCGCTTCCCGACCTTCCTGGGCGCGTTCAAGTACTACACGTCGTACACGCTCAAGACCTTCGACGGGAAGCGCTACCTCGAGCGCTACGAGGACCGCGTCTGCATGGTGGCGCTCACCCTCGCCGCCGGCGACGAGACCCTCGCCCGGCAGCTGGTCGACGAGATCATCGACGGCCGCTTCCAGCCGGCCACCCCGACGTTCCTCAACTCGGGCAAGAAGCAGCGCGGCGAGCCCGTGTCCTGCTTCCTCCTGCGCATCGAGGACAACATGGAGTCCATCGGCCGCAGCATCAACTCCGCCCTGCAGCTGTCCAAGCGCGGCGGTGGCGTGGCGCTCCTGCTGTCCAACCTGCGTGAGCACGGCGCCCCGATCAAGCACATCGAGAACCAGTCCTCGGGCGTCATCCCCGTGATGAAGCTGCTGGAGGACTCCTTCTCCTACGCCAACCAGCTCGGCGCGCGCCAGGGCGCGGGTGCGGTCTACCTGCACGCGCACCACCCGGACATCTACAAGTTCCTCGACACCAAGCGGGAGAACGCGGACGAGAAGATCCGCATCAAGACCCTCTCGCTGGGCGTCGTCATCCCGGACATCACGTTCGAGCTCGCCAAGCGCAACGATGACATGTACCTGTTCTCGCCGTACGACGTCGAGCGGATCTACGGCAAGCCCTTCGCGGACGTCGACATCTCGGCGAACTACCACGAGATGGTCGAGGACAGCCGGATCAAGAAGACCAAGATCAACGCCCGGCACTTCTTCCAGACCGTCGCCGAGCTGCAGTTCGAGTCCGGCTACCCGTACATCATGTACGAGGACACCGTGAACCGGGCCAACCCGATCGCCGGCAAGATCACGCACTCCAACCTGTGCTCGGAGATCCTCCAGGTCTCCACCGCGTCGGAGTTCAACGAGGACCTCACCTACTCGCACGTGGGTAAGGACATCTCCTGCAACCTCGGCTCGCTCAACATCGCCAAGGCCATGGACTCGCCCGACTTCGGCCGGACCATCGAGACCGCCATCCGTGGCCTGACCGCGGTGTCCGACCAGACGCACATCAACTCGGTGCCGTCCATCGAGCGCGGCAACTCCGAGTCGCACGCGATCGGCCTGGGGCAGATGAACCTGCACGGCTACCTCGCGCGCGAGCGGATCCACTACGGATCCGAGGAGGGCATCGACTTCACGAACATCTACTTCTACACCGTGCTCTACCACGCCCTCAGGTCCTCCAACCTGATCGCGCGTGAGCGTGGAACCTGGTTCGCCGGTTTCCCGGAGTCCGAGTACGCCTCCGGCGAGTTCTTCGACAAGTACACCGACCAGACGTGGGAGCCGGCCACCGACCGAGTGCGTCAGCTCTTCGCCGAGGCCGAGGTCGCCATCCCCACCCAGGAGGACTGGCGCGCGCTCAAGGCGGACGTGCAGAAGTACGGCATCTACAACCAGAACCTGCAGGCCGTCCCGCCCACCGGGTCGATCAGCTACATCAATAACTCCACGTCGTCGATCCACCCCGTGGCCTCGAAGATCGAGATCCGCAAGGAGGGCAAGATCGGGCGCGTCTACTACCCGGCGCCCTACCTGACCAACGACAACCTGGACTACTACCAGGACGCGTACGAGATCGGCTACGAGAAGATCATCGACACCTACGCGGCGGCCACCCAGCACGTCGATCAGGGGTTGTCGCTGACGCTGTTCTTCAAGGACACCGCCACCACCCGCGAGGTCAACCGCGCGCAGATCTACGCGTGGCGCAAGGGCATCAAGACCCTGTACTACATCCGTGTCCGTCAGCTCGCGCTCGAGGGCACCGAGGTCGAGGGCTGCGTCTCGTGCATGCTCTGACCCTCCGGGCCCGGTCCCGCGCCACAATCCACACCTGCTTTCAGGAGGAGAACCGATGACCGCCGAGCTGCACGCTCCGGGTTCGCACAGCCCCGCCGCCGGCATCCAGCCGAAGCTCGTCGACCGCGTGTCGGCGATCAACTGGAACCGTGTCCCCGACGAGGTCGACGACCAGGTGTGGGGCCGGCTCACCACGAACTTCTGGCTTCCGGAGAAGGTGCCGGTCTCCAACGACATCCCGTCATGGCAGACCCTGACCGAGTACGAGCAGACGATGACCGCCCGCGTCTTCACGGGACTCACGCTGCTGGACACGATCCAGGGGACCGTCGGCGCGGTGAGCATGATCCCAGACGCCTCGACCCCGCACGAGGAGGCGGTGCTCACCAACATCGCGTTCATGGAGTCCGTGCACGCGAAGAGCTACTCGACGATCTTCTCCACCCTGTGCTCGACCCCGCAGATCGACGAGGCGTTCCGCTGGGCGGAGGAGAACCCCTACCTCCAGCGCAAGGCGAAGATCATCCTCGGCTACTACGCCGGTGACAACCCGCTCAAGCGCAAGATCGCCTCGGTGATGCTCGAGTCGTTCATGTTCTACTCGGGCTTCTACCTGCCCATGCGGTGGTCCTCGCGCGCCAAGCTCACCAACACCGCCGACGTCATCCGGCTCATCATCCGGGACGAGGCCGTGCACGGCTACTACATCGGGTACAAGTACCAGCGCGGTCTCGAGCACGTCACCCAGGCGGAGCGGGACGAACTCAAGGACTACACGTTCGAGTTGCTCTTCGAGCTGTACGACAACGAGGCCGACTACACCGAGGACCTCTACGACCCGGTGGGCTGGACCGAGGACGTCAAGAAGTTCCTGCGCTACAACGCCAACAAGGCGCTGATGAACATGGGCTACGAGGGGATGTTCCCCAAGGACGAGACCGACGTCGACCCGGCCATCCTGTCCGCGCTGAGCCCCAACGCCGACGAGAACCACGACTTCTTCTCCGGCTCCGGCAGCTCCTACGTCATGGGCAAGGCCGAGGCCACCGAGGACGAGGACTGGGACTTCTGACCCAGCCGCCCGAGAACGCCGTGGGGCCCCTGCGACCGATAGCGGTCGCAGGGGCTTCGTCGTTGTTCCGGTGCTAGCCGTCGGGGGCGGTGTCCGCGACTAGCCGTCGGGGGCGATCCCGTTGATCGACCCCCGGATGTCCTCCAGCACCGCACGGGCCGCGACCGGACCGGCGCCCTCCCACACGGCCCGGTCCACCACGAACACCCGGTTGGCGCCCACCGCGTCCAACTCCGTCCACCGATCCGAGGCGAAGACCTCCCGCGCCGCCTCCTCGGAATCGGGGCGACCGCCCACCACGGCGAAGATGACGTCTCCGTCGAGTTCGTCACCGAGCGGGGGCGACTCGGGCAGCGGCGGCACCCGCTCGCCGTCGCGGGTGCGCTGCGCGGGCGGACGCCCGGCGCCCACCGCCTCCAACATGAGCGAGCCGAGCGTGTCGGCGTCCTGCACCCGCGCCCCGGCACCCGAGCCGTCGGCGACCGAGACCAGGGACACCCAGGAGTCCGACGGCGTGGTCGCCCCGGCCGTGAATCGCGCCCGGTCGATGACGTCCAGTAACAGGTCGCCGCCCGCCCGCGGTCGGCCGTAGGCGTCGGCGACGGACTCGGTCGCTTCGGCCCACTCGAGGACGTCTGCGGAGTAGACGACGGTCGGCGCCACGTCGGCGAGCGCGTCGACGACCGCGGGATCGAGATCCTGTGACCCGGCCAGCACGATGAGGTCGGGCGTGAGGCCGCGCGCGGCGTCGGCGACCGCGCCGGCGTCCGCGCCTCCGCCGAGGTCGATGGTCGGGAGAGCCACGAGGGGAGCGGGTAGGTAGACGTCGGCGTCGCGGGGCAGCCCGGAGGTGCCGACGACGAGGTCCTGCAGTCCCAGAGCGCAGGCGGTGTCGACCGCACCCACCCCGAGGGCGAGGATGCGCTCGGGCGACCGCGGCACCGACACGCTGTCCGGGCCCGGCCCGGTGGTGTCGACCCTGCGGGTGCCCGCGCCGGGGAACTCCGTGGGCACCGGTGCGGGCGCGCACGACTCCTCGGGCTCGGCGGAGCGCTGCAGCTCCTCACCGGCCATCCGCGACGGGGTCGTCGTCACGGGGTGCTCGACCATGTCGACGGGGGAGGGGCCGCACGCCGCGAGGGCGAGACCGGCCGCCAGCGGCGCCGCGGCCCGAACAGCACGCCGCGTATACCCCCGCCCGGAGCGCCGGCGGAGGACGGGAACGGAATCGGTCATGGGACAACAGCCTAGGAGATGGGCCCGACGGGGCCGTTCCCACCGAGGTCGACCCGGGTCCCCGGGGCCGCTCCGCGACCCTGGCCCGCGCGGCGGCCCGCGCCGCGGTTAACGGGGGTGATTACTGGTGACGAGAAGGACGGGGCGGGTGGGCGTCGCTCTCAGCCGAGGGTTAGGATTGCTCTCGCGCACTATTCCTATGCGTTCGACGTGGGGTCGGTGGTTCGACCCGCGACGTCGGGTGAGGCGTTCAGGAGGACCCTTATGACCGCAGTGGCCCCCAAGCCGGTCCACGAACTCGACCACCCACCGGGTGAACCTACCGGCAACTCCCGGCCGGGCTCGTTCGTGTGGAAGATGCTGACGACGACCGATCACAAGATGCTCGGCATCATGTACATCGTCCTCTGCTTCATCTTCTTCTTCATCGGCGGCCTCATGGCCCTGCTCATCCGGGCGGAGCTCTTCTTCCCGGGCATGCAGTTCCTGTCGAACGAGCAGTTCAACCAGCTGTTCACCATGCACGGCACGGTGATGCTCCTGCTCTACGGCACCCCGATCGTCGTCGGGTTCGCGAACTACATCATGCCGCTGCAGATCGGCGCCCCGGACGTGGCGTTCCCGCGTCTCAACGCGCTCGGCTTCTGGCTGTTCGCCGCCGGCGGCACGATCATGCTGTCGGGCTTCCTGACCCCCGGTGGTGCGGCGTCGTTCGGCTGGACGATGTACATGCCGCTCGCGGACAAGATCCACTCGCCCAACGTCGGCGCCGATCTGTGGATCCTGGGCGTGGGCATCGGCGGTATCGGCACCATCCTCGGTGCCGTCAACTTCGTCACCACGATCATCTGTCTCCGTGCCCCGGGCATGACGATGTTCCGTATGCCGATCTTCACGTGGAACGTCCTCGTGGCGTCCGTGCTGATCCTGCTCATCTTCCCGCTGCTCACCGCCGCCGCCCTGGGCGTCTTCTACGACCGCACCTTCGGTGGGCGGATCTACGATCCGGCCAACGGCGGGGCGATCCTGTGGCAGCACCTGTTCTGGTTCTTCGGTCACCCCGAGGTGTACGTCCTCGCGCTGCCGTTCTTCGGCATCGTCTCCGAGGTCTTCCCGGTGTTCTCCCGTAAGCCGCTGTTCGGCTACGCCGGACTGGTCTTCGCGACCCTGGCCATCGCCGCGCTGTCGATGGCGGTGTGGGCACACCACATGTACGTCACCGGCGCCGTCCTGCTGCCGTTCTTCTCCTTCATGACGTTCCTCATCGCCGTCCCGACCGGCGTGAAGTTCTTCAACTGGATCGGCACCATGTGGCGGGGCAAGATCACCTTCGAGACCCCGATGATGTTCGCCCTCGGCTTCATCATCACCTTCCTCTTCGGTGGTCTGACCGGTGTCATGATGGCCGCGGCTCCGATCGACTTCCACATCTCGGACACCTACTTCATCGTCGCCCACTTCCACTACACGCTGTTCGGCACGATCGTGTTCGCCACGTTCGCCGGTGTGTACTTCTGGTTCCCCAAGATGACGGGCCGGATGTACGACGAGACGCTGGGCAAGTGGCACTTCTGGCTGATCTTCATCGGCTTCCACACCACGTTCCTGGTTCAGCACTGGCTGGGCAACCAGGGCATGCCGCGCCGCTACGCCGACTATCTGGACACGGACAACTTCACCGTCCTCAACCAGATCTCCACGGTCGGTTCGTTCATCCTCGGCATCGCGATGCTGCCGTTCATCTGGAACATCATCAAGAGCTGGCGCTACGGCGAGATCGTCACTGTCGACGATCCGTGGGGTGCGGGTAACTCCCTGGAGTGGGCCACCTCTTGCCCGCCGCCGCGCCACAACTTCGTGACGCTGCCCCGCATCCGCTCCGAGCGCCCCGCGTTCGAGCTGCACTACCCGCACATGAGTGAGCGCATGCGCGCCGAGGCCCACGTGGGCGGCCGGAAGAAGTCCCAGGACCCGGACGCCGTCAAGGACGTGGCCCAGCGCGGGACCTCTCCGCAGAAGGGTTGACCACCCGCCCGTACTCACCCACGGGCACAGGTCCCGGGAACCCCGTCGGCTGGCTCGTCCACCGGCGGGGTTCCCGTCTGTCGGCCCACCGCACCACCCAGCAGCCGCCCACCACGATTCACTCGTCAGGAGCACACGTGAGCACCTCCGGCACCCCGGCCCTCCTCACCGTCACAGGGCCCGACCGGCCCGGAGTCACCGCGCGGGTCATGTCCGTCCTCGCCGCGCACGACGCCGACCTCGTCGATGTCGAACAGGTCGTCGTCAACGGGCATCTGTCCCTGGGGCTGATGGTCCGGGTCGACCGTGACGCCGACGTCGTCGCGGTCGTCCGCGAGCTCACCGAGCAGGTCCACGACCTCGGGATGAACCTCGAGGTGCAGTTCGACGACATAGCGCCCGCGGCCCCGCCGTCGACCCACGCGGTGGTGATCCTGGGGAGCCCGGTCACCGCGTCGGCGTTCTCCGCGGTCTCCGGCGCGCTGGCCTCGATCGGCGCGAACATCGACATCATCCGCGGCATCGCCGACTACCCCGTCACCGGCATCGAACTCCACGTGTCGACCGCGCGTCGCGACGCGGCCGACGACGCGCGGCTGCGAGAGACGCTCGCCCCCCTCTCCGACGCGCACGGGGTGGACATCTCCGTCGACGGGGCGGGCCTGGGTCGTCGCTCCAAGCGGCTCGTGGTCTTCGACGTCGACTCCACCCTCGTCCAGGGCGAGGTGATCGAGATGCTCGCCGCCCACGCCGGCAAGGAGGAGGAGGTCCGCGCCGTCACCGAACGCGCCATGCGCGGCGAGCTCGACTTCGCCCAGTCACTGCACGAGCGGGTCGCCACTCTGGCCGGGCTCCCGGCCACCGTCCTCGACGAGGTCGCCGCGAGCATCGTCCTCACGCCCGGCGCCCGGACCACGATCCGGACCCTCAAGAGGCTGGGGATCCGCTGCGGCGTGGTCTCCGGCGGCTTCATCCAGGTCATCTCGGGCCTCGTCGAGGAATTGGGTCTGGACTTCGCGAAGGCCAATACGCTCGAGATCGTCGACGGCCACCTCACCGGCCGCGTGATCGGGGAGGTCGTCGACCGCGAGGCGAAGGCGGCGTATCTCCGCTCGTTCGCCGACGAACTCGGCATCACGCTCAGCCAGACCGTCGCAGTCGGGGACGGCGCCAACGACATCGACATGCTGACGACCGCAGGGCTCGGCATCGCGTTCTGCGCAAAGCCCGCTCTTCGCGAGGTCGCGGACGCGTCGCTGTCGAAGCCGTTCCTCGACACGGTGCTGTTCGTCCTCGGGATAACCCGCGACGAGATCGAGGCCGCGGACACTGCGGCCGGGACGTACCGACGCGTTCCGCTCACGTGACCGGCGGGGCGGCGTCCGGCGCGGCGCTCGACTGGTGCCACGAGCGGTTGAGGGCGGGGTCGCGCGGCGCCGAGGACCCCGAGGACCGCTCGACGGTGCGATCGATGCCCATCGTGCTGCACCTGCCCAAGAACGAACCCCCGGCCCGCACCCCGCTGTTGGAGGCGGTGGCCGGCGCGGTCGCCGCCGTCTGCCTCGACGAGCGCGTGGCTCCGGGCGGGCCGTGGCACGGACCCTACGCCGACTGGCTGGACGCCCGGATGCGCAAGATCGCGCGGCGTGCGCGGGGTGCCCCGTGGCGGGCTGCCCTCGACGTTCCCGGGGTGACCCACGAGGTCGAGGGCTGTGCGGCGCGCGCCTGCGTACCCGGCCCGGTGGACGACGTCGACCCCCGGTTGGCGAAGCTGCAGATCGGCGGAACCGACCTGGCCCGCGACGAGCCGGCTGCGCCGCCCGCGGGCACTCCGGTGGTGTGGATCGACGGGGCACTCGAGATGTCCGTGGGCAAGGCCGCCGCCCAGGTCGGCCACGGCGTCATGCTGCTCATCGCCGAGATGGACAGGGCCCGCCTCGGCCGATGGATCGAGGAGGGCCGCCCGGTGGCTGTGCGGGAAGCCGACCGGTCCCGCTGGCGCGCGTTGTCCGAGGCGGTCGCCGCGGGCACGCCGGGCGTCGCCGCTGTGGTGGACGCCGGCTACACCGAGGTGGCTCCCGGTTCGCTGACGGTGATCGCTGTCGACCGATAACGGTGATGCGCTGGCGGTGACGCGCTGGCGGTGGCGCGCGCGGTGTCCCGGTGGGCGCTCGCCGATGCCTCAGGCGTTACGGAGGCGTTCCAGCGCGCCGATCACCACGTCACGGTCAGTGGTCTGCCAGAACGGGGGCAATGAGGCGCGAAGATAGCCGCCGTACCGCGCGGTGACCAGGCGGGAGTCGAGCACGGCCACCACACCGCGGTCCTCGGTGCGTCGGAGCAGTCGGCCGACGCCCTGGGCGAGCAGGAGAGCGGCGTGGTTGCCGGCGACGGCGAGGAAGCCGTTCCCCCCGCGGGCCCCCACCGCACGCTGTCGCGCGGAGAGCAGTGGATCGTCCGGCCGGGGGAACGGGATGCGGTCGATCACGACGAGGGACAGTGTCCGCCCGGGGACGTCGACGCCCTGCCATAACGAGAGGGTCCCGACGAGGGTGCTCTCCTCGTCGTCGGCGAACTGCGCCACGAGGTTGGCCGTCGAGTCCTCGCCCTGGCACAGCACCGGGGTGTCCAGGCGCTCGCGCAGGAGCTCGGCCGCGGCCTTGGCCGCGCGCATCGAGGAGAAGAGACCGAGCGTGCGGCCGCCGGCGGCGGTGATGAGGTCCACCAGCTCGTCCTCGGCGGCCGGTGAGGTCCCGTCCCGACCGGGCGCGGGCAGGTGCGCGGCCACGTAGAGAATGCCATTGCGGCGGTAGTCGAACGGTGACCCCGCGTCGAGTCCGGTCCAGCGCAGGGAGGTCGCGTCGTCGTCGGACGGCGGCTCGAGCGCGACTGCGCTCGCGGTGTCCGGGCGCGCGGACACCGCCGGCGGCAGGCCCCAGGTGGCGGCGAGCCCGTCGAACCTTCCCCCGGTGGTGAGCGTCGCGGAGGTGAGGATGACGGTCGACTCGGCGAACAGTCGGGCGCGCAGCAGTCCGGCGACGGACAGGGGTGCCACCCGCAGGATCCGGCCACGACGGTCCTCGACGCTCATCCACACGATCTCGACGCGCTCGGTGACCGGCTTCTCGTAGGAGGACAGCATGCGGTCGGCCGCGTCGGCGATCTCGTCGAGCGCGGCGAGGGTTTTCTGTCGGTCGGAGGCGCCCTGCGGATCGTTGGCGATCTCCCCGGGCTTGGGGCCCGGAACGGCGCTGCGGCAGTTCTCGGCGGTGTGGCGTACGGCGGCCAGGGCGAGGTCGGCACCCTCGGGCAGGAGGTCCCACCGCCCCTCGGGGCAGATCTCGAGCAGGGTCGCCAGGCCTTCGCCGGCGGCGACCATACGGTCCGCGGTCTGCTGGTCGACGAGCTTGGCCGCCCGGCGCGCGGCCTGGATGACGGCGGCACCGGTCAGCTCCGCGGTGGTCACGCCCGTGACCCGGTCCGCGAGCTCGTGCGCCTCGTCGATCACCACGGCGTCGTGCTCGGGCAGAACCGACACGTCCGTCATCGCGTCGATCGCGAGGAGAGCGTGATTGGTCACCACGACATCGGCCTGGCCGGCCTTCTGACGTGCCAGTTCCGCAAAGCACTCGGTGAACTCGGGGCAGACCTGCCCGAGGCACTCCCGGCTCGTCACCGACACCTGCCGCCACGCCGCATCGGAGACGCCGCGGGGGAGGTCGTCGCGGTCGCCGGTGTCGGTCTCCTGTGCCCAGTCGTGCAGCCGCGCGATCTCCCGTCCGAGCCAGGAGCTGGGCCCGGTGTCGCGCGTGGAGGCCTGACGGGGGGTGCGCGCGGCGGTCGACTCGCCACCGATCGGGAGGTCGAACAACTCCTCGGTCTCGATCTCCTCCGGGTCGGCCTCGTCGACCGGTCCGGTGCTCACCCGATGCAGGCACAGGTAGTTGCCGCGGCCCTTGAGGATCGCGTGGGACGGGCTCACGCCCAGCCCGGGGCGCAGTGCGGCGGCCAGGCGGGGCAGGTCCCGGTCGACGAGCTGGTTCTGCAGCGCGATGGTCGCGGTCGAGACCACCACGGTGCCGCCGGTGGCGACCGCGTGTCGGAGGGAGGGGACCAGGTAGGCGAGAGACTTGCCGGTGCCGGTGCCGGCCTGGACGGCGAGGTGTTCGCCGGTGGACAGCGCGTTGCCGACGGCCTCCGCCATCGCGAGCTGGCCAGTCCGCTCGCTGCCACCCAGGCTCTCGACCGCGGTGGCGAGCAGGTCGGAGACGGTGGGGAGCGAGTCGGTCACGCGGCTACCCTAGGAGCATGGGTCAGTAATGGCTCGAAGCGCGCCGAGAGTACGGCGGAGTGCGTGAGAGCGTTGCGCTCGGGCCGGCGTCACTGGCGGCCAGGTATTCGGTTTGCGAAGCCGCGGTGATGGCGTTCAGTCCGCGGGTCAGCCTGTAGGTCGCCCGGGCCTGCCAGTTCAGGCGATCTGGAGGCCGCCGAGCCCGGTGGCGCCGATATGACCGTGGAGCTTTCGCAGGTTGTGGCAGGCAGCGAGCAGTAGCCATTCACCGCGGGCGGCGTCCAGACCGCGAATCAGGAGTTGCTTGCCGTTCTGCAGGGTGCTCATCTGTCCGAAGACCGGTTCGACGATCGCTTTGCGCCGGGCGTAGACCGCTCGGCCTTTCTTCGTGGCGAGCTTGCGGGCCATGCGCTGCTTGTCCGTGGCGCTGGCCGGGATCGGTCCCCGGGGGGCGATCGGCGCCGGTTCCCCGCTGCGCTGTCGTCCGGTGGCGATGAAGAACTCGGTGCCCTGCTCGCCGGTGACCTCGGCGGAGGCGGCGAGGTTCGCGGCTGAGCAGTACCCGGCATCGGCGAGCATCTGCTTCGGGGCCTGCCCCGTGTTGCTGATGGCCTGCTCGGTCATGGGGATGAGGTTGCCGACGTCGGCGGCACAGTCGTTGACCTCGGCCGCCACGATGATCTGATGGGCGGCATCGACCACGGCCTGGCCGTTGTAGCACTGAGCGAACGACCCGTCCCCGGTGAGCATGATCTTCGACTCCGGGTCGGTGAAGTTGCGCTGGGCCTTCGGCCTGGGCGTGGCGCGCTCGGCGGCCTCAGCGGCCTTCTGCGCGACGGTGTCTTCGTCTTCGCCCTTACCGCGGGCCTTAGCCTCAGCCTTCTCCGCCGCATCGGCGGCGGCGTCGGCTTCCAGAGCAGCTTTGGCCTGGCGCAGCTTGACCAGGCGAGACTCTCGGCGGGCCAGCTCATCGGGCAGCTCGTCCCCGCGCCGGTTCTTGCCGAACTTGGCGTCCTCGGCCTTGTCGATGGCCTCGGCGGCGGCCAGCAGATCGGAGACCTCCTGGGCCAGTACCTTCTCCTTGTCCGTCAGCCGCGCGTACGACATGGCCTTGCGTTTGGAGGCGTTCGCCCGCAGCTTCGTCCCATCCAGCGCGACCTGTCCAAGCGTGACCATCCCGGCGGCCTGGCACAACGCCAACGCCTGCAAGAACAGGTTGCCCAGCGCGGCCAGGTGCCTCTTGCGAAACCTGGCGATCGCGCGGTAGTCCGGGGCCGCCCCGGCCGCCAACCACCGGAAAGCGACGATGTCGGTGCAGGCCTTCTCGATCCCGCGGGAGGAGCGCACCCCCGTGGTGTAGCCGAAGATCAGCAACCGCACCATCAACCGCGGATCGTACGGCGGGGCCCCGCGCCCCTCCTGGTAGGAGACGTAGATCCGCGATAAATCCAGGTGCTCATCGACCAGATCCGCCACGAACCGTGCCAGATGATCGGCCGGAAGCCAGTCATCCAGCGACGGCGGCAGCAACAACCCCTGGCCCGGGTCGAACGCCCGAAATGTCTTGCCTGCGCCCACCGGCTCGACCTCGCCCTGCCGGTCAGCCCGCTCGACGCGGAACTCCTCGGCGGCGAACAACCCTTCCTCGCCCATGACGACAATTATCCCGCCGAACCCGCCCCATCAGCGGACCTGAACTGGCGTGTTACTGACCCACGCTCCTAGCGGCCTACCCGGACACCGGGTCAGGCGCCGGGCAGGGCCCCCGGCGGGACGACCCGTACGGGGATCGCGGGGTCGCCCTCGCTCAGGGCGAGACCCTCCCACGGCAGCGAGACCATCACCGACGCGTGGTGGGCGCGCGACTGCTCGAGGGTCGGCGGCCCGGACACGATCTCCCCGCCCCGGATCAACGGGATCACGAGTTCGCGCTTCTCCAGACCGTTCTCCTCGGACGCCTCGGCCGACCGCGGCAGGAGGAGTTCCTCGACCGCGGTGCCGGTGCGCCGGTGGAGGCGGATCGCACGCTTGGCCCCGGGGAGGGATTCCTTGTGCGCGGAGCGCTTGGCCACGGGGATCCCGTCGACCTCGACGAGCTTGTAGACCATTCCCGCGGTGGGGGCACCCGAGCCGGTGACGAGCTTGGTCCCGACCCCGTAGACGTCGACGGGCTCGGCGCGTAGCGCGGCGATCGCGTACTCGTCGAGGTCGCCGGAGACGACGATCCGGGTGTTGTAGGCGCCGAGCGAGTCGAGCTGGTCGCGGACCTGTCGGGCGAGGACACCCAGGTCGCCGGAGTCGATGCGTACACCACCGAGCTCCGGCCCGGCCACCTCGATCGCGGTCTCGACCCCGGCCGTGATGTCGTAGGTGTCCACGAGGAGCGTGGTGCCGACGCCGAGGGACCGGACCTGGGACCGGAACGCCGCCGCCTCGTCCGGCCCGTCGGGGCCGGTGTGCAGCAGGGTGAACGAGTGAGCCGACGTGCCGGCCGACGGCACCCCGTGACGTCGGGTCGCCTCGACGTTGGACGTGGCGTCGAAGCCGGTGAGGTAGGCGACGCGCGCGGCGGCCACTGCGGCCTCCTCATGGGTGCGTCGCGAGCCCATCTCGATGATGGGCCGCCCGTCCGCGGCCCAGTTCATCCGCGCCGCCGCGGAGGCGATCGCGCTGTCGTGGTTGAGCACCGACAGCACGAGCGTCTCCAGCACCACGCATTCGGCGAAGCCGCCGCGGATGCTCAGGACGGGGGAGCCGGGGAAGAACAGTTCGCCCTCGGGGTAGCCGTCGACGTCGCCGGTGAACCGGAAGGACCGCAACCAGGCGATGGTCCGCTCGTCGAGCGAGTCGGCCAGTGCGTCGATCTCCTCGTCGTCGAACCGGAAGTCGGCCAGCCTCTCCAGCAGGCGTCCGGTGCCGCCGACCACGCCGTACCGGCGACCGGCCGGCAGGCGCCGGGCGAACACCTCGAACACGCACGGCCGGTCGGCCGTGCCGTCCGCGAGGGCCGCCTGGATCATGGTGAGCTCGTATCTGTCCGTGAGCAGGGCGGTGGACGGTCGCCCGGAGCCGGGCGTGGCAGGGGAGGTGGTCGTCGAGGTCACGGGGCCGACTCTACGGCGTGGCCGACCCGCCGCGAATCCGTATCCTGGGACCCATGCACCCTGTGACGACACCGCTCGCGGCCGTCAGGAGCACCGCCCCGGTGATGGCGATGCCGTCGGCCGCGCCCGTGGAGACCACGGACGCGGACCTCGACGGCGGGGTGGACAATCCCTGGTTGACCGTCGTGTGGGACGACCCGGTGAACCTCATGAGCTACGTGACGTTCGTGTTCCAGCGGGTGTTCGGTTACAGCCGGGAGACGGCGCACGAGTTGATGCTCAAGGTGCACAACGACGGTCGCGCGGTGGTCTCGTCCGGTAGCCGCGACAAGGTGGAGAACGACGTCCGCAAGCTGCAGGAGGCCGGGTTGTGGGCCACGATGCAGCGGGAGGCGTGAGCCGGTGAAGGCCTGGCAGCGGAAGTCGTCCCTGGGCGGGACGCGCATCAAGACCGTCATGGAGAGCCACGAGGTGCAGATTCTGCACGCGCTGGTGTCGAACATCGTGGACATGCTCGAGCAGCGTCGTGACTCGGCGCCGAGGGACGAGCTGGCGGAGATCACGGGTATGCGCAGCGGGCACTCCCAGCTCCCGGCCGAGGCGCCGCTCGCGCGGTTGCTGCCGGATTTCCACCGGCCGGAGGCGGGCGATCGCCGGGACGGGTCCGAGGCGGACCGGGCGGCCGTCGCGCGCGCCCACAACGCGGGTATGCGCATGATCCACGAACCGGCGATCATCGACGCGAAGCTCGACTGCGCGGGGGTGGTCCTGCGCTCGTTGCCCTCGCGCGGCGGCACCGTGTCGCTCACCCTCGACCAGGCGGGGGCGTGGATGCGCTGCCTCAACGACGTTCGCCTGGGCCTGGGGGCCGTCCTCCTCGAGGCCGGCTCGACGGACGGAACACCCTCCACCGACATCCCCGAGTACGTGCCGGACGACGATCCCCGGTCGGCCCAGCTGGACGTCTACCACTGGCTGACCTTCATGCAGGACTCCCTGTGCACCGCCCTGGACGGCCAGTAGTGCGCCGGCCAGTAGTGCGGCGGGCAGTCATGCACCGGGCAGTGAGGAGAACACCGTGAACCGTGACCCGAGATCGCCCTGGCCGGGCACCGGAGCGGCCCGGTCGGCGGACCCGGGTCCGCGGCGGTGGCCGGCACTGGTCCTGTTGTGGTCGTTCGTCGCCCTGATGTGGGTGGTGGAGGCCGCGGACCGGGTCATCGTGGAGCTCGTCGGCCCCCGGCAGACCCTCGACGACTACGGCGTACAGCCGTTGTCAACGGACGGGCTGCTCGGCATCGTGTTCCAACCGCTGTTGCACGGTGACTGGGCGCACCTCATCGGCAACTCGATCGCCCTGCTCGTCTTGGGCTCGATCATCGCTCTGTCGGGCATCCGGCCGCTGCTCAGCGTCACACTGATCTCGTGGCTGGCCTCGGGCGTGGTGTCGTGGCTCCTCGGCGGCGCCGGCACCGTCCACATCGGGGCGTCCGGCATCGTGTTCGGCTACATCTTCTACGTCATCGTCCGCGGTTTCTTCTCCCGACGAATCCTGCACCTGGTGATCGGCCTGGTCATCGGCTTCTACTACGGACTCGAGGCGTTGGCGGGACTGTCGCCGATGCTCGACGGGGTGTCGTGGCAGGGCCACCTGGGCGGCGCGGTCGGCGGCGTGGCGTCCGCGTACGGCCTCAGGCGCGACCGTGACCGCGGGGCACGTCGCCTCACCGCCGGCCGGGCGGGGCGTCCCGCCGGACCGCGGAGGTGACGCGCCCCGATCCGCGGGCCCCCATCGGCGTGTTCGACTCCGGCGCCGGGGGGCTGACGGTCGCCCGGGCGATCGTGGACCAGCTCCCCGACGAGTCGGTGGTCTACGTCGGGGACACCGCCAACGGGCCGTACGGGCCGCTGCCGCTGGCGCAGGTCCGCGCGCACGCGCTCGCGGTGGCGGACCAGCTCGTCGACCGCGGCGTCAAGGCGCTGGTGATCGCGTGCAACACCGCGTCGGCGGCGATGCTGCGGGACGCGCGGGAGCGATATCCGGTGCCGGTGGTGGAGGTCATCCAGCCCGCGGCGCGACGCGCGGTCGCCACCACGCGGTCGGGCCGGATCGGGGTCATCGCGACCCGGGCGACAGTGGCGTCGCGGGCGTACGACGACGCGGTGGCGGCGGCCGCCGGGGTCGAGCTGACGTCGGTGGCGTGCCCCAAGTTCGTGGAGTTCGTCGAGCGCGGCATCACCAGCGGCCGTCAGGTGCTCGGGTTGGCGGAGGCCTATCTCGCCCCGATCCGGGACGCCGACGTCGACACCCTGGTGTTGGGCTGCACGCACTACCCGTTGCTGTCCGGGGTGGTGCAGCTCGCGGCGGGCGATCACGTCACATTGGTCTCGAGCGCGGAGGAGACGGCCAAGGACGTGCTGCGGGTGCTCACGGCGGAGGATCTGTTGCGGCCGCACGACCGGGCGGACCCGCCGACGCGCGAGTACCTCGTCACGGGCGACCCGGACGCGTTCCGGCGGGTGGCGTCGCGGTTCCTGGGGCCGGGGCTGGTGGCGGTGGGCCGGGCGGACGCCCGGTGAGGCGCTGTCACGCGCGGCGCGCGCGCGGTCTCGATCACCACGACACGCGGCGGGGCGTGGCACGATAGTGCCCATGTTTCTGACTGTCCTCGGCTGCTCGGGAAGTATCGGCGGACCCACGTCGCCGGCCTCCGGGTACCTCGTGGAGGTCGACGGTCTGGCGCCGGTGGTGATCGACATGGGGCCCGGGGTGCTCGGCGCGTTGCAGCGGCACGTCGCGCCCGAAGACGCGACGATCCTTCTGTCGCATCTGCACGCGGATCACTGTCTGGACGTGCCTAGCCTGTTGGTGTTGCGGCGTTTCGGCCCCGGCGCGCGGGGCGCGGGCCGGGTGCCGCTGGTGGGGCCGTCGGGGACGGCCTACCGGATCGGGGTCGCGTCGGCGGAGGAGCCGGGAGCGGTCGACGACCTGTCGGACACGTTCGACGTGTCGACGTGGGACGTCACGCCCGAGGTGGCGATGAGGAGCGACGACGACGAGGTGGGCCTGCATGTGCGGGCCGAGAGGGTGGAGCATCCGCCGGAGTCGTACGGCCTCCGCCTGGAGTCCGGTGACGGGAGAGTGTTGGCGTACAGCGGGGACACTGCGTACTGCGATGCCCTGGTCGAGCTCGCGGTCGGCGCGGACGTCCTGCTCTGTGAGGCGTCGTGGACGCACGAGGAGGGGCGCCCGCCCGGCATCCACATGTCGGGCTCCGAGGCGGGGCTGACCGCCCGGCGGGCCGGGGTGGGTCGCCTGGTGCTCACCCACATCCCGCCGTGGACCGACCACGAGGCGGTCCGAGCGGAGGCGGCCGCCGAGTTCGACGGCGAGATCCTGCTCGCGGAGCCGGATCTGCGGATCACCGTCTAGATCTGCGGATCACCGTCCAGGGGAGCGCCCGCTAGGATCGGCGCTCGTGACCTCTTCAGACTTCAGCAGGGCAGACGGGCGCGGCGTCGACGAGCTGCGCGACGTGACCATCACGCGGGGTTTCACCTCGCATCCGGCGGGGTCGGTGCTCGTCACCTTCGGGCAGACCCGCGTCATGTGCACGGCCAGCGTCACCGAGGGGGTACCGCGCTGGCGCAAGGGATCGGGCCTGGGCTGGCTGACGGCCGAGTACGCGATGCTGCCGGCGGCGACCCACGAGCGGTCGGGCCGCGAGTCCGTCCGCGGCAAGGTCGGTGGCCGCACCCACGAGATCAGCCGGCTCGTCGGTCGCTCACTGCGCGCGTGCATCGATCTGTCCGCGCTGGGGGAGAACACCATCGCGCTGGACTGCGACGTACTCCAGGCCGACGGCGGTACGCGCACGGCGGCGATCACCGGCGCGTACGTGGCGCTGGCCGACGCGATCACGTGGCTGCAGTCCTCCGGCGCGGTGACGGGCAACCCGCTCACCGGGGCGGTCGCCGCGGTGAGCGTCGGTGTGGTCGACGAGCACGTGCTGTGCGACCTGCCGTACGAGGAGGACTCGCGCGCCGAGGTGGACATGAACGTGGTGTGCACGGACGGCGGCAAACTTATCGAGGTCCAGGGCACGGCCGAGGGTGCCGCGTTCGGTCGCGACGTCCTGGACGCGATGCTCGACTCGGCGCAGGCCGGCTGCGAGCGCCTGTTCGAGCTGCAGCGCGAGGCGCTCGCGGCGCCGTACCCGGGGGAG
Organism: Dietzia sp. oral taxon 368; assembly: GCF_002999155.1. Taxonomy (NCBI): domain Bacteria; kingdom Bacillati; phylum Actinomycetota; class Actinomycetes; order Mycobacteriales; family Dietziaceae; genus Dietzia; species Dietzia sp. oral taxon 368. The sequence continues at coordinate 2,374,778 of NZ_CP027238.1, forward strand.
CTGCCCAGCCCGCCGGCCGCCCGGAACCGGGGGCGGTAGCCGTGGCAGTCCGTCTGTTGGTCGCGAGCCGTAACGCCAAGAAGCTGGCCGAGCTGCGCCGGGTGCTGGAATCCGAGGGTGTAGTCGGTATCGAGCCGGTGGGTCTGGACGAGGTGCCGGAGTTCCCGGAGGAGCCCGAGACCGGCGCCACGTTCGCCGAGAACGCCCTGATCAAGGCGCGCGCCGGGGCGCTGGCGACCGGGCTCCCGTGCCTGGCGGACGACTCGGGCCTGGCAGTGGGCGCCCTGAACGGGATGCCGGGGGTGCTCTCCGCGCGCTGGGCCGGCCGTCACGGCGACGACGCCGCGAACAACGCCCTGCTGCTCGCGCAGCTGTCGGACGTCCCGGACGAGCGGCGGGGCGCGGCGTTCGTCTCGGCGTGCGCGCTGGTCGGGCCGGGCGTGCCCGGAGTCGCCCGGGCCGCACGGGACCCGCGGGTGCACGGTGAGGGCACCGACGAGGGCCTGCAGGGCGAGGTCGTGCAGGAGGGTCGCTGGCCCGGACGGGTGCTCCGCGAGCCACGCGGCGAGGGCGGGTTCGGCTACGACCCGCTGTTCCTGCCCGAGGGCTCTGACCGGTCGGCCGCGGAACTCAGCCCGCAGGAGAAGGACGCCGCCTCGCACCGCGGCCGCGCGCTGCGTGCGTTGGCGCCGGCGCTGCGGGTGCTCGCCGCGCGCGCCGAGGGCTGAGCGGGGTCAGATCGCGTACTCGGCGTGGACGTCGCGGGTCCGCTTGTGCTCGAACCAGAACGACAGGAACGGGATCGTCCCCGCAAGCGCGGTGAGCAGCGTGCGCGTCGCGGGCCAGCGGGCCTTGATCGCCAGGTCCAGGGTCATGAACAGGTACAGGATGTAGAAGACGCCGTGCGCCTGACCGATGTAGGTGAACCACTCGGGCGCGTCCGAGGAGTCGGCCAGGATGAGGTACTTGTAGATCATCTCCACGGTGAGCACGAGCAGCCACACACCGGTGATCCAGGCGAGCACGCGGTAACGCTTGAGCGCACCGGCGACCTTCCCGCCCGGGTCCGGCCTGCGGTTGTCGGTCTGCGGCGGGGTTGCGGCGGTCATGAAGCGGATCTCTCCTGGTGGTTGCCGCCGGCCGCCCGATCCTTCCGGGCCAGCTCGGCGAGATAGGCGTTGTACGCGTCCAGGCCCTCGTCACGGGCCCGGGCGTCCGCGGCGGGACGACGGGTCGGGAGCAGGTCGGCGGGGATCTCCGTCAGGACGCCGAAGCGGTCCCGGCCCGACCCGTTCTTCCCGGCGGCCGGCAGGTCCGCCGTGCGGGGGTCGGCCTCGTCGTCGTCATCGTCCTCGGTTCCCCGCGCACCGACGGCACTGTCCGAGGCGGAGGCCCAGTTGTCCTCGGCGGCCTCCATCCGGACGTACTTGAGGTACGCGTAGATGAGGAAGCCCCCGAGGAACGGCCACATGAACGTGTACCCGAGGTTCTGGACGGTGCCGCTGGCCTCCTGGTAGCGGGCGAGCTGCCACAGGCCCATCCCGATGCACACGATCGCGCCGAGGACGACGAACGCGATCCACGCCGGACGGTGCTTGACCGAGGACGGCGCCGGATCCGCGGACGCGGCCTCGTCTCCGGTCGCTCGGGAACTCAGGGTGTCGGACACGCCTCCACGGTACCGCTGACCACGCGGTAAGCTCATCTCGCCCGGTACCCCCGGGTGACGCGCCCGTGGCGGAATTGGCAGACGCGCTGGATTTAGGTTCCAGTGTCTACGGACGTGGGAGTTCAAGTCTCCCCGGGCGCACAGGTCTCTCCACTCGGACCGGGTGATCAGGATGTCGGGTGATGAGGATGAGCAACCGGACAGTCGCGAGGGCGGCGGTCGCGTCGGTGATCCTGGTGGCGTCGGTGATGAGTGGCTGCGCGGAGTCGGATCTCGCGGTGAACGGGGGACTCCCGTGGACGGACCCCCGTGGCGCGGCGCCGCTCGAGCCTCCGGCGGAACCGTCCCCGGTGGAGGAGCGGACGAACGCGCAGCGCAGCGAGAACGGGCTCCCGGCACTGGACGCGAGCGAGAAGCTCCGCGACAGTGCCTGTGCGAAGGCCGACGACATGATCGCGAGGGACTACTGGGCGCATCACGCGCCTGACGGCAGCGGCGGCCCGGGCACGTTCATCCGCGAGGCCGGCGTCGATTACCACAGGGCAGCGGAGAACCTCTTCTATTCGTCCACCGGCGGGCCCGACCCGGTCGCCCAGTGGATGCAGAGCCCGGGCCACAGGGAGAACATCCTCGACCCGGACTTCACCCGCGTGGGTGTCTGCATGCGGACCGCCGCCTACCAGGGCCTGCCGGAGGCGCATCTCTACGTCCAGCACTTCGCCACCCCGATGGCGGAGAGGTAGCCCGGGCCGCCGGCACGGGGCTCGTCGGCACGGGGGCTCGTCGGCGCCGGCTCGTCGGTACGGTGCGGGCATGTGGTTCGACAACTGGCCTGACGTTCTCCGGGTCCTGCTCGTCGGCGCCGCCGCCTACGCGTTCCTCGTGCTGGTGGTGCGGGTGTTCGGCAAGCGCACCCTGACGCAGCTCAACGCCTTCGACTTCGTCGTCACCGTCGCGCTCGGTTCCACGCTCGCGACCATCATCCTCAGCTCCGACGTGTCCTGGACCGAGGGCGCGATCGCGATGGCGTTGCTCGTCGTCCTGCAGTACGCCGTCTCGCGGCTGAGGAGGTCGCGGGCCGGGCGGGCCGTCCTCACCGCCGACCCGACGCTGCTCGTGCGCGACGGCGTCTTCCTCGACGACCAGATCGCCCGCCACCGCCTCACCCACGCCGACATCCGCCAGACCATCCGCTCCTCCGGCGTCGGCGACCTGGGCGACGTCGCGGCCGTCATCCTCGAGAACGACGGCAGCATGAGTGTCATCACCGGGTCGTCGCTGGGCGACGGATCCGTCCTCGAGGACGTCCCGGGGTGGGCGCGGCAGCACCGGGGCTGACGGCGGCCGAGCCCGGCTGACCGCCGCCTCATCCCGACAGCGCGGCCAGCACGTCCTCGGCGATCTCGTCCGCCGGCTGCGAGATCGGGCAGAGCATCCCGTACTCGTCGGCCGCGAGCGGCTCCAGCGTGAGCACCTGCGACTCAAGGATCCGATCGGATGCGAAGTGGCCGCGGCGGGCGGCGAGACGGGCGGCGATGAGTTCCGGATCGGTGCCGAGCTCGACGAAGAACACCGGGCGGCGGACCTCGCGCAACACATCGCGATAGGCGCGGCGCAGCGCCGAGCACGCGACGACGAGGCCGCGGTCGGGCGCCGGCGCCTCCGGCCCGCGCGAGTGGTCGTGGTGCCTCATGCGGTCGCGGACCGCCTCCAGCCACGGCCAGCGGTCGTCGTCGGCGAGGGGTTCCCCGGCCGCCAGCTTCCGGATGTTGCGAGGGGGATGCAGGTCGTCGGCATCCACCAGCTCCGCACCCGCCCGATCGGCGATAGCCCGGGCGACCGTCGACTTCCCGGCGCCGGAGACCCCCATGACGACGATGTGCGGACCGGGCGCGTGCCCCGGCTCGTCGGCTGCCGAGCTCCTCGTCGTCGTCACCACCTCCCGAGGGCTCAGATGGTGAAGGCCAACGATCCGAGGATCGCCCGGCCCAGATCCTCGTCCCCGCTGACCTCCACGCCGCGACCCGGCTCGGCGGTGATGCGGCCGGTCGTCGCACGCACGAAGGTCGCCGTGTCGAAGACCAGCTCGACGGTGGTCCGCGCGGCGTCGTCCACATCGGCGAGCCGCGCGCGCCCGTCGACGACGACGTCGGTGGCCAGCGGCAGATCCGCGTCGTCCTCACCCACGACGCGGAACCGGACACGCGACCCGTCCGGGGCGCCGGCGCCGTTGCCGACGATGCGCGGCAGGGCCCGCACGATCTCCTCGACGGCGAACCGCCCGGTGTCACCGCCGAGATGGTGCTTCATGCCGAGCGCCTGCCGGATGTCGTCCTCGTGGACCCAGCAGTCGAAGACCCGCACCCCCATGAAGCGGCGGTACGGCACGCGACCGACGGGGGAGTCCGTCTCCGCCTCGAGATCCACGCCGGACAGCTCCGCGAGCTGTTCCGTGCGCTCGGCGACGACCTCCCGGAAATCGGAGAACGCGTCCTCCACCGCCAGCGACCGGGCCTCCTGGACGAACTTCTCGTTGAGCTCACCGATCGGGTTGTGGACGTACTCGCGAGCCGACTCAGGCAGCTCGATGTCCGGGACCGGCTCGCCGGCGAGCATGTGCTCGGTGCCGGCGATGTGCGCCACGATGTCGCGCACGGTCCACCCCGGCAGCGCGGTCGCCGCCGTCCAGTCGTCCTTCTTCAGACCTGCCAGCACCTCGTCGAGGCGCTTCCACTGCTGCACCAGGTGGCGCACCTCGACGGGTGCCGTGTCGCTCGACTCGCTGTCCATGCCGCCGAGGCTACTGGCGTCGCGCCCGGCCGGTGGACGATCGCGCGGGTAGCGTCGGGCGAGCAGCCGAGTAGTGCCCGGACCGAGCCGCCGGGCGACGACCCGCCCGGAGGCCCGACCGCATGCCGACCACCACGTCACAGAACGACCGCCCCACCCTGGCGATCCTGGGGGCCGGGGGTGATCTCACCGAGCGCCTCCTGCTCCCCGGCCTGGGTTCGCTCCTGGCGCGCGACCCCGGGCGGGACGTCACCGTCGTCGGCTCCGGCCGATCCGGTATGGACGACGACGAGTGGCGCGGACTCGTCCGGTCAGCGCTGCGCGAGGGCGGCTGCGGACCGGACCAGGCCGACCGGATCGCGGCGACGACTCGCTTCGTCGCCCTGGACGTCACGGACGCCGACGCGTTCGCCGACTTCATCGACGGGCTCGACGGCCCGGTGGTGCTGTACTTCGCCCTGCCCCCGGCCGTCACCGCCACGGCGTGCGAGGGACTGCGCGGCCGCCCACTCCGCGACGACGTACGGTTCGCGGTCGAGAAGCCGTTCGGCACCGACCTCGCCTCGGCCCGAGACCTCAACGCGCTGCTCCTCGACCTCGTCCCCGAGGACCGCGTCCACCGCGTCGACCACTTCCTCGGCGACGCGAACGTCCTCAACATCCTCGGGATGCGGTTCGGTAACCGGGTCCTGGAACCCGTGTGGACAGCCGAGCACGTCGAGCGCATCGACGTCGTGGCCGACGAGACCCTCGCCCTCGAGGGCCGTGCCGGCTACTACGACTCGACCGGTGCGCTGGTCGACATGCTCCAGTCGCACCTGTTGCTCGTGACGGCGCTGGTCACCATGGAGGCGCCCGCGCGACTCGACGCCACCGAACTGCACGACCTGCTCGCCACCACCCTCCGGTCCACCCACGTGTGGCGGGACGACCCGTCCGCGTGCTCTCGTCGCGCCCGCTACACGGCCGGCAGGGCGGGCGGCCGTGACGTCGTCGCCTACACCGACGAGGAGGGCGTCGATCCGTCGCGGGGGACCGAGACGCTCGCCGAGGTGGTGCTCGAGGTCCGGAACCAGCGCTGGGCGGGAGTGCCCGTGCGGCTCCGGTCAGGCAAGGCACTGGGTGAGGACTCGATGCGGGTGACGGTGACGTTCCGGCCGCCGCCACACGTTCCGGAGGCGTTCGCGGGCGGGGCCCCGCCGAGCCGGCTCACGATGGGCATCGCGCCCGGCCGGGTGGCACTCGACCTGGCGACCAACGCCTCCGGCGACAGTCTCGCGCTCGAGGACTCCCACCTCGACACCGAGCTCGGCGACAGCGACCTGCTCCCGTACGGGGAGGTCCTCGGGCGGATCCTCGACGGGGACCGGCTCCTCACCGTCCGCGGCGACGTCGCCGAGGAGTGCTGGCGGATCCTCACCCCGGTGATCGAGGCCTGGGAGTCCGGCGCGGTCCCAATGGAGGAGTACGAGGCGGGCTCGGACGGCCCGGTCGAGGGGAACCCCGGGACGACGTAGGCCGCGGTTCCGCTGTGGAACCGGGGCCTACGGTCGATGACCGGGAGTCAGACCTTCCGCGCCGTGCGCGCGGCGTTCTCCTCCGTCATGTCGTCGGGCTGCCGGACGAAGTGCGCGATGCTCAGTGCCAGGCCTCCCCAGATGACGAGCAGGAACAGCACCATCATGATGATCGCTGCGGTGTCCATGGTTCAGCCCTCGTTTCGGGTGGTCTCGGTACGGTTGCCGCGCGTACCGGTGCCGGCCGTGCGGGTCGCGCTGGCCGCGTCGGCCCGGACGGGGGAGCCCGACGCGTCGAACTGGTCCTCGTAGAGGACGTCGCTTGGATCGTCGTCCGTCGCCGGCGGGCCGTCGAGGTGACGGGCCCCGCGCCAGGGCAGCAGGGACAGGATCACCGACAGCACCAGGATCGCGGCGATCATGCCCCAGCCCCAGACGCCGAGTACGGCGGCGTCGTAGCCCTCGTACGGCTCCGAGACCAGGCTGCGGATCTCGCCGAACAGCGCGTACGCCAGGACGAGCGGGGTGACGACCGCCATGCACACGATCCAGATGGGGCCGACCTTGAACGAAGAGACCGAGTTGAGGTGGTCGCGCAGGGTGGGACCCAGGCGCAGCGCGAACATCACCACGATGAGGGCGATGAGCGCGATGCCCACGATGCCGATGCTGTTGGCGAACTTGTCCAGGATGTCGAGGTTCTGCAGGCCCGTCTCGGTGGGCATGAGCAGGATCGACACGATGGCCATCGGGCCGCCGATCGCCAACGTTGCGGTGGTGCGGGAGACGCCCACCTTGTCCTGGAAGGAGGAGATGACCACCTCGACGATCGAGATCATCGACGTGAGGCCGGCGAGGATGAGGCATGCGAAGAACACGACGCCCCAGATGGGCCCGCCGGGCATCTGCGAGATGAGGGCGGGGAAGGCGATGAACGCGAGGCCCGGCCCGCCGCTGACGTCGTCCCACCCCGCGCCCGCAGCGGAGGAGACGAGGAAGCCGAGGGTGGCGAAGACGCCGATACCGGCCAGGACCTCGAATGCCGAGTTGGAGAAGCCCACGACGAGCCCCGAGCTGGTGAGATTGGAGCGGCGCTTGAGGTACGAGGCGTAGGTGAGCATGATGCCGAAGCCCACCGACAGGGAGAAGAAGATCTGCCCGTAGGCGGCGATCCACACACCGGGGTCGGTCAGCACGCCCCAGTCGGGCGTGAAGAAGTTGTTGAGGCCGTCGGCGGCCCCCTCGAGGAACAGGGACCGGATGACCAGGGCCGCGAACAAGACGATCAACAGCGGGATGAAGATCTGAGCGGTCCGGCCGATGCCCTTCTGAACTCCCGCGATGAGGACGCCGAGAGTGAACAGCCATACAACGACCAACACGCCCGTGATGAGCGGCACGAAGTCCAGGCCGAAGCCGGACCCGGCGCGGAGGAAGTCCTCCGAGAAGAAGGTGGCGGTTTCCTCATAGGTCTCGCCCCAGCGGCCGTCGACGGAGAACCAGGCGTAGCAGGCCGCCCACGCGAGGATCACCGCGTAGTAGACGGCGATCACGAAGGACACCAACACCTGGATCCAACCGATCGGCTCGGCGAAACGGTTCATGCGGCGGAAACTCAGGGGAGCGGAGCCGCGGAACCGGTGGCCGATGGCGTAGTCGAAGAACAGCAGGGGGATACCGGCGGAGAGCAGCGCGACCAGATACGGGATGAGGAACGCGCCGCCGCCGTTGTCGTAGGCGACGAAGGGGAAACGCCAGATGTTGCCGAGGCCGACGGCGGAGCCGATGGCGGCGAACACGAAGACGGAGCGCCCCGAGAAGGCCTCGCGTCTCCTGGTACCGCCCGTGGCGGCGGGTGTGGACATGGATTCCTCCTCAGCGGGGGAGCGGGCGGGTTCGGATTCGAGCCGTGCTCCGAGTCCCCTACTTCTAGTCGGACGGTTGCCATTTGGTGATCGAATCGACGCAAGTCGGGTACTCGGTCACGTGGCTGGTGTGATTAGGGTAATCCCATGAGGCACCAATTAGGAGGGCGGACCGCGAATCGGCTGCTCGTCGCCGCGGCGCTCGTGACGCTCACCGTCGGCGCGGGCTCCGTCGCCGCCTCCCCGCGGACGCTCGCGCCGGGCGGGCCGGCGGTTCCGACCGTGGTGGCGCCCGTCGAACCGGTGGCCGCGTCCGTACCGCCCCCGGCCGTCCTGACGCCCACGGACGTCGTGCGCGAGACCGGCCGGTGGTTCTCGCACGGGCGCACGCTTGAGCTCCGGCCGGACGGCACCGGTACGTTCGCCGTTTGGATGGGGGCGTTCGACGGTCACCTCGTGCAGCTGCGGCTGATCCCCGCGCCCGGGGCAGCGACCGTCGCCGAGGTCGTGGCGATCGACCGGGTGGGGGAGGGGGCGCTCGCGCCGGACGAGACGCCCGGTATCGGTGGCCTGGTCACCGTGTCGTTCGGGCGGGCCGCGCGGGCCGCCCACGTCGAGTGGTCGTCCGGGCCGCGCCGGTTGGCCGCCGATCTGTGCGCTGCCGAAGGGTTGGACGCGCGGGCCATGGAGGAGCTGCGCTGCGGCGCCTGATCGCGGCACGGCAGTGGCGACGCGTCGTCCCGTACCGGGTCGCGGGCGCGTCGGCAGCACACCCGTATGGGCTGGACGACACGCCCTGGTAGCCCGAGAGTCCCTGAAAAGATGTAACAATTCGATAACCGCGCAAACGCAGAACCTGAGGGTGGCCTCACCTGTAGATATGAGGCGCGCGTCATGTCTTTTTGTGGCGGGCATCACCGCCGCCGACCGACGGCTGACCCGCGATTCGGTCGGTCGTACCCCCGCAATCTGAGGGGCACCTCAACTTTGTGTGGCAATCTGTGCGCTGCGCCGAAACCGGTCACCGATTCCGGCGATGTCCCTGACGCAGTGCCAAGGAGTTCCACACGTGACGATCGACGACCGCGACCTCACCCCCCGCCCGATCGAGACCGGGTTCGCGGCCCGTAGCGCCGCCCGCGCCCTCGCGGACGAACTCCGTGAGGGTACGGCCTATGCGCTCGCCTTCGGCGGGCAGGGGATCGCCTGGCGCGACGCGCTCAGCGATCTCATCGACGGCACGGGGATCGGGCCGGAGCTCCAGGACCTCGTCGACGCCTCCGTCGCCCTCACCGAGCCCGTCCATGACGAGATCGCGGTCGTGCGGACCCACGGCTTCCGGCCCATCGAGTGGGCCAACACCACCACCGGCGAGGACGAGGACGCGGCTGACCTGCCCGACGACGCCTCCCTGTCGGCCGCCGCGGTCTCCCTCCCCGCGGTCCTGCTCACCCAGATGGGTGCACTGCGCGCCCTCGCGGCCGAGGGCTTCGACGTCAACGACACCGCCCCGGCGGCCGTGGTCGGACACTCCCAGGGCGTGCTGGCCGTGGAGTCGGTGGAGACCTTCGGGTCCATCGACGACCGGCTGCTGGCCGTCGCCGAGCTCATCGGCGCCGCCGCCACCCTGGTCGGGCGGCGCGTGGGTCTGTTCCGCCGTGGCCAGGCCAGCCCCATGGTCGGGGTGTCCGGGATCGACGGCGAGGCCCTGCGATCGCTGGTCGACGAGCTGTTCTCGGACGTCGACGCGTCGATCCGCCCGTCGGTCTCCATCCGCAACGCGCAGCGCCGCCACGTCGTGGTCGGCCGACCGGACGACCTCGAGGACCTGCGTCGTCACTGCGCCGACCTCGAGGCCGAGTCGCGTCGTCGTCGCGAGGCAAAGCTCACCGGCGGCGAGGTCTTCGCCCCCGTCTTCGACCCGCTCGACGTGGAGGTCGGATTCCACCACCCGGCGATGGCGCCGGCGGTCGAGATCGTCTCCCGCTGGGCCCGCGCCTGCGATCTGGACGTCGAGCGCGCCGTCCACCTGGCGCGCCAGGTCTTCATCGAGCCGGTCGACTGGGTCGAGGAGATGGCCGAGGCCCTGCACTCCGGTGCCCAGTGGATCCTCGACATGGGCCCCGGCGAGGCGCTGACCCGCCTCAACCGGTCCGTGGTCCGCGGTCAGGGCGTCGGCGTGGTCGCCGCGGCCACCCGCGGGGGCCTGCGCAACCTGTTCACCCCGGGCGCCACGCCGCCCATCGAGCGGCCGTGGACGGCGTTCCAGCCGCAGCTCATCACGCTGCCCGACGGCAGCGTCCACGTGGAGACGTCGTTCACCCGCCTCACCGGGCGCTCGCCGATCCTGCTGGCCGGCATGACGCCCACCACCGTGGACCCGCAGATCGTCGCGGCGGCGGCCAACGCCGGCCACTGGGCCGAGCTCGCCGGCGGCGGTCAGGTCTCCGAGGCGATCTTCGCCGAGAACACCCGCCGTCTGGCCGAGCTGCTCGAGCCCGGCCGCAGCGCCCAGTTCAACTCCCTGTTCCTCGACCCGTACCTGTGGAAGATGCAGGTCGGCGGCAAGCGCCTCGTCCAGCGGGCCCGGGCCGCGGGCATCCCCTTCGACGGCGTGATCGTCACCGCGGGGATCCCCGAGCTCGACGAGTCGGTGGCCCTCATCGAGGAGCTGACCGAGGCAGGCCTGCGGCACGTCAGCTTCAAGCCCGGCACCGTCGCGCAGATCCGCCAGGTCGTGCGGATCGCCGCCGAGGTCCCGCACATGCCCGTCATCGTCCAGGTCGAGGGAGGGCGCGCCGGCGGCCACCACTCGTGGGAGGATCTCGACGCCCTCCTGCTGTCGACCTACGGCGAGCTGCGCGAGCGCCCCAACGTCGTCCTATGCGTCGGCGGCGGCATCGGCACCCCCGAGCGGGCCGCCGACTACCTCACCGGCTCGTGGGCCAACGCGCACGGCTACCCGGCCATGCCGGTCGACGGCATCCTCGTGGGTACCGCCGCCATGGCGACCCTCGAGGCCACTACCAGCCCCCAGGTCAAGCAGCTGCTCGTGGACACCACGGGCGTCGACGCCTGGGTGGGCGCGGGCCAGGCCGAGGGAGGCATGGCCTCCGGCCGTAGCCAGCTCGGCGCGGACATCCACGAGATCGACAACACCGCCGCGCGCACCGGACGCCTCCTCGACGAGGTGGCCGGCGACGCCGAGGCCGTGGCCGCCCGCCGCGACGAGATCATCGCGGCGATCAACGGCACCGCCAAGCCCTACTTCGGCGACCTCGACTCCATGACCTACGAGCAGTGGCTGCGGCGCTTCGTCGAGCTCTCGCTCGCGCCCGGCGCCGGCGCCGACGGGTCGGTCGCCCGGGGCGACGACTCGTTCGACGTGGGCGGCGACTTCGCCGCCGCGGTCGCCGACGGCACCCGCTCCGTGTGGCTCGACCCGACCATCCGCGAGCGCTTCCACCGCATGGTCCAGCGCACCGAGGCCCGCCTCGACGCCGCCGACACCGGCCGCATCCGCTCCGCGTTCCCGCGCGTGGAGTCCATGGAGCGCCCCGCCGAGGTGATCGACGCCCTCGCCGCCCGCCACCCCGAGCTCGCGAGCGCCGTGCTGCACCCGGCCGACGCCGCCGAGTTCCTCGACATCTGCCGTATGCCCGGCAAGCCCGTGCCGTTCGTCCCCGTCATCGACGCCGACGTGCGCCGCTGGTGGCGTTCGGACTCCCTGTGGCAGGCCCACGACCCGCGCTACGACGCCGACGCCGTGTGCGTGATCCCCGGGACCACCGCCGTGGCCGGCATCACCCGCGTCGACGAGCCGGTCGGTGAGCTCCTCGACCGCTTCGAGGCCGCCACCGCCGACCGGGTCCGCGGCTACCTGCCCGACACCGAGGCCGTGTCGAGCCGCCGCCGCGGCATCGTCACCACCGTCACCGGCCCCGTCGCCGACGTGCTCAACAGCCCCGACGTCACCTGGGCCGGCCGACTCGTCGTCAACCCCGTCCACCGCCTGGGCGTCCTGCACGCGTGGGAGATCGACGCCGACGGCATCGGTCGCCACCCGGTCTCCGGCGCCGTCCTCACCCCGGACACGGACGGGCAGACGGTCGACCTGACGCTGCCGGTCGGCCCGGCCGAGATGACCATCACCCTCACCGTGGGCGACGCCGTGGCCACCGGTGCCGCGCCCGTCATCACCGATGACGCCGCGGAGTCCGCCATGCGCACCCTGCTGGCCACCGCCGCCGGCGTCGGCCGCGGGGGAGCGGGCGGTACCCGGATCGACACGCTGCCCGAGGTCACCGACGGTGTCGCCACCGCGCGGTTCACGTTCGAGCCCACCCTGGCCACGGACCACACCGGCGTCACCGCCGGCAGCCTGCCCACCTCGCTCGTGCCGTCCGCCGGCGTCCCGGACGCCCTCGTGGGCGCCGCCTGGCCGACCGTCTTCGCCGTGCTCGGCCAGACGCGTCGCCCGCGCGGCACCGGCACCGTCGTCGAGGGGCTGCTCGACCTGGTCCACCTGGACCACGGCATCCGCATGCACGCGGCGCTGCCGCAGGAGACGACCGACCTCGTCGTCGTCGCCCGGTCCGGCGGTGTCCGCGACACCGACCTCGGCCGCGTCGTCGAGGTGTCGGTCGAGGTGGCCGCGGAGGCACGCGACGGCTCCCGCACCCCGCTGTGCACCCTGTCGGAGCGCTTCGCCATCCGTGGCCGCACCGGCGGCGCCGAGGTCGGCGACCCCCGCCCGGCCGGTGGCGCGCTGGTCACCCCGTCCGGTGGCGTCGCCGAGCCCGCGGAGACCACGCGCCAGCAGCGCGTGTCCGCCACGCTCACGGCCCCGCACGACATGACCGCGTTCGCGCTGGTCTCCGGCGACCACAACCCGATCCACGTCTCCGACACGGCGGCCGAGCTGGCCGGGCTCGGTGGAGTGATCGTCCACGGCATGTGGCTCTCGGCCGCCGCGCAGCACGCCGTGCAGGCCTCGGACGGCAAGACCCCCGCGCTGCGGATCGCCGGCTGGACCGCCCGGATGCTCGCCCCGGTCCGCCCGGGCGACCACATCACCGTCCGCGCCGTGCAGACCGGCCGCCACGCCGGCGGCCAGGTCCTCGAGGTCACGTGCACGGTCGACGGCGCCACCGTCATGGCCGCCACCGCGCTGACCGAGGCCCCGCGCACCGTCTACGCGTTCCCCGGCCAGGGCATCCAGGCCAAGGGGATGGGCATGGAGGGGCGCACCCGCTGCCCCGCCGCCCGCGAGATCTGGGACCGCGCCGACAAGCACACCCGTGAGGCCCTGGGCTTCTCGATCCTGGCGCTCGTCCGCGACAACCCGACCGAGGTCACCGTCCGCGGCGAGGTCCACCGGCATCCCGACGGCGTGCTCTACCTGACCCAGTTCACCCAGGTCGCGATGGCGTGCCTCGCGGTCGCCCAGCGCGCCGAGCTCGAGGCCGACGGCCTGCTCGTCGACGGCGCCTACTTCGCCGGCCACTCGATCGGCGAGTACGACGCCCTGGCCGCCATCTCCGGCGTGCTCGAGCTCGAGCCGCTGCTGGAGATCGTGTTCCAGCGTGGCTCGACCATGCACCAGCTGGTCCCGCGTGACGCGCAGGGGCGGTCGGACTACCGCATGGCCGCTATCCGCCCGTCGCAGATGGGCATCTCGGACGAGGACATCGCGCAGTGGGTCGCCGACGTGGCCCGCGAGTCCGGCGAGTTCATCGAGATCGTCAACTACAACCTGGCGGGCTCGCAGTACGCGCTGGCCGGCACGGTCGCCGGCTGCGCCGCGCTGGAGAAGGCGGTGAACCGGGAGCTCGAGCGCTCGGGCGGCAAGAACGCCTTCATCCTGGTGCCCGGCATCGACGTGCCGTTCCACTCCACGGTGCTGCGCGGCGGCGTCCCGGACTTCCGGGCCACCCTCGACGCGCTGATCCCCGAGGACGTGGACATCTCGGTGCTCGTCGGCCGCTACATCCCGAACCTCGTGCCGCGCCTGTTCAGCCTCGAGCGCGACTTCGTGCAGGAGATCGCCGACCTCGTGCCGGCGGAGGCCCTGGACGACGTCCTCGCGAACTGGGACGCCTGGTCCGCCACGCCCACGCGACTGGGCCGCCTGCTGCTCGTCGAGCTGCTGGCCTGGCAGTTCGCGAGCCCGGTCCGCTGGATCGAGACGCAGGAGCTGCTGTTCACGCCGATCGAGCGTGGCGGCCTCGGCGTCGAGCAGTTCATCGAGGTCGGCGTGGCCAACGCCCCGACCGTCGCGAACCTCGCCTCCAAGACCCTCGACCTGCCCACCCACCGCGGGCCGCGCGCCCAGGTGATCAACGTCGAGCGCGACTCGGCGACGCTGTACGGCACCCTGCCGCCCAGCGTGGAGGGCGACGACGACGAGGCGGACGCCGACACCGGTTCCGCCTCCACCCCGGCCGCCGGTCAGGCGGCCCCCACAGACCCCGCACCGGCCGTCAACACCCCCGGCACGGCCGGTGCGGACCGATCCGAACCGGCAGTTGCGCCTGCCGCCGCCCCCGGCGCTCCCCGCCCGGACGACCTGGAGTTCGGCGCACCCGCGGCCACCCGCATGCTGGTGGCGCTGCGCACCAAGGTCCGTCCCGAGCAGATCGCCGCCGGCGACTCCATCGAGACGCTGTGCGACGGCGTGTCCTCGCGCCGTAACCAGCTGCTGCTGGACCTGGGCACCGAGCTGAGCCTGGGCGCCATCGACGGCGCCGCCGAGGCGGACTTCCCGACCCTGGCCGACCAGGTCTCGCGCCTGGCCTGCGGCTACGCCCCCTTCGGCCCCGTCCTGTCGGACGCGGTCGGGGAGGCCCTGCGCGCGGTCCTGGGCCGCTCCGGCAAGCGCCCGGCGTACATCACCGAGCGCGTGACCGGCGCGTGGGAGCTCGGCGCCGGCTGGGCCCACCACGTGACCGCCGAGATCGCGCTGGGCACCCGCGACGGCGCCTCGATCCGCGGTGGCGACCTCGCGACCCTCGACGCCTCGGGCGTCAAGGACGTCGCCGGCCTGGACGCGCTCATCGACGCGGCCGTGCAGGCGGTCGGCGCCGCCCACGGTGTGTCCGTGGCCACGCCCTCCTCGGGCGCCGGCGGTGGCGGGGTCGTCGACTCCGCCGCGCTGACCGAGTTCGCCGACGAGCTCACCGGCCGCAACGGCGTCCTGGCGGAGGCCGCGCGCGGCCTGCTCACCCGGCTCGGGCACCTCGAGCCGGAGGCCGTCGACCTGCTGGCCGACGCCGATCCGGATTCCGAGCTCGCCGACCTCGTGGCCGCCGAGCTGGGCTCCGACTGGCGCCGCGTGGTGGCCCCGGCCTTCGACGCCAACCGCGCCGTCCTGCTGGACGACCGCTGGGCCTCGGCCCGCGAGGACCTGGCCCGCCTGTGGACCGCCTCGGACGTGCCGGCCGACGCCGCGGAGGCCTTCCGCGGCGCGGGCGAGATCGTCGCCGAGCAGGCCCGCTGGTGGGCGGCCCGGGCGACCGATGCCCGCCGCGACGCCCTGGCCACGGCCTTCCGGGAGATCTCGGAGGCCGCGGCGGAGGAGTTCGTCGGCGCGTACGCGGACGACGTCGCCGTCGTCACCGGCGCCGGAAAGGGCTCCATCGCCGCGGCGGTCACCGGCCGCCTCCTGGCCGGTGGCGCCACCGTGGTGGCCACCACCTCGAGCCTCGACCAGGGCAAGCTGGCGTTCTTCAAGGACCTCTACCGCTCCAACGCCCGCGGTGGCGCGGCGCTGTGGGTCCTGCCCGCCAACATGACCTCCTACTCGGACGTCGACGCGCTGGTCGAGTGGGTCGGCTCGGAGCACTCCGAGTCGGCCGGTGGCCAGACCACCGTCCTCAAGCCGGCGCTCACGCCGACGCTGCTGTTCCCGTTCGCCGCACCGCGCGTCCAGGGCTCGATGGCCGACGCCGGCCCGCGGGCCGAGACGGAGATGCGCGTCCTGCTGTGGAGCGTGGAGAAGCTCGTCGCCGGGCTCGGCGCGATCGGCGCGGACACCGACGTCGACTCCCGCCTGCACGTGGTCCTGCCGGGCTCGCCCAACCGCGGCATCTTCGGCGGCGACGGCGCCTACGGCGAGGCCAAGGCCGCGCTCGACGCCATGATCGCCAAGTGGGGTTCGGAGAAGGCCTGGTCGCAGCGGGTCACCTTCGTCCACGCGATCATCGGGTGGGTCCGGGGCACCGGCCTCATGGGCCACAACGACCCGCTCGTCGAGGCCGTCGAGGCCGCGGGCGTGTCCACGTGGTCCACCGCCGGGATGGCCACCGAGCTGCTGCGCTGGTGCGCGCCGGAGTTCCGCGACGCCGCCGCCGAGAAGCCGGTCACCGTGGACCTCACGGGCGGGCTCGGCACGGCCGACCTCGACATGTCCGCGCTCGCCGCGGACCGGCCCACCGCCTCCGCGACGACCCCGGACGAGGACACGGCCGGCACGATCGCCGCGCTGCCGTCGCTGCCGACGGTCGCCGCCGACGAGCGGCCCGAGTGGGGCGAGGTCACCCAGGACCTCGAGGACATGGTCGTCATCGTGGGCGCCGGTGAGGTCGGCCCCTACGGCAGCGCCCGTACCCGCTTCGAGGTGGAGACCACCGGCGACCTCACCGCCGCCGGCGTGGTCGAGCTGGCCTGGTCGACGGGCCTGATCACGTGGGAGGACTCGCCCCGCGCGGGGTGGACCGTCACGGCCACCGGCGAGGCGATCGACGAGGCGGACATCGCCGAGCGGTTCCGCGACGAGGTCCTGGCCCGGGTGGGCGTGCGCACGTACGCCGACGACGCCCGCGCCGAGATGTTCGCGGGCGCCGCACCGCAGCTCACCTCGGTGTTCCTGCCGGAGGACCTGTCCTTCGTCGTGGACGACGAGGCCCAGGCCCGCGCCTACCTCTCGGTCGACCCGGAGAACACCGTCGTCACGCAGAGCGAGGACGGGGAGTGGACGGTCACCCGCAAGGCCGGCACGGAGATCCGCGTCCCGCGCCGCACCATGCTCACGCGCGTGGTCGGCGGTCAGATCCCGACCGGGTTCGACCCCACGGCGTGGGGCATCCCCGCGGACATGGTCTCCGGCATCGACCGGGTGGCCGCGTGGAACCTCGTGGCCACCGTCGACGCCTTCATCTCGTCGGGCTTCACCCCGGCCGAGCTGCTGGCCCACGTCCACCCGGCCGACGTCGCCAACACGCAGGGCACCGGCATGGGCGGCATGACGAGCATGCGCTCGCTGTACATCGACGGCATCCTCGGCCGCAGCCGCGCCAACGACACGCTGCAGGAGGCGCTGCCCAACGTCGTGGCCGCGCACGTCATGCAGTCCTACGTCGGCGGCTACGGCTCGATGGTGCACCCGGTGGCGGCCTGCGCCACCACCGCGGTGAGCGTCGAGGAGGGCTTCGACAAGATCCGCGCCGGCAAGGCCGAGTTCGTGGTCTCCGGCGGGTTCGACGACCTGTCCATCGAGGGCATCCAGGGCTTCGCCGACATGTCCGCCACCGCCGACTCCGCGGCCATGGCGGCCAAGGGGATCGACGAGCGGTACTACAGCCGGGCCAACGACCGCCGTCGCGGCGGGTTCGTCGAGTCGGCCGGCGGTGGCACCATCCTGCTCGCCCGTGGTGACGTCGCGGCCCGCATGGGGCTGCCCGTCCTGGGCGTGGTCGGCTGGGCCGGCTCGTACGCCGACGGCGCGCACACCTCCATCCCGGCCCCCGGGCTGGGTGCGCTGGGCGCCGGGCGCGGCGGGAAGCGTTCGCCGCTCGCCCGCGGCCTCGCCCAGCTGGGCCTGACCGCCGACGACGTGGCCGTGGTGAGCAAGCACGACACCTCGACCAAGGCCAACGACCCCAACGAGTCGGACCTGCACGAGCGTCTCGCCGAGGCGATCGGCCGGTCCGAGGGCAACCCGCTGTTCGTGGTGTCGCAGAAGACGCTCACCGGCCACGCCAAGGGCGGTGCTGCGGCGTTCCAGCTCATCGGGCTCACCCAGATGCTGCGGTCGGGCACCATCCCGCCCAACCGCTCCCTGGACTGCGTCGACGACGTGCTGGACCACCACCGGCACCTGGTGTGGCTGCGCGAGACCCTGCAGCTGGGCGGCGACCTGCCCCTCAAGGCCGGTCTGCTCACCTCGCTGGGCTTCGGCCACGTCTCCGGCCTCATCGCCGTGGTGCACCCGGAGGCCTACCACCGGGCCGTGGCCGCGGCGTACGGCGAGGACGAGGCCGAGCGCATCCGCGAGGCCGGCCTGCGCCGCGAGCGCGAGGGCGCCCGGCGCCTGACCGACGCGATCTACGGCGGCGAG
Source organism: Dietzia sp. oral taxon 368 (assembly GCF_002999155.1). NCBI lineage: Bacteria > Bacillati > Actinomycetota > Actinomycetes > Mycobacteriales > Dietziaceae > Dietzia > Dietzia sp. oral taxon 368. Next base: position 2,392,955 of record NZ_CP027238.1, read on the forward strand.
GCGCTCTACACCCGCCCCGAGGCCCGTCGCCTCGGTGAGGGTTCGGGCGACGAGGTCAAGGAGCGCGAGGCCGCGGTCCTGCTCGACCCGGCCGCCCGCGTCGACGCCGACGGCGTGCTGTCGGCCGGTGTCGCCGCGGAGATCGCCGCGGAGGTCGCCGGGACGGAGCGCTCCGGGCGGTGACGACCGGGGTGAGAGGCGTCGGGGTCGACATCGTCGACCTCGGCGCCTTCGCCGCGTCTCTGGCCGAACCGGGGACGCGGCTCACGCGCGCGTTCTCGCCCACCGAGCGGAGGCAGTGCCGCGAACGCGCCGAGGCCCGCGGGGCCGGCCGGGCGGCCGGGTTCACGTCGTCGTCGCCGTCGTCATCTACGTCAGCGTCTCCCGCGTCCTCGTCTCCCGCGGCGTCGTCTCCACCGGGGATGTCGTCTCCGCCCGGGACGGTGACCCCGCGCCGCCACGAGGACCCGCTGGCCCGCCACCTCGCCGCACGCTGGGCCGCGAAAGAGGCGGTCATCAAGGCGTGGTCCGCGGCACTGTACGGCATGCCCCCTCCGATCCCGCCCGACCTGCTGCGCTGGGCCGAGATCGAGACGGTGTGCGACGCCTGGGGCCGGCCGACGGTGCGTCTCGGGGGAGAGGTGGCCCGGCAGGTGGCCGCGACCCTCGGTGACGACACGCGGTGGAACGTCTCCCTCAGCCACGACGGCGGCTCCGCGATCGCGTTCGTGGTGCTCGAGGGGCCGCTGCGCGGGTAGGCGCTCCGTAGCGGTCTGTGGGCTCACCGAAAGGTGGCCTGGCGGCGGGGCCGCCTCAGTCGGCCTGGGCTTCCTTCTCCGCCAGCCACAGGTAGGCGGTGAGCATCCGCTTGAGCTCGGTGACGGTCGCGTCGTGCATGTCCTCGCCGCCGGCGGAGCCGACGGTGTCACCCGCTTCGCCGCCGGGCACCGGGCCGGCGCTGACGGAGAAGTTCAGCATCGAGTAGGCCACGTGCACCAACACCTCGGCCATGAACGCGCGGCGTTCCCGCTCGGTGGCGGGCATGAGCGGCGCGAGGACGCTGGCGATCATCCGGGCGATCTCGCGCTCGTTCACGGCGGCCGTGGCCCGCGTGGCGGGAGTGGCCTGCGTGGCCAGCCAGACCGCGCGCCGGGACGGATCCCGGAGCCACAGGTCGGCCAGATGGTCGAGGAAGTCGTTGAGCAGCTCCGGCCAGTCCAGCGCGGGGATCTTCTGCGCGAAGCGCTCGACCTCCTCGATCACCCCGTGCGCGTCCTGGCGGTCGAGCTCGCAGACCAGGACGTACTTGTTGGCGAAGAACTGGTACAGCGTCCCGATGGGCACGCCCGCGCGCGACGCCACCTCCTCGCAGGTGAACGAGTCGAAGCCGACCTCGACCAGCACTTCCCGGGCCGACGACAGGAGTGCCTGGAACTTCCGGCGGCTGCGCTCCTGGATCGGTCGGCGGCGGGGGACAAGGATGTTCGGTTCGTCCTGGACGGCCTCGTCGGTGATATCCCGTGACGGCTCGTGGGCGCGCTCGGACGATTCGGTCGGCATGGGTGGTTCAGCCCTCCGCCGGCTGCGGCTCGGGGAGCTCCACACCGAGCAGCTTGGCGACCATCGCCACGTGCCCCTTCGCGCGGACGTTGTACCGGGCCATCGAGATGGTGCCGTCCGACTCCACCACGAAGGTCGAGCGGATCACTCCCATGACGGTCTTGCCGTAGTTCTTCTTCTCGCCGAAGGCGCCCCACTCGGTGAGCATCGTCTTGTCGGGATCGGACAGGAGCGGGAACGTGATGCCGTACTTGTCCCGGAACCGGGCCAGCTTCTCGGGCGCGTCGGGGGAGACGCCGACGACGCCCATGCCCGCGTCCCGCAGCTGCTGGAGGGCGTTCTCGAAGTCCACGGTCTCGGTCGTGCACCCCGGCGTCATGGCGGCGGGGTAGACGTAGACGAGCACCCTCCCGTGCTCCGCGAGGAGATCCTGCAGCGACGTGGGCGTGCCGTCGGCGTCGGGGAGGGTGAACGCGGGGGCCGGCTGGCCCACCTCGAGCCGTGGTGTGGTCACCGGTGCTCCTGGGGTCGAGTCGGGGCGTCGGACCCTCCCAACCTATCCGATGCACCGGCGCTCGGGCGCGCATCCCGTCGGTGTGCAGTAGCGTGGGCGTGGTCAAGACCCGCGGGGCACCCGCGGACGAGCGATCGACGGAGGTCTGGTGTCCAGGAGTTACGACAGCATCGAGGGCGATATCGCCAAGGCGCGTGACGATCTCGCGACGACCCTGGACGAGATCATCGACCGGGTCAATCCCAAGAACCTCGCGACCGAGGGTAAGGAGCGCGCGACCGCGGCCCTGAAGGATCCGCGGGTACTGGCCGTGCTCGGCGGGGTAGCGGCTCTGGTCGTCGGCGGGATCACGGTGTCGATGGCCAACAAGCGCAAGGAACGGCAGCGCATCGAGGCGTACCTGGCGGCCCGCCGGGCCCTCTGAGCCCGCTGCTCGGCACGGACTCGGTCAGGTCGAGTCCGGCCACGACTCAGGCGTCGGTCCGGCTTCCGCTCGGCTCCCTCCAGAAGAGCGTCCCGCGCACTTCCACTCGGGCGACGTGTGCGGGACGCTCCTCTCGTTGTGCAGCGGCCCCGCCGGGCCCCACGCGGCCCCCGGCGCACGCGAAAAAGCCCCGGGTCGTGAAACCCGGGGCTTTCGCTCTGTGCGCCATCAGGGACTCGAACCCCGAACCCGCTGATTAAGAGTCAGCTGCTCTGCCAATTGAGCTAATGGCGCTTGTTCTTCCGGCCTCGCGGCCTTCCGTGGTGCGAGAGAAACAGTAACAGCCGTGAGTCCGGATCACGAAATCGCCTGGTCATCGACCGTGTCGCCATCCGACTCGGGAGGTGCGTGATGTGACACCCTCCGGTGACTCGATATGGAATGCGCGCAGCCCGGCAGGCATACTGGTGTAGAAATCCTCCGGTCGTGGCCGCGTCCGGGCGGAAGAGACAGCTGGAAGGGGCCCTCAGTGAACCTGCGCACAACGGATCGGAAGGCGCGGCGGGCGACCGGGGCCCGGTCGAGGGCCCGTCTCGGTCTGGCCGCCGTGTTCACCGGCGCGCTGGTCCTCACCGGCTGCACTATCGGCGACGGCACGGTGGAGGACACCCCCGTGGCCGAGGCGCCGGCGGATCCGGCCGCGGTGATCGACCTGTCGGTCGCGGACGGCGCCACCGACGCAAACCCCGCCGAGCCGATCGTCCTCACCGCCGAGGGTGGCAAGCTCGACTCCGTCGTGGTGCGCAACCCCGAGGGCGTGCAGGTGCAGGGCGAGTTCAACCCGGAGTTCACCGAGTGGCGCACGACCGAGGATCTCGGTTACGGCCGGCAGTACACGCTGGAGTCCACGGCCACTGACGAGGCCGGGCTCGTGACGCGTAAGAACATCACTTTCACCACGCTGACGCCGAACATCATGACGGCCGCCTACCTGACCACGGGTGAGGGGTCCGTGGTGGGGATCGGCCAGCCCGTCGCGGTGATGTTCGACGAGCCCATCGCGGACCGCCGCGCGGCGCAGGAGAACATCCACATCACCACCGAGCCGGCGGTCGAGGGCGCGTTCTACTGGGTCTCCGACCAGGAGGTCCGTTGGCGCCCCGCTGAGTACTGGGCGCCCGGAACCAAGATCGACGTCCACGTGGACATCTACGGCGAGGATCTCGGCGGCGGGATGTACGGGCAGCAGGACGCCCACAGCAACTTCGAGATCGGCGACGCCGTGATCTCCCGGGTGGACGACTCGACCAAGATGATCACCGTCGAGCGCAACGGCGAGGTCATCAAGACCATGCCCACCTCGATGGGCAAGGACGCCACCCCGACGCCCAACGGCACCTACGTGATCGGCGAGAAGCACGCCTCGATGATCATGGACTCGTCCACGTACGGCGTGGCGGTGGACTCGGCGGAGGGCTACCGCACGCCGGTGCAGTACGCCACGCGGATGTCGTACAGCGGGATCTTCGTCCACGCCGCGCCGTGGTCGGTGTGGGCGCAGGGCAGCCAGAACACCAGCCACGGCTGCCTCAACGTCACCACGGCGGACGCCAAGTGGTTCTACGACAACGCCAAGCGCGGTGACATCTTTGAGGTCACCGGGACCGTCGGCCCCACGCTGCCCGGCTGGGACGGCCTCGGTGACTGGAACGTCCCGTGGGAGACCTGGAAGGCCGGCAACGCCGACCGGGGCGCCTGAGCCCCGGGTGACTAGGACGACGACGGGGACGACGACGAGGTCGTCGTCTGCTCGCGCTCGGCGGCGGCCCGGAACAGCGCACGGCCGGGGGCGGCGGTGATGCCGTGTGCGACCGTACTGGCCACCACGACCAGTGTCCCGGCGCCGAGGAGTATCGGATCCGCACCGGCCCGTGAGGCCTCCTCGGTCAGGTAGAACACCGCGGCCACGCCGACGGGGCCGAACCAGCCGAGGTAGGCGGCGCCGCGCACCTTCAGGGCGAGCGACTTCATCAGGGCGAACAGCAGCGGTGGGCGACGCAGCAGCAGGACGCCGGCCGTGAGCCACACGGCGCCCCAGCCGAGCTCCGCCCAGGCGGTCCACGGGATCATCGCGCCCAGGGCGAGGAAGAACGGCAGGACGGCGAACTGGTTGACCGCCTCGTCGATCTCCACCTCCGTCTTGCGTTCGCTACCGGAGCTCGCGAGGTTGAACGCCAGCCCGGCGACGAAGGACGCGAACACCCCGTTGGCCTCGAGGAGACCCGACACGCCGAGGACGAGGATCGACAGCAGCAGGGTGTACATGAGCATGGCCCCCTTCTCGGTGTCGTGGTGTCGTTCCGAGAAGTGGAGGGCCTTCGCGGCGGCGACTCCACCGACGGCGCCCACAGCGAGGGCTGCTCCGATCTGCCAGAGGGCTTCCGTGGCGGCCTGACCGGCGGTGAGGGGGGTGGCCACGGCGAGCGCGACCAGGACGAGGGGCAGCGCGAGGCCGTCGTTGGCCCCGGACTCCAGGGACAGCAGCTGGCGGTCGTGTTCGGGTAGGTCCTCCTCGGCGGCGTCGCCGGTGACGGCGGCGGAGGCCAGGACGGGGTCAGTGGGGCAGATGGCGGTGCCGAACAGCAGAGCGAGGGCGAACGGTATGCCCAGAGCCCACATGGCCAGGCCCGTCGAGATCAGTGCCATCGCGGGCAGGACCACCACCAGCAGGAGCGCCAGACGCCGCCAGTGCTCGCGGATGGCGGAGAACGGGTAGCGCAGGGCCACACCCATCACCGAGACGGCGAGGAGGATCTCCGCTCCGTTGTGGAGGGTCGACTGCTCGGCGAGGATGTCGGGCACGTCCAACACACCGAGGACTGCGGGCCCCAGGATGACGCCGCCGGCGAGTGCGATCAGCGGCTCGGACACGGGCCAGCGCGTCATCCGCGCGGAGAGGGCGACGATCACCACCCCGAGAGCGCCCACGGCCGCGAGCAACAGATCGAGTGTGGGCAACGGTCCCTCCTTGCGTCGGTCGGTCATCCGCACCATAGGAAAGGCCGCCGGGGCGCGCATCCGGGTCCCGCGTCCGGACCCTCCGCCTCGGCCGGCAGCGCGCGTGCGACAGTGACCCCATGACCGCCGAACGCGAGATCACCCGACCCGTCGACCTGGCCCGCGGCCGCATGCTCAACCCGGACGCCGTGGGCTGGTCCCGGCGCCCCCTGCATTGCACTCATTTCGCCGATCGGGGCTGACCAATCGCTGGGAGTACCGGGGGTCGTCAACGACCGGTTCGTGGTCGGTCTGACGGTCGCCGGGCTGGACTATCTGGCCAACTGCGCGGTCTACGTCCTGGATCGGCACACGGGGCGGGAGGAGAGCCGCAGCGGGATCAGGCCGCTCCACCGGCCGCCGTTCGGTGAGGAACCGGGGGACGGCGCCCTGCGCGGATCGGCCGGCGTGGGTGGGGGTCGGGTGTCCATCGAGGTCGACGACGACGAGGACTCCACCTCCATCCGTGTGCAGGCGCGCGGTGTGCGGGTCCAGCTCGAGGTCAGCCGCCCGGGGCACGACAGCCTCGCGGTGGTGGTCCCGTGGAGTGAGCGGCGGTTCCAGTACACCCTCAAGGATCTGGCCAATCCCGTCACCGGGTCGGTGACCGTCGACGGCACGACGCAGGACCTCGGGGCCGGCTGGGCGGTCCTCGACCGCGGGCGGGGTCGTTGGCGGTACGCGACCACCTGGAACTGGGGCGCGGGTAGCGGCGTGGTGGACGGCTCGACGCGGGCGCTGCAGGTCGGCGGGAAGTGGACGGACGGCACCGGATCGACGGAGAACGGGATCCTCGTCGACGGCCGGATGCACAAGCTCGGCGACGACCTGCAGTGGACCTATGACGTGTCGGACCCGGCCGGGCCGTGGCGGGTGCGGGGTGAGCGGTTGGATGCCACGCTCACGCCGTTTCATATGCGCCGCGATATCACCGAGCTCGGGGTGTTGGCGGTGAAGACGCATCAGGCGTTCGGGACGTGGCACGGAACCGGCGTGCTCGACGACGGCACGGAGGTCTCGCTCGACGGGCTGGTGGGCTGGGCGGAGCAGTCCCGCAACCGCTGGTAGGCCGGCTCGCATCACGGCGGAGGCCGGCCGCGGATGCGCCGCAGAGGCGAATGGCGGGTGACCCGCACCGAAGTGCGCATCACCCGCCATCGCGGTCGGGGTGGCTGACGGGACTCGAACCCGCGACAACCAGAATCACAATCTGGTGCTCTACCAGCTGAACTACAGCCACCACCGCTGCCCTCGCGGACAGCGCTGACGACTTTACCCTCTAGGTGGTCTCGCCGGGAAATCCGCAGGTGAGGCTACTCGACCGCGGGCAGCTCGGCGGCGGCCTTCTTGACCTCGTCGCTGGTCGGCCCGGGCTGCGGGACGAACGCGGTGGCCCGGTAGTACTGCAGCTCGCGGATCGACTCCTTGATGTCCGCCAGGGCCCGGTGGGACATGCCCTTCTCGGGCTGGCCGAAGTAGATGCGGGGGTACCACCGGCGGCACAGTTCCTTGATGGAGCTGACGTCGATCATCCGGTAGTGCAGGTAGGAGTTGAGCTCGGGCATATCGCGGGCGAGGAAGCCGCGGTCGGTGCCGATCGAGTTGCCCGCCAGGGGAGCGGACCCGGCCACCGGCACCCACGCCCGTACGTAGTCCAGGACGGCCTTCTCGGCTTCGGCCACCGTCACCGTCGACCTGCGGATCTCCTCGGTCAGGCCGGAGGAGGCGTGCATGTCCCGCACCACCGGCACCATGGCGTCGAGCGCGGCGTCGGAGGCGTGGATGACGATGTCGACGCCCTCGCCCAGCACGTTGAGGTCGGAGTCGGTGACCAGCGCCGCGATCTCCACCAACTTGTCGTTCGTGGTGTCGAGGCCGGTCATCTCGCAGTCGATCCAGACGATGCGGTCGTTCTTGGATTCCTGGTGGGGCGTCGGTGACGACGACGGGGCAGCGGTCTCGGCGGAGGTCGACTCGGGCATCGTTCGACTATATCGCCGCAGGACGGCCCGGCTGCTGTCGGCCGATCAGGCCCCGCCCTGCTGTCCCTCGCCGAGCTTGGCGTAGAACCTGCCCACGATCGGCGCCATGATCCCGCGCGGGACGTAGTTGCCGGCCACGGACATGGCCTGGCTCAGCGGGCCGGGCACCACGCGCATCTTGTTGCGGGCCAGCGCATCCAGCGAGACGCGGGCGGTGTACTCGGTGTCGACCCACAGGCGGTCGGGGACCAGGCGGTCGACGAAGGTCTTGTCCTCCTCGGCGATCTCCTCGGTGCGCACCGGACCGGGCGCGAGGAGGGTCACGTTGACGCCGGAGCCGATGAGTTCACCCCGTAGGGACTCGGAGAAGGTGTTGAGGAACGCCTTGGTGCCGGCGTAGGTGGCGTTGTTCGGGATCGGCATGTTGCCGGCCGCCGATCCGACGTTGAGGATCGCTCCCGATCGCCGTTCGACCATGCCGGGCAGGACCGCCAGGACCAGGTCGTGGCAGGCCACCGCGTTGACCTGCATCTGCTGCTTCTCGTACGCGGGGTCCAGCGACGCCACGGGTCCGAACGTGGCTATGCCGGCGTTGTTGCAGAGGACCGAGATCTCCCGCGTGGCCAGCTCGTCGAGCAGGGGCTGGCGCTCGGCGGGGCTGCCGAGGTCGCAGGGGCGGACGTCGACGCTCACGCCGTACTCGCTCTCGAGCCGCGTCTTGAGGTTCTGCAGGACTCCCTCGCTGCGGGCCACCACGATGAGCGAATGTCCACGCCGTGCGAGTTCGGTGGCCAGCGCCATGCCGATCCCGGAGGAGGCGCCGGTGACGACTGCTCGGTTCGACGTGGTGGGAGTGGGCAGGGACATGGGGCTCCTCGGGGCTTCGGGCTGGCGGACCGAGGCTGAGCGTACCGGCCGGAGCGCGGGACGCGGCCCCCGGCGAACGTCATTCGCCGGGGGCCGCCGGAGGGCTGGACGGGAGAGGGGGGTCAGCTCCCGAGCGAGCCCATGCTGAGCGAGCCGCCACCGCCGCCGTTGTCGTCGTCCTCGCTGCCTTCCTCCACCCCGATGAAGGCGTACCACTGATCCTCCTGCGAGCAGGTGAACAGGGCGGCCGCGTCGAAGTCGGTCCGCTCTCCGCTCGGGACGCTCAGAGTGGCGGTCCAGTTCTCTGTCTCGCCGGACAGGACGGTGAATCCGTCGACGGTGCCGTAGTGACCGGCGAGACGCGCGCGATCCTGACCCTGCTGGATGGCGTCCAGTTCGACGGCGGCGGGGTCGCCGAGTCCGAGCGAACCCAGGCTGCCGGAGCCGAGCATCACGTCGAGAGAGCCGGGATTCAGGCCCGGGATGTCGAGCCCCCCTCCGCCGGGGATGAGATTGCCGGTCAGGTAGGCGAGCGACCGGACCGCGAGTGGGGCCTCGGTGACGGTTCCGCCGTCGGACGCCCCGAACGCGCCGGGGGTCGCGCACACCAGGGCCTCCTCACTGTCATTGGTGAACGTGCCGGTGACTTCTGCGGCGTCGGCGCCGGCGGCATCGACTGTCACTGTGGCGAGCTCGACGCCGACGGCGACCTGGATCATCGAGTCGTCGGTGCCCGGCAGTGCCATGGGCGCGATCTGGGCGGCGGCGACGCCACTGCCGGCGACGAGGCCGGCGGCGCCGAGAAGGGCGATGAGAGAGCGGCGAGCGGGTGATCGGAACTGCATGGTGAGTTCTCCTCATGTGGGGATGTCGGCGCACCGCCGAAGGGGATGCGGCGTCACACGGGCGCCGGGTGTTGCGTGACTGAGAACACACTAAGACGTTGAAGGTTGACGGTGTATAGATTCGCGCGATCCACCGGCAGCGGAATCGTTGCGCCGCGGCGGGCCGGATAGCGTGACGGGTGTGAACCAGTCGAACCGCCCCGAAACGTCCTCACCTGCGTCCACGGTCCCGACGGCACCCTCGGCGGCCGCGACGCGCACGCCTCGCGGCCGGATCGTGGCCTGGGGGATGTGGGACTGGGGGTCGGCGGCGTTCAACGCGGTGATCGTGACCTTCGTCTTCTCCGTCTATCTCACCGACTCGGTGGGCGCGGACCTCGACGGACCGCTGTCGGCCGCGACGTGGCTGTCGATTTCCGTCGCCGTCGCCGGGCTGGTCATCGCGCTCACCGCGCCGGTGATGGGGCAGCGCGCCGACCGCGGCGGTCGGCGTCGACGGTCGCTCGCGATCTGGACCTACGCAACGGTGCTGCTCACCGCGCTGATGTTCCTCGTCGACGCGGACGCCCCGTACCCTTGGTTCTTCATCGGGCTCGCCCTGCTGGCGATCGGATCGATCACCTTCGAGTTCGCCGAAGTGTCGTACTTCGCGATGCTGCGCCAGGTCTCGACCCCCGCCACGGTCGGCCGGGTGTCCGGCTTCGGCTGGGCGATGGGCTACTTCGGCGGGATCTTCCTGCTGCTCGGGGCGTTCCTCGGCTTCATCGCCGGCGAAGGCCCCGACCGCGGGCTGTTCGGCATCACCACCGACGGCGGCATGAACGTGCGCCTGGTGTGCCTGCTCGCCGCCGTGTGGTTCGCGATCTTCGCGCTGCCGGTGCTGCGGTCGGTGCCGGAGCACCGCCCGGCCGCTGCCGATGGGACGGACGGTGAGGTCGACGACGACGAGCCCGGCTTCCTCGCGTCGTACCGCATCCTCTGGGCCGATCTGAAGCGCCTGTGGCGGCGGGATCCGCGCACCGTGAAGTTCCTCGTCGCGAGCGCTATCTTCCGGGACGGCCTGGCCGGGGTGTTCACCTTCGGGGCGATCCTGGCCGTGACGGTCTACGGGTTGGCGCCCGGGGACGTCCTCATCTTCGGCGTGGCCGCTAACGTGGTGGCGGCGCTGGGGGCGGCGACCGCGGGCCTAGTCGACGACAAGGCCGGCCCCAAGGCGGTGATCATCGGCTCGCTGGTGGCGATGATCGCGAACATGACCGTCCTGCTGTTCGTCGACGGCCCCGCGATGTTCTGGGTCTTCGGGCTGCTGATGTGCCTGTTCGTCGGGCCTGCGCAGTCGGCGTCGCGGTCGTTTCTGGCCAGGCTGGCCCCGGCGGGCAGCGATGGTCAGATGTTCGGCCTCTACGCCACCACCGGCCGCGCGGTCTCGTTCCTCGCCCCCGCCCTGTTCGGACTGTTCACGTGGGCGTTCGCGACGGATCGCGCGGGAATCGCGGGCATCGGCCTGGTGTTGCTGGTGGGCCTGCTCCTGCTGGTGCCGGTGCGGACGCCGACCCGCGACGAGGCGGCCGGTAGCTGGGCGGACGTTCGGTAAACCCTGAACCCGCTGATTAAGAGTCGGCCCGCCGCGTCTGCGACCGCGCGTTACCTCGGCGTCCCGGGAGGGTCGCCCCGGACTCGCCGGTCAGAGCTCGTCGGCCTCGAGGAGTTCGAGGACGGCCGCGGCGTCATCGACGATCGTGGAGAAGCCCGCCTCGGTGAGCTCGGCGTCGCCGATCCCTCCCGTGCGCACCGCCACCGAGCGGATGCCCAGCTTGGCCGCGGCGATCGCGTCCCAGGTCGCGTCGCCCACCATGATGGCGTTCTCGGCGTCGACGCCGGAGCGCTCCAGGGCGATCGCCACGATGGTCGGATCCGGCTTGGCCTGGTCGACGTCCTCGCCGGTGGTCACGGCGTCCAGGTGGCCGTCCACGTCGAGCAACTCGCGCGCCTGCTCGAACTCCGACGGCGCCGCCGAGGTCGCGAGCACGGTGATCCAGCCGCGTTCCTTGGCTCCGCGGACGAGCTCACGGCCACCGGGGAGCAGCCTCAGGGGCGCCTCGGCGTAATACTCGGTGTGCAGGTCCTTGGCCCGGCTCGCCATGTCATCGCGCTCGTCGTCGTCGACACCGGCGAGTTCCAGGAGTTCGGACACCAGCGTGGATCCGTCCTTGCCGATCCGTTTGTGGACCTCTACGTAGGGAACCGGCGCCCCGGCTTCCGCCAGTGCCCGGTACCAGGTCGCGACGTGGACGTAGGTCGAGTCGATCAGCGTGCCGTCGACGTCGAGAAGAAGTGCGCGCTCGGAACTCATGCCCCCGAAGGTGCCCGTCTCGCCGCGCGGCGGCAACCGCACACGGTGTGTCCTCGGGCACGCCGGGGGCGTCATTCACCGGCGCTCGGCCGCGTCGACCGGTGGCGCTCGCCGTCGCTCGTGCGCACTATCGATTGGCATGACGCGCTTCGGATACACACTCATGACCGAACAGTCGGGCCCCAAGGAACTCGTGCGCTACGCGGCCAAGGCCGAGCAGGCGGGGTTCGACTTCGAGGTGGCCTCCGACCACTACTTCCCGTGGCTGAGCTCGCAGGGACACGCGCCGTATGTGTGGAGCGTGCTCGGTGCGGTCGCGCACGTCACCGAACGGGTCGACCTGTGCACCTACGTCACCTGCCCGATCCTGCGGTACCACCCGGCCGTGGTCGCGCAGAAGGCCGCGACCGTGCAGATCATGTCCGACGGCCGGTTCATGCTCGGCATCGGCGCCGGCGAGAACCTCAACGAACACGTCGTCGGCCAACGCTGGCCATCCGTCGACGAGCGGCACGAGATGACCGTCGAGGCGCTGGAGATCATCCGCGAGCTCTTCGACGGCGGCCTCGTGACCTACTCCGGCGAGCACTTCCGCGTGGACTCCGCCCGCCTGTGGGATCTGCCCGAGAAGCGGGTTCCTATCGGCGTGGCCGCCGGGGGCGAGAAGGCGCTCGCGCACCTCGGCCCGCTGGGCGACCACCTCATCGCGACTGAGCCCGAGAGCAGCTACATCGAGAAGTGGAACGCCCTGGACGGGCAGACGCGGATCGGTGACGGTGCCCGCGCGATCGCGCAGATTCCCATCAGCTGGGATCCCGACTCGCAGTCCGCCGCCGTCGAGCGCGCGCACGACCAGTTCCGCTGGTTCGCCGGGGGCTGGGCCATGAACTCCGACCTGCCCACCACCGCCGGGTTCGCCGCCGCCACCCAGTTCGTGCGGCCCGAGGACGTGGGGGAGCAGCTCGCCTGCGGTCCCGACCTCGACGCGATCGTGGAGAAGGTCCGGCCCTACTGGGAAGCCGGATACACGGACATCGCGCTGATCCAGATCGGCGACTCCACGCTCGACCGCTTCCTCGAGGAGGCCGCCGAGCCGCTGCTGGCGCGGCTGCGTGAGGCCGCGGGCTGACCGGCTGTCACCTCCGCTCGGCCGCCGCGCTCGCCCCGCCGCCGCGTCGATAAGAGCTTCGCGCCCGTATCGCCCGAGTAGGAGTGTGCGGAACACTCTTCTCGGTGGGCGGAGTGCCCGAATCGTGAAGCGCTGGGCGCCCCCGAGAGGATTCGAACCCCTGACCAGCCGGGTAGAAACCGGATGCTCTATCCACTGAGCTACGGAGGCCTACGACACACCGCGAGGGCGTCGCCGGGTGAATGGTAGCCGATCCGGGGGGTGGTCCCGGCACCGGCGAATCGGCCCGGGGGCGCCCGGGTTCTTACGATGGTGGTCATGACGTCGTCGAAGACCGCCCCAGCCACCACCGGGCGGCTCGGAACCCGCAGTATCGTCCTGCTCGTCCTGCTCCTCGCGGCGGTGGCGGCCGCGGTGGTCATCCCGCTCTCCGCGCTGTCGCGGGACGTCGCGCTGGAGCTGGTGGGCGTGCCCGACCCGGGCGTACTCACCACGGCCGGGCTGCCGGCGCTGCGGTCCATCGGCGAACTGCTCGCGTCGGTGGCGGTGGGTGCCGCCCTGTTCGCGGCGTTCTTCACTCCGCCGCAGAAGGACAAGACGCTCGATGTGGACGGCTACCGCATGCAGCAGATCTCGTCCTGGGCCAACATCGCCTGGGCGGTCGCGGCGGCGCTGCTCATCCCGCTGACCCTCTCCGACGTCTCCGGGCGCACGTTCTTCCAGTCGCTGCCGCCGGACCAGTGGCTGGTGGCGATCAACCAGATCGACGTGGCGTCCTCGTGGCGGTGGGCCGCGATCATCGCGCTCGTCGCCGGGATCGGGCAGCGACTTACGCTGAGCTGGCGCTGGTCGGTCATCTGGCTCGCCGTCACCGCGCTCTCGCTGCTACCGGTGGCGGCCACGGGCCACGCCTCGGGTAGCACCGCGCACGACATCGCCACCAACTCGCTGATCATCCACCTGTTCAGTGCCGCGTTCTACATCGGCGGGCTCGTCGCGGTGATCGCCCACACGTGGGTCGGCGGCACGCGGGTGGCCCTGGCCCTGCGTCGCTACTCGGCGGTGGCGACGGTGGCGATCATCGCGCTGGGCCTGTCGGGCGTGATCAACGCGATCGTGCGCCTGCACCCCGCCGACCTGTTCACCTCCACCTACGGGCTGCTGGTGGTGTGCAAGGCGCTCGTGCTGTGCCTGCTCGCCCTGTTCGGCCTGGCGGTGCGCCGCCGGGTCATCAACCGGATCGAGTCCAAGGGCGCCAACGCCCCGGTGGACCGCGCGACGATGCTGCGGATCATCCTCACCGAGTCCGTCATCATGGCGGGCACCATCGGACTGTCCGTGTCACTGGGTCGAACCCCGCCGCCGGCGCCGCTGTACGTGCCCACCCGCCAGGAGGCGCTGCTCGGCTTCGAGCTGCCCGGCCCATTTGGATTCGGCACCGTGTTCGGCACGTGGCGCTTCGATCTCGTCCTGGGGCTCGCCGCGGTGATCCTGCTGGGCCTGTACCTGTGGGGGCTGTTCAGCCTGCGCCGGCGCGGTGACTCGTGGCCGGCCGGCCGCACCGCCTTCTGGGTGTCCGGCTGCGTGATCCTCTTCCTCACGACCAGTTCGGGCATGGGGATGTTCATGATGGCCGACTTCGCCAGCCACATGGTGGGCCACATGATCATCTCGATGCTGGTGCCGGTCCTGCTCGCGCTGGGCGGCCCGTTCACGCTCGCGCTACGGGCGCTGCCGGCGGCCGGTCGGGGCAACCCGCCGGGGCCGCGCGAGTGGCTGGTCGAGTTCATCAACAGCCCGATCTCGCGATTCCTCACCCACCCCATCGTCGCGTCGGTGCAGTTCGTGGCCGGCTTCTACATCATCTACTTCGGCGGGTTCTACGAGACGCTGGCCTCCGAGCACCTGGGCCACATGTTCATGAACGTCCACTTCCTCATCAGTGGCTACCTGTTCTACTGGGTGATCATCGGCGTGGACGCGGCACCGCGGCACTTCTCGCCGATGTACAAGCTCATGGTGCTGCTCTCCTCGCTCCCGTTCCACGCGTTCTTCGGCATCCTGCTCATGAACTACCCCACGGTGCTGGCGGAGGGTTGGTACTCGGGCATCGGCCTGCCGTGGATCCCGGACCTGTTGCAGAGTCAGCGGGTCGGCGGCGGCGTCGCCTGGGCGATGGGGGAGATCCCGTTGGTGATCGTCATGCTGGCCCTGGCGTGGCAGTGGTACCAGAGCGACATGCGCGAGGCGCGGCGCGGGGAGCGGCAGGCCGACCGGGACGACGACGCCGAGCTCAGGGCCTATAACGAGATGCTCGCCGAGATGTCTCGCGCGGACCGCCGGCGCTGAGGTCGCGCACCTCGTCGTCGTCGCACCCCTCCTCTCCACACCCCGCCCCCTCTCCACAGGGTGACCACCGCGCGCGGTGGGGACCAGGGGTGACGACGACGAGGTGCGGCACTCTGCAGGGCACGAGGCCGGCGCACGGTCGGCCGAGCGTGACAGGAGCGAGCCCATGAACGAAGCCCAGACCACAGTCCGCGGAACCGTGATCACCCACCCCACCACCCGGCGCGTCGGCGACGACCAGGTGTTCTCCTTCCGGGTCGCCAGCAACACCCGCTACCAGGACCGGACGTCGGGGGAGTGGAAGACCGGCGGCACGCTGTACTTCTCGGCCAACTGCTGGGGCCGGCTCGCGCAGCGGGCGTCCGGGTCGATCTGCAAGGGCGACGGCGTGATCGTCCACGGCCGGTTGCTCACCAACGAGTACGAGCGCGACGGTCACCTCATGCGCGATCTGGAGATGCGGGTCAGCGCGCTGGGCCCGGACCTGTCCCGAATGGACGTCACCGTGCGCCGGGCCAAGCCGGACGCGCCCGGGGAGGGGGCGACCGACGGCGGCGAGCCGGGTCTGCGCGGCCTGTCCGAGGAGGACGAGGACGCGATGGAGATCGGGTCGCACGACCTCGACGCGGCGGGGGCGGTACCGGCCGGCGACGGCGAGTTCGTGGGGGTCGCCGGCGGGTAGACGCACCGGGGGAGGGGGCGGCGTCCGCCGGGGACGCCGGGGCCGCGGGCGGACACGTAACATGGGGGTCGTGCCCGCGGCCCGCCGCGGTGATGTGACCTATTTGTGCAGGTGAGAGGGTAGAATGGCCGAGTTCATATACACCATGAAGAAGGTTCGTAAGGCGCACGGGGACAAGGTGATCCTCGACGACGTCACGATGGCCTTCTACCCCGGTGCGAAGATCGGCGTGGTCGGCCCCAACGGCGCCGGTAAGTCCTCGATCCTCAAGATCATGGCCGGCCTGGACCAGCCGTCCAACGGCGAGGCATTCCTCGACCCCGAGGCCACGGTCGGGATCCTCCTGCAGGAGCCCGAGCTCGACCCGGACAAGACCGTCAAGGAGAACGTCGAGGACGGCCTCGGCGAGACCATGGTCAAGCTGCGGCGGTACAACGAGGTCGCCGAGGAGATGGCGACCAACTACACCGATGAGCTCATGGAGGAGATGGGCGTCCTCCAGGAGTACCTGGACGCGGTCGACGCCTGGGAGGTCGACTCGCAGATCGAGCAGGCGATGGACGCGCTCCGCTGCCCGCCGGGTGACGCGCCGGTCACCAACCTGTCCGGTGGCGAGATCCGCCGCGTCGCGCTGTGCAAGCTGCTGCTGAGCAAGCCCGACCTGCTGCTGCTCGACGAGCCCACCAACCACCTCGACGCCGAGAGCGTGCTGTGGCTCGAGCAGCACCTCGCCAGCTACCCCGGCGCCGTCATGGCCGTCACGCACGACCGGTACTTCCTCGACCACGTCGCCCAGTGGATCTGTGAGGTCGACCGCGGCAAGCTGCACCCCTACGAGGGCAACTACTCCACCTACCTGGAGAAGAAGGCCGAGCGGCTCGAGGTCCAGGGCAAGAAGGACCAGAAGCTGCAGAAGCGCCTCAAGGCCGAGCTCGAGTGGGTGCGCTCCGGCGCCAAGGCCCGCCAGTCCAAGTCCAAGGCCCGACTGGCCAAGTACGAGGAGATGGCGGCCGAGGCCGAGAAGCACAGGAAGCTGGACTTCGAGGAGATCCAGATCCCGACCCCGCCGCGCCTCGGCAACGTGGTGGTCGAGGTCAACGACCTCCAGAAGGGCTTCGACGACCGGATCCTCATCAAGGACCTGTCCTTCACGCTGCCCCGCAACGGCATCGTCGGCGTGATCGGCCCCAACGGTGTCGGTAAGACGACGCTGTTCAAGACCATCGTCGGACTGGAGGAGCCGGACGCCGGCAGCGTCCGGATCGGCGACACCGTCAAACTCAGCTACGTCGACCAGAACCGCGCCAACATCGACCCCGAGAAGTCGGTGTGGGAAGTGGTCTCCGACGGCCTGGACTTCATCGAGGTCGGCCAGAACGAGATGCCCTCGCGCGCCTACCTCAGCGCGTTCGGCTTCAAGGGCCCGGACCAGCAGAAGAAGGCCGGAGTCCTCTCCGGTGGTGAGCGCAACCGCCTCAACCTGGCGCTGACCCTCAAGGTCGGCGGTAACCTCATCCTGCTGGACGAGCCCACCAACGACCTCGACACCGAGACCCTCGGCAGCCTGGAGAACGCCCTCGAGGAGTTCCCCGGTTGCGCCGTGGTCATCTCGCACGACCGGTGGTTCCTCGACCGGACCTGTACCCACATCCTCGCCTGGGAGGGCAACGTAGCCGAGGGCCAGTGGTACTGGTACGAGGGCAACTTCGAGGGCTACGAGAAGAACAAGGTCGAGCGCCTCGGCCCCGACGCGGCCCGCCCGAGCCGGGTCACCCACCGCAAGCTCACCCGGGGCTGACGTCCATGGCGACACCGGCCACCCGCGACACGGGCACCGCTCCGGCTCCGGCCGAGAGCGGTGCGCCGGGCGCCGTGCACCGGGTCCGCATCCCGTTGCGCATCTCCGACTTCGTGGGCTCGCACGTCAACAACGTGCGGTTCCAGGAGTTCTCCCAGGACGCCCGGATGATGTTCTTCCGTGAGAAGTTCGACGTCCCGGGATCGTGGGTGCCGATCGCCCTGGCGCGGTGGATGGAGATCGATTTCCGTCGCACCATCGTCATGGGTGTGCCCGAGGTGTGGGTCGAAGTGCGGACACTGCGCGTCGGCCGCACCTCGTACACCATGCGGACCTCGATCGGCACGGAGTCCACGGGCCCCGAGCCGTGCGCGGTCGTCGACACCGTTATGGTGGTGACGGCGGCCGACGAGACCACTACGTTGGAGATCAATCCCGAGGAGCGCGCCGCGCTGCTCGGCCACCGGGAGGATGCGGGATGACGTCACGCGACGCGACGGACGCCGGGACGTTCCGCTGCACCCTGCAGGTGCGGTGGGCGGACTTCGATCAGTACGGGCACGTCAACAACATCAAGTACATCGAGTACGCCCAAGAGGCGCGGATCCTGTTCATCCGCAGCCGCTTCGGGCCGTTCGGCCTCGGGAACCTCCCGCAGGTGGTCCGCCGGACCGAGATCGACCACCTGCGGCCCGTCCTGCGGGACTCCACGACAGTGGACGTGGAGATCGAGGTCGAGCACGTCGGCACCACCTCGTACCAGATCCGGCAGACGATCTACGACGCCGCGGGCGAGGTCTGCTGCACGCTGCGGGTGGTCATGGTCGCCTATGACACCTCCACCTCGTCGGCGGTGGAGATCCCGTCCGGGGTCCGCAACGTGCTGGAGGCCGCCCGTCAGCCGGCCGCGATCACGGACCAGGGGACGGCCGGGTGACAGACCAACTCGTCTACGAGGCCGGCGGCCCGCTGGGCGTGTCGGGGGAGCCGGGACGTCGGGTGTTCACCTCGGCGATGCCCGTCCGCTGGTCGGACCAGGACCTCTACCGCCACGTCAACCACGCGCGGATGATCACCCTCATCGAGGAGGCGCGGATCCCGTGGCTCTTCTCCGAGGGGCTGCCGACCGCCACGCTCACCGCCGGCGCGGTGATGACCGACCTGGCGGTCAGGTACCGCGGCCAGATCCGCCACGCCGACGGGCCCATCCGTGTGCGGATGTGGTGCGAGAAGGTCGGCGGTGCTCTGTTCGTGGCGCGACACGAGGTCCGCGCGCGCACCACCCCGGACTCTGCGCCACCCGAGGTGGACTGCACCGCCACCATCGCCGCCTTCGACCTCGTCACCCAGCGACCCCGCCGGCTCACGCGCGACGAGCGCGGCTATCTCCTGGAGTTCCGGCACGAGGACGCGGCGTGACGGCGCCCGGGCCGATCCCGGCGCAGGGGGAGAGCGTGATCCGCATCCCGGATCCCGCCGACCGCGACGACCTGCGGACCCTCCTGCGTCGGCTCCTGCGGCTCGACGAGGCGGCCGTCGTCCGGCTCACCTCGAGCGGGGACCGGATGCGGGTGTGGGGCCGCACCCCCTTCGGCGCGCTCGTCGTCCGTGTCCTCGGCGGTTCGTGCCCCGGTGGCGACGTCGTCTGCGGCGCCGACCACCTGCTCACCGAGCTCGACGTCCTGCAGCGCGGCGACCTCGAGGGGCGCATCGACCCCGGCATGCCTCTGGTCTCCGCCTGGCAGGGGCTGCTGCCGCCCACGGACGGGTTCACCCGCGTCGAGGACGTGCCCGCGCAGGTGTTCCTCGACCTCACCGAGTCGGGGCGCGAGGCCGCGCGCGAGAACGCCGGCCCGGCCGGACTTCCGCCCTCGCTGCTCGACCAGGAGGCGCTGACCGTCCGCGCGGACACCGACCACCCCGTCGGCGTGGACATGCGCACGGTGTTCTCCGTGGTGATGTGCGGGTTCGTCCCGGAAAAGGCGGGCCGCGCCCCCGAGGGCGAGCCGGTCCGGGTGAGCGAACGCGGCGCCTGGCTGCGTCTGGACGCCCGCTACGGCACGGCGTTCCGCCGCACGGACGCCCTCACCCTCGAACCGCTGCGGTGACCTCCCCGGGGTTCTCGATCTCGTGGCCGGGGCGCGGACGCGTCCCGGCCCCCGCCGAGCAGGGGCCGCCCCCACGGATCGAGGCGGTCTTCCCCGGCGAGCACGCCGGCGCCGTCCTCGTCGGCGACGGAGCGCGGATCGCCGAGTCCGCGGACGCCCTGGCCGGGCACGACCTCGCGCCCGCCGGCGCCGCTCAGCTCGTCTACCTCGACCCGCCGTACAACCGCGGCGGTCGATTCGACTCCTACCACGACAACATGCCGCGCCTCGAGTGGCTCGACTACATCGAGAGCCGCCTCGTCGTCGCCCGCGATCTGCTCGCCGACACGGGGACCGTGTGGGTCCACCTCGACGACGCCGAGGCCCACCGCGTCCGCTGCCTGCTCGACGACGTCTTCGGCACCGACGCCTTCATCGCCGACCTCACGGTGGAGAGCAACCCCAAGGGCCGCCAGTTGGACCGGTTCTTCGCCGGGTCCCACGACCGACTCATGGTGTACGCTCGCGACCCCGAGCTCGTGCGGCTCGCCGGAGGCGTCGCCTCGGCGGTCGACCCCGCAGACTTCCCGCTCACGGACGGCGACGGCGTCAGCTTCAGGCTCCTGCCGCTGCGCAACACCAACAAGCGCTTCAACCCGCGCACCACGCCCACCATGACCTACCCGCTCTACGGCGATCCCGTGACCGGTGCCGTCTCCGTGGAGCCCGGCCCGGGCCTGGTCGAGATCCTCCCGGTGTTCGGCGACCTCACGCCGGCGGTGTGGCGCTGGTCGCGCGACCGGGCTCGCGAGCGGGTGGGGGACCTGGTGTGCCGCACCGTCCGGGGGCGCAGCGGCCCGCGCGTGGACGTGTACCAGCGCGACAGATTCGAGTCGGGCCGCATCAAGAAGCTCAAGACGATCTGGCTGGCCCAGGAGGTCGGCTCCACCGACACCGCCCGCGCCGAGCTGCGGGCGGCCGGGGTCGACGGGTTCCGCACGCCCAAGCCGGAGGCGCTGATGCGGCGGATCGTCGAGCTGGCCACCGAACCCGGCGAGTTGGTAGTGGATCTGTTCGCGGGATCGGGGACGACGGCGGTGGCCGCCCGCGGGCTGGGACGACGGTGGGTGGTGGTCGAACGCAACCCCGACACCGTCCGCGACGTGCTGGTGCCGAGGCTTCGGGCCGGTGACTAGTGGGCATCTCCGTTAGTTCGTCGGGGGTCATGCTGCGCGGAGGGTGCCGTCGTTGTTGAGGCGGTCGAGGTGGCGGTTGAGGTCGTCGCGGGTGTACTTCCAGCCGAACGGTTCGGCGCTTCGGTTGTAGCGATCCTGGAACGCGAGGATGCGTGCGGCGAGATCGTCGAGGTCTGCGAAGTCGCCGGTGGCGATGGCTTTGCGCTGCAGGATCGAGAAGTAGATTTCGACCTGGTTGAGCCACGAGGCGTGCACCGGAAGGTGCACCAGGACCGCGTTGGGAAACGCATGACGCATCCGGTCTTTCGAGGCCTGACCTGCTTGGGATGAGCCGTTGTCGACGACCCAGAACACTCGCTTCGCGGATGCGTATGGCTCTTGGGTCATCACCTGCTCGACCAGTTCGGTGAACGGGGCGATCCCTGTCTTGGGTGCGGTCATCCCCATCACGCGGGCCTGGTGGACGTCGTAGGCGGCGAAGTAGGCCAACGTCCCACCGCGGCGGTACTCGAACTCCACGCGCCGCGGCTGACCGGGCCTGGCGGGAGTCTCGGCGTGACGGCGTTTGAGGGCTTGGAGCTGTGATTTTTCGTCCGCACTGATGACGTACTCATCGTCGCCGAGAGCAACGCCGTTCCAGCGCCGGTGGTACAGGTCCAGCACCCGGGCGGCCTTGACGGCGAAGTCGGGGTCGCGGGGAAAAATCCACGACCGGTGCTGCCACGGCTTGATCGCATCTGCGGCCAGCCAGCGCCCGATCGTCGCCGACGCCACGGGGCGCACCAGCCCTGTGGCCACGGCGTGGGCTCTCAACTCGGCGGCCGACCATCTGGTCAGTGGCAGACCGTGGTCAGCCGGGCGCGTACACGCCAACGCTTTGACCTGGGCGACCTCGACGGGGGTGAACACTCGCGGTCGTCCCGAGCGGGGCCGATCTTTGAGACCCTCCAGGCGCTCGGTGCAGAACCGATGCCGCCACTGGCGCACCGTGTCTTCGCACACCCCGACCTCGCGGGCGATCGCAGCGTTGGCATCACCGGCAGCGGCCGCCAGGACGATCCGGGCTCGCAGTACATCGCGGTGCGCACAACGAGCAGCGTGCGCGCGGCGGGTCAGCACGTCGCGTTCTTTGCCGGACAGGATGACGATAACGGCGCTGGTGGGAGGCATGTTCATTTCTGACGCACCCAGCGGCGCCCGCCAAGCCGCCACGCCGGAACAAGCCGAAAGTCGAGGGCGAGAAACGGCGGCGGCGATGATGGAGACCATGGCCAAGATCCCCGACTCGACACAGACCTCACTGCGACAGAAACTCCTGGCCCGCGCTGCCGAACGGTGGCCCCAGATCCAGGCCCTGCACACCCGCTACCGGGCCGGATTCGCCTACATCGATGCCACCTTGACCGACGGGGACGAAGTCAAGCTCTGCCGACTGCGCTACGCCGGATCAGCCAGCCAGTGGGGTTTTGCGATCTACCGCGCCAGCCACGACGACTACCAGCAAGCCGCCCTGCCAAACGGATGGCCCTCAGGCACTCCCGCAGAAGCCCTCGACACCGCCTGCGGCCTCTATCTCGGCGACCCCACCGCCTGGATCACCGACCCCCGACGAACTAACGGAGATGCCCACTAGCGGAGCATGAGGCTGCCGCCGTCGACCATCATCGTCTGCCCGGTCATATAGGACGCGTCGTCGCTGGCCAGGAACACGGCGACCCGCCCGATGTCGGATTCGGGGTCGCCGAATCGCCGCATCGGGGTGCCCGCGAGCAGCTTCTCCTCGATCCCCGGGTTCGCTTCGATGTACGCCTCGACGCCCTCGGTGAGCGCGAGCGGTGAGATGACGTTGACGTTGATCCCGTCGCGCGCCCACTCGTTGGCGGCCACCCGGCTGATCGCGCGGATCGCCTCCTTGGCGGCGGCGTAGGACGCCTGGGTGGCGCTACCGTCGATCCCGGCGCCGGAGGCGAAGTTGATCACCGAGCCGTCCTGCGCCGCCAGGTGCGGATGCGCGGCCTTCATGAGCCAGAACGTGGGGTAGAAGCCGGTGTTGAACGACAGGTCCATCATGCCGCCGGTGGTCTGCAACAGTGGGGCCTGACGAGAGGCGTGCGCGTTGTTGACCAGCACGTCGAGGTGGCCGAAGGCGTCGACGGCGGCGGCGACGATCTTCTCCGCGTTGGCCTCCACCGAGATGTCTGAGTTCAGGTACCGCACCTCGTCTCCGAGTTCGGCGGCGAGCGCCTCCCCGGCCTCGTCGTTGATGTCCACCACCAGGACTCGGGCTCCCTCGGCGACGAACGCGCGCGTGATGCCGCGGCCGATGCCGCCGGCCCCTCCGGTCACGATGGCCGTCTTACCGGAAAGTCGCATATCCCGCACCCTTCGATCGTCAGCGCTGGAGCCACACGGCGGTGTCCGGTGGCAGTCTGCTCCCGTCGAGGGGGCCCGACGCGAGCACCACGTCACCCTCGGGCAGCTGCACCGCGTGACGCGTTGTATTGATCATGCACAGGACCGGGCCGTCCTCGCGCCAGAACAGTAGACACCCGTCAAGTTTGTCGTCCCACCCGATCGTCGAGGACCCCGTGGGAGGCCACGACCGCCGGATCTCGATCGCTCGCCGATACAGCGCCAGCGTGGAATCGGGGTCGGTCTCCTGCGCTGCCGCCGTCAGCGGTGCCCAGCCGTCGGGCATCGGCAGCCAGGTCCGCGGCGAGTCCGAGAACCCGTACGGCGGCCGGTCGCCGTCCCACGGGATGGGAACGCGGCAGTGGTCACGCCCGGTCTCGGCGTGGGCGGTGCGCTCCCAGGTCGGATCGGTGAGCCGATCGTGAGGGATGGAGTAGTCGCTGGGCAGGCCGAGTTCGGCGCCGTTGTAGACGAACGTGATGCCCGGCAGGGCGGGCGCGACGAGGAGCATGGCGCGTGCGCGGGCTGTGCCGGTGGCGCCGTTGCCGTAGCGGGTCACCTCGCGCACGACGTCGTGGTTCGACAACGCCCATGTGGGGGCGGCGCCGGAGACGCGGGCGGCCTCGAGGGTGGAGTCGATCGCCGCGCGGATCGCCGCCGCCTCGAACGGGGCGCCCGTGAGGGCGAAGTGGAACGCGAAGTGCAGCTCGTCGGGCCGGAGGTAGCGCGCGAACCGCTCGACCGAGCCCACCCAGACCTCACCGAAGGCGGCGGTGCCGGGGTGGTCGTCGAGGACGCGCCGGATCCGTCGGTGGACATCGTGGACGCCGGGCTGGTCCCACCGTGCGTCACGGGTGTCGACGACGAGCTGCGCGATCTCCACGTCGTCGGGCAGGTCCGCCAGGTCGGCGGGTTTGGCGAGGCCGTGCGCGACGTCGATCCGGAACCCGTCCACTCCCAGGTCGAGCCAGAACCGCAGGGTGTGCTCGAGATCGTCGGCGACGTCCGGGTGCGACCAGTCGAGGTCCGGTTGTTCGGGGGCGAAGAGGTGGAGGTACCACTGCCCGGGCGTGCCGTCGGGCTCGGTGATGCGAGTCCAGGCGGGGCCGCCGAAGACGGACGGCCAGTTGTTGGGCGGTTCCGATCCGTCTTCGCCGCGCCCGTCGCGGAAGTAGTAGCGTGCCCGCTCGGGGCTGCCCGGCCCGGCGGCGACCGCGGCCGCGAACCACGGGTGCTCCACGCTGGTGTGGTTGGGCACGAGGTCCATGATGAGCACCATGCCCACGGCGTGCAGTCGCTCGAGTAGCCGCTCGAGGGTGGCGACGTCCCCGAACAGCGGGTCCACGTCCCGCGGGTCCGAGACGTCGTATCCGTGGTCGACGCCCGGCGACCGCATGATCGGCGAGAGCCAGATCCCGTCCACTCCGAGCGTCTCGAGGTGTCCCGCGCGGTCGAGGACGCCCTGCAGATCCCCCGCGCCGTCACCGTCGGAGTCGGCGAACGAGCGTGGGTAGATCTGGTACAGGACCATGTCGTCCCATGCTCGCCGGGCGTGCGCGGGGGACGGGGTCACGGCGCGTCCGCGGTGTTGACCATCATCGCGGCGGCGCGGGTGAGGTAGTCCACCAGCGCGGCGCGGTGTTCGTCGTCCAGGGTGTCGCGGTCGATCGTCTCGACCGCCGCGAGCATGTGGGTGAGCCACGCGTCGTGGGCGGCGCGGTCGACGACGTACGGGTTGTGCCGCATCCGCAGTCGCGGGTGCCCGCGTTGCTCGGAGTAGGTGGTGGGGCCTCCCCAGTACTGCTCGAGGAACATCCGCAGGCGGTCCTCGGCGGGGCCCAGGTCCTCCTCGGGGTACATCGGGCGCAGCACGGGGTCGTCCGCCACGCGGCGGTAGAACTCGTGGACGATCTTCCGGAACGTTTCCGCCCCACCGACCTCGTCATAGAACGTGCTGCTGCTCATGGCCTCCATGATGCCTGTGTAGTCACCTGCGGGCCGCCAGGGCGGACACCCGCGGACCCCCTCGCGGGTGGTGGAGCCACCCCTGACCCGCCCGCGTCACCCCCCACCCCTGACCCGCGCTCGTGCCCGCCCCGCCCGCGGCCCCGGCCACGCCCCGGCCCGGCCGCGGCCCCGGCCACGCCCCGGCGTGTGTCGATATGGACGCACTCGTGGCGACTGTGGACGTAACCATGGTGGTGATCCGGGCTCCGGACCTACATGGTTACGTCCAGAACCCGAGGGGCATGCGGTCCGACCGGCGCGGTTCTCCCGAGCGCGGCGTCACGGAGCGCAATCGGCGCCGCCCCCGCCGCCCCCGCCGCTACTGATCCTGGCAGGGCGACTCGGCGAGCCCGCTCGCCTGTAATCCGCGCGAAGAGTTCACCGAAGGTGCATCATCGTTGCAGGCAAGGTTCACTGCGGGCCCGGTCGGGAATGGTGCACTGGGCTCGGAACAGACGGGCGGAGACCGACCATGGGCACAGCAGTGCGCGAGAACTCGGAGTACCGACAACGGGGGTCGCGGACCCCCAAGCGACTGGAGCCGGTCCCGGACCGGCCGGTCCCGCTCGCGTCGGCACCGCGCGTGCTGTTGCTCAACGCCAGCTACGAGGCACTCACCGCCCTTCCTGCCCGCCGAGCCGTGGTGATGCTGCTGGGGGGGAAGGCCGACGTGGTGCACGAGCACCCGGTGGAGGTCGTGGTGCGGTCGGTCGACACTTCGGTGCGTGTGCCCTCCGTCATCCGGCTCCGCGAGTACGTCCGGATCCCATACCGCACGCAGGTGCCGATGACCCGCGCCGCGCTCATGCACCGGGACGGGCACCGCTGCGGATACTGCAACGCCAAGGCCACGACCGTCGACCACGTCGTCCCGCGCAGCCGCGGGGGAGCGCACAACTGGGAGAACTGCGTCGCCTCGTGCGCACCGTGCAACCACCGCAAGGCGGACAAACTCCTCTCCGAGCTGGGTTGGGAGCTCCACGTGCCGCTCGTCGCCCCGCGGGGCCGGACGTGGCGACTCGTCTCGCAGTTGCGGGAGATCGGCCCGTACTGGGAGGACTACCTCTATCTCGACGCCGCCTGATCCAGCGAAGTCCGGCGGCCGGGGTGCCGCGGCCGCCTGCCCGGCGATGGACCTGTCAGTCGGCCTCGGCGGCGTCGACGGCCCGGGCCGCCAACGCGCGGGTCATGTCCGCGGTCTGCTCGGCGATGATCCGACGCAGCGACGACGGCCGCGACTCGTCGGCGATCACCTGCTCGAACCGCTCCACGGTCTCGCTGTCGACCGCCCAGGAAGGGAAGATGCCCTCGGCGACGGTCTGCGCGAGGTCGCCGGGGCGCGCCTTCCACAGTGCGGTGACGTCGTCGAGGTAGCGCTCGCACAGGCCGCTGAGCAGGTGTTCGTGGCCGGGCAGATCCAGCCCGAGGAGTGTGGCACGCACGATCGCGTTGGTCGGGGCGTCGGCGCCTGTGGTCAGGAGCAACTCCTCCGCCTCCTCCTTCGCGGCGACGGAGGGGCGGGCCGCCCGCGCGGTGGCGGCCCGGCGGGCCCCGCCGGCCGTGTCGTCGGCGGCGAGCTCCGCATCGATGCGGTCGGTGCCCTCGACGCCCGCGGCGACGAGTGCGGTGAGCACGGTCCAGCGCAGATCGGTGTCGACGATGAGGCCGGGCAGCCCCGCGTCCTCGGCACCCGCGTCGAGGAGCGTCCCGAGCACACGCTGCTGATCGATCCCGATCGGGCACCCGCACAGCGCGGTGAGGAACGCGAGCTGGTGATCCGAACCCGGCTCGGCGTCGCGGGCTGCGGCGAGCATGGCCCCGGAGAACGTCGCCCACCCGGTCGCGGCCGCCCAGTCCGGGTCGGCGTAGCGCGCCAACGCGGTCTGCGCCTGCGTGAGTACGCGCTGGACGACGCCGATCTGGGGCTCGCGCGGGACGGCACGCGAGACCACCTCGACGAAGCGACGGGCGGGGAGCCGTGCCTCCCGCGTCATCTCCCACAGCGCCGACCAACACAGCGTCCGCGCCAGCGGGTCGACGATGTTCTCGAGGGAATCCAGGACGGTGGCCAGCGACCGCTCGTCCAGGCGGACCGAGCAGTACGTCAGGTCCTCGTCGTTGGGCAGGACGAGGTCGGGCACCGGCTGGCCGGCCAGGTCGGCGACGACGGTCCGCTCGCCGGCGATGTCGAGTTCGGCGCGGGCGGTCCGCACGAGCGCGCCGGAGTTGTCGCGGTTGTACAGGCCCACGCCCAGACGGTGTGTGCGCAGCTCGCCGGCCCCCGGTGCTGCGGGACCCTGGGTCACCGTCAGCTCGGAGATGCGGGCACTCGCTCCGCTACCCGAGACGGACACGTCAACGGAGATCGGGTTGATTCCGGTGGTGCGCAGCCACTGGTCGGCCCAGCCGGACAGGTCGCGGCCGGAGGACTCCTCCAGCGCCGACAGCAGATCGTCGAATTCGGCGTTGCCGAACGCGTGCTCGGCGAAGTACGCGCGCAGACCCGCAAGGAAGGGCTCGCGCCCGACGTAGGCGACGAGCTGCTTGAGCACCGAGGCGCCCTTGGCGTAGGTGATCCCGTCGAAGTTGGCCTCGACCGTCTCCAGATCGGTCATGTCCGCCGCCACGGGGTGCGTCGACGGCAGCTGGTCCTGGCGGTACGCCCACGATTTCTCCACGTTCGCGAACGTCGTCCACGCCTCCGTGTACTGCGTCGCGTCGACCTGGGCGAGCACGGAGGCGAAGGTGGCGAACGACTCGTTGAGCCACAGGTCGTCCCACCACCGCATGGTCACGAGGTCGCCGAACCACATATGGGCCATCTCGTGCAGGATCGTCTCGTTGCGCCGCTCGTAGCGGTACCCGGTCACCCGGGAGCGGAAGACGTAGTCCTCGAGGAACGTCACCGCGCCGGCGTTCTCCATGGCCCCCGCGTTGAACTCGGGGACGAAGATCTGGTCATACTTGCCGAACGCGTACGGCAGCCCGAACTCGCGGTGGTAGAAGCCGAAGCCCTCCTTGGTCTCCGCGAAGAGGCGATCGGCGTCGAGGTACTCGGCGAGCGAGGCTCGACACAGCAGCCGCAGCGGGATGGTGCCGTATTCGTCGGTGTAGGCGTCCTCCACCACGTGATACGGACCCGCGATGAGCGCGACCAGGTAGGTGGACATGATCTCGGTCGGCGCGAAGCGGTGGACCACGCCACCGCCCTCCGCCGGTGACTCCTCGGCCAGGGTGTTGGCCACCACGACCCACTTCTCCGGTGCCGTCACCGTGAGCGTGTACCTCGCCTTGAGATCCGGCTGGTCGAAACAGGCGAAGACACGCTTCGCGTCCGCCGTCTCGAACTGGGAGTAGAGATAGACCTCCCCGTCCGCCGGATCGACCATCCGGTGCAGGCCCTCACCGGTCGTGGTGTACGCCAGATCGGCGTCCACCACGAGCTCATTGGACTCCTGCAGGTCGGGAAGGGTGAGGCCCTCCTCGTCGTCGTACCGGTTCTCATCCCCGGCCGGGAGCAGCTCCCGGCCGTTGAGGACCGCCGACCTGATCACGGCGGACCGCAGGTCGATGAAGGTCTCCGCGCCCGGGCGCGCGCAGGAGAACCGCACCACCGTGCGCGAGCGGAACCTACCGGTTCCGGGCCCGCCACTGCCGTCGGTGAGATCGATCTCCACGTCGTACGACTCGACGCTGAGCAGTTCCGACCGCGCTGCGGCGTCGGCGCGGGTGAGGTTGAGCGAGCGCATCTGTGGGACCTCGGTTCGGTGGGGTTCGTCTACCGCACCAGTCCTACCACCCGGGCCCGACACGGAAGCGGCAGTGGCGGCACGCGCGCCGGACGGGGAGGATGGGGACATGACCTCCAGTACGCAGTCCACCACCCGTTCCGTCGACTTCTGGTTCGATCCGCTGTGCCCCTTCGCGTGGGTCACCAGCCGCTGGATCCTCGAGGTCGAGAAGGTCCGCGAGATCTCCCTGACGTGGAACGTCATGAGCCTGGCCGTGCTCAACGACGGCCGGGACCTGCCCGAGGACTACATGGAGAAGATGAAGCTCGCGTGGGGCCCCGTGCGGGTGGCGATCGCCGCCGCCGAGCGCCACGGCCAGGAGGTCCTCGGGCCGCTGTACACCGAGATGGGCACCCGTATCCACGACCAGGGTCGTGGCGTCGAGGACCCGACCGTCGTCACCGAGGCGCTCCAGGCCGCCGGCCTGGACGCCGACCTCGCCGCGGCAGCGGGGACCGATGAGTACGACGACGAGCTCCGCGCCTCCCACCACCGGGGCATGGACCCGGTGGGCGACGAGGTCGGGACCCCGGTCGTCCACGTCGACGGGGTGGCCTTCTTCGGGCCCGTCCTGACACGCATCCCGCGAGGCGAGGAGGCCGGCAAGGTGTTCGACGGTGCCGCGCTGCTCGCCGGGTTTCCTTACTTCTTCGAGCTCAAGCGCAGCCGCACGGAGGATCCGCGGTTCGACTGAGCGGCGATGTCGGCCCCGGGTGCCCCCGGGGTGAGCGCACCCGGGGCGTGGCAGAATCGCCGCTATGCGCATCTACCTGGGAGCGGACCACGCCGGCTTCGAGATCAAGAACGTCATCGCCGAGCACCTGAAGGCCTCCGGCCACGAGGTCGTCGACTGCGGCGCCCACACGTACGACGCCGAGGACGACTACCCGGCGTTCTGCATCGACGCCGCCAGGAAGGTCGTCGCCGACCCGGGCAGCCTCGGGATCGTCCTGGGCGGCTCCGGCAACGGGGAGCAGATCGCCGCGAACAAGGTGCCCGGCGCGCGCTGCGCCCTCGCGTGGAGCGTCGAGACGGCTCGGCTCGCGCGTGAGCACAACAACGCGCAGCTGATCGGCATCGGCGGGCGTATGCACTCGCAGGAGGAGGCGCTGGCGATCGTCGACGCGTTCCTCGACCAGGAGTGGTCGGGTGCCGAGCGGCATCAGCGGCGCATCGACATCCTCGCCGAGTACGAGCGCACCGGCGAGGCCCCCGCGGTCCCCGGGGCCTGAGTTCCACCGCGCTCGAGCACAGCGATGCCTGATTCCGCCGTGCCAGATCCTCACCGTGCCTGAGGGGCACACCCTCCACCGGCTGGCCCGCCTGCACACCGAGTACTTCGCAGGCGGGCCGGTCCGTGTGTCCAGCCCTCAGGGCCGGTTCGCGGACCATGTCGTCGTCGACGGCCGGTACTTCGACCGCGCCACGGCGGTCGGCAAGCACCTCTTCCACCATTACGAGGGCGGCCTCGCCGTCCACGTCCACTTAGGCCTGTACGGCTTCTTCGACACCCACCTGGTCCCCGAGGGGCAGGACCCGCCTGCGCCGGTCGGGCAGGTGCGGATGCGGGTGGGCGCGATCGCCGACGGAGGGCCGGCGCACTGGGTCGACCTTCGCGGACCGACCCGGTGCGAGGTGATCGCCGAGGCGGAGGTCGGCGACGTGCGTGACCGACTGGGCCCCGACCCTCTCGACCCGGACGCGGAGCCCGAACGGGCCTGGGCCCGGATCTCCCGCAGCGCGCGGCCCGTCGGCGCCCTGCTCATGGATCAGAAGATCCTGGCCGGGGTCGGCAACGTCTACCGCGCCGAGGTGCTCTTCCGACACGGGATCGCCCCGTTCCTCCCCGGCAGGGAGCTCGACCGCGCCGAGTTCCACGCCGTGTGGAACGACCTCGTCCAGCTGATGGAGGTGGGCGTGGAGACCGGGGCCATCCACACCATCCGTCCCGAGCACGATCACGGAGACGTGCCGAGGCGGGGCGCCGACCGGCCGCGCAATTACGTCTACCAACGCGACGGCTGGGAGTGCCGGGTGTGCGG
Organism: Dietzia sp. oral taxon 368; assembly: GCF_002999155.1. Classification (NCBI taxonomy): domain Bacteria; kingdom Bacillati; phylum Actinomycetota; class Actinomycetes; order Mycobacteriales; family Dietziaceae; genus Dietzia; species Dietzia sp. oral taxon 368. The sequence continues at coordinate 2,424,050 of NZ_CP027238.1, forward strand.
GGACGAGGTGCGTGCGGAGGCGATGGAGGCGCGGACGCTGTACTGGTGTCCCACCTGCCAACCGGGGCGCCGCGGCGGCTGACCGGGCGGGGTGACGGGAACAGCCCCGAACCCTCGGATGAGACGGGCGGGGCTCTCTGTGGAGCGGGTGACGGGAATCGAACCCGCGTATCCTGCTTGGAAGGCAGGGGCTTTACCATTAAGCTACACCCGCGTCGGTGGCCTGACCTGGGGTTTCCTCCCCGGTCCCGCTCACGCTGTGACAACACTACCGGACGCCACGCGGCGCTCCCAACTCCCGGGCCGATAAGTCGGAATCGGCGCCGAGGTGGGCCTGTCGTACACTGGGCGAGTTGGTTTGGCGGCCCGGCGGATTCCCCGTGCGTGACAGCGGGGCGGTCGGCCGCGCGACCCACCGGGATGTGGCGCAGCTTGGTAGCGCATCCGCTTTGGGAGCGGAGGGTCGCAGGTTCGAATCCTGTCATCCCGACCAGCGGAGCCGAAAGACACGAACCCCCAGAAGACTTCCTAGGAGAACATCACCGTGAAGAGCACTGTCGAGCAGCTCAACCCGACCCGGGTCAAGATCACCGTTGAGGTGCCGTTCGCGGAGCTCGAGCCGGACTTCGCCAAGGCCTACAAGTCGCTCGCCGGCCAGGTCAACATCCCGGGCTTCCGTCCCGGTAAGGCCCCGGCCAAGCTCCTCGAGTCGCGGATCGGTCGCCCGGCCGTCCTCGAGCAGGTCATCAACGACATGATCCCCGCGCGCTACAGCCAGGCCGTCGACGAGCACGAGCTCGTGGTCCTGGCCCAGCCGGAGATCGAGGTCACCAAGCTCGAGGACAACGACGTCGTGGAGTTCACGGCCGAGGTCGACGTCCGCCCGGAGATCACCCTGCCGAAGTTCGAGGACCTCGAGGTCACCGTCGAGGCGCCCGAGACCGACGACGCCGCCGTCGACGCCGAGCTCGACAACCTCCGCGCCCGCTTCGGCACCCTCAAGGGCGTCGAGCGCGGCGCCACCAAGGGCGACTTCCTGTCCGTGGACCTGGCCGCCACCGTCGACGGCGAGCCGGTCGAGGACGCCTCCACCGAGGGCCTGTCCTACGAGCTCGGCTCGGGCACGCTCATCGAGGGTCTCGACGAGGCCGCCGAGGGCCTGAAGGCCGGCGAGTCGAAGGAGTTCACCTCCTCGCTCGTCGCCGGTGAGCACGCCGGCAAGGAGGCCGTCATCACGGTGACCGTCCAGTCGGTCAAGGAGCGCGAGCTGCCCGAGGCCGACGACGAGTTCGCCCAGATGGCCAGCGAGTTCGACACCCTCGAGGAGCTGCGCGCCGACCTCACCGAGAAGGTCGCCCAGCAGGCGAAGGCCGGCCTGGCCGGGGAGATCCGCGACAAGGTGCTCGACGCGCTTCTCGAGGCCACCGACGTCCCGACCCCCGACGCCCTCGTCGAGGCCGAGGCGCACCAGCAGCTGCACTCGATCTTCGGCGATGCCGCGCACGACGACGACATGATCAACTCCATGCTCGCCGCGGAGGGCACCGACCGCGAGACCTTCGATGCGGAGACGCTCGAGGCCACCGCCCGTGCCATCCGTAGCCAGCTCCTGCTGGACGCGGTCGCCGAGGAGGCCTCCACCGACGTCTCGCAGGAGGAGCTCACGCAGCACATCCTGTTCCAGGCCCAGCGCTACGGCATGGACCCCAACCAGTTCGTGCAGCAGATCCAGCAGGCCGGTCAGCTCGGCTCGCTGTTCTCCGACGTCCGCCGCTCCAAGGCTCTGGCCGACGTGATCCAGCAGGTCACCGTCAAGGACGCCGAGGGCAACATCGTGGACACCTCCGAGTTCTTCGGCACCCGTGAGGACGCCTCGGACGAGGACGCCGCCGATGAGGCGACCGACTCCGTCGACGAGTCGCGCGAGGACACCGACGCCTGATCGGCACGCCCAGTCGCACCCGGGGGCCGGGGACCACCACGCGTGGTCCCCGGCCCTCTCCTCGTCAGGGGCTGCCCCGGCGGAGAGCGGGGTCGGCCGACGCTGAGAGCGAACACCCGCCCCGGCGGGACGGTTCCGTCCCCGGCGTTGGTTAGTGTTTGACGTAACGGTTCCCCGGCCACCGGTCGGCCGGGCGCCGCGCGAGCGGTGAAGACGATGAGCGAAGGTAGGTTCCCCGTGGCCCAGAACGGTTCAGCGGCTCAGCCCGGTTCGACACAGCCCGCCCTCAACTCGCCGGGGTCCCACGGACTCACTCTCGGCGACTCGGTGTACGAACGTCTCCTCCAGGAACGGATCATCTTCCTGGGGTCCCAGGTCGACGACGACATCGCCAACCGCCTCTGCGCGCAGATGCTCCTGCTCGCCGCGGAGGATCCCTCCCGCGACATCGCGATGTACATCAACTCGCCCGGCGGCTCGGTGACGGCCGGTATGGCCATCTACGACACCATGCAGTTCGTCGAGTGCGACGTGGCCACCTACGGCATGGGTCTGGCCGCCTCGATGGGCCAGTTCCTGCTGGCGGCCGGGACGAAGGGCAAGCGCTACGCCCTGCCGCACGCCAAGATCATGATGCACCAGCCGTCGGCCGGCGTCGGAGGCTCCGCCGCCGACATCGCCATCCAGGCCGAGCAGTTCGCGGCGACCAAGCGTGAGATGGCCGAGCTCATCGCCTTCCACACCGGTCAGTCGTTCGAGCAGGTCACCGAGGACTCCGACCGCGACCGCTGGTTCACGGCCGAGCAGGCCAAGGAGTACGGCTTCGTCGACCACGTTATCTCGCGTGCGTCCCAGTCCGGCGGGTCCTCGCCGTCGTGATCGAGTCCTTCCCCGGCGGGAGCGCTCCCGCCGACCGTCCAGCCCCGCACACGACCACGGAGTCCCCGATGACCTCACTGCCGTCCTCGCGCTACATTCTCCCGTCCTTCGTCGAGCACTCCAGCTACGGCGTCAAGGAATCCAACCCGTACAACAAGCTCTTCGAGGAGCGCATCATCTTCCTGGGCACCCAGGTCGACGACGCCTCGGCGAACGACATCATGGCCCAGCTCCTGGTCCTGGAGGGCCAGGATCCGGACCGCGACATCACCATGTACATCAACTCGCCGGGCGGCTCGTTCACGTCGCTCATGGCGATCTACGACACGATGCAGTACGTGCGCCCGGACGTCGTGACGGTGTGCCTCGGGCAGGCCGCGTCGGCCGCGGCCGTGCTGCTCGCGGCGGGCACGAAGGGCAAGCGCGCCGCGCTTCCCAACGCCCGCATCCTCATCCACCAGCCCGCCACCGGCGGCATCCAGGGCCAGGTCTCGGACCTCGAGATCCAGGCCGCGGAGATCGAGCGGATGCGTCGACTCATGGAGACCACCCTCGCCCGTCACACCGGTCGTGACGCCGACCAGATCCGCAAGGACACGGACCGCGACAAGATCCTCACGGCCGAGGAGGCCAGGGACTACGGCATCATCGACACCGTGTTCGACTACCGCAAGCTGTCGGCGGGCAACTGACGCGGCGGCGGCGCGCCGCTCAGGGGAGCGGTGCGCCGTCGGGTGCAATGAACTGATCGCGCGGGGCGGCTTTTGTGGCCGCTCCCGCGTACCGTCGACTACGGGGCGTGACATCGACGCCCCCGGAATGCGAGGACGTAGAACTCATGGCGCGTGTGGGTGAGAGCGGCGACCTGTTGAAGTGTTCCTTCTGTGGGAAGAGTCAGAAGCAGGTCAAGAAGCTGATCGCCGGTCCCGGGGTCTACATCTGCGACGAGTGCATCGAGCTGTGCAACGAGATCATCGAGTCGGAGGTCGACGAGTCGCAGGAGGCGGGTCTCGACGCGCTGCCCAAGCCGGCCGAGATCCACGCGTTCCTCGACGAGTACGTGGTGGGGCAGGACGCGGCCAAGCGCAATCTCGCGGTGGCGGTCTACAACCACTACAAGCGTATCCGCGTGGGCGCGACCCTCGGACGTGGTGACGGCGTCGAGCTGGCCAAGTCCAACATCCTCATGCTGGGCCCGACCGGCTGCGGCAAGACCTACCTCGCGCAGACCCTCGCCAAGATGCTCAACGTGCCGTTCGCGATCGCGGACGCCACGGCGCTGACCGAGGCCGGGTACGTGGGCGAGGACGTGGAGAACATCCTCCTCAAGCTCATCCAGGCCGCTGACTTCGACACCAAGCGCGCCGAGATGGGCATCATCTACATCGACGAGGTCGACAAGATCGCGCGCAAGGCGGAGAACCCGTCGATCACGCGGGACGTGTCCGGCGAGGGCGTCCAGCAGGCGCTGCTCAAGATCCTCGAGGGGACCCAGGCGTCGGTGCCGCCGCAGGGCGGGCGCAAGCATCCCCACCAGGAGTTCATCCAGATCGACACGTCCAACGTGCTGTTCATCGTGGCCGGCGCGTTCCAGGGCTTGGAGAAGATCGTCGGCGACCGCGTGGGCCGCAAGGGCCTGGGGTTCGGCGCGGAGGTGGCCAGTAAGAACGAGCTGGACACCACGGACAACTTCTCGGAGGTCATGCCCGAGGACCTGGTCAAGTTCGGCCTGATCCCGGAGTTCATCGGGCGCCTGCCCGTGGTGGCGACCGTGACGAGCCTCGACCGCGAGGCCCTGGTGAACATCCTCGCCGAGCCGAAGAACGCGCTGGTCAAGCAGTACGCCCGCCTGTTCGAGATGGACGGCGTGGAGCTCGAGTTCACGCAGGACGCGCTCGAGGCAGTGGCCGATCAGGCGATCCTTCGCGGCACCGGCGCCCGTGGTCTGCGTGCGATCATGGAGGAGGTGCTCCTGCCGGTGATGTACGACATCCCGGGCCGCGACGACGTCGCCCGCGTGGTGGTCACCGGCGAGACGGTGCGCGACAACGTCCTCCCGACGATCGTCCCGGTCTCCGAGGAGGAGCCCCGCGAGCGCTCGGCGTGAGCTGACCGGCCGGCGGGTGGAGGAGATCCCCGCCGTGATCGAGGCGATGGAGGGCGTAGTGGCCCGCGGCCGCTTCGCCAAGGCCGCCCTCGAGATCGCGATGTTCGACGCGTGGGCCCGGTCGTCGGACGTGCCGGTTCGCTCGCTGCTCGGCGGCGCGGTGCGTGATTCGATCGAGTGCACCTGGGCGCTGGGCGCCATGCCGCTCGAGGAGATGGTCGCCGAGATCGACGAGCTGCTGGCGGCGGATCGTCACCGCAGTTTCAAGGTGAAGATGGGCGCGCTGGAGCCGGCGGAGGACGTGGCCCGCATCGCCGCGCTCGCGGATCGGCTGAACGGTCGCGCCGGTCTGCGGGTGGACATCAACGCCCGTTGGGACCGGTTCACCGCCAATGTGCATCTGCCCGCGTTGGTGGAGGCCGGGATCGAGCTCATCGAGCAGCCGACCCCCACCGAGCAGGTCGAGGTGCTCGCCGAGCTCAACCGGTCGCTGCCGGTGCAGTTCATGGCCGATGAGTCGGTCCAGTCGCCGCACGACGCGCTCGAGGTCGCCCGTCGGGACGCGGCCGGGGTAATCGCGGTCAAGACCACCAAGCTCGGTGGGCTCACCCGCGGCAAGGAGGCCGTGGCGGTCGCCCGCGCAGCGGGGATCGCCTGCCACGCGGCGACGTCCTTGGAGGGGCCGATAGGCACGGTCGCCTCACTGCACCTGGCCTGCGCGGAGCCCGGCTTCAACTACGGCTCGGAGCTCTTCGGCCCGCTGCTGCTGGCCGAGACGTACGTCACCGAGCCGATCCGCTACGAGGAGGGCCGCGTACACCTCCCGGAGGGACCGGGCCTGGGCGTGGAGCCCGACCACGACGCGGTGGAGCGGTTCACCCGCCGCTGATGACCGCCCCGACCCACCACTGACAAGCGCCCGACCCACACCACCGACAAGAAGGAGAGGCCGACAATGGCACTGTTCCACGTCCGCATGGACGTCAGGATCCCGCACGACCTGGACCCGGAGGTCCGCGCCGAGACCGTGGCGCGCGAGAAGGCCTACAGCCAGGAGCTGCAACGGTCCGGGAAGTGGCGTGAGCTCTGGCGCATCGTCGGCCAGTACTCGAACATCAGCATCTTCGACGTCGAGTCCGGCGACGAGCTCCACGAGATCCTCCAGGAACTCCCACTGTTCCCGTTCATGGACATCGAGGTCATGGCCCTGACCCGGCACCCGTCCCGGATCGACGGCTGACGGCGACATGTCGGACGCCCCCGGGGCGGAGCGCGGAACACGCGGTCCACCCCCCGGGGCGTCGTCGCTTCCCAGGACGTCCCGGCGGCGGGTGCGTTGTTCCGGGCACCGGGTGAGCCAGTCGGTGCCTCCCCTCCGCGACTACCGCGGGCATAGGCGCAGCGCGACCTCCGCGAGGTGCGCTGGTTCTTCGGCTCACGCTGCCTCTCCGTACGGAAATCCCGGGGGTGCGCTGCGGGAACGGACCTTTCCGCCAGCGCGAGTCGAAGGCGCAGCGCGACCCCCGCGAGGTGCGCTGGCGTAATGCCCGGGCGCGGCCTTCCCGGGGGGCTGCGCGCGGGTGGGCGGTTGCGGTCGCGGCGTCGGCGTCAGACCCGCTCGAACACGGCGGCGAGGCCCTGGCCACCGCCGATGCACATGGTCTCCAGGCCCCACTGCGCGTCCCGGCGGACCATTTCGCGGGAGAGGGTCGCGAGCATCCGGGCACCGGTCGCGCCGACGGGGTGGCCGAGAGAGATGCCGGAACCGTGCGGGTTGAGGTGCTCGGAGGCCGGATCGATGTCCCACTCACGCATGACGGCCAGAGCCTGGGCGGCAAACGCCTCGTTGAGTTCGATGACGTCCATGTCGGCCAGCGTGAGTCCCAACCGGTCGAGTGCTTTGGCGGTCGCGGGGACCGGGCCGATGCCCATGGTCTCCGGGGCGACGCCCGCGACGGCCCAGGAGGCCAGACGCACGATCGGGGTCAGGCCGAGAGTTGCCGCCCTGTCGGCGGTGGTCACCACGCACATCGCGGCGCCGTCGTTCTGACCGGAGGCGTTGCCGGCGGTGACTGTGGCTTCGGAGTCCGCACGTCCCATGATCGGGCGCAGCTCAGCAAGCGCCTCCACGCTGGAGTCCGCACGCGGGTGTTCGTCGGTGTCCACGACCAGGTCGTCGCCCTTGCGCTGCGGGACGGTGACCGGGACGATCTCCTCGCCGAATGCGCCGGACCGCTGTGCGGCGACCGCCCGTTGGTGTGACTGGGGCCATGGCCGGCCGGGTCACGATCGTCCAGGCCGAGGAGGTCGTCTGCGAGGGTGAGATCGACCCCGCCGACGTCCACCTGCCCGGCATCTACGTCCAGCGCATCGTCGAGGTCGGACGCCAGGAGACCGGCGTGGAGATCGAGAAGCTCAGCAGCAACGGGGAGGATCAGTCATGAGCTGGACCCATGAGCAGATGGCCGCCCGGATCGCCGCGGACTTCACCGACGGCCAGTACGTCAACCTCGGCATAGGGATGCCGACGCTGATCCCCGACCACCTCCCCGAGGGAGTGCGTGTCACACTCCACTCGGAGAACGGGATCCTGGGCGTTGGCCCCTATCCGACCCGGGAACAGCTGGACCCCGAGATGATCAACGCCGGCAAGGAGACGATCACCGCCGCACCCGGCGCGGCGTTCTTCGGCTCCTCGGACTCGTTCGCCATGATCCGGGGCGGCCACGTCGACGTGGCGGTGCTGGGCGCGATGCAGGTCTCGCAGCACGGCGACCTGAGCAACTGGATGATCCCGGGCGCGATGGTCAAGGGCATGGGCGGTGCGATGGACCTCGTCCACGGTGCCGGCCGTGTGATCGTGATGATGGACCACGTCACTCGCAAGGGCGGTCTCAAGCTCATGGAGGAGAACACCCTCCCGTACACCGGAAAGGCCTGCGCCCAGCGGGTCGTGACCGATCTGTGCGTCCTCGACATCACCGAGGAGGGCTTCCGCCTGGTCGAGCTGGCGCCCGACGTGACGATCGACGAGGTCCGTCAGAAGACGGCTGCGCCGGTCCACGCCTGATCAGCGCCGCCCGCCCGGCAACTCCGCGCGCCGGGGAACTCCGCCCGCCCGCTCGCCCGCCGGGCGGTGCGGACGAGGTCGACGAGCGGGCACACGGTACGGGGTCGGATTCTCACTACTGTAGGGGCCGACCCCGTCGTCGTCCCCGGGAGGCCCTCGGATATGAACACCAACACCCCGGTCACCGTCACCGTCACCGGTGCGGCCGGCAAGATCGCCTATTCGCTGCTGTTCTGGCTCGCGTCCGGCCTGGTCTTCGGGCCGGGCACCCCGGTCCGCCTACGGCTCCTCGACATCCCGTCGGCCGTGGTCGCCGCCGAGGGAGTGGCGATGGAGATCGAGGACTGCGCGTTGCCGTTGGTCGACTCGATCGAGATCACCGACGACGTGACAGAGGCGTTCGACGGCGCGAACGCGGCGTTCCTCGTGGGTGCCCGACCGCGCGGGAAGGGCATGGAGCGGGCCGATCTCCTCACCGCGAACGGGGCGATCTTCCGCGAACAGGGGCGGGCGATCAACGACCACGCCGCCGACGACATCCGCGTGGTCGTCGTGGGTAATCCCGCCAACACGAACGCGTACATCGCCCACCGTCACGCGCCCGACGTCCCGGCCGGACGCTTCACCGCGCTCATGCGTCTCGACCACAACCGCGCACTGAGCCAGCTGGCAACGCGGCTGGGGGCCCGGGTGTCCGAGCTCGACGGGGTGGTGGTCTGGGGCAACCACTCCGCGACCCAGTTCCCCGACGTCACCTATCTGACGCGCGGGGGCGAACCAGTCACCGCCGGGCTCGACCCCGAGTGGCTGGCCGACACCTTCATCCCGCGCGTCGCGGGCCGCGGCGCCGAGATCATCGCAGTCCGGGGATCGTCGTCGGCCGCCTCCGCGGCCGGTGCGGCGGTCGACCAGATGCGGGACTGGGTGCGTGGCACGTCCGGCGAGAGCTGGACCACCGTCGCGTTGCCGTCGGGTGGCGAGTACGGCACGGTCACCGGTGTGGTGACGGGGTTGCCGTGCCGCAGCCGGGGCGGCGAGTGGGAGGTCGTCGAGGGCCTGGAGATCAGCGATTTCCAGCGGGCCCGCATCGACGCCTCGGTCGCGGAACTGGTCTCCGAGCGGGACGCTGTGCGCGCTCTCGGCCTGGCGGACTGACCCCGCGATCCTCCACCGACCCTCGACACCGTGAAGTCCGACGCCGCGGACAGGTGGGCGTACGCGTGACGCCCGAGTGGCGAGGGGCCCCGAGGTGCCCGGCGCGGTATGCGCACCCACCGTCGGCGCGTGCGGGCACCCGGCCATGCCCGCGGCCCCGGCGGCGGCGCTCACGGCGAAGGCTGCCCGCAGGAACCCGCGCCTCCCCAGTCCGCGTTCCAGCGTCTCCGCCGCGTGATGTCCGGTGTGCTCCATGGTGGGTTCCTTCTGCAGACGATGTTCTCCGACAGCGACGCGCAGAAAGCCACGTGTCCGGTGTGTCGAACCGGTTTCACCGTGTTTCGGGCGAGTTCGGAGGACGGCCTAAGATGGCCGGGTGACCACTCCAGCCGCTTCCCCTCCGAACGCCGACCGCGCGGACGCCCTGCCAGCCTCCTGGAACCCAGGTGAGGTGGAGGCCGAGCTGTATCAGCGCTGGGTGGACGCCGGCTACTTCGAGGCCGACGCATCCAGCGGCAAGCCCGCGTACTCGGTAGTCCTACCCCCGCCAAACGTCACCGGCAGTCTGCACATGGGCCACGCGCTCGACCACACCCTCATGGACGTGCTCACCCGGCGCAGGCGCATGCAGGGGTACGAGGTGCTGTGGCTGCCCGGCATGGATCACGCCGGCATCGCGACGCAGACCCTGGTGGACCGGAAGCTCCGCGACGAGGGGATCGACCGGCACGAGATCGGTCGTGAGGCCTTCATCGAGAAGGTCTGGGAGTGGAAGCGTGAGTCCGGCGGCACGATCGGCGAGCAGATGCGCCGCCTCGGCGACGGCGTGGACTGGTCGCGCGAGCGGTTCACCCTCGACGAGGGCCTGTCCCGGGCCGTCCAGACGATCTTCAAGGAACTCTACGACCAAGGGCTGATCTACCGCGCGGAGCGACTGGTCAACTGGTCGCCCACGCTGCAGACCGCGATCTCCGACATCGAGGTCAAGTACTCCGACGTCGAGGGCGAGCTGGTCAGCTTCCGATACGGCTCGATGGACGACTCCGAGCCGCACCTGGTCGTGGCCACGACCCGTCTCGAGACCATGCTCGGCGACACCGCGATCGCCGTCCACCCGGACGATGAGCGCTACGCGCATCTGGTGGGCACCGAGATCCCGCATCCGTTCCGCGACGGCTGGACCATGCGTGTGGTCGCCGACGACTACGTGGACCCGGAGTTCGGCACGGGTGCCGTCAAGGTCACGCCGGCACACGACCCCAACGACTTCGCCATCGGCCAGCGTCACGGGCTCGAGATGCCCACGATCATGGACGCCACCGGCCACATCACGGGCACCGGCACCCGCTACGACGGCATGGACCGTTTCGAGGCACGTGCGGCGGTCCGCGAGGACCTGGCGGCGCAGGGGCGGATCGTCAAGGAGGTCCGGCCCTACCTGCACTCGGTCGGTCACTCGGAGCGGTCCGGGGAGCCGATCGAGCCGCGCCTGTCGCTGCAGTGGTGGGTCCGCGTCGAGGAACTGGCGAAGATGGCCGGCGACGCGGTCCGCGACGGCGACACGGTGATCCACCCGACGAGCCAGGAACCGCGGTGGTTCGACTGGGTCGACGACATGCACGACTGGTGCATCTCGCGCCAGCTGTGGTGGGGCCACCGGATCCCGATCTGGTACGGGCCCGACGGCGAGGTGGTGTGCGTGGGCCCCGACGAGGAGCCGCCCGCCGGGTACACGCAGGAGGCCGACGTCCTCGACACGTGGTTCTCCTCCGCGCTGTGGCCGTTCTCCACGATGGGCTGGCCCGAGCGCACCGCCGACCTCGAACGCTTCTACCCGACGTCGGTGCTGGTCACCGGCTACGACATCCTGTTCTTCTGGGTGGCGCGGATGATGATGTTCGGCACGTTCGTGGGCCGCCGGCTCGGCGGCGACAAGGCCGCGCCCGGCACGGTCCCGTTCACCGACGTGTTCCTCCACGGGCTGGTCCGTGACGAGCACGGTCAGAAGATGTCCAAGTCCAAGGGCAACGGTATCGACCCGTTGGACTGGGTCGACCGTTTCGGCGCGGACGCACTGCGGTTCACGCTGGCGCGAGGCGCGCACCCCGGCGGCGACCTGTCCGTCGGCGACGACTCCGCGCAGGCCTCGCGCAACTTCGCCACCAAACTCTTCAACGCCACCCGCTTCGCGCTCATGAACGGCGCGAAGGTCGGTCCGGTGCCCGACGCCGCGGATCTCACCGACGCCGACCGGTGGATCCTGCACCGTCTGGGGCAGGTGCGGGAGACCGTCGACGAGGCGTTGGAGCGCTACGAGTTCTCCAAGGCGTGCGAGGCCCTCTACCACTTCGCGTGGGACGAGGTCTGCGACTGGTATCTCGAGCTCGCGAAGGTCCAGTTCGGGAACGACGACGAGTCCCGCGCCTCCGAGCGGGCCGAGCGGACGAGGCTCGTACTGGGCCACGTCCTGGACGTGCTGCTGCGGATGCTGCACCCGGTGATCCCGTTCGTCACCGAGACCCTCTGGACCGCCCTCACCGGCGGTGAATCGCTCGTGATCGCGCCGTGGCCGACCGACGTGGTCCCGGCCGACGACGCCTCGGACGCGGTGCGGCGGGTGGGCGACGCCCAGACGCTGGTCACGGAGATCCGCCGGTTCCGCTCGGATCAGGGCCTCAAGCCCGGTCAGCGCGTGCCGGCGCGTATCGGTGGCGTCGACGGCGCGGACCTGCCGGCCGACCTGCTCGACCAGGTGGCCTCGCTCGCCCGCCTCACGCCGGCCGCGGACGACTTCACCGCCACGGCGTCGCTCGAGGTCCGGCTCGGCCTGTCGACGGTGGACGTCGAGATCGACACGTCGGGGACGATCGACCTCGCCGCCGAGCGGCGTCGCCTGGAGAAGGATCTCGCGGCGGCCCACAAGGAACTCAAGACCACGGGCGCCAAGCTCGGCAACGAGGCGTTCCTGGGCAAGGCGCCTGACCACGTCGTCGACAAGATCCGTGCCAGGCGTGACCTGGCGGAGGCCGAGGTCGCCCGGATCACCGCCCGGCTCGAGACGATGCCGGCGGGGAGTGGCTCCGCGTGAGTGACCGCAAGTGGCTCCCGCCCCACGATCCGGAGGAGGGATGGGACACCCCGACCGAGGAGGACGTCGCCGAGATGCTCGGCGAGGACGGGCTCGTGTCGGGCGTACCACTGGGCGGGCCCATCCCGGGGGACGAGGAGAGCGACGGTGACGACCACCTGCCGCCGCGCCCGATCCCCGAGGTGGGCAGCCCCGAGTGGCAGGCCGACACGGCCGAGCTCGCGGCGGTCGAGGAGAACCTGGCCACCCGCTGGCCCGAGTCCCGCCTCGAGCCGAGCCTGGACCGGATCGCCGAGCTGACCTCGATCCTCGGCGACCCACAGCACGCCTACCCCGTGGTGCACGTCGCCGGGACGAACGGCAAGACGTCGGTCACCCGGATGATCGACGCGCTGCTCCGGGCGCTCCACCAGCGCACCGGGCGCAACTCCAGCCCGCACCTGCAGAGCGTCACCGAGCGCATCGCGATGGACGGCGAGCCGATCACGGCGCGGACCTTCGTCGACACCTACCGTGAGCTGCAGCCCTACTTCGACCTGGTCGACCAGCGGTCCGAGGAGGCGGGCGGCCCGCGGATGAGCTACTTCGAGGTGCTCACAGCGATGGCGTTCGCCGCGTTCGCCGACGCTCCCGTCGACGTCGCGGTGATCGAGACGGGGATGGGCGGGACCTGGGACGCCACCAACGTCGTGCGGCCGGCCGTCTCCGTCATCACCCCCGTCGGCCTGGACCACACCGAGTACCTCGGCGAGGACCTCGCGACGATCGCGGGGGAGAAGGCCGGGATCATCCAGCCGGGACCCTCCGACGACCTGCTGCCGCGGGACCCGGTCGCCGTGATCGGCCGCCAGGAGCCCGAGGCCATGGAGGTGCTGATCCGCCGCGCGGTCGAGGTCGGCGCGGTCGTCGCGCGCCTCGGTTCCGAGTTCGATGTCGTGGAGCGGCGTCTCGCCGTGGGCGGACAGCAGCTAACCCTGCGCGGGCTCGGCGGCGAGTACCCCGAGGTGTTCCTGCCCCTGTTCGGCGAGCACCAGGCCGAGAACGCGGCGACCGCCCTGGCCGCGGTCGAGGCGTTCTTCGGAGCCGGGCCCGACAGGGCGCTGGATCCGGAACTCGTCCGCGCCGGCTTCGCCGCGGTCGACAACCCGGGCCGTCTCGAACGGCTCAGCTCCAGCCCCACCGTCCTGGTGGACGCGGCCCACAACGGCCACGGGGGTCGCGCGCTCGCCGAGGCCGTCACCTCGGAGTTCGACTTCAAGCGGCTGGTCGCCGTGGTCGCCATGCTCGACGGCAAGGACGCCGACGCCTTCCTCGCGGCGCTGGAGCCCGTGGTCGAGGAGGTCGTCGTCACCCGCTCGGCGTCACCGCGCGCGATGGAACTCGACGAGTTGGCCCGGATCGCGGAGGAGCGGTTCACCGCGCAGCGCGTCCACGTGGTGGACACCCTGCCCGACGCGGTCAGCGCCGCCCTGGATCTCGTGGGCGTCCCGGACCCCACCGCGGACGACGACGTCTCCGGAGTCGGCGTCCTCGTCACCGGCTCCGTGGTGACCGCCGGTGCCGCCCGCAGTCTGTTCGGAAAGGACGCACAGTGACCGACCCGACCCCCGGACCCCGGGGCACCGCACACGAGCCGTCGGTGGACCCGTGGAAGGGCCTGCGGGGCATCATGGCGGGGACCCTGGTGCTCGAGGCGATCGTCATCGGCCTGGTGCTCACGGTGATCGCACGGCTCGACGACGGCGCGCACTTCCAACCGTGGAAGGTGTGGTTCGTCAGTCTGCTGGCGATCGCGATGCTCGTGGCCAGCGGACTCCAGCGCAAACCCTGGGCGATCCCGATGAATCTGACCCTCGTGGCCCTGGCCGTGGCGGGATGGGCCGTGCACTGGTCGATGGGCGTCTCCGGCCTGTTGTTCGCGACCGTGTGGGCGTACATCCTGTTCCTGCGCCGCGACCTCGCGGGACGGATGGCCGGGGGATACCTGCCCAGTCAGCACGACTGAGCGGCCCCGCCGGGCGACCCCGCCCGCGTATGTGCTTGTAGCATTGCCGCCGTGACCGAGAGAACCTTCTTCCTCATCAAGCCCGACGGAGTCGAGCGCGGCCTGACCGGCACCATCCTGTCCCGTATCGAGGCCAAGGGGCTCAGGATCGTCGCCATGGACATGCGGCGGGTGCCGCAGGAGACCGCGGCCGAGCACTACGCGGAGCACGCCGAGCGTCCGTTCTACGGCGACCTGCTCGAGTTCATCACCTCCGGTCCCGTGGTCGCTGGCGTCCTCGAGGGGCCCCGCGCGATCGCCGCGTGGCGGCAGCTCGCGGGTGGCACCGATCCCGTCGAGAAGGCCGCCCCGGGCTCCATCCGCGGCGACTTCGGCCTCGAGACCCAGCTGAACCTCGTCCACGGTTCGGACTCCGAGGAGTCGGCGGCGCGCGAGATCGCGCTCTGGTTCCCCGGTCTGTAGCTCCCGCCACCTCCTGCAGCGACGACGCTGCCCACGCGCCCGTCGGCCCCCGTCCCGACGGGCGCGTCGCCATTTCGTGGTGCCCGGACGGCGACGTTCCGGCGCCCGGTGTGGGAGAATGATCGGAGCCCATCCTGGCGAGTGGACCACCAGTCCGCCCCGGAACGGGCGCCCGCCACCCGCGGCCCGATTCGTCCGGGTACCGCGGACCACAAGACGTTGCCCCGCCACGGCGGGGCCGAGACCAGAAGACGCCCGACCCCGTGCGGCGGCGTGGGTCACCGGTTTCCCGGTGACGTGATCGCGCCCGGAGTCCGGCCGGAGGAGACACGTGTCGGATCCGAACCTGACCATCGACGACCTCGCCGCGCTGCCCGAGAGGATGCGCGCGCACGCCGCGGCCAAGGCCGTGGGCATGACCAGCAAGGAGTTCCTGGCCGCCATGGCCGGGATCGGGGTGGAGATCAAGAGCGCCCAGTCCGGCGTGACCCGCGACATGCTGCTGACCTGGTTCAACAGCCGTTCCGACGCGGCGGAGGCTCCAGCCGCGAAGAAGGCCCCGGCCCGCAAGACCGCCGCGAAGAAGGCCGCGGCGAAGAAAGCCCCAGCGCGCGAGGACGCCGCCGAGGCGACGGGAGTGGACGTGGCCCCCGCCGAGGGGGAGACGGCCGATACCCGATCCGCCCGGAAGGCGCCCGCCCGGAAGAGCCCGGCGCGCAAGACCACCGCCGAGAAGACCGCCGAGAAGGCCACCGCGGCGGAGAAGAGCGCCGCGAGGACCGCCGACGAGACCGTCCCGGCCGAGGACACCCGCTCGGAAGCCGCCCGCACCGGGGGTGGGAAGACCGACGCGAGGAACCGGCCGCCGCTGCCGGAGATCGCGATCGTCACCGGCGAGGTCGGCGCCGCCGAGCCCGGGAACCGTCGCCGTCGCTCCACCGCGACCCCCTCGTTCTCCCCCCTGTTCCTCTCCCCCGAGGACACCGCCGCGTCCACCGGGAGGTCCGACTCGGCAGCGAAGTCGGACTCCACGGCGCCGTCCGACTCGGCCACGCGGTCCGGCCCCACTGCCCAGCCCGATTCCACCGAACAGTCCGACTCCGGTGAGGGCGGAACCCGTCGTCGTCGGCGTGGCCGTCGGGGCCGCGGCCGCGGGCGCGGTGAGGGCGGCGACGAGCAGAACGGCCAGGACACCACCTCCGGTCCGGACGCGGGTGCCGCCGGATCCGACGACGCGACCGGTGACGACGCCAACGACGCCGACGACCGCACCGCCGCCGCCACGGCGTCCTCCGGAGACGCCGACGGCGCAGACGCGTCCGACGACGCCGCGACGGCCGCCCGCGGGACCGGCCGCGACCGCTCCGACGACGCCGCGGACCGGACGGCCGACGACGCCGACGGGCAGGACGAGTCCGGAGACGACGACGCGGACGAGTCCGACGACTCCTCGGGCGCCCCGTCGGGCTCGAGGAGGCGTCGCCGTCGTCGTCGTCGTGGTGGGGGTTCCGGCGCCGACGACGCCCAGACCTCCAGCGACGACCCGCCCCACACCGAGGTTCACGAGCGCGACCCACGCCGCCGCACCGGGCGCGCGGGACAGGGCTCCGGCACGTCCTCCGACGAGGTCCAGGGCATCACCGGCTCGACCCGACTCGAGGCCAAGCGCCAGCGTCGACGCGACGGCCGTGAGGCCGGCCGTCGCCGCCAGCCGATCCTGTCGGAGGCCGAGTTCCTCGCCCGCCGCGAGGCCGTGGACCGCGTCATGGTGGTACGCGAGAAGCAGCGCACCGACGGCAAGGGCCTCATGACCCAGGTCGGCGTCCTCGAGGACAAGGTGCTCGTCGAGCACTTCGTCACCACCGAGTCCGCCCGCTCGATGGTCGGCAACGTCTACCTCGGCCGCGTGCAGAACGTCCTGCCCAGCATGGAGGCGGCGTTCGTCGACATCGGACGCGGCCGCAACGGCGTGCTCTACGCCGGCGAGGTCAACTGGGAGGCCGCCGGACTCGGCGGAAAGGCCCGGCGCATCGAGCAGGCGCTCAAGTCCGGCGACATGGTATTGGTCCAGGTCACCAAGGACCCCGTCGGGCAGAAGGGCGCCCGCCTGACGACCCAGATCTCGCTGGCCGGCCGGTTCCTCGTCTACGTCCCCGACGGCAACTCCACCGGCATCTCCCGCAAGCTGCCCGACACCGAGCGCCGTCGACTGAAGGGGATCCTCAAGGAGGTCGTCCCCGAGGGCTCCGGCGTCATCATCCGCACCGCCGCCGAGGGCGTCAGCGCCGAGGAGATCGGTCGCGACGTCGAGCGGCTCGCCGCGCAGTGGACCGAGATCTCCGAGGCGGCCGCCAAGCGCACCGAGTCCGGTTCCGGCACGCCCGTCGCGCTGTACGAGGAGCCCGATCTGCTGGTCAAGGTCGTCCGCGACCTGTTCAACGAGGACTTCTCCAAGCTCGTCATCCAGGGCGAGACGTCCTGGAACACGGTCCACGGCTACGTCTCACGTGTGGCGCCCGAGATGGTCGACCGGCTCGAACGCCACGACAACCCCGACGTGGACGTGTTCGCCACCCACCGGGTCGACGAGCAGCTGGCCAAGGCGCTCGACCGCAAGGTGTGGCTGCCCTCCGGTGGCTCCCTGGTGATCGACCGCACCGAGGCCATGACCGTCATCGACGTCAACACCGGCAAGTACACCGGCTCCGGCGGCAACCTCGAGGAGACCGTCACCAAGAACAACCTCGAGGCCGCCGAGGAGATCGTCCGCCAGCTGCGCCTGCGGGACGTGGGCGGCATGGTGATCATCGACTTCATCGACATGGTCCTCGAGGCGAACCGCGACCTCGTGCTGCGCCGCCTCACCGAGGCCCTCGGCCGCGACCGCACCCGCCATCAGGTCTCCGAGGTCACCTCGCTCGGCCTTGTCCAGCTCACCCGGAAGAAGCTGGGCACCGGTCTGGTCGAGGCGTTCTCCACGCCGTGTGAGCACTGCCAGGGTCGCGGTCTGATCGTCCACGCCGACCCCCTCCACACCGAGTCGCACAACGCCGACGAGCCGGGCGCCAAGCGCGGCCGTCGTCGTGGCGGCAACGGCAACGGTAAGGGCAACGGCGAGTCCGACAGCGCCTCGCCCAAGCAGGCACCGCGCAAGGACGGCCCCGCGCCGGCCGCGCACCCGGCCGCGCTGGCGATCGCCCGGCAGAACGCCGAGGCCGGCGCCGGCGGGACCGATTCGGCGGATTCGAAGACCGTCGAAGCCGCCGAGGCCGCCGCGCCCGTCGTGGTGGCCGCCCCGCCGGCCGAGGCCGGTACAGACGAGTCCGATGCCCCGGCGGCGACGTCGGCGGCAGAGGCCGCGGCCCCGTCGGCGGCAGAGGCCGCGGCCCCGTCGGCGGCGGACGCGGCGACGACGGCGGTGGCGACCTCTGCTGCGGACGAGGGCGAGACCGCTCCCGCAGCGGCCCCCGAGGCGGGGGTGGCGGACTCCGCCGACGCCGCCGGGGTCACCCGGCCCCCGCGTCGGCGCCGCGCGTCGCGACGGGCGGCGAGCAACGCTCCAGCCCCGGAGACCGCCGCCGCGGACTCCGCCGCGAAGGAGGTCGTCGAGACGCCACAGGCCGAGTCCGCAACGGTGGCCGAGGCGGAGGAGATCGTGGACGAGGTCGAGTCCGCTACGTCGGGGGGTGGGGCCTCAGCCGGCACGTCCGCCGACGCCACGTCCGCCGACGCGGCGACCACCGGTGCCACGTCCGGCCGGCGGCCCCGTCGCCGGTCGACCCGTCGCGAGGCGGGTGCCGCCACAGCGGACTCCGCGGCGGCCACGAGCGCGGCCGGCGCCGCCACGGCCGCCACGGAGATCCCTGCGGCTCCGGCGGCATCGGTCGAACCCCCGGCCGGGGTCGAGGCCGCGCCGCTCGCGCAGACGCCGACCGCCGTGGTCGCCGAGCCGCGCAGGCGCCCCGCGAGGCGACGCGCGACCCGGTCGACGACGGCTCCCACGAGCGACTGAGAGACCGGGCCGCGTGTCCGGCGGCACGGTCGGTTTGACCTGCTGCGCCGCCGGACCGTAACCTTGACAGGTCGCTCGTCGCGGCGCTATGTCGCCGCGCGAGGAGTCGCGGGCCCGGTCCACACGGACCGGCGTGGCCGACGACCTCCGACCGGCGTGAGCCGGCGAGCATGAGAGAACACCGCACACCAGGTGCGGTCGCCCCGGCGGCCGCACACCCGAGAAGCAAGGGGAAGCCCTCGATGTACGCGATCGTCAAGACCGGCGGCAAGCAGTACAAGGTCGCCGAAGGGGACCAGGTCAAGGTCGAGAAGATCGAGGGCGAGGCCGGAACCTCCGTGTCGCTGTCCCCGATCCTCGTGGTGGACGGCTCGGCCGTCACCTCCGACGCCGACGCCCTGGCCAAGGTCACCGTCTCCGGCGAGATCGTCGAGCAGACCAAGGGTCCGAAGATCCGGATCCACAAGTTCAAGAACAAGACCGGGTACCACAAGCGTCAGGGCCACCGTCAGAAGCTGACGGTCGTCAAGATCACCGGTATCAAGTAATCCGTCACCGGCCGCCAAGGCCACCAGCTCAGCGCCCTCGGGCGTGCTCCCTGAAGGAGGGACTCGGACATGGCAAGCAAGAAGGGCGCGTCCAGCACCCGTAACGGTCGTGACTCCAACGCGCAGCGTCTCGGCGTCAAGCGCTTCGGTGGCCAGGAGGTCAACGCCGGCGAGATCCTGGTGCGCCAGCGCGGCACCAAGTTCCACCCGGGCGTGAACGTCGGCCGCGGCGGCGACGACACCCTGTTCGCCCTCTCCGCCGGTGCGGTGGAGTTCGGCACCAAGCGCGGCCGCAAGACCGTGAACATCGTGCCGGCCGGCGCCGAGGCCTGAGCCTCCCAGCCGACCGAACCACACGTGAATCGCCCTCGGGGGCCGGGCGGGGTCTGATCGACCCCACACCCGGCCCCCGAGAGTATTTGCGGCAGCACCACCCGATCCACCGTCGTCCGTCACCAGGAGGAGTCCCCACCATGTCGAGATTCGTCGACCGCGTCGTCCTCCACCTCGCGGCGGGGGACGGCGGCCGCGGCTGCACCTCCGTGCACCGCGAGAAGTTCAAACCGCTCGGCGGCCCCGACGGCGGCAACGGCGGCGACGGCGGTGACGTCGTGCTCGTCGTGGACCCGCAGGTCCACACCCTGCTCGACTTCCACTTCCGGCCCCACGCCCGCGCCGGCAAGGGCCAGCCCGGCATGGGTTCCCACCGCAACGGCGCCCAGGGCGCCGACCTCGTGCTCCCGGTCCCGCCCGGCACGGTCGTGCTGGACGAGAACGGTGAGGTCCTCGCGGACCTCGTCGGCGCCGGCACCCGGTTCGTCGCAGCCGAGGGCGGAAAGGGCGGTCTCGGCAACGCGGCCCTGGCGTCCCGTGCGCGTAAGGCGCCCGGCTTCGCCCTGCTGGGCGAGCCCGGCGAGGTCCGCGACGTCACGCTCGAGCTCAAGTCGATGGCCGACGTCGGACTCGTGGGCTTCCCGTCCGCCGGCAAGTCCTCCCTCGTCTCGGTGCTCTCCGCGGCCAAGCCCAAGATCGCCGACTACCCGTTCACGACCCTGGTGCCCAACCTAGGGGTGGTCTCGGTCGGCGACGACACCTTCACGATCGCCGATGTACCCGGCCTCATCCCCGGTGCCAGCGAGGGCCGCGGTCTCGGCCTGGACTTCCTACGCCACATCGAACGCACCGCCGTCCTGGCCCACGTCGTCGACTGCGCCAACCTTGAGTCCGACCGCGACCCTGTCTCCGACGTGGACGCCCTCGAGGCGGAGCTCGCCGCGTACCGGTCAGAACTGTCCGACGCCGGGATCGGCGACCTGTCCGACCGGCCCCGCGTGGTGGTGCTCAACAAGATCGACGTCCCCGCCGCGGCCGACATGGCCGAGATGGTCCGCGAGCAGTTCGAGGCCCGGGGGTGGCCCGTGTACGCCATCTCCGCGGTCGCCCACAAGGGCCTCGACGAACTCCGCTTCGGGCTCTACGAGCTGGTGAAGGCTCACCGGAAGGCCAACCCGCCCGCCGCGCCCGAGCGGATCGTCATCCGGCCCAAGGCCGTGGACGCGGGCGAGTTCGACGTCCGCCCCGACCCCGCCTCTCCCGGCGACTTCGTCGTCACCGGCACCAAGCCCGAGCGGTGGATCCGTCAGACCGACTTCGAGAACGACGAGGCCGTGGGCTTCCTCGCCGACCGCCTCGCCCGGATCGGCGTGGAGGACGCGCTCATCAAGGCCGGCGCCGAGGAGGGCTGCACGGTCACGATCGGCGACGTCTCGTTCGAGTGGGAGCCGCAGACCCCGGCCGGCGTCGACCTCATGCGCACCGGCCGCGGCACGGACATCCGACTCGAGTCCGACGAGCGTGTGGGCGCCGCCGAGCGCAAGTACCGCAAGCGCGTGCGCCGCGGCCTCATCGACCCGGACGAGGAGATCCTGGAGTGACCACCGAGCGCGAGCTGCGCCGTCGCATCGGCACGGCCCGCCGCGTGGTGGTCAAGATCGGTTCGTCCGCGATCACCAGCTTCCACGGCGGGATCCGGCGCGCCGAACTCGACACCCTGGCGGACGTCTGCCAGACGCGCATGACCGGCGGATCGGACGTGTTCGTGGTGTCCTCGGGCGCGATCGGCGCCGGGATGGCCCCGTTGGGCATGACCACCCGGCCCGCCACATTGTCGGCCAAGCAGGCCGCCGCGAGCGTCGGGCAACTCGAACTGGCGCGCGCGTGGGGTGACTCGTTCGCCCGCTACGACCGGGTGGTGGGACAGGTGCTGCTCACCGCCGCCGACATCGGCCGCCGGGACAGCGCCGCCAACGCGCAACGCACCCTCGACCGCCTGCGCACCCTGCGGGCGGTGCCGGTCATCAACGAGAACGACACCGTCGCGACCAACGAGATCCGCTTCGGCGACAACGACCGGCTGGCGGCCCTGGTCGCCCACCTCATCAGCGCCGACGCGCTCATCCTGCTCTCGGACGTCGACGCCCTCTACGACTCCGACCCCCGCAAGGGCGATGCGACCGCGGTGACGATGGTCGGCGGCGAGGGGGACCTCGACGGCGTGGTGGCCGGCGCCGGGGGATCGCTCGGGACCGGCGGCATGGCCTCCAAGCTCGCGGCCGCCCGCCTGGCCGCCGACGCGGGGATCCCGGTCCTGCTCACCTCCGCGGAGCGGGCGGCCGAGGCGCTCGCCGCCGAGCCGACCGTGGGGACGGTCTTCGCGGCCCGCCCCGAGCGGATGACCGCCCGCCGTTTCTGGGTCCGCCATGCCGCCGATGCGCGGGGCGCGGTGCTGCTCGACGACGGCGCCGTGCGCGCGGTGACGGGCTCGCGTCGGTCGCTGCTGCTCGCCGGGGTCACGGGCGTTGACGGGCTGTTCCACTTCGGCGACGTCATCGAGCTCCACGACTCCGACGGGCGGGTCGTGGCCCGGGGCATCGCGCAGTACGACTCGATCGAGGTCCGATCCCGGCTCGCCGAGCGGCAGTCCGGGACGGGCGCCGCCGGCCAGGGGCGGCCGCTGGTGCACGCGGACGATCTCGTCGCCGTCTGACCGGCGCGGATATCAGCCCCCGTTGACCGCGCCCTCGGTGTGGACCGGTGTGACGGTCCCCGCCTCGAGGTTGTAGATCGCGCCGACGATCGCCGTGCGGCCCTCGGTGATCGCGCGGTCGACGGCCGCGGACTTCTCGCGGATCGCGGTGACCGTCTGCCGGACGTTCTCGATCACCACGTCGTCGTACCCGGCATCCGGGTCGCGCCGCGCCTCGAACACGGCCGGGGCGATGCGCTCGACCACGTCGCGCAGGTAGCCCGACGGGGTGGAGTGGGAGTCGACCGCGGTGATGGTGGCGCCGACCGCGCCGCACGAGGTGTGCCCCAGGACGAGGGTGAGCGGGATGCCTAGGACGTCGACGCCGAACTCGATCGAGCCCAGGACGGAGGGGTCGACGATGTGGCCGGCGTTGCGGATGACGAACAGGTCACCCAGGCCCTGGTCGAACACGACCTCCGCGGGCACACGCGAGTCGGCGCAGCCGAAGACCATGCCGAACGGGTGCTGCTCGCCAGTGAGTTCGGCGCGGCGGGCGGGGTCCTGGTGCGCGTGGAGGCTGGCGCCGTCGACGTAGCGACGGTTTCCGGTGAGGAGTCGGTCCAGCGCGGCGGCGGGGCTCAGATCTGTGCTCATGGTTCCAGTGTGCGCCTGTGGCGGCCCGCACAGCGACCGCACCCCGGGGTCCGGGCGGGCGGTGCTGGCCGTCGCCCGCGGTCTACGCGCCCAGCGCCCGGTCGACGCGGGTGAGGACCTCGACGCAGTCGCCGTCGATCGTGAGGGTGGCCTCGTCGTGCGCGCGGGTGCGGCCGCGGTTGACCACCGCGACGGGCGTACCGGTGGTCACCGCGCGCCGCACGAACCGGTAGCCGGAGCGCACCGTGAGTGACGAGCCGACGACGACGACGAGGTCGGACCCGTCCACCAGGGAGTTGGCCTCCTGCACGCGGTGCGCGGGGACGTTCTCGCCGAAGTAGACGATGTCGGGCTTGAGCACCCCGGAGCAGCGCGGGCAGTCCACCATCCGGAAGTCGGCGGTGTCGGTGAGGACGGCGTCGGCGTCCGGCGCGACCTCGATCGCACCGCGGGTCGCGACGCGTTCGGCGAAGCCGGGGTTGAGCCGGTCCAGCTGCTCGTGCAGGGCCCACCGGCTCTGGCGGAGCCCGCAGTCGAGGCACGTGACCACCGCGTAGGTTCCGTGCAGGTCGACCAGCCGCCGGCTGCCGGCCTTGAGGTGCAGCAGGTCCACGTTCTGCGTGATGACGCCCGTGACGGTGCCGCGCCGTTCCCACTCGGCGAGCAGCAGGTGCGCGGCATTGGGGCGGGCGGCCTCCATGTGCCGCCAGCCCAGGTGGTTGCGGGCCCAGTAGTGACGGCGGAACGCGGGGTCACCGACGAACTGCTGGTAGGTCATCGGGGTGCGACCCGGCGAGTCGGGCCCGCGGTAGTCGGGAATGCCCGAGGGCGTGGAGATGCCCGCGCCGGTGAGGACGACCGTGCGGCGGCCGTGCATCAGCTCCGCCAGGGCGTCGGCGCGCTCGGGCAGGTCGGCGTCCGGCCGGGTGCGCTCGGCCGGTGTCCAGGCGGTGTCGCGGACGCGGACCATCTACAGGCCCCCGGGTCCCGAGGGGTCGTGCGCGCACACCACGTCCAGGGTGTCGGCGCGGCGAGCGGCCAACCCGGCGAGTCGGGCGTGAGTGACCGTGACCGCGGCCGGCTCCAGGGCCATGGCGCGTTCGGCGACCGGGACCCACGCCGGCACCCGGCCCGCCGAGCCGACCTGGCCCCGGTGGTAGAAGGCATCACCGGCGTGGAGGACGTCCTTGTCGTCGTCGACACCGCCGTCTCCGGGCGCGGACGGGCCCCCGCCGCGCCCCGGCACGAACACCCCCCCGTGCCCGACGGCGTGACCCGGCAGGTCCACGAGCAGCATCCCCTCGGCGACATGGTCCAGGGGGTGCACCCGGAAGCCCTCCCACCGGTCGGTGCCGAACGAGTACTCGGTGAAGCGCGGTCCGTGCGCCCACTGGCGGCGGCGGTACCGCCGACGCTCCAGGAAGCGCGGCGTGCGCACCGCCCACGTGAGGGCCTGCGCCGAGACGTGCACCTGCGCGTCGGGGAAGTCGGCGAGGCCGCCGATGTGGTCGAGATCCAGGTGGGTGAGCACGATGTGCCGCACGTCCCGCGGATCCAGGCCCATGGCCTCGATGCGGCGGACCGCCGTCTCGCGCTCGCGCAGCGCCGGGCGCAGGACGTGGCGCGCGGCGCCGAGGCGACCGGCCGGGTCGGCGATGTCCGCCGACCCGATCCCCGAGTCCACCAACACGAGACCGCCCGGCGCCTCGAGCAGCAGCACGCGCGTGGGGGCCAGACCCGCGAACGTCCCGCAGTTCATCTGGTGGATCCGCATGAGGGCAACGGTACCGTGGCCGGGTGAGCCGAGACCGTGTCCTGGACCCGCGCCCCGTGGTCCGCGTGACCGCCGACCCCGAGGTGGCGGCCGCGGTGGTCGGGCCCGGGGCGGAGGAGTCCCCGTGGCCGTACTCGATCCCGGCGGTCGCGCAGCTCCTGCGCGACGGGCTCGAGTTGGACGATCTCACCGTGCTGGTCGGCGAGAACGGCGCCGGCAAGTCGACGATCGTCGAGGCCGTCGCCATGGCGTTCGGTCTCGGCGCCGAGGGCGGGTCCGTCCACGGCCGGGACGTGACGTGGCGGTCGGAGTCACCCTTGAACGCGGACCTGCGCCTGGTCCGCGGGGGAGCCGCGTCCCGGTGGGGCTACTTCCTGCGCGCCGAGACCATGCACGGCATGTTCACCTACCTGCAGTCCTCGGGCCCCGAGCGGGATTTCCATTCGCGCAGCCACGGCGAGGCGTTCTGGGACATCCTCACCACCTCCCGGTTCGACGGCGGCGGCCTGTTCGTCCTGGACGAGCCGGAGGCGGGGCTGTCGTTCGACGCGCAGCTCCGGCTGGTGGCGCTGCTGCTCGAGCTGGCCGACCGGCGCGGCGCGCAGGTGCTCATGGCGACCCACTCGCCGATCCTCGCCTCCGTCCCCGGCGCCGCGGTGTACGAGCTCTCCGACGAGGGGATGCACCGGGCGAGATGGGAGGACCTGGCGATGGTGGACCACTACCGGCGCTACCTCGACGCACCCGGGCGATATCTGCGCCACCTCCTGGAGTGACCGGGCACACTGGACCCATGACCAGCTCCGCGTCACGTTCCGCACGCACCACCGGCGAGGCCCGGCCCGTCCACCCCGTCTACCCGTCGTGGCAGCCGCCGTCGACGTCCCGCGCCGCCAACGCCGGGCCGCTGCCCGCGCCCGAGCCGGGGTTCGACCCGGACATCATCGTGGTCGGGCACGGCCTGGCCGGCCTCGTGGCGGCCTACGAGGCGACGCGCGCGGGCAAGAAGGTGCTCGTGGTGGACCAGGAGAGCGAGAAGAACCTCGGGGGGCAGGCGTTCTGGTCCCTCGGCGGGCTGTTCCTCGTGGACACCCCGGAGCAGCGGCGGATCGGCATCAAAGACTCTCTCGAGCTCGCGTGGCGGGACTGGCTCGGCTCGGCCGGGTTCGACCGCCCCGAGGACCACTGGCCGCGGCAGTGGGCGCGCGCGTACGTCGAGTTCGCCGCGGGGGAGAAGCGTCGGTACCTCCACGACCTGGGACTGCGGATCATCCCCACCGTCGGCTGGGCCGAGCGTGGCGGCGGCGACGTGAACGGGCACGGCAACTCCGTCCCTCGCTTCCACGTGGCGTGGGGGACCGGGCCCGAGGTGGTCCGCGTCTTCGAGGAACCCGTCCGCGATGCCGCCCGCGCCGGCCTGGTCCGCTTCGCGGTGCGCCACCGGGTGGACGAGATCGTGGTGGAGGACGGCCGCGCCGTGGGCGTGCGCGGTGCGACGCTCGTGCCCTGCGACTACGACCGCGGCGTCGCGTCCCCCCGGGAGGAGACGGGGGAGTTCGAGTTCCGGGCGAAGGCCGTGCTGCTGGCCTCCGGCGGGATCGGCGGCAACCCCGACCTGGTGCGGAAGTACTGGCCCGCCGACCGGCTCGGCGACGTGCCGAAGGACCTCATCGTGGGTGTGCCCGAGCACGTGGACGGGCGGGTGCTGGAGATCTCCGCGAGGTCCGGCGTGAACCTCATCAACCGGGACCGCATGTGGCACTACACCGAGGGCGTGGCCCACTTCGCGCCCGTGTGGCCCTCGCACGCGATCCGCATCATCCCGGGACCGTCCACCCTGTGGCTCGACGCGAACGGCGACCGGATGCCCGTGCCGTTGTTCCCGGGCTTCCACACCACGGCGTCCATCGAGGCGATCCGCCGAGCCGGCCAGGACTACTCGTGGTTCATCCTCGACTCGGCGATCGCCGGCAAGGAGTTCATCCTCTCCGGCTCCGAGCAGAACCCCGAGCTGACCGACAAGAGCATCCGGAAGTTCGCGTCCAAGGCGGGCAGCGGCCTTCCCCCGTCGATCGCCGACTTCACCGAGAAGGGCGTCGACTGGGTGGTGGCGGACACGCTCGAGGAGATGGTCGCCGGCATGAACTCGCTGCTGCGGGATGGCGAGCCGGAGCTGGACGTGGAGAAGGTGCGGGAGTTCGTCCTGGCGATGGACGGGCAGATGGACAATCCGTTCGCCAAGGACGCCCAGGTGCAGGCGATCCACAACTCGCGGCGCGTGCTCACCGACAAGCTCACCCGCCTGGCCAAGCCGCACCGCCTGCTCGCCGACTCCGGCCCGGGCAAGGGCTCGGCCGCCGGCTCGGGTGGCCCGCTGATCGCGGTGAAGGCGCACCTCATGACGCGCAAGACCCTCGGCGGGATCGAGACGACGCTCGACTCGCAGTGCCTCACTCCCGCCGGCGAGCCGTTCCCGGGGCTGTACGCCGCCGGCGAGGTCGCGGGATTCGGCGGTGGCGGCGTCCACGGCTACAACTCGCTCGAGGGCACGTTCCTCGGCGGGTGCATCTTCTCCGGCCTGAGGGCCGGCCGGGCGATGGCGCGGGAGGTCTGAGCCGTCCGGCGGCCGATGCGGGGCCGCCTCCCCTCAACCGCCCTCGCGGCCGCCGTCGTCTCTCGCGACGGGCCGGCCGCGGGCCTGACCGCGTCCCCGCCGGACACCGAGTTCGTAGGTGGCCAATACGATCAGCCACAGCGCGGTGACGGGGATGACGAACCAGAGCATGGCGGCGCTGAACGGATCCAACGCGTCGTGGTCGGCGGCCTGCAGCACCACGTAGGCGACGTACGCGGCGTAGAACCCCGCGAAGAGCAGTCCCTCCCACCGCTTGATCGCCATCCCGGTGAAGGCGATCGGAAGCAGAGCCATCGAGACGGCGAGCATGATCGGCAGGTCGAAGCGGATGGCCCCTTGGGCGACCCCGATCGGCGTGATGAGCGAGGTCATTCCGAGAACCGCGCCGATGTTGAACATGTTGCTTCCGACGATGTTGCCGATGGCGAGGTCGCGTTCGCCGCGGATCGCCGCCACGAGGCTCGTGGCGAGTTCCGGGAGGGAGGTGCCGATGGCCACCACCGTGAGACCGATGACCAGGTCACTCATCCCCCAGGCCGACGCGAGATCACTGGCCGCGGTGACGAGTAGCCGTGCCCCGATCACGAGCAGCGCCACCCCGGCGATCACGAGAGCGCTGTTGAGGAGGACCGGGTGCGAGGTGTCGCCGCCGGTAGGCGTCGTCTCGCCCGCGCTGTCACCGGCCGGGGCGTCCAATGCCTCGGTGGCGCGGTCTCCATCCTGTTTGCGCGCGATGACGATCGTCGCGGTCGTATAGGTCACGAGGCCGGCGAACAGCAGCAGACCGTCGAGGAAGCTGATCGTGCCGTCGAGAGCCACCAGAAGCACGACCAGAGAGAACAGCACCATGATGGGGATGTCGACTCGCACGATCCGGGACGTCGCCACGAGAGGGGCGACGATCGCGGTCATCCCCAGGATGAGCAGAATGTTCGCGATATTGCTGCCCACGACGTTGCCGACGGCCAATCCCGGGTATCCACTCAGCGCGGCATCGACGCTCACCGCGAGTTCCGGCGCCGAGGTGGCGAACGCGACAACGGTGAGTCCCACCACCAGCGGGGAGATCTTGAAAACGGCGGCCAGACCGCCAGCGCCCCGCACCAGCACTTCACCGCCGCCGATGAGCAGCACGAAACCTAGCGCCAGGGCGGCCACCGTCAGGACGCTCATGACTGGTCAGACCGGGTCGTGGAGGAGTCCGGCCGAGCCGTAGGAGACAGTCTCGTCGAAGTGACCATGCTTCGACGATTCCATGCCGGCGCCCACCCTGTCGACCACCGGCGGTCGCCTAACCCGCGGTGACGACGGCCAGGGGCAGGACCGCGGAGGCCCCGGACTCCCGCAGGTGGCGCGCCGCCTCGGTGACCGTCCAGCCCGTGCCGAGCACGTCGGTGACCAGCAGGACCGGCCCGTTCGGGGGCGTGGCAGGGCCGGAGAACGTGCCCCATAGCTGCGCCACGCGGTAGGCCGAGTTCTGCGCGGTCACCGGCGGCAGCGCCGGGTCGCGGGTGAGCTCGCCGAGCGGCTCCATGCGCCCCATCCGCGCCAGCGCGTCGGCGAGGCCCCCGACGAGCTGCGGGTGCTCCCCGGTGACCAGGGCGACGACCCCGGTGGGCCGCTCGGTCCAGCCCCACTCGCGCAGGACCGGCACGCAGGCGCGGGCCAGCCACTCGGGCGCGTCCTGATCGGGCTCGGCGAGCAGCGCCCGCAGCTTCTGTCCCAGACCGAGGTCGGTGAGACGCGCGAGGGCCCGGCCCTCGGCGGGACCGTCGGTGATCTTGCCCTTGAGCGGCACGTCGAGCTTGGCCAGGCCCGTGGGCCACTGCCGGCGGGGCGGCAGTACCACGCCGGGCCGCTCCAGCGCCTCGCGGGCCCGGGTCAGCGCGCCGGAATCGACGTCCGAGGTGCGGCGCTCGCCGGTGCAGTTGTCGCAGCGCCCGCAACCGGGCGACGCCGGGTCGAGGGTGGGGTCGTCGAGCTGCGCGCGCAGGAACTCCATGCGGCAGGAGTCGGTGCGCTCGTAGGCGATCATCGCCTGCTGCTCGGCCTGCCGCGCCTCCGCCAGACCCGCGTAGCGCTCGGCGTCGTAGTGCCACGGCCGCCCGGTGGAGACCCAGCCGCCGCGCACCCGTTGGACCGCGCCGTCCACGTCGAGGACCTTGAGCACCATCTCCAGCCGCGTCCGGCCGAGATCCACGGCCGGCTCCAGAGCCTGCGTCGACTGCGGACGGTCGGGCTCCAGCGCGTCGAGGACCCGCCGCACGACGTCCTCCGGCGGGAAGGCCAGCGACGCGAAGTGGTTCCAGATCGCGCGGTCCTCCGGCCCCGGGAGCAGGACGACCTCGGCTCTGTCGGCCGCGCGCCCTGCGCGGCCGATCTGCTGGTAGTAGGAGATGGGGGAGGGCGGCGCCCCCAGGTGGACGACGAAGCCCAGGTCCGGCTTATCGAAACCCATACCCAGCGCGGAGGTGGCGACCAGCGCCTTGACCTCGTTGTCCAGGAGGGCGCGCTCGAGTTCCTCCCGCTCGCCGGAGTCGGTACGCCCCGTGTACGCGCTGACGCGGTGCCCGGCCGAGGTGAGCAGCTCGGACATGTCCTCGGCGGCGGCGACGGTGAGGCAGTAGACGATCCCGCTACCCGGCAGCGAGTCGAGGTTCTCGACCAGCCACGCCGCGCGCGTCTCGGAGTCGTCGATCGCCACCACCGACAGTCGGAGCGACTCACGGTCCAGCCCGCCGCGGAGGACGAGGGTGTCCGTGGCGGCGGAGTCGTCAGCGGCCGGAGCCTGCTCCGCGAGGCCGCTCACGCCGACGCCGAGCTGCTGGGCGACGTCGCGCACCACGCGGTCGTTGGCCGTGGCCGTGGTGGCAAGGACCGGCACCCCCTCCGGCAGGTCGGCGAGGAGGGTGCGGATCCGGCGGTAGTCGGGCCGGAAATCGTGCCCCCAGTCGGAGACGCAGTGGGCCTCGTCGACCACGACCAGCCCGGCGTCCGCCGCGAGCGCCGGCAGCACGGTGTCGCGGAAATCCGGGTTGTTCAGCCGCTCGGGGCTCACCAGCAGCACGTCCACCTCGCCTGCCCGGACGGACGCGCGCACCTCGTCCCACTCGGTCATGTTGGCCGAGTTGATGGTCGCCGCCCGCACCCCGGCCCGGGCCGCCGCCTCGACCTGGTTGCGCATGAGCGCCAACAGCGGCGAGACGATCACCGTGGGACCGGAACCGAGCTCGCGGAGCAGCCGCGCGGCGATGAAGTACACCGCTGACTTGCCCCAGCCGGTGCGTTGGACCACCAGTGCGCGCCGACGGTCGGCCACCAGCGCCTCGATCGCGGTCCACTGGTCCTCGCGCAGCCTGGCGCCCGGCCCCGCCAGGGCCCCCAGCAGTTCATCGGCCCGCGCCCGCAGGGACGCGGGATCCGATTCGGTCGGGCTGTCGGAATGAGGACGGTCCGCCGGCGAGATCATGGGCCCATCGTGCCCCACCACTACGACACGAGGGTGCGGCGCCGACCCCGACCGGCGTCAACTGGTGGCCGTGACGAGCGACGGGCGGGGCATCGCGGGACAGGTCGAGCAGGCGGCGGAGCAGCTGGCACACCGGCGGGTGGGGGTGGTCGTCGCCGCCGGGCCGCCCGGGGGCACCCACGTCGCCGCGCGCGGCGACACGGGGCGGGGACGGGCCCCCGACGCGCACTCGCTGTTCGAGATCGGCTCCATCACCAAGACGTTCACCACGCTGCTGCTCGCGGACGGCGTCGTGCGCGGTCGGTGGCGGCTCGACACCCCGGTCCGCGAGTTGCTCCCCGACGGCGTCGCCGTCGTCACCGCCCTCGGCAGCGCCGCACCGCGGCGGCCATACTGGACCGCATGGCGCAGACATGGAGAAAGATCGTGGAGGCCGACCCCGAGCACTCGCGGCGATACGCGCGGCGCTGGGACGACATGATCGCCGAGGGCGTCGACATCGACGGCGAGGCGCGTCTCGCCGACGCCATGGCGCCGCGCGGAGCGCGCGTCCTCGACGTGGGCTGCGGCCAGGGACGGATGGGCGTCTACCTCCACGCCCGCGGCCACCGGGTCACCGGCGTCGACATCGACCCCTACCTCGTCGACCGGGCGCGCGAACAGTGCCCCGACGCCACCTGGGAGGTCGCCGACCTCGCCGTCGACGGCTGGGCCGCCGGCCCCTTCGACCTGGCGGTGTCGGCCGGCAACGTCCTCGCCTTCGTCGACCCTGCCGACCGCGGTGCCGTTCTATCCAACCTCGCCGACCGGCTGGCCCCGGCATCGGAGTCCACCGACGGGCAGCCCGGCAGGCTTGTCGTGGGATTCGGGCTCGACCGCGGCTGGACGCGGGAAGAGTTCGACCTCGACGCCGAACGCGCGGGACTGCGGGTCGAGCAGCGGTGGTCGACCTGGGACCTGCGGCCTTTCGACGACGACAGCGGCTTCATGGTCGCGGTACTCGTGCGCGCGTAGGGGTCCGTGCAGGTGCGCGCGTCTGTCACCTGCGCCGTCGGCGAGCCACCGATCGGTAAGCTGGCCCGCATGACCACCAGCCACGTCGACGCCCCCGACCTCGCCGGCCAGACGGACGCTGATCGGCCGGCCGCAGACCCGGTGCGCGACGCCGTCCACGGCGCCGCCCGTCGTGCCCGCGCCGCCTCGCGCGAGCTGGCGCTGCTGACTGCCGACCGGAAGAACGCGATGCTGCTCGCCGCGGCCGATGCTCTCGTGGCGGCGGAGTCGACGATCCTCGAGGCCAACGCGGCGGACATCGCCGAGCAGATCGAGGCCGGTACCGGAGAGGCCATGCTCGACCGGCTCCGCCTGACCGGCGACCGAATCGAGGGCATTGCCGGCGGCCTGCGTCAGGTCGCCGGTCTGGCGGACCCGATCGGGACCGTCACCCGCGGGTCGACCCGGCCCAACGGACTCCAGCTCCGTCAGGTCCGCGTGCCGCTGGGCGTAGTGGGGATGATCTACGAAGGGCGTCCCAACGTGACCGTCGACGCGTTCGGTCTGGCCTTCAAGTCGGGCAACGCGGCGCTCCTCCGCGGCTCCCGCTCGGCACGCAACTCCAATGAGGCGCTCGTCGAGGTGCTGCGCGGGGTGCTCGCCGAGCACGACCTGCCCGTCGACGCCGCGCAACTGCTCCCCTCGGAGGACCGCTCGTCGGTCACCCACCTCATCCAGGCGCGCGGCCTCGTCGACGTCGTGATCCCCCGGGGAGGCGCGGGCCTCATCCAGGCCGTGGTGGAGAACTCCAAGGTCCCCGCCATCGAGACCGGCACCGGCAACTGCCACCTCTACATCCACGGGGACGCCGACCTCGACGAGGCGATCAGCCTCCTGCTCAACGGCAAGACCCGCCGCTGCAGCGTCTGCAACGCCACCGAGACGGTGCTGCTCGACGCCGCCCTGGGCGACGCCGCCGTGGACCGCGTCGTCGGCGCCCTCCGAACGGCCGGGGTCACCGTTCACGGGGACCGCGAGGGCCTCGTCCCCGCCGATGACGTTGACTGGGGCGAGGAGTACCTCAGCATGGACATCGCCCTCAAGGTCGTCGACGGCGTCGAGGAGGCGATCGAGCACATCGCCCGCTGGTCGTCGGGCCACACCGAGGCCATCTCCACCCGCAGCATCGACGTGGCCGACGAGTTCTGCGCCCGCGTCGACGCGGCGGCGGTGATGGTCAACGCCTCCACCGCCTGGACCGACGGGGAGATGTTCGGCTTCGGGGCCGAGATCGGTATCTCCACGCAGAAGCTCCACGCCCGCGGCCCCATGGGGCTCGAGGAGCTCACCAGCACGAAGTGGATCGCCCACGGCAAGGGGCACGTGCGGCCGTAAGGCACCCGCGCCCGAGCAGGCCGCACCCGCGCGGTTCGCACCAGATCACCCCACCGAGAGGACCCGCCCCATGGACCGAGCCCGCACCGGACAACGACCTGCGTTCGAGAGCATCGACCACGTCATCGACGCCCTCGGCGAGCAGGGGTACCTGGCCGACCGGTCGACCGCGACGGTCGTCTACCTCGCCGACCGGCTGGGCAAGCCGCTGCTCATCGAGGGCCCGGCGGGCGTCGGCAAGACGGAGCTGGCCAAGGCCGTCGCCGCCGCCACCGAGGCCGAACTCATCCGGCTGCAGTGCTACGAGGGCGTCGACGAGGCCCGTGCGCTCTACGAATGGAACCACGCCAAGCAGATCCTGCGGATACAGGCCGGGCAGGGCGAGGGCTGGGATTCCACGCGCGATGACGTGTTCTCCGAGGAATTCCTCCTGTCGCGACCGCTGCTCACCGCGATCCGGCGCAGTGAGCCCACCGTGCTGCTGGTCGACGAGGTGGACAAGGCGGACATCGAGATCGAGGGCCTGCTGCTGGAGGTGCTCAGTGACTTCGCGGTGACCATCCCCGAGCTGGGGACGATCGAGGCGACCCGCCGGCCCTTCGCCGTGCTGACCTCCAACGCCGCCCGCGAGCTGTCCGAGGCGCTCAAGCGTCGCTGCCTCTACCTGCACCTGGACTTCCCGACGCCGGAGCTCGAGCGAAAGATCCTCGCGTCCCGGGTTCCCGAGCTGGACGACCGGCTGGCCGAACAGCTCGTGCGCGTCGTGGGGGTGCTGCGCGCCATGGCGCTGAAGAAGGTGCCGAGCGTGTCGGAGACGATCGACTGGGGCCGCACGCTCGTGGCGCTGGGCCTGGACACGATCGACGACGAGACCGTCCTGCAGACCCTCGGCGTGGTCCTCAAGCACCAGTCCGACCAGCTGCGTGCGGCCGCCGAGCTGCGGCTGAACTAGCGTGCGGACGCTCGAGATGATCGGGGGGCGGGGGCGATGACCCAGAAGAGTCCGGGCGGTCTGTCCGGCCACCTCGTCGACTTCGTCGACGCACTGCGCCGCAAGGGCATCCCTGTCGGGCCCAGCGAGGCGGTCGACGCGGCCTCGGCGATGGTGCACGTCGACCTGCTCGACCGCGCCGCTCTGCGCGAGGCGCTGGCCTCGACGATCCTGCACAAGCCCACGCACCGCGGGGTGTTCGACCAGCTCTTCGATCTGTGGTTCCCGACCGCCGTCGGGGGTCACGCCGCGGGCGACGCGGTGACGCTCGAGGTGGAGATCCCGACCGACGATGACGGCAAGGTGGATCCCGACGCCCTCAACGAGCTCATCGCCTCGCTGCTTCTCGAGGACACCGACGAGTCGCGCGCCAAGGCCCGGGCGCTCGCCGAACTCCTCGTGGAACAGCTGGGCTCGTACGACTCGGTGAACGGCCCGCGCTACTCCGCCTACCAGGCATTGAGCCCGCTGGACACGAACTCGATCATGCAGAGGATCCTCGACGGGCTGCTCGGCGCGGATCCCTTCGACCCCGACGGTTCCAAGCGGCACGCGGAGAAGAGCGCGGCCGCCAACGCCGCGGCGGACCTGGTGCGTGGGTTCCTGCGCGAGGTCGCCGACGAGACGCGTCGCCGCACCGCTGAGACCGTGGGGCGGGATCGGGTGGCCCAGTACGCGGTCGGCCCGGCGGCCGAGCAGGTCGACTTCCTGCGCGCCAACGACCAGGATCTGCAGGCGCTCCGTCGGAGGGTCGGGCCACTGGCGCGCCAGCTCGGGAGTCGCCTGGCCGCGCGGCGGCGCCGCCACCGGCACGGTGCTATCGACATGCGCAAGACCATGCGTCGGTCGATGTCCACGGGAGGGGTCCCGGTCGAGCTGGTTCTGCGCAAGCCACGCCCGGCCCGCCCCGAGCTGGTGGTGCTGTGCGACGTGTCCGGGTCGGTCGCTGGTTTCAGCCACTTCACCCTCCAGCTGGTGCACTCGCTCCGCGAGCAGTTCTCCCGGGTGCGTGTCTTCGCCTTCGTCGACACCACCGACGAGGTGACCTCGTTCTTCGAATCGGGTTCCGACCTCGGCACGGCGATGAGCAGGATGGTGCGCGAGGCCGAGATCATCACCTATGACGGGCACTCCGACTACGGGCACGCTCTCGAGGGATTCGCCGACCGGTACGCCCATACGCTGACGAGGACGGGTTCGCTGCTCATCCTGGGCGATGGCCGCAACAACTACCGCGATCCCGCGGTCGGGGCGCTGGAGTTCGTCAGCGAGCGGGTCGGACACACCCACTGGCTGAACCCGGAACCACGGCGGCAGTGGGGGACCGGCGACTCGGCCGCCAAGTTGTACTCCCAGTACGTGCCGATGCACGAGTGCCGCAACGTCGAGCAGCTCACGGCGGTCGTATCCAGCCTGCTGCCCGTGTGAGCGTCCGGGGCGGCGGGGAGCGGCAGACGAGTACGCGGCACCCCGGCCCGATAGACTCGGTGACCATGACCACGACGGGAACCGCCGACGGCTCGCGGCGCCGCATCGGAGTGATGGGCGGAACCTTCGACCCGATCCATCACGGTCACCTCGTGGCGGCCAGCGAGGTGGCTCATCGGTTCGATCTCGACGACGTCGTGTTCGTCCCCACGGGTGAGCCGTGGCAGAAGCGCACTCGGGAGGTGTCCCCGGCCGAGGACCGCTATCTCATGACCGTCATCGCGACGGCCTCTAATCCGCGCTTCTCTGTCAGCCGCGTGGACATCGACCGCCGGGGGCCGACCTACACGGTCGACACCCTCAAGGATCTGCTCCGTCAGCACCCGGAGACCGAGCTGTTCTTCATCACCGGCGCTGACGCGTTGGAGAAGATTCTGACCTGGCGCGGCTGGGAGGAGATGTTCGAACTCGCCACGTTCGTCGGCGTCTCCCGTCCCGGTTTCGAGTTGTCCGACACCCATCTCACCGAGATCGAGAACGGGCGGGTCTACCTGCTCGAGATCCCCGCCCTGGCGATCTCGTCCACCGAGTGCCGCCGCCGTGCGGCCGACGGCGCCCCCGTCTGGTACCTCGTACCCGACGGCGTCGTGCAGTACATCGCCAAGCGCAACCTTTACCGGCCGGAGGGCTCCACCCGCCTGGACGGCACCCCAGTAGCGACGGCCCCGGTGCACCGGGTCCCCGTCCCCATCGATTCGCACCCCGAGGAGAACCCCCTGTGACCGCAAGCCCCGAGGCCGTGGAGATGGCCGCCGTCGCCGCCCGCGCCGCAGATGACAAGCTGGCGACCGACATCGTCGTCATCGACGTCTCCGACCAACTCGTCATCACCGACTGCTTCGTCCTGGCGTCCGCGGACAACGAGCGTCAGGTGAACTCCGTCGTCGAGGAGATCGAGGACAAGCTCCGCGAGGCCGGACACAAGCCACTGCGCCGTGAGGGCACCCGCGAGGGTCGGTGGGCCCTGCTCGACTACAACGAGCTCGTCGTGCACGTCCAGCATGTCGACGAGCGCGACTACTACTCGCTCGACCGGTTGTGGAAGGACTGCCCCGTCGTGGAGATCGAGGGCGTCGAGACGTCGCGGCGCTCGGATACCGCCGCCGGCGGGGCCGATGACTCGCTCGCCCCGGAGGAGCCACAGCGGGATCAGGAGCTCTGAACTCCTCGGTGACCCGACGTCTCATCCTGCTGCGTCACGGCCAGACGCATTACAACGCCTCGCTGCGGATGCAGGGGCAGTTGGACACCGAACTCAGTGAGCTCGGGGTCCGGCAGGCGCACGCCGTCGGCCGGGCGTTGGCGCCCCGACGGCCGTGGACGATCTTGTCCTCGGATCTTCAGCGTGCGCACGAGACGGCGAAGGCGCTGGCGTCCGAGGTGGGACTGGACGTCGTCACCGACCCGCGGCTGCGCGAGACGAACCTGGGGACCTGGCAGGGGATGAGCCACTCCGAGGTCGACGAGCAGTGGCCGGGCGCGCGACTGCGCTGGCGCAGCAGTCCGCGCTGGTCACCGCCGAACGGGGAGAGCCGCATCGAGGTGGCGCGTCGTACCCGCGAGGTCGTCGACGAGCTCGTCGAGTCGTCGCCGGAGTGGGGGGAGCACCCGGCCGTGATCGTCGCGCACGGAGGCGCCATCGCGGCGCTGACCGGGGCACTGCTCGAACTGCCCGTGGAGCACTACCCGATGTTCAACGGGCTCGGCAACACCTGCTGGGTGCAGTTGTCCGCCCACCCGCGCACCGCGAATCCGGACGAGTCGCACGCCGAACCGGAGGTCGCGCCCACCACTGACGCGGCTCGGGCCCTGCTGTGGCGCCTGGACCAGTGGAACGCGGGGATCACACCGCCGGTGGACGCCCCGTGACGGTCCGACTGGTCACCGACTCCTGCGCGGACCTGCCAGCCGCGTGGGTCCGCGACTTCGGCATCACGGTCGTGCCGCTGCACGTCGTGCAGGAGGACGACAAGGCCGTCTCCACCGCAGCGGTGACCCCAGACGAACTCGCGGCCAACTATGCCGACCTCCTCGCCGACCCGGACTGCACGGGCGTCGTCTCGGTGCACCTGTCCAAGGAACTGTCGCGGACCTGGCAGTCGGCCAGCGACGCCGCCACCCGCTTCGGCGGCCGTGTCCTCGTCTCCGACTCCCGGGGGGCGGGGATGGCCTTCGGCGCCGCGGTCGCCCAGTGCGCGTGGGCCGCGAACAACGGGCTCGGGCT
Organism: Dietzia sp. oral taxon 368; assembly: GCF_002999155.1. Lineage (NCBI taxonomy): Bacteria > Bacillati > Actinomycetota > Actinomycetes > Mycobacteriales > Dietziaceae > Dietzia > Dietzia sp. oral taxon 368. The sequence continues at coordinate 2,461,969 of NZ_CP027238.1, forward strand.
GTCGGCGACCTACGACCTCGCCGCGCGTCTGTGCCGGGGCGCCTCGACCTACGCCGCCCTCGAGTCGCTCGAATACCTACGGCGGGGCGGCCGGATCAGCGCCCTGGCCGCGATCTTCGGCAGCGCGCTGGCGATGCGTCCGGTGATCGTCCTGCGGTCGGGATCGGTTGACCTCGCCGCGAAGGCGCGCACCACCACGAAGGCCCATGAACGCCTCCGCGCGCTGCTTCGCGACGACCTCGCCCGCGGTGACGTCCTGGTCGTCATCCACCACCATGAGGCGGCGGAACGGGCCGGGGAGATGGCCTCGGAGATCCGCAAGCAGACCCCGTTCCCGGAACGCGTCATCATCGTCGAATTCGACGAGGTCCTCGCGTGGCATCTGGGCCCGGGAACAGTGGGGGTGTCGGTGACAGACCTCGTGGACACCGAATTCCCCATCCCGTCCCCCTCTCCACAGGACGCGGACTGAGGACCGCGTTCCGGAGCGGATGGGGGCGGGTGCCGGTCTAGCGTCGCGCCCATGCGAACCGAGACCCGGGCCCGTCCCGCCGATCCCGAGCGGGACCCGGCGCGGGCGGCCGCGTTACAGCGACTGGCCGGTGCGCTCGCGCCAGAGCCGGTCGGTCGGAATTGTGAGCCGGCGGTCGCGGAGTCGGCCCGGGTTCCGTGGGCGGAACCCGATCCGGACGGAGCCCGGCCGGAGCGCGTCCCCGCCGAGGACCCGGACATCGCCGCATGGGCCGACCCGCCGTGGTGGGCCCGCATCAGATGGGCACCCGATCGTCTCGCGGGAGTCGCGCTGGTGGTCGTGGTCCTCGCCCTCGGGGCGTTCTCCGTGCACCGGCTGCTCGCCGCCGTCCCCGCGGGTCCGCCCGTTCCCGAGCTGCCGCTGGCGGCGTCGGACGCGAAGTCGGTGGGCGGCGGCCCGGCCCCCACGCCGTCCGCGCCGACCACGTCCGCGACGGCGGCCGCGACGGCGGCCGCGGGGGCGGCCGCGGGAGCCGGCCCGGACGCCGCGGAAGGCCCACTCGTCGTCTCCGTGGTCGGCCTGGTCGGGCGCAGTGGGCTGGTCACCCTCACGCCCGGCGCCCGGGTCGCCGACGCACTCGACAGTGCCGGCGGTGTCCTCGAGGGCGGGGACCGGGAGGGGCTCAACCTCGCGCGCAGGGTCGCCGACGGCGAGCAGATCCTCGTCGGTCTGGCCCCCGGGCCCGACGGGCCGAGGGGGCCGCGGAGCGACATCGTCGGTCCCGGCCCCGCCCAACTCCCCGCCGCCCCGGGCGCCCCGGCGGCCGGAGCTCCCGCGCCGGCACCCGCCGGAGCGGGTGCCGGGCCGGTCGATCTCAACACCGCTGACGCCGCCGCCCTGGAGTCCCTGCCCGGGGTCGGGCCGGTCACCGCCTCGGCGATCCTCGCGTGGCGGTCGGCCAACGGCGTGTTCACCAGCGTCGACCAGTTGGTCGAGGTCGACGGGATAGGCCCGGCGACGCTGGCGAAGTTGCGCCCCCTGGTGACGGTGTGACCGATCCGCAGCCTCGGGCGCCGGCCCACGCGGCGCCTGGGATGCCGGCGGCCCGCGACCTGCGGCTGGTGGTGCCCATGCTCGCGGTGTTCGTCGCCACCGCTGCGACTGTCGCCCTCCGCCCCGCTGTCGCGGCCGCCCTCGCGGTGGTGCTGCTGGCCGCCGCCGTGGTGTCCGCGGCGTGGTCGACGGGCGCGGGCGGCCGATCGAGGACCGACCGCGTCGCACTCGGGGTGGTGGCGTTGGCGTGCGCGGTCGGTGCGGTCGCGGCGGGGGCCCAGGCGGCGCGGACGTACGCGCTGGCCGCGCACCCGCTGGTCGATCTGGTGGGTGCCCGCACCGGCGTGGAGGCGGTGGTGACCGGGTTCGACAGGCCGGTCCGCAGCGGCGGGGTCATGGTGCCCGTGCGGGTCGAGGCCACCGGGACGGGCACCGCGGCGCGCCGCGGCGAGCTCGACGTGGTGCTCCTCGCGCGGGAGGGCTGGCGGGGCCTGCCGCCGGGGACCCGGGTCACCACTTCGGTGACGGTGCTGGAGCCCCGATCGGTCGGCGAGCCGCCGGGCCTCCGGGCTCTCGCGCCACCCCGGATCACCGGTCCTCCGGGCTGGAGCGGGCGGGTCCCGGCGGCGGTACGGCACCGTTTCCGCGAGGTGTCCGACCGGGCCCTGCCCGCCGGGTCCGCGGGCCTGCTGCCCTCGTTCGTACTCGGCGACGAGAGCGGCGTGTCGGTCGAGACACGGGACGAGTTCCGCGCGTCCGGGCTCGCGCATCTCGCCGCCGTCTCGGGCGCCAACACGACCTACGTCGTCGGAGCGGTGCTGCTCGCGGCCGCCGCGGCAGGTGTCGGTCGTCGTGGTCGCCTCCTGGCCGCGGCCCTCGCATTGGCCGGGTTCGTCGCGGTGGTCGGCCCGGAGCCGGCCGTGCTGCGCGCGGCGGGGACGGGGGCGATCGGCCTGGCCGCACTGGGCGCGCGCCGCACAGGTAGGCCCCTGGCGGCGCTGGCGGCGATCGTCCTCCTCGTCGCACTCCTCGACCCCGCGACGGCGACGGGGGCGGGTTTCGTTCTGTCGGTGTCCGCGACGGCCGCGCTGGTGGTGGCCGCGAGACCAGTGGCCCAGCGGCTCCGCCGACCGTGGATTCCCGGCCCCGCCGCCGACGTCCTGGCGGTCTGCCTGGTCGCGCACGTGGCCACGCTCCCGATCCTCGTGGCCTCCGGGCTCGGGTCCGGGCCGTGGGCGCTACCCGCGAACATCGCGGTCGCCCCCGCGGTGCCGGTCGTGACGGTGCTGGGCACCGCGGCCGCCGCGCTCGGCCCGCTGTGGCAGGGCGGGGCCGTGGCGCTGGCCGCGGCGTGCGCGCCCGCGCTGTGGTGGCTCGACACCGTCGCCGGCGTCGCTGCCGGCCTGCCCGGCTCGCCGACGGTCACGCCCGCGTGAGCAGCTCCTGCTCACGGACGAGATCCAGGGACAGCGTCCGGTACCCCTGCTCCTCGAAGAACACGGTGAGGCGGTCGTCATCGACACTCATGACGATCCCCGACCCCCACTCCCGGTGGACCACCGCGGACTGGAGAGGAAAGTCCGCCGCATCATGAGTGATGTCCACGGCCGTTCCGGCGTCGCAGGTGTCGCAGTTCCCGCAGGGATCGGCGAGCTCGTCACCGAAGTATCCGAGCAGGAACTGGCGTCGACACCCGTCGGTCTCCGCGTACCCGCGCATCATCTCGATCCGGGAGCGATCGATTCTCTCGAGCGTCTCGGACATCTCCTCCGCGCGGCGCACCGCTTCCTTGGGACGCACGTCCTCGACGAGCTCGAGCCCCTTCCTGCCGGAGGAGAGCAGGCCGGCCGCCTCGAGCAGGTTGACCGCGCCCGTGACACGCTTCCCGCCCGCGTCGACGGCCTTCTTCAGCTTGCTCAGTCGCACCGGCCCGTCCGCTCGGCGCAGGTGACGGACGACGGCTCGGATCACCTCCTCGTCCGCGCTGTGAGACGAGAAGAAGCTGCGGAGGCCGAGGTCCTCGCTGCGGTAGTGCAGTTCGATGGTGGCCGGCTCGCCGTCGCGTCCGGCGCGCCCGGCCTCCTGGTAATAGGTGTCAAGCGAGTCGGGGATGTCGGCGTGGAGGACGAACCGTACGTCCTCCTTGTCGATGCCCATCCCGAACGCGTTCGTCGCCACCACCACGTCGAGGTGACCGTCGAGGAAGGCGCCCAGCGTCTCCTCGCGCTCCGCCGCCTTCTGCCCGGCGTGATAGGCGCGGACCCTCAACGGACGGTCCGCGGCGGCCGAGCGCTCGGCGATGCGAGCCGCGTAGTCCTCGGTGGCCTTGCGGGTCGCCGTGTAGACGAGCCCGGGACCGACCAGTTCGACGGTCCGCTCCACGACCGCGTCCTTCTTGTCGTCGTCCTCCACGTGGCGCCGCACGGCGAGGTGCAACTCCGACCGGTCGAAGCCGCCGGCGAGCACGAGCGCGTCGGACATGGCCAAGCGGTCGAGGATCTCCTCCCGCACCGGTGTCGAGGCGGTCGCGGTGAGCGCGATGACGGTCGGTGACCCCATCCGGTGACGTGCGGTGTCGAGGCGGAGGTAGTCGGGACGGAAGTCGTGCCCCCAGGCGGACACGCAGTGCGCCTCGTCCACGACGAGGAAGCTCGGGCCCGCCTGGCGGAGGCGGTCGAGGACTTCGGCCTTGGCCAACTGCTCGGGGGTGAGGAACACGAAGTCGACGCGCCCGGCGACGACGTCGTCCCACGCCTCGGCCTGCGCCCGCGCGCCCATCGAGGAGTTGATCGCCAGCGATCGGGTGGGAGCGTCGTCAGCGAGCTCGTTGAGCCCCTCGCACTGGTCGGTCTGCAACGCGATGAGAGGGGAGACCACGATGCACGGACCCTCCGCCATGATCCCGGCGAGCTGGTAGATCGCCGACTTGCCGTAACCGGTGGGCAGGACGGCCAGCACATCGCGGCCGCTCACCGCCGCCCGGATCGCCTCGGCCTGCGGCGGCCGCAGTTCGTCCCATCCGAAGACGCGCTCCGCCACCTCGAGGGGATCGGTGGGCTCGGCCTGCGTCGTAGTCACGTGTGCGTCCTCTCCGTCGCGGTCGGGCGGCCCGCGGTGGGATGGTCCCGGACCCCCGAGGGTAAGCGCAGGCCGGGCATCGGCCACCGCGCGCGGCTCCCGCCGACCGGTCGCGCCCACCCCACGGGCGCACTTACAGTCGGCTCATGGAGATGCGCATCACGCTTCGGGTCGACGGCGCGCAGCACGAGGTCACGGTGGACACGCGGACCACGCTGCTGGACGCGCTGCGCGATCGGATCGGCAACTACTCGCCCAAGAAGGGGTGCGACCACGGCCAATGCGGTTCGTGCACCGTGCTGGTCGACGACCGCCGGGTCACCTCGTGCCTGTCCCTGGCGGTGGCACAGGACGGCCGGGACGTCGTCACGGCGGCCGGATTGTCCGAGGACGGGCTCCATCCGGTCCAGCAGGCGTTCGTCGACACCGACGCGTTCCAGTGCGGGTACTGCACACCCGGGCAGGTGTGCAGCGTCGTGGGGATGCTCGACGAGGCCGGACAGGGCACCCCGAGCCACGTCACGGAGGACCTCGACGCCGAGGTCGAGCTGACCGACGAGGAGATCAGGGAACGGATGAGCGGCAATCTGTGTCGGTGCGCGGCGTACCCGAACATCGTCGCCGCGATCCGGCAGGTCCGGGACTCTGCGCCCGCCGACCGGGAAGGGGCCCGACCATGAGACCGTTCCGCTACGAGCGCCCGGAGGACGCCGACGCGGCCGTCGCGCTGCTGAGCGAGCACGAGGGTGCGAGACCGCTGGCCGGCGGCACCAACCTGGTCGACCTGATGAAGCTCGGGGTGGCGACCCCGGACGTCATCGTGGACGTGTCCCGGCTCCCGTTGGACACCGTCGACCCACTGGACGGGGACGGGGTGCGGATCGGCACCAACGTGCGCAACGCCGACCTGGCCGGGCACCCGCTCATCCGCAGGGATTACCCGGTGCTGAGCCGGGCGCTGCTCTCGGCGGCCTCGCCGCAGCTCCGCAATCTGGCCACGACCGGCGGCAACCTCCTCCAACGCACCCGCTGCGTCTACTTCCAGGACGTCACTACCCCGTGCAACAAGCGCGAGCCCGGCAGTGGGTGCTCCGCGATCGGTGGGTACACCCGCTACCACGCTGTGTTCGGTCACTCTGACGATTGCATCGCCACCCACCCCTCCGACATGGCCGTCGCGCTGGCCGTGCTCGACGCGACGGTGGTGGCCCTCGGGCCCGGCGGGGAGCGCCGGATACCGGCGGCCGACTTCCACCGCCTGCCGGGGGACCGGCCGCATCTCGACACGGTCCTCGAGCGAGACGAACTGGTGGTCGCGGTGGAGCTACCGCCGCCGTTGACCGGCGCCGTCTCGACCTACCGGAAGGTCCGCGACCGGGCGTCGTTCGCGTTCGCGCTTGTCTCCGTCGCCGCGCACCTGGAGATCGACGACGACGAGGTGATCACCGGCGTCCGGATCGCGTGCGGCGGGGTGGCGCACAAGCCGTGGCGGGCGGCCAGGGCCGAGGAGCTGCTCGTCGGGCGCGCCGTCTCGACCTCCGCGTTCGCCGAGGCGGCGGACGCCGAACTCGCGGACGCGACGCCCGTAGAGGGCGCCGAACTCAAGGTCCCGCTGCTACGGCGGACCATCATCGCCGTCCTGCGCGACCTTGCCGCGGAGGCCGCGGGCAGGCGCGCGGGCGTCACCGGAGAGGAGGGTCCGCGATGAGCGCCATCGGCACCTCGACCCCGCGGCTCGACGGGCCCGCGAAGGTCACCGGGACCGCGCAGTACGCCTTCGAGCACACCGGGCCCGGCGAGCCCGTGTTCCTCCACCCGGTCACCTCCACCATCGCGCGCGGCTCCGTCACCTCGATGGACACCTCCGAGGCCGAGTCGCAGCCCGGGGTGCTCGCCGTCCTCACGCCGTGGAACGCGCCGCGGCTGGCCGACACCTCCGAGCGCGAGTACGTGATCTGCCAGGACACCGACGTGCTCTACCGCGGCCAGCCGATCGGTCTCGTCCTGGCCGAGACGGCGGAGGCGGCCCGGTGGGCGCAGTCGCTGGTGCGGGTGGAGTACGACCAGCAGCCCCACGACGTCGGCTTCCGCACCGACCACCCGGACGTCTACGAGCCCGAGGTGGTCAACGGCGGCTACGAGCCCGCGTCCTCGACCGGCGAGATGGGGCCGTCGCTCGCCCGCGCGCAGACGCATGGCCACGTGGTGGATCAGAGCTACTCCACGCCGGAGGAGCACAACAACCCGATGGAGCCGCACGCCGTCTCGGCGCACTGGGACCCCGACGGCCCGTTGCTGACCATGTACGACTCCACACAGTCCCCGCACGGCGTGGTCTCCACGCTCGCGCCCGTCCTCGGGCTGGAGACCGAGCAGATCCGGGTGATCGCCCCACACGTCGGCGGCGGGTTCGGTTCCAAGGGCGCGCCGCACGCCCACGACGTGCTGGTGGCGTTGGGGGCCATGCACCTGCCGGGTCGGCTCATCAAGTACGCGGTGACCCGGCAGCAGATGTTCGTCTTCGTGGGCTACCGCCCGCGGACGGTCTCGCGGATCCGGCTGGCCTCCGACGCGGACGGGCGCCTCACCGCGATCGGTCACGAGGCGTGGTCGCAGAGTTCGCGGGTCAAGGAGTTCGTCGAGCAGGCCGCCGTGCCGTCGCGTTCGATGTACGCCGCGCCCAACCGGCGGACCTTCCATCACGCCGTCCCTCTGGACGTGCCGGCCCCGTACTGGATGCGGGCGCCGGGCGAGGCTCCGGGGGCGTTCGCCGCCGAGGTCGCGATGGACGAGCTGGCCGAGGCATGCGGGCTGGACCCGATCGAGTTGCGGGTGCGCAACGACCCGGAGACGGACCCCGAGTCCGGGAGGCCGTGGTCCTCGCGGCGTCTGGTCGACTGCCTGCGCGAGGGCGCTGATCGCTTCGGGTGGTCCGAGCGGCCCGCGACTCCGGCGTCCCGCCGGGACGGTCGCTGGATGGTCGGCTACGGCGTCGCCAGCGCCGCGTACCCGCACATGGTGCAGTCCGGGTCGCAGGCCACGATCCGTGCCGAGGGCGGTGGCCGCTACCGCGTGCAGGTCGGCGCCGTGGACATCGGCACCGGCACGTGGACCGCGCTCACCCTGGTCGCCGCGGACGCCCTCGGGGTCCCCGCCGAGGCCATCACCCTGGAGATCGGCGACACCGCCCTGCCGTACGCCACGGTCGCCGGCGGCTCATCCGGCATCTCGTCGTGGGGGTCGGCCATCTTCGCCGCGGCCGGGCGGTTCCGGACGCGGTACGGCGACGACCCGCCGGCGGGTGCGGAGACCACCGCCGCCGCCGGCGACAACCCCGAGCTCGAGCGCTATCGCGCGATCTCGTTCGGCGCCCACTTCGTAGAGGCTCGCGTGGACGCCGACACCGGCGAGATCCGGGTGCCGCGGATGCTCGGCGTGTTCTCGATCGGCCGGGTCGTCAATCCCCGTACCGTGCGGTCGCAGTTCATCGGCGGCATGACCTTCGGGCTGTCCATGGCGCTGCACGAGCAGAGCGTCCGCGACACCCGGTTCGGCCACGTCGTCACCCAGAACCTCGCGGACTACCACGTACCCACCCATGCCGACGCCACCGACATCGACGCGGTCTGGCTGGACGAGGTCGACGAGTTCGCGACCCCGATGGGCACGCGCGGGGCGGGGGAGATCGGCAACGTCGGCAGCGCGGCCGCCGTGGTCAACGCGATCCATAACGCCACCGGTGCACGCATCCGCGACCTCCCCGTCCACGCCGACGCGCTCCTGGAGCACCTGCCTGTCGATCAGTAGGCGCCGCGGCGGCCGCCGGCCCGGGGGATGACCGGGCGCGGCGGCCGCGGTGGTCGCCGGTCAGGGACGCAGGTCCTCCGGCCGGTCGACGTCGCGCGGGGACCCCGTGTCGTCGCAGGGGACCTCCGCGACCAGGTGGGAGTGCGCCCGCAGGTAGTGGCGGGCCCCGGCGTCGCCGGACGCGGAGTCGATGACGCCCGCGTGGTGGTCGGCGCCCAGGAGGACCGGATGGGCGCGGATCCCGCCGTAGGTCGCGACCGCCAGCGAGGATCCGGCGGCGGCGACGCGCCGGACCGCCTCCGCACCGAGCCAGGGCATGTCCACGGGCACCACCACGACGTCGTCCTCGCCGATCGCCGTGAGACCGGCGCGGAGCGACGATCCCATCCCTGTCTCCCACAGCGGATTCGGCACCACCTCGGCGCCCGGTACGGCGAGCTCGACCGCGCCGCTGACCACGACGACGCGATCGCAACCGCCTTCGCGGAGCAGGGCCACGGCGCGATCGACGAGCCGCGTGCCGTCGAACTCGACCGGGGCCTTGGGGCGGCCGAACCGTCGGCCGGCCCCGGCCGCGAGGACGAGCCCGGTCACCGGTGGATCGCCACGTCGAGCCCGGACAGCGGGGCGCCGGAGCCGCCGCGCCGGTGCGCGACGAGTTCGGCGGCGATCGACAGGGCCGTCTCCTCGGCGGTGCGCGCACCGAGGTCCAGGCCGATGGGGGAGCGCAGTCGCGCCAGCTCGCTCTCGGTGAGGCCCTCGGCCCGCAGCAACTCCAGGCGCTCGGCGTGGACGCGTCGGCTACCCATCGCACCGACGTATCCCGCGCGGCCGCGCAGGGCGGCACTCAGGAGCGGGATGTCGAACTTGTGGTCGTGGGTGAGCACGCAGATGGCGGTGGTCTCGTCGACCGGCACGGAGGCCAGGTGGTCGTGCGGCCAGCGGGTGACGACCTCGTGGGCGTCGGGGAACCGTTCCGGCCGGTTCAGCGCGGGCCGGGCGTCGCAGACCACCACCCGGTACCCGAGCATCGCGCCGGCTCGGCTCAAGGCCTCGCCGAACGCGCTGGCGCCGAAGATCAGCAGGGCGGGGGCGGCGAAGGAGTGCAGCAGGACCCGGGCCACCCGGTCGCTCTCCCCGTCGCGGCCGTCGGGGTGGCCGGCCTCGTCTGGGCGGTCAGCCCGGTCGGGGCCGTCGCGGCCGTCGATGTCGACCGTGACCGCGCCGGCCCGGCCGAGGTGCCCGGCCGCCAGGCGGGCGACGCGCCGGTCGAGGTCATCGTCCCCGAGGGAGCCCTCTGCGCCGTCGGCTCCGACGAGCAGGTGGGCGCCGGCGCGGTCGCCGGTCAGAGCGGTCGCGAGGACGACGGGTTCGCGGCCGCGCAGCATCTCGTCGAGACGGCCCAGCAGCGCGTGGCCCGCGGCGTCGACGGGTTGGACGAAGACCTCCGACGTCCCGCCGCACGTCGGCCCCTCCGAGAGCGGGGAGCCGTCGGACCCGTCGAACCGGGCAAGCGCGGGGCGACCGTCGTCGAGGACCTGCCGACACAGTTCGAACACGGTCCCGTCCACGCAGCCGCCCGAGACCCCGCCGACGACGTCGCCGGTGCCGGCGACCGCCATCGCGGCGCCCGCCGGCAGGGGCGCCGACCCCCCGGTGTGCACGACCCGGGCTAGGGCGCACGGCGTTCGTTCGCGGCGCCACCGCCGCACGGCGTCGAGCACGGGATCCACGCCGACCAGTATCGCGGGCACCGCGCCCCGCCGCATCCGCTGCCCGGGCCACGGCCGGGCCACCGACGCCTCCACCGACGCATCCACCGACGCCTCCGCTGACCGGGACACGGACCGGATGCACGGCCCGCGCGCGCGGTGGACCATGAACCGCGACAACTGATCCCGACTTCGCCGACCTACAGGAGGCAGGAATGAGCAAGCGGGAAGACCTGGCAGGACGGACGGTCGTGGTGACGGGCGCCTCGAGCGGATTCGGCCGCGGCACGGCGCTGAAGCTGGGTGAGCTGGGCGCCCACGTCGTCGTCGCCGCCCGACGCCCGGACGTCCTCGACGAGGTGGTCGCGCAGATCACCGACTCCGGCGGCACCGCGCTGGCGGTGCCCACCGACGTCAGCGACGCCGACGCGGTCGAGCGGCTCGCGACGGCCGCCGAGGACCGGTTCGGGCACATCGACGTCTGGGTCAACAACGCCGCGGTCGGCGTCATGGGCCTGTTCTGGGAGATCCCGCTCGCCGACCACGCGCGGCTCGTCGACGTGGACCTCAAGGGGATGACGACCGGCGCCCACGTGGCGCTGCGCCGGTTCGTCGATCGCGGCGAGGGCGTGTTGGTCAATGTCAGCTCGGTCGCCGGCGAGGTGCCGCTCGCGTACCAGGCCAGCTACGCCTCGGTGAAGGCCGGCATCACGAGCCTGGGCCGCTCGCTCAACGAGGAGCTGCGGCTCGCCGGACTGCACGAGACGATCAAGGTCGGCACCATCCTGCCGTGGGCGGCCGACACGCCCTGGTGGGACCACGTGGGCAACTACACCGGCCACGCGCCGAGGCTGGCGGCGATGGACGACCCGGACATCGTCGTCGACGCGATCGTCGACGCGTGCGTCGACCCGCAGCAGGAGCAGCCGGTCGGCCCCAAGGCGCGCGGCTCCCACGCCTCGCACCGGCTGTTCAAGGAGCTCACCGAGCGGTTCTCCGGCAAGCTCTCGGAGTCGGAGATCGGCAAGGGCACGCCCGCCCCGGACACCTCGGGCGCCCTCCACGAGCCGATCGCGGAGGGGACCGCGGTGCACGGCGACACCCGCGAGCGGATGGTGATGGAGGACGGCGAGCGCCGCCCGTGAGGCCGCGCCCCCGTGAGGCCGCGCCGCGGAGCGCCTCGCGGCCGCGCTAGGGCGTCGGCATGCCGCCGGTCACCGCGAGCGTCTCGCCGACCACGTAGCTCGACTCCGGCGACGCGAGGAACACGTAGGCGGGCGCGAGCTCGGTGGGCTGTCCGGCCCGTCCGAGCGGAGTGGACTTCCCGAACTCCGGCAGGTCCTCCTTCTCCTGCCCGTCCGACACCTGTAAAGGCGTCCAGATCGGGCCGGACGCGACGGCGTTGACGCGGATGCCCTTGGGTGCGAGCTGCTGCGCGAGGCCCTTGGTGAAGTTGTTGATCGCCGCCTTGGTCGAGTAGTAGTCCAGCAGGTTCGGCGCGGGCATGTACGCCACCACCGAGGTGGTGTTGATGATCGTCGACCCGGGCTCGAGGTGCCGCAGCGCGCCCTTGGTCACGCGGACCATCCCGATGATGTTCACCCCGTAGGTGTCGGTGAGCTGATCGTCGGGCAGGTCCTCGAGGTCCGGGGCCACGACCTGCTTGCCGGCGTTGTTCACGAGGATGTCGAGCCCGCCGAGCTGCTCCGCCGCGGTATCGGCGAGGCCCTCGCAGAACGTGCGGTCGGTGAGGTCGCCGGGCAGGAGCGCCACCGTGCGTCCCTCGCGCTCGATGATCTCCGCGACGGCGCGGGCGTCGGCCTCCTCGGCGGGCAGGTGGTGGATGGCCACGTCGGCGCCCTCGCGGGCGAAGGCGATGGCCACCGCGGCGCCGATCCCGGAATCACCGCCGGTGATGAGGGCCCTGCGGCCAATGAGCCGACCGGTACCCCGGTAGGAGTGCTCGCCGACGTCGGCGCGCGGCTCGAGGTCGGCGCCCAGGCCCGGCTCGGGCTGGTGCTGGACCGGCGGCTCGATGGCGGGGTACCGCGTTACGGGGTTCTGGAACGTCAGCTGGTCGGTCCGGGTGGTGTGGGTGTCCTGGTTCTGGCTCATGTCCTACCTTCCGGGTCGGGTGTGAATCCGCGCGCCCGGGACGACGCCTCGGCGTCGCCCGTCGGGGCGGCCTCGGTGCCCCAACGTAGCCACGGGCCGGGGAGCGGGCGACCGGTCGGAGGCGCGTGGCACGATGACGGGGCACGACGACGACGAGGACGACGACGAGGAGCGCAGATGGCATCGGGGTCCGCACCCGCTGTGTTGCACCTGGTGTTGGGGGAGGACGAGTTCCTCACCGAGCGCGCCACCACGGGCGTCGTCTCGGCGGTCCGCGCGGCCACGCCGGCCGGGCAGGACCCGCCGGTGGTCTCCCGGCTGGGTGGTCCCGAGGTGACGGCCCCGCAGCTGTTCGAGTTGCTCTCGCCGTCTCTGTTCGGCGAGGCGCGGATCGTGGTCGTCACCGGCGCCGCGGAACTGGGCAAGGACGCCCAGGCCGCGGTGCTCGACGCCGCCCGGGACCTGCCGCCGGAGACGGTCCTGGTGGTCCAGCACACCGGCGGCGGCCGCGCCAAGACACTGGTGGCGGATCTCCGTAAGGCCGGCGCGGAGGAGCACGCGGCCGGCAAGCTCACCCGCCACATGGACGTGGTGGGGTTCGTGCGGTCGGAGTTCCGGGGCCTGAACGTGCGTGTGGCCCCCGAGGCGTGCGAAGCACTGGTCGAGGCCGTGGGGACCGATCTCCGTCAGCTGGCGTCGGCGTGCGGGCAGCTCGTGGCCGACACCGGCGGCAAGGTGGACGTGGAAGCCGTCCGGCGCTACCACTCCGGGGTGGTGGGCGTCAGCGGGTTCACGGTGGCCGAGCGCGCCGTGACCGGGGACGTGGCCGGCGCGATCGAGGCGCTCGAGTGGGCGCTGCACACCGGGGTGCCGGAGGTGGTGCTCGCCGACGCGCTGGCGGATGCGGTGAACTCGATCGCCCTGGTGGGTACGCAGCGTGGCGTGCCGCCGGCGGAGCTGGCGAAGCAGGGCCTGCCGCCGTGGAAGGTCAAGAAGGTCACCGCCCAGACGCGCTACTGGTCCATCGAGACGCTGGGCAGTGCGCTGCAGGTGGTCGCGCGTCTCAACGGCGAGGTCAAGGGACGGGCGGAGAACCCGTACTACGCCCTCGAGCGCGCGGTGCGCGAGGTCGGGTCGCTGGCCTCCCTGTAGACGGGCCGATCGGGCCCGGCTCCGGGCCGTTCGCCCGGGCCGTTCGCCTGGGCCGGACACCCGGCGCCCCCGCTCGCCGAAGCCGGGGGCACGACGAGGGCCCACCCCGCGCACGTGGTGCGGAGTGGGCCCTCGGAGCCTCGACGCGTCGGTGACGCTGACGCGGGGCTGGGCGGCTCCCGGCGGGGGAGCGCCGGGGTGACTCAGAGGCTGTTGACGGCCTTGGTCAGCGCCGACTTCTTATTGGCGGCCTGGTTCTGGTGGATGACACCCTTGCTGGCGGCCTTGTCGAGCTGGCGGGAGGTGGCGACGAGCAGGGCGCCGGCCTTCTCCTTGTCACCGGACTCGGTGGCCTCACGCAGGCTGCGGATGGCGGTACGCAGAGCCGACTTGGTCGACTGGTTACGGAGGCGGTTGCGCTCGTTGGTGCGGTTCCGCTTGATCTGGGACTTGATGTTGGCCACTCGTCACACCTTTATGTCGTGTGTCGACGGCTCCACGAGGGGATCCCGCCGATCTGATGTCTGGTCGTCTCGTCCGTGCGGGCACGTGGAACGTGCTCCGGTGGACACCGACGGCCCACTTTACCAGTGGGGTTCTCACCGGCCAAAACGTCGGCCGACCCCGTCGACGCACGACAACGTTACTGCGACGCCGCCCAGTCGGCCACCCGGCAGGCGCCCGGCAGGCGCCCGGCGGTTGCCCACGGAGACCGCGAGGCCCGCGCCCGCGGCAGGTCATTACGGACAGGCTCATCCATGACGGACGGACTCATCGCCGCACGCCACCCATCCGATCCCGCTACGCCTAAGGGATCCCGTAGGCGTAGCGGGATCCGATAGGTGGCGTGGCTGGGGAGGGCGGCTGGGAGGGGCGACTGCGGAGGCGGCGCGGGACAACCGGCGTCCGCGCCAGCTGCGGAGGCGGCGCGGGACTACCGGCGTCCGCGCCAGCCGTAGTCAGCGCCAGCCGTAGTCCGCGCGGAGCCGGTCGGCGACGGCGTCGAACTTCTGCCGCGGGCAGATCGCGCCCTCGCGCCTGATGCCCTGCTCGGGGACGTCCAGCACCCGGTCGAGGCGTACCCAGCTCGGCCGGCCCTCGGAGTCCCAGGGGCCCGATCCGAGTCCGAGCCACTCCTCGTCGTCGTCCCTTCTGTCCCTCGAGGAGAGCTGGAGGCCGAGCAGACGGTCCCCGTCGCGCCCCACCACCAGGACCGGCCGGTCCTTTCCGCGTCCGTCGTACTCCTCGAACTCCACCCACGTCCACACGATCTCGCCGGGATCGGCGTGGCCGTCCAGGTCCGGGGTGTAGGAGATCGTGCGCGCGCGGCTCGAGGTGGGCGCGGTGCGCGTCGTGGCCGGCCGGCCCAGCGCGCCGGCCTGACGCGAGAGGGCGGGGGAGGCACCCCGGTCGTCCAGACGCCTGCGCACCTCGCGCGCGACCGTCGGTCCGTATCTACGGCCCATCCGGACCGCCGTGCGACCCACGCGGGCCCAGTCGATTGCCATGCCCGTCAGGGTAACCGCCATAGGATCGGTCCATGGACATGCTGTTGGCCGTGGTGTGGGCACAGGAGGGGCCGGTCGAGCCGGCGGGGGCGCAGGAGTTGCGCGGGCGGATCGCGGAGGCCGTGACGGGGCCGCTGGCCGCACTGGGCGTCGACGAGGTCGTGATCAACGTGCGCGACGAACAGGTCGCCGGCGCGATGATCGACGTGCGCGTCACCGAGCTGCCGGTGCTCGCGGTGGTCCGCGCCCGGGTGCCGGTCGCCTCGGCCACCGCGTGTGCCGAACTCCTCGCGGCGCTGGAGGCGCTCGGTCCGGTGTCGGCGTGGTCGGTCACCGCGTCCGAACCCCTGCCGGCCCCGGCGCCCGGACCCGACGGGCGCTGCGCGGGGATGGCCAACATCGCGTTCCTGCGCCGGCCGGAGCGGATCGGGC
Source organism: Dietzia sp. oral taxon 368 (assembly GCF_002999155.1). Classification (NCBI taxonomy): domain Bacteria; kingdom Bacillati; phylum Actinomycetota; class Actinomycetes; order Mycobacteriales; family Dietziaceae; genus Dietzia; species Dietzia sp. oral taxon 368. The sequence continues at coordinate 2,477,298 of NZ_CP027238.1, forward strand.
GTGAGGAGTGGCTGCGTGTGTGGCTCGAGGAGCACACGCGGGTGGCGATCGATACCCAGTCCACCACCTCCTACACCCAGCACGTGGTGGTCCGCGCGCTCACGCCGGACGCCCCGCGGATCGACGGGATCGTGGAGGAGGTCTTCCCCGCCGAGGCGGCGACGGACCTGGGCGTGTTCTTCGACGCGCGCGGGGACGACGAGCGTATGACGGCCAACATGCGGGCGATGACCGCGTCGACCGCGCGGTTCCTCGACGACGGCACCGTGGACGCCGTCCCCACGGGCCGATACGTGGTGGGTGTTCGGACTGCGGGCGTGTGACAATGGGGTGATCGCCCGGACGGACCGCAATCCAGCAGCACCCGGGCCCGCCTCCAGGAGTGATCGAGATTCCCAACTTCGCAGAGACGACGTTCACCGATCCGGCCAGGATCAGGAACTTCTGCATCATCGCGCACATCGACCACGGCAAGTCGACGCTGGCCGACCGCATGCTGCAGCTCACCGGCGTGGTCGAGGAGCGGCTCATGCGCGCCCAGTACCTCGACCGCATGGACATCGAGCGCGAGCGCGGCATCACCATCAAGGCGCAGAACGTCCGCCTGCCCTGGGTGCCGCGCTCCGGCGCGCACGAGGGCGAGGAGATCGTCCTGCACATGATCGACACCCCCGGCCACGTGGACTTCACCTACGAGGTCTCCCGCGCGCTCGAGGCCTGTGAGGGCGCGATCCTCCTGGTGGACGCCGCGCAGGGCATCGAGGCACAGACCCTGGCCAACCTCTACCTGGCCATGGAGAACGACCTCGAGATCATCCCCGTGCTCAACAAGATCGACCTGCCGGCCGCGGACCCCGACCGCTTCGCCGAGGAGATCTCCCACATCGTCGGCTGCGAGCCGGGCGACGTCCTGCGCGTCTCCGGCAAGACCGGCATGGGTGTCGAGGAGCTGCTGGACAAGCTGTGCGAGACCATCCCCGCCCCGGTCGGTGACCCGGAGGCCCCGCCGCGGGCGATGATCTTCGACTCGGTGTACGACACCTACCGCGGTGTGGTCACGTACGTCCGCGTGGTCGACGGCTCCCTCAAGCCGCGCGAGAAGGTCAAGATGATGTCCACGGGCACCACCTACGAGGCGCTCGAGGTGGGGATCATCTCGCCCGAGCCCAAGGCCACGGACGGGCTCGGACCCGGCGAGGTGGGCTACCTCATCACCGGCGTGAAGGACGTCCGCCAGTCCAAGGTCGGTGACACGGTCACCGCCGCCCGGAACGGCGCGGACGAGCCGCTGCCCGGTTACGCCGAGCCCAACCCCATGGTCTTCTCGGGCCTGTACCCGATCGACGGGTCGGACTACCCGGTGCTGCGCGACGCCCTGGACAAGCTGCGCCTCAACGACGCGTCCCTGGACTACGAGCCCGAGACGTCGGTGGCGCTGGGCTTCGGCTTCCGCTGCGGCTTCCTGGGCCTGCTGCACATGGAGATCACGCGCGACCGCCTCGAGCGCGAGTTCAAACTCGACCTCATCTCCACCGCCCCGAACGTCGTGTACCGCGTCGTGGCCGAGGACGGCTCGGAGCACCAGGTCACCAACCCGTCGTACTGGCCCGAGGGCAAGAACCGCGAGGTCTACGAGCCGATCGTCAAGTGCACGATCATCGTGCCCAGCGAGTTCGTCGGCACGACCATGGAGCTGTGCCAGTCCAAGCGCGGCGAGATGAAGGGCATGGACTACCTGTCGGAGACGCGGGTGGAGCTGCGCTACGTGCTGCCGATGGGCGAGATCATCTTCGACTTCTTCGACTCCCTCAAGTCCCGCACCAAGGGTTACGCGTCGATGGACTACGAGGAGGCCGGCGAGCAGATCGCGGACCTGGTCAAGGTCGACATCCTGCTGCAGGGCGAGGCCGTGGACGCGTTCAGCGCGATCGTGCACCGCGACCACGCGCAGGCGTACGGCAACAAGATGACGGTCAAGCTCAAGGAGCTCATCCCGCGTCAGCAGTACGAGGTGCCGGTGCAGGCGGCGATCGGGTCCAAGATCATCGCGCGCGAGAACATCCGCGCCATCCGCAAGGACGTGCTGTCCAAGTGCTACGGCGGCGACATCAGTCGTAAGCGCAAGCTGCTGGAGAAGCAGAAGGAGGGCAAGAAGCGGATGAAGTCCATCGGCCGGGTGGACGTGCCGCAGGAGGCCTTCGTCGCGGCGCTGTCGGCGGATTCGAGCGCGGACAAGAAGTAGCGCCGGCCGTCGGACAGCGTCAGGCCCGGGCGCGGTGGCGGCGGACCGCGCACCGGTTCGTGCAGCGCGTCGAGCAGTACGCCTTGCGCCCGTTGCGGGTGGTGTCGGCGAACACGGCGTCGCAGTCGTCGGCCGCGCACCGCGCGAGACGGTCGATGCCGCGTGAGGTGAGGTGCAGGGCGGTGCCCACCGAGAACATGGTGGTGAGAACCCGGGCGAAGCTCACGTCGTCGGCGCGGTAGTGGACGTGCCAGTGTCCGTCGTGGTCGGTGAGTCGCGGCGGCCCGGCGTGCTCGGCCAACAGGGCGTTGAGCGCGGTGGCGCGCTCACGGGGGTCGGTGGTGTCGACGACGACGAGCCAGTCGTCGAGGAACGTCAGCAGGTTCCCGAGGTCCGCGTCGGAGGCGCTCCGATCGATGGTCACGCCCGCTTCGCGGCAGCGATCCACCAGCTCGCGGGAGGTGCGGGGGCGGCGGTTGGCCAGGTCGGCGGCCAGGGTGACCGGATCGGCTCCGTAAGGGTTGATATACACAAACCGATTACAGCACAGTTGTCGACATGCCCTTCTCCCTGGCGAGCGCAGCCTCGTCGTCCGCCGTCGGTGTCTCGGTGTGGGTCCTCGCGGCCCTGGTGCTGGCGGCGTTCGTCGCGGGTTGGGTCGACTCGGTGGTCGGCGGGGGCGGGCTCATCCAGTTGCCGGCGCTGGTCATCGGTCTCCCCGCCGACGCCTCCACCCCGGAGATCCTCGGCACCAACAAGCTCTCGTCGGTGGCCGGGACGCTCATGGCCACGGCGACCTATCTGCGCCGGATCCGGGTTCCGGTGGCAATGGTCGCGCCGCTGGTCGTGGCCGCCTTCGCGGGCTCAGCGGCGGGCTCGTCCGTCGCCCGCTTCATCCCCAAGGAGCTGCTCACCCCGCTCGTCCTGGTGGCGGTGGTCGCGGTGGGAACCTACACGTGGCTCAAGCCGAGCCTGGGGCGTGTCCACGAGGAGCGGCACTCGGGCTGGTCCCGCGCGTGGCGCTCGGCGCTCATCGGCGTGGCGGTGGGCTTCTACGACGGGATCCTCGGCCCGGGGACGGGTTCCTTCTTCGTCATCGCGATCGTCGCGTTCCTGGGCTTCGGGTTCCTCCAGGGCACCGTGGCCGCCAAGATCGCCAACCTCACCACCAACCTCGCCTCGATCCTCGTGTTCGGTGTGCACGGCGAGGTCCTGTGGATCCTCGGCGGCTGCATGGCCCTGGCCAACCTCACCGGGGGCTTCCTCGGGGCCCGCATGGCCATGAACCGCGGCAACGAGTTCATCCGAACCGTGTTCCTCGTGGTCATCGCGATCCTGGCCGTGAGGCTGGCGTGGGACACCGCCGCGCAGTGGATGTGACCCGCGCTGCCGCGCGGTGCACGTGACGTGCGTTGCCGCGCGGCGGTCGTGAGCGGACGGGGGCACGGTCGGGGAGCGGACGTAGACTGCCCCTCATGACCACTCCGAGCCCCGAGGCCCCGCGTCACCCGCTGCTCGACGAGTCCCCGCTGCCGTACGGACTGCCCGACTTCGCGGCGGTGCGGGACGAGGATCTCGAGCCGGCCATCCGCACCGCGATCGACGATCACGCGGCGGAGATCGCCGCGATCGTGGGCAACCCGGAGCCGCCGACGGCCGACAACACCGTGGTCGCGCTCGAGCGCTCGGGCCGTGCTCTGGACCGGGTCCTGTCGGTCTTCTACGGACTGCTCGGCCCGGACGCCACGCCCGCCCGCCTGGCCGTGGAACGGGTCGTCTCGCCGCTGCTGGCCGCGCACCGCTCGGCCGTGATGACGGACCCCGGCCTGTTCGCGCGCGTCGACGCGGTCCACTCCGCGCTGGAGGCCGGCGAGCTGGACCTCGACGACGAGACCGCGCGGCTCGTCCGCCGGCACCACCGGGACCTGCTCCGTGCGGGTGCGGCGCTCGACGACGCGGGCCGGGCCCGCCTCACCGCGATCGACACCCGTCTCGCGGAGCTCACCACGGAGTTCGGCGAGAACCTGCTGGCCTCCACCACGGAACTGGCCGTCCCCGTCACCGACGAGGCAGAACTCGCCGGGCTGCCGGAGTCGATGCGTGCCACGCTCGCCGCGACCGCCGCCGACGCGGGCCGGGACGGCTGGCTGATCCCGCTGGGGCTGCCGACGGTCCAGCCGATCACCGCCTGGCTCGACGACGCGGGCCTGCGCCGCCGCGTGTCGGAGGCCTCGCTGGGCCGGGGCGCGACCCCGGGTCACGACAACACCCCGATCGTGCTGGAGATCGTGCGCCTGCGCGCCGAGCGCGCCCGCCTGCTCGGGCTGGGGTCCCACGCCGAACACGTCCTCGCCGTGGAGACGGCCGGGACACCCGAGGCGGCCCGTGGTCTGCTGCTCGACGTGGTCGACGCCGCGGTGACCAACGCCCGCAACGAGGCCAAGGACCTGCTCGGTGGCGAGGAGCGCGAACTGCACCCCGCCGACTGGGCGTGGGAGTCCGAGCGGCTGCGGGCCGAGAGGTTCCGGGTGGACGACGCGACCGTCCGTCCGTACTTCGAGCTCGAGCGGGTGCTGCACGACGGGGTGATGCACGCTGCGTCGGAGTTGTACGGCCTGCGCTTCGCCGAGCGCACCGATCTCGCCGGATACCTGCCCGATGTCCGCGTAATCGAGGTGTTCGACGACGAGCGCTCGCAGCGGGATGCCGGCGTCGGCCTGCTGTTGTTGGACTACTACGCCCGTCCGACCAAGCGCGGCGGGGCGTGGATGAGTTCGTTCCGGGACCAGTCCCGGCTCCTGGACTCCCGCCCGGTGGTCGTCAACGTCATGAACCTCGCCCGTCCCGCGGCGGGGCAGCCCACGCTGCTCACCATGGACGAGGTCACGACGATGTTCCACGAGTTCGGTCACGCCCTGCACGGACTGTTGTCGGACGTGGAGTACCCGGTGTTCTCGGGCACCTCGGTCCCGCGCGACTTCGTCGAGTTCCCGTCCCAGGTCAACGAGATGTGGGCGCGCCGGCCGGAGATGCTCGCCCGCTACGCGCGGCACGTCGAGACGGGGGAGCCGATCGGTGAAGAACTGGTGGAGCGGATGCGGGAGGCCGAGCGCTTCGGCGAAGGCCAGGCCACCGTGGAGTACCTCGCCGCCGCCCTGATCGACCTCGAGTGGCACTCGCTCACCCCGAAGGAGGCGGAGGCCGTCACCGACGTCGACGAGTTCGAGGCCCGTGTGCTGGCCGATGCCGGCCTCGACGTACCGGGCATCGAGCCGCGGTACCGGTCGCGGTACTTCCAGCACATCTTCGCCGGCGGGTACTCGGCCGCCTACTACTCGTACTTCTGGGCCGAGGTGCTCGACGCCGACGCCGCCGAGTGGTTCGTGGAGCGCGGTGGTCTGAAGCGGGACTCGGGGGACCGGATGCGGCGCGAGGTCCTCTCGCGGGGCGGCGCGATCGATTTCCTCGACGCCTACCGGCGGATGCGCGGGTCCGAGCCGAACACGGCGGCCCTGCTTCGCCGACGCGGGCTCGACTCCTCGGTGGTGGGAGGTCGCCGCGCCGCCGCCACCGGGCGGCCGTAGGATCCCTGCGTGACCGCGCTCCTGCAGTTCTGGGACAGGGCCGAGCTCTGGCTCGCCACCCTGCCGTTCCCCCTGCAGGTCGCGATCATGCTCGCGATGGGGGTCCCGCTGTTCCTCCTCGTCGCCGTGGCGGTGGAGTGGATCGCGGATCTGCTCGTCCAGAGGTTCCGCGCGCTCGTCGCGCCGCGGACCGCCGAGACCGGGAAGGAGGTCCGCTGATGCCCCGGTCGCGTGTGACACTCGCCCTCGTCCTGCTGATCGCGTTCGTCGTGATCGCATGGGTCCTCGTCGAGGTCCTGTAGACCCCGTTCACATTCGCTGCACGGAACCGTTCGCAACGCGACCCGTGGGCCGAAACCCGGACGTACACTCCCTCCATGCAGCGCTTGAGTGGGCTCGACGCCAGCTTTCTCTACTTCGAGACCAGATCCCAGCTCCTGCACGTGTGCGGGCTCATCGTGCTGGATGTCTCCGAGATGCCGGACGGGTACTCGTTCGGGGCCCTGCGGGACGAACTCTCCCGCCGGATCACCGCGATGCCCCCGTTCCGCCGTAAGCTGCACGACTCGCTGCTCAACGTGGACCATCCGGTCTGGGTGGAGGACGAGGACTTCGATATCGACCACCACCTGCACCGCGTCGGTATCCCCGGCCCCGGCGCGGATCACGAACTCGCGGAGCTGTGCGCCCACCTCGCCGGCCAGCCGATCGACCGGTCGATGCCGCTGTGGCAGATGTACGTCATCGAGGGCCTGCGGGACGGTCGGGTCGCCGTGTTCGCGAAGATGCACCACTCCACCGTGGACGGCGTCACGGGAGCCAACATGCTCTCGCAGCTGTGTACGTTGACGCCCGAGGACCCGGACCTCGACGAGGAGCTGGTCGGCCAGAGCGCCGGTGGCTCCGGAGCGCTGGAGCTCGCCGTCGGCGGGGCGCTGTCGCGCCTGGCCACGCCGTGGCGGCTCGCCTCGTTGCTGCCGGGCACGCTCGGCGTGTTGCCGTCGTGGATCAATCGCGCCCGCAAGGGGTTGGCCATGCCCGCGCCGTTCACGGCTCCGCGCACCCCGTTCAACCGCACCATCACCGGTCACCGGTCCATCTCCTTCGCCAGCGTGGACCTCGAGGACGTCAAGCGCGTGAAGAACGCCTTCGGCACGACGGTCAACGACGTGGTGCTGGCCGTGTGCTCCACCGCCCTGCGCAAGTACCTCGACGATCTGGACGCCCTGCCGCGCAAGCCGCTCATCGCGATGGTGCCGATGTCCGTGCACGCCGCGGAGTCCCGGCCCGGCACCAACCGGGTGTCGGGGATGTTCATGTCCCTGGCCACGGATATCGACGACCCTGTCGGGAGGCTCGAGGCGATCCGCGACGCGAACACCGTGGCCAAGGACCACACCGATGCCCTGGACGCCAACCTGCTCACGGACTGGGCGCAGTTCGCCGCGCCGTCGGTGTTCGGGTCCGCGGTGCGTATGTACTCGCGGCTACGACTCTCCGAGCGTCACCCGGTCGTGCACAACCTGGTGGTCTCGAACGTGCCCGGCCCCAATTTCCCGCTGTACTTCCTGGGCGCGAAGATCGAGAAGATGATGCCTATGGGCCCGGTGTTCCACGGCGCCGGCCTGAACTGCACTGTGATGTCGCTGGACGGACGCCTCCACTTCGGGTTCATCGGGTGCAAGGACCTCGTGCCGGATCCGTGGCCGCTCGCGGACGCGGTCGAGGACGCGCTGGCGGAGTTCGTCGCCGCGGCGGACGAGCGCGACGGCGGTGGCGATCCGGCGGGCCCGGCCGGGGCCGAGGTCGCCGTACGGGAGGGCACCTCCACCGCGGTGGCCACCCTCGACGAGCAGTCGACCGAGGTGGCGGAGCGCCCCGCGCCGGCGAGGAAGACACCCGCGAAGAAAGCGGCCGCCGTGAAGACGCCGGCGAGGAAGGCTCCCGCGAAGAAGGCTTCTGCGAAGAAGGCACCGGCGAAGAAGGCACCGGCGAAGAAGGCAGGCGCGGAGAAGACCCCCGCCGCGAAGGCCCCGGCGAAAAAGGCCGCCAAGAAGAAGGCCGCCACGAAGCAGAGTGCGGCCGCGAAGCGACAGAACAAGCCCACCGGCTCCAAGCCGACCGGGTCCGCACCGCGGCCGGCTGACCGCGCGGACGCGCCCGCCGCGCCGACGTACAGCGCTCCGGCGGTGACGACGCCCGACGGCGACGCCGGACCCGCTCGGCCGACCGCCGTGCCGAACGCCCCCGCGGGCCCGGGCACCCCGGACGACGCCGCGCAGGCGCCGACCTACAGCGCGCCCGCGGCCGCCGGCCCCGCCGGTGACGCGCAGTCCGTCGACCCGACCCCGGCGGTGCCGACGCCGACCGTCCCGCCGGCGCCGGCCGCGGCCACGGGCGGCGACGCCGGCGGGGGGACCGGCGCGGACCGAGGCGGCTCGGACGGACCCGAGGCGCCGACGTACAGCGCTCCGGCGGCGACCACGCCCGACGGCGACGCCGGCCCCGATCGGCCGACCGCCGTGCCGGACGCCCCCGCGGGGCCGGGCACCCCCGACGACGCCTCCCGGACACCGACGTACGGCGCGCCTGCGGTTACAGTCCTTGACGACGACGAGCTCTCGGTGACGACGACCCCGCCGATCGAGACGCCGCCCACCCCGGGCACGACAGGAGGTGAGACCGGATCGGACACCGAGACCGGTCAGATGTGACGATCGCGCCACACGACCCGGCCGAGCTGGCGGCGACGCCACCGGCACGCGACCCCGAGGCGCCCTTCGGCATCTACCTCCACGTGCCGTTCTGCTCCACCCGGTGCGGCTACTGCGACTTCAACACCTACACCGCCGGCGAACTCGGATCGGCGACCTCACCCGTCGACTGGGAACGCGCTGCCGCGATCGAGATCGAGAGGGCCGCGCAGGCGCTGTCCTCCGCCGGCGCGGCCCCGAAGGTCGACACCGTCTTCATCGGCGGGGGCACCCCGTCGCTGGTCGGCGCGGACGTCCTCGTCGGCCTCCTCGCGCGTGTCGACGCCGCCTTCGGCCTGGCCCCCGGTGCGGAGGTCACCACGGAGAGCAACCCCGAGTCCACATCCCCCGAGTTCTTCGCGCGCCTGCGCGGGGGCGGGTTCACACGCATCTCGCTGGGCATGCAGTCCACCGCCGCGCACGTCCTGCGCATCCTCGATCGCACCCACACCCCCGGTCGGCCGCAGGAGGCGGTCGCCGAGGCGCTGCGGGCGGGGTTCGAGCACGTCAACCTCGACGTCATCTACGGCACGCCGGGGGAGACCGACGACGACCTCGCGCGGACCCTCGACGCGGTCGTCGGCGCCGGTGTCGACCATGTCTCCGCCTACTCGCTGATCGTCGAGGACGGCACCGCCCTGGCCCGCCGGATCCGCCGGGGCGAGATGCCGGGCACCGTCGACGATGTGCTCGCCGACCGGTACGAGCAGGTGGCCGACCGCCTCGCCCGGGCGGGGTTCCACTGGTACGAGGTCTCCAACTTCGCCACCGACTCCTCGGCGTACTGCCGCCACAACATGGGCTACTGGCGCGGCGGCGACTGGTGGGGCGTCGGGCCGGGTGCCCACTCCCACGTCGCCGGGGCCCGGTGGTGGAACGTCAAGCACCCCGCGCGCTACGCCGCCGAGTGCGACGCCGGTCGACTCCCCGTCGACGGCGGGGAACTGCTCGACGACTCCGACCGCCACATCGAGCGGATCATGACCGGGCTCCGACTGGCGGAGGGGCTCGGCGACGAGGCCTTCACCGTGGACGAGCGCGCCCGCGCCGACGAGCGCGTGGCGGCCGGGCTGCTGCGCCGCCGGGCGGCCGACGATCCCGCCGGCCCCGGGTACGCGCTGACCGAGGCGGGCCGTCTGCTCGCCGACGGCGTCGTCCGCGACGTGCTCGTGTGACGCCGTCGACTGGGCCATCAGTGCAGGAACTGGCATAGAATCGGCAGAACAACGGGCACAGGGGAGGAGCGGGTATGTCGAGTACGGCCGATCGTAGGACCGAGGTCTTGCGCGCGATCGTCTCCGACTACATCGCCTCCCACGAACCGGTCGGGTCCAAGGCCCTCGTCGACCGCCACTCGCTGGGCGTGTCCAGCGCGACCATCCGCAACGACATGGCGGTGCTCGAGGCCGAGGGGTTCATCGTCCAACCCCACACCAGCTCGGGGCGCGTGCCCACGGAGAAGGGCTACCGTCACTTCGTCGACTCGATCGAGGAGATCACCCCGCTCTCGCGGGCCGAGAAGCGGGCGATCCGGGCGTTCCTCGAGGGCGCGGTCGACCTCGACGACGTGCTCCGGCGCGCCGCCCGCCTGCTCTCCCAGCTCACGCGACAGGTCGCCGTCGTGCAGTACCCGGTCCTCGGCCGCTCGACGGTGCGCCACCTCGAGGTGGTGAGCCTGACCCCCACGCGCCTGCTGCTGGTCCTCATCACCGACACCGGCCGCGTCGACCAGCGGACGGTCGAGCTGGCCGCCCCGCTCACCGACGAGCACCTCGCCGAGCTGCGCGGCCTGCTGTCCGAGGCCGTCGCCGACAAGCGCCTGTCCGACGCCTCGGACGCCCTGGCCGCGACCGGCGAGCGCGCCCGGCCCGAGTACCGCGACGCCGTGGAGCGCTGCGTGACCGTGCTGGTGGAGACGCTCGTCGAGCACCCCGACGACCGCATCGTCCTGGGCGGCACCGCCAACCTCACCCGCAGCGCCGCCGACTTCGACGGCTCCCTGCGCTCGGTCCTCGAGGCCCTCGAGGAACAGGTGGTGATCCTGCGACTGCTCACCGCCGCCCACTCCGTGGGCCGGGGCGGCCCCGGCGGGGTGACCGTGCAGATCGGCGAGGAGACCCAGACCGCCGAGATCCGCGGTGCCTCGGTGGTGTCCTCGCAGTACGGCGCGGAGGGGCAGACGTTCGGCGGGATGGGGGTGCTCGGGCCCACTCGGATGGACTACCCGGGAACAATCGCCTCGGTCGCCGCTGTTGCCCACTACGTGGGCGAACTCCTCACCGGGCGCTGACGCCCGTACGCTTCCCGCTGCGATCAGATCTTCCTCACGACGAAAGGCCACACGTGTCACGCGACTACTACGGGACCCTCGGGGTCGATAGGGGCGCCTCGGAGTCCGAGATCAAGCGCGCCTACCGCAAGCTCGCCCGCGAGCTCCACCCCGACGTCAACCCGTCGGACGAGGCGCGTGAGAAGTTCAGCGAGATCACCGCGATCTACGAGGTCCTCACCGACCCGGAGAAGCGCCGCATCGTCGACATGGGCGGCGACCCGCTCGACTCGTCCGGCGGTGGCGGTGGCTACGGCGGCGGTTTCGGCGGGGGCTTCGGCAGCGGCGGACTCGGCGACGTCTTCGAGGCCTTCTTCGGCGGCGGGGCCGGAGGCGGCGGTGGACGCGGCCCCCGCAGCCGCGTCCAGCCCGGTTCGGACGCACTCATCCGCGTCACCCTCGGCCTGGACGAGTGCGCCACCGGCGTCACCAAGGAGATCCAGGTCGACACCGCCGTGCTGTGCGAGACGTGCCACGGCAAGGGCTCGGCCAGCGACAAGCCGCCGGCCACCTGCGGGATGTGCCAGGGCCAGGGTGAGATCCAGTCCGTCCAGCGCTCGCTCCTGGGCAACATCATGACCAGCCGTCCCTGCCCGACCTGCGCGGGTACGGGCGAGATCATCACCGACCCGTGTGGTGAGTGCACCGGCCAGGGCCGCGTCCGCAAGCGCCGCACCGTCTCGGCCAAGATCCCCGCCGGCGTCGGCGGCGGCATGCGCATCCGCCTGGCGGGGCAAGGCGAGGTCGGCCCCGGCGGCGGGCCGGCCGGCGACCTCTACATCGAGGTCAACGAGCGCACCCACCCGGTGTTCGTCCGCGACGGCGAGGACCTGCACTGCACCGTCCGCGTGCCGGTGGTCGACGCGATCCTCGGCGGCGAGGTCGAGCTCGAGACGGTGGTGGGCGAACCCCTGCAGATCGAGATCCCGGCCGGCACGCAGCCCGGCCACACCGTCACCCTCACCGGGCGCGGCATGCCCCGCGTCCGCGGTGGTGGCGCGGGTGACCTGACGGTTCACATGGAGGTCGTCATCCCGGAGAGGCTGGACCGCAAGCGCCGCGACCTCGTGGAGCAGCTGCGCCGCCTCGATGGTGACTCGGCCGAGGTCGTCAACGAGGACACCGCCCGCCGCGGTGGCCTGTTCTCCCGCCTGCGCGACGCCGTCGCCGGGCACTGAGCCGCCGAGACACGACACCCGAGAACCTCGGATACCGAGCCGCCCGTGACCCCCTCCCTGTTCCGCGCCGACACCGTCCCCGCAGTCGGCGAGACGGTCGTGCTCGACGGCCCCGAGGGCCGGCACGCCGGATCGGCGCTGCGGGTCCGGCCGGGGGAGGCGATCCGGGTCGGTGACGGCCGGGGCGCGGTGGGGGACTGTGTGGTGACGACGACGAGCTCCGGCCGCGTCGAGGCCGGGGTCGTCACCCGGGTCGACGTGCCACGCCCGACCCCCGAGGTCACCGTCGTCCAGGCCCTGCCCAAGTCCGAGCGGTCGGAACTGGCCGTCGAACTCGCCACCGAGGCCGGCGCCGACCGGATCGTGCCGTGGCAGGCGGACCGCTGCGTGAGCCGGTGGACCGGCCCCAAGGTGGACAAGGGTCGCACCAAGTGGACTAACGCCGCCCGGGCCGCCGCCAAACAGTCCCGCCGGGCCTGGGAGCCGGAGATCGGCGACCTCGTCGACTCCACCGCGCTCGCCGCTCTCGTCGCCGCCGAGGTCGAGGGCGGGGCCAGCGCACTCGTCCTGCACGAGGAGGGCGCCGCCGGGTTCGCGGACGCGGTGACCGCGGGACCGACGGGGGAGCGGGTCCTCGTCGTCGTCGGCCCCGAGGGCGGGGTCTCCGACGCCGAACTCGACGCCCTCTCCGCCGCCGGCGCCCGCCCGGTCGTCCTGGGCCCCGAGGTCCTCCGGACCTCCACCGCCGCGACGGTGGCGTTGGCCGCACTCGGCGTTCTCACCCCGAGATGGGCGGCCGCGCGGTCTACACTCGACCCAACCGCACCACGACACGGGAAGTGATCCACGTAAGCACCCCAGGAAACGACGCAGTCCCCGACCCCGGCGCCCCCACCGACGGCGACCGGCGCGACCCCGGCGACACCCCCGCCCGCACGGCGGTCCAACTCGATCCCGACCTGGCGATGGCGGTGCTCGGCGCCGCCGACGCCAACCTCCGCGCCCTCGAGGACCTGCTCGCCGCCGACCTGCACGTACGCGGCGGCACCATGACCATCTCCGGCGAGCCGCCCGACGTCGACCGCGCCTCCCGCGTCGTGTCCGACCTGCTGCGGCAGGCGCGCAGGGGAGTGGAGATCACCCCGGCGTCCGTGCGGCGCTCGGTCGAGATCCTCGCCGACTCCGGACCGCTCACGCCCGAGGAGGTCCTCGGCACCGACGTGCTGTCCCGCCGCGGCGGCATGATCCGGCCCAAGACGCTGGGGCAGAAGCGCTACGTCGACGCGATCGACGACCACACCATCGTGTTCGGCCTCGGACCCGCCGGTACCGGCAAGACCTACCTCGCCATGGCCAAGGCCGTCGCCGCGCTACGCGCCAAGGAGGTCAGCCGCATCATCCTCACCCGGCCCGCGGTCGAGGCGGGAGAGCGGTTGGGCTACCTGCCCGGCACCCTGCACGAGAAGATCGACCCGTACCTGCGGCCGCTGTACGACTCGCTGCACGACATGATGGACCCCGAGGCGATCCCCAAGCTCATGGCGGCCGGGGTGATCGAGGTGGCGCCGCTGGCGTACATGCGCGGCCGCACGCTCAACGACTCGTTCATCATCCTCGACGAGGCGCAGAACACCACGCCCGAGCAGATGAAGATGTTCCTCACCCGCCTGGGCTTCGGCTCCAAGATCGTCGTCACCGGCGACATCACCCAGATCGACCTGCCCGGCGGGCAGCGCTCCGGCCTCAAGGTCGTGCGCGACATCCTCTCCGGCGTCGACGACATCCACTTCTCCGAGCTCACGTCCCGCGACGTGATCCGGCACGCCCTCGTCGGCCGGATCGTCGACGCCTACGCCAAGCACGAAGCCCGCCTCGAACGGGGCGACCGACCCACCACCGGACACAGGAACAGGGAGCAGCGCCGACGATGAGTATCGAGGTCGCCAACGAGTCGGGCGTGGAGGTCGACGAGGCCGAGCTCATCGACGTGGCCGCGTTCGTAATCGCCCGGATGGACGTGCACCCGGCCGCCGAACTGTCGATCACGCTCGTCGACAAGGACACCATGGCCGACCTCCACGTCACGTGGATGAACCTGCCCGGCCCCACCGACGTGATGAGCTTCCCCATGGACGAGCTCACCCCCGGCGGCCGCCCCGACCTGGCCGAGCCCGGCCCCGCCATGCTCGGCGACATCGTCCTGTGCCCGGCGTTCGCCGCCGACCAGGCCGCCAGCTCCGGCCACCCGCTCGCGCACGAACTCGCCCTGCTCACGGTCCACGGGTGCCTGCACCTGCTGGGCTATGACCACGCCGAGCCCGCCGAGGAGCGCGAGATGTTCGGCCTGCAGAACGAGCTGTTGGGCGAGTGGTACGACCACCGCGACGAGTCCCCGAGAGTGGACGCCTGAGTCGTGGACGCCACCATCTACACGGCCATCGCAGCCGTGGTGCTCATCCCCGTCGCCGGCCTGTTCGCCGCCCTCGACGCCGCCCTGAGCACGGTCTCCGTGGCGCGCGTCGAGGAGATGGCCAAGGACAACCGCTACGGCGCCGTCCGTCTGGCCAGGATGCTCGACGCCCGCCCGCGGTACATCAACGTCGCCGTCCTGCTGCACATGCTCAGCCTCATCGGCGCCGCCGTGCTGTTCACCGTGGTGTTCGACGAGCTCATCGACTCCCGCGCCTGGGCCCTGGTCACCGCGGTCGTCGTCACCACCGTCGCCGCGTACATCGTCGCCGGGGTCGGGCCCCGCACCCTCGGCCGCCAGCACGCCTACACGCTCGCCCTGGGCGCGTCGACGCCGCTGACCGTGACCGGGGTCGTCCTGGGCCCCGTCGCGACCCTGCTGGTCGGCCTCGGCAACGCCGTCACCCCCGGCGGCGGCTTCCGCAACGGGCCCTTCGCCTCGGAGATCGAGCTGCTCGAGATCGTCGACATGGCCCGCGAGCGCGGCGTCGTGGCCGACGACGAGTCCCGCATGATCCAGTCGGTCTTCGAACTGGGTGACACGACCGCCCGCGAGGTCATGACCCCCCGCACCGAGATGGTGTGGATCGAGTCCGACAAGACCGTCGGCCAGGCCGCGCGGCTCACCGTCAAGTCCGGCTACTCCCGCATCCCCGTGGTCGACGGCGACAACTCCGACAACGTGGTGGGCGTGGTCTACCTCCGCGACATCGTGGCCCGCCTCGACGATCCCGACGGGCGCGCCGCCCCCGTCGCCGAGGTGATGCGCCCGGCCGTGTTCGTGCCCGACGCCAAGCGGATCGACGACCTGCTCGCCGAGATGCAGCGCGACCACAACCACCTGGCGATCCTCGTCGACGAGTACGGCGGCACCGCCGGTCTGGTGTCGATCGAGGACATCCTCGAGGAGATCGTCGGCGAGATCGTCGACGAATACGACACCACCGAGGTCCCGCCCGTCGAGGACCTGGGCGACGGCCGCTATCGGCTGTCCGCCCGGCTCGGTCTGGACGAGGTGGCGGACCTGTTCGACATCGAGTTCCCGGACGAGGTGTCCGAGGAGGTCGAGACCGTCGGCGGGCTGCTCGCCCTCGAACTCGGCCGCGTTCCCCTGCCCGGGGCGCGCATCGTCACCAGCGGCCTCGACCTGCGGGCCGAGGGCGGCCACGACCGACGCGGGCGGGTGAAGGTGGTCACCGTGGTGGCCACACCCACCGAGACCGATGACGACGACACCGACGACCACCCCCGGCGCGAGGACAACCGATGAGCACTCCCGAGAACTACCGCAGTGGGTTCGTCAGCTTCGTGGGCCGACCCAACACGGGCAAGTCCACGCTGACCAACGCGTTGGTGGGGGAGAAGATCGCCATCACCTCCGCCAAGCCACAGACCACCCGGCACGCCATCCGCGGGATCGTCCACCGGCCCGACGCGCAGATCATCCTCGTCGACACCCCCGGCCTGCACCGCCCGCGCACCCTGCTCGGGGAGCGGCTCAACGCACTGGTCGAGGACACCTACTCCGATGTCGATCTCATCGGCCTGTGCATCCCCGCTGGCGAGCGGATCGGCCCCGGCGACCGCTGGATCCTCGAGCAGGTCCGCAAGCTGTGCCCGACCACGCCGCTCCTCGGGCTGGTGACCAAGATCGACACCGTCTCCAAGCAGAAGGTCATGGAGCAACTCGTCGCCGTCTCGAAACTCCTCGGTCCGGACTCGGAGGTCGTGCCGGTCTCGGCCGCGTCCGGCGAGCAGGTCGACGTGGTGGCGGACGTCATCGCCTCGCTGCTGCCCGAGGGTCCGCAGTTCTACCCGGACGACGTGGTGACCGAGGAGTCCGACGAGACCCGCATGGCCGAGCTCATCCGCGAGGCAGCCCTCGAGGGCGTGCGCGACGAGCTGCCGCACTCGATCGCGGTGACCATCGAGGAGGTCCTGCCGCACGAGGGCCGCGATGACATGGTGGACGTCCACGCCACCGTCTACGTCGAGCGGCAGAGCCAGAAGTCGATCGTGCTCGGCAAGGGCGGGTCCCGCATGCGCGAGGTCGGCACCCGCGCCCGCGCGGGAATCGAGGCGCTGCTCGGCACCAAGGTGTACCTCGACCTGCACGTCAAAGTCCTCAAGGAGTGGCAGCGCGATCCCAAGATGCTGGGGCGTCTCGGCTTCTAGCCCGCCAATGGGACAATGGGCACCCGCACCGTGCGACGCGCGTCGCCCGTGTGGCCGCGCGGGTGACCGTTACGGCGCGGGCGGCCGTTACGGCGCGGGTGAACGACACGGAAGGAGGCCCGGGTGCATCCCTTCACCGACACGGGCCTCGTCGTGCGCACCTACGACCTGGGCGAGGCCGACCGCATCGTCACTCTGCTGACAGAACGTCACGGCCTCGTCCGCGCCGTGGCCCGTGCGGTGCGGCGCACCCGCTCCCGCATGGGCGCCAGCCTGGAGCCGTTCGCGGTGGTGGAGGTGCAGATCGCCCCAGGTCGCGGCAGCAGCGGGCTGGGCACGGTCCGCCAGGCCACCAGCCGCGAGTCACTCGCTCGTCCGCTGGTCGCGGACTACCCCGCGTACACGTCCGGCTGCGTGGTGCTGGAGACCGCCGAACGCCTGGCCGGCGAGGAGGGGGCTCCCACTCCGCGGTTGCTCCGCCTCGCCGTCGGCGCTCTTCGCTCCCTCGCCGAACACCGCCGCGCGCCGGGGCTGGTCGCCGACGCGTTCCTCCTGCGCGCCATGGCCGCCTCCGGCTGGGAACCCGTCCTGGACTGCTGCGTGCGCTGCGGGGCCGTCGGTCCGCACCGGGCATTCCACGTCGCCTCCGGCGGCACGGTGTGCGTGCACTGCCGACCGCAGGGCTGTGCGATGCTCTCGCCTGGCGTCGCCGAGCACCTGTCCGCGCTGCTGTCAGGGCGGTGGGACGCCGTCGGGCTGTCCTCGCCCGCGGTGGTGCGGCAGGCGTCCGGCATCGCGGCCGCGCATCTGCAGTGGCATCTCGAGCGTGACCTGCGCAGCCTGCCACTGGTCGACCGCGGTCTGGTCGGCGCGGATGCCGACGGATTCGTCGCCGCTCGTCCCGATCCCGCTCGGCCCGATTCCGCTCGGCCCGCCGATTCCGACCCTGTCATCCCCATCGAGGAGCACCGTGCCCGGACTACCCAGATTCCGTAAGCGTCCCGCGCCGCAGGCGGCCACGGTCCGGCCGCCGGCCCCGCACCCGTCGGGGGCGCGGCCGCCGGCCATCCCCGCCGAGTTCGTGCCCCGCCACGTCGCGCTGGTCATGGACGGCAACGGGCGCTGGGCGCAGGAGCGCGGTCTGCCCCGCACCGAAGGGCACAAGCGCGGCGAGGCCGTACTGATGGACGTGGTGGAGGGGTGCATCGAGATGGGCATCCCGTACCTGTCCGCGTACGCGTTCTCCACCGAGAACTGGAAGCGCAGCCCGGAGGAGGTGCGGTTCCTCATGGGCTTCAACCGCGACGTCCTGCGGCGCCGCCGCGACGAGATGAACGCACTCGGGGTGCGCGTGCGGTGGGCCGGCCGGCGACCGCGGCTGTGGGGGTCTGTCATCAAAGAGCTCGAGGAGGCGGAGGAGCTCACCCGCGGCAACACGGTCATGACCCTGGCCATGTGCGTCAACTATGGCGGCCGGGCCGAGATCGTCGACGCCGCGCGCGACATCGCCCGCCGGGTGGCCGCCGGCGAGTTGGAGCCCGACGACATCACCGAGGAGAACTTCGCCGACTTCCTCGACGAGCCCGACATGCCGGACGTCGACCTGTTCCTGCGCCCGTCGGGGGAGCTGCGCACCTCGAACTTCCTGCTGTGGCAGAGCGCGTACGCCGAGTTCGTCTTCCAGGACACCTTGTTCCCGGACTTCGATCGCCGAGACCTGTGGGCCGCCTGCCTGGAGTACGCGGAACGCGACCGGCGATTCGGTGGTGTCGCACCCGCCTGACCGGCGCGCGCATTCCGGGCAGCCGCCCCCGCGGATGGCGTCTCGCGCCTGTGGATGTCCGCCCGGAAGACAGCCGCGCGCGGGCATGGCGTCTCGCCCGCCCATCGGTACGCGCCAGACGACATGACGGCGGGCGGCTGTGGCCGGGCGGCGCCCCAGCGGTGGCTCAGTCGGTATCGGCGCCGGCGTCAGGCCGGCCGGCGGCCCCGGCCTCGGCGCACCGCGCGCAGAGGCCGAACAGCTCCACCGTGTGGCTGACGTCGGAGAACCCGTGGGCCCGACCGGCGCGGTGCGCCCACACCTCGACGCCAGGTTCCTCGACCTCGACAGTGAACCCGCAGAGCCGGCATACCAGGTGATGGTGGTGCGAGTCGGAGCACTTGCGGAAGATCAGCTCGCCGGAATCGGTGCGCAACACGTCGACCGCGCCGGCGTCGGCCATGGACTGCAGCGTCCGGTACACGGTGGTGAGTCCGATCGTGTCGCCGCGCTCTCGCAACTCGGCGTGCAGATCCTGCGCCGACCGGAAGCCCTTGGACTCGTCCAGCAACGCGGAGATCGCGCTGCGTTGGCGCGTCGAGCGCATGCCGATGGGCCTGCCGCCTGAGGTCACGGCGTCACTGCTCCCCGGCGTGCCCGACGGCCGCCTCGACGATGTTGAGCAGGTGCCCGTCCAGCAGTTCGTACCGCATCTCGCGGCCCTGGCGATGGGACGAGACGACCCCTGAGGACTTGAGGACGCGGAGGTGCTGACTGACCAGTGGCTGTGTCACGCCCAGCGCGTCGACGAGCTCGTGGACACACCGTGGACCCTCCTTGAGCTGGAGGACGATAGCGATACGCAGGGGAGCGGACAGGGCCCTGAGCAGCTCGCCCGCCGCCGACACCACGTCGTCCGGCGGGAGGGGGACGGGGACGGCCCGGTGGTCCGCGTCGTGGACGTCCGCGACCGGCGCGGGTCCGGTCGATCGGGGTCCGGCTGCCATCATCTCCACCTTCCGGGTTCGAGGTCGTGCTCGGTCGCCGTCGGCGTCGTGTCGGGTAGGGGACCCCAGTATCCCAGACCGGGGAGGTCGACCGGATACCCTGATGAGAAGTGCCCGGGCGCCGGCCCGCGCCGAGGTGGTCCACCCCGACACCTCAGCCAACCGACTCACCAAAGGGAGAACCCCCGACGTGGCAGCCTCAGCTTCCGTCATCGACACCGTCGTCAACCTCTGCAAGCGCCGGGGACTGGTGTACCAGTGTGGCGAGATCTACGGCGGGACGCGCTCGGCGTGGGACTACGGCCCACTGGGAGTGGAGCTCAAGGACAACATCAAGAAGCAGTGGTGGCGCACGTTCGTCACGGGCCGCGAGGACGTCGTGGGCCTGGACTCCTCGATCATCCTGCCCCGCCAGGTGTGGCAGGCCTCGGGCCACGTCGAGACCTTCACGGACCCGCTGGTGGAGTGCCGCAACTGCCACTCCCGCCTGCGTCAGGACCACCTGCGGGAGGCGTACGCCGCCAAGAAGAAGCTCGACTCGGTGGCCGACGCCCCGATGACCGAGATCGCCTGCCCCAACTGCGGCACCAAGGGGCAGTGGACCGACCCGCAGCTGTTCTCCGGCCTGATGAAGACGTACCTGGGCCCCGTGGACAACGAGACCGGCCTGCACTACCTGCGCCCGGAGACCGCACAGGGCATCTTCATCAACTACAAGAACGTCATGACCACGGCCCGGCGCAAGCCGCCGTTCGGCATCGGTCAGATCGGCAAGGCGTTCCGCAACGAGATCACACCCGGCAACTTCATCTTCCGTACCCGCGAGTTCGAGCAGATGGAGATCGAGTTCTTCGTCAAGCCCGACGAGGCCGACGAGTGGTTCAAGCGCTGGGTCGAGGACTGCTGGGACTGGTTCGTGGACCTGGGTATCGACCCGGAGAACATGCGCCGCTTCGACGTTCCCGACGACGAGCGCGCGCACTACTCGGCGGGCACCATCGACTTCGAGTACAAGTTCGGCTTCTCGGGCAACGAGTGGGGCGAGCTCATGGGCGTCGCCAACCGCACCGACTACGACCTGACCCAGCACCAGACCCACTCCGGTGAGGATCTGCAGTACTTCGACCAGGCCTCCGGCGAGAAGTACGTGCCGTACGTCATCGAGCCCAGCTTCGGCCTGACCCGCTCGCTGATGGCGTTCCTCATCGACGCCTACACCGAGGACCAGGCGCCCAACGCCAAGGGCGGCGTGGACACCCGCACGGTGCTCAAGCTCGACCGCCGTCTGGCCCCGATCAAGGCCGCGGTGCTGCCGCTGTCCCGCAACGCCGACCTGTCTCCCAAAGCCCGCGACCTGGCGGCCCAGCTGCGTAAGAATTGGAACGTGGACTTCGACGACGCGCAGGCGATCGGCCGCCGCTACCGCCGCCACGACGAGATCGGCACCCCGTTCTGCATCACCGTCGACTTCGACACGCTCGAGGACCAGGCCGTCACCATCCGGGAGCGGGACACGATGGCGCAGGAGCGCGTGGCGATCGATCAGGTGGAGGGCTATCTCGCCCAGCGCCTAATCGGGTGCTGACGGACGCCACTGGCACACTGGTCGGGTGAGAAGATCCGGGTCCCCGCTCCGCGCGGTGTCCAGGGCCGTCAGCTGGGTCCTGACCATCGCACTGCTGTTGTGCCTGGTCATCCCCGGGTTCATCGCGTTCCGCGTCTGGCACGTAGCGCGGATCGACGACCGCACGCCGGCGGATGCGATCGTCGTGCTGGGGGCGGCCCAGTACAACGGCGTACCGACGCCGGTGTTCCAGGCACGCCTCGAGCACGCGGCCCTGCTGTACGACGAGGGGGTCGCGCCGCAGATCATCACGGTCGGCGGTGGCCAGCCCGGTGACCTGTACACCGAGGCCGGGTCCGGCCGGGCCTATCTCACCAGGCTCGGCGTGCCCCCCGAGGCCGTCCTGGCGGTGGAGACCGGCACGAACACCGAGGGCAGCCTGGACGCCGTGGCACAGACGGTGCGAGACCAGGGCGGACAGTCGGTGGTGTTGGTCAGCGACCCCACGCACTCGTACCGCTCGCGGATGATGGCCCGCGATGCCGGACTGGACGCGTGGACGTCGCCGACCAGGCACGGGCCGGCGGTGTGGACGCGCGAGAACCAGATCATGAGCATCATCCGGGAGACCGGCGCGGTGCTCTGGTACCAGTACCACCGGATCGCCGGCAGTGATGTGGACTTCCCCGGATGAGTCGGCGACCGGGGGACGAGGGGGCGGGGACGCCCGGAGGGGACGGGCATGACGGGTTACGCGTACGACGCGGCGGACGCCGAGCGGCGCGTGGACGAGGGGGCCGGACGTGGGCGGGGCAAGGCCAGTGAGCGCAGCCCGTTCGACCGCGACCGCGCCCGCGTCCTGCACTCGGCGGCACTGCGCCGACTCGCCGACAAGACACAGGTGGTGGGCCCCGGGGACGGGGACACCCCACGCACCCGGCTCACCCATTCGCTTGAGGTGGCGCAGATCTCGCGAAGCATCGCCGCCGGCCTGGGCTGCGACCCTGATCTCGCGGACCTCGCGGGTCTGAGCCACGACATCGGCCATCCGCCCTACGGTCATAATGGTGAGCGCGCCCTGGACGAGGTCGCCCGCTCGTTCGGCGGTTACGAGGGCAACGCGCAGACCGTGCGGATCCTGTCCCGACTGGAGCCCAAGGTCGTGGACGCCGACGGTCGCGGGGTGGGACTGAACCTCACCCGCGCCGCGCTGGACGCCGCCACCAAGTACCCGTGGCTGCCGCGGGAGGGGACGCGGAAGTTCGGTGCCTACGCCGACGACGCGGACACCCTGGCGTGGATCCGGCAGGGCGCGCCCGGGGACACCCGGTGCCTGGAAGCCCAGATCATGGACTTCTCCGACGACGTGGCCTATTCGGTGCACGACGTGGAGGACGCGATCGTCGCCGGCCGCCTGGACCTGCGGTCGTTGTCCGACCGCTCGGAGGTCGCGGCGCTCGCCGAGCTGGGCGCGGCGGAGTTCCGCGGGCCGGACGCCGATGAGCTGGAGCAGGCGGCGGGCCGGCTCGGGTCACTCGAGGTGGTCCGGGCGGTGCAGCCGTTTGCGGAGAGTTTCGCCGGGTTCGTCGCTCTCAAGGCGCTGACCAGTGAGCTGGTGGGCCGTTTCGTGATGCCTGCGATCCACGCGACCCGCGAGGTGCACGGCGCGCGGCCGCACGGCCGCTACAGCGCGGACCTCGAGGTGCCGGTGGAGGTGGAGGCCGAGGTCGTCATGCTCAAGACGATGGCCGTGCGGTACGTGATGAGCGATCCGGGGCACCGCCTGCGGCAGGACCGGCAGCGCGATCGGATCCACCGGGTGGCGGAGTTCCTGGCGCAGTCCGCGCCGGCGGGCCTGGATGCGGTACTGCGGCCGCTGTGGGACTCTGCGCCCGACGATGCGGCGAAGATGCGGGTGATCGTCGACCAGATCGCGTTGTACACGGAGAGCCGCCTCGAGCGGGTCGACCGCGCGAGTGCGGGGATCCAGGCCGCCTGGGGCTGAGCCGCTCAGCCGACCGCGCGGGCGACCTCGTCCACCAGCCGGTCCACCCCCACCTCGTCGAGACCAGAGTCGGGGGTGAAACCGGTGCGTACCACCACGAGATCGGCCGAGGGGACCACCACGACGTACTGCCCGTCGTGACCGGACGCCCAGTAGGCATCGGCCGGCATCCGGCCAAACCGGAGCGGGCCACCGTCACCGGCCTGGTTGAGCCACCACTGGGCGCCGTAGGGCTCGGGTTCGCCGCCCGCCGCGACGCCCGTGGTCGCGTAGTCCATCCACCCCTCTGGCAAGAGCCGCTGTCCGTCCACCTCGCCGTCGTCCATCACGAACTGACCGAACCGCGCCCAGTCCCGGGGACTCGCCCACAGGTACGAGCTGCACACCGACCCGCCGGACGCGTCGGCCTCGAGGACGGCGCTGCGCATGCCGAGCGGGCGGAACAGCAACTCCTCGGCCATCTCGGGTCCCATCCCGGTCCGCTCGTGCAGGAGGTCGCAGAGGATGTTGGTGGTGCCGGAGGAGTACTGGCGGTACTCACCCGGGTTGTGGGCGGGCGGCTGGGACGCGGCGTAGTCGGCCATGTCCGGCTCGAGGTAGAGCATCCGGGTGACCGGGGTGCCGAGGTCGTACTCCTCGTCCCACTCGAGGCCGGAGGTCATGCGCAGCAGGTGGTCGAGTGAGATCCGCGCCCGCTCGTCGGTCCACTCGGGGCGGAGCGCGGTGGTGGCCGGGTCGAGGTCGGCGTCGGGGAACTCGAGCTGCGCACGCCCGACGAGCGTGGAGGCCACGCTCTTGGCCATGGACCAGCCGAGCTGGCGGGTGTCGGGGCCGAAACCGTCGGCGTACCACTCGTCGAGGATCTCGCCGCGATGGACGACGACGAGGCCCCGCGTCCCCTCGTGCGCCGCGGTCTCCTCGAGGGGCGCGGAGACCTCGTCCGCGACGTCGGTCGCCTCGGCGAGCCGGACGCCCGGGCCGCCGTCCTCGCGCAGCGGCGGGGGCGGCTCACCGCTCTCGGCTCCCGCGGCGCGGCCACCGAGGGCGCAGCCGTGCTCGGAGACGTGCGCGGTCTGCCGGAAGCCGATCCCGAGCACGGAGGCGGTGGCGGTCCCGGCCTCGTCGTCGATCGCCGTGCGCAGGTAGGGCACGAGCGGGTTGGGCGGCAGGTCGGACTCGTGATCCTCCCGCCCGACGAGGAAGTGCAGGGCGCACGCGTTGTGCGCGGCGTATCCGGTGCCGGTGAGCAGCAGGGGGCGGAAGTACACGCCGGCCGCGACCACGGCGCCGACCAGGGGGACGAGGACCGCGAACACCGCGATGAGGACTTTCCGCCGACGTGTCATGAACAGAGAGGGTAGCCAGCGGGTCCGACAGCGCGGTCAGAACCGCCCGCCCGCGCCTCCGCCGCCCCAGCCGCCGCCTCCGCCGCCGGAGAATCCGCCGCCCCCGAAGCCCCCGCCGAATCCACCGCCGCCCCCGAGGCCGCCGCCCCAGCTGGAGCCCGAGCCGAAGCTGGACCCGGCGCCGCGCGTCATGCCCTGGATGAGGGCGCCCGCGATCATGCCGCCGACGAGGGCGCCGGTGCCGGAACCGCCGCGCCCGCCGCGCCCGTAGGGGCCGTACGGGACTCCGTAGCGGCCGGTGTACTGCGGCCGTGAGGCGTCGTCCTGGGCGAGCCGCAGCGCCTCCCGGGCGAGGTTGAGCGCCCGGTCGGCGGCGGGGAACGCGGCCGGACCGACCGTGGCCTCGGCCGTGGCGAGGGAGTTCTTCGCCGAGGCGAGCCGGGTGCGGGCGGCCTGACCGATCACGTACGAGCGGCTGCCGATGAAGTCGTCGGCCTCGCGGACCGCACCGGCCGCGCGGGTGAGGGCGGCCCGACGGGCGGCGCGGGCGCGTCCGGCGGTCTCCGCCTCGTGACCGGCGGCGGCGAGTGCCTCGTCGAGCTCGCGGTCCACCTCGATGAGGCGGGAGAACGTCCCCAACGGGTCGGCCTGCCCGTCCCGGCGGGCGGCCTCGACGGCGTCACGACCGGCGGAGGCGACAGCGGTGAGGTCGCGGCTCGTCGCGTCGCTGACGTCGGTGGAGGCGAGCAGTCGGGCGGCCATCTCCAGCTCCTCCTCGACCTCGGCGACGAGCGGCTCGAGGTCCCGTCGGGCGGTCGCGATGTCGTCGGCGGCGTGGTCCACGCCGTCGACCAGCTTCTCGGCGCGGGCGAGTTCGCCCTCGGCGGAGGTGATGGCGTCCACGGCCTCACCCTGCTCGCCGACCGGCCGGGCCAGCGCGACGCGGGCGCGGCCGGTCTCCGCTTCGGCGGCGTCGAGCAGCTGCTCGGCCAGCGAGAGGTTGTCGGCGATGGAGGTGAGCACCGCGGACGGGAACCGCTCGCGGAGGTCGGACATGGTCTTCTCGGCCTCGGGAAGCCGGGCGCGCAGGGCCACCGCGCGGCGCGTGAGCGCGTCCACGGAGGCGCCGCCGTTGATGAGCAGGTCACGCATCTCCCCGAACGCTGTCGCCTGGTCCTCCAGCCCGCGCTCGGCGCGTTCGGCGCGGGCGGCCACCTCGAGCAGCATCGCCTTGCGCTGATCGGGTGTCTCGGGGATGTCGTCGTCGAGCCGCTGGACGAGCCCGTGCGCGGCGGCGACCTCCGAGCGTGCCGCGTCGAGCGCGGCCCGGAAGGGCCTGGTGCGCAGGTCGCCGAACTCGCCGGTCGCGGTCTCGAGCGCTGTGGCGGAGGCGTCCACGGCCTGGTCGGCGTCCACGAGCCCGGTCCGGGCGCGGGCGTCGAGCACGTCGATCGGCAGGGCGGACATCCGTGCGGTGTCGTCACCGGGGATGTCGCGGGCGTCCTCCGCCTGCCTCGCGGTGCGGGCGGCGCGCCGGCGGCGGGTGACCAGGACCAGGACGACGACGAGGACGACGATCCCCGCGATCCCCGCGATGATCGCGAGTGGCGAGACCTCGGAGCCGGAGCCCTGCCGCTCGAGTCCGTCGGCGGCGCCGATGACAGCCCCGGCCCAGTCGTCGTCGGCCAGTCGCGGCTCGATGTCGCGGTCGGCGATCTGTTGGGCGGTCCGCTGGTCGTCGGCGGGGGAGCGCTCCGGGTCGTCGAACTCGAACCAGTACCTGCCGTCCTGCACGGCCACCACGAGCAGCGCGTCGGAGGCGCCCAGATCGGAGAGCTCCCGGGTCTGCCGCGACCACTCCTCGACCGGGATGCCGTCGAGGGTGTCGACGAAGGTCACCCACAGCTGGATCTGGTCGGTGGAGCGCAGCTCGGCCAGTCGGCTCTCCACGTCGCGGGAGTCGCCGCCGAGCACGCCCGCGGAGTCGGTGAGCTGCTGCCGCAGGTTCGACGGCGGCTCCGCGGCGGCGATCGGGGGGCCCCACGCCGTCAGGCAGACCAGGAGCGCGGCGAGCAGCGAGACCGCCGCGAGGTGAAGGCGGCGGAGGGCGACGGGGGTGGCCGGACGGGGTGAAGCGGCAATCATGAGCCCAGCGTATCGGGCCCGGAGAGGGGCCACGCCGGTCCGCCGCGCGGGCGGCTACTCTGGGCGCATGGCAGGGCGGATTCCGGAGCAGGACATCGCCGCGATCCGCGAACGCACCCGTATCGAGGAGATCGTCGGCGAGTACGTGGCGCTGAAGCCGGCGGGCGCGGACTCGCTCAAGGGGTTGTCCCCGTTCAAGGACGAGAAGACCCCCTCGTTCCACGTGCGTCCGCAACACGGCTACTTCCACTGTTTCTCCACGGGTGAGGGCGGTGACGTCTTCGCGTTCCTCATGAAGATGGAGCACATCGGTTTCGTCGAGGCGGTCGAGCAGCTGGCCGACCGGATCGGCTACCGCATCTCCT
The DNA here is from genome assembly GCF_002999155.1 of Dietzia sp. oral taxon 368. NCBI lineage: Bacteria > Bacillati > Actinomycetota > Actinomycetes > Mycobacteriales > Dietziaceae > Dietzia > Dietzia sp. oral taxon 368. Next base: position 2,504,222 of record NZ_CP027238.1, read on the forward strand.
ACGAGGGCGGCGGGCAGGTGGTCCAGCGCGACCGCGGCACGCGCTCCCGGCTGGCGCAGGCCAACGCGGCGGCGCAGAAGTTCTACGCGGAGCGGCTCGCGCAGGACCCGGAGGCCGAGACGGCGCGGACGTTCCTCACCGACCGCGGCTTCGACATGGCGCAGGCGCAGCACTTCGGCTGCGGCTACGCCCCCGCCGGCTGGGACACCATGAGCAAGCACCTCATGCGGCAGGGCTTCGAGCCCAAGGAGCTGGAGGCGGCGGGGCTGTCCAAGACCAGTTCGCGGGGGACGCTCATCGATCGCTTCCACCGCCGGCTGCTGTGGCCGATCCGCAACCTGGCCGGTGAGGTGATCGGCTTCGGTGCGCGCAAGCTCTTCGAGGACGACACCCTGGGCAAGTACATGAACACGCCCGAGACCATGCTCTACAAGAAGTCGCAGGTGCTGTTCGGGCTGGACCTGGCCAAGCGGGAGATCGCCTCGCAGCGGCGCGCGGTGGTGGTCGAGGGCTACACGGACGTCATGGCGATGCACGCGGCGGGCGTGACCACGGCGGTCGCGGCGTGTGGCACGGCGTTCGGCGAGGATCACCTGTCGACGCTGCGGCGACTGATGCTCGACGACAACTACTTCCGCGGCGAGATCATCTACACCTTCGACGGTGACGAGGCGGGCAAGAAGGCCGCACTGCGGGCGTTCTCGGGCGATCAGCAGTTCTCGGGCCGGACCTTCGTCGCGGTGGCCCCGCCGGGGACGGATCCGTGCGATCTGCGGCAGAACAAGGGCGACGCGGCGGTGCGGGATCTCGTGTCCGCGCGGGTGCCGATGTTCGAGTTCGCGATCCGGTCGATGCTGGAGGACTACGACCTCGACCACGCCGAGGGGCGCGTGGAGGCGCTGCGGCGCACGGTGCCGGTGGTGGCGGACATCCGCGACTCGTCACTGCGGGACGAGTACGCCCGTCAGCTCGCCGGGTGGGTCGGCTGGGATGACCCGGCGACCGTGGTGCGCCGGGTCCGCGAGGAGTCGCGCAAGAAGAGCCGGGCGCGCTCGGCCGGGGCGGGTCCGGGTCCGCGCCGGCGCGGGCCGGGTGGACCGGGCGGGGGAGCCCGCCCGGGATGGGACGCGGCCGAGCGTGGTGGCGTGGGTCGTGGTCGAGGGGGGTACGACGACGACGAGGTCGGCGGCGGCGACGCCCCGCGGACTCCGGAGGTGCCGAAAGGCGTGCCGATTCCCGCCCCCGGTGATCCGGTGCTGTGGCCCCAACGCGAGGCGGTGAAGGCGGCCCTGCAGTACCCGGGCCTGGCGGGCCCGTTGTTCGACTCGCTGCCGGACGAGTGCTACACCCACCCGGCGTACGCGGCGATCGCGGAGGCGCTGTCTCGGGCCGGGGGCTGTGCGGCCGGCAAGAGCGGCGTCAACTGGGTGGCCGAGGTGTCGCAGGGGCTGGAGGATGAGGGCCTGCGTCGTCTGGTCGGGGTGCTCGCGGTGGAGACGTTGCGCGTGTCGGAGGAGGCGTTGCCGCGGTACATCTCCGGGGTGCTCGCGCGCCTTCAGGAGGTGTGGGTGTCGGGGCAGATCGCCGACCTCAAGTCCAAGGTGCAGCGGATGAGTCCGGCGGAGGACCCGGAGGGGTATTCGGCACTCTTCGGTGATCTGGTGGCGCTGGAAGAGTACCGGCGCGGCCTGCTGGAGCAGGCGGTCGGTGCCACGCCGGACATCGCGTGACCTGCCGATTTGGTTCCTCGGCGTGGTTCGCACTAAGGTTGTTTCTCGGTATCCGGCACAGCAGCCGGAAGGCCGGTAGCAATCCCCCATAGCTCAATTGGCAGAGCATTCGACTGTTAATCGAAGGGTTATTGGTTCGAGTCCAATTGGGGGAGCTCCTTCGGAGAGGGCCCGTGGCGTTGTCGCCGCGGGCCCTCTTCTGTTTCCCGTCTCAGCCGCGGCGCAGCACGCGGGCGTAGGTGAGGTTGCGGGCGCGCTCAGGGGCGCCCTCGTCCACGAGTTCCACCCGGTGGTTCCCCAGCAGGTGCTGTGTCGGTGAACAAGGCCCCGAGCGCGTCCCAGTCGCAGGTGTCCAGCGCCCTGGCGACGTCCGCCAGCCGCTAGATGATCTGATCCCTGTCGGTCGTCATCTGTCCTTCGTAGCAGGGATTCGCGGTGGATCCGGGCGGTCTCGCTACCCTGACGCCATGAGTCGTCCCGCAGCCCAGAGCGCCGTCGAGGTCACGCTGTCCACCGGCCGCGTCCGCGGGACCGACCTGGGGGACGTGGTCCGCTTCTACGGCATCCCGTACGCCGAGGACCCGGTCGGCGATCTGCGCTTCGCGGCCCCCGTCAGGCGGAGCCCCTGGACCGGGGTCCGCGACGCGACGCGTCCGGCGGCCACCGCGCAGCGTCTGCGCTTCGATCCGGATCCGGCGATCCCCGAGCCGATCGTCGCGGGCACGGACATCCTGCACGTGGACGTGTGGGCGCCTCCCGAGGGCGCCGGGCACCCGGTCCTGGTGTGGATCCACGGCGGAGGGTGGGAGTCGGGGTCGTCGCATCAACCGTGGTTCGACGGGACCGCGTTCGCCCGGGCGGGGATCGTCGTGGTGTCCGTGGGCTACCGGCTGGGCGTCGAGGGCTTCACGTCCTTCCCCGACGCCCCGGACAACCGCGGGGTGCGCGACTGGATCATGGCGCTGGAGTGGGTCCGCGACGAGATCGCGGCTTTCGGCGGTGACCCCGGGCAGGTCACCGTGTCGGGCCAGTCGGCGGGCGGCGGTGCCGTGCTGTGCCTGCTGGCCTCGCCGGCAGCGACAGGACTGTTCCACCGCGGGATCGCTTCGTCGCCGGCGGTACTGCGGTCGCCGGCCGCGCAGGCCCCCAGGGGAGCGACGGCTGCCGAGCTGGCGGCGGGCGGCCGGGGCGCGGTCGACGAGTTCCACCGTCGGCTCCGCAGGGACAACCCGTTCCTCATGCCGTTCCGGCCGACCATCGGCGACGAGACGGTCCCCATGCCGCCGCTCGAGGGGGTCGGGGAGGGGCCGGGGCTCGGGGTGCCGCTGCTCATCGGTTCCACGGCCACCGAGTTCGAGGGGCTCGTCCGCGCGCTCCCGGGCCCCGCGCTGGTGCCGGGCGCGGCGATGATCCTGCGTTCGCAGGAGCTCCCCACCACCGGGCTGCGCGCGTTGGCCCGCCAGTCATCGGGACGGTCGCTGCGTCGAGCGGTGGGGGCGGTCGTCGACGCGGCGACCATCCACTCGACTGTCGTGCGGGCCGCCGAGACCCGCATCGCGGCGGGCGGACCGACGTGGGTGTACGACTTCCGGTGGGCGGCGGGCCGCGGGGCGGTGCACTGCGCGGACCTGCCGTTCTTCTGGTCTGTTCCCGAGGCCGCGAACGTACGCGCGTTCCTCGACGCGCCCGTTCCGCCGGACCTGGTCGCGGCGATGCACGGCTCGTGGGTGGACTTCGTCCGCTCCGGCGACCCCGGTTCGCCGGCCTACGAGGCGCCCACGCGGCGGGTGCAGGTGTGGGACGAGCCGCCCGCAGTCGTGGAGGACGGTCTGGCGGACGTCCGTGAGGTCTGGTGGCCGGACGGCGCGACCTGACGCCTTGCTACGATTGCGCCGCGCGTGTGGGCGAGACGCCCGTCACGCGAGGGGCTATAGCTCAGTTGGTTAGAGCCGCGGACTCATAATCCGCTGGTCGCGGGTTCGAGCCCCGCTGGCCCCACCGATAGAAGCGGCCCGTTGGTGGTCGATTGCGACGTAGGGCTTACTCGCACCGAGTCTGGGGTGTTGCTGCGGGCAGCATGGTCGAGCAGTACTGACATGCGCAGGCAGGCGGACGCCGGATGGGGCGCTCTCCGGCCCGGATAGGGGCGACTTGCTCTGGTGCGTCGGCCACACCACGGGTTGGTGTCGTACCGCTGTAGGAGGATTAGGGCATGACAGCTTCGTACGAGAAACATGACTCACCCGCTCTGCGAAAAGCGAGGGGCGCGTTCTTTACACCCCCTCCAATCGCGCGCTTTATTTCCTCGTGGGCAATTCGCCACCCCTCGGATCGTATCCTGGAGCCCTCGATGGGTGATGCTGAGTTCTTAGTTCACGCTGTTGAGCGACTTCAATCGCTTGGGCGGTCCAGTCCAGAGGTCTTTGGATCTGAGCTTCACGCCTGGAGCGCAGAACGCGGCAAGCAGCGAGTCGCGGAGCGCGGCGGCACGGCACTAGTGGATATAGGGGACTTTTTTGCTCGAGAAGACCCCTGTCCTTTTGACGCAGTGATCGGAAACCCGCCGTACATTAGATTCCAAGATTTTTCGGGCGAGCAACGAACCGCCGCACAAGCTGCCGCGCTCCGCGGAGGAGTAGCACTTACTGGTTTAGCCTCGGCATGGGCGGCGTTTACGGTACATGCCACGCTTAAACTTGCGGTGGGAGGGCGCCTAGGCTTCGTTCTGCCCGCGGAAATACTCACTGCGAATTACGCAGCGCCAGTTCGAAGATTTATCTTCGACAACTTTGGGGATGTCGAGTTAGTACTGTTTGAAGAAAAAGTGTTCGGCGAGGCCGATACCGAAACGGTGCTTCTCTTGGCTTCGAGTTTTGGTCAAGGTGCAACTAAGAACGCGAAGATCCGACAAGTCAGGAACGCCGCATCGCTAACGTCGATGCCGCCAGCTACTGTATGGACGCCGGAGGATCCGGCAGATAGATGGTCGGGCGCCACGGTTAATGGGCCCTTCCGGATTTAGAGTGCGTTGATCCGATTCTGGAGCTGTCCGGAGTGGATCAGTGACCGCAAGATGTAGTGCTTGAGGTTTCGGAAGCCCAGGGCGATTCCGCGGAGGTGCTCGAGGCGCCCGTTGATGGCCTCGACGGGGCCGTTGGAGGCGTCCACGTCGAAGTAGGCGAGGATCTCGCGGTGCCGCTTCCACAGTGACCGGCCAAGTTGGGCCAGCTCGGGGAGTTCTTTCGGTACACCGGCCCGGATGGAGCGCAGGAGCTTGTACATCGCGATCTTGCCCTCCCGCTTGCCCGAGGCCTCGTAGGCGGCGATGAGTCGCTGGTAGACGCCGTAGGTGACCTCCACCGCCGCGTGTGCATCATGGGCGGTGAACGCTTGGAACAGGCGCATCTTCTGCTTGTCGGTCAGCAGGTCAGCGCGGGTACGCAGGGTGCGGCGGATGCCGTACAGCGGGTCGCCGGTGCGGCCCCGGTGCCCGGTGGTGGCCTGCTGGATGCGTTGGCGGCACACGGTGAGCTTGTCGGCGGCAAGGTGCACGACGTGGAACGGGTCCATCACCGTCCGGGCAGCGGGCACCGCGCTGGCGGCGGCGGTGTGGTAGCCGGCGAACCCGTCCATCGTGACCACCTTGATGCGGTCCCGGAACGCCTGGTCACGGGCGTCGAGCCAGTCGGCGAGCACCTTCGCTGAACGGCCCGGGACCATGTCCAACAGGCGGGACGGGCCGGTGCCGTCCACGACCGGGGTCAGGTCCACCAAGACGGTGGCGAATGAGCTGCTGCCGTCGCCGCGCACGTGCTTCCATTTGTGCTCATCGACTCCGAGAACGCGGACGCCGTCGAAGTGTCCGGGCTGCTCGTAGACCATGGAGCGGATCTTCGAGACCGCCAGGTCGTTGACGAGATCCCAGCCCAGCCCGAGGGCCTTGGCCACCGCGGACACGCTGGTGCGGTCGATCGCCAAGCGCTGCAGGATCCAGCGGCTGCAGCGGCGGGTGGTCTTGGCCCGCGGCTCAGCCAACGCCGGCATCCGCTGCTGGAAAATCCTCGTGCCGCAGTCATCGTTGTCGCAGGTGAAGCGCGGTACCCGCACATGCAGCCTGGTCGGGTGCCCGACGATCGGTAGATCCGTGACCTTCCGCTGGACGTGGTCTCGCAGGCGCCCCGCCATCCCGCACCCGGGGCAGATCGGGTCGAGTGTGACCGGGGCGCAGAACAGGTGCGTGAGCTCGTCGGCCACAGCGGCGTCAGTGATGGTCACCCCGAGCTCGACGGTGCGGCAGATGGTGTCGGCAAGCAGGCTGGCGGTAGCGTTCAAAGCGGGTCCTGGGGATGCGAAGTGCTGGTGTAGGAACTTGCATCTTCACACGCCCCAGGACCCCTACATCTTGTGCCTCACCGCATCACCGGCGAACCCCAGCTACGCACTCTAAATCCGGAAGGGCCGGTTAATGCTGCTGCGTCAAAAGTACTTATGGATTCCGTGCCGGCTGGTCATTTCAAGGCACTGAAGACGTGGGGTGAGACCACTCTTGGGATTGTTACCGGGAAAAACTCGTACTTCGCCATTTCTCCGGAGCAAGAGATTGATTCGAGGGTGGCGGTCCCGATTCACGAACCTAAGACTAGTGCGCGCCGGTTTCGGCCCTTAGTAGGTCAACGCCATCCTCATCGCGCCCACCGCCTCGGACAGCGCCGCCCTGGCGAGAGGGGTGGCGCCCACAGCGTTGACGAACGGGTGGACCAGCGTGGCGTGGCGCCGCAGCGATACCGGTACCCCGGCGTCGGCCATCCGGCGGGCGTACGCCTCGCCCTCGTCGCGCAGCGGATCGAACCCGCCCGTGGCGACGTGTGCGGGCGGCAGCGCCGAGAAGTCCGTGGCCAGCAGGGGAGACGCGCGGGGATCGAGCCGGTCGTCGTCCGAGCGGATGTAGGTGCGCTCGTACCAGTCCATGTTGCCGCGGGTGAGGAAGTAGCCCTCGCCGAACAGCTCGTAGGAGCGGGTCCGGGCGGACATGTTCGTCGCCGGGACGAACAGCAGCTGGAAGTCCGGTGTCTTCTCGCCCGCGTCGCGGGCCTGCTGGCACACCACCGCGGCGAGGTTGCCACCGGCGCTGTCGCCGCCCACCGCGATGCGCTGCGGGTCCACGCCGAGTTCGGCGGCGTGGTCGCGGACGTACCGGAACGCGGCCAGGGCGTCCTCGGCGGCGGTGGGGAAGAGGAACTCCGGCGCCATCCGGTAGTCCACGCTGATGACCTTGAGGCGGCCGGTGTCGGCGATGTAGCGGCACGTCGCGTCGTGCGAGTCGATGCTGCCGAGCACCCACCCGCCGCCGTGGAAGTACACCAGGACCGGCAGCGCCTCGTCGCCGTCGACGGGCGAGTACAGGCGTGCGGGAAGGTCGACGCGGTCGGGATCGTCACCGCCGAGCGGGAGGACGATGTCGGTGACGACGGCGAGGTCGATCTTCTTCCCCGAGACGGTGTAGGCCGACCTCTCGACGACGGAGCGCGCCCGCTCGAGGGTGAGGTCCTGGTATTCCCCCTCGGACATGAGCGAGATGACCCGGAGCCCGGCCTGGAAGTGCGGATCGAGGACCTGTCCGTCGACGCGCCGGGGAGCACCTGCCACTGGGCGCAGCAGGGGGCCGGGCAGATATCCGGCGGCCGTCATGACGGCTTTGGTCAGTCGGTCGCCGAGCGACGGCGTGAAGGCACGGTGGCCGGACATTCCAGAGGGTGACAGTGCGGGGCGCATGGCCACATTGTGACGTGGAACGCGGGATGATCGATGGTGATTGGTCGAAGGAGCTGGTCATGCGTTCAGAAGACGACGACGTCATCCGGGTCGAGGCGCTGGTCAAGACGTTCGGGGGAGTGCGGGCCCTCGACGGGCTGGACCTGGAGGTCCGCCGTGGTGAGATCCACGGGTTCCTCGGTCCCAACGGCGCCGGCAAGTCCACCACCATCCGCGTCCTGCTGGGGCTCGTGCGCGCGGACTCCGGCACCGCGACCGTGTTCGGCGCCGACCCGTGGCGCGACGCCGTCCGGCTGCGCTCGCGGGTCGCCTACGTCCCCGGCGAGGTCACGCTGTGGCCGCGGCTCACGGGCGGCCAGTGCATCGACCTGGTGGGCCGGTCGCTGGGCGGGCTCCAGCCGGCCCGGCGCGACGAGCTCGTCGAGCGGTTCCGCCTCGACCCCACCAGGCGCACCCGCGACTACTCGAAGGGCAACCGGCAGAAGGTCTCGCTCATCGCCGCGCTGGCCTCCGGTGCCGACCTGCTCGTGCTGGACGAACCCACCTCCGGCCTGGACCCGCTCATGGAGCGGGTCTTCCAGGACTGCGTGCGCGAGGCCGTCGACGCGGGTGCGACCGTGCTGCTGTCCAGTCACATCATGGGGGAGGTCGAGGCGCTCGCCGACCGCGTGAGCATCATCCGCGACGGGCGGACCGTCAGCTCGGGCACGCTGGCCGATCTGCGGCGCCACACCACGACCGAGGTCCACGCCGTCACCGACGCCGACCCACGGGAGCTCGACCGCGTGAGCGGCGTCGACGACCTACGGATCGGCGACGCCGGCGACGGCCGGTTCGACATCCGCTGCCACGTCCCGGCGCCCGCGCTCGGGGAGGTCACCGGCATCCTCCACGCCGCCGGCGTCCACACCCTCACCGCGACCCCGCCCAGCCTCGACGACCTCTTCCTCAGCGCCTACTCCGGAGCCCGGTGATGAGCGCACCCCTCGTCGGCGCGCGCCTGGCCGGTACCGGCCTGCTCAGCCGGATCGCGCTCCGGACCGGCTGGCCGGCGATGGTCGCCTGGGTCGTCGGGGCCGTCGCACTGTTCCTCGCCACCGGACTGTCCATCGCCACGCTCTACGACACCCCGGAGGAGCTCGCCGCGTACAGCGCCTCCGTCGGCGAGACGATGGTCATGCTCACCGGTCGGGTGGCCGGCCTCGACACCCCGGGCGGAGTGGTGATGAACGAGTACTCGTTCCTCGTCGGCTTCGGGGTCCCGCTCATGGCGATCGCCCTGACCGCGCGCTCCACCCGGCGGGAGGAGGAGTCCGGACGATCGGAACTCCTCGTCGCGGGTGGGGTCGGCCGGCTCGCCCCGGTGGCGGCGGCCCTCGTCGTCGTCGCCGGGGTCTTCCTCGCACTGGGCGCCGGCCTCTGGGCCGCGACGCTGGCGCTCGACGTGGACCGCGGCGGCGCGGCGCTGTACGTGGCCTCGATCGTCGCCACCGGCTGGGTCTACGCCGCGGCCACCGCCGTCCTCGCCCAGGTCCTCGCGCACCACCGCACCGTCTGGGCGGCGTCCCTCGCGGTGGCCGGACTGACCCTCGTCACGCGCGGCGTCGGCGACGCCGAGGAGAACTGGCTGAGCTGGGCGTCCCCGCTCGGCTGGCACGGGCTGACCCGGCCGTTCGGCGAGTCGTCCCCGCTCCCTCTCGCGGTGTCGCTCGCGGCCGCCGCCGCGCTGGCCACCCTCGCGCTGTGGCTCGCGGCCCGCCGCGACCTCGGCTCGGGGGTGGTGCCCGCCCGCACCGGGCCCGCCACCGCGTCGCGGTGGCGCACCTCCCATGCCGGCGCCGCCCTCCACCACCACCTCGGCGCGCTCACCGGCTGGACGGTCGGCGTCGTCGCGCTCATGGCCGTCTACGGCGCCCTCATGGACGTCACGGTGGAGGCCATCGTCGCCAACCCGGACCTGGCCGTCTTCCTGGGCGACCCGGACGCCCTGGTCGACACGATCGTGCAGATGCTCGTCGCGTTCGCAGGGTTCCTCGGCGCCGGGTTCGCGCTGCAGAGCCTCGGCGGGCTGCGCGGCGAGGAGTCCTCGGGTCGACTCGAGCTCATGCTGGCCGCCGGGCGGTCGCGGTGGTCCTGGCTGGCCGGGCACGCGGCGGTCGTGGCGGCCGGCACCGCGGTGGTCGTACTCGCCGGCGCGGCCGCGTTCGCCGTGTCCGCGGCAGCGGTGCTCGACGATCCGCAACTGGTGGGTCGGATCCTCGGCGCGGGCGCGTGGCAGCTGCCCGCCGCGCTGCTGTTCGTCGGGGTCTCCGTCTGCCTGTTCGGCGCGGCCCCGCGACTGCAGGTCCTGGCCTGGGCTCCGTTCGCCCTCGCCGTCGTCGTCACCCTCATGGGCCCCACGCTCCGACTCACCGAGGCGCAGATGCGCCTGTCGCCGTTCGGCGCGGTGGGCACCGCCCCCGCCGGCCCCGTCGACACCGCGGGCGTCATCGTCCTGCTCGTGGGCGGCGCCGTGTTGGTCGCCGCCGGGCTCGCCGCGTTCCGGCGCCGCGACGTGCCCCGGCCCTGACCGCCCGACCCGGTGCGGGGACAGCCCGCCTCGGGGTCCGCCCGCCCCGGCGCGGCGTCCACGCCGACCTGACAGACTGACGGGCACTGCCGCCGGCGCCGCCGGCCGGACGCGAACCAGGGAGGAACCGATGTCGGACCAGGTCGATCGAGACGCACTCGCCGCCGCGCTGGCGGTGGTCGGGGAATGGCCGGTGGACACCGTCTCGGCCGCGGTCGTCGGACCCGACGGCGCGCTCGCGACGCACGGCGACGACAGTCGCGTCTACCGCCTCGCCTCGGTCACCAAGCCGCTCGTCGCCACGGCCGCCCTGTTGGCGGCCGAGGAGGAGGCGATCGGCCTCGACGATCCCGCCGGTCCCGAGGGCTCCACCGTGCGCCACCTGCTGGCGCACGCCTCCGGACTCGACTTCGCCGACCGCGACCGGGTCCGCACCGAGCCGGGCCGGCGACGTATCTACTCATCCGCCGGGTTCGAGGTGCTGGCCGACCACATCGCCGACGCCACCGGGATCGACTTCCCCGAGTACCTCCACGAGGCAGTGTGCCGGCCGCTCGGGATGGAGACCACCGGCCTCGAGGGCTCGGCCGGGCACGGCGCCTCCGCCAGCATCGCGGACCTCGTGCCCTTCGCACGCGAACTCGTCGCGCCGCGACTGCTGGCCACCGAGACCCTCGCCGAGGCCGTGACCGAGCAGTTCCCCGGGCTCGACGGGATCGTGCCCGGGTACGGGATGCAGAAACCGTGCCCGTGGGGGCTGGGGTACGAATTGCGCGGGGACAAGGACCCGCACTGGACCGGTTCGCGGAACTCGGCCGGGACGTTCGGCCACTTCGGGCAGTCGGGGACGCTGCTGTGGGTCGACCCCGCGCTGTCCGCGGCGCTGGTCGTGCTCACCGACCGCGATTTCGGCGACTGGGCCAAGCCGCTGTGGCCGGAGCTGTCCGACGGCGTCGTCGAGGCGCTCGGGCGGTAACCGCGCCGCCGCCGGTGCCCGGGTCCGGCCCGGGCGGATCGATGAGCCGTCCGGTGGGCTGGCCGACACGCCGAGGGGCCGCCCGGCATCGGAATCACGGTGCTGTAACTTTGCTGAGAGTCCAGAAGTGTCACTGGTGTAATCCAGCCACTTCAGGCACAGTAGTAATCAACAACAACACAAGCCACATCATTCACACGATTTCGCGAGGTCGTTGGGGAAGACGTCCCTCAGTGAGTCGGGAGTGAAGTGATGTCTGACCATAACCATCTCGCGGATACGACGACCGGCGTGGTGTTCATCCATGCCGCGCCGACCGCGTTGTGTCCTCACGTCGAGTGGGCTCTGGCGAGCACGCTCGACGCCAACTCGGCCATGCGCTGGGAAGACCAGCCGGCCCAGCCGGGCGCTCGCAAAGCGATCGTCGACTGGATCGGCCCGGTCGGCACCGGTGCGCGGCTGGCCGAGTCGTTGGCCAAGTGGTCGATGCTGTCCTTCGAGGTGACGGAGGACCCGAGCGACCTCGTCGACGGCGAACGCTTCTCGCATACGCCCGAACTCGGCATGTGGCGGGGCCAGACCGGCGCCAGTGGCGACGTCGTCGTCAGCGAGAACCGGCTGCGCCACCTCATGAAGGCCGGCCCCGCCGCCTTCCACGCCGCCGTCGAGGCGGAGCTCGGCACACCGTGGGACCGCGCGCTCGAACCACTGCGCGGCCACCCGGCCGCCTCCGAGGTCACCTGGCTCTCGCGCGTCGGCTGACCCGCCGCGCCTCCCGCACTCACGACAGAAGGCGCCCGCCCCCGGATCTCCCGGGGGCGGGCGCCTTCTCGTGCGTGAGACCGACCCGACGGGTCAGGTCACAGCGGGATGTTCTTGTGCCGACCGCGGGTGTGGGCGGCGGCGTCCAGGGCCTCGGCGAGACGACGACGGGTGTCGGTCGGCTCGATGACCTCGTCGACCACCCCGATCGACACGGCGCGGCCGACGCCTCCGGCGATCGCCGCGTGCTCCTCGGCCAGCCGCTCGTGCAGGGCCTCGCGCTCGTCCTCCGGCGCGGCCGCGAGGGTGCGCTTGTGGAGGATTCCGACGGCCGCCTTCGCGCCCATGACCGCCACCTCGGCGTCCGGCCACGCGAACACGGCGGAGGCACCGAGCGCGCGGGAGTTCATGGCGATGTAGGCACCGCCGTAGATCTTGCGCGTGACGAGCGTGACCCGGGCGACCGACGCCTCCGCGAACGCGTGCAGGAGCTTGGCGCCGCGGCGCACCACGCCGTCCCATTCCTGCGAGACGCCGGGCAGGTACCCGGGCACATCGACGATCACGACGAGCGGCACACCAAAGGCGTTGCAGAGGCGGACGAAACGGGACGCCTTCTCCGCCGACTCGGAGTTGAGGCACCCGCCCAGCCGGAGCGGGTTGTTGGCGATCACGCCGACGGTGCGGCCGGCGATCCGACCGAAGCCCACGACGATGCTCGGCGCCCACTTGGATTGCAGCTCCTCGAACGTGGTGTTGCCGTCCAGTTCGGAGGAGTCGAGCAGGCCGTGAACGAGTGGGCGGACGTCGTACGCGCGCCTGGGCGACTCCGGTAGCAGTCCGGCGAGGTCCGTGTGGTCGCCCTCGAGGAGCCGCTGGTCGGACTCACCCTGCGCGGTCAGGAGAGTCACCAGACGGCGAGCCCGGTTCAGAGCATCACGCTCGTCCTCAGCGGCGATGTGGCACACGCCCGACTTGCGGTGGTGCACGTCCTGGCCGCCCAGGCCCTCCATGTCGACCTGCTCGCCGGTCACCGAGCGGACCACGTCGGGCCCGGTGACGAAGATCTTGCCCGCCGGCGCCATGATGACGACATCGGTCAGGGCGGGGCCGTAGGCGGCGCCACCGGCGGCGGGCCCGAGCACGACGGAGATCTGGGGGACCAGACCCGAGGCGCGGACCATGGCCTCGAAGACGGTACCCACGGCGTGCAGGGCCTCGACGCCCTCCGCGAGTCGGGCACCTCCCGAGTGCCAGACGCCCACGATGGGCAGCCGCTCGTCGATCGCGACATCGATCGCGCGAACGATGTGCCGGCACCCGTCGAGGCCCATGGCGCCACCCATGACGGTGGCGTCCGTGGCGTAGGCGATGGTGGGCTCACCGTCGATAAGGCCCCGTGCCGCCAGGGCTCCCGAGGCGTCGGGTTCGGTGATGAACTCCAGCGAGGCGGGATCGAAGAGGTTCGCGAGCCGGACGACCGGGTCGCGCGGATCGATCTGGGTGTTCTGGTCAACAGCGCTGGTGATGGTCATGAGTGCAGTCCTTTCCTTGGTGCACGTCCCGGGGAGGGAGCGCGCACCTGTGACGGACCCCCGGACTGGCTTGTGGGCGGACTATGACGGGAAGCGGGACCCCCGTCCCGCTTCCGGACCTCGTGCCCGGCGCCCCGCACTGGGCGGGGCGATCTGTGAAGTGCCCCGCACGCGGGGAGGGGACGCGGGCTCGACGTGGTGCACCGACCGCACCTTCGGCCCTGAACGCGTCCCCGCCCCGACGAACGAGGCGTGACATCAGCTCTGGTCGATCTTCTGAATGTAATCGACCGCATCCTGCACGGTACGCAACTTGGCGAGGTCCTCGTCGGGGATCTCCACTCCGTAACGGTCCTCGGTCTGCACGGCGATCTCCACCATGGAGAGCGAATCGATGTCGAGGTCGTCGACGAAGGACTTCTCGGGGGTCACCTCGGACGGCTCGATCCCGGTGACCTCCTCGACGATTTCCGCGAGTCCTGCGATGATCTCGGCCTCGGTGCGTGCCATGTGATGTCCTTTCTGATGGGTGAAGTCGTGCCCGACGGGCGCGACGGACGTTTTTCGTACCCGATCATCGGCGACGGCCGACGAGCGGGGGTGGTCGGGGGAGCTTCAGGCCCCGCTGAGTGCGGGCACCGTCTCGAGAGCGGTTTCGATGTCCTCGGGGACGGTCACGCCGTGGCGGGCGACGTCACGCATCGAGCGCTTAGCCAGTCCGACCAGGGCACCCGAGGGCGGGAGCTCGACGAACGCGTCGACGCCCAGCTTGAGCATGGTCTGCGTGCACAGGTCCCAGCGCACGGGGTGGGTGATCTGCGAGACGACCCGGTCGAGGGCGTCGCGCCCCGACGCGACGGCCACGCCGTCGGCGTTGGACAGCAGCGTCAGGTCGGGATCGTTGACCTCGACCGTGTCGGCCAGCGCGCGGAACTCGTCGACGGCGGAGTCCATGTAGCTCGTGTGGAACGCGCCGGCGACCTCGAGCCGTCGCAGGCGCGCCCGGGTGGGCGGGTTCTGCTCGAGCGCGTCGCAGGCCTCGAGCGGGCCCGCGGCGACGATCTGCCCCGCGCCGTTTCGGTTCGCCGGCGCGAGCCCGGCGTTGTCCAGGGCCAGCAGCACGTCGGCCTCGACCCCGCCGAGAACGGCGATCATCCCGGTCGGTCGCTGCGCGCACGCCCGTGACATCGCGGCCCCCCGCACGGACGCGAGGCGCAGGGCGTCCGCCTCCGAGACCACGCCGGCGATCGCCAGCGCCGCGATCTCGCCGATCGAGTGGCCCGCGACCAGCGTGTCAGAGGGAACCTGACCGCGTCGGCGCAACTCCGCGGCACCGAGGAGCGCGGAGGCCACGACGAGTGGCTGGGTCACCGCGGTGTCGGTGATCTCCTGCAGGGTCGCCGTGGTGCCGAGGCGCTCGAGATCGAGTCCGCTTGACGCGGACCAGTCTGCGAGACGGTCGGAGGCGCCGGGCAGCTCGAGCCAGGGCGCGAGCATCCCGGCTTTCTGTGACCCTTGTCCAGGGGCGGTTAGGCAAAGCACGGGTATCAGAAAACACGGCCGGGCCCCGTTCGGATGATGTCCCCGAAGCCAGAAACGAGCCCGGGATTTTGTAGGGTTCCCACAAATTGCAAGCTGGCCGCTCGTCCATCTCCGCACGGCGTGGATTCGTTACAGGGTGTGACGCGAGTGAATATTTAGCCTTCTTGAGTAGTTCTTTCGGCAAACTTCCCGAGGACCAGTGCGATTCTCAGCACGAAGGCGTCCCGCGCGGTGAGGGGGTCGAATTTAGTGATTTGACCCACTCTCTTCAAGCGGTACCTCACGGTGTTGGGATGGACGTACAACTCGCGAGCGCACTTCTCCACGTGCCCACCTGAGTCGAGATAGGCCCGAAGGGTGTCCTCGACAGAGGCGTCCGCACCCCGCAGGGGCGTGACGATCCGGTCGACCAACATCGCCGCCGCGCCGCGGTCGCCCCCGAGGACGCGCTCGGGTAGGAGGTCGATCGCCGCGACGGGCCGCGGCGCGCCGGGCCAGCCGCTCACCGCCGCCGCCCCGGACAGTGCCTCCGCCGCGCTGTCCGGGGCCTCGACCAGGGAGCCCACGGTGTGGCCGTGGACGACGGGGGCGTCCGAGGAGAACGCGTCGAGAAGGGCGGGTGGGATCGAAGCGGAGGACTCCAGCTCTCCGGAGAGGATGACGACGAGGCGGGCGCCCTGGACCACGGCCAGTGCGTGCCGGTCGGACGAGACGGCGGCCCGGTGGACGGCGGGGACCGAGGCGAGACCCAGGTCCTCCCTCGGGGTCCCGATGATGACCGTGGCCGCGGTTGTCGGGTCCCAGTTCAGTGCGGAGGCACCGGAGATGAGGTCCGCGTGCCGGTCCCCGCGGACCACGGCGTCGACGATCATCGCCTCCATGCGCGTGTCCCACGCGCCGCGGTTCTCCGCCGCCGCGGCGTACACGGAGGCCGCGGTGAACCCCAGCTCGCGGCCGAACTTCAGAACGGCCGCGATCATCAGGCCGCGCTGTCGCTCGTTGTGGGTGATCCGGGGCATCACCAGCTCGAAGTACTCGAGGGTCGAGCGCACCAGCTGCACCGTCTGCTGCAGGGTGAGCCCCTGACCGACGCCCTTGGGCAACAGCTTGAAGCCGGCGATGGTGTCGGTGTGCGGCGCCTCGGGGTTGCGCACCCAGGTGACGAAGTCACGGACCGCGCTCTGGATGATCAGCTGGATCTCCGCGCGCTGGTCCGCCGACAGCTCGGCGAAGAACGGCAGCTCCTGCTCCAGGGCGCGAACCGCCTCGGTGGACAGAGTCCCCGAGTACCGCGTGATGCGCTTGAGGAGCGCGTCGGAGACCGGCCTGTCGTCCGGCGGCGTGGACGACCGCCGCCGGACGCGCTCCGGCTCCCTCTCCCCGGTGGCGGGGTCGGACGTCTCGGTCACGCCACTCCGGGATCCGTCGTCGGCTCGGGGGCGGCCATGACGTCGTCGATCCGGTACTGACGCGCGGCCTCGAGGAGGGTGACCTTCTCGATGGCGCCCTCGCGGACGAGCCCCGCCAGCACGGCGACGACGATCGACTCGGCGTCGGTGTTGAAGAAGCGACGCGCGGCCGGGCGGGTGTCGGAGAACCCGAAACCGTCGCAACCCAGGACCGTGAAGTCTCCAGGGACCCAGGCGCGGATCTGGTCCGGCACAGCCTTCTGGAAGTCGCTCACCGCGACCTTGGGCCCGTCGGCCTCGGCCAGCGCCGCCGCTACGAACGGGGTGCGCGGCTGCTGGTCCGGGTGGCGCAGGGCGTGGCGCTCACACTCGAATCCGTCGCGGGCCAGCTCGGTCCAGGAGGTCGCGGACCACAGGTCGGCCGCGACGTCCCACTCCTCGGCGAGCATCTTCTGTGCCTCGACGGCGGCGTACATGGCCACACCCGAGGCCAGGATGGACGCCTTGTGGGTGCCGGACCCGGCCGCGCGGAAGCGGTACAGGCCCCGCAGCAGGGCGTCGACGTCGAGGTCCTCGGGCTCGGCCGGCTGCGGAACGGGCTCGTTGTACAGGGTGATGTAGTAGGAGACATTGCGGTCGATGCCGTCGGTCTCCGTCTCGTGGGCGGAACCCGGCCCGTACATCCGCTCGACGCCGGCACGCATGATGTGCGCGACCTCGTAGGCCCAGGCGGGGTCGTAGGAGATGATGCCCGGGTTGGTCGCCGCCAGCAGCGGGGAGTGTCCGTCCATGTGCTGGAGGCCCTCGCCGGTGAGGGTCGTGCGGCCGGCGGTCGCGCCGAGTAGGAATCCCCGAGCGAGCTGATCGGCGGCGGCCCAGATCCCGTCGCCGGTCCGCTGGAAGCCGAACATCGAGTAGAAGATGTACAGCGGGATCATCGGTTCGCCGTGGGTGGCGTACGCGGTTCCGGCGGCCGTGAACTCGGCCACCGAACCGGCCTCGCTGATGCCCTCGTGCATGATCTGGCCGTTCTTGGCCTCCTTGTAGCTCAGCATGAGCTCGTGGTCGACCGAGGTGTAGTTCTGGCCGTGCGGGTTGTAGATCTTCAGCGTCGGGAACCACGAGTCCATACCGAAGGTGCGGGCCTCGTCCGGGATGATGGGCACGAAACGGTCGCGCAGCGACTCGTCGCGCATGAGTTCCCTGGCGGTTCGCACGAGGGCCATCGTCGTGGCCACGGCCTGCTTGCCCGAGCCCTTGCGGAGCGACTTCAGGGCGTCGACGTCGGGCACGTTCAACGGGGTGAAGGTCTGTCGCCGTTCGGGCACGTGCCCGCCCAGCGCGGCACGGCGGTCCAGCATGTACCGGATCTCCGGGGAGTTCGGCCCCGGGTTGTAGTAGGGCGGCAGGGTGGGATCGGCCTCGAGCTCCTCGTCGGTGATGGGGATCTGCTGCTTGTCGCGGAACAGCTTGAGGTCGTCGAGCGTCAGCTTCTTCATCTGGTGGGTCGCGTTGCGCCCCTCGAAGTTCTGGCCCAGCCCGAAGCCCTTGATGGTGTGGGCCAGGATCACGGTCGGCTGACCGGTGTGCTCGAGCGCGGCCTTGTACGCGGCGTGGATCTTACGGTAGTCGTGCCCGCCCCGGCGCAGGTTCCAGATCTCCTCGTCCGTCATGTCCTCGACCAGCTTGGCAGTGCGGGGGTCGCGGCCGAAGAAGTGCTCGCGGACGTAGGCGCCGTCGTTGGCCCTGAACGTCTGGTAGTCGCCGTCCGAGACGGAGTTCATCAGAGCGACGAGCGCGCCCTCGGTGTCCTTCTCGAAGAGCGCGTCCCACTCGCGGCCCCAGACGACCTTGATGACGTTCCAGCCGGCGCCGTTGAAGTAGGACTCGAGCTCCTGGACGATCTGGCCGTTGCCGCGGACGGGCCCGTCGAGCCGCTGAAGGTTGCAGTTGATGACGAATGTGAGGTTGTCGAGCGCGTCGTTGGCCGCGATCTGCAGCGCGCCGCGCGACTCGACCTCGTCCATCTCACCGTCGCCGAGGAACGCCCAGACGTGCTGCTGGGAGGTGTCCTTGATGCCGCGGTTGTGCAGGTAGCGGTTGAACCGCGCCTGGTAGATGGCGTTGATGGGCCCGAGACCCATCGATACCGTCGGGAACTCCCAGAACTCGGGCATCGAGCGGGGATGGGGGTAGGAGGGTAGGGACCGCCCCGGGTGGCTCTTCTCCTGCCGGAAGCCGTCGAGGTCGTGCTCGCGGAGCCGACCCTCGAGGTACGCGCGGGCGTACATGCCGGGGGAGGCGTGGCCCTGGAAGAAGATGTGGTCACCGCCGCCGGGATGGTCCTTGCCGCGGAAGAAGTGGTTGTAGCCCACTTCGTAGAGCGGCGCCGCGCCCGCGTAGGTCGAGATGTGCCCGCCCACGCCGATGCCGGGACGCTGGGCGCGGTGGACCATGATGGCGGCGTTCCAGCGGATCCACCGGCGGTAGGTCCGCTCCACCGCCTCGTCGCCCGGGAACTCCGGCTCGAGGCTCGTGGGGATCGTGTTGACGTAGTCCGTGGAGGTGAGCGCCGGGAGCGGCACGCGTTGTTTCGAGGCACGTTCGAGCAGCCGAAGCATCAGGTAACGAGCCCGCTCGGGCCCGGCCTCGGCGAGCAGACCGTCGAGCGAATCCATCCACTCCTGGGTCTCCTCGGGATCGGAGTCCGCCAGGTAGGACGCGACGCCCTCGCGGAGGACCGGAACGTTGGTGGGTGCGGAACCGTTCCTGGGGCCTGCGTTCTCGGTCATGCTTCTCGTCCTCACTTCTGCGATTCGTACCGTGGCGGCCCGGTGGGGCCACCACTCGTCGTGGTACAGCGTCGGGCCCGCGCCGCGGTCCACGGGTGTGTGGCGGACCGCGTCGGGCTCGGACCGGGCCACCGTCGGCCCGTCGTTTCCGATTGTGCCCCAAAGCGTGACCCGCGACACCGTCGCGGGATGCCGCGTGCCGGTAAATGGGCGGTAGTCGTTTCCCCGGTGCCTGACCACGGGTAGTGTTCCTGGTCAGCGAAAGTCCTCTAGGGACTACTCGGAACAGAGGGAGGAACACCACGGTGGTCGCCGCGGCGAACCAGCAGGACGGAGCGGACCAGGTAGCTGGTCAGCTCGATCTGACGGAGGGCATGCTCGTTCAGGAGGTCGGATGGGATTCCGACTGCGACGAGTCGATCAGCGAGGCCGTCGAGGACGCCGTCGGATCGGAGCTGCTGGAGGAGGACACCGATGAGGTGGTCGACGCGGTGTTGCTCTGGTGGAGGGACGGCGACGGGGACCTCGTCGATCGGCTGATGGACGTCGTCACGCCGCTCGCGGACGAGGGATCCGTCTGGGTCCTCACCCCCAAAACGGGGCGGGACGGGCACGTGGAGCCCGCCGTCATCGCGGAGTCCGCCCAGACGGCGGGAATGCTCCAGACCCGGACGGCGGCTATCGGGGACTGGGTCGGGAGTCGGCTCGCGCTCCGTAAGAACAGCATGCCGCGAAAGTAGGGCAGGGATGCCGGGAGCTCCGTGCCCGCCCCGCGGGGCGTCGCGGCCCACGGTGGGATAATCTGAGCCGCACCGGCGCCCGTGAGGCGCCGGTGCACGCGCGCGTAGCTCAGCGGTTAGAGCTCTGGTCTTACACACCAGCGGTCGGGGGTTCGATTCCCTCCGCGCGCACCCCATGGACACCTCTCGCGCCTGCGGCATCGCCCTCGGATTCCTCGTCGACGCGGCGCTGGCCGACCCCTCGAGGCGGCACCCGGTGGCCGGTTTCGGCGCAGTGGCCTCGCGTGTGGAGGGACTGCTCGACCCGCCCGTTGACGCCGGTGACGCCCACGGGGCCGTCGGCGCCCCCGACACGACAGCGGCCCGCGTCGCCGTTCGCGCCCGCGGTGTCGTCTTCACCGTCGTCCTCGTCGGCGGGGTGACGGCCGCCGTACGCGGTCTCGACTCGGCCGTGGCCGCCAGGCCCGCCCTGCGTGTGGCGACCACGGCGGCCACGGTGTGGGCCTGCCTCGGCGGGACCTCCCTCCTCCGGATCGCCCGTCGCCAGGCGGAGTTGCTCGACCGGTCCGACGTCGACGGGTCGCGGCGGCTGCTCCCGTGGTTGTGCGGCCGCGAGCCCGGGGCTCTCGACGCCGGCCAACTCGCACGGGCGGTGGTCGAATCGGTCGCGGAGAACACCTCCGACGCCGCGGTGGCCACGCTGTTCTGGGCCGGTGTCGCGGGCCCCGCCGGGGCGGCGGCCCACCGTGCGGCCAACACGCTCGACGCGATGGTCGGGCACCGCTCACCGCGCTACGTCGACTTCGGTTGGGCGTCGGCTCGGCTCGATGACGTGCTCGGGTGGCCGGCCGCCCGGTTCGCGGGCCTGCTGACCGCGGCCGTAGCCCCGGTCGTGGGCGGGCGGCCCGCGGAGGCGATCCGGATCTGGCGTCGGGACGCGTCGTCCCATCCGAGTCCCAACGCCGGCGTGGCGGAGGCGTCGTGCGCGGGAGCGCTCGGCGTCCGGCTCGGCGGGCCCACCCCGTACCCGTACGGGACGGAGCAGCGGCCCCGCCTCGGTGACGGCCCCGCGCCGAGCCCCGTCGACATCCGGCGGGCCGTCCGGCTCATGCGGGCGGTGCAGATCGGGGCCGCGGCGGCCGCCGTGTGCGCTGCCGCCGCGGGCGCGCGCGGCCACCGATCCGGGGCCCGCGGGTCAACTGACTGAGCCGGGCGCCGCGGGTCAGTCTCCCGGTGCCAGCAAGACGAGGGCGCCCGAGACGGTCTGGGCCGGTCCGGCCAGCGGGACGCGACGGGGCCGGGTGTCGCGAGCGGGTTCCGGCGAGCGCACGGGGCCGCGGCCCCAGGACCACAGCGCGCCGGCGCCGTCGATCCCGTAGGGGGACGATTCGCTCGCCCCGACCCACCGCAGGGGCGGCAGCCCCGGCACCGGCCGCGGGGAGGAGAGGACGGTGTCGTCGGTCGTGCCGTCGCCGAGGATCCCCGTGACGGTGCGTCCCCAGGTCCAGACGGTGCCGGCCGAATCGAGGGCCAGCGCGAAGTGCTGGCCGCCGGCCACCTGCACGACACCGGCGTCACCGAAGCCGTCCACGCGGACGGGCCGGTTGGTCTGCCCGCCGCGCGGTTCCACGCCCAGCAGGCCGTGGACGTTGTTGCCCCACGCGCACACCTCGCCCGTCGCGGTGGCGATCACCGCGGCCCCGCTCGCGTCGGCCACACTGACCGCCCCGGGGACGTCGCGGATCCGGCGGACCGTGGTCCCGGGCGGTTCACCGAGGATCTCGGTGAGGTTGACGCCCCAGCCCAGGACACCACCGTCCGAGCGGAGGGCGAGGGCGCTGAGGGAGCCGGCGGCGACGGAGACCACCTCGTCGACGCCCTGCACCGCGGCCGGGGTCGTGCGGACCGGGGAGTCGCCCCGGAGACCGCCGGAGGCGATGAACGAGTCGCCCCAGCCGGACACCGTGCCGTCCGCGTGGGTGACGAGGAACGCCGACCCCACGGCGGCGACCGAGATCGCGTCCGAGATCCCGGACACACGGCGCGGCAACAGGGTCTGCCCGGCGCCGCCGGCCGTCCCGGCGAGGAGGCCGTCGTGGTCGACGCCCACCACGGAGACGGTCCCGCCGGCGTGCACGGCGGCCAGGGTGGTGCCGGCGTCGGCGACCGAGACGACGTCGTCCCACCCGGGGACCGGGCCCATGGGCAGGCCGCTCCGGATCACCTGACCGATGAGGTGGGCCTGTCCGGGCTCGTGGCGGGGGGCGGTGGGGAAAGCGGTGGAGTCCGAGCAGGCGGACGCGAAGAGGACGGCGCGGTCGGCGGGGCTGCACGCGGTCGTCCCGCCCAGCGCGAGGCAGACGGCGGTGGTCACGGTGACGGCGCGCCGCGGGATTCGCATCCCCGGATTCTGCTGGGGCGAGGGGCGCTTGTCGAGCGGTTCGTCAGCTCCGCAGGCGGTCGGCGCGGCGGAACGCGCGCCGCTGTTCGGCGGCGTCGCGGTCGCCGTAACGCGCGCGCATCGCGCGTTCGCGGGCCGAGACCTCGTCGTCGGCCCGGGCCTCGTCGTCCGCGGCCGACACTCCGACGCCGCTCCTCGGGGCCGGGCCGTCACCCCCGTCGACGCCGGAGCCGGCGTAGCCGGCGTCGCCGTCCGGGCCACCGCCCGACGCGGCATCACCGGCGTCCGCCGTGCGGTCGGCGAGCCCGGCGTCGTCGTCGCGGCGCCGCGCGCGGATCTCGGCCCATGCGAAGTAGATGAGGGCGGCCGGGGCGAGGACGCCGAAGGCGAGCCACTGAAGGCCGTAGGACAGGTGGGGCCCGTTCTCGATGCCCGGGATCGGCGCGGGGGTGAGCGAGCCGGGCTGGTCGCCGGTCAGCTGCAGGTACCCGGCGGGCCGGAGGTCGTGCCCGAGGGTGTCGCCGATGACGGCCGGGTCGACGACGCGGACCGCGGGACGGCCGTCGAGCTCGACGGGATCGGCCTGGCCGGGTTCGGCGACGCGCACGCGGGCGGTGATCCCGACCTCGCCGGCGGGCGCCGCGGGGTAGTCGGGGACGGCGTTGTTCTCTCCCACCTGCACGTAGCCGCGGTTGACGAGGAGATCCGGCCCGTCGACGGGGTCGAATACGGTCAGGACGTGGTAGACCAGCTCGCCGTCGACCGACCGGAGCCGCAGCAGGGCCTCGGAGTCCGGCTCCCACCGGCCGTCGAGGGTCACGAGCCGCCACTCGCGTTCGGCGTAGTCCTGCGGGCCGCGCACGACTTCGTCGAGCGGGGCGGGCTCGGCCTCGACGGACTCGACCAGCCGGGCGTTGCGGGCCTCGAGGTCATCGCTCTTGCCGAGCTGCCACGGGGCGAGGAACGCGAAGCACGCCCAGGCGAACAGGATCGCGGCGAGAACCCCGATCACCCACCCGGGGGTCAGGAAGCGCCGCAGGATCCGCATGCTCCCAGGATATCGGTCGGGCGGGGCGGGGCACCGCCGCGGTGGTGGCGGCTACCCCAGCAGCTCGCGCACCTCGGCGACCAGACCGGGCAGGGCGCGCGAGATCTGCATGCGCGTACGCGTGAAACCGCTGTCGTCGCCGTAGTAGGGGTCGGCCACGTCCGCACCGTCGGCCCCGGGTTCGTACGCGCGCAACAGGCGGACCCGGTCGGGGTCGACGTCCGCGCGCAGGAGGTGGTCGCGGTGGCCGCTGTCGAGCGCCACGAGCAGGTCGGCGTCGTGGTCGTCGTCGGACAGCTGCGCGGCCACGTGCGCGGTGTCGTAGCCGTGGGCCGCGAGCTCGGACGCCGCGCGCGGGTCCATGCCGTGGCCGACGTGCCAGTCGCCGGTGCCGACGCTGGAGATCCTCACCCGGTCGCCGAGCCCGGCCTGTTCGAATTCGTGTCGCGCCATGACCTCGGCCATGGGGGAGCGGCAGATGTTGCCCGTGCAGACGAACACCACTCGTACCGTTCGGTCACCAGCCACGGATGATCTCCTCCAGTGCTGCGGTGTCGACGGCCGACCAGCGGGCCCTGTCCCACTCCTCGGGCCGGCCGTAGCCCCAGCGCACGATGGCGGTGGGGATGCCGTACCGGGCGGCGCCGTCGATGTCGTGTTCGCGGTCGCCGATCATCAGCACCCCGTCCGTGCCGCCGTCGGCGTCGGGCACGGGCTCGACACCCATCGCGGCGAGGGAGTGCGCGACGACGTCGGCCTTGGCCAGCCGCCCCACTCCGATGTCGGCGCCGCCGACGAACTCGAAGGGCGCGAGCAGGTCGAAGTGGCCGAGGATCCTGCGGGCGGCGTTCTGGTCCTTGCTGGTGGCCACGGCCATCCGGTACCCGTCCACGGCCAGGCGGTTCAGCAGCGTGTCCATGCCGGTGAAGACGGCGTTCTCGCGCCAGCCGACCTCGTCGTAGCGCTCGCGGTAGGCGTCGATCGCGCGGTCGAGGTCGGCGCCGGCCAGGCCGAGCGAGGCGAGGGTGTCGATCATGGGCGGCCCGGCGATCGAGCGGATGTCGCGGGAGACGTCCCAGCGGGCGCCCACGACGTCGAGCGCGTGGTGCAGCGATCGGGCGATGCCGTCGAGGGAGTCGGTGATGGTGCCGTCGAGGTCCACGAGGAGGATCGGGCGGTCGGTCATGCCGCCATCCTCCCAGAGGCGGGGGCGCGGGTCGGGCGGTGGCTGCCGGGCCGGGGGTGCCGGGCGGCGGCCGGGCGACGAGGCCGCCGTCCTACGCTTCCGGCATGACCGAATCGACCGGGGTCCGCGCCGACGAGCCGTCGTGGGCGGCGCTGCGTCACCACGGGGACGCCGAGCTGGTCCCCGGGGCCCTGGACTTCGCCGTCAACGTGCGCGGGTCGGGACCGCCGGCGTGGCTTCGCGACAGGTTGGCGGCGCGCCTCGCCGACCTGGGGGGATATCCCGGGGGCGACGACGACGAGGCCGCGGTCTCGGCCGTGGCCGCCCGTCACGGGGTGATGCGCGAGCGCGTCCTGCTCCTGGGCGGGGCGTCGGAGGGGTTCCACCTCCTCGCCGGCCACGCGGCCCGACACCGCCTGCGCGCCGCCGTGGTGCACCCGTCCTTCACCGAACCCGAGCTGGAGTTGCGACGGGCCGGCGTCGGAGTCGAGCGTGTCCTTCTGCCGGACCCGTTCCGTCTGGATCCGGCACTGGTCCCGGGGGACGCGGACCTCGTCGTCGTCGGTAATCCCACCAACCCCACGTCGGTGCTACACCCCCGCGCCGCCGTCGCGGCGCTGTGCCGTCCCGGGCGCGTGACCGTGGTGGACGAGGCGTTCTGCGACATGGTGGACGACGAGGCCGGGCACTCCCTCGCGGGCGCCGACCTGCCCGGCCTGGTCGTGGTGCGCTCGCTGACGAAGACTTGGGCGCTGGCCGGCTTGCGCGTGGGGTACGCGGTCGGCGACCCCGCCGTGCTGGCGGACCTCGCCGCTCACAGACCGCACTGGCCGCTGGGCACGCTCCAGCTCGAGGCGATCCGGGCGTGCGTCGGGACCGGCGCGGACGGCGAGCTCGCCCGCCTACGCATCGATGTCGCGGTGGAGCGGGAGGCGATGGTGGAGGCCCTCGCCGCCGCCCGGATCGAGGTGGCCGTGCCCCCGTCGGCGCCGTTCGTGCTGGTCCGCACCCCGCCGGGCGTCGATCCGGAGGCGTTCCGCGACGGCCTCGTGCGACGCGGCGTGGTCACCCGTCGCTGCGACACGTTCCCGGGCCTCGACGCGTCCTACCTGCGGCTGGCCGTGCGGCCGGGCACGATGGTGGACGAGCTCGTCGGCGCCTGGCACGCGGCCGCCGACGCGGCGAGGAACCGACTGGAAGGGGAGCGAGCATGACCACCGGCAGGCCCACCCTGGCCGACGTGATCGACCTGTTGGAGCGGGCGTACCCGCCGCGCCTGGCCGAGTCGTGGGACCGCGTCGGTTTGGTCGCCGGCGACCCCGCCTCCGAGGTCTCTCGCGTCGTCGTGGCGGTGGACGCCACGGACGCCGTGGTCGACCACGCCCTCGCCCAGGGCGCCGACCTACTGCTCGTCCACCACCCGCCGCTCCTGCGCGGTGTGCACTCCGTGGCCGCGGACACGCCCAAGGGACGTCTCCTGCACCGCCTCATCGCCGGGGGGTGCGCCCTGTACGCCGCACACACCAACGCCGACTCCGCGCGCCCCGGCGTCAACGACGCCCTCGCCGACGCGCTCGGCCTGACCTCCGGCGCCCCGCTCTCACCGACCGGCGACGGCACCGTCGACCGGTGGGTCGTGACCGTGCCGGACGACGATCTCGAGGACCTCCTGCACGCCGTGTTCGCGGCCGGGGCCGGACGGATGAGCGGCTACACCGAGTGCTCGTTCTCCGTGCGCGGCACCGGGCGCTTCCGGCCCGGCGACGGCACCGACCCGAGTATCGGCACCATCGGCGAGCCCGAACAGGTCTCCGAGACCCGCGTCGAGTTCGTGGCCCCGCCCGAGTTGCGCTCCGCGGTCCGGCGCGCGGTCGTGGCCGGGCACCCGTACGAGGTGCCCGCGATGGACGTCCTCGTCAACCACGCCGGACCCGGCCCCGGGCCGGAGGACACCGGGCTCGGACGGATCTGCGATCTCGACGAGCCCACCACCCTCGCCGCGTTCACCCGACTCGTCGCCGACCGCTTGCCCACCACCGAGTGGGGTGTGCGGGCCGCCGGCGATCCGGAGGCCGAGATCCGGCGCGTCGCCCTGTGCGGCGGCTCCGGTGATTCCCTGCTCGGCGCCGCCCGTGCGGCCGGCGCCGACGTCTACCTCACCGGGGATTTGCGTCACCACATCGCGGACGAGCACCTGCGCGAGGGCGGGCCGATGCTCGTCGACGCCGCCCACTGGGCGCTGGAGTTCCCGTGGTGCGCGCAGGCCGCGGCCCTGCTCGAAGAGGGCGCCGGGGTCACCGCGAGCGTGTGCGACCTGCGGACCGATCCGTGGACGGTGGCCGCCGGGGGAGCGCGCGGGCAGCGGTAGTCTTGGCTCCCATGAAGGCCGATCCCCACCACCAGCGTCGACTCGTCGACATCGCCGACCTCGACCTGCGTCTGGCCGGTCTCGCACACCGGCGAGAGCACCTGCCCGAGCAGGAGACGCTGGACGGTCTCACGGCCGAGCGCCGAGCCGCCACGGAGTCCGTCGCCCGGGCCCGGATCCACCTCGAGGACCTCGATCGCGCCCTGTTCAAGTTGCGCTCGGATCTCGACGCCGTCCGCCGTCGCCGCGCCCACGACTCCGACCTGCTGGCCTCCGGCGGCCTGTCCGAGCACCAGTCCACCGAGCTGGACTACGAGCTGCGGTCGCTGGCCCGCCGGCAGGAGGCGCTCGAGGCCGAACTCGGCGAGCTCAGCGAACGCCACGAGGCCATGCAGGCCGACGTCCGCCACTCAGGGGCGGTCGTCACCGACCTCGACGCGCGCATCGGCATGGCGCGGACACTGCGTGACACCGCGCTGGCCGAGCTCGAGGACGCCGTGACGGCCACAACGGCGGAGCGGGCGCGCGAGGCCGAGGGGATCCCCGAGGATCTCCTCGCCCTCTACTCCCGGAGCGCCGAGAACGCCGGGGTCGGGGCGGCGATCCTCAACGGGGGCCGGTGCTCGGCGTGTGCGATGGACCTGGACCGCAGCACCGTGGCCGCGTTCCGCTCCGCGCCGGCCGACGATGTGCTCACCTGCCCCGAATGCGGTGTGATCGTCGTCCGTACCGGCAACCAGTGAGCACGGGTTCCGGCTGGACCGGTGCCACCGGCAGGCCCACCCGCATCGTGTTGGCCCGGCACGGCCAGACCGCCCTCTCGGTCGACCGGCGCTACTCCGGCCAGGGCGACCCCGAGCTCACCGACCTCGGCCTGGCCCAGGCCGAACGCACCGCCCGCCGCCTCGCCTCGTTGCCCGGCCTGAGCGCCGTGGTGTCCTCGCCGCTGCGGCGGTGTCTGGGCACCGCCGAGCGCGTCGCCGAGGCCGCCGGCGTGCCGCTCATCGTGGACGACGACCTCATCGAGACCGACTTCGGCCGGTGGGAGGGGCTGACCTTTCGCGAGGCCGCCGAGCAGGACCCCGACACACATTCCCGCTGGCTCGGCGACACTTCTGTCCCGCCGCCGGGGGGCGAGAGCTTCGAGGTGGTGCGAGAGCGCGTCGAGCGGGGCCTGCGTCGCATCGTCGCCGAGCGTCCCGGGCAGGTGGTCGCGGTGGTCAGCCACGTCACCCCCATCAAGCTGGCCATCCGCGCCGGGCTCGGCGCCGGCGACGAGCTCCTGTTCCGCCTGCACCTGGACCTGGCCTCGGTCTCCGATGTGCGCTTCTACTCCGACGGGCCCACGTCGGTCCACCTGGTCAACGACACCTCGCACCTCGGCTGACGCGGCACCTCGCCCCTCGGCTGACGCGGCACCTCGCCCCGCGGCCGGCGCGCGCCGGGGACTAGACTGGGGCGGCGAACGAGTCGGCCGGACGGCCGCGGACAGGGGAACCGGCGCCCACGCGTGGCCAGGCCCCGGCCCGAGGAAAGTCCGGACTCCACAGAGCAGGGCGGTTGCTAACGGCAACCCGGGGCGACCCGCGGGACAGTGCCACAGAAAACAGACCGCCGCGCCCACGCCGGCGCGGTAAGGGTGAAACGGTGCGGTAAGAGCGCACCAGCACCCCGGGTGACCGGGGTGGCTCGGTAAACCCCGCCCGGAGCAAGGTCGAAGGTCGCACCGTCCGCGGTGCGACTGCGCGGATGGACGTGCGGTGACGCACGGGGAGGGCTGCTCGCCCGAGTCCGCGGGTGGACCGCTCGAGGTACCCGGTGACGGTGTGCCCAGATGGATGGTCGTCGCCCGCCGCACGCGGTGGGCACAGGATCCGGCTTACAGGCCGACTCGTTCGCCCCGCCCCGCGCCCCGCCAGTTCGGCACAGGACCGGTAGTGCGACCAGAGAGCCCGCGAGTACAGAGTGGCAGCGCGACGGCCCCGAGATGCGCTGTCCCTTCGCCCTACGCTGGCCGCTTGCTCGAACATCGCCCGGTTGTGATGGCGAAATGGACCATTCTCCCATCACAAGCCAAAGAGCCAGCGCATCCGGAGGAGGACGCGCTGGCACTCTGTCCAATCGCGCGTCACAGGTCGTCACGCCGCACGTCGACGGGCCGCCGCTAGTAGGGTCGTGGGTGCTAGCCCAGCCCGTCGATCCGAGGAGGTCCGCCATGTCGGAAGAGCAGTGGTACTACGACATCGCCACAGGTCAGGCGCTGCAGGGCAAGGTGACCAACTGGGACAGCCGGATGGGCCCGTACGCCACGCGAGCCGAGGCGGAGGCGGCGCTGGCCAAGGCCAGGGCGCGCAACGAGGCGTGGGACGCCGAGGACGAGAAGGACTGATCCGACTCGGCGAGGCCGCCGCGCGTTACGGGGACTCATCGGCGCGCGCGTCGACCGCGCGACCGGCGCTATTTTCTGCCGCCCTTCTTCTTGCCCTTCTTGGCTTTCTCGTCCTTCTTCCGACGCTTGCGCGCCGCGCGCCGTGACTCCGACAACTCGCGGTAGGCGGCCGTGACCGCCGCGGCGTCGCTCTCGAACCCGTCGAGGGCTCGCTCGGAGAAGCCGCGCTCGCGCTCGAACAGCACCCCGAACCCGAACGTCGACTCGCCGGCGATCTCGGCGCGGCGGGCGATGCGGCGGAGCCACCGCCGGGTCGTGACGCTGTCCTGCACATCCCCGAGCACGGTGTGCAGGCGCTGACAGGCGTCGCGCAAGGGTGCCACGGTGAGCCCGTCCGTCCCGGGCAGGGCGTTGACGTTGCGGCGCAGGGCCTTGGCGCGCTTGCGCACGACGTGGGTGAGTTCCTCCCGCTCGGCCAGCGTGAGGTCGAGTTCCGCGAGGTCGCGCTCGGTGCGGGTGCGGACCTTGGTGAACTTCTTGAACTGGCGGTCGACGCCACTCAGCATCAGTTCCCCGGCCTCGCGGCGCTTCTTCTTGCCGCCCTTCGCCGTGGTTCCGCCGGCGACGCGGGCCAGTTCGTGGAGCCGGTCGACCAGGTCGAGGTACCGGTCGGAGAGCAGAGCCGAAGTGACCCGTTCACCCGCGCGCCGGGCCTCCGCGTCGAGTTCCACCCGCAATCGCTGACGGATCTGCGGGCTGACCACGTCCTCGGGGTATCCGGCGGCCAGGTCCCCGAGGCGCTCGTCGACCACCTGGATGTCGCGGAGTCTGCCCAGAACGGCGGCGAGGACCTTGAGCTCGGCGAGCAGCCCGGGCAGGTCGAGATCGGTGTCGGCGGCGTCGGCCTCGAGCTCCGCGGCGTAGGTGCTGATGGTGCTGCGCAGCCCGCGGACCGCGACGCGCATCTGGTGGACGCCCACCATGGTGGTGCGCCGGGCGGCCGGATCGTGGTCGAGCAGCGTGCCCAGGTCGCGTGCCAGGGCGTCGCGGACGGGGGAGACGCCCTCGTCACCGGCGTCCGGGAGGGGTCCGATCGCGCGGGCGAGTTTGGAGGACGACGACGAGGTGGTGGCCCCGGCGTCCGTGCACGCGGCGGCGACGGCCGCGAGATGGGCGTGTGCGTCGGGTAGCGCCGGATCGACGATCTCGGCTTCCCACTCCCGCCACGTGGCCGCGGACCCGCCGTTCACGAAGGCCTCGGTGGAGACGTGATCGTCGCAGAACTCGATCACCGCGGCGCCGTGGTCGTCCCGCAGCGTGTGGACCCGCCGGAGGTTGTCGATCCGGGCGACGGGCGCCAGTGGACGGCGACGGACCAGCCCGGCGACCGCGGAGAGGAACTCGTCCGGGACCTCGTCGCCGAGAGGGGCCTGCAGTTCGACACGGCCGGCGTGGGCGGGCAGCTTGAGGTGCCACCCTTCGTCGTCCCCGCCGGTGCGGCGGCGCAGCGTCACCTTGTGCCGGGTGAGCGAGAGATCATCCGTGTCGTAGTAGACGGCGGAGAGCTCGTACTCATCCGGACCGTCGACGACGAGCGGCGCGAACGCGTCGGCGGAGGGCGCCGGGATGTCGTCGTCGACCTCGAACTTGCTCTCGACCTCGACGGTCTCGTTGATCGTCATGGACCGGTTGTACCAGCCGTCGGTGAACACCGTGCCACCGCGCTACACCCCTACCAGGACTTACTTGCGGGTAAGATCGGGAGCGTCGCAGATCACACACTCGTCGTAGGGAGAAACTGTGGATCAGCCGAACGTGGTCGACGTCCTCGTCGTGGGGGCCGGGTTCTCCGGCCTCGGCACGGCGATCCGGCTCACGCAGGAGGGGTTCGACGACCTCGTGGTCCTCGAACGCGGCCACGACGTCGGCGGGACGTGGCGCGACAACAGCTACCCGGGCGCGGCGTGCGACGTCCCGTCCCACCTCTACTCCTACTCGTTCGCACTCAACCCCGACTGGTCCCGGGCGTTCTCCCCGCAGGGGGAGATCTACGACTACATCCGTAGGGTCACCGCCGAGACCGGGGTCCGCGAGAAGATCCGCTTCGGGGTCGACGTCACCTCCGTTGAGTACGACGCCGACCGCGGCCGCTGGTCGGTGTCCACGAGCGCGGGGGAGTACGACGCCCGCGTGGTCGTCCTGGGCGTCGGGGCCCTGTGCGAGCCGAGGCGGCCGGAGATCGACGGCATCGAGGACTTCGCGGGCGACGTCTTCCACACCGCCCGATGGGACCACTCGGTCCCGCTGGCCGATCGCCGCGTGGCGGTGATCGGGACCGGGGCGTCAGCCATCCAGGTGGTCCCGTCCATCGCGCCGACGGTGGGTCACCTCGACGTCTACCAGCGCACCGCGCCCTGGGTCC
Organism: Dietzia sp. oral taxon 368; assembly: GCF_002999155.1. Taxonomy (NCBI): domain Bacteria; kingdom Bacillati; phylum Actinomycetota; class Actinomycetes; order Mycobacteriales; family Dietziaceae; genus Dietzia; species Dietzia sp. oral taxon 368. The sequence continues at coordinate 2,535,863 of NZ_CP027238.1, forward strand.
TTCCCCGCATGGACCGTCCCTACCCGCGCCTCGAGCGGTCGCTGTACCGCCGCGTGCCCGGCCTGCAGAAGGCCGTCCGGGCCCTGCAGTACGCCAGCCGTGAGTTCCAGGTGGTGGGGCTGACCCGCACCCGCGCCGCGTTGGCGCCGATCAAGGCGCTCGGCCGCGCGCACCTCGCGATGCAGGTCCGCGACCGGGCCCTGCGGGAGAAGGTCACCCCGAACTTCGAGATCGGCTGCAAACGAATCCTGCTGTCCAACACCTGGTATCCCGCGCTCGGCCGGGACAACGTCGACCTCGTGACCGAGCCGATAGCCCGGGTCACCGGGAGCGGGATCGTCACCGCCGACGGCGTCGAGCATCCCGCCGACGTGCTGGTCGTGGCCACCGGATTCCACGTCACCGACTCGCCGTTCTTCGAGCGCGTTCGCGGCACCGACGGCCGGACCCTCGCGCAGAAGTGGCGCAGCGAGGGCATGCAGGCCTACAAGGGCACCACGGTGGCCGGCTACCCGAACCTGTTCGTCCTGGTCGGCCCGGCCACGGGCCTCGGGCACTCGTCGATGATCTACATGATCGAGTCCCAGCTGAACTACCTCGTGGACGCGCTGCGCACCATGCGGGAACACGACCTGCAGACCGTCGAGGTCCGCGAGGCCGTCCAGGAGGCGTACAACCGCGAGCTGCGCGAGCACACCGGTGAGACCGTCTGGGTGACCGGCTGCCGGAGCTGGTACCTCGACGACAAGGGCAACGCCCCGGCCGTGTGGCCGGATTTCACGCTCGCCTTCCGCCGGCAGACCCGCGAGTTCGACCTGAGCGCCTACCGCCGGCAGAGCACGGCCCGGCTCGCCGCCGCGACGCCCACGGGGCAGGAGGCCCTCCGGTGAGCGCCCGCGGCGCCGGACTGTCCCGCCCCTGGCGCGCACGCGCCGACACGCGCCGCTGGCGGATGGACGGCAAGGTCGTCGTCGTCACCGGCGCCGGTTCCGGCATCGGACGCGAGCTGGCTCGCGAGGCCGCCCGACGCGGCGCGCGACTCGCCCTGAGCGACATCGAACCGGACGGCCTGGCCCGCACCGTCGAGCTGGCGCGCGGCGACGGCGCCACCGACGTGCACGCGCAGCGCCTCGACGTCACCGAACAGGCCATGGTCTCCGAGTACGCCGGACTGGTCGCCGAGCACTACGGCGTGGTCCACCTGGTGATCAACAATGCCGGGATCGCGTTCACCGGGGCGGTCGAGCAGTCCGCGTACAAGGACATCGCGCGCGTGATGGACGTCGACTACTGGGGCGTCGTACACGGCACGAAGGAGTTCCTCCCGCACCTCATCGCCTCCGGCGACGGCCACCTCGTCAACATCTCCAGCATCTTCGCGTTCCTGTCCGTGCCCACGCAGAACGCCTACAACGCGGCCAAGGCGGCGGTCCAGCAGTTCACCGAGTCGCTGCGGATGGAGATGCTCGCCGCCGGTCACCCGGTCGATGTCACCTGCGTCCACCCCGGTGGCATCAAGACCGCCGTCGCCCGTAGCGCCGGCGCGGCCGAGGGGCTCGACAGTGCCGACTTCGCGACCATCTTCGACACGAAGTTCGCCCGCACGGAGGCCTCGACCGCCGCGCGCGTCATCCTCGACGGCGTCGAGCGGCGACGACCGCGCGTACTGGTCGGGGTGGACGCGCACGTTCTCGACGCGTTGGTGAGACTGTTCCCGGCCGGCTACCAGAAGGCGACGGTCGCGGCCTCGCGGCGGTTCGGGGTGGTCTGAGCCGGCGGTCGGCGCGCCGGCGGGTCAGGGGCGGAACGCGTCCGTGGCCTCGAGCAGGTGGTGCGTCGTGCCCGGTTCGGCCATCGCGTGCCCCGCATCCGGCACGATGTGCAGCTCGGAACCCGGCCACGCCGCGTGCAGCTCCCACGCGTTGGCCACCGGGCACACGACGTCGTAGCGCCCGTGGACGATCACGCCGGGGAGGTGGGCGATGCGGCCGATCCGGTCGAGGATCGCCCGACCCCGCAGGAACGCGTCGTTGACGAAGTAATGGTTCTCGATCCGGGCGAAGGCCAGCGCGAACCGGTCCGGATCCCCGGCCTTGCCGACCGTGCGGGGCAGCAGGGTCGACGTGGAGGTCTCCCACATCGTCCACGCCCGGGCGGCCTCCAGCTCGAGCCGCGTATCGCCGCAGTGCAGGAGGCGGTGATAGGCCGCGACGTGGTCATAACCGGGCCCGTGGACGGCCTCGGCGCCGTCGGCGGCGACGAGCGGCGCGAGGTAGCCCTCCCACACGTCGGGGAACAGGTGCGCGGCACCGCCCCGGTAGAACCAGTCGATCTCGCCGGGGCGGCACAGGAAGATCCCGCGCAGCACCAGGCCGCGGACCCGGTCGGGGTGCTCCTGGGCGTACGCCAGTGCGAGCGTCGAGCCCCACGAACCGCCGAACACCAGCCAGCGGTCGACGCCCAGCGCCTCACGCAGCCGCTCGAGGTCGGCCACCAGGTGCCACGTCGTGTTGATGGACAGGTCCGCGCCGTCGGCCACGTGCGGTGTGCTGCGCCCGCACCCGCGCTGGTCCACCAGGATGATCCGGTAGACGGCCGGGTCGAACATGCGGCGGTGCGCGGGGTCGGTGCCCCCGCCCGGCCCGCCGTGGACGAAGAGCACGGGAGCGCCGTCCGGGTTGCCGGAGCATTCCCAGTACAGACGCTGCCCGTCGCCCACGTCGAGCATGCCGGTCTCGTACGGTTCGATCTCCGGGTACGGGGCGCGGCGGGCACCACTCCGGGCGGTGCCGATCGCGGGGGCTCCCACGATCAGAAGGAGTGCTCGGCGCCGGGGAAGGCCCGCGAACGGACCTCCGTGCCGTACTCGCGGGCGGCCTCGCGCAGCGTGTCGGCCAGTTCGGTGTACCGCTTGACGAACTTGGCGGTCCGACCGGTGCTGTGGCCGGCCATGTCCTGCCAGACGAGGACCTGGGCGTCGCAGCCGTTACCGGCGCCGATCCCCACGGTCGGGATCTCCAGCTCCGCGGTGACCTCGCGGGCCAGGTCGGCGGGCACCATCTCCATGACCACGGAGAACGCGCCGGCCTCCTGGACGGCGCGGGCGTCGGCGCGCAGCTGCTCGGCGGCGTCCCCTCGGCCCTGGACGCGGAACCCGCCGAGCCCGTTGACGGACTGCGGGGTGAAGCCGATGTGGGCCATCACGGGGATGCCGGCGTCGACGATCGCGCGGATCTGCGGGGCCATCCGCACGCCGCCCTCGAGCTTGACCGCCTGCGCACCGCCTTCCTTGAGCATGCGGGTCGCCGCGGCCACGGCCTGGGTGGGCGAGGCCTCGTAGCTGCCGAACACCAGGTCCGCCACGACCAGCGCCTTGGGCGCGCCCCGGGTGACGGCACGGACGAGCGGGATCAGCTCGTCCTCTGTCACCGGAACGGTCGTGTCGTAGCCGTAGACCACGTTGGCCGCGGAGTCGCCCACCAGCAGGACGGGGATCCCCGCCTCCTGGAACAGACGTGCGGAGACGAAGTCGTAGGCGGTGAGCATCGGCCACGGCTCGCCGGCGGCCTTGAGCTCCGCGAGGTGGTGCAGGCGCGTGACCCGCGTCAGGCCCTCCTGCCCGCCGGAGCCGGGCGACGTCCGCCGCGGGGCGTCGCCGGAGCCGTAGACCGGGGTGTCGGGGGTGTCGCTCATGAGGTGTGTGGCCTTCCTTCGATGCCTCGAGGCCGGCCGGGGGCCGGTCCCCGGGTGGGACAGGGGGCGGTGACATCTCGGGCGGCGGCCGCCGCGCGGTGTCGCGGTCGAGTCTGCCACGACCCGTCGCCGGGGGTCGGCCCGCGTCGGACCGAGGGGATGACTCACGCCCGCCCCACGGCAGGCACTAGGTTGGAGGCATGAACCGCCAGCAGGAGTACGTTCTCAGGACCCTCGAGGAACGCGACATCCGGTTCGTCCGGCTCTGGTTCACGGACGTGCTCGGCACCTTGAAATCCGTGGCCGTGGCGCCGGCCGAGCTCGAGGGGGCCTTCGGCGAGGGCATCGGCTTCGACGGCTCCGCGATCGAGGGGTTCTCCCGCGTGTCCGAGGCGGACACGGTCGCCAAGCCCGACCCGTCGACCTTCCAGGTCCTGCCGTGGGCGCACGCGGACGGCGGCCAGCACTCGGCGCGCATCTTCTGCGACATCTACAACCCGGACGGCACCCCGAGCTGGGCCGACCCGCGCCACGTGCTGCGGCGCCAGCTCAACAAGGCCGCCGACCTCGGGTTCTCCTGCTACGTGCACCCGGAGATCGAGTTCTTCCTGTTCAAGGACCTCGACACCAACGGTGCCGAGCCGGTGCCCACGGACAACGGCGGCTACTTCGACCAGGCCGTGCACGACACCGCCCCGCATTTCCGGCGGCACGCGATCGAGGCGCTCGAGGCCATGGGCATCTCGGTGGAGTTCTCCCATCACGAGGGCGCGCCGGGTCAGCAAGAGATCGACCTGCGCTACGCGGACGCCCTGAGCATGGCGGACAACATCATGACGTTCCGCTACATCGTCAAGGAGGTGGCCATGAACAACGGGGTGTGGGCGTCGTTCATGCCCAAGCCCCTGCGCGATCACCCCGGTTCGGCCATGCACACCCACATGAGCCTGTTCGAGGGCGACTCCAACGCGTTCCACGACCCGGACGACGAGTACCAGCTGTCGGGTACCGCGAAGTCGTTCGTCGCGGGCCTCCTCACTCACGCCCCCGAGTTCTCGGCCGTGACCAACCAGTGGGTCAACTCCTACAAGCGGCTCATCGGTGGCGGCGAGGCTCCCACGGCAGCCACGTGGGGCCGGGCCAACCGCTCGGCGCTGGTGCGGGTGCCCATGTACACGCCCAACAAGGCGTCCTCCCGCCGCATCGAGGTCCGCAGCCCCGACTCTGCGTGCAACCCGTACCTGGCGTTCGCGGTGATGTTCGCCGCCGGCATCAAGGGCGTCCAGGAGGGCTACGAGTTGCCGCCGGAGTCCGAGGATGACGTGTGGACCATGAGCCGCCGCGAGCGCCGCGCGATGGGCTACACCGACCTGCCGGGAAGCCTTGAGCAGGCGCTGGACGCGATGGAGGAGTCGGAGTTGGTCGCCGAGGCGCTCGGCGAGCACGTCTTCGAGTTCTTCCTGCGGAACAAGCGGCGTGAGTGGCGCGAGTACCGGACCGACGTGACCCCGTACGAACTGCGCAACTACCTCAACCTGTGACCGGCGGCGGCATCGTGAGCAGGGACTCGTCCCGCCCGAGACTGCCGAGCCCCGGGCGGCTCGGCCTGCTCGACGACCGTGCCGCCGACTGGCTCGACTATCTGGGGTGGAACGACGACGACGCGGTGCCGGTGCTGTGGGCGCTGTCCCGGGCACCGGACCCGGACCTGGCGCTGGGTGCTCTCGTGCGGTTGCGCGAGTCGCTCGTCGCGGCGGGCGACGGGGCCGCCGCCGACGGGTCGGGCGCGGGCGCCTTGGACTCCGCCCTGCTGTCGGATACCCGCCTGCGCGCACGGTTGTTCGGCCTGCTGGGTTCGTCGAGCGCGCTGGGGGATCACCTCGTCGCCGAGCCGACCCGCTGGACCCTCCTGCGCGCCGAACTGCCGTCGCCGCAGGAGGTCGCGTCCGCCATGCTCGGTGCGGTCGAGGCCGTGCCCGAGGAACCCGTGGAGGGCGCGCCCGAGCCGACCCAACGCGACGACCTGTGTGCGGTGGGTACGTACCGCGCCGGGATCACCGGTGGCGCGGCCGTGAAGGTGCTGCGCACGACCTACCGCGACCAGGTGGCGCTGCTGGCCGCCCACGACGTGGCGGCGGCCGTGGAGGACGAAGAGCCGCGACTGCCGTTCGCCGAGGTGGGGCGGCGCCTGTCCGACCTCGCCGACGCGGCCCTGACCGCGGCGCTCGCCGTGGCCGTGGCCACCGTCTACCCGGACGGGCCGATGCCGTCGCGGCTGGGCGTGGTCGCGATGGGCAAGGGCGGCGCGCGCGAGCTCAACTACATCTCCGATGTCGACGTGATCTTCGTGGCGGAGCCTGCCGACGCCAAGACCGGCCGCGTGGCGGGGGAGATGATGCGCATCGGGTCGATGGCCTTCTTCGAGGTCGACGCCGCCCTGCGTCCCGAGGGCAAGTCCGGCGAACTGGTGCGCACGGTCGACTCTCACGCGGCCTACTACAGGCGTTGGGCCAAGACATGGGAGTTCCAGGCGCTTCTCAAGGCCCGCCCCATGACCGGTGACATGGCGCTGGCCGTCGCTTACCACGACGTCGTCCATCCGATGGTGTGGACCGCCGCCGAGCGCGACGACTTCGTCCACGACGTCCAGGCGATGCGCCGAAGGGTCGAGGAGAACGTGCCCGAGGCGTTGCGGGATCGCGAGCTCAAGCTCGGCCGCGGGGGACTGCGCGATGTGGAGTTCGCGGTCCAGTTGCTGCAGATGGTCCACGGCCGCACGGACGAGGACCTGCGCGTGACAAGCACCGTCGACGCGCTGGCCGCGCTGCGGGACGGCGGCTACATCGCGCGCGAGGACGGTGCCGAGCTGGTCGCGGCGTACGAGTTCCTGCGCCTGCTCGAGCACCGCCTGCAACTCCAGCGGTACAAGCGCACCCACCTGCTCCCGGAGGACGACGACGAGGAGGCGTACCGCTGGCTGGCCCGCGCGGCGCACATCCGGCCGAACGGGCCGAACGACGCCTCCCAGGTGCTGCGGCAGAGCCTGCGTCAGCTGCGCCGCCGGGTGCGCCGCCTGCACTCGAAGCTGTTCTACCGTCCGCTGCTCGACTCGATCGCGTCCTACGACGCCGAGGCGTTGTCCCTGAGCCCGGAGGCGATGGAGCGACAGCTGGCCGCGCTCGGGTTCGCGGCGCCGCGCAACGCGCTCGGGCACCTGCGGGCTTTGGCGGGACAGAGCAGCCGCCGGGGCCGGATCCAGGCGTTGCTGCTGCCGACGTTCATGGAGTGGCTGGCCGACACTCCTGACCCGGACGCGGGCCTGCTGGCCTACCGCCGACTGTGTGAGGAGAACGAGGAGGTCACCTGGTTCCTGCGCACGCTTCGTGACGACAGCATCGTGGCCCGCCGCCTCGTCCGGGTGCTGGGTACGTCGGCGTTCGTCGCGGAGTTGCTCATGCGGAACCCGGAGGTGATCCCCGACCTCACCGACGGCGCGGAGGGGCCGCTGCTGGTCGCGGCCAAGGTCTCGGACATCGCCTCGGCGCTCACGGCGTCCGCGGCCCGGCACCCCACGCCGGAGCGGGTCATCGCCGCCGCCCGGTCTCTGCGGCGAGCGGAACTGGCGCGGATCGGCGCCGCCGACGTGCTGGGCATGATCTCCGTGCCGGAGGTGGGCAGGCGGCTGACTGCCGTGTGGCGTGCGGTGCTCGAGGCGTCACTCGCCGCCGTCGTGCGCGACATGATGCCCGCCGACGGCCGCGTACCGGCCCGGATCGCCTACATCGGCATGGGCCGACTCGGCGGGAACGAGTTGTCCTACGGCTCGGACGCGGACGTGATGATCGTGTGCGAGCCCACCGACGGCACGGGTGAGGACGAGGCGGTCCGATGGGCCACGCAGGTGGCCGAGCGGGTGGGCAGGCTGCTGTCCACGCCGTCGTCGGACCCTCCGCTCGACCTGGACGCCGACCTGCGCCCCGAGGGGCGCAACGGTCCCCTCGTGCGGACCCTGGCCTCCTACCGCGCCTACTACTCCACCTGGGCCGACACCTGGGAGCTGCAGGCGCTGCTGCGTGCCTCGTTCGCCGCGGGTGACCGCGACCTCGGCCTGGACTTCCTCCACATGATCGACGTGTTCCGGTACCCGGAGGACGGCGTGCCGCCCAAGGTCGTCCAGGAGATCCGCCGGATGAAGGCACGGATAGACTCCGAGCGCCTGCCGCGGGGCGCGGACCCCGCCACGCACACCAAGCTCGGACGCGGAGGCCTGGCGGATGTCGAGTGGTGCGCGCAGCTGCTCACCATGCAGCACGCCGCCCGCGTTCCCGGACTGCACACCACCTCCACACTCGAGGCGCTGCAGGCCGCCGCGTCCGCGGAGCTGCTGTCCGAAGGCGAACGCGACGCGCTGGTGCAGTCGTGGCTCATGGCCGGACACGCCCGCAACGCGCTGGTCCTCGCGCGCGGCAAGGCGGTCGACCAGCTGCCGGGCCAGGGCAAGATCCTCGCGGCGGTGGCGATGATCTGCACGGGTCGGGCCGACGGCGCGGAGTTCCTCAACGAGTACCTGCGCGTGACCCGGCACGGCCGCCGCGCGGTCGACCGGGTGTTCTGGGGCGAGGACTGACGCCCCGTCGTCCGGGCGCGGGTCCGGGCGGGGGTCGGGGTGCGGATGGGGGTCGTCCCCGATGTGCGCGGGGCTCGCGCGCCGATAACCTGGGCGCATGCCTGTGACCATGAACCTCACCCTCACCCTCGACGGCGTGACGTACGGGGAGCTGTACGAGTTCGTCGACGCCGTGCGCGCGGCCGGCGTCCCGGCCGACGAGCGGGTCCGCTGCATCGGCTCCGACGACAAGGGCGACCGCTTCGAGGTGGAGCTCGGCCCGGATCGTCGTCGCCCCGGCGCGGCTCGCGCGGCCTCAGGCGCCCTGGTGGGGCAGCCGGTGGACCCGCCCTCCGCGTCGCCGTCCTCGCCGACCGTCGCGTCGGTGGCCGAGACGGTGCGCTCGATGGTGCGCAACGGTGACGACCTGGACCGGGTCATCGCCGCGCTGGGAGACCTGCGCAAGTTCCTGCGTTGAGCGGTCGGCGCCCGGTCGCCCGGGCCGTCGCGGTGCTCACGGCGCTCGTCGCCGCGGCGGGGGTCGCGTTGCACCACTCCCGCGCGGAGATCGCGGTGGTTCCGGTCCTGGCGTCCTTCGCCGTGGTGTTCTGGGCGTTCTCGCTGGTCGCGCTCATCGCCGCGGTGCGGGCCCGGTCGGTGTTGCTCGGGATCGTGGCCGCCGCGCTGGTCGGCGTGGGCGCGGTGCAGTACGCGCCGATGGTGGGACCGGCACCTGAGGTCGACGACGACGAGGGCGTCGGGGTGCGGGTGATGGTGCAGAACCTCGAGTACGGCCGGGCCGCCCCGCACGACGTGGTGCGGGCGGTACGCACCGGAGGGGTGGACCTGCTCCTGACGGTCGAGACGACCCCGGAGTCGGCGGACGCGCTGCGCACCGCCGGTCTCACCGGCCTGCTCCCGCACGAGGCCGCCTCCACCGCGCCCACCACGCAAGGGGTCGCCGTGTGGTCGCGGTTCCCGCTCTCGGCGCCGGAGCGGGTGCCCGGCTTCAGCCTGGGGCTGGTGCGCACGGAGATGGCCGGGCCCGGCGGGCCGGTCACGGTGGTGGCCGCGCACCCGGTGGCCCCCGTCTTCGACGCCGCGCTGGCGGTCGAGGAGGCCGACCGCCTGCGGTCGTACCTGGGCAGCCTGCCGGGGCCGGCCCCGGTGATCGTGGGCGGGGACTTCAACGCCACCTGGGACCACGTGCGGTTCCGAGACCTGCGCGACCTCGGGTACACCGACTCGGTCTCCGGGGGCCGTGACGGCTGGGTGCCCACCTGGCCGGCTGGCCGGCGGTTCCCGCCGCTCATCGGGATCGACCACGTGCTGGCGCGGGGCGCGGTCGCGGTGGGGGAGACGGAGACCGTCGAGGTGGACAGGACCGACCATCTGGGCGTGCTCGCCACGGTGCGTCTGCCCGCTCCCCGCGGAGAGTGACCTACCATGCGCACCATGAGTACACGTTCGCGCGCGGCCGGAGTCGTCGTCGCCACCGGCGCGGTGCTGGCGGCCGTCCTCGCGGGGTGCGGCGGGGCGACCGTGGAGGGGGAGGCGCCGGAGGTGTCGGCGGAGCCCACCACATCGGCGCCTGCGACCCCGTTCGCCGAGGAGCTGCCGGAGAAGCCGACCGGGCCGGTACCGCCGCCCCCGCCGCAGTCGCCGGAGCCCGGGCCGATGCCCGGCGAGCCGGAGCCGCTACCGCCGCCCGCGGAGGTCGCGCCCGCACCGGGTGCGGACCCGTCCGCCGCGCCGGCTCCGCCCGCTCCGGGCGCCGGCGACTTCGCGGTGCTGCTACAGCGTCGCGGGGTGACACTGCCCGCGGGCGTGGACCCGGTCGCCACGGCCACCGAGGCGTGCGGTCGCTTCGACGGCGGTCAGCAGATGGACGAGGTGTCCGGCTGGCTCGGCGACCGCGCCGGGCTCGACCCGGACGGGCAGGGGTTCTTCCTCGGCGCCGCGGTGGGGACCTACTGCCCGGAGAACTTTCCCAAGCTGGGCTGAGGCCCGTCGCTCACATGCGGGCGAACCGGGCCCGCGCGATCGAGTACACGCCGAACAGGGCGATGCCCGCGCCGGTGAGGACGAGCAGCACCTGGCCGAAGGGCTGCTCGCCGACCGTGCGCAGCGCGGCGTCCAGCCCGCCGGCCTTCTCGGGGTCCGCGGTGACGACGGCCGCGATCACCAGCCCACCGAGGATCGCCAGCGCCACCCCCTTGGCGACGTATCCGACGCGCCCCGCGATGACCATCGCGCGGCCGATCTCACCGCGGCCGGTGCGTTCGAGGTCCTCGACGAACTTCGCGGTCGCGCCCTTGTACACGTGGTAGCCGCCCACGCCGAGCAGGACCAGACCCACGACCACCAGCACCACCTTCCCGGCGCCCGAGCCCAGCAGGCCGGCCGTGGCGTCGGACGCCGTCTCCGAATCGGACCCGCCACCGCCGGACGCGAACCGTGCGGTGGTCAGCCCCAGGGCCACGTAGACGGCGGCCTTCGCGCCGGCCTTGAGCCGGTCGGAGGCCTCCTCGGACCCCAGCAGCATCTCGACGACCTGCCACAGGCCCAGGGCGATGAACGCCGCCGCGCCCGCCCAGAGCATCATCGTGCCGCCCGGCGCTGAGGCGATCTGGGCGAGCGCGCCGGAGTTGGAGGCCTCGCCGCCGCCGGAGCCCAGGGCGATCCGCACGGCGATCCAGCCGATGAGGAGGTGCACCACGCCGTTCATCACGAAGCCCGCGCGGGCCAGCCACTCGAGCGCCGGGTGGTCGACGGCGGACCGGGCGGCGCCGGACGCGGACCGTGCGGTGCCGGTGGCGGAACGGGAACGCAGGGGCGAGTTCATGGCCGGATTCTCCCACGCCTGCGGGCGTTTCCCATCCGGTCCCGGGTCACCCTCGATCTCGCCGAGGACCTCGTTGCGGCGCCGCAGTTCGGCCAGACGCAGCTCGGCGGCGCGGTGTTCCTCCATGCGCTGCCGCGCCTGCTCGGCCAGGGCGTCCGCCTCGACCTCGGCGAGCAGCAACTGGAGGCGGTCCTTCTGTTCCCGCAGGGTCTCCACGGACGTCTCCATGGCGATGAGTTTGCGGGAGCCGGCCGTGGCGTGGAGGAAGGGGTTGCGTTCGAGGATGAGGCGGGCCTCCTCGGGGTCCAGCACCCGCGAGAGCTTGAGCAGGACCGGGTAACCCTGTCCCTCGCGGTCGGCCTCGGGGTCGTGTTCGGGGTCCAGGGCGGCGGCGACCACCTTGAGCGGCCTGGCCCGCGGGGAGGCGCTGCGGAAGTCGAAAGCGTCCGTGTCCATGGTGATCCCGGCTCCTTCCCGGCCCACCGCCCGGTGGCGATCCGGGCGACCAGTGCTACCTGGCACAACCGTAAACGCCCCGGCCGTGGGGCCGGGGCGTTTCGGGTTTCCGGGGCTATGGGCTCCGGATCATGCAGGGCCGGCGATCAGATCGCCGTGCGCTCAGCAGTCGTAGTAGAGCTCGAACTCGTGCGGGTGCGGCCGCAGGTTGACCGGGGCGATCTCCTTCTCCCGCTTGTACGAGATCCAGTTCTCGATGAGGTCCTCGGTGAACACGCCGCCCTCGGTGAGGTAATCGTGGTCCTGCTCGAGGCGGTCGATCACCGCGGGCAGGGAGGTGGGCGCCTGCGGGATGTCCGCGGCCTCCTCCGGCGGCAGCTCGTAGAGGTCCTTGTCGACCGGCGCCATCGGCTCGATCTTGTTCTTCACGCCGTCCAGGCCGGCCATCATCATCGCGGCGAACGCGAAGTACGGGTTGCCCGAGGAGTCGGGGCAACGGAACTCGATGCGCTTGGCCTTGGGGTTGTTGCCCGTGATCGGGATGCGGACACAGGCCGAGCGGTTGCGTTGCGAGTACACGAGATTGATCGGCGCCTCGTAGCCGGGCACGAGCCGGTGGTACGAGTTGATCGTCGGGTTGGTGAACGCCAGTAGCGACGGCGCGTGGTGCAGGATGCCGCCGATGTAGTACCGGGCGATGTCCGACAGCCCGGCGTAGCCCGACTCGTCGTGGAACAGCGGCTGGCCGTCCTTCCACAGCGACTGGTGGGCGTGCATACCCGAACCGTTGTCGCCGAAGAGGGGCTTGGGCATGAAGGTGGCGGACTTGCCGTTCTTCCACGCGGTGTTCTTGACGATGTACTTGAAGAGCTGGACGTCGTCCGCGGCGTGGAGCAGGGTGTTGAACTTGTAGTTGATCTCCTGCTGGGCGCCCGCGACCTCGTGATGGAAGCGCTCGAGCTCGAAGCCGGCGTTCGTGAGGTTGGTGGACATCTCGTCGCGCAGGTCCACGAAGTGGTCGTACGGGGCGACGGGGAAGTACCCGCCCTTCTCGCGGACCTTGTAGCCGAGGTTGGGGGAGCCGTCGGCCTCGGAGCCCGCGCCGCTGTTCCAGTGGCCGGCGCTCGAGTCGACCTCGTAGAAGCCGTGGTTCGTCCCGGAGCCGTAGCGGACGGAATCAAAGACGAAGAACTCGGCCTCGGCGCCGAAGAAGCACGTGTCGGCGATGCCGGTGGAGATCAGGTACTCCTCGGCCTTACGGGCGACGTTGCGTGGGTCGCGGCTGTAGGCCTCGCGGGTGAACGGGTCGTGGACGAAGCAGCTGACGTTGAGCGTCTTGGCCCGGCGGAAGGGGTCAAGGCGGGCGGTGGCGACGTCCGGGAGGAGCATCATGTCCGACTCGTGGATGGACTGGAAACCCCGGATGGAGGAGCCGTCGAAGGCCAGGCCGTCCTCGAACAAGTCCTCGTCGAACGCCGCTGCGGCGATCGTGAAGTGCTGCTCGTTGCCCGGCAGGTCGGTGAACCGGATGTCGACGTACTCGACGCCCTCGTCCTTGATGAACTTGATGACCTCGTCCGGAGTGGAGAATGCCACGATTCGCTCCTCGTCTCTTCAAGTGCGACGGGCGACCGGTGTCTCCCGTCGTGCGGTGACCTCACGATATGGGCGAGGTGTTGCCCGGCCGTCAAGCGAATGTTTCGCCGGTGTTACACGAGACGGCCGGGGGTGTCCCTCCCAATGGGACAAGCCTAGTCGTGCGGGGCGGGGGTCGCCGACATGAGGAACGGCAGCTCGCCGGGCTACGCTGGCCACATGCGTGATGTAGCGGGATCGTGGCTGTCCGGACCCACGTCCGGCAGCGGGCCGGAGCAGAAGTTCAAGGGCGAGAACCTCGGTCTGCCAGAGTCCGGCCCGGGCTCGATGGCCCCGCTCGGTGTCCGTTTCGGAGCCCTCGTGGTCGACTGGTTCCTGGCCTACGGCCTGGTGGCCGCGGTCGTGTCGGTGGCCGGGCCCGGTGTGCTGGGCGGTGACTCGTTCGCGGCGGTGTCCAGTTGGGCGGTGCCGTTGGTGTGGGGCGTGATCGGCGTGGTCTGCGTCTGGCTGTTCGCGCAGACCCCGGGCCAGGCGGTGCTCGGGATCGGCACCGCCCGGGTGGACGAGGAGGAGCGGGTCGGTTTCCTGCGTTCCCTGGTGCGGGTGGTGTTCATCTTCTTCCTGCTGCCCCCGCTTATCCAGGACGAGGACGGCCGCGGCATGCACGACCGCGCCACAGGCACGGCGCTCATCCGCTCCCGCTGAGCATCAGCCCCGGCGGCGGGCGCTACGCTGGATGTTGCGGACCTTCGCGCCCTGCGGGACCGGGCCCTTGGGCATCTGGTTCTGCACGCCGGTCTTGGTGCTCAGCGCGCGCAGCCGGGTGTCCAGGGCGTCGACCTTGGCGCGGCTGATGTTCATCGGGTAGCGGGTGAGGCGCCGGTTGAGCTTGCGCAGCGGCACCTGCTCCGGGGTCGCGTCGGTCTCGTCGCCCACGATCAGTTCGTAGATCGGGGTGTCGCCCACGACGCGGGCAACCTTCTTCTTCTCCTGCGTCATGAGCGGCTTGAGCCGGTGCGGTTGGCCCTCGCCGACGAGCACGATCCCACAGCGGCCGACCACGCGGTGGACGGCGTCGAAGCTGGTGGTGGCGGCGACGGCCTGGTTGACCCGCCACCCCGACCGCAGCTGGTCCAGCGCCCACGCGGCGGCGCCCGGCTGCCCCTCGGCCTTGCCGTACACGGTGTTCTGCACGCGCCGCGAGAAGACGACCATCGCGAGCATGAGGCCCACGAGCACACCCAGCGGCAACATCCACCACTCGCCGCCCCACAGGGTGCCGAGGAGGAAGAACACCACGGCCGAGAGGACGAGTGCACCGATCATCAGCGGCCACAGGAGCTTGTCCTGCTTGGACTGGATCTTCAGCGCCTGCCACATCTGGCCGCGCTGCTCCTTGCCCGCCGCCCGCCGTGCGGCCCGGGCCGCCTTCTTGTCCGCCTTGCTGACCTCGCTCTTCGCCATACCCCTGAGGATACGTGGCGTGGGGCGCGGTCAGAGAACCGCGCCGCCCTCGCCCCGAGCGTGACGGGGCGAGGGCGGCGGGAGGAGCGCGGCGGGTGCGGCGCCGGGTGTGCGTGCCCGGGTCAGGCGCGCGCGGCCTCGCGGGCCAGCACGCTCGAGGCCTCCTGCGACGCCGATCCCTCCGAGGTGAGCTGCCGCAGGTGCTCGGGCACCTCCTGGCCGCGGTGCTCGAGCGCCTGGACGTACAGGCGACCGGCGCGGTAGGACGAGCGGACGAGCGGGCCCGCCATGACGCCGGCGAAACCGATCTCGCGGGCCTTGTCGGACAGCTCCACGAACTCCTCGGGCTTGACCCACCGGTCGATGGGGTGGTGCCGGGGGGTGGGGCGTAGGTACTGGGTGATGGTGAGGATGTCGCAGCCGGCGGAGTGCAGGTCCCGCATCGCGTCGACGATCTCCTCGGTGGTCTCGCCCATCCCCAGGATGAGGTTGGACTTGGTCACCAGACCGAAGTCGCGGGCGGCGCGGATCACGTCGAGGGAGCGCTCGAACCGGAACGCGGGCCGGATCCGCTTGAAGATCCGGGGCACGGTCTCCAGGTTGTGTGCGAGCACCTCGGGGCGCGACTCGAAGACCTCGGCCAGCTGGTCGGGGTCGCCGTTGAAGTCGGGGATGAGGTTCTCTACCCCTGTGTTGGGGTTGAGTTCGTGGATCTTGCGGACCGTCTCCGCGTACAGCCAGGCGCCGCCGTCGTCGAGGTCGTCGCGCGCGACGCCGGTGATGGTCGAGTAGCGCAGACCCATCTCGCGGACCGACTCGGCGACACGGCGGGGCTCGTCGCGGTCGAGGGCGGAGGGCTTGCCGGTGTCGATCTGGCAGAAGTCGCAACGACGGGTGCACTGCTCACCGCCGATGAGGAACGTCGCCTCGCGGTCCTCCCAGCACTCGTAGATATTGGGACACCCGGCCTCCTCACACACCGTGTGCAGACCGCCACCTCGCACGAGGCCCTTCAGTTCCTTGTACTCGGGGCCCATCGTGGCACGCGTACGGATCCACGACGGTTTGCGTTCGATGGGAGTCTCGGCGTTGCGGGCCTCGATGCGCAGGAGCTTGCGGCCCTCGGGAGTCACAGTCACGTCACCAAGACTACGCGTGGTTCAGGACACGGGCAGTCGGCCGTCGAGCGCCTCCACCAAGTCGGAGGTGACCTGATCGAGAACGTCCGACACGGTGACCGTGCGGCCGAGTTCGGCGGTGAGCGAGGTGATCCCGGCGTCGACGATCCCGCACGGCACGATCCGGGAGAACGCGGTCAGGTCGCAGTCGCAGTTGAGGGAGAACCCGTGCATTGTCACCCCGCGTTGGACGCGGATCCCGATCGCGGCGATCTTGCGTTCGGGCCGCGCGCCCGCGGCCGCGCACCAGACCCCGGAGCGACCGTCGACGCGGCCGGCCTCCACGCCGAGCCGGGCACAGGTGGTGATGAGTGCCTGCTCGACGCGGCGCACGTACTCGACCACGTCGATCGGGTCGGTCAGCGCGACGATCGGGTACCCGACGAGCTGGCCCGGGCCGTGCCAGGTGATTCGCCCGCCGCGATCCACGTCGACGACCGGGGTGCCGTCGACCGGCCGGTCGGACGGCTCCGTCCGCTTGCCGGCGGTGTAGGTGGCGGGGTGCTCGAGGAGCAGCACGGTGTCTCCGCGTCGCCCGTCGGCGCGCTCCTCGGCCAGGGTGCGCTGGAGGTCCCACGTGGGGGAGTACTCGACGGTGCCGAGCCGCCGGATCTCCGGGGCGGACGGGTCGCGGCGCAGGGACTGACCGGTGTGAGACATACCACCAGGGTAGGCCGCGTGGGCGCGCGTGGCCCGGGAGGGTGGTACCACGACGACGGGCGCCCTCCCCGTAAGGAGGACGCCCGTCGCGTGGTCGGCGGAACCGGCGGTGGGACTACAGTCCGAGGTCGCCCTCGAACTCGGCCTTCTCCAGGCGGTCCTTGACCGTGGTGAGGAAACGGCCGGCGTCGGCGCCGTCGATCAGCCGGTGATCGTAGGTCAGCGGGGTGTAGCCCATCGACCGGATGGCGATCGACTCGCCGTCGTCGTCGGCATCCACCACCGGACGGCGCACGATCGCGCCGGTACCCAACATCGCCGCCTGCGGCGGGACCAGGATCGGGGTGTCGAAGAGGGCACCCTCGCTACCGATGTTGGTGATGGTGAACGTGCCGCCCGCGAGATCGTCCGGGGTCAGCTTGGACGACCGGGCCCGCTCCGCGAGGTCGTTGATCGCCTTGGACAGGGCCGGGATGTCCATGTCCTGGGCGTTCTTGATGACCGGCGAGAGCAGTCCGGCCTCGGTGTCCACGGCGATGCCGAGGTTCACCGACCCGTGGTAGGTGATCTCGTTGGAGTCCTCGTTGTACGAGGCGTTGACGTTGGGGTGCGAGACCAGGGCCTCGACCACGGCCTTGGCGTAGAACGGCAGGTAGGTCAGTTTGACGCCGTGCTTGTCGGCGAACTTCTCCTTGACCTGCGAGCGCAGCTGCGCCACCCGGGTCATGTCCACCTCGAAGACCTGCGTGAGCTGAGCGGTCTGTTGCAGCGACTCACGGGTCTTCTGCGCCGTGATCTTGCGGATCCGGTTGGCCTTCTTGGTGGTGCCGCGCAGCTCCGCGAGCTCGGGCCGGACGCCGGCCTTCGACGGGCCGCCGCTGGGCGCCTTCTCCTCGGCCGGGGCCTCGGAACCGGAGTCGGAGCCCGAGCCCTCGGCCGCCGCGAGGACGTCCTGCTTACGGATCCGGCCGCCGATACCGGTGCCCTTGACCGAGTCCAAGTCGACGCCGTGCTCCTGCGCGAGCTTGCGCACGAGCGGGGTGACGTACGGCGAGGTGCCGGCCTTGGCGGCGGCGGCGGGCTCGGCCCGGGGCGGGACCGCGTCGGACGACTCGTCCGCGGAGGACGTCCTCGGCGCCGGCTTCGCGGAATTCTTCGCGGAGGTGTCCTCGGACTTCTTCTCGGCCTTGGCCGCGGCCTCGGTCTCCTGGGCGGGGGTGTCCTCGGGGACCTCGTCCTCGCCGGAGGCGTCGACGCCCTCGTCCTTGGCGTCGGTCGCGTTCTGATCCTCGGCCGACTGGTCGTCGTCGCTCGCGTCGTCGGTGTCGTCGGAGCTGCCGGAGCCGTCGCCGATGACGGCGAGGGTGGCGCCGACCTCGACGGTCTCGTCCTCCTCGGCGACGATCTTCTGGACGGTGCCGGCGACAGGCGAGGGGATCTCGGTGTCGACCTTGTCGGTGGAGACCTCGAGCAGGGGCTCGTCGACCTCGACGGTGTCGCCGACGGCCTTGAGCCAGCGGGTGATGGTGCCCTCGGTGACGGACTCGCCGAGCTCGGGCATGGTCACGTCGGTGCCCTTGCCGCCACCGGAGCCGCCGGAGGACTTCTTCGCGGGGGCGGGCTCGTCGTCGGCCTCGTCCGCGGAGTCGGACGCGTCGTCCGCGCCCTGGTCGTCGGAGGCGGGAGCGTCAGCTGCGTCGTCGTCGCTGTCCGAGTCGTCGTCGCCCGCGTCGCCCGCGTCGTCGGAGCTGCCGGAGCCGTCGCCGATGACGGCGAGGGTGGCGCCGACCTCGACGGTCTCGTCCTCCTCGGCGACGATCTTCTGGACGGTGCCGGCGACTGGCGAGGGGATCTCGGTGTCGACCTTGTCGGTGGAGACCTCGAGCAGGGGCTCGTCGACCTCGACGGTGTCGCCGACGGCCTTGAGCCAGCGGGTGATGGTGCCCTCGGTGACGGACTCGCCGAGCTCGGGCATGGTCACGTCGGTGCCCTTGCCGCCGCCGGAGCCGCCGGAAGACTTCTCCGCGGGGGCGGGCTCCTCCGCGGGCGCGTCTTCCTCGTCCGCGGAGTCGTCGGCCTGCTCGGCCTGATCAGCGTCCGCGTCGTCGGCGGCGTCGTCGCCCGAGTCATCGGACCCGCCGGAGCCGTCGTCGATGACCGCCAGCTCGCCGCCGATCTCGACGGTCTCGTCCTCCTCGGCGACGATCTTCTGCAGGGTGCCCGCAGCAGGAGAGGGGATCTCGGTGTCGACCTTGTCGGTGGAGACCTCGAGCAATGGCTCGTCGACCTCGACCGTGTCCCCCTCCTTCTTGAGCCAGCGGGTGACGGTCCCTTCGCTGACGGATTCACCGAGAGCCGGCATCTGTACGGAGAAGGCCATGGTGTCGTGACTCCTCGAGAGGTCTAGAAGCGCTGCTCCCCGGCGCGGTCAGCGCCCGCGGTGAGCGGCGTCGTGGGTGGGTCAACTGTCTGTTCGTCGATAGCGCCTCGGACGGACCCGCGGTGGCGACCCGGCCGGACGATCGCCGTCCATTGTGCCCTCTGCCACTGGATGGTGTCGTCGGACGCCCCGATCCGAGCCGAGCCGGACAACGAATTCCCCCGTGGGTGACGCGATCCGCGCTGCTCGCGGCAGATACGATCGATCCGGCGTGACCGGCCCCACCCCGGACGGGGGCCGGCGGGAGGAGGCCGACAGTGGGGATCCGCGACCTGTTCGGGCGTCGTCGGCGGGGGATCGCCGCCGACCCGGCCGACCTCGACCACCTCCGCCGGTGGTGCCGCACGCGGGTGGGCGTCGAGGCCTACCTCGAGCCCGAGACCCTCGTCTCCGTGCCGGGCCTGTGCCTCGTCGCGTTCGACGGTGAGTGGACCCGCCGCCCGGTCGGCGACGTCGCCACCGCCCGCAGGCTCGCCGCGCGGTTGAAGCTGCCGCTCTTCGACGCCTCGATCCAGGGCTACCCGCAACGCATGCGGGACTACGAACAGGTCCGCATCACCCGCGAGAAACGCGAACGCGCCCGCCGGCTGCGCGAACAGATGCGCGAGGCCGACGGGCGCTGACCGGATCCGGCGCACCGGGGCGGTCAGCCCGCCGCGGCGATGTCCTCGAGCACTGCGAGCATCGTGCGGACCGGGACGCCGGTGCCGCCCTTGGGCAGGTAACCCTCCGGACCGCCGTCGTTGTAGGCGGGGCCGGCGACGTCGATGTGCGCCCACTCCACGCCCTCGCCGACGAACTCGCGCAGGAACAGCCCGGCCGAGAGCATGCCGCCCCAGCGGTTGGGGGTGACGTTGGTCATGTCCGCCACCTCGGAGTCGAGTCCGTCGCGCAGCTCCTCCGGCAGCGGCATCGGCCAGCCGCCCTCGCCGACCGACCGGCTCAGCTCGGCGACCCGGTCACGGAACTCGTCGGTGCCCATGACGCCCGGGGTCTTCTTGCCCAGCGCCACCATCTGCGCTCCGGTCAGCGTGGCCGTGTCGATGAGGTACGAGGGGGAGTCCTCGCAGGCCCGGACGATCGCGTCGGCCAGGATGAGCCGGCCCTCGGCGTCGGTGTTCTGCACCTCGACGGTCGTGCCGCCGTACATGGTGAGTACGTCGCCCGGCCGGTAGGCCGTGGCCGACGGCATGTTCTCGGCCATCGGGACGGTCGCCACCACCGTCAGGTCCAGACCCAGGCGCGCGGCGAGGATGACGGTCGCGACCACCGCCGCCGCACCGCCCATGTCCATCGTCATCTGCTCCATGCCGGCGGCCGGCTTGATGGAGATGCCGCCGGTGTCGAAGGTGATGCCCTTGCCCACCAGGGCCACGGTGGGTCGACCCTCGGCGCCCCGGTGGGTGAGCCGCACCATGCGCGGGCCGCGGGAGGAGCCGCCGCCCACGGCGAGGATGCCGCCGTAGCCACCTTCGGTGAGCGCCTCCTCGTCCAGCACCTCGACCTCCAGACCGGCGTCGCGGGCCAGTTCTGCGGCCCGATCGGCGAACGATCCGGGGAACAGCAGGTTGGGCGGGGTGTTGACCAGATCGCGCGCCAGCCCGACACACTCGGCGACGGTGGCGGCGCGGGTCACGGCGTCGGCGCCGCCCTCGGCGACGAACACCTTCAGCGAATCGCTGTTCTCGTCGTCGTCGTCGTTTTTCGAGGTGACCTTGGCCGGGCGGAACGATCCGAGCCCCGCTCCCAGGGCCACCGGCTCCGCGCGCTCGGCGTCCAGCAACACCAGGGCGGACCCGAGTCCGCGGCAGGCCCGCGCGGCGGCGCCGGCCGCGCGGCGCAGGGACTCGTCGGACACCTCGTCGTCGGAGGACCCGAGCCCCACCAGCACCACGGACCCGGCCGACACACCGTCCGGCGCCGGGACACGGGTGGTGGAGGCGACCTTGGTGGACGCGCCCACCGACCGCGCGACCGCGGCGAGCGCCGCGGTGACCCCACCCTCCAGGCCGGGGGCGACGACAACGGGCGCCGCATCCTCTCCGGCCCCGGCATCGGCCGCGATACCGACCACCACGACGTCGGCGTCCACCGGCGTCGTGACCGCCTCGATCGGGGCGAGATCAGGGCTGTGGGTGAGGATCGACTGCGCGGTCGGCATGAAGCGCTCCTGGGGGTCGGCGGGACGTACGGGAAGGGTCGTGATGCCCGGACGACGCGGCGGGACCGCCACGGCGAGGGCACCATAGTCTATCGACTAACGTGGGCAGGCAGCCGGACCGTAGAGCGCGAGGAGTGGCCACATGACAGACACAGGGGACCTTCACGAGGGACCACTGCACTCCCGCCACGTGGAGGCCGGCGCGACCTTCGCCCCGTTCGGCGGCTGGTCGATGCCGGTGCAGTACGCCGGCACCGTCGCCGAACACACCGCCACCCGCACGGCCGTCGGGCTGTTTGACGTCAGCCACCTCGGCAAGGCGCTCGTGACCGGCCCGGGCGCCGCGGAGTTCGTCAACTCGTGCTTCACCAACGACCTCGACCGGATCGCCGCCGGCAGCGCCCAGTACACGCTGTGCTGCGACGAGTCCGGGGGAGTGGTGGACGACCTCATCGCCTACCGGGTCTCCGACTCCGAGATCTTCCTCATCCCCAACGCCGCCAACACCGCCGAGGTGGTCCGGCGGATGCAGGCCGCCGCCGCCGAGCGGGCGCCCGGGGTCACCGTCACCGACGAACACCGTTCCCGCGCCGTGATCGCGGTCCAGGGCCCGCTCGCCGGAGAGGTGCTCGAGGCGGTGGGGCTGCCGACCGACCTCGACTACATGGCGTACGTCGACGCCGGCTGGAACGGACACTCCGTGCGGGTCTGCCGTACCGGGTACACCGGCGAGTACGGATTCGAGGTGCTGCCCGCCTGGGACGAGGCCGGCCCGATCTGGGATGCGCTCGCCGAGCAGGTGCTGTCCCGTGAGGGCGCCCTGTGCGGTCTCGGTGCCCGCGATTCGCTGCGCACGGAGGCCGGCTACCCGCTGCACGGCAACGAACTGTCCGTGGACCTCAGCCCGCTCGAGGCACGCTGCGCCTGGGCCATCGGCTGGGACAAGCCCGCCTTCTGGGGGCGCGAGGAACTGCTGCGTCAGAAGGAGGCCGGCCCCGCCCGCCGGATGTACGCGCTCGAGGTCACCGGACGCGGGATCCCGCGCGCCGGACAGACCGTGCGCGCCGGTGGACGCGACGTGGGCGTCACCAGCTCCGGCACGTTCTCACCGACCCTCAAGACGGGGATCGCGCTCGCGTTCATCGAGCTGGACGCGGGTCTGAAGAAGGGCGACGAGGTCGTCGTCGACGTACGCGGACGAGAGGTACCGTGCCGCCTCGCGGTACCCCCGCTCATCGAGATCCGCACCCGCTGACCCGCCCCCTTCCTCCAGGAACGAGACCCGCCATGCCCGACACGACAGACTTCGACATCCGCCCGTCCGCCTCGCCCAGGACGGCCGACGAGCGCGCCGCCATCCTCGCCGACCCCGGCTTCGGCAAGCACTTCACCGACCACATGGTCACCATCCCGTACGCCGGGGGAGCCTGGGGGACGCCGGTCGTCGAGGCGTACGCGCCCCTCGCGATCGACCCGTCCGCCGTGGTCCTGCACTACGCCCAGACGATATTCGAGGGCCTCAAGGCCTACCGTCAGGCCGACGACTCCATCGCCTCGTTCCGGCCCGAGCAGAACGCCGCCCGCTTCAACCGCTCCGCGCGGCGCCTGGCCATGCCGCAGCTGCCGGAGGAGCTGTTCATGGAGTCGCTGCGCCAGATCGTGGCGATCGACCGTGAGTGGGTGCCCGCCGCCGGCGGTGAGGAGGCGCTCTACCTGCGGCCGTTCATGATCGCCACCGAGACCGGGCTGGGCGTGCGGCCGGCCGACGAGTACCTCTACTCGGTCATCGCCTCCCCTGCCGGCGCGTACTTCTCCCGCGGTGTCGCCCCCGTGAGCGTCTGGCTGAGCACCGAGTACGTCCGCGCCAGCCCGGGCGGCACCGGCGCCGCCAAGTTCGGCGGCAACTATGCCGCCTCGCTGGCCGCTCAGGAGCAGGCCGCAGCCAAGGGCTGCGACCAGGTGGTGTGGCTGGACGCGATCGAGCGGAAGTACGTCGAGGAGATGGGCGGGATGAACCTGTTCTTCGTCCTCGGCTCCGGCGACTCCGCCGAGATCGTGACCCCCGAGCTGTCGGGCTCACTGCTGCCGGGCGTCACCCGGGACAGCCTGCTCACCCTGGCCCGCCATCTGGGTTACCGCGTCACCGAGCGCAAGGTCTCGGTGGAGGAGTGGGAGACCGGGGTCGCGTCCGGGGAGATCTCCGAGGTGTTCGCCTGTGGCACCGCCGCCGTGATCACCCCGGTCGGCTCCGTGCAGCACGCCGACGGCGGCTACACGGTGGGCGACGGGGGCCCCGGCACCATCACGGTTCGCCTACGCGAGACGCTCACCGGGATCCAGCGCGGATCCGTGGAGGACCCGTTCGGCTGGATGACGCGCCTGGCCTGAGCGCACCCGGCCGGCTCCGTCACGCGAGGAGCACCGCCGCGACGAGAGCCGCGGCGGTGCCGGCCTCGATGACCGCGCCGAGGACGTCGCCGTTGACGCCGCCGAACCGGAAGACGACGTGGCGGCCGAAACCCGCCGTGGCCGCGTAGGCGAGGAGGCCCGCCGCCGCGCCGACCACCGGCGCCCACCAGTGGTCGCCGAACCACCCACCGTCGGCCGGCCCGGCTCCGGCCAGTCCCGCGCCGGCGACCGCGCACAGCAGCGCGGTCATCGCCACGGCGACGCGCGACTGCGAGCCCGCCACCATCGCGCCGAAGCCCGTCGCCGAGGCCGCGGGAACCCCGCGGCGAAGCAGCACCACGGGCAGGCAGCGGGACAGGACGAACGCCGCGACGGGGGCCAGCCACGCTCCCGAGACGACCAGCGCGCCGAGCGCGGCGACCTCCGTGAGTAGGACGAGGACCAGCACGGCGGCCCCCATCGGACCCACCGAGCCGGAGCGCATGATCTCGAGCGCTCGATCCGGGCCTGCGTATGAACCCAGCCCGTCGGCGGTGTCGGCCAGCGCGTCGACGTGCATGCCGCGGGTGAGCGCCAGGACGGCCCCGACGCCGATGATCCCGGAGAGCATCGCGCCGGCCCCGAGGGCGTGAGCGCCGTGGGCGAGGGCGGTGGCCGTGGCGCCGCAGACCAGTCCCACGGTCGGCAACGCGGTCATGGCGCGTCCGGCCGCGGACGCGTCGGGGACGCCGCCGCGGCCAACGGGGAGGACCGTCATCCACGACAGCGAGAGGCGGACCGCGTCGAACACGAGCTGTCAGTCCCGGCCGCTGACCCCGGCGTCGGCGAACGTCGCCATCTCCGTGAGGATCGCGACGGCGTTGTGGACGACCGGAAGAGCGGCGACGGCACCACTGCCCTCGCCGAGGCGCATGGCGTGCTCGAGGATCGGGTCGAGTGACAGATAGGTCAGCGCGGCGGAGTGGGCGGGTTCGGCGCTGCGGTGCCCGGCCGCCCACCACTGGCGGGAGCCGGGGGCCAGCGCCTCCGCCATCAGGGCGGCCGAGGTGACCACCGAGCCGTCGAGCAGGCAGGGCGTCCGCCGGACCGCCGCCTGCGCGAGGAACCCGGCCATCGCCGCGAGATCCGCACCACCGACCTTGCGCAGCATCGCCACGGGATCGCGCAGGTCGCCGGACGCGCGGAACATCGCGTCGCGGATGGCGGCGGTCTTGCGCATCCACCCCTCGTCGTCGACCCCGGTCCCGCGTCCCACGAGCTCGACGGGCTCGTGTCCGGTGACCAGGCACGTCAGGACGGTGGCCGGGGTGGTGTTGCCGATGCCGAGGTCACCGGCGATGAGCAGGTCCGCTCCGGAGTCGACCTCCTCGTCGGCGATGCGTCGGCCCGCGGCGATCGCGGCCCGCACCTCCTCGGGGCTCAACGCGTCCTCGCGGTCGATGGACCCACTGGAGCGGCGGATCTTGTGGCCGTCGAGTCCACCGGGACGCTCCGCGGACATCGCCATGTCGGCCACCCGGACGGTCGCGCCGGCGGTGCGGGCGAGGACGGACACGGCCGCACCCCCCGCGACGATGTTGTCGGCCATCTGCAATGTCACCTCCCGCGGGAACGCGGAGACCCCGTGCTCGGCGACCCCGTGATCGCCGGCGAACACCACGGCACGGGCCCGCTCGAGCGGGCGCGGCGGGCAGACGTCCTGGCATGAGGCGATCCAGACGCCGAGCTCCTCCAGGCGCCCCAGAGACGTCGCGGGTTTGGTCAGCGTGAGGTGACGACCCCGGGCCTCTTCGGCGACGGCGTGGGACGGCGGGTGGACCGGGGGGAAGGCGACCGGGTCGTCGTAGTGCGCGACGTCTGAGAGTCCGGGGAAGTCGCGCGGGGCCTCGCCGGCCGCGCCGGTGTGGGGCTCGGTGGGCTCCGCTGTGGTGGACGCGGGCGTCCTGACAGGCGTCGGGGCAGGCGTGACGACGGGCGGGGTGACGGCGTGGGTCGGGCGCGCGTCGTCGAGGGGCAGCGCACGCCCGGCGACGACGAGGACCGCCGAGTCGCACACCTGCGCTAGTCGCCGGTTGAGCGAGCCGATCACGTCGGCGAACACCCGGCCGGAGAGGGTGTCCGGGACCACGCCGAGGCCGACCTCGGGGGAGACCAACACGACCGGGCCGGGGTGCTCGGCGACCGCGGCGACGAGCGCGTCCGTCTCGTCGGCGACCGCTGACCCCCCGTCGGTCCACCCGAGAGTGGCGTCCATGCGTCGGGTGAGCCAGCCCCCGACGTCGTCGACGAGGACGGTCGAGCCCGGGTGCTCGGCGAGGACGCGGGTGACCTCGTCGGTCTCCTCGGTGACCCACTCGTCCGGCCTGCGGTCGCGGTGCGCGGCGATGCGGGCGGTCATCTCCGCGTCGTCGGGGTCGCGACGGGCGGTGGCGACGTACACGACGTCGGTACCGGTGGCGGCGGCCACGGACTCGGCGTGGGCGGATTTACCCGAGCGGGTGCCACCGAGGACGAGCAGGCGCATGGGTCAGACCCTTCCGGGGAGCATCGGGGCGGGATCAGATGGCGTCGCCCGGGCGGACCCGGGGACGCGGGGTGCGCAGCATCCGCGGCTGGGTCGCGCGCATGACCGCGTACCAGCCCATGCCGAAACCGGTGTCGTCGGTGTCGGGGAACCGCTCGCGGACCGCCTTGTTGACGGTGCGACCGAGGAGCACGCCGTCGATCACGACGACCGCGATGAGGACGAGGAACAGCGTCTGGCTGAACGCCAGGAGTTCCGGGTTGGGGATGAGCTGGAAGACGATGACGAACAGCGCGAGTGGCATGAACCAGTTGATGAGGCGGCGATGCGTGTCCACCCAGTCGCGGGCGAAGCGCCGGACCTCGCCGCGATCGCGGGACAGGACGTACCGGTCGTCGCCCTCCATCATGAGCTGGCGACGTTCCTCGCGGGCGGCGCGCTCCTCGGCCTTCGCGGCGCGGCGCTCCTCCTTGGTCATGGAGGCCTGCGCGGCCTTGCGACGCTCCTTCGCCTCCTTACGGGTGAGCGGAGCGGTGACCGGCCCCTGGCGCATCCCGCGGGCGCGCTCCTGGTCGCGGCGCCGGGGCGTGGGCTTGCCCTTGCCCGCGGGACGCCGCGGGTCGACGGCGGGCTCGGGCGTCGGCTCCGTCGCCGCCTCGGGGGCGGGGGAGTCCTTGCCGGTCTCGTCGTCTCTGGAGCCGAATGCGCGCAACTTCACGCACTCAAGGCTAGGCGATCCCCGGTTGTGCCGGACATTCACCCGTACGAGGTGGCAGGCGTATCGTGTGGAGGGGAACGGGAGCCGGGGAATAGAGGACTCCCCGGTGGACGTTGGAATCTGCATACGTCCCCGAAGCCCTCTCGGATCGCAAGGAGAACCGACATGACCACTGCGGAGAACACCGCCACCGGCGTACTGCTCACCGAGGCCGCCGCCGCCAAGGCCAAGGCCCTGCTCGATCAGGAGGGGCGCGACGACCTCTCCCTGCGCATCGCCGTCCAGCCCGGTGGCTGCGCGGGCCTGCGCTACCAGCTCTTCTTCGACGACCGTTCGCTCGACGGCGACGTGGTGGACGACTTCGGCGGCGTCAAGCTCGCTGTCGACCGCATGAGCGTGCCGTACCTCATGGGTGCCTCGATCGACTTCGTCGACACCATCGAGAAGCAGGGCTTCACGATCGACAACCCCCAGGCCACCGGTTCGTGCGCCTGCGGCGACTCGTTCAACTGACCCCTCGGTCGCGCTGACGGCCTGACGACCCGGACCGATCACGCATCGGTCCGGGTCGTCTACTTTCTGGGACATGCCCGTCGTCATCACAGGTTCCATCGCCACCGACCACCTCATGACCTTCTCGGGTCGCTTCTCGGAGCAGCTGCTTCCGGACCAGCTCGCGCACGTGTCGCTGAGCTTCCTGGTGGACTCGCTGCAGATCCGGCGCGGGGGCGTCGGTGGCAACATCGCCTTCGCGCTCGGCGTGCTCGGCCGTCGGCCCCATCTGGTGGGCGCTGCGGGTGCGGACTTCGCCGACTACCGCGACTGGCTCGAGCGGCACGGCGTCGACTGCTCGGCGGTCCACATCAGCTCCGCCCTGCACACCGCCCGGTTCGTGTGCACCACCGACTCGGAGATGGCGCAGCTCGCCTCCTTCTACCCCGGTGCGATGGGGGAGGCCGCCACGATCTCGCTGGCCCGCCTGGTCGAGCGGATCGGCCGGCCGGAGATCGTCCTCATCGGTGCCAACGATCCCACCGCCATGAACTCCCACACCGCGGAGTGCCGCGAGCTGGGCCTGGATTTCGCCGCCGATCCCTCCCAGCAGCTCGCCTTCCTCGACGGCGAGGCGGCCGCGGCCCTGGTGGACGGTGCGCGCTACCTGTTCACCAACGAGTACGAGTACGAGCTGCTGCTCAACAAGACCGGCTGGACGGCGGCCCAACTCGACGCCAAGGTCGGCACCCGCGTCACGACCCGCGGTGGCAAGGGAGTGGTGATCGTCGAGCAGGGCGCGGAGCCGATCGAGGTCGGGATCGTGCCGTCGGACAACCTCCTCGACCCGACGGGCGTGGGCGACGCGTTCCGCGCCGGCTTCCTCAGCGGTGTCCTCGACGGATTGTCGCTGGAGCGCTCGGCCCAGTTCGGTGCGCTCATCGCCACGCACGTCCTCGAGACCACCGGCACCCAGGAGTGGACCATCGACCCGGTGGCCGCGCGCCGCCGCCTCACCGACACCTACGGCGACGCGGCGGCCGAGGAGATCTCCTCGCTCCTTCCGGCCTGACCCGCCGCCCGGTCCGCCGTGCCCGTCCCCGGGCTCAGAGGCGGACCGGGTACTCGCGCCGCTCGATGTCGGGGGAGATGCGCCCCTCCACGAAGATGCCGTGCCAGATCATGAAGCACAGCATGGTCCAGATCCGACGGCTGTGGTCGGAGTCGCCGCGACGGTGTTCGTCGAGCATGCGCATCACAGCGTCCTTGTTCACGTACTCGTCCGTGCCGGACGCCGCCACGTGCTCGCGCGCCCAGTCGTGCAGTTCCGGCCCGGCCAGCCAGTGGCGTGTGGGCACGGGGAAGCCGAGCTTGCGGCGGTGCAGCACGTGCGCGGGCACGATCCGCTCGAGCGCCTTGCGCAGGGCGTACTTGGTGTTGCCGTGGGCGATCTTCTCGGTGTACGGCAGCCGCGAGGCGACCTCGTAGACCTCGCGGTCGAGGAACGGCACGCGCAATTCGAGCGAGTTGGCCATGGTGACCTTGTCCGCCTTGACGAGGATGTCGCCGCGCAGCCACGTGAACAGGTCGAGGTGCTGCATGCGCGCGACGGGGTCCCAGCCGCGGGAGCGCTCGTAGATCGGCGCGGTGACGTCCTGGTGGCTCCACTCCGGGCGGTGGTCGCGCAGGACGGAGCGGACCTGCTCCTCGGAGAACGAGCGGGCGTTGCCGTAGTAGCGGTCCTCCAGGGTCATCGACCCGCGGTGCAGGAGGCTCTTGCCCCGGGTGCCCTCGGGGATCAGTTCGCTGGCCCTGCCGAGCGCGCGACGTAGCGCGCCGGGGACCTTCTCGAACGGCGCGAGCGACAGCGGCTCCTTGTAGATGGTGTAGCCGCCGAACAGTTCGTCGGCGCCCTCGCCGGACAGCACGACCTTGACGTGCTTTCGGGCCTCACGGGCGACGAAGTACAGGGGTACCAGGGCGGGGTCAGCGACCGGCTCGTCGAGGTACCAGATGATCTCGGGGATCGCGGCGGCGAACTCCTCGGGAGAGACGACCTTGACGATGTGCTCGACCCCGATCGCGGCCGCGGACTCGGCAGCGACGTCGATCTCGGAATACCCCTCGCGTTCGAATCCGGTGGTGAAGGTGAGGAGGTTCTCGTTGTGGCGTCGGGCCAGCGCGGCGATGGCGGTGGAGTCGATGCCGCCGGACAGGAACGAGCCCACGGTCACGTCGGCGCGCATGTGCTTCGCGACGGAGTCCTCCAGAGCGGCGGCGATCTCGTCGTAGCGCCGCTCGGCGTCGCCATCGGCGACGGGGGCGACGGGGAAGGTGGGTTCGAAGTACCGCTCGATCACCGGCTCACCGCCGGGGGTGAGGGTGGCGTGGCACCCGGACTCGAGTCGCCGGACGCCGCGGGTGAGGGTCTCGTCCTCAGGGACGTACTGGAGGGTGACGTAGTGCTGGAGGGCGCGGGTGTCGAGGGAGGTGTCGACGACGACGAGGTCGATCAGTTCGGTGATGGACTTCTTCTCGCTCGCGAACACGGTTCCCCCGGGCCCGGTCGCCATATACAGGGGCTTGATGCCGAAGGGGTCGCGGGCGACGAAGAGCGACCGCTCGACGGTGTCCCAGATGGCGAAGGCGAACATGCCGCGGAGCCGACGGACCGCGGCGGGGCCCCAGTGGTGGAAGGCGACGATGATCGGTTCGCCGTCGCCCTCGGTCTCGAAGGTGGCTCCGTACTCGCGGCACAGCTCGTCCCGGAGCTCGAGGTAGTTGTAGATCTCGCCGTTGAACACGAGCGCGTAGCGGTCGGGCTGCTCCGGCGGGCCCCAGCGGAGCGGCTGGTGTGAGTGCGAGATGTCGATGATCGACAGGCGGTTGAACCCGAAGGCCATGTCGCCGTCGACCCAGGTGCCGACCTCGTCGGGCCCGCGGTGGCGCTGGCACCCCATGGCGCCGAGCACGCGGGCCTCGTGGGTACGGGCGGAGCCGTCAGGGGTGATCAGACCTAGTAGGCCACACATTCGTCGGGTACCTCGTCCATCGTCGTCGTAGCGTCAGCGGTGACCCGCCTGGGCGGGTCTGGACGCGTTCGAATACTACTGGTCTGTGGGTTCCCACCCGCTCCGGCGCGGGGCGTGGGGGCCTCACGGGTGAATTGCCGGACCCGCGGCTTTCATTCTGAGAGCCGTGGTCTACTCTTCTAAGGTGTCCCGGCCACGTGGCCGGTGCCGCTGATCAGGAAGGCGTGATGGTGGAACAGCGTGACGGGCGTCGTCGGACGCGCAGGGCGACACTCGCGGTGGCTCTCGGTTCATTGGGCTTGCTGTTGTCCGGTTGTAGCCTCCACACCGACAACAAGTGGTGGAACCAGACGATCAACTTCGGATTTCCGACCGGTGTCACCCCCGAGGGCGTCGCGATCCGCGAGTTCTGGACGGGCACCGTCATCACGTCGCTGATCGTCGGGTTCTTCGTGTGGGGCCTGATCTTCTGGTCGATGGCCGCCTACCGCAAGCGGAAGAACGACAACGGCGAGTTCCCGCGGCAGACGGCGTACAACGTGCCGCTTGAGCTGATCTACACGGCCGTGCCGTTCGTGATCATCTCAGTTCTCTTCTACTTCACCGTGGTCACACAGAACAAGGTTCTCGACCTCCGTCCGGAGGAGGAGGTCGGCGTCAAGGTCGACGTCACCGCGTACCAGTGGAACTGGAAGTTCGGTTACAACAAGGTCGACGTGGCCGGCGCGAGCATCGAGGACGGCACCAACGTCGAGGCGCAGCGTGCGGCCGAGGAGGCCGGTGTGCTCTCCGACGAGGCGCGTGAGGCGCTCGGTCATCACGGCGAGCCCGCCGCCGGGGGCCCGATCCACGGCCGTCTCGCCGAGGACAAGTCGTACCTGTACTTCAACAACATCGAGACCGTGGGCACTTCCGACGAGGTCCCGGTCCTGGTCCTGCCGACCGACACGCGTATCGAGTTCCGGCTCGCGTCGGCGGACGTCATCCACTCGTTCTGGATTCCCGAGTTCATCTACAAGCTCGACGTGATGCCGCACCCCGGCAAGAATCAGCAGTTGAGCATGTTCCAGATCGAGGAGATCGAGCGCGAGGGCGCCTTCGTCGGCCGCTGTGCCGAGATGTGCGGCATCTACCACGCGATGATGAACTTCGAGCTGCGCGCGGTCTCCCCGGAGGCGTTCGCCGACTACATCGAGTTCCGCCAGGCCAATCCGACCGCGACCAACGCGGAGGCGCTGGAGTCCATCGGGGAGGAGCCGTACTCGATCTCCACTGCACCGTTCAAGACCGGCCGCAGCGATACCCGCGACCAGAACAACACCATCGAGACCGCGTCAGCTAACTGACGGTTCTCCCGGTATCACGCGAAGGATTTCTGAACGATGAGCGCAACAGTACGAATCTTCGACGCACTGTTTATCTTCCTGGCCTTCCTGGCCATCGCGTACGGGTACCTCACCGGTACGTCGCGGACGGGCGTCGAGTGGGTCGGAACCACGGCCCTCGTGCTCTCGGCCGGCCTGAGCCTGCTGATCGGGGGTTACCTCCGCTTCGTGGCGCGGCGTATCAGCACGCTGCCCGAGGACTACGAGGAGGCCGAGGTCTCCGACGGCGCCGGTGAGCTGGGCTTCTTCAGCCCGCACAGCTTCTGGCCGTTCCTGCTGGCCTTCTCGGTTTTCGTGGTCGGCTACGGGGCGGCGTTCTGGAACTGGTGGGTGCTCATCGGCGGCGCCGTCGCGCTGGTGATCACCGCCTGCGGCCTGGTCTTCGAGTACCACTGGGGTCGCGAGAAGCACTGACCCACTGATCGCCTTCCGCCGGGGCCCGGCGTCGCTGTCCGCGACGTCGGGCCCCGGCGCTTTTCGTCGCGCGCTGACGGCCGGCGCCGTCTAGAAGGGCGGTGGGTCGGTGTCGGTGGTGGGGTGGCCGGTTGTGGGTGGGGGTGTGGTGGTGTTGGCGGCGCGTTCGGCGGCGAGGCGTCGGGCGCGTCGGAGCCAGTGGGTGGCTTGTGGTCGAGGGTCGAGCCAGGGCCGGCGGGGTGGGGCGTCGTCGGTGGGGTCTGGGTCTGGGTCTGGGTCGCGTTGGCGCCAGCGGGCCAGGGGGCCGGTGGGGTGGGTGGTCAGGGTGTGGCCGGTGTCGGTGGTCACGGTCAGGGTGCCGTCGGGGGCGAGGTGGTAGTGCCAGCCGTGGAAGGTTTTGAAGCGGTGGTGTTGGCGGCACATGCTGGCGAGGTTGGCTTCGATGGTCAGGCCGCCGCTGTCGGGGTCGGTGTGGTTGAAGGGGCGGCAGTGGTCGATGTCGCAGTCCTGGGCGGGTACGGAGCATCCGGGGTGGCGGCAGGTGCCGTCGCGTAGGCGGATGCGGTGGGCCAGTTCGGCGCTGATGCGGTAGCGGCGGGCTGCGGTGGGGGAATCGGCGGTGCCGGGTTGGGTGTGGGGCACGGTGATGGTGGCGCCGACGCTGCGGGCCAGTAGTTCGATGAGGGCTTCGATGGTGGCGGGGCCGCCGCGGGGGAGGTAGACCTCGGGTTCGCCGTCGGGGCCCAGGGGTGCGAGGACGGTGATGGTGGGGCGGACCTGGGTGGCCAGGGGTCGGGCCCCGGCCCGTGCGCCGGTCTGCGCGGCGTCTCCGCGGGTGTGGTCGCCGGGCTGGCCGCCGGTCTGGTCGTCTGGGTCGGTGGGGTCGAGGAAGGCGGCGACGAGGGCGTCGGCGCGCAGTTCGTCGATGCTGCGGATGTACTCGGCGTCGACGGTGTCGCCGCCGGCGCGGGCGGCCTGGAGGCGGGCCTTTTTGTCGCGGGTGGCTTGCTCGGTGGCGGCGCGGTGCAGGACCTCGTAGAGGGTGGAGGCTTCGGTGGCGGTGAGGTGGGCGGTGAGGTCGGCCATCCCGTCGGTGCCGCGGCGTAGGCGGATGTGGCGTTCGCGGGTGGCGGCGGCGCGGCGGGCGCGGACGCCGGCGGGGTCGTGGTCGGTGATGATGCGGTCGAGGGTGCCCAGGATGGCGTCGCGGCCGGGGCGGGTGCCGGCGGCGATGGCGGCCATAAGCCAGTCGATGATCTCGCGCTGGATGGGGCCGCGGTGGGCGGAGTCCACGGTGCGCATGTGGCGGGCGAGCAGGGTGGCGGTGTCCTCGTCGAGGCGGCCGGTTTCCATGGCCTCGACCAGGGTGGGGAAGCGGGTGATCAGGGTGCGGGCCCGGGTGAGCAGGGTGCGGGCGCGGTTGTTGTGCACGCCGTAGGCGGCGACGATCTCGGCGCAGGCGATGTGGAAGGGGTCGATGACGGCGTGTTCGGGTTTGAGGTCGAGCTCGGGGTCGTAGCCGGCGGCCAGGTCGCGTCGTTCCTGCTCGTCCTCGCACACGGTGTAGAGGTGGTAGCAGGCGCGCAGTCGGGCGGCGGCGGCGATGTTCTCGGCGTACAGGGCCTGCACGGCGGCGGCGCCGGCCGCGGCGATGGCGGGACAGTTGACGGAGCCGCCCGGGTGCGGCTGTGGTGCTCGCGTCATCGGTGCCCGCCCCCTTGGCGTGGGTGTGATCGCCGCCCGGCCGGACGATGATCGCTCGTGTGTTCGATAAAGTGAACACTAGCAACCCACTACGACACGATGGGGTCCCAACTCGTCTACTCGCAGGGAGGGCGAGGGGCACCGGGCGGCGAGACGCCGGCCGGACGGAGGGGGCGGAGGCGGCGGAGCGGCCACGAGAACGGGCCTCGTCCGCAGTGTGCGGTCGAGGCCCGTTCGTGGGGTGGTGGGGTCGCTTACAGCCCCATGTCCTTGGCGATGATGGTCTTCATGACCTCGTTGGTGCCGCCGTAGATCCGGTTCACGCGATTGTCGGAGTAGAGGCGCGCGATCGGATACTCGTTCATGAAGCCGTAGCCGCCGTGCAGCTGGAGGCAACGGTCGATGACCTCGGCGGCGACCTCGGTGCAGAACAGCTTGGCCGAGGCCGCCTCGGCGGCGGTGAGCTCGCCCTCGTCCAGCGCCTCGAGGGCGCGGTCCGCGACGGCCTGCGCGGCGTCGACCTTGGCCTGGCACGCGGCCAGCTCGAACTTGGTGTTCTGGAACGAGGCCACCTCCTTGCCGAAGACCGTGCGCTGCTGCGTGTACTCCTTGGCGAACCGCACGGCGGCCGCGGCCTGGGCGTACGCACCGTAGGCGATGCCCCAGCGCTCGGACGGCAGGTTCTGCCCGAGGTAGTAGAAGCCGCGGTTCTCTTCGCCGAGCAGGTCCTCGACCGGGACCTTGACGTCGGTGAAGGACAGCTCGGCCGTGTCGGAGGTCTTGAGTCCGACCTTGTCGAGCTTGCGGCCCACCGCGTAGCCCTCGAGCTTGGTGTCGACGGCGAGCAGCGAGATGCCGAAGCGGCGGTCGTCCTCACGCGGGGGAGCGGTACGGCAGGCCACGATCACGCGGTCGGCGTGGACGCCGCCGGTGATGAACGTCTTGGCACCGTTGAGGACATAGTGGGTGCCGTCCTCCGAGAGCTTGGCGGTGCTCTTCATGCCGGCCAGGTCCGACCCGGTGCCGGGCTCGGTCATGGCCAGCGCCCACATCTCCTCGCCCGAGACGAACTTGGGCAGGTAGCGCTGCTTCTGCTCCTCGGTCGCCAGGGCCTTGATGTAGGGGAGCCCGAGCAGTACGTGGACACCCGAGCCGCCGAAGTCCACGCCGGCGCGGGCGGTCTCCTCGGACTGGATGGCCTCGAACTTGTGGGAATTGATCCCCGCGCCGCCGTACTCCTCGTCGACGTTGATGCCGAACAGGCCGAGGTCGGCGAGCTTGTAGTAGAACTCACGGGGGACGATGCCGGCCTCGAACCACTCCTGGAAGTGGGGGGTCACCTCGGACTCGATGAAGTCACGGAGGGTCTGGCGGAAGGCCTCGTGGTCTTCGTTGAACACAGTGCGGCGCAAGTGCGTGCCTTTCCGTTGGACGTTCTGCTCCGGTGGCAGGCCACCGTGGAGGGGAGCGGAGCGTCGGGTTGGTGTACTCCTACTGGTGAGTAGCCTACAAGAATTCGAACTCTCTGACCCGTCCGCCGGCCCATCCGACGCCGCGACGTCACCCCGTCGGCGGAGTGAATTCCAGGCCGTCGTCGGCGATCAGCCTGATCGGCCCGGTCACCTCACGTCCGGTGACCCGCTCGCCACGCTGGGTCACCGCCACCACGCCCTCCTCGCGGAGGTCGAACGCGACCTCCCGGGCGACGGGCATGAGGTCGCGCCAATGATCCCCACCCGCCACCCGGGCCGCATCCGACGGGCAGATCGACCCCTGGCCGCGCGAGCGCAGGAGCGTCCTGATCGTCGCGGCCAGTCGATCGCGTGTCCCCTCCCGGGTGGGTGCCCACCACGGGTCGCCGCGCTCACCGAGCGCGACCTTGGCGTCGTGCACCATCACCCGGGCGGCATCGCCTTCGGTCTTGACCAGCCGGCGACCGGTCATCAGTGCCCGGACGAGCTCCGAGCGGAGCTTATCGGGGATGGACGGATCCGTCGCGCGCCACCGCCGGCCCCCGACCACGATGTGTCGACCGTCCTCGGTGTGCTCCACGCCGGCGCCGGTGCTGTCGTCTCGATCGGTCACACCCAGATCCTGCACCGCCTCCCCCTCCTTCCCCACCGATCGGCGATCGAGGGTGTCGCACACCGCGCCGGTGTTAGGGTCACGGCAGGAACTGGAACGTGTTCCACCAGAGCTGGATGATGATGAGGGGCTGCCGTGACGGCGCAGGACAACACATTCGACGCGGAATTCGACGTGGTGGTCGTGGGGTCGGGGGTGGCAGCCCTCTTCGGTGCCGCGACCGCCGCCGCCCGGGGTCTGTCGACCTGCCTGATCGAGAAGACCGACCGCTTCGGGGGGACCTCCGCGTACTCCGGCGGCGCCGTGTGGCTCCCTGGAAACTCCGTCCTCGCCCGGGACGGGGTCGAGGACTCCGTCGAGCGGGGGCGCACCTACTTCCGCGCCGTGGTGGGGGACCGCACCGCCGCCGACGTCCAGGACGCGTTCCTCAACACCGGGCCGCAGGTCGTCGAGTTCCTGCAGGACGAGCTGGGCATCCCGACCCGCTTCCAGGCCTTCCCCGACTACTTCGACGCCCCGGGGCGCCAGGAACTCGGCCGGAGCATCTACCCCAAGCCCATCAAGGGCGAGGAGGTCGGCGACCGGGCGACCGACATCCGTCCGCCGGTTCCGGCTGACCAGTTCGGCGCGGACGAGGACACCACGAAGCTCGAGGGCGGCAGGGCCTGGGTGGCGCGACTCGTACTCGCACTCGACGCGATGGGCACCGCGGAGACCCGACTGAACACCGCCGCCGAGGAACTGGTCCGTGACGACGACGGACGTGTCGTCGGGGTGGTCGTGAACGGTGCCTCCGGCCGGCAGGTGCTGGGCGCACGCCGTGGGGTACTGGTCGCCGCCGGCGGTTTCGAACGGTCGGCGGACCTCCGCCGCCGCTGGCAGGACATGCCCACCGCCGACTGGTCCTCGTCGCACCCCGCCACGGGCTCGGGAGACGCCGTCCGCATGTTCGAGCAGGTCGGCGCGGAGCTGGACCTGCTCGACCAGTCCTGGTGGTGCCCCGCCACGCTGTTCCCCAACGGGCACGCCGCTTTCACCCTGGGCTTCCGCTCCGGGATCATCGTCGACGGCACCGGCCGGCGATTCGCCAACGAACTGCTGCCGTACGACCAGATGGGGCGCAAGATGCACGCCCGCATGGCCGACGGGGCCGGTGACGACTTCTGGCTGGTGTTCGACGACGCCGAGGCCGGCGGCTACCCGGCCATCTGTATCCCCGCACCCGAGCCCGACGCGTTGCGCGGTGCCGGCCTGTGGCACACCGCGGGATCCGTCGAGGAACTGGCCGAGGCCACCGGACTCGATCCCGCCGCGTTGCGCGAGAGCGTGGACCGGTTCAACGGCTTCGCCGAGCGGGGCCGCGACGCCGACTTCGCCCGCGGGGAGGACCCGTACGGTCGCTTTTTCCTGGGTGCCTCCACGGCCGAGCAGTGCCTGCGTCCCGTGGGCGGGGACCGACTCCACGCCGTCCGCCTGGTCCTCGGTGACCTCGGCACCAAGGGCGGTGCGGTGATCGACGCGAACGGCGCCGCGCTCGACGCGGACGGACGTCCCATCCCGGGTCTCTACGCCGCCGGCAACTCGTCCGCGTCGGTGTCCGGGGAGGCCTACCCCGGGCCGGGCGTCCCGCTCGGCTCCGGGATGACGATGGCGTTCCGCGCCGTGGCCGACATGGCCGGGGAGCCGCTGCAGATCGCGCCCTGAATCGGGACGCGGGGGCGAGTCGCGCGGGCGGGCCGCGGGGGCCGGCCGGCCCCCGCGGGGCTGCTCTCCGCGGCCGCCGAGCCGGGTCCGGCCAGCGTCAGCGGCCGGCCCAGCGGAGGAAGTCAGCGACCGGGATGACCGGCGTACCCCACCGCTGGGCGGCCCGTGACTTGGTCGACTGGCTGCCCGGTTCGGCGATCACCAGCGCGTCGCAGCGGGACTTGGTCACCGCGGACACCAGTTCGAGGCCGCGTCGGCGAGCCATGCCCTCCATCTCGTTCCGAGCCACCACCGTACCGTCCCGGTCGAGGGCACTGCCGCTGAAGCACACGCGCGCCCCGGGGCGCAGCACCTCGGCCACGTCGACCGCCGGCGCGGCCTCCAGCCCGCGCGTGAGATCCGAGCCCACCACCTCGGAGGCCAGCCGAAGCCTGTCGAGCAGTGCAGCGGTCATCGGCACCCGCTGCGCGGCGCGACGGATCTGGTCGGCCACGAGCCCGCGCGCCCCGACCACGAGGTCGCGGTCGCCGGTGTTGACCACCTCGTCGTCGTCGCCAGCACCCGGGTGGCCACCGCGGTGCGGTGGGTCGAGTAGTGCCGCCGACACCTCCGCGCTGATGCGCAGCATCGCCGACAACTGGGGGAGTGACGCCGGGGAAGGTGGGTGGACGTCGCCGTCGCGGGTGAGAAGGTACCCGCCCCGCGCCGGCTCCGCCGGACCCACCGCGCCCGGGCCGGCCTCGTCGCCGTGCGGGTCGACCCGCTGCGACCCGGCGCCGACCACATCGAACACCCCGGCGCCGGCCTCGTCGAGCCACAGCCGGTCCCGGACTTCGAGAGCGACCCGCGCACGGCGGATCGCCGAGCCGGCCCGATGACGCGCACGCTCGCCGGGGATGAGCGCGCCGGAGGGGATATCCACCCCGAGCGGCATCGCCACCGGGCTGCCCAGACGCTCGAGCTCCGAGTCGAGACACTCCAACGTGGCGTCCAGGTTCACGCCTATCGGCGTGTAGCCGTCCACGAGCGGTGCGATCAACGCCCACGCCTCGGGCAAGGTCGGCGCGAGCAGCACGTCGGAGGCGGAGATCCCGTAGTCCGCCCGCGCCTGGCCCAGATCGCGCTGCGGATTGACCAGCGTGGTCACCGCGCTACCGTCCGGGAACACCACCGCGAGCTCCACCGGCCGCGGACGGGAACGGGCGCTGTCGCCCCCGACGGTGAGCGCCGCGACAGCACAATAGCGGTGGCCGTGGACATCTCCCTCGGGGTCGCGGAGGAACCGGAGGATCCGGCGGTCGGTTCTGAGGTCCCCCGGCCTGACCGGCCGGGTGAGGACGAGACCGTCCAGGGACCGCGACCGGCTCAACGCGACGTACAACTGGCCGGGCGCGAAGGTGCCGCCGCCGAGATCCACGATGAGCCTGTCCAGCGTCTGACCCTGGCTCTTGTGGATGGTGATGGCCCAGGCGAGGGTGAACGGCAGCTGCCTGAAGGAGCCGATGACCTCGTGGCGGACCGCGCCGTTGGAGCCGTCGGGTCGGGTGACGTCCCAGGTGTGTGGGACGACCTCGGCCACCTCCCCATCGGAGAATCCGACGACGACGACGGGTCCGTCCTCGCCCCGCCCCTCCCGTCTCCCCGGCGACGCGTCGAGCACACTTCCGATAGAGCCGTTGACCCAGCGGTCCGCCGGGTCGTTGGTGAGCATCATGACCTGGGCACCGACCTTGTACACGAGCTTCGCCTCGTTCGGGGGCTCGAACCCGGTGAGGTCGCCGGTGACGGCCGCCTCCGTCGTCAGCTCCGCCCCGAGAAGACGGTCGAGACGTCGGCGATTGTGGGCGGCGGCCATCCGGTTGGTGGTCGTCAGTGTCAGCCACGGCGCGTCGTCCGGAGGCGTGAAGGCCGGGTCGGTCCGTGAGTTGAGCCGCTCCAGCGCGGTGCCGACGAGCGTGCCCTCGCGGATCGAGTTGAGGATGGCGGTCAGTTCCGGGTCGCCGGACTGTCGGAAGACGCGGGTGAGATCGACGGTGGGGAAGCGGCCGCGGTCGAAGCGCTCGGCGGAGAAGAAGTAGGGGGTCGTGTACGCCGCGTCGAAGTCGGGTCGCTCGGCGTCGGTGACGACCGGTGGGAGTTGGAAGAGATCGCCCACCAGGACGAGCTGGACGCCGCCGAACGGCCTCGTGGGGTCCGGACCGAATCGCTCGAGGGCGATCGCCATCATGTCGAACAGGTCGGCGCGGATCATCGACGCCTCGTCCACGATCAGTGTGCGGACGCCGGCGAGGGCCCCGGCGAAGCGCCCCGGGCGGTACGAGGAACCGCGGACGTGGTCGACGGTGGACCCGGGGTGGAAGCCGAAC
The DNA here is from genome assembly GCF_002999155.1 of Dietzia sp. oral taxon 368. Classification (NCBI taxonomy): domain Bacteria; kingdom Bacillati; phylum Actinomycetota; class Actinomycetes; order Mycobacteriales; family Dietziaceae; genus Dietzia; species Dietzia sp. oral taxon 368. The sequence goes on from NZ_CP027238.1 coordinate 2,575,795, forward strand.
AGTCGGTGGATCGTGTAGCCGCCCACGTTGAGTGCGGCGATGCCGGTCGGGGCGGCGACCAGGGTGGGGCGGCGCGTCTCCGACAGGAAGCGACGGATGAGGGTCGACTTACCGGTGCCCGCCTTGCCCGTGAGGAAGAGGTCGTGCCCCCCGTGGAGGAGTTCGAGGGCGTGGTCGAACTCATCGGTGAGCACGATCGCACCGTCCGCTCCGGACGAGTGTGACTGCTCGATCATTCCTGTCCCGCGGGTCGAGGGTGTGGTGGACGACGACCGCGGGCCGGACCTCCTCGGAGAAGGAGATCCGGCCCGCGGTCGGGTGCAGTCGGGGATCAGTGCTCGTCGTCGCGACGAGTACGGTTCTCCTCCTGCAGCGTCGTGAGCATCGAGTGCTCACGGTGGTGCTTGTCGTGCTCGGCCTCGTCGAGCAGACGCGCCTCCTCGACGGGGTCGGGGGTGAGCGCACCGCGCGGGGGCCGACCCGCGACGCCGAGCTGGTTCATCTTGGTGGGCACCTTGGCGCCGGCGTACTCGAGCGGGACGGCGTGGCCGTGCTCGTCGATCTCGCCGAGGGGCTGGTGGACCTCGATGAACTCGCCCTGCGGCATCCGCATGATGATGCCGGTCTCGATGCCGTGTTCCAGCACCTCGCGGTCCGAGCGCTGGAGGCCCAGGCACAGACGGTAGGTGAAGAAGTACACCAGCGGCGGGAGCAGGATGAGCCCGATACGTCCGGCCCACGTCGTCGCGTTGAGCGAGATGGCGAAGTGGTACGCGATGAGGTCATTGGAACCCATCAGGACCAGGATCACGTAGAAGGTGATCGCCATCATGCCGGAGGCGGTACGAACCGGCACGTCACGCGGGCGCTGGAGCAGGTTGTGGTGCGCCTTGTCGCCCGTGATCTTGGCCTCGATCTGCGGGTACAGGAACATCAGCACGACCATGGCGCCGAGCATGACGGCCACCCACGTGGTCGCCGGGATCGTGTACGGGCCGAGGTAGAGCTCCCAGGCCGGCATCACACGGGCGCCGCCCTCGGTCCACAGCATGTACCAGTCGGGTTGCGAACCGGCGGAGATGTGCGACGGGTTGTATGGCCCGAGATTCCATATCGCGTTGATCGTGAACAAGCCCGAGAAGAGCATGAGCATGCCGACGGTGATGGCACCGAACGCGATCGACTTGACGGCGAAGACCGGGAGGATCCGGACGCCGACGACGTTCTTCTCCGTGCGGCCGGGCCCGGGGAACTGCGTGTGCTTCTGGTACCACACCAGCGCGAGGTGAGCGGCGATCAGCGCGAGGATGATGGCCGGGATGATCAGCACGTGCAGGACGTAGAAGCGGGGGATCATGATCTCGCCGGGGAAGTCCCCGCCGAAGATCATCCAGTGCATCCAGGTTCCGATCACGGGCAGACCCACGATGATCGCGGAGGTGATGCGGAGGCCGGTGCCCGAGAGCACGTCGTCCGGCAGACCGTAGCCGAGGAAGCCCTCGACGATGCCCAGGAGCAGCAGCACGCAACCGATGGTCCAGTTGGCCTCACGCGGGCGGCGGAACGCGCCGGTGAAGAAGATGCGGATCATGTGGACGACCATCGAGGCCACGAACAGCAGGGCCGCCCAGTGGTGGATCTGTCGCACGAAGAGTCCGCCACGGACCTCGAACGAGATGTCCAGCGCGGTCTCGTAGGCACGAGACATCTCGATGCCGTTGAGCGGAGCGTACGCACCCTGGTAGATCACCTTCGACATGGAGGGGTCGAAGAACAGGGTGAGGTAGACACCCGAGATCAGCAGGATGATGAAGCTGTACAGGGCGATCTCGCCCAGCAGGAAGGACCAGTGGGTCGGGAAGACCTTGTTGATCTGCCGGCGCAGACCCTTGGCCATGGTGTACCGCGCGTCGAGGCCGTCGCCCAGGGACGCGAGTCTTGTGTTAGTGCTCATGAACGACGCTCCCAGAAGGCGGGTCCGACCGGCTCGACGAAGTCACCGTTGGCGACGAGGTAACCCTCGCTGTCCACGGCGATGGGCAGCTGCGGAAGCGCGCGGGCGGCGGGGCCGAAGACCGGCTTCGCGTACTCGAGCGCGTCGAACTGCGACTGATGGCACGGGCAGAGGAATCGATGGGTCTGCTGCTCGTACAGCGAGGTGGGGCAGCCGAGGTGGGTGCAGATCTTCGAGTAGGCGTACAGGTCGCCGTAGTTGAAGTTCTCCTGGCCCTTGCGCTTGACGACGCGGGCCGCGTCCTCGGGGCGGAAACGGATCAGCATGACCGAGTTACGCGAACCGTGGATCGAGTGCATGTGCTCCTCGAAGTTGCCCAGGGCGCTCGCGGGCAGCGGGAAGACGGACTCGAGGCCACCGGCGGCGAGGTCGTCGACGCGGATGCGCTCGAGGCGGCCCTCACCGGCGGGGGGATGCCCGTCGGGGTAGACCTTGCCGGTGTCGCGGCCGAGGTACACCTTCTCCGGCGGCAGGCCGTCGGGGCGGTTCTCGGAGGCGAGGGTCCAGCCGGTGGTGTGGAGGGTGCCGTCACCGGAGAGGGTCATCTCTCCGCGCTTCCACGGGTTCTTGATCATGCCGCCGAGGGGCAGGATCGCGGACAGGCCGATGAGACCGACGCTCGCGCCGAGGAAGCCGCCCATGACCTTGCGGCGGCCGAGGGTGGAGGTCTTCCACGAGTCGTTGAGCTCGGCGACGATCGTGCGGCGGTCGACCTCGTCGGACGGGCCGTCGTGGCGCGTCTGGACCGAGATCTCCTCGGGGACGAACTTCTTGGTGAACTGCACGGCGCCGAAGCCCAGGAACAGGATCGACAGGCCGATCGTGCCGCCGAGCAGCGGCGTGTACGCCATGTACAGCCAGTAGCCGTCCTCACCCTCACCGCGGTACTCCCACGGCCAGAAGATGTAGACGACGGCGAAGGCGAGGGCGAACAGTGCCGACAGCGCGAACCAGGTGGTGACGGTGCGCGCGGCGCGCTTCTCGGCGCGGGTGGTCACGCCCTCGGGCCAGCGGCTCTCGCGGTGCCGGATCTCGACTCCGTCGAGCCGGGTGCCCAGCTCGACGAGCTCGGCCTCGCTCATGCGGTCCAGGTCCGCCGGTGACGGGTTCTTCGGGGTCTCACTCATGAACGGGATCCGATCCACAGGGTCGCACCGATGAGGGCGACGATGCCGACAAGCCAGATAGCCACGCCCTCGGTCACCGGGCCGAGACCGCCGAGGCCGTAGCCACCGGGCGAGACCTTGTTATCCGTGGCCTTGATGTAGGCGATGATGTCCTTCTTCTCGTCAGGCGTGAGCTGCCGGTCCGAGAACTTGGGCATGTTCTGCGGGCCGGTGAGCATGGCCTGGTAGATCTCCTGCTCGTTGGCAGGGTCCAGAACCGGCGCGTACTTACCGCCGGAGAGTGCTCCGCCGCGGCCGGTGAAGTTGTGACAGGACGCGCAGTTGAGCCGGAACAGCTCGGAACCGCGGGCGATCTCCTCGGCGGTGCTCTGCCCGGAAGCGCCCCGCAGCGACTCCTGCGCGATCGTGCCGTCGGGATCGGTGACGATCTCGGGACCGCCGCCGAAGAGGTGGACGTACGCCGCGAGAGCCATGATCTGCTGCTCGCTGTAGCGGGGCTTCTTCCGCTCGGCCTGCGCCTCGTTGTCCGCGGCCGGCATGCGACCGGAGTGCACCTGGAAGTAGACCGAACCCGCGCCGACGCCTACGAGCGAGGGGCCGCGGTCCTCGACACCCTGCAGATTCTGCCCGTGGCAGGTGATGCAGGCGACGTCGTAGATCGACTTGCCCTCGGCGATGAGTGCGGCCTGGTCCTGCTGGGCCGTCGCCACCTGCGGCTCCGGGACGACGGCGGTGGCGATGGCTCCCGCTCCGAGGAGGCCGGCAGCGATGACGAGCGCGCCGGTCGCCTTACGGCGCCGCTTGGTGGAGACCGACCGCGTCGGGGTCGTCGCCGGGTCCGGCGACGGCGTATCCGCAGCGGCTGGGTGAGGTGAGTTCATTGTGAGTTCCCTTTGGTGTTGGGACCTGCTGGACACAGCGTCCTGCGGCCAGCTGACTACTGAATGAAGTAGATGGTGACGAAGAGGCCGATCCAGACCACGTCGACGAAGTGCCAGTAGTAGGACACCACGATGGCGGCGGTGGCCTGCGCCGGGGTGAACCGCGACATCGTCGTACGCATCACGAGAACGACGAAGGCGATGACGCCCGCGGCGACGTGGAGCCCGTGGAAGCCGGTGGTGATGAAGAAGACGGACCCGTAGACGCTGGAGGAGATGGTGGTCCCCTCGAGGTACAGCATCACGTACTCGTACGCCTGGCCGATGAGGAAGACGGTGCCCATGACTGCGGAGATGACGTACCACCGCCGCAGTCCGAAGACATCGCCCTGCTCCGCGGCGAACACGCCCAGCTGGCAGGTGAACGACGATGCCACGAGGATCACCGTGATCGTCAGGGCGAACGGCACGTTCAGATGCGTCGGGTAGGAGGGCCAGTCACCTCCCGAGTTCGCCTTGGAGACGAAGTACATCGCGAACAGGCCCGCGAAGAACATCAGCTCCTGGGACAGCCAGATGATGGTGCCCACACTGACCATGTTCGGCCGATTCAGCGAATGAACACGCTGGGCCATGGCCGATCCTGAGTTATCTACTGCGCTCGTCACGTGGCCAAGTATGACCCCTGAGGTGGGGCGAGTCTGCATGGACCCCCGAAATCGGCGTGTCCGCTCAGCGTTTCCGCAGGTCGCCTCAGATACGTCACGGTCAGGGGTCGGAAATCGCCCCCCTTGCAGGGGCTATCAGGGGGCTCTCAGGCTGGTCTCCCCGGGCGGTCGCGGCCGCCGTGGCAGGGGACGGCGCGGGCGGCGACGCTACCGGGGTGGCACGATTGATCCCGTGTGGCCGGCCCCTTCGAGTGCCGGTTCCTTTCTATGAGACCAGAGGAGGTCGGGACACGTGGGCAGTTCGGCGGCGATCGACGGGGGCCGGTCCTGGCCCGGAGTACTCGGCACCCTCACGGCGGAGGTGGACCTCGATCCGGCGGACGCGCGGTGGGCGATGTCGCGGATCATGGAGGGCGTCGCGACCGATGCGCAGATCGCCGCGTTCGGAGTGGCCCTGAAGATGAAGGGTGTCACCGGACCCGAGCTCGAGGCGCTCGCCTCGACGATGCTCGACTACTCCCGCCGCGTGCCCACGGACCGCGCCTGCGTGGACATCGTCGGCACCGGCGGCGACCGGCAGGGCACCGTGAACATCTCGACGATGTCGTCATTGGTGGTCAGCGCGTGCGGTGTGCCCGTCGTCAAGCACGGCAACCGGGCGGCGTCCTCCAAGAGCGGAGGGGCGGACGTCCTCGAGGCGCTCGGCGTGGCGATCGATCTGGGGCCCGAGGACGTGGGGCGTTGTCTCGACGAGGTGGGGGTGGCCTTCTGCTTTGCCCCCGTGTTCCACCCCGCTCTGCGCTTCGCCGCGACGCCGCGGCGGGAGATCGGCATCCCGACCGTCTTCAACATCCTGGGGCCGTTGACGAACCCGGCCGCTCCGACGGCGAACCTCATCGGCTGCGCCTTCGAGAATCTCCTCTCGGTGATGGCGGAGGTGTTCGCGCTGCGCGGCCGATCGGCTCTGGTCGTCCGCGGTACGGACGGGCTGGACGAGATCACGATGACGGGTCCGACCCGGGTCCTGCGGGTGTCCGACGGTCAGGTCGACGAGGACCGGATCGAGCCCGCCGACTTCGGGATGAGCACGTGCTCGATCGAGGATCTCCGTGGCGGCGACGGGGTGCACAACGCCGGGGTCGCCCGGGATCTCCTGGCGGGGAAGACCGGGCCGGTGCGTGACGCGGTCCTGCTCAACTCCGCGGCGGCCCTGGTGGCGTTCGACGGGCTCGACAGAGATGCGGACCTGGTGACCGCGATGCGTGCGGCCGTGGACCGGGCGGCGACGGCGATCGACGACGGCGAGGCGGCGCGTCTGCTCGAGAAGTGGGTCGGTTTCAGCGCGAACCGGTGAGTCAGGCGTGGCGGTGATCGGCGGCCGCGCGTTCGGCCCGGTCAGCCCAGTCCGTCAGGGTGTGCGCACCCTGGACGGGGAGCGTCCAGCAGCCGTCGACCGAGACGATGCGGGTCTGCGTGGAGTCGATCCACCGGTGGACGTTCCGGATCTGAGCCTGGGTCGCCCCGGCGAACGGCCCGGGCGCGGGCCGCACGGTGGTCGCGGCGGCCCGTAGGCCGTCGATGACCGGCATCGGCGCGGCTCCGGGTGGGACCGTGCCGGATCCGGCGAGCCGGCCGTGGCGGACGATCGCCACCGCCCAGGCCCGTCGGGGCGCCGGTTGGACGAGCACGATCTCCGCGAGCGCGGCGGTGGCGGCCAGCTCCTGCCGGCGGGCGAGTACCCGGATGAGGGCGGCGGTCCTGTCACGCAGTCTCGCCCCGCGCTCGAAGGCGCCGTCGGCGGCGAGTCGGTCGATCTGCTCGACGAGCGCGTGCAGCGGGGCCTGGTCCCGCCCGTCGGCGAGCGCCGCCCAGCGCTCGGGCGTGGGCCGACCGCCGAACGCCTCGAGGAGGTCCTCCCACGCGGCGCGTGCGTCCTCGGTGCGACGGAACGGCCCGATCGCCGTGGGGTCGTCCGGGATCCGGACGATCGTCGGACGGCTGGCGCGGCCGGTGGGAGGGGAGAGCCACCAGCCTCGGCGAGGGCTGCGGGACCGTCTGTTGAACGGGGGCTGCAGTGAGTCGATGAGTTGTTCCTCGACGGTCCACGCCTCGAGGAGGTGGGCGCACGGCACCGACTCCACCGAGGCGGCCAGGCCGACCATGGTGCGCATCCGCCCGCGGGTGTCCCCGCCGGAGTAATAGGAGCGCGCGCGACGACGCACCGAGCCGGATGACCCGACGTACAGCGGCCCGCCGGCCTCGTCGCGGAAGACGTAGACCCCGGGGCCGTCGGTGAGCGCCTCGGTGAGGGTCGCGCGACGTCGGATCTCGGGAGCCAGGCGGCCGTCGTACGCCAGCAGTTCGGAGAGGGTGGACACCCCGCAGTCACCCACCCGCGAGATGAGGGCGTGCAGCACGTCCACCGTGGCGCGCGCGTCCTGTAGGGCGCGGTGATTGGGCTCGACCGTGGCGCCCAGGTGTGCGGCCAGGACCCCGAGCCGGTGGCCACGCGTCTCGCCGCGGTGCAGCACCCGCCGGGCGAGTGCGAGGGTGCACACGGACGGGGGATCCGGCCACCGGTGGCCCGTCGCGGCTGCGGCGGCGCGGAGGAAGCCGAGGTCGAATCTGGCGTTGTGTGCCACCAGGACAGCGCCGCGCGAGAACTCGAGGAACGTCGCCATCACCTCGCCGAGGGACGGTGCGCCGACGAGGTCCTCCGGGGCGATCCCCGTCAGCCTGCTGATGTGCCCCGGCAGTACGCCGTCGATCGAGACGAAGGTGGACAGCTCCGCCTGCACCTCGCCTCCCCGGATCCGGACGGCGCCGATCTCGGTGATCTCGTCGCCGCCCGGCTTGGTGCCGGTGGTCTCGAGGTCGACGACGACGAAGGTCACCTCGGACAGCAGCGGCTCGAGCTCGTCGAACGCGCCCTGCGCGCCGACGGGTGCCGGTGAGGTGGAGGGGGGCATGGCGGAGACGGTAGCGGCGGGGTCGGACATCGCCGTCCGGGGGCGGCGTCCGGGTCACGGTCCGGGGGAGTGTGTCGTACCCGGTTCCTAGGGTGCCTCCCGGGCCGACCGCCGCGGCCGGATCGCGGCGCGATAACGAACGGGCAACACGCCCAGGACGGAATGTGAGGTAGATCATGGTGTCAATGGATTGCGCTCGCTGCCCGGCGGTGGCGGGCGACTGTGAAGGCTGCATCGTCTCCCTGCTGCTCGGCGAGAAGGACCAGGTAGACGAGCTTTCTCCGGAGTCCTGCGGGTACGTGCTGGACCCGGAGGTGCGGACGGCGATCGACGTCCTCCGAGCCGTGGGCATGGTGACGTCCATCGACATCCTGGCCGCGGAAACCGCCGCGTGAGCGGGGAACTGGACTTCGGCGAGATGGTTTCGTAACCTTTTCGAGACCTCGGAAGTCATTCCCCGCCCGCCGGTGGGGAGCCGCGGTCACGCCTAAGCGCCCGAGGGCGCGCCGGGGAACCACGTTCCACTGGGGTGAATCGCTCGACGACCGGGAGGTCGGCGAGCGTAGGACAGACTTCCGTGTCCGAACCCGTCAGCTAACCCGGTCGGTGTCGCAGGAAGAAAGAGGTAAAGTCTCTCGTGGGAGCCCACAGCATCAAGACCAGCTCGACCGGCCGCCGCGTGGCCGCCGCCGGACTGCTCGCCGCCGGAGCCGCTGTCGCGGGCTCCGGGACCGCGTCCGCCGCGCCCGTGACCGTCGACGTCCCCGTCGAGCTGCGGCTGCCGGGTGTTCCGGCCCAGGTCACCATCGACGTCCCGGAGGGCATCGCCCTTCCGGCCGGCCTCCAGCAGGCCGCCCAGGCGGCCCCGGCCGCTCCGGTCGAGTTCGCCACCCCGGCGCCCGAGGTCTCCACCGGCCAGCGCATTCTGGACGCGGCCACCACTCGTGTCGGCTCGCCTTACGCCTGGGGAGCGACCGGCCCCAGCTCGTTCGACTGCTCCGGCCTGACCTCGTGGGCCTACAAGGAGGCGGGGATCTCGATCCCGCGCACGAGCCAGGCCCAGATCGGCGGCGGCACGCAGGTGGCCAAGTCCGACCTGCAGCCCGGTGACATCGTCGCCTTCTACAGCGGCGCGTCCCACGTCGGCATCTACGCCGGCAACGGTCAGGTCGTCCACGCCCCGTACTCCGGTACCTCCGTGAGCTACGCGCCGCTGGACTCCATGCCGTTCTACGGCGCCACCCGCTACTACTGAGCGGGTCGGCTCTCCGACTCCTACACACCCCGCCTGAGGCCGGGCACGTACCGGCCCCGGGCGGGGTGTGTCGTATGTAACATCCCCTCTCGGGTGCCGGATGTCTTCGCAGGTGTCCGGATCGGCCCCGCCCAGGCGAACCCCGGATCCGAGAGACCGACGAGAGCAGATGAAGCCCCGTGCCCGCGCGAACAGGCTCGCCGCCGCCGCGGCGGTCGTGGTGCTGCTGGCCGTCGCCGGTGTCACCGCTCAACCCACCGCCACTGCTCAGCCCACCGTTCCCGTCGCCGCCTCCACGACGACCGCGGCCCCCGCGGCTGACGCTCCCCCCACTCTGAGCGAGAGCGCGGTCCATGCGCCGGCCTCCGCCTCGCGCGGTGCTCCGGAGGGCTCCGTGTCCGCGGCGGGCGAGGACCTGGCCGAGTTGGCGCGGCTGTCCGAGGAGGCGGGGGCTCTCGGCGAGGAACTCCACCTGGCCCGCGCGGAACTCGACCGCGCCGAGCGGGAGCGCGATCGCCTCGAGCTGGCCGCCGGGGCAGCCGCCGGCCGAGCCGCGGTGGCCGACGGTGCGGCCGTGAGGGATCAGTCCCTCGTCGACCACCTCGCCGCCATGAGGTACCGAGGTGGCGACCCGGGCGCGACCCGGGCCGCGATGCTGGCCGAGAGCCCACGGGACCTCGTGCACAGATTGGACGCGCTACGCCGGCTGTCCGGCGCGACCACGAGCGCACTGGACGCCTCGCGGGCGGCTTCCGAGACGGCCGCACGCCTCCGGGATGACGCCACCAGGGCCGCGGATACGGCGCGGGCCTCCGCTCGCGCGGCGCGAGAGCACGCCGATCACCTCGACCGGCGCATGGCCGAGATGCGCGAACTCATGGACGAGGTACGTCGCCGCGTGGACTCCCTGTCGGACGGGCAGCGGGCCCTGTGGGTCGGCGGGCCGGTGATGCCCGCCGGTTACGTCGCCCCGCCCGTGGACGACACCAACTCGGCCGCGCTCCGCGTGGCACTGACCCGGCTCGGCGCTCCGTACTCGTGGGGCGCCACCGGTCCCGACGAGTTCGACTGCTCCGGGCTCATGGTGTGGTCGTACGCCCGGGAGGGCAAGACCCTGCCACGATCGAGCCAGGCGCAGGCGGTCTCCGGGGCGCCCGTGGCGATGCGGGACGCCCGTCCCGGCGATCTCGTCATCTACTACCCGGAGGCAACCCACGTGGGGATGTACGCCGGCGACGGCCTGGTGCTGCACGCCCCGACCTACGGCGTCCCCGTCAGACTGGAGAGGGTCGACGCTATGCCGATCCACTCGATCCGGCGGTACTGACCGCGCGCCAACGGCCCCGTGACGTTTCCGGGGCGCACGGGTCGTGCCGGGTCGCGCGGGGCCGGTGTAGGTGCTGTGGCAGGCTCGGAGTCGATGACCAAGACCCTGCTGATCACCAACGACTACCCGCCGCGCCCCGGCGGGATCCAGTCCTATCTCGAGACGTACCTGAGCCACCTCGACCCCGCCGAGGTCGCGGTCCTCGCGTCGACGTTCCGCGGTGCCGAGTCCGCCGAGTACGACGCGTCGAAGCCCTATCTCGTGGAGCGCGTGCCCACCGAGATGTTGCTGCCGACGCCGGACCTGGCGGCCCGGGCGCGCCGCCTCGCCTCGGATTTCGGGGCGACGACGATCTGGTTCGGGGCGGCCGCCCCGCTCGCGGCCATGGCCCCGGTCCTGCGTGAGGGTCCCGTGGAGCGGATCGTGGCGAGTACCCACGGGCACGAGGTGGGATGGTCGATGCTCCCCGGGTCGCGTCAGGTCCTGCGCGTGATCGGGGAGTCGACCGACGCGATCACCTACGTCAGTGACTACACGCGAAGGCGCGTCTCCGCGGCCTTCGGCCCCCGGGCACGGCTGGTGCGTCAACCGGGCGGTGTCGACACGGAACGGTTCCGCCCGGACCCGGTCAGGCGCCGGGCGATCCGGGACCGCTACGGGGTCGCGGACCGCGACGTGATCGTGTGCTTGTCCCGTCTCGTGCCGCGGAAAGGTCAGGATGCGCTCATCCGCGCGATGCCGGAGATCGCCCGCCGGGTGCCCGGGGCCGTCCTCGTCGTCGTCGGCGGGGGGCCGTACAGACGGACGCTCGAGGGGCTCGCACGCCGGTACGGCGTGGCGGACCGGGTCATCTTCTCCGGCCGGATCCCCGCGGACGAGATCGTCGACCACCACCGCATGGCCGACGTCTTCGCGATGCCGTGCCGCACGCGCGGCGGCGGGCTGGACGTGGAGGGACTGGGGATCGTCTACCTCGAGGCCTCGGCGTGTGGCGTACCGGTGGTGGCGGGGCGTAGCGGGGGAGCACCGGAGACGGTCCGGGATGGGCGGACCGGACTCGTGGTGGACGGGACCTCGCGGCGCGAGATCGTCGACGCGGTGGCCGGGCTGCTCGAGGACCGTCCGCGGGCGTCCTCGATGGGGCTCAGTGGCCGCCGTTGGGTCCTCGAGAACTGGCGGTGGGAGGACCTGGCGCGGGACATGCAACGCGTGCTCTCGGGGGAGTGACCCGCGAGAGCACGCGTCCGGGCCGTCGTGCCGTCCGGCTCGGCCCGACCGTCAGGCCGCGCCGTCAGGCGTAGAGGGCCTCGATCTGCTCGGCGTACTTCTGGTGCACCACGTTGCGCTTGACCTTGAGCGACGCGGTGAGCTCGCCGGTCTCCTCGGTGAACTGGTCCGGCAGGACGTGGTACTTCTTGATCGACTCCGAGTGCGACACGCTGCGGTTCGCCCGCGCCAGCGCCTGATCGAGGTGCTCGATCATGTCGGCGTCCTTGAGCAGCTCGTATAGCGACCCCGACTTGTCGTGGTGGGACTTCCAGCGCTCCAGGGCCTCCGGGTCCAGGGTCAGCAGGACGGAGACGAACGGCTTGCCGTCGCCCACGCAGACCGCCTCCGCGACGAGGGGGTCGGCGCGCAGGGCGTCCTCCAGCTGGTTGGGAGCCACGTTCTTGCCGCCGGCCGTGACGATGATCTCCTTCTTGCGGCCGGTGATCGACAGGTAGCCGTCCTCGTCCAGCGAGCCGAGGTCGCCGGTCCGGAACCAGCCGTCCGTGAAGGACTCGGCGGTCGCCTTCTCGTTCTGCCAGTAGCCGGAGGCCACCACGGGGCCGCTCACCTCGACCTCGCCGTCCTGGGCGATACGGACGGCGCACCCGGGCAGCGGCTGGCCGACGCTGCCGATCCGCATGTGGCCCGGGGTGTTGACCGTGATCGCGGCGCACGTCTCCGTCAGGCCGTAACCCTCGAAGATGTTGACCCCGATGCCGTCGAAGAAGTGGGTCAGCCGGTCACCGAGGGCCGCGCCACCGGAGATGGCGACCTCGCAGCGTCCGCCGAGGGCGTTGACGAGCTTGGCGTACACGAGCTTCGAGAAGAGTGCGTGGCGCAGCCTGAGGAGCGGGCCCACGCGGCCGTCCCCCCGGTTGGCCTTGGAGTACGCCACGGCGGTGTCGGCCGCCTTGTCGAACATCCACGCCTTGACCGTGCCGCCGTCCTGGGCGGTCGCCCGGGCCTTGTTGAAGACCTTCTGGAAGACGCGGGGGACCGCCAGGATGTAGTGCGGCTTCATCTCGCCGAAGGTCTCGACCAGGTTGGTCAGGTCGGCGGAGTGCGCGATCGTCACACCGGCGTGGAAGCCGGCGTAGGTGATCGCGCGGGCGAGCACGTGCGCCAACGGCAGGAACATCACCGACGTCGCGTCGATGCGCAGGATCTGGCTGAAGGGCGTCTCCAGCACGGCGAGCGTCTCGGACATGAAGTTGTGGTGGCTGAGCATGACGCCCTTGGGGCGTCCCGTCGTGCCGGAGGTGTAGATGAGCGTCGCGGGGGAGTCGGCCCGCACCGTGGCGCGGCGCTCGTCCAGGACGGAGGCGTCGACAGACGCGCCCTGGGTGGTCAGGGTCTCCAGGACCGGGTCGGCACCGTCGATCACCAGGACGTCGGAGACGTCGAGCCCCTCGATGCCCTCGCGGGCCGTCGCCGCGTGGGTGTCGTTCTCGACGATGATCAGCTTCGCGCCGGAGTCCTCCATGATCCACCGGATCTGGTCGGCGCTCGAGCTGTCGTACACCGGCACCGTGACCGCGCCGACCGCCCAGATGGCGAAGTCGATCAGGTTCCACTCGTAGCGCGTGGCGCTGAGCAGGGCCACCCTGTCACCCGCCTGGACACCCAGGGCCACGAGGCCGCGGGCGACCGTGCGGACCTCCTCGGCGAACTCACGGTTGGTGACGTCCGTCCACCGACCGCCGACGGGCCGGAGGAACGCGACGTTGTCCGGGGTCTGTTCCGCCCGGTCGTAGGCCGACTGAACGCAGGACCAGTCGTCGGGGACGGTGAAGGTGGCGGGTGCCGCGACGTATTCGCGCAAAGGGTCCTCCCGGTGGAGACGTTCGTCGTATGTCGGTGACCACACACTATCGCCGCCCCACCGCAGCGGCCACGGCGACCGGCACCGATGGGACTCGGCCCGGGCGCATCCCGGGTCGGGATGTGTGAAGCTGGAGGGCATGAGCGAGCAAGACGGCGCACCCGAGGTCTGGCCGACCAGAGACTCCACCGTGGTCGACGCGTCGGTGGAGGACGTCATGGCGGTGATCGCCGACTTCGCTGCCTATCCGGAGTGGTCCGCGTCGATCGACGCCGCCGAGGTGCTGTCGACGGGCGCGGACGGTCGCCCGGACAGAGTGCGGTTCCAGCTGCGGGCGGGCGCGATCGTCGACGAGTACGTGCTCGTCTACTCCTGGTCGGCGGACCACCGCTCGGTGGAGTGGCGCCTCGAGAGCTCGACACTCCAGCGGGACCAGCGCGGGTCCTACCGTCTGGAACCCGTGGAGGCCGGTACGCGGGTGGACTACGAACTGGAGATCGCACTGACCGTGCCGGTGATCGGGAGTCTGCGCAGCCGTGCGCAGCGACGCATCCTGGGCGATGCGCTCAGCGAGCTCAAGCGACGGGCCGAGTCCCGGTGAACCACACCCGTGTGGTCGTCGTCCTCGGCGGCGACCCGGCCGAACGCGCCGGCGTCACCGGCGGACTGCTCGCGGACCCCGGGCGGACCGCCCTGGTGCTGACCGGGCATCCCGATGCCGTCGACCCCCGCCTCGACACCTCCGACGAGGGACCGGTCGAGGTCCGCGCGGACGACCCGACCGCGAGGCTGGAGGCGTACCGATCCGGCGCGGCCGACCCGGATGACGACGTGCTGGCCGCCCTCTCCGCCGGCGGGGACACACCGCTGGCGGCCGTGCTCGGCTGGGAGTACGCGCGCCGTGCCGCGGCATCCGGTTACTGGGACGTCGTCGTGGTGGAGCTCGACGGGGACCTGGCCGCCGTCCGCCGCATCGCCGCGGCCGGGGAACTGGCCGCGTTCGTCGAGTCGCGGTGGCCGGCGAACGTGCGCTTCGCGTCCATGGCCGCCGGAGCCCGTGCGGATGCCCGGGTCCGGGAGGCGCACCGGCTCGCGCTGCTCGCAGGTGACGTGGCCGGCTTCCTCGCGGGCCCGCTCGAGGTGATCGTGGTCGGCCGAGCACCGGAGCGAACGGCCGCGATGGCGGCGCTCGCGCGCGGCGCCGTGCGACCCGAGGTGGCGCCCGACGGCGCCGGGGGGTACCGCGTCGAGTACCCCGTCCCGACCCCGCCCTCCGCGCCGGCGTCGGTCGAGGGCGACCGGCTCCGCCTCGAACACGACGGGTTCCGTGCCACTCTCGGTCTGCCCCCGCTGCTGACCCGCTGCGTCCTCGTCGACTCGACGTTCGACGCCGACGCCGGCCGGGTGCGGCTGCGCTTCCTCCCGGACCCCGATCTGTGGCCGCAGAACCTCGTGCCGTCCGGCTCCGCCGGCACGGCCGGGTAGTATCCGCATTCGTCGATTGCCACCACAAGAGGACCGGGGACCGCGTTGCTGTACTACCTGTTCAAATACGTGCTCATCGGCCCGTTCCTCCGGGTCACGAGTCGGCAGGTCGTGACGGGACGCGAGCACTTCCCGGCCAGGGGTGCCGCGCTGCTCGTCGGCAACCACCAGTCGATCGCGGACTGGCTGTTCACCCCGCTGCTCCTGCCTCGCCGGGTGACGTTCCTGGCGAAGAGTGACTACTTCACGGGCACCGGGATCCGAGGGATGCTCAGCCGGTGGTTCTTCGCCGGTTCCGGGCAGTACCCGATCGACCGCACCAACGCCGACGCCGCACAGGCGGCCCTGGACGCCGGTCTCGAGGTCCTGTCGTCCGGGCAGATCCTGTGCATCTACCCGGAGGGCACCCGCTCCCCGGACGGGCGGCTCTACCGGGGCAAGACCGGACCGGCCCGGCTGGCGCTGCGCGCGGGCGTACCGATCATCCCCGTGGGGGTCTCCGGCACCGGCGAGTACGTGCGCAAGGCGACCAGGTTCCGGTTCTTCCCGCGGACCGAGGTCCGCGTGATGCTCGGCGAGCCGCTCGACCTCTCGCCGTGGGCCGGCCGTGAGGGCGACCGGGCGGCCGAGCGCGAGGTCACCGACGAGCTCATGCGACGCATCCAGGCCCTCACCGGCCAGGAGTACGTCCACGACATCTACGGCGCGGTCATGAAGAAGCGATACCAGGCGGTGCGCGAGTCGGGGCACAACCTGCTCGACCAGCCCGTCGACGGGCAGCGCTGACGAGGTGCGGTACTTCTACGACTGCGAGTTCATCGAGGACGGCACGATCATCGACCTGGTGTCGGTGGGGGTCGTCGCGGAGGACGGTCGCGAGTTCTACGCGGTGTCCACCGAGTTCGACTCGTCGACGGCCGGCCCGTGGGTCCGCCGCAACGTCCTGCCCAAACTCCCCAACCCGTCGTCCGGGGCGTGGATGTCGAGGTCCCGGATCCGCGACGAGCTCTACGACTTCGTCACGGCCCCGCCCACCGGCCCGGTCGAGATGTGGGCGTGGATCGGCGCCTACGACCACGTCGCGGTGTGCCAGCTGTGGGGCGACATGACGAAGCTCCCGGCGGCGATGCCCAAGTTCACCCGCGACGTCCGCCAACTGTGGGAGCTCGCCGGTCAGCCGGAGCTGCCGGCGCACCCCGGGGGTGCGCACGACGCGCTCGGTGACGCCCGCCACGTGGCGATGCGGTTCCGGGCCATCGCCGAGCAGGCGCCCCACCTGGGTCTCTGAGGCCTCGCCCGCGCGCGGTGGCGTATCGTCGCCGGGGTGAGCAACTGGACAGTCGACGTCGACATCGCGCAACTCCCCGACCTGCCGCCGCTCTCCGCGGACCTCGACAGGCAGTTGGCCGATGCCCTCTCCCGGCCGGCGCTGCAGCAGCCGTCGTGGGACCCGCAGCACGCCGCCGCCATGCGCAAGGTCCTCGAGAGCGTCCCGCCGATCTGCGTGGCCTCCGAGGTCGAGCACCTCTCGGACCGCCTGGCGGACGTGGCCCACGGTCGGGCGTTCCTGCTGCAGGGCGGTGACTGCGCCGAGACGTTCGAGGCCAACACCGAGCCCCACATCAAGGGCGTGATCCGCACGCTCCTGCAGATGTCGGTCGTGTTGACCTACGGCGCCTCGATGCCCGTGGTCAAGGTCGGTCGCATCGCCGGCCAGTACGCCAAGCCGCGCTCCGCCGACCGCGACGGCACCGGACTGCTGTCCTACCGGGGGGACATGGTCAACAGCATCGAGGCGGACGAGTCCGCCCGCGAGCACGACCCGTCCCGCCTGGTCCGCGCCTACGCCAACGCGGCCGCGGCGATGAACCTCGTCCGCTCCCTGACGGCGTCGGGCACCGCCGACCTGCACCGCGTGCACGAGTGGAACATGGAGTTCGTCGCCGGTTCGCCGGCCGGTGCCCGCTACGAGGCCCTGGCCGCGGAGGTCGACCGGGGCCTGCGCTTCATGGACGCGTGCGGCGTCTCCGACGCGAACCTGCGGTCCGCCGACATCTTCTCTTCCCACGAGGCCCTGGTTTTGGATTACGAGCGGGCGATGCTGCGCCTGGCAGACGACGGGACGGGACTCACCGGTGACGCCGAGCCGGGTCTGTACGACCTGTCGGCCCACTTCCTGTGGATCGGGGAGCGCACCCGCGGCATCGACGACGCCCACGTGGCGTTCGCCTCGCTCATCCAGAACCCCATCGGACTGAAGATCGGGCCCTCCACGACGCCCGAGCTCGCGGTCGAGTACGTCGAGAAGCTCGACCCTCACAACCGGCCGGGCCGACTGACCCTGGTCTCCCGCATGGGCAACGACAAGGTCCGCGAGGCTCTGCCGCCGATCGTCCGTGCGGTGGAGGCCACCGGGCACAAGGTCATCTGGCAGTGCGACCCGATGCACGGCAACACCCACTCCACGTCGAACGGGTACAAGACCCGCCATTTCGACCGGATCATCGACGAGGTTCAGGGCTTCTTCGAGGTGCACCACGCGCTCGGGTCGCATCCCGGCGGGATCCACATCGAGTTGACCGGCGAGGACGTCACGGAGTGCCTCGGCGGCGCCCAGGACATCTCCGACCTGGATCTGGCGGGCCGGTACGAGACGGCCTGCGACCCGCGGCTCAACACCCAGCAGTCGCTCGAGCTGGCCTACCTGGTCGCGGAGATGCTGCGCCACTGACGCGTCGGGCCCGGCCGCCGGCGCGACGCGTCAGCCCTGGGCCGCGTCAGCCCTGGGCCGCGTCAGCCCAGGGCCGCGTCAGCCCAGGGCGTCGATCTCGACCTCGCTGCCCCGAGCCACCACCCGGCCGGGCAGCGGGGTCTGGCCGTAGACGATGCCGCTCGACGTCCCCGCGTCGATGGTGGCGCGCAGTCCGGCCTCCTGCAGTCGCTGGCGGGCGTCGGACGCGCGTGAGCCCAGCACGACCGGGACGGTCACCGCGTCCGACGGCACGATCCGCAGCACGGCTCCCGACGGGTCGAGGCGGGTCCCGGCGGGCGGCTCGGTACGGACCACCCGACCGTCGGCGACCTGACGATCGGTGACGGGCGACTCGAGGACGACCATGAACCCGGCCTTCTCGAGCACGTCGGTCGCCTCGTCGACGGGCACGTCCCTGATGTCGGGCACGGTCAGTGCGTTGGAGACCAGCAGGACGACCCCGTCGCCGCGGGACACGTCGGTCCCGGCGTCCGGGTCGGTGCCCACGGCCAGGCCACCGTCCACCTCGTCGTCGTACACCCTCCTGACCTGCGAGACGGCGAGCCCGGCGCCCTCGAGGGCGGCGCGCGCCTGGTCCTCGGCCAGGCCCACCACCTCCGGCACGGCCACCGGCGCCGGCCCGGAGCTGGTGATCATGGCCACGCGCGTGCCCACGTCGACGGTCGTGCCCGCGCCGGGCTGCAGCGACACCACCTGGCCGACTGGCACCGAGTCGGAGTACTCGGTGCCGCCGCGCACCGGCTCCAGCGAGTTCTCACGGAGGGCGGCCGAGACGGCGTCGACGGTGCGGTTCGCACCCACCTCGGGCACCACCGGGCGCCCCACCGACACCAACACGGCGACGGTGTCCCCGCGGGGCACCTTCTCACCCGCCGCGGGGTCGGTGCCCACCAGGCCGGAGGGGGGGACGTCGTTGCTGAAGGCGTCGCGCGTCGCGGCCGCGAGCCCCACGGCGTTGACCGCGTCGGTGGCCTGGCCCACCGACATCCCCTGGACGGCGGGCACCTCCACGAACCGCCCCGAGCCGAGCCACCAGCCGGCGACGGCCAGTCCGATCGCGGCGGCGAGCACCACGATGAGCCATAACATGCCGCGCTGTCGGCGCGGCCGGATGATGTCGCGGTCGGGCGCGGCCTCCATCTCACCGCGCGGCGCGCGGGCGGGCTCGGCGTGCCCGCCGGCCGGGGGCGCCGGGGCGAGGTCGGCGCGTGTCTGGACCCGGGTGGGCGTCGGACCGTCGCCGCGGCGCAGGGCCTCGCCGCTCTCGCGGTCGGCGGCGTCGAACTCGGATTCACCGCCCGGGGTGGCGCGCGCGGCGTTCGCCCGGGCCCGCGTCCACGAGGACTGCCTCGGCGCCGGGACGACGTAGTCGGGGAACCGCCCGATCTTGGCGGCGCGATCGAGGTCGCGCAGCATCTCGTCGGCGTCGGCGTAGCGGTCCTCGCGGCTGCGGCGGGTGGCGCGCAGGACCAGGTGGTCGAGGTCCTCGGCGACGGTGTCGGACTGGTCGGACGGCGCGGGGACGTCGGTGTCGAGGCGACGGTAGGCCACCGCGATGTTGTTGTCACCGCTGAACGGCGGCTCCCCGGTGAGCATCTCGTAGGTCAGCACGCCCAGGGAGTACAGGTCGGAGCGCGGGTCCGTGTCGGCGCCGGAGATCTGCTCGGGGGAGAGATAAGCGGCGGTGCCCATGACCACGCTGCTGGAGGTGGCGCGCGACTCGGCGACCGCGCGGACCAGGCCGAAGTCGGCCAGCTTGACCGCGCCGGTCGTCGAGATCAGGACGTTCTCGGGTTTGATGTCCCGGTGGACGAGGCCGGCGGCATGGGCCTCGCGGAGCGCGCCGAGCAGCGGGCGCAGTACGGCGGCCGCGGGGTACGGCGGCATCGGCCCGCGCTCGTCGAGCAGTTCCCGCAGCGTGCCGCCGGGCACCAGTTCCATGACGAGGAACGCGGTCCCCGCCTCGACGCCCTGGTCGAAGACCTGGACGATCCCCGGATCGGACAGGCGCGCCGCCGACCGGGCCTCGAGCGTGAACCGGTCCACGAACGCGCGGTCGCCGGCGAGGGTGGGGTCGAGCAACTTGACGGCGACGTGACGGTCGAGCCGCTCGTCCGTGGCCAGGTGGACCGTGGACATGCCACCGCGGGCGATCACGGCGTCGAGCCGGTAGCGCCCGTCGAGCAGGGTGCCTGGTCCGGGGGGCTGCCCGTCGTAAGTGCTCATATCGTCCATTCTGCCCCTCCCGCCCCGTCCGCGGTACGTCCGGAGACGTCCCGACGCGGCCCGGGGTCTAACGTGGGAGGCGTGAGTACCGTTCCGCACTGCGACGACGTCCTGCCCGCCGGGGCCGAGACCATCAACCTGCCCGAGGTGTCCGCGCGCCTCGACATCCCGGTGACCCGCGTGCACGATCTGCTGCGCGACGGGACACTGCTCGCCGTCCGCCGCGCGGGCGTCGTCGTGGTGCCGGCCGTCTTCCTGGACGACGACGAGGTCGTGCGGTTCCTCCCGGGACTGATCGCCGTCCTGCGGGACGGGGGTTATCGGGACGAGGAGATCCTGCGGTGGCTGTTCACCGAGGACGACAGCCTGCCCGGCCGCCCGGCCGACGCGCTCCACGGCCATCGCGCGCGTGAGGTCATGCGTCGCGCGCAGGCGATAGCGTTCTGACGGCAGTCGCGTCGGTGCGCGCCTCGGCGGTCGAACGCCACCACCACCAGACCGCGGCGGCGGACGCCACGAGGGCGGCCCCGACGAGCGTGGGGCTGTAGAGGCTGGTCGAACCGTTGGGGCCGATGGCCATGACGAGGAAGACGGTCACGCCGACCGCCGCGGTCGTCGCGCGTGGGCCGGGACGGGCGACGAACCAGAACGCCGCCACCCACACGTGGTACCACGGCCAGGACAGCGAGTTGAGCACCACGAAGGCGAGCAGCGCGACCATGATGCCGCGCAGCGCCGAGCGGGTGTCCCGGCGGTACAGCCACCACACCACGACCAGCGTCACCCCGAGGACCACACGTCCCACCTGGCGGGTCACGGCGAGGACGTCCTCGAAGCCGGGGGTGTCGAACGCGGCGTGGACGAGGTGGGCCACGGCGGTCGGCGCGCTCAGGTAGTTGATGACCCGGTCGGAGACGGAGATGGCGTCCACCCAGCCGAGGCCCGTGCCGGCGGCCAGGGTGGCCAGCGCGAATACGACGACCGCCGCGCCCGCGGCGACGACCGTGTCGAGGATCGCGCCCACGAGAGGACTGCCGGGCGGCCGCGGAAGAGGCCGCGTGGAGCCCTGTAGTCGCCGGCGCCGGTCGAGGGCGATCCACAGCAGGAACGGCGCGACGATCACGGCGGTGGCCTTGAACGCCACCGCGAGGCCGATCGCGGCCCCCGCCCACGCGTAGCGCCGGTCGAGGGTGAGCACGACCGCCGCGAGGCACGCCACCAGGGGGAAGATCTCGTTGTGCAGGCCGCCCGCGAGGTGGATGACGGTCAGTGGTGACGCGCCGGCCATCCACACGGCCGCGCCCGCGTCGACCCCGGCGCGGCGAGCAGCCGCCGCCACGAGCGCGACGAGCCCGGCCAGCGCGACCAGCACCAGCACACGCAGGATCAGCACGCCCACCGCGGGATGCCCGCCCGACAGGGCCACGACGCCGCGCATGAGGAGCAGGTGCAGGGGGCCGTAGGGGGTGGCGGTGGACTGCCAGTCGGAGCTGACCTCGGTGGTGAACGGGCCGGGGTTGGCCTCGGGCCCGTACTCGTACGGGTCGACGCCCGCGGCGGTCATCGCGCCCTGAGCCAGGTACGACCACGCGTCGCGGCTGAACAGGGGGACCGCGGGCAGCAGCGGCAGCGACCACAGCGCGGTGGCCCACGCGGCGTCGCGTGTGGGGAGCCGTCCGGAGACCGCTCGGGGGCCGAGCGAGAGCCACGACGTGACCAGGAGCGCGACGCCCGCCCAGCACAGGACGAGGGCCAGGACCTCACCGTGGCCGAACGTGAAACCGGGCAGGCCTATCGCGACCGCGGGGCCGCCGTCGACCGGCAGCGCGCCGGCGCCGAAGCCGGAGACGGTGAGCAGTGCGGAACCGAGGACGCCCCGCCACAGCGCGGGGCCGGACGGGCCGGTGAGGGCGGCGCGGGCGGAGCCCACCGCCGAGGTGGTCCGGGTGGGCGGGCGTGACGACGACGAGGAGTTCCGCTCAGGTCGGCGTCCCGTGGCAGCGGGCACGGGTCAGGCCCGTCGGCGGGTCGCGGCCTCCGCGAGGTCCCGCAGCATGTCCCGCCCGTGTGCGCTGATCGCCTCCGAGGCGATCGCGTCCAGCGCGCGGGCGGTCAGCTCCTCGATCTCGGTCTCGACGGAGGCGACCGCCCCGGAGTCCACGAGGACGGCGCGGGCCCGTTCGAGCGTCGGGCCGTCGGGTTCGGTTCCCAGAACTCCGGCGAGGAAGCGCGCGTCCTCGCCGGGCGCGAGGGTCATCGCGCGGGCGAGCAGGAGGGTGCGCTTGCCCTCACGGAGGTCGTCCCCGGACGGCTTCCCGGTGACCTCCGGGTCGCCGAACACCCCGAGCAGGTCGTCACGCAGCTGGAACGCCTGGCCCACGGCGACGCCGAACTCCCTCAGCGTGGCGACCGTCTCGTCGGTCGCGCCGGCGAGCTCGGCCCCGATGTGCAGGGGCCTCTCGACGGTGTAGGCCGCGGTCTTGAAGCGGTTCACCCGGGCGGGGGTCTGCTCATCCGTGGCCCCCGACGCCTCGGCGAGGATGTCGAGCATCTGGCCGGACAGGACCTCGGTCTTCATGGCGTGCCACGGGCCGAGCGCCCGGCCCAGCGCGGCCGGGTCGACGCCGGACGTCACGAACATCTCGTCGGCCCAGCTCAGCGCGAGATCGCCGACGAGGATCGCCTGCGATACCCCGTAGCGGGCGGCGTCGCCGTCCCACCCGTCCCGGCGGTGCGCGGACTCGATCGCGCGGTGCACGGTGGGACGGCCGCGGCGGGTGTCGGAGGCGTCGACGATGTCGTCGTGGACGAGGGCGCACGCCTGGATCAGTTCGAGGGCGGCGCAGGCGGTCACGACCTCCTCGGGCGCCGGGCCGGCGTCGGGCCGGGACGCGGCCCATCCGGCCAGTGCGAACCGGGGCCGCATCCGCTTGCCGCCGTCGAGCACGAAGTCCGACAGGAGCCCGGCCAGCCGGTCCACCCGCTCGTCGATCGCGGCGACGACCGTGCGGCGTCCCTCGATGTGGCGGCGGAGCGTGGCCAGGACGCGTTCTCCGTCGTCGGGGCGGGTCGCCATGACCACGGGCACCATCCCTTCCGGGCGCCCGGTCCGGCCGCCCTCGTCGACGACGATCCTAGTCGTCGGGCGGCGGCCGGACCGGACGCGTGTCGGGCTACCCTGGTCGGGTGACCCAGCTACCCGACCCAGACCCGACGGACGGCGGCCGGCACCCGAGCATCGTGGAGAGGATCGCGACGTCGACCACCCCGAGGGTGCCGTTCTCCGTCGAGTTCTACCCGCCCCGTGACGAGGCCGCCGAGGAGCGCCTGTGGCGCGCGGCCTCGGTGTTCTCGGAGCTCGGGGCGGCGTTCGTCTCCGTGACGTACGGGGCGGGCGGGTCGACGCGCGACCGGACCGTCCGCGTCGTCGAGCGCATCGTCCGGGAGACCGATCTGGTCCCGATCGCCCATCTCACGGCGGTCGGGCACACGGTGGACGAGCTCGCCGACATGATCCGCATGTACGGGGAGGTGGGGGTGTCCAATATCCTCGCGCTCCGCGGGGACCCGCCCGGGGACCCGTTGGGGGAGTGGACGGCGCACCCGGAGGGACTGCGCTACGCCGAGGAGCTCGTCCGGTTGATCCACGAGGTGGGGGACTTCCACGTGGGCGTGGCGTCGTTCCCCGAGGGGCACTACCGGGCGCGCGACCTCGATCACGACACCGAGGTCCTGGTCGGCAAGCTGCGCGCGGGTGCCGAGTACTCCATCACGCAGATGTTCTGGGACGTCGAGCACTACCTGCGCCTGCGGGACCGCGCCATAGCGGCCGATCCGGAGCAGGGCGCCAAGCCCATCATCCCCGGTCTGATGCCGGTCACCAGTCTGCGTCAGGTCAAGCGGATGGTCGAGCTGTCGGGGTGCGCGCTGCCCGACGACCTGGCCGAGCGGCTTCGGACCGCCGCGGGGGACGGGCCGGAGGAGAACCGCGAGGCGGTGCGCGAGGTGGGGATCGACCTGACCACCCGGATGTGTGAGCGGCTGATCGCCGAGGGCGTGCCGTGTCTGCACTTCAACACCCTCAACTTCTCGCGGGCCACCCGCGAGGTCCTCACGAACCTGTCGATGGCGCCCGCGCCCGGGGTGGCGACCAGCCGGATCTGACCGCCTCAGCGCACCAGGCGGTCCGCGCGGGCCCTCGCGGTCCGCGCGGCCAGGATCGTCCCGATGGACACCAGCAGGGCGGCGCCGATGCCCACGATCATCCACACGGCGAAGCCGCGGGTGGCGGGGTCGGGGTACGAGGACGAGGCCTGCATCCGGGTGATCGAGCCCGGCGCCGGCGTCCAGCTCACGGAATTCCCCGCTCCGACGGTCCCGTTGGTCTCGCTGATGCGGTTGGGGAACGTCAGGTCGACCCGCGTCGTCGTCGACCCGGCGCGATCGGCCGGGAGCATCGACAGGTCGATCGCGCCGCTGAACGACACCGTGTCACCGCTGCGGCGGAACCCGAGCGTGTAGGGGCGGGCGCCCTCGATGTCGATCGCCAGTGTGAGCGTGTCCATCTCCGCGAACGTCAGTTGGGTGAAGTAGATCTCCCGGCCGGTGAACCCGTCCGCCGAGTAGGGCGTGATCCGGACCTTCTGCTCGAGGCCGGACGGCGCGCCGAGCCGCTCGAGGGCCGCCGCCTGCTCCGGTTGATCGCCGGCGATGAGGATGCGGCCGGAGACGGTGTCGTCCTTGCGGACGCTCATCTGGGCGTTGAGCTGGAGACACCCGGTGAGCACTATCAGGAGGGCGGCCAGCGTGGTGAGGCCCGCGACCCGTCGGGGCAGCCGCGAGCGGCCGGAGGCGGCTGAGGGGCGCACGGTCGTGTAGCGCGCGGTCGTGGGGCGCCGGAGCGGTCGGGGCACGGTCACGGCGGTCATTCTGCCCGTACTCCCCGACGCCATAGCGTCGACCTGCCGAGCCTACGTCCGACGAGCCGCGCCACCGTCCTGCCGCTGGCGCCGATGACGCCTCCGCCGGGGTGGGTGGACGCCCCGGCCAGGAACACCCCGTCGGCGCCCGGGACCGCGTGGCCGCGCAGGTCGGGGTGCGGGCGCATCGGCAGCATCTGGTCCAGCGACATCTCCACGTGCATGACGTTCCCGCCGAGCAGCCCGAGCTCGGTCTCCAGGTCCTCCGGGGTCTGGACGTGACGGTGGACGATCGAGTCCGCCAGGCCCGGGGCGAACCGGTCCGCCGCGGCGATGATGCGGTCGGCCTCCGCGGGCCCTGCCTCGGACCAGCCCCGCCCGTCGGCGAGATGGCGTGGGTGCCACTGCGACCAGAGGGTGAGCTCGTGCCGGCCTGCCGGAGCGAGGGAGGGGTCGAGCGAGCTGAAACTCATGGCCAGGACGGCGGGGTCCGCGTCGAGCCCCCCGGCGGCGGCGACGCCGTAGCGCCGGTCGAGGTGTCGCCGGTCGGTGACGAGCAGCTGCAGCCCGTGGGCGCTGGTCTCGGTGGGCACGCCCGGATAGCGCGGCAGGTCGGTGGTGCCCAGCCGGACGACCATCCCCAGTCCGAAGCCGGGGCGGATCCGCCGTCGCCACCCGGCCACCGTCGTCGCGGGCAGTTCGTGCTCGAGGAGGTCGAGGGTCGTGTGGACGTGGCACGCCGCCACCACCGTCGAACAGTGGAGGGAGTCCCCGCCCTCGGTGTCGACGCGCCAGCCCGGACCCGAGCGGCGGATCGCGGTGGCGCCCGCGCCGGCGGTGACCGTGCCGCCGTGCGCCCGGATCGCCGACGTCAGTGCGTCAGCGAGCGCCCCCGATCCACCGACCGCACGCCCGGGCGGGATCCGGTGCATCAGCGCCGCGAATCCGATCATCGGGGCCGTGGCGGGGTGCGACATCGGCGGACCGGACTGGGCCCCGAACCACGACAGCGCGGCCTTGAGTCGCTCGGAGTCGAACATCGAGTCCAGGAGCGCGTCACCGGAGGACAGGAACGTCTGGGCCGCGCCGAACGGGTCGCGCAGGTCCTCGGCCCCGAGGAACGCCGACCCGAGCCCCGGCGCGGTGGGCCGCACGGAAAAGCCCTTCATCATGCGTCCCGCGAGGACGTCCCACCGCCCGACGAACCCGCGGTACGCGTCGGCATCGGCCTCCCCGCAGGCGGCGGCGATGCTGGCGCACGTCGCGTCGAGGTCGCGGTGGAAGACGATCGGCGGCGCGCCGGACCCGGGCGGAGCGGGCGCGAACCCCCAGGGATCGCAGTCGATGTAGCGCAGTCCGTGGGCCGCGAGGTCCAGCTCCTCCGGGATGCCGGTGTGCCGGATCATGAGATGCGCGGACGACCCGCGATCGGTCCGGTGGCCGGGGTACCTCTCCACCGTGGAGGTGGCGCCACCGATCACGGTGTCCTTCTCCACCACGCGGACGTCGTGCCCGGCGCGGGCGAGATAGGCGGCGCAGACCAACCCGTTGTGGCCCGAGCCGATCACCACCACGTCATGACGCGGGCTCACTCGTCGGTCCCCGGGCCGGGAAGCGGCAGCGGGCGCTCCAGCACCGCGAACGGCCGGGCGTCACCCTCAAAGCGGTACGACCGCAGCACGTCGGTGAAGCCGAGCGACCGGTACAACCGCCACGCGCTGTTGTCCTCGCCCTCGACCTCGGGGGTCGACAACAGCACCCTGCTCTCCGGCCGGTCCGCCAGGAACCTGCGCAGCAGGGTCCCGCCGATACCGCGGCCCTGGTGGGTGGGCGAGACGTGCAGCTCGGTCAGTTCGACATAGTCGGACGGGAGCTCCCGGCCCCGGTCGCGCAACCCCCGGGAAACCTGCTCGTACCACCACTGGCCGGGCGCACCGTGGTAGCCGTAACAGATCGCGACCAGAGGGCCCCTCGACTGTCCGAGCAGGCGCCGGCGCGGGGCCTCAAACGCGGCCACCCCGGACCAGCCGTCGCGGTAGCTGTGCTCCATCCAGGCGGCCGCCCGGGAGCGGATCACCTGCGACGGATAGCCCATGGCGTCGACGTAGACCCCCAGAGCCTCGGGCAGTCGGTCTCGGAAGTCGGCGGCGTCCAGCCGGGTGATCACGGTGTCCATCCACCCCATTTCATCACGGGCGCGGATCCGGGGCGCCGGGATGTGTCGTACCCCGGCGATACCGTGCGCGCAGACGCGGAGATGCAGGAGGCGGAGGTGCAGCAGATGGACATGAGGAAGACGCGGACCACGAGCAGGACGCGGTCGTCCCGCCGGGGTGCCGCGGGGTCCCTCGGCCGCGCCGGGCGCGCCGAGGCGCATCGTGGCCGTGCGGTCGCGGCGGCCGACCCGTCGGAGCGCTTCGTCGAGGCGTACCGCGCCGCCAGGTGCGCCGCCGGCGCGTTGCTCGCTCCGGGGTTACGGCGTCGCGGTCCGGTCGATGTCTGGCACCGGCTCGCGGCGGAGGTGCCGGAGTTGGGCGAGTGGGCGACCGCCCTCGGCGGGTACTCCGCTCTCGCGGCCGCCGTCGAGGACGGGCTCCCGCGGACGATCTCGGCCCGCATGGCGGACGATTTCCTGTGGGCGGTGGGCCGCTTCATGGACCTGGTGGACCGGCGCCTGGGCGTCCTGGGCCCCGCGGCCTGACCCGTCCGGCCGCGGACCCGCCGTCCCCCTGGCCCGTCCAGGGGAATCCCGGTGGTCCCGGCCGCGTTGCCCTCGTATGATGGGGAGAACCATGACCGGCTGATCACCGTCCGCGGTCGGTGCGAACCGACCGAGCCGGCCACGCTCGTCATCACGAGCATCTGAAGGAGGTCGAAGTGCCCCTGTCCGAGCACGAGCAGCGCATGCTCAAGGAGATCGAGAGCGCGCTCTACGCCGACGACCCCAAGTTCGCGTCGTCCGTCCGTAAGACCGGCGCGAGTGGCGCCCGGCGTCCCGCGGGCCTGGTCGTGGCGCTCGCCGTCCTCGGTGTGGCACTTCTCATCGGTGGTCTGGCCCTCGACGTCAAGCCGGGCGGTTTCCCCGTGCTGAGCCTCGTCGGATTCCTCGTCATGTTCGCGGCCGGGGTGCTCGCGCTGCGTTCGACGCCGTCCGCGGGAGCGCCGGGCGTCAAGAACGCCGGGGGCCCGCGTGTCCCCGGGGCCGGGCGGACCTCATCGAAGTCCTCCGACGGTCGGTCTTATTCCTCGAGGATGGAGGACCGCTTCCGCCGTCGCTTCGAGCAGGGGCCCTGATCGTCCGACGGCCTCCGGGCCGACCACGACGCTTCAGATGAAGGGGTGAGCGCACCAGCGTTCACCCCTTCACCCATTTCCCGGCCCACCGGCCCACCGGCCCACCGGCCCACCGGCCCACCGGCCCACCGGCCCGAGGCCCACCGGCCCGAGGGCCGTCGGCCCCGCGGCTCGCCGGCAGCGGCTCGCGCAGTCGGCGTCTCGCCGGCGGGTCTTAACGCCGAGCCTGGAGCCGCCCCCGGCCCTGGCGTCTCGCTCGCGCGGATGTACGCCGAGCACGCAGCCGCTCCCGGGGATGGCGTCTCGCACCCCCCGCGGTGCGCGCGAGACGCCATGTTGGCGTGCGGCTGCGGCTGAGCGGGCCGGGCGGCTGCGGCTGAGCGAGCTGGGCGGCTTCGGCTGAGCGAGCTGGGCGGCTTCGGCTGAGCGGGCCGGGCGGCTG
The DNA here is from genome assembly GCF_002999155.1 of Dietzia sp. oral taxon 368. Classification (NCBI taxonomy): domain Bacteria; kingdom Bacillati; phylum Actinomycetota; class Actinomycetes; order Mycobacteriales; family Dietziaceae; genus Dietzia; species Dietzia sp. oral taxon 368. The sequence continues at coordinate 2,604,266 of NZ_CP027238.1, forward strand.
AGCGGGCCGGGCGGCTGCGCGCCCACCCCTCCCCGCCCCGGAGCCCCACCACGCCCCACCCCGTGGCCCCACCATTCCCCACCATCGTGGCTGTGACCGTCTCATGGGCTACTTCAGTCACATCAGCCTCAGTAAGTCGCTGAATGTGCGGTTCGTGACGCGGGCTCGGCGGCCGGGGGTCGGCCGCGTCGACGAGGCGGAAACCGTCTGAAGTGCAGTGATGTAAGACGGTGGGGAGAAGTGGGGCGCAGGCCTTGTTTGTGGGGCGTTGTGGGGTACAGTGGGGCACGTAAGGAGCTCGATGGGCCTGGACCCCAGGAGGTGGCGGGTGACCGACACCGATCCCGTCGACTCCGGACGCGAACGAGCCTTCGTCGGGTACGGGACCCACCGTCCCAAGCTCGACGACAAGGGGCGGCTGACGATCCCCGCCAGATTCAGGCCCGGCCTGGCGGACGGGGTGGTGGTGTGTGGGTGGTTCACCAACACGCTCTCGGTCTTCCCTGAAGACGAGTTCGACGCGCTGGTCAGAAAGGTCCGGCCGACCGCCAACCTCAGCGAGAGGCACATGGCGTTCTTCCGGCTCCTGGTGAGCGGCGCGGAAGTCCAACAACTGGACTCGCAGGGACGGATCTCCATCCCCGCGAGTCAGCGGAACTACGCGGGTCTGGACAAGGACTGCGTCGTCAACGGCCTCGGGGAGCGTCTCGAGGTCTGGGACGCCGAGGCGTGGGACCGCTACAGCGCGGAGAACCTACCCGTGTTCTCCGAGATGGAGGGCACCTCGCTCGGGATCGAGTTCTGATCCCGAGAGAGGAAGGACGAGAACGCACACGAGAGCACGACGGACGGAGCCCCCCGGCCCCTGCCCGGCACCACCCTGACGTACTTCCCCGACGCCAGGTGGGTACCGGACGGGGACCAGGGGGCTCCACCACAACCGCCGGAGCACCGACGACCGGACGCGAGGAGGCGAGATGGCAGAACGGCCCGATGCCGACCGCGACGCCACGCGCTCCGGGCACATCCCCGTCTTCCTCGAGCGCACCATCGAGCTCTTCCGTCCCGTTGTCGAGGCCGCCGCGGAGGAGGGGCGCGCACCCGTCATCGTGGACGGCACCCTCGGTCTCGGTGGGCATTCCTCGCACCTGCTGGCCGAGTTCGGCGAGTTGCGTGTACTCGGCGTGGACCGTGACCCCGAGGCGCTCGACATGGCGACCCGCCGGCTCACCGCCTATCGCGGCCGCTTCACTCCCGTCCACGCCCGCTTCGACGACTTCGACAGCGTCACTGCGGCGCTACCTCCGGATGCGCGTGACGACGCCGGCCCGGCGATCGACGGCATCCTCCTCGACTTCGGCGTCTCCTCGATGCAGCTCGACGTCGCCGAGCGCGGATTCGCGTACTCGGTGGACGCGCCGCTCGACATGAGGATGGACCCCACCACCGGCCCGACCGCCGCCGACATCCTCGCCGACTATCCGCGCGACGACATCGCCCGGGTCCTCCGGGTGTACGGCGAGGAGCGCTTCGCCCGGCAGATCGCGGCCGCGATCGTCCGCCGACGCGACACCGATCCCATCGTCACCAGCTCACAGCTGGTCGAACTGCTCTACGACACGATCCCCCAGGGCGCCCGCCGGACCGGTGGGCATCCGGGCAAGCGAGTGTTCCAGGCCCTGCGCATCGAGGTCAACGCCGAACTCGAGGCCGTCGAGAACGCCGTGCCCGGCTACCTCGACCTCCTGCGGTTCGGCGGTCGCGCGGTCTTCATGGCGTACCACTCCCTCGAGGACAAGATCGTCAAGCGCGAACTCGCGACCCGCACCGCCTCCCGCACCCCGGCGGGCCTGCCGGTGGAGCTGCCCGGCCACGGCCCCGAGTTCGAGGCCGTCACCAGGGGAGCGGAGAAGGCCTCTCAGGAGGAGATCGACCACAACCCGCGCTCGGCCTCGGTCCGGGTGCGATGCGTCCGGCGTATCGACGGGAGAACCCCATGACGAGCACGATCGACACGCCCGGCACCGTTGACGGGCTCGACACCCACCCGGCCCCCGGCGCGGACGCCGACGCCCCGGCCGGGGCGGGACGGGCCGTCGGCCTCCGACGCAGGCCGGTCACGCGCTCCGTCCGTGGCCGTCGCACCGTGGTCGTCCCCGCGGAACGTCTGAGCCCCGCGGAACTGGCCGCGAGGGTGCCCTTCGTCGTCGTCCTGCTCCTCCTCATCGGCGCAGGCGTCGGCGGCACCCTCCTACTGTCGGCCCAGACCACCCAGGACACCTACGACCTCAAGAACGCACGCGACGCCAACGTCGAACTGGTCGAGCGGATGGAGGCGCTCCGCGCGTCCAACGAGCGCGCCCGCTCTGCCGAGGTGCTCGCGCAGCGCGCCGAGAAGCTGGGCATGGTCGGCGTCGCCAGCGCACCCATCCTGACCCGGGGATCCGACGGCGTCATCGAGATCGTGGGGGAGCCGGAAGCCAAGCTCGGCGCGCCGATCAAGCCGCTCCAACCCGCTCCGGTAGCGTCCGAGCCGTCGAGGTCGTCCGACCGGGACGCGTTCGATGCGCCGCCCGCACAGGCGCCGCAGGACCGGACCCCCCGCGGCGTCGCCCCCGTTCCTTATCCGCCGCTCGCCGGCCCGCCGTCCCCCATGGTCGAACCGGCGCCGCCGGCCCCCGCCGCCGACACGGGTCCCGCCCCTGACCCGGTGTCCCCGGCCGCGCCGCCCGCCCCGGCGGCTCCTGGTGACGGTGCCGCGACGCTCGCCCCGGTGCCCGGACAACCCTTCTAGCACCCCACCCGAAAGGCCCCCGAGATGACCGAACGACGCACCCCGGAAGCGGGACGCCGGGCTACCTCGGGTGACCCGCGCGCCACCGAACCGCGCGTCGGACGGCCACCGAACCGGTTCGGGCGGGTTCTCACCACCAACTCGACCGAGCGCCGGTTCACCTTCATGCGGTCCGCGTTCGCGCTGATCATGGTGATCGCCCTCGTCAAACTCTTCTGGGTGCAGACCATCGGGGGCACCGAACTCGCGGCCCGCGCCGAGAGCCAGCGGCAGGTCCACCAGGTACTGCCGGCCACCCGCGGGGCGATCGTCGACCTGGACGGCGACCCCATCGCCTTCACCCGCGAGGCTCGCGACCTGTCGATCCAGCCGCTCGTCGAACAGCAGAACGCCGAGGCCCGCCGCGAGCTCGACAGCACCAAGCCGACGTGGGACGAGCTCGTCGTGGAGATCGCCGACGAGTTCGAGGCCGTTCTCGGCGACGCCGTCGACCGCGACGAGATCGAGGCCAAACTCTCGTCCGGCGGAGGCTTCACCTACCTCGTCCGCAACGTCGACGTCACCCAGGCCAACGCGATCGTCCGCAAGTACCCGATGGTCGGCGCCGAGCGCGTCGACATCCGCGAGTACCCGGGCGGCGCACTCGCCGCCAACGTCGTCGGCGCCACCACCAAGAGCGACGAGGGCAAGCTGATCGGCCTGCAGGGCATCGAGTCCCACTTCAACGATCAGCTCGACGGCGAGGACGGCCGGCAGACCTTCGACCGGGCCCAGGACAACACGGTCATCCCCGGCACTCTGCGCAACATCACCGAACCCCGCGACGGCGACACGATCCGCCTCACCCTCGACGCCGACCTGCAGTGGCACGTCCAGAAGGCCATCCAGTCCGCCAAGGACACCTCCGGCGCGAAGAGCGCCTCGGCCGTCGTCCTGGACGCGCGGACCGGCGAGGTGCGGGCGATGGCCAACGACAACACGTTCAACCCGGCCGTCGGAGTGGGCGCCGAGCTCGAGCGTGGCGCCGACCTCGGCAACCCGGCCATCACCTCCCCGTTCGAGCCGGGCTCCGTGCAGAAGATCATCACCGCGGCAGCCGCGATCGAGGCCGGACTGACCCACCCGGACGAGGTGCACTCGGTCGACGGCAGCATCCGCATGGAGGGCGTCACGGTCTCCGACGCGTGGCAGCACGGACCCACGCCCTACACCACCACCGGCATCTTCGGGAAGTCCTCCAACGTCGGCACCCTCATGCTCGCCCAGCGGCTGGGCAAGGAGCCGTTCTCGCAGTACCTGGAGAGGTTCGGCCTCGGCCAGCGCACCGGTATCGAACTGGCGGGGGAGTCGGAGGGCCTCGTGCCCGACCTGCAGAACTGGCAGGGGGGCACGTTCGCCAACCTGCCGATCGGGCAGGGCCTGTCCATGACCACCCTGCAGATGGCCGGGATCTACCAGACCATCGCCAACGACGGCGTCCGGGTGCCGCCCCGGATCGTCGCCGAGCGGGTCGGTCCTGACGGCGAGAGCCACCCCACCGAACGCCCCGAGGGCGAACGCGTGGTCAGCACCGAGACCGCCCGCACCGTGCGCGACATGTTCCGCGCGGTCGTGCAGTCCGGGCCCGGCGCCCAGGCCGGTACCGGCCCCCAGGCCGCGGTGGCCGGCTACCAGATCAGCGGCAAGACCGGCACCGCGCAGCAGATCGACCCGGGCTGCTCCTGCTACTCCAACTCGCGGTACTGGATCACCTTCGCGGGCATCCTGCCGGCCGACGACCCGCGCTACGTGATCGCCATCATGCTCGACGCGCCCTCGCGCGGCGTCCTCGGCGCGTCGGCCGCCCCGCTGTTTCACGACATCGCGTCATGGCTGGTCAACAGGGACAACATCCCCCCGTCCGCCCCCGCGCCGGAACTGGTCCTGCAGGCGCGGTGACCGACGCCCGGCAGGGTAGCGTGTAGCGGGTTCACGGGAGGGATCGAGCGAGGAAGGCGGGGCGAGGACAGGCGATGACCACGGCGCGACAGCTGGCAGATGCGGTGGGGGCCAGGCTCCTCGGCGACAGGTCCGGGGCCGACGTCGACCTCACCGGGGCGACCATCCGGGCCCAGGACTGCGGTCCGGGCATCCTCTTCGCCGCCCTGCCCGGTACCCGGGTCCACGGCGCCTCCTTCGGTGCCACCGCCGTCGAGGCGGGCGCGGCCGCGGTGCTCACCGACCCCGAGGGCGTCGAACTGATGTCCGCCGTCGCCGGACGCCTGCCCGTCCTCGTCCACCCCGCCCCGCGGGCGGTACTCGGCGCCGTGTCCGCGGCGGTGACCGGCGACCCGTCCGCCGACCTCGACGTCGTCGGCATCACCGGCACCTCCGGCAAGACCACCACCACCTACCTCGTCGAGGCCGCCCTCGAGAGGTGCGGGCACGTGGCCGGTCTCATCGGCACCACCGGTAGCCGCGTGGACGGCCGCGCCCTGCCCAGCCGACTCACCACCCCCGAGGCCCCCGAGTTCCAGGCACTACTCGCCCGGATGCGGGCCGAGGGCGCCCGCGCCGTCGCGGCCGAGGTGTCCAGCCACGCCCTGCGGCTCGGCCGGGTGGACGGCGTCCGGTTCGCCGTGGGTGCGTTCCTCAACCTGTCACAGGACCACCTCGACTTCCACCCGAGCATGGACGACTACTTCCGCGCCAAGGCGCGGCTGTTCGACGTCGAGGCGGACCCCGGCTCGGCGGTGTGGCCGGCCGAGCGGGCGGTCGTCGTCATCGACGACGAGTGGGGCCGGCGCCTGGTGGGGATGCGCCCGGACGCGGTGACCGTCTCCGCCGATCCCGACGCCGACGCCGACTGGACGGCCGGCGAGTCAACCCCGACGGACCGCGACACCCAGGAGTTCACCGTCCACGGGCCCCGCGGGTTGACCGTGGACGTCGAGCTCCCGCTGATGGGCCGGTTTAACGTGGCCAACGCCCTCGTGGCGCTGGCGATCGTCGACGCCCTGGGTGGGGACGTCGCCGCCGCCGCGGGCGGGCTCATGCGGGTGCGGGTGCCCGGCCGTCTCGAGCCGGTCGTGCGCGGTCAGGACTTCCGCGTCCTCGTGGACTACGCCCACAAGCCCGGTGCGGTCGCCGCGGTCCTGCGTTCGGTCCGCGCGCAGACCGAGGGGCGCGTGGCCGTGGTCCTCGGCGCCGGAGGCGACCGCGACCCGGGCAAGCGGCCCAAGATGGGCGCCGCCGCGGCCGAGATCGCCGACCTCGTGGTGGTGACCGACGACAACCCCCGCAGCGAGGACCCCGCCGCCATCCGCGCCGCCGTCCGCGCGGGGGCCGAACAGGCCGCCGGGCCCGACACCCGCGTCGAGGAGGTCGGCGACCGCGGCGCCGCGATCGCCACCGCGATCGACTGGGCCCGCGCCGGCGACGTCGTCGTGATCGCCGGGAAGGGACACGAGACCGGTCAGGAGGTCGCCGGCGTCGTGCACCCGTTCGACGACCGGGCCAGGGCCGCGGAAGAACTCGTCAGACGACTCGGATACCGCGCCCCCACGGGCGAGACGGAGGACAGCACACCATGATCGACCTCACCCTCGGCGAGATCGCGGGGATAGTCGGCGGTCGGTTGGTCGGTGGTGACCCGTCGACGGCCGTGACCGGCACCGTGGAGTTCGACTCCCGCCGCCTCACCCCGGGCGGGCTGTTCCTCGCCCTGCCCGGCGAACGCGTCGACGGCCACGACTTCGTCGCCCGCGCGCTCGACGCGGGTGCGGCCGGTGCGCTCGTCGCGCACGAGGTCGACGGCGTGGACGGTGCGCAGATCGTCGTGCCCGCGGTCGACCGTCGCGAGACCAACGCCATGGCGCTGGCCGCCGACACCGACGGCTCCGGCGCCGCCGTGCTCACCGCGCTCGGCGCCCTCGCGCGCGCCAGCGTCGACCGGCTGGTCGCCGACCACGGGCTCGTCGTCGTGGGGGTCACCGGGTCGTCGGGCAAGACCAGCACCAAGGACCTCATCGGCGCCGTGCTGTCGGCGGCCGGTACGGTCGTCGCGCCCCCGGGCTCGTTCAACAACGAGATCGGCCACCCGTGGACCGCGCTGCGCGCCGACGAGGACACCGATTTCCTCGTCCTCGAACTCAGCGCCCGCGCGCCCGGCAACATCCGCGAGCTCGCGGCCCTCGCGCCCCCGCGCGTCGGGGTGGTCCTCAACGTCGGTACCGCGCACCTGGGCGAGTTCGGCTCGCGCGAGGTCATCGCCGCCACCAAGGGCGAGCTCGTCGAGGCGCTGCCGGACGCCGCGCACGGCGGGGTCGCCGTCCTCAACGCCGACGACGACCGTGTCGCCGCCATGGCCGGCCGTACCTCCGCCGAGGTCGTGACGGTGGGGCTGGGCGGGTCCGCGGACGTCCGTGCGGAGGGGGTGAGGCTCGACGACGAGGTGCGCGCCTCGTTCACGCTGGTCACCCCGCGGGGTGAGGCGGAGGTCGCGCTTCGCGTGCACGGCGAGCACCAGGTGGGCAACGCCCTGTCGGCGGCCGCGGTGGGTCTCGCGTGCTGGATGGAGGTCGAGCGGATCGCGGCGGCGCTGGGTACCGCCGAGGCCGCGTCCGAGCGGCGGATGGACGTGCGCGTCACGGCCGACGGGATCACCGTCATCAACGACTCCTACAACGCCAACCCCGATTCGATGCGGGCGGCGCTGAAGTCCCTGGCCGTCATGGCCCGGTCGGGCGGCGGCCGGCCGCGCCGGACGTGGGCCGTGCTGGGGGAGATGGCGGAGCTCGGCGAGGACGCGGTGATCGAGCACGACCTCATCGGACGCTTCCTCGTCCGGCTGGACGTGTCCCAGCTGGTGGTCGTGGGGCTGGGCAGGCCCCAGCGCGCGATGTTCCAGGGCGCGATCCAGGAGGGGTCGTGGGGATCCGAGGCGGAGCACGTCGCCACCGCCGAGGAGGCCGTGGAGATCCTGGACTCGAGGCTCGAGCCGGGCGACATCGTCCTGGTCAAGGCCTCGGCGGCCGTCGGCCTGTGGAGTGTCGCGGAGCACGTGCTCGCGGCGCGCGGTGAGGAGAAGTAGTCAATGACCCAGATCATGGTCGCCGGCATCGTCGGCTTCGTCGTGAGCATCTTCCTCACTCCGATGCTCATCATCTACTTCCGCCGCCACGGCTACGGGCAGGAGATCCGGCTCGAGGGCCCGCAGTCCCACATGAGAAAGGGGGGCACGCCCAACATGGGCGGTCTCGCGATCCTCGCCGCCGTGTGGCTCGGCTATATCGTCGCCGGGCTGATCGGGCAGTTCACCGTGGGCGGTGGCGGGTTCACCGCCTCCGGACTGCTCATCCTCGGCCTGGCCACGGCGCTGGCCGTGGTCGGCATGATCGACGACGGCCTCAAGGTGTTCAAGCGGCAGAACAAGGGCCTGGGCATCCTGTCGAAGACGGTCGGGCAGGTCCTCGCGGCGCTGGCGTTCGGCATCCTCGTCCTCCAGTTCCGCAACTCGGACGGGCTCACCCCGGCCAGCCGGTCGCTGAGCTACGTGCGGGACTTCGTGGCCGTGACCTTTCCCGTCGTCGTCTTCCTCGTCTTCATCGTGATCCTCGTCTACGGCTGGTCCAACGCGGTCAACTTCACCGACGGCCTCGACGGCCTCGCCGCCGGCTCCATGGCCATGGTCATGGGCACCTACGTCGTGTTCAGCTTCTGGCAGTTCCGCTACTCCTGCTTCTCCACCGCCGAGGGCGTCAACCTGTCGGGCTGCTACCAGGTCCGCGATCCCCTGGACATCGCCGTGGTGTGTTCGGCAGCGCTCGGCGCGTGCCTGGGCTTTCTGTGGTGGAACGCCGCGCCGGCCAAGATTTTCATGGGCGACACCGGCTCGATGTTCCTCGGCGGCATCGTCGCGGGCGTGTCCGTCGTGTCGCGGACCGAGCTGCTCATGGTCGTCGTGGGCGCGGTGTTCGTCATCGAGTTCGTCTCCGTCCTCATCCAGGTCGCCGCGTTCCGCACCACCGGCCGACGACCGTTCCGCATGACGCCCATCCACCACCACTTCGAGAACGGCGGGTGGGCCGAGACGACGGTGACGATCCGGTTCTGGCTGCTGGTGGCCATCTCGTGTGGCCTGGCGATCGCGCTGTTCTACGGCGACTGGCTCGCGAGCTCGGTGGGATGAGCGGGAGGAGCGGGATGACGGAGACGACCCCGACAGCCGGCGCGGCCGCCGGGCGGGACCTCGACGTGCGCGAGCTCGCCGGCACGCGCGTGCTCGTCCTGGGCGCGGGCGTATCCGGGCCGGGCGCTGTACGCATCCTCGACGCGCTGGGCGCCGAACCAGTGGTCGCCGACTCGCGACCCGAGGCGATCGCACGCCTGCGGGAGGCGCTGCCGGACGGTGTCGCGTGCGAGGGCGTCGACCTCGACCGCGCCGCCGAGCTGCTGGCCGCTCCGCGCGGGCCGGTCGGCCAGGCCGGCGGGGCCGCCGGGGCCGGCGGGGGTGACCGGATCGGTATCGACCTGGTCGTGACCAGCCCGGGGTGGCGCCCGGACTCGCCCCTGCTGGTCGCCGCTGCGGACGCCGGGATCTGCGTGTGGGGCGACGTGGAGCTGGCGTGGCGCGCCGACGCCGCCGAGCTGTTCGGCCCCCGCCGCACGTGGCTCGCGGTGACCGGTACCAACGGCAAGACCACCACCACCTCGATGCTCGAGGCCATCTGTCTCGAGGCGGGCATGGCGGCGCGAGCGTGCGGGAACATCGGCCTGCCGGTGACCGACGTGCTGCTGACTGAGCCACGCGTGGAGGTGCTCGCGGCCGAGCTGTCGAGCTTCCAGCTGCACTGGGCGCCGAGCTGCCGACCGGACGTGGGCGTGGTGCTCAACGTCGCCGAGGACCACCTCGACTGGCACGGGTCCATGGAGGCCTACGCCGCGGCCAAGGCGCAGGTCCTGACCGGCCGGGTGGCCGTGGCCGGTGCCGACGACGAGATCGCCGCGCGCCTGCTCGCCGACGCGCCCGCCGCGACGCGTATCGGGGTGCGCATCGGCGCGCCCGCCGCGGGGGAGTACGGCGTGGTCGACGGCGTGCTCACCGCGCGGGTCGGCGCCGGGGGCGTCGGTCCGGGCGACGGCGGCGACGGTGGCGACGAGTATGACGACGACGAGGTGGCGCTGCTGCCGGCCGCGGACGTGCGCCCGGCCGGGCCCGCGGGCGTCCTCGACGCACTCGCCGCCTCGGCCGTGGCCATGTCCGTGGGCGCGCGGGCCGAGCACGTCGCCGCGGCCCTGCGTTCGTTCACGGTGGGCGCCCATCGCGCCGAGCCGGTGGCGACCATCGACGGGATCACCTACATCGACGACTCCAAGGCCACCAATCCGCACGCCGCCCGCACCTCGCTGCTGGCGGGCGGACCGATGGTGTGGATCGCCGGCGGACTGCTCAAGGGCGCCGACGTCGAGCCGCTGGTCGCCGAGGTCGCCGATGTCCTGCGCGGAGTGGTCCTCATCGGCCGCGACCGCGGGCGGATCGCCGGGGCATTGGCCCGACACGCGCCGACGGTGCCCGTGGTGGAGCTGGCCTCGGGAGACGATGACGACGCTGCGGGTCCCGACGAGCCGCAGCAGACGATGGACCGCGCGGTCGCCGAGGCCGCGCGGATGGCCACCGGAGGCGACACCGTGTTGCTCGCCCCGGCTGCCGCGTCGATGGACATGTTCACCGACTACGGCCACCGGGGGCGCAGCTTCGTCCTCGCCGTGGGCCGCGTGGCCGGGAGGTAGGGGCTATGGCACTGCGAGACAAGGCGGCACCGCGAGACAACGCACCTCACGAGCGGGCGGACGGCCCGGACCGGGCCGATCGGCCCGACCTGCTCGGGCGTATCGCCGCGCCACTGGCCGCGATCAACCGGGCGCCCCTGACGTCGTACCACGTGGTCATGGTGGTCACGGCCCTGCTCACGGTCATCGGACTGGGCATGGTGCTGTCCAGTTCCAACGTGCTGGCCTTCTCCGGCGGTGGCACGCCGTTCGACATCTTCCTGCGCCAGGCGATGTTCGTGCTCATCGGCTGGATGGGCTTCGTCCTGGCCCTGCGCCTGCGCATCGAGCTGCTGCGCGCCGCGGCGTTCCCGCTGCTGCTCGTGTCCATCGGTCTGCTCGTCGCGGTGCTGATCCCCGGCATCGGCTCCGAGGTCAACGGCTCCCGTGGCTGGATCGACCTCGGCATCTTCTCGATCCAGCCCGCCGAGATCGCCAAGTTCGCCCTCATCATCTGGGCGTCGTCCGTGGTCGCCAAGCGTGTGCGGACGGGCTACTGGCTGGACCTGCTCTTCCCGGCGGTCGTCGGGTACCTCATCGTGGCGGTGCTCGTCGTCGTCGCCCCCGACCTGGGCATGGCGACCGCGGTGACCATCGCGTTCCTGTGCATCCTGTGGTTCTCCGGCTACCCGGCGCGGCACTTCGCGTGGGTGATCGCCGTCGGCGTCGTCGTCTTCGGCGTCCTCGCGGTGGCGTTCGCCTACCGCTTCGAGCGGATCCGGACCTACCTCGACACGTTCCGCGGGGACTTCTCCAACCCCCAGGGCGCGGCGTACCAGTCGTACCAGGGCATGCTCTCCCTGGCCGACGGCGGACTGTTCGGCGTCGGCCTGGGTCAGTCCAGCGCCAAGTGGTTCTACCTGCCGGAGGCCACCAACGACTTCATCTTCGCCATCATCGGCGAGGAGCTCGGCTGGTTCGGCGCCGCGGTCGTCGTCTCGCTCTACCTCACCCTCGGCTGGGTCGGCATGCGGATCGCCATGCGCTCGGTGGACCCGTTCCGCCGCCTGCTCGCCGGCACCATCTCCGCGACGATCGTCCTGCAGGCGTTCATCAACATCGGCTACGTCGTGGGCCTGCTGCCGGTGACCGGTCTGCAGCTGCCGCTCATCTCCAACGGCGGTACCTCCGCCGTCGTCACGCTCACCTCGCTCGGCCTGCTCGCCAACTGCGCCCGGCACGAGCCCGAGGCCATCTCCGCGATCCTCAGCTCCCCGAGCCGTCGCCGGCACCGGTGGTTCTCCCTGCCCGACCCGCGCCCCTACCGGCCCGAGCGCCCCGTCCCCGCCTCGTCGGCGCCCGGTCGCTCGAGCGAGGGCGCCCGGCGGTACGGCGACCCCGTCACCCGCCGCCAGCCGACCCGCCCCGGCGGTCCCGCGCCGCGTGACCGGGCCGCCGGCGCCCGGCGCACGGCCCAGCCCGCCCCCGTGCCGCGTCCGCCGCGCGGCGGACCACGGCCGCCGGCGTACGAGACCATGCCGATCCCGGCCGACGCCGCCCGCGATCGTCGGCGTGGGGCGACCGCGATGACCGGCCGCACCGCCCGGCCCGTCCGCGGACGCGAGGCCGAGCGCCGCCAGCCGCGCCGCCCGGCCCCCGACGCAGGGGGCCGCCAGAGCCCCGGCGCCGGCCGGCCCAGCCCCATCCACCGGGGACGCGAGCGATGAGCGCGGCATCCGCCGGCGGTCCCTCGGTCCTCGTGGTCGGCGGCGGCACCGCCGGCCACATCGAGCCCGCGCTCGCGGTGGGGGAGGCCGTCACCGCCCTCGACCCGACCGCCCGCGTCACGGCCGTGGGCACCCCGCGCGGCCTGGAGACCGACCTCGTCCCCAAGCGGGGCGTGCCACTCGAACTGGTCGATCCGGTCCCGCTGCCGCGCAGTGTCGGCGGCGACCTGTTCCGCCTGCCCGGGCGTCTCGTCCGGGCCGTGCGCGGGGCACGCGAGGTGTTGCGACGCACGGACGCGGACGTCGTCGTGGGCTTCGGCGGGTACGCGTGCGTGCCCGTGTACCTGGCCGCGGCGGCGCCGCTGCGACCCGCGTCCGGGGGCGCGCGTCGCCGCGTGCCGATCGTCGTCCACGAGGCCAACTCGCGCGCGGGGATCGCCAACAAGCTCGGCGCGCGGTTCGCCGTCGCGACCCTCGCCGCGGTCACCGGGTCGGGGCTCGACGCCCGCGTCGTGGGCAACCCCGTCCGCCGCGCCGTCGCGACCCTCGACCGCGCGGCCCTGCGGTCGCAGGCCCGCGCGACCTTCGGGCTGGACCCCGACGGGCCCGTCCTGCTCGTCGTGGGCGGCTCCCAGGGCGCGCGGTCACTCAACACCGCCATGGCGGCGGTCGCCGAGGAGTTCTCCCGGGCCGGCGTGGGCGTCCTGCACGCGGTCGGTCCGAAGAACCTCGACGACGCCCCGGTCGTACCGGCCGGCGGCGCGCCCTACGTGACCGTGCCCTACCTCGACCGCATGGACCTGGCGTACGCCGCCGCCGACCTCATCCTGTGCCGGTCGGGTGCCATCACCGTCGCCGAGGTCTCCGCCGTCGGGCTGCGCGCGGTGTTCGTCCCCCTGCCCCACGGCAACGGCGAGCAGGCCCTCAACGCCCGCGACCTCGTCGCCGGCGGCGCGGCCCTGCTCGTGGAGGACTCCGACCTCACGCCCGACCACCTCCGCTCGGAGGTCCTGCCGCTCGCGCTGGACCCCGACCGGCTCCAGATGATGTCCGAGGCCGCCGTCCGCGGCGGCTCCCGAGACGCGGCGGAGGTCGTGGCGCGCATCGCGCTGGACGCCGCCGGAAAGGCCCCGCGTTGACCAGCACCACCCCCGGCACCGACTCCGTGCCCGCCACGCTCGAGCGCGTCCACATGATCGGTATCGGCGGCGCGGGCATGTCCGGCGTCGCGCGGATCCTGCTCGACCACGGCGTGGCGGTCTCCGGCAGCGACGCCCGCGACTCGGCCGACCTGCGCGCGCTGGCCGACCGCGGCGCCGTCGTGCGCGTCGGCCACCACGCCGACGCCCTCGAGGCCCTCGGCTCGCCCCCGCAGATCGTCGTGGTGTCCAAGGCGGCGATCCCCGCCGACAACCCAGAACTCGTCGCGGCGCGGGCCGCGGGCATCCCGGTCGTCACCAGGTCGCAGGTGCTCGGGCACCTCGCCCGGGCGGGCCGCTCGATCATGGTGTGCGGTACCCACGGCAAGACCTCCACCACCTCGATGCTCATCGCGGGCATGCTCTCCGCCGGGTCCGACCCGTCCTTCGCGGTGGGCGGCACCGTCCTGCAGTTCGGGACCAACGCGCGCGGCGGCGCCGACCCCGTGTTCGTGGCCGAGGCCGACGAGTCCGACGGGTCCCTCGTGCACTACGAGCCCGACGTCGTGATCCTCACCAACGCCGAACCCGACCACCTCGACCACTTCGGCACCGCCGAGGCGTACTACGAGGTCTTCGACACCTTCCTCGCCCGCATCCCCGACACCGGCGCGCTCGTGGTGTGCGTCGATGACGAGGGCGCGGCCGAGCGCGCGCGCCGGGCCGCGGCCGCGGGCGTCCGCGTGGTGGGGTACCGCACCGTCGACGGTCCGACGACCGACCTGCCGGTGGCGGGGGAGCTCGCGGGGATCACCGTCGACTCCGACGGCACGCGGGCCCGGCTCACCCTCGATGGCGGGTCGCACGGCGAACTGCACGTGGGCACCCCGGGCGAGCACATGGCGCTCAACGCCCTCGCCGCCCTGCTCGCCGCCCGCGAGGTGGCCGGGTCGGGCGGCTTCGACGCGGACGGGTTCCTCGCCGGCCTGTCCGGGTTCGGCGGCGTCGGACGACGCTTCGAGCCCAAGGGCGAGGCCGTGGTCGGCGACGGGCGGGCGCGCGTCTACGACGACTACGCCCACCACCCCACGGAGGTCGCCGCGGTGCTCGGCGCCGCGCGGGAGATCGTCGAGGCGGACGGGGGGCGGCTCGTCGCCGTCTTCCAGCCCCACCTGTACTCGCGCACCAGGATCTTCGCCGAGGAGTTCGGCCGCGCACTGTCGCTCGCCGACGAGGTGGTGGTCCTCGACGTCTACGGCGCGCGCGAGCGACCCGAACCCGGCGTCGACGGCGGGTTGATCGCCCGGAACGTCACCGCGGCCGTCCACCACGTGCCCGACCTCGACAGCGCGCTGACGACGGTCACCGGGATCCTGCGGCCCGGCGACGTCGTGTTCACCCTCGGCGCCGGCGACATCACCACTCTCGGCCCGCGGATCGTTACCGGCGGGGAACCGTGAGGAGGGCCGCGCGGTGACCAACGAGCCCGACCTCCCCGAGGAGCACGACGTCCCCGGTGCGCCGGACGTCGACCCCGCCGCGGAGCGACCGGGGCCCGACCCCGGGCCACCGCCCACCGAGGCGTCCACCGAGGCGCCGGCGTGGGACACCCCGCCGACCGACGATCCCGACCGCCGGCGCGCCGCGGCCGACCTGCGCCGCTCCGATGAGCGGGTCCGTCACTCCGACCCGGCCGTGCGCGCGCGCCTACGGCGCCGCCGTCGGCGGACCAACCGGATCTACGCCGGGCTCGGCATCGCGTTGGTCGTGGTGCTGCTCGGCTACATCGCGCTGTACTTCCTGCCGGTGTTCGCCGTCCGTGAGGTGAGCGTCGAGGGCACCCGGACGATCCCCGGGGAGGTCGTCACCGAGCGCGCGGCCGTCGCACCGGGCACGCCGCTGCTCCAGGTCGACACCCACGCGGTCGCCCGGCGTGTGGCGGGCATCCCGCGGGTGGATCAGGTGACGGTCAAGAGGGACTACCCGTCGGGGCTGCGGATCGAGCTCGTCGAGCGCACCGCGCTCGTGGTGGTGGAGGTCGACGGCGAGCAGCATCTCGTGGACGCCCAGGGCATCGACTTCGGTCCGGGGGAGGTGCCGCCCGGGACGCCGGTGCTCACGGTGGGAGAGGCCGCCCGCGGCGAGTTGCCGGCGGTCGTCCGCGACCTGGCGACGGTGTTCGCCGAGGTGCGGGGAACGGCCGGTCAGGAGATCGCCTCCGTGGAGGTCGACACCCGGGCGTCGATCGTGCTCACCCTCGCCGACGGGCGGATCGTCGAGTGGGGAGCGGCCGGCCGTGACCGGGAGAAAGCCGTGGCGTTGCAGATGGTGCTCGAGCAGCCGGGACAGATCTGGAACGTGTCCAACCCGGCTCTGCCGGCGTCCCGCTAGAGCGCCGCCGGCGTCACGTCCGCGGCCCGGTGGGGCACGGCCGACGGCCCGGTACACACGACACGCCCGCGAGCCTCGTGGACGCGCGGGGCCGGTAGCCCTACCGTGGTGTTCCGACGGCCGAAACCGCCTCTGACCAGCAAGTTTAACCCTCAACTAGAGGGTGAGACTTAAGGGTCCACGGAACGTTTCGTCGAGACAGCACGCAACCGAGCACGACACCCCCATAGGAAGGCCGGGCCTCGATGAGCTCACCCCACAACTACCTCGCAGTCATCAAGGTCGTCGGCATCGGCGGAGGCGGCGTGAACGCGGTCAACCGGATGATCGACGAGGGACTCAAGGGCGTCGAGTTCATCGCCGTGAACACCGACGCGCAGGCCCTCCTCATGTCCGACGCCGACGTCAAGCTCGACGTGGGTCGCGAGCTCACCCGGGGACTCGGCGCGGGCGCCGACCCCGAGGTGGGCCGTAAGGCCGCCGAGGACCACAAGGATGAGATCGAGGAGGTGCTCAAGGGCGCCGACATGGTCTTCGTCACCGCCGGCGAGGGCGGCGGCACCGGCACCGGCGGCGCGCCCGTCGTGGCGGCCATCGCCCGCAAGCTCGGCGCCCTCACCGTCGGCGTGGTCACGCGCCCGTTCTCCTTCGAGGGCAAGCGCCGCGGCGGCCAGGCCGACGCCGGAATCGACGCGCTGCGCGAGGCCTGCGACACGCTCATCGTGATCCCCAACGACCGCCTCCTGCAGCTGGGCGACGCGGGGGTGTCGATGATGGAGGCGTTCAAGACCGCCGACGAGGTGCTGCTCAACGGCGTCCAGGGCATCACCGACCTCATCACCACGCCCGGCGTCATCAACGTCGACTTCGCCGACGTCAAGGGCGTCATGTCCGGCGCCGGCAGCGCGCTCATGGGCATCGGCTCCTCCCGCGGGGAGGGCCGCGCGTTCAAGGCCGCCGAGGCCGCCATCAACTCGCCGTTGCTCGAGACCACGATGGAGGGCGCCAAGGGCGTGCTCATGTCCATCGCCGGTGGCAGCGACCTGGGCCTGTTCGAGATCAACGAGGCCGCCTCCCTCGTGCAGGAGGAGGCGCACCCCGACGCCAACATCATCTTCGGCACGGTCGTCGACGACTCCCTCGGCGACGAGGTCCGCGTGACCGTCATCGCCGCCGGGTTCGAGGGCGGGTCCCGGCCGGTCGCCGCCGGCGCGGCCCAGCCGCGGCGCGGTCGCCACCACCTCGACGACGACGAGTCGGTCCCCGGCGCCTCCGGCGACACCGGCGGTGCCTCGGAGCTCGGATCGACGCCCCTCGGCGGTCGCGGTCGCGAGGAGTCGGCCTACCCGGGCTCCGGCGGGTCGTCCGCGAGCTCGGCGGGCACGTCCTCGTCCTCGTCGTCGGCCCGTCGCCGCGACGAGGACGACGACATCGACGTCCCGCCCTTCATGCGGCACTGACACGGCGCACCGTGACGCCCAACGGGACGGGGCGCGTCCGCCGGGTGGTCACCGACCGCCGCGGTGGCGCGTCGACCGGAGACTTCGACTCGTTCAACCTCGGCGACCACGTCGGTGACGCCCCCGCCGCCGTGGCCGCCAACCGCGCGCGGCTGGCCCGCCGACTCGGCCTGCCCGCGACCGACATCGTGTGGATGGACCAGGTCCACGGCACCCGGATCGCCCGCGTCACCAGGCCGACCGGCGGGCCCGTCCCCGCCACGGACGGACTCGTGACCGACCGGCCCGGCCTCGCGCTGGCGGTGCTCACCGCCGACTGTGTCCCGGTGCTCGCCGCGGACGAGCAGGCCGGCGTGATCGGGGCCGTGCACGCCGGACGCGTCGGCGCGGTCGGCGGGATCGTCCCCGACCTCATCGGCGCCATGACCTCGCTCGGGGCGCGTCCGGAGCGGATAACGGTGCTCCTCGGCCCGGCGGCGGCCGGGGAGCACTACGAGCTGCCCGACGACCTGGCCGACGAGGTCGAGGCGGCTCTGCCCGGCAGTCGCACCCGGACCGTCGCCGGAACGGCGGGCGTCGACCTGCGCAAGGGCATCACCCGCCAGCTCGCCGGGCTGGGCGTGACGCGCGTCGACTCCGACCCCCGCTGCACGATCGCCGAGCAGTCCCTGTTCTCCTATCGTCGACAGGGGCGGACCGGGCGCCAGGCCAGCGTGATCTGGCGGCAGGTGTAGCAGGCCGGGCCGGCCGACCCGCCGGACCGGGAGACGAAAGGGCGGACATGACCGACACCAGGGCCACAGAACTCGCCGCGCGGCTGGCCGAGACCCGCGAACGCATGGACGCGGCGCGGGCGGCGGCAGGCCGGACCGACGAGGTCGACCTCGTCGTCGTCACCAAGTTCCATCCCGTCACCGACGTCGTCCACCTCGCCCGCCTCGGGGTGCGCGACGTCGGCGAGAACCGGGTGCAGGAGGCGGCGGCCAAGGTCGACGACCTGACCGCCGCCGACGCCGAGCTTGCGGCGTCCGTGCGGTGGAACATGGTCGGGCACATCCAGTCCAACAAGGCCGCCGCCGTGGCCGGGTGGGCCGACCGGGTCCACTCGGTGGACTCCGTGAAGGTCGCGAACGGGCTCGAGCGCGGCCGCGCCCGCGCCGCCGACGAGCGCGACGGCGTCACGCCCCTGCCCGTCCTGCTCCAGCTGAGCCTCGACGGCGACACCTCGCGCGGTGGGGTCACCCGCGAGGACCTGCCGGCCCTCGCCGATCACGTCGCCGGACTCGGGCACCTCCGTCTGGCCGGCCTCATGGTGGTGCCCCCGCTCTCCGGCGATCCCGCCGCCCACTTCGCCGACGCCGCCGACGTCGCCGCCGACCTGCGGCGCCGGCACCCCGACGCCGTCGAGTTCTCCGCGGGCATGTCCGGGGACATCGAGGAGGCGATCGCGGCAGGTTCCACCTGCGTGCGTGTCGGAACGGCGATCCTCGGCCCCCGACCAGTAGTTTGAGATCCAGCCTCGCGGGGACACCCGCCCGCGAAGAACACACGCCCGCGACGACCCCGTTACCAGGAAGGTCCCGGAAGATGAGCGCAATCGCCCGGTTCAAGGAGTACTTCGGAATGGCGCCCGTCGCGGCGTACGAGGACGAGTACCTGGACGACTACGACCGCCCCGTCCACCACGACGCGCGCGTCGGTCGCGGAATGCACGACACGGACGACCTCGGTCCGGTCGCCCGCGACCGCCGGGACGACTACGGCTACGCCGCCGACCGCTACCTCGACGAGCCCGCGCCCCGCTCCCGCGTCGCCGACCTCGACCCCGTCGACGAGCGCGGCGCCGCCCGCCGTGCGCCCGTCGAGGAGCCGACCCCGCGCCCCCGCCGCTACCACGCCGCCGAAGCCGGCGCGCGCGCCAACCTCCGCGGTGTGCCCGCCACCCGCGGCGCCGTCGCCCTCGCGCCGGAGGAGGACTTCGTCGAGGACGGGCTCGTCACCGTTCCCGAGACCGTCGTGGAGCGCCCCCGCGGCTTCGGCGACGGCAAGAGTCTCGGCGAACACTTTCGCGCCGGACGCGCGGTCGTCCTGGACCTGTCCACGATGGCCTCCGGAGACGCCCGCCGCATGGTCGACTTCGCCGCCGGCCTCGTATTCGGCCTCGACGGCCGCATGGAGAAGGTCGCCGACCGCGAGCGCACGTTCCTCCTGCAGCCCGCCGGCATGGACCTCACCGAGGCCGAGGTCCGCGACGCCGTCAACGGCGCCTTTCGCCGCTGACCGGTCCGCCCGTCGGCGGGGACCGGGTGCCCTCGGGCACCGCGGTGGCCCGGGGAAGTAGAGTTGAAGCGTGACGTTGATTCTGCTGATCCTCTATTACCTGGTCGAGGTCTTCTGGTTCCTGCTCCTGGGCCGGATCGTGGTGGAGATGATCGCCTCGTTCTCCCGTAGCTGGACGCCGAAGGGTGTCCTCGCGGTGGTGCTGGAGTGGCTGTTCACCATCACGGACCCGCCGGTCAAGGCGTTGCGCAAGGTCATCAAGCCGGTCCGTCTCGGCCAGGTCTCCCTGGACCTGTCCGTCCTGGTCCTGTTCATCATCCTCATGGTGCTGCGGGTCGTCATCCTGGCCTTCATCTGAGCGATGGGGCCGCGCTGCGGCCGGCAGAGCGGCCCCGGTTCACCGACCCGGACCACGGCCGCTGGTGACGCGCGGGCCGGTTGTGACTAGATTGGCCACAGTTAAGGTAAAAATGAAGTCGTGGGTCCGGTGCGTGAACGCCGGACCGGCACCCGAGACGACCACGAGGGGTATCCCATGCCGTTGACACCAGCCGATGTGCACAACGTCGCGTTCTCCAAGCCACCGATCGGCAAGCGTGGCTACAACGAGGACGAAGTCGACCAGTTCCTGGACCTGGTCGAGACGGAGCTCGCGGAACTCGTCTCGGACAACGAGGACCTCCGGCAGCGGGTCGAGGAGCTGACCCGCGACCTCGAGAAGGCGCGCAAGGCCGCTGACGAGGCCGGCAAGTCCTCCGGCGGTGGATCGGGTGCCGCCGCTCCCGCCGCGCAGGCCCCGGCGCCCGCGCCGACGCCGGCCCCGGCGCCCACCACTCCCGCTCCCGCCGCCGCGACCCCGTCGCTCGGCAAGGGCGAGGACGACGGCGCCGCCAACAACGAGACGCACCTGCGCGCCGCCCGCGTCCTGGCCATGGCCCAGGAGATGGCGGACCGCCTGACCGGCGAGGCCAAGAAGGAGTCCGACGGGCTCATGGCCAAGGCCCGCAGCGAGTCGGACCGGCTGGTCGGCGACGCCCGGACGCAGTCCGAGAAGCTGGTCAACGACGCCAAGTCGCAGGCCGAGAAGATGGTCGGCGACGCGCGCCGCGAGGCGGACAAGCTTCTCGCCGAGGCCAAGAGCAAGTCCGACGGCATCGTCAAGGATGCCCAGGCCCGGTCCGAGCAGCAGGTCAAGGAGGCGCAGGCCAAGGCCGACGCCCTGCAGGCCGACGCCGAGCGCAAGCACACCGAGATCATGGCCACGATCAACCAGCAGCGTGGCGTTCTCGAGAGCCGGATCGACCAGTTGCGGACGTTCGAGAAGGACTACCGCAGCCGTCTCACCAGCTACCTGGAGAACCAGCTCGCCGAACTCGGCAAGATCGGCTCCGCCGCCCCGGCGGCCCCCGCCGATGCCGGTGGCGCCGCCGACCAGGCGGCCAAGAAGGACGGCGGCCACCGCGCCGACTGACCCCTCACGCGTGACGCGCCCGATCCGCGCGGCGTGAACGGTCCCCGCCCCTGCCCGGGGTGCGGGGACCGACGTATATTCGACGGCAAGGGGTGCGCACCACAGTGCGTGGCGCATCCCCTGCCACCACGCACCGCCCCCAGGAGGCACGGATGCTCGTCGCCGCGCTCGGACTGACGATCCTCGGATTCGGCTTTCTCGTCGCCGCGGTCGCGACCGGTCAGATCGGGTGGGCCTGGGCGTGCATCGTCGTGGGAGCGGTGGGGCTGTTGCTGCTGGTGATCGACCTCATCCAGGGGCGCGGTGAGCGTGACACGCGTGGCCGCGGGACCTCGGAAGAGGCGGACGTCCGGGCCGACGGGTAATATCGGACACCGTCCGGCCCCGAGTCGGACGCGCGATGATCCGGCCATCACCGGGGAGCGCTCGGAAGAACGGCGCGGTCCCGCTTCGGGACCCGCTCAGTAGAACCGAACGGGGGAGCCCGTCACAGCCCGACCCACGAGTGGGCGTCGCACGTCGTCGCCAAACGGGGTGGTACCGCGGACGGTGGCGCGCTGGGCGCCGCCGGATCGTCCCCGAGCGCAGGCCTGACCGGCCCCACGGATGCGAACTCGTGCGGGCCCCGTATGCGAGGAGTCCGCCCCCATGAGCACCGAGCCCGTGAACCGCGAATCCGCCGACCCGGCGTCCGGCGACGCCGAGGGCGGTGCCACCGGCAGCGCGTACCCGATCGTCGACCTCACCGGCGGCACCACATCACAGACCCCCTCGTTCCCGGCCCTCGAGGAGACGGTTCTCGCCCGCTGGGACGAGCGCGACACCTTCCGCGAGTCCATCCGTAACCGGGCGGACGCGGAGGAGTACGTCTTCTACGACGGCCCGCCCTTCGCCAACGGCCTGCCCCACTACGGCCACCTGCTCACCGGCTACGTCAAGGACGTCGTCCCGCGCTACCGCACCATGCGCGGCTACAAGGTGGAACGCCGCTTCGGCTGGGACTGCCACGGACTGCCGGCCGAACTCGAGGCCGAGAAGCAGCTCGGGATCACCGAGAAGTCCCAGATCCTCGAGATGGGTCTGGCCGAGTTCAACGCCGCGTGCGAGAAGTCGGTGCTGCAGTACACCGACGAGTGGGAACAGTACGTCCACCGCCAGGCCCGCTGGGTGGATTTCGACAACGACTACAAGACCCTCGACATCGACTTCACCGAGTCCGTCCTGTGGGCCTTCAAGCAGCTCTACGACAAGGGTCTCGTCTACAAGGGCTTCCGCGTCCTGCCGTACTCCTGGTACGAGCAGACACCGTTGTCCAACCAGGAGACCCGGCTCGACGACGCCTACAAGATGCGCCAGGACCCGGCCGTCACCGTGGGACTGCCGCTCGAGGCGCCGCAGGACAGCCCGTTCCACGGGGCCGAGGCCCTCGTGTGGACCACCACGCCGTGGACCCTGCCGTCCAACCTCGCCGCCGCCGTGCACCCCGAGATCGACTACTCGGTCGTGCGGGTCAACTCGGGGCCCTTCGCCGGCCGCGTGTTCGTGCTGGCCGAGGCGCGCCGCGGCGTCTACGCGGCCGAGTTCGGTGACGACGCCCAGGTCGAGACCACCGTCAAGGGCTCCGAGCTGGTGGGCCTGCGCTACACCCCGCCGTTCGACTTCTTCGCCGGACACCCCAACTCCCACGTCGTGCTCTCGGCCGACTACGTCTCCACCGAGTCCGGTACCGGCATCGTCCACCTGGCCCCGGCCTTCGGTGAGGAGGACAAGGAGGCCTGTGACGCCGCGGGCATCGAGCTCGTCATCCCGGTGGGGCCCGACGGCAAGTTCACCTCGGAGGTGCCGCCGTACGCGGGGCAGCTGGTCTTTGACGCCAACGCGCCCATCTCCCGCGACCTGCGGTCGGCGGGCCGACTGATCCGCCACGAGACCATCGAGCACTCCTACCCGCACTCGTGGCGCTCGGGCCAGCCGCTCATCTACATGGCGCTGCCCGCGTGGTTCGTCAAGGTCTCCGCGTTCCGGGACCGCATGGTGGAGCTCAACCGCGAGCACATCACGTGGATGCCCGAGCACGTCCGCGACGGCCAGTTCGGCAAGTGGCTCGAGGGGGCGCGTGACTGGAACATCAACCGCAACCGCTACTGGGGCGCGCCCATCCCGGTGTGGGAGTCCGACGACCCGGCCTACCCGCGCGTGGACGTGTACGGCTCGCTGGACGAGCTCGAGCGGGACTTCGGCGTCCGGCCCACGGACCTGCACCGGCCGTACATCGACGACCTGACCCGACCCAACCCGGACGACCCGACGGGCAAGTCGACCATGCGGCGCGTCGCCGACGTCTTCGACTGCTGGTTCGAGTCCGGGTCGATGCCGTTCGCGCAGGTCCACTACCCGTTCGAGAACAAGGAGTGGTTCGAGACCCACAACCCGGGCGACTTCATCGTCGAGTACAACGGGCAGACCCGCGGTTGGTTCTACACCCTGCACGTGCTGGCCACCGCCCTGTTCGACCGCCCGGCGTTCACGCACGTCGCCGCCCACGGCATCGTCCTGGGCAACGACGGGCTCAAGATGAGCAAGTCCAAGGGCAACTACCCGGACGTCAACGAGGTGTTCGCCCGTGACGGCTCGGACGCCATGCGGTGGTTCCTCATGAGCTCCCCGATCCTGCGCGGAGGCAACCTCGTGGTGACCGAGCAGGGGATCCGCGAGGGCGTCCGCCAGGCCATGCTCCCGCTGTGGAACTCGTACAGCTTCTTCCAGCTGTACGCCTCCCGCCGGGCGACGTGGCGGACGGACTCCCAGCACGTGCTGGACCGCTACATCCTGTCCCGGTTGGCCTCGACCCGCGACGCCATGACCGAGGCCCTGGACGCCACGGACATCGCCGCCGCGTGCGACGAACTGCGCCTGTTCGCCGACGCGCTGACCAACTGGTACGTGCGTCGGTCGCGGTCCCGGTTCTGGGCGGGCGAGGACAGCGGGCGGGACTCTCGCGACGCGTTCGACACGCTGTACACGGTGCTCGAGACGACCATGCGGCTCGCTGCGCCGCTGCTGCCGCTGATGAGCGAGGTCGTGTGGACCGGGCTCACCGGCGAGGAGTCGGTGCACCTCGTGGACTGGCCGGCCGCGGACGAGCTGCCCCGCGACGCCGCGCTGGTCGAGGCGATGGAGGCCGTGCGCGACGTGTGCTCGACCGTGTCCTCGATCCGTAAGGCCAAGCACCTGCGGGTGCGTCTGCCGCTGAACTCGCTCACCGTGGCGATGCCGGACGCGCAGCGGCTCGAGCCGTTCACCGGCATCATCGCCGACGAGGTGAACGTCCGTGATGTCCACTTGACCAGCGACGTGGCCGCTCACGGCCGGATGGAGCTGGCGGTCAACGCCCGCGCCGCCGGTCCGCGGCTCGGCAAGCAGGTCCAGTCCTGCATCAAGGCCGCCAAGACCGGCGACTGGACCGAGGTCGACGGGGTGGTCACCGCCGGCGGTATCGAGCTGCAGGAGGGCGAGTACGAGCACCGCCTGGTCGCCGCCGATCCCGAGTCGACGGCCGCGCTGCCCGGCGGTGCCGGCCTGGTGGTGCTGGATCTGACGGTCACCGAGGAGCTCGAGGCGGAGGGCTGGGCCAAGGACCGCGTCCGCGAGATCCAGGAGGCGCGCCGTGCGGCCGGGTTCGACATCTCCGACCGCATCCGTGTGCGCATGGCGGTGCCGGCCGATCGCCGCGAGTGGGCCGATCGTCACGCGCAGCTCATCGCCGCCGAGGTGTTGGCGACCGACTTCGCGGTGGTCGACGGCCTGGACGCGGCCGAGGGGGACGCGGTGGAGCTCGCCGAGGGCGTCCGGATGACGCTGGCGCGGGTCTGATCGGCCCGGCCCCGACCCTGACGGGCGCGATCGTGATCCGACGGAGGCGGAGGTGACCGACGGGCAGGACCGCTGGGTCCTGCACGTCGACATGGACGCGTTCTTCGCCTCCTGCGAGCAGCTCACCCGGCCGACCCTGCGGGGTCGGCCGGTGCTCGTGGGCGGGCAGGGCGGCCGCGGCGTGGTGGCGGGGTGCTCGTACGAGGCGCGGGCGTTCGGGGCGCGGTCGGCGATGCCGTCGCACCAGGCGCGGCGTCTCGTCGGCCCGTCGGCGGTGTTCGTCTCGCCTCGGATGCCGGTGTATCGTGCGCTGAGTCGCCGGGTGTTCGAGGTGTTCGCCGAGCACGCGCCGGTGGTCGAACAGGTGTCGGTGGACGAGGCGTTCCTCGAGCCGCCCGAGCTGCGTGGCGCCGACGTGGACCGCACCCGGCGGTGGGCGCAGGATCTGCGGGCGGCGATCCGCGAGTCCACTGGGCTGCCGGCCTCGGTCGGTGCGGGGGCGGGCAAGCAGTACGCCAAGATCGCGTCCGAGCTGGCCAAGCCGGACGGGGTCGCGGTGGTCGCGCGACGCGATCACGAACGGGTGCTGCACCCGCTTCCGGTCCGGAGCCTGTGGGGTGTCGGGCCGGTGGCGGGGGAGCGGCTGGCGCAGTTCGGGGTGACGACGATCGGCGACCTGGCCGCGATGGACGACGACGACGTGGCCCATGCTCTGGGGCGGACCGTGGGCCCGGCGATCGCGCGCATCGCGCGGGGGTACGACGACCGGCCGGTGCACGAACGCGCGGAGGCCAAGCAGATCAGCGCGGAGAGTACGTTCGCCGCCGACCTGACCACTCCCGGCCAGGTCACCGCGGCGGTACGACGGGCGGCGGAGGCCGCGCACCGTCGGCTGCTGCGCGACGGGCGTGCCGCCCGCACGGTGACGGTGAAGGTCAAGCGCTCGGATTTCACGTCGATCAGCCGCTCGTACACGCTGCCGGAGGGCACGACCTCGCTCGAGACGATCATCGCGGTGGCCAGGTCCCTGGCGCCGGATCCGGTGGACTTCGGCGCGATCCGCCTCCTGGGCGTGGGGGTGGCGGGCCTGACGGACTTTCACCAGGACGCGCTGTTCGAGCAGGAGTTCACCCTGGGCGCGCGCCCGGGGGCGGGGGTCGACGACGACGAGGACCTGCCCGACATCGTCGGTGTGGGCACCACCGTGACCACGGAGGAGTCCGAGCCGGCGGATGCCGGGTCGGGGCCCGCGGGCGCGGGGGCCGCCGCGGGGACGGGTGAGGGGGAGCTACCGGCGATCGGGGCGTGGCGCCGGGGCGAGGACCGACGGTTCGAGACCGGCGCGGACGTGCGTCACCCGGAGTTCGGGCACGGCTGGGTGCAGGGCTCGGGGCACGGGCGGGTCTCTGTGCGGTTCGAGACAGCGGTGACCGGGCCGGGCCGGATGCGCACGTTCGTCGAGGATGATCCGGCGCTCGAGCCCGCGGACCCGCTGGACTCCCTGGGCTGGTGACCCCGCGCCCGTGGATGCCCGCCCCGATTCGCAGCTGCTCCCGGCGATGGCGTCTCGCGCCCGTGGATGCCCGCTTCGAACCCAGCCGCTCCTCGGCATGGCGTCTCGCCCCCACGGCGGAGCGCGCGAGACGACATGGCGACGGGCGGCTAGTTCACCCGCTCGGCCCGTGCCACTAACGGCCCGCGGCGGTGAGGGGTTCTCGGGCTGCTCGGCGGCCCGTTCGTCAGTTGTAGAGGTGGAACCTCGACCACTCGCGGCGGACCCTCGCCGCGGCGTCGGCGTCGGCGTCGGCGTCGGCGTCGGCGTCGGCGTAGGCGGCGGCGTCGGCGGCGACATCGGCATCATCGTCCACGTCGACCTCCGCCCCCTCCGCGACGGACAGGAGAGCGGCCAGCAGGACGCGGGCCTGCCCCGAGCGCAGGTAGCCGGCGGAGAGCACCCCGCGGGCCGCGAGCTCGGCACCGCCGCCCCGGCCGCCGTACGTCGCGGTCGCCTCGCCCCGCGGCACCCGGCTTGAGGCCACCACCACGATGTCGGGCCGGTCCTCGGCGAGCCGGGCCACCGCGTCGGCGACCAGGGGCGGGAGGTTGCCCGACCCCGAGCCCTCCAGGACCAGCCCGCGCGCGCCGGCGGCGACGCACGCGTTCAGGGCCGCGGCGTCGGAGCCCGGTGGGCAGGCGACCACGTCCACCCGGGTGTCGGCGAACCGGGCCCGTCCGGTCAGTGTGGGACGTTCGAGCTCCGGCGGCAGGTCCTCCACAGGGTGTTCGGGGGAGTTGCGGGCGAAGGCGACGGGATCGGTCGTGTGCCACTTGCGCACCCCGCGGGCCTGAAGGATCGCCCGCCCGAGCACCACCAGCACCCCCAGATCGCGGGAGACCGGGTCGGCGGCCAACAGCACCGCGTCGAGCAGGTTCGCGGGCCCGTCGGCCTCGGGGTGGTCGGCGGCACGCTGCGCGCCCGTGAGCGCCACGGGCCGCGGGTCCGCGTGATGCAGGTCCAGCGCGATGGCGGTCTCCTCGAGGGTGTCCGTCCCGTGGGTCACGACCACCCCGGAGACCTCCGGGTCGGCCAGGACGTCCGCGACGGTGTCGACGATCAGGTCCCACTCGGCGGGTCCGAAGGTGGAGGAGTCGGCGTCGAGGACGGCGCGGGCGCTCACCCGTATCTCGCCGGGCAGCACGGCGCGGAGCGCGTCGAGCATCGCCGCCGTGGCCGGATCGGAGTCCCCGGCCACCACCGCGCCCTCGGGCGTCGTGGAGGCGGTGATCGTGCCGCCGGTGGTGCAGATCACGATGTGGGGGGTATCGGTGCTGGTCTGGCCGCTGGTCACCCGGTCCACAGTGCTGTGCGGGCGGCTCGTCGTCAAAAACCCGGGCCGCCGACGATGGAACAATGGCCGACCAGTGTTCGTTGGGCCGGTGACACGGTTCGGAGCCGGGACCGGCTCGGCGCCGGATGCCCGGTGCCCCACATCTCGACGAAAGGACCCCCGCGTGAGTCTTCGACGGACCATCGCCGCTCTCTCCCTGTCCGCTTTCGCCATGGGTGGCCTCGCCGCCTGTGGGGGTGGAGGCGATGAGCGCGAGACCGCACCCGCGCCCACCACGAGCGCGCAGGAGACCGCCGCCGTGCCCACCGCCGCGGAGCTGACCGGGCTCCTCGACCGGGCGTCCGATCCCGCCGTTCCGGTGGAGGAGAAGGTCGACCTCGTCGAGGGGGGTGCCGAGGCGCCCGAGATCTTCGACCAGATCGCCGCCCTCAAGGCCGAGCAGGGTGCCGGCGTGACGATTACCGGGGTCGCGGAGGGCGACATCCCGGGCACGCTCATCGCCAACGCGGTGATCACCCAGCCGGGCCAGGAGGACATCAACGTCCAGGCGCAGTTCATCAACCAGAACGGCCAGTGGCAGCTGCAGAAGTCCTTCGCCTGCGCGCTGATCACCAACGCCGGGCTCCAGCCGCCGGCCACCTGCGCCGCGGCCTGATCCGGGCGACCGCCGGGCGCCGCGCCGGCGGTCAGTCCACCGTGCGGAAGCTCAGTTCCGAGTCCTCCTCGTAGGTCGACCGTCGTCCGGAATCCGGGTCGACGTAGGCGGTCCGCGTGGAGGACTCGGTCGTCCCGCCCACCGGCATGGCGGCCCGGAGGTCGACCGTCAGCTCGCCGGAGCCGGAGACGTCGTAGGACTCCACGTCCAGGGTGACGCCCGGCCCGCCGTCGGGCGCGGGCGCGGTGAGGGTGTCCTGGGGATCGGGGGCCTCGGTGCGTGACCGGACGGTGGCGACGTCGCCGTCGAGGTCCACCAGCTCGTAGGTGGTGACCCGGGTCGGGGCGACCGCGTCGTCGACCTGCCGGGTGACCGTCCACCGGGCGCCCACGCCGATCTCCTCGGTGGGGAACGCGACGGTCGCCTCCGAGATCGCGTTGGCGGTGATCTCGACGCCGGCGCGTGCGGCGTCGGTCGCACCCGCCGGTGCCGCCAGTGAGAGCTCGCGGATGATCCCGTCGGCGCTGCGGGTCCAGGTGACGGTGAAGCCGGGCGCGGTGGCGAACTGTGCGGAGCGGCGGTCGTCGACGGAGGTGAACTCGCGCGCGGTGACGGTGGCCCGCTGTGCGCCGTCGACGTCCGGTTCGGAACGCCCTTCCAGGGTGAGTGTCTGTTCCGGAGTGTCGTCGACCCTCGGTTCGGAACCCGGCACCTCGGTGCGGGAGGTGGCTGCGCGGGTCACGGCCACGACCGCCGGTTCGAGCGACGGAGCGTAGGCGAGGATCCGCCGCTCGCCCTGCCCGGCGTCCACCAGCGCCACGGTGGGGGCGGGTCCGGGGTCGACGCTCACCTCGGGCTCGAGCGCCTGCGCGTCCGTGTCCGCAGCGACCCCCGCCCCGTCGGTCGCCCCCTGCCCCGTGGCGGAGGGGCCGGCGGCGGGGTCGGACGCGTCGTCGTCGGCGCACGCGGCGGTACCGGCTACGAGGGTGGCCGCGAGCGCGGCCGCGAGAAGGCGCCGACCGGGGCCGCCGCGGCCACCCCGTCCTCGGTCGCCGCCACGCTCGCGGCGGGTGGTTCGGGAGGGGCCGGGGATGACGGTCGATCGCGGGTCCACGGCCCCGAGCCTAGAGGGTCGCCCACCCGCAGCCGTCGGGTCGGCGACGGCATCAGGGATACTGGGCGGCATGACGGAGACCGACGGCACGCGGCCTGACGCCGCGGGAGCGAGCACACCCGGACCTCGGGCCACCGCGCCCGGGTACTTCCGCGC
Organism: Dietzia sp. oral taxon 368; assembly: GCF_002999155.1. Lineage (NCBI taxonomy): Bacteria > Bacillati > Actinomycetota > Actinomycetes > Mycobacteriales > Dietziaceae > Dietzia > Dietzia sp. oral taxon 368. The sequence goes on from NZ_CP027238.1 coordinate 2,633,924, forward strand.
CGGGCCGGCGGTCATGCTGGCGATTGCGGCCGTGGTGATCATGATCGATCAGGTCACCAAGGTGCTCGCGGTGGCCAACCTCGAGAACGCCCGCCCGATCGAGCTCGTGGGTGACACGGTGCGGTTGGTGCTGCTGCGCAATCCTGGCGCCGCGTTCTCGATGGGCACGGAGTCGACGGTCGTGCTCAGCGTCGTCGCCACGGTCGTGGTGCTGGGGCTGCTGTGGTTCTCCCGCCGCGTCCACTCCATATGGTGGGCGTGGGGCCTGGGCCTCATCCTCGGTGGCGCCGCCGGCAACCTCGTGGACCGCTACGTCCGGGCGCCCGGGATCCTGCAGGGCCACGTCGTGGACTTCATGGCCGTGGGCTGGTGGCCGGTGTTCAACGTCGCGGACTCGTGCCTGGTCGCGGGCGTGATCGTGGTGGCCGTGGCGGTGCTGCGCAACATCGACTTCGACGGCTCCCGCGTGTCGGACGACGCCGCCCCCGTCGCCAAGGGGGACCCGGCCGATGGGTGAGCTGCGTACCTTCCCCGTCCCGGACGGTCTCGACGGTATGCGCGTCGACGCCGGGGTCTCCCGGCTGTTGGGCATCTCGCGCACCGCGGTGGCGGACCTGGCCGGCGAGGGCAAGGTCCTGCTCGACGGGCGGACGGTGGGCAAGTCCGACAAGCTCACCGGGATGTCCTGGATCGAGGTCGAGATGCCCGAACCGCGGGCCGAGCCCGCTGTGGTCGCCGAGCCGGTCGAGGGGATGGCGGTCCTGTACTCGGACGCGGACATCGTCGTCGTCGACAAACCGGTCGGTGTCGCCGCGCACGCGTCCGTCGGCTGGACCGGCCCCACGGTGATCGGCGGCCTGGCCGCCGCCGGGTACCGCATCTCCACCTCCGGCCCGCCGGAGCGCAAGGGGATCGTCCACCGCCTGGACGTCGGCACGTCCGGACTGATGGTGGTCGCGGCGTCCGAACGGGCGTACACGCTGCTCAAGCGGGCGTTCCGCGACCGGACCGTCGACAAGACCTACCACGCGCTGGTGCAGGGCCACCCCGATCCGCTCTCGGGGACCATCGATGCGCCGATCGGCCGGCACACCTCGTCGGACTGGCGCTTCGCCGTCACCTCCGACGGCAAGCCGTCGATCACCCACTACGACACCCTCGAGGCGCACCAGGCCGCGACGCTCGTCGAGGTCAAGCTCGAGACCGGCCGCACCCACCAGATCCGCGTGCACTTCTCCGCGCTGCACCACCCGTGCGCGGGCGACCTCACGTACGGCGCGGACCCGGTCCTCGCGCGGCGGCTGGGCCTCGAGCGGCAGTGGCTGCACGCCGTCGGCCTCGGCTTCGAGCACCCCGGCACGGGGGCGCGCGTGGACTTCGAGAGCCGGTACCCCGACGACCTGCAGCACGCGGTCGACGTCCTCCGCGACGCATGACCGGCGCCGCGCGGCTGCTGCGGGTCGCCGGCGTGGGGGTGGTGATCGTCCTGGCGTTGGTGACGATCCTCGTCGCGCTGCGCACCGAGCTCCCGCGCAGCCCGGGGGTGATGAGCGACGCCCTGGGGCCCGACCCCGGCGAGCGGGTCGGTGACTACCTCGACCGCGCGGCCGCCTCACTGGCCACCGTGGGCGGCGGGACAGACGTCCCGGGGGGAGCGGGTGACGACGGCGACGACGAGGGCCGCGTCACCGACCCCGACGCCCACCGCTGGGCCCTCGTGAGCGCCGGTGAGGCGTGGTCGCTCGCCGAGGCCGCCGGCGCGGTGCGGGGGCTGCCGCGCGTCTCGGGGCTGTCCGTGCAGGTGCCGGTCGAGGGGGTGGCGATGCCCGTCACCGGCGTGGCGCTGGCCGAGCCGGTGGCGGGGGAGACCGGGCGCGAGGCGGTGTTCGGCCGGGGGCTCGAGCAGGTGGCCGCGCGGCTGGACCTCGCCCCGGCGGGGTCGGACCGGGCGGCCGCGGCCGCGGCGCTCACCGCGTCCCGCATCCGGGCGGGGGAGTCCGCGATCATCGGGCTGCTCGTGCGCGGCACGACCGGCCAACTGCACGCGGTGGCCGGGACCCCGGGTGTGCGGGCGGTGGAGGCGCTCCCGCCCGACGCGGTCTACGAGCGCTTCGCCGTCCGGCCCCTGCTACCGCAGCAGGTCGACGCCGCCCTGCCGCTCCCGGACGACGCCCCCGTTCCCCCCGCCTGACCGGCCACCGCGGGTGACCGGGGCTAGGGTTGCGCCGGTGAACGATGTGGCGGCAGGGGAGAAGGACAGGACGGTCGCCGTCGGCATGGCGGCCGGCGTCGCGGCGTACACGCTCTGGGGGTTCTTCCCCGCCTTCTTCCCGCTGCTCGAGCCCGCCGGGGCGGTCGAGATCCTCGCCCACCGCATCGTGTGGTCGTTCGTCGTCATGGCCATCGTGGTCACGCTGCTGCGCGGCTGGGGGCGGGTGCGCGCCGTGGACCGCACCTCCTGGGCCCGCATCGGGGGTGCGGCCGTCTTCGTCTCGGCCAACTGGGGCGTCTACGTGTACGCGGTCAACTCCGAGCGGGTCACCGAGGCGGCACTGGGGTACACGATCAACCCGCTGGTCAGCGTGCTGCTGGGCGTGATCGTCTTCCGCGAACGGCTCACCCGCCCACAGTGGCTCGCGGTGGCCCTCGCCGTCGTCGCCGTCGGGGTCCTCACCGCCGGATACGGTCACTTCCCGTACCTGTCGGCGATCCTCGCCGTGAGTTTCGGTCTGTACGGCGTGTTCAAGAAGAAGCTGCGCGTGGATCCGGTGACCGGGATGCTCGGCGAGGTCGCGGTGACGACGCCCGTCGCGGTGGCCTTCCTGGTCTGGCTGGGCGCGTCCGGCGCGGGCACCTTCACCGGGCACGGTGCGGGGCACTCCGCGCTGCTGGCCGCCTCCGGCCTGGTCACCGTGGTGCCGCTGCTGCTGTTCGCCGTCGCCGCGCAGCGCATCCCGCTGGCCACCGTCGGCATGCTGCAGTACATCGTCCCGGTCCTGCAGATGGCGTGGGGGCTGCTCGTCGTGGGCGAGCGACTCGACGCCGTCCAGTGGGTGGGCTTCGCACTCATCTGGACCGCGGTCATCGCGTTCACGCTGGCCGGTCGCACGCCACGCTTGGTCCGTCCTGGGGGTTCGAGGGCTGTCGGTGATCCGACCTAGACTGTGGCGGACGAGTCCGTAGGAGGAGTGCTTTCGTGGGCGATCAGTTCGTGCATCTGCACAATCACACCGAGTTCTCGATGCTCGACGGGATGGCGCAGATCGACCCGCTGTTCGCGGAGGCGTCACGTCTCGGTATGCCCGCCGTCGGGATGACCGACCACGGCAACATGTACGGCGCCTCGGACTTCTACAAGCAGGCCAAGAAGAGCGGGGTCAAGCCCATCATCGGGATCGAGGCGTACGTCGCCCCCGAGTCGCGGTTCGAGAAGAAGCGCATCCTGTGGGGCGAGAAGCACCAGAAGAGCGATGACGTCGCCGGCTCCGGCGCCTATACGCACATGACGATGGTCGCGGAGAACGCCACCGGCCTTCGGAACCTGTTCCGGCTGTCCTCGCTGGCCTCGTACGAGGGCCAGCTTGGCAAGTGGGCGCGCATGGACGCCGAGATCCTCGCCGAGTACTCCGAGGGGATCATCGCCACCTCCGGGTGCCCCTCGGGCGAGATCCAGACCCGCCTGCGCCTCGGGCACATCGAGGAGGCCTACGAGGCGGCTGAGAAGTGGCAGTCGATCTTCGGCAAGGACAACTTCTTCCTCGAGCTCATGGACCACGGGATCGACATCGAGCGGCGGGTCCGGGAGGACCTGCTCAAGCTCGGTAGGGACCTGGGCATGCCGCCGCTCGTGACCAACGACTGCCACTACGTCACCCGCGAGCAGGCCCATGCCCACGAGGCCATGCTCTGCGTCCAGACCGGCAAGACGCTGGCCGACGAGAACCGCTTCAAGTTCGACGGGGACGGCTACTTCCTCAAGTCCGCCGAGGAGATGCGCGCCCAGTGGGACTCCGAGGTCCCCGGCGCCTGCGACAACACGCTGTGGATCGCCGAGCGTGTCCAGCCGTACGACGACATCTGGACCCCGCGCGACCGGATGCCCAAGTTCCCCGTACCCGAGGGCGAGACGGAGGACACCTGGTTGGCCAAGGAGGTCCACAAGGGTCTGCAGTGGCGCTTCCCCGACGGGGTGCCGCAGGAGTACATCGAGCGTGCGAACTTCGAGCTCGAGGTCATCAAGGGCAAGGGCTACCCCGGCTACTTCCTCGTGGTCGGCGACCTCATCGAGCACGCCCGCTCGATCGGCATCAAGGTCGGCCCCGGCCGAGGCTCCGCCGCCGGCGCGCTGGTGGCGTACGCGCTGAAGATCACCAACATCGACCCCATCGAGCACGGACTGCTGTTCGAGAGGTTCCTCAACCCCGAGCGGCCGTCCGCGCCCGATATCGATATCGACTTCGACGACCGGCGTCGCGGCGAGATGATCCGCTACGCGTCCGACAAGTGGGGCGCCGACAAGATCGCCCAGGTCATCACCTTCGGCACCATCAAGACCAAGGCCGCCATCAAGGACGCCGCCCGCGTCAACTTCGGCCAGCCCGGGTACGCGATCGCCGACCGCATCACCAAGGCGCTGCCGCCGCCGATCATGGCCAAGGACATCCCGCTGTCCGGGATCACCGACCCCAAGCACGAGCGGTACGGCGAGGCCGCCGAGGTGCGCCAACTCCTCGAGACCGACCCCGACGTCAAGCGGATCTACGACACGGCCCGCGGGCTGGAGGGCATGGTCCGTCAGGCCGGCGTTCACGCGTGTGCGGTGATCATGTCCTCCGAGCCGCTGCTCGACGTGATCCCCATGTGGAAGCGCGCGCAGGACGGAGCCCTCATCACCGGCTGGGACTACCCGTCGTGTGAGGACATCGGCCTGCTCAAGATGGATTTCCTGGGCCTGCGCAACCTCACGGTGATCGGTGACTGCCTGGAGAACATCAAGCTCAACCGTGGTGAGGAGATCGACCTCGACACGCTGAGCACGGACGACCAGGCGACGTACGATCTGCTCGCCCGCGGTGACACCCTGGGCGTGTTCCAGCTCGACTCCGGCGGCATGCGCGAGCTGCTCAAGCGGATGAAGCCCACCGGCTTCAACGACATCGTGGCCGCCCTCGCGCTGTACCGGCCCGGCCCCATGGGCATGGGTACGCACTGGAACTACGCCGACCGCAAGAACGGCAAGCAGGAACTGGTGCCCATCCACCCTGAGCTGGAGGAGCCGCTCAAGGAGATCCTCGGGGAGACCCACGGCCTGATCGTCTACCAGGAGCAGATCATGGCCATCTCCCGCGAGCTCGCGGGATACACGGCCGGTGAGGCCGACGGCTTCCGTAAGGCCATGGGTAAGAAGAAGGCCGAGGTCCTGGCCGCGGAGTACGAGAAGTTCTCGGGCGGTATGTTCGAGCGCGGGTTCTCCAAGGAGGCCGTCGACGCGCTGTGGGGCACCATCGAGCCCTTCGCCTCGTACGCGTTCAACAAGTCGCACGCCGCCGGCTACGGCCTCGTGTCTTTCTGGACCGGTTACCTCAAGGCCAACTACCCGGCCGAGTACATGGCCGCGCTGCTCACCTCCGTCGGGGACGACAAGGACAAGGCCGCCCTGTACCTGTCCAACTGCCGGCAGATGGGCATCAGGGTGCTCCCGCCGTCGGTCAACGAGTCGCTGACCAACTTCGCCTCCGTCGGCGAGGACATCCGGTTCGGCCTGGGTGCCGTGCGCAACGTCGGCGCGCAGGTCGTGGACTCGGTCGTCGCCGCGCGTGAGGCCAAGGGCGAGTTCACCGACTTCTCGGACTACCTCGCCAAGATCGACCAGACCGCCTGCACCAAGAAGGTCACCGAGTCGCTCATCAAGGCCGGCGCCTTCGACTCGCTCGGTCATCCGCGCAAGGGTCTGTTCCTGGTCCACGCCGACGCCGTGGAATCGGTGATGTCCACCAAGAAGGCCGAGGCCGTCGGCCAGTTCGACCTCTTCGGTGGGGGAGACGACACCGCGGCCGACACCGGCTTCGGTGACGTGTTCGCCGTCCGCGTGCCCGACGAGGAGTGGGACACCAAGCAGAAACTGGCCCTCGAGCGCGAGATGTTGGGCCTGTACGTGTCCGGGCACCCTCTCGACGGGCTCGAGGCCGCACTGGAGGCCAAGACCGACACGAACATCGCCACGATCCATGAGGGCGAGCTGGCCCACGGCACCGCAGTGACGATCGGCGGGATCATCTCCGGAGTCGACCGGCGGGTGAACAAGAACGGCGAGCCGTGGGCGATCGTGACGATCGAGGACTTCAACGGCAGCGTCGAGGTGCTGTTCTTCCCCAAGACCTACCGGATCGCTGCACTGGACATCGCCGAGGACGCGGTCGTGCTGGTCAAGGCGCGGATCAATATCCGTGAGGACCGCGTGTCGGTCTTCGGCGACACCCTCGAGGTGCCGGACCTGGTCGTCGGCGGCAACGGCGCGCCCCTCGCGCTGACGCTGCAGACGCGGATGTGCACCATCGAGACGGTCACCGCGCTCAAGCAGGTCCTTGTCCGCCACCCCGGCCCCTCCGACGTCCATCTGCGGTTGGTCAACGGCAACTCCTCGACCGTCCTGCGGCTCGACGACCAACTGCGGGTCGAGACGTCGTCCTCCCTCATGGGGGACCTCAAGGCGCTACTCGGCGCCGGCTGCCTCGCGGGCTGACCGGACAGCGGCGCACGCGTGCCTCGCCGGGTGGCCACGCGGTGACCGGTTGGCGGTGATCGCGGAGGCGGTGGGACACTGGTGGTTGTGACCGCCACCGAACCCGCGACCACCCAGGTCGTGACCACCGACGATATCGACGCCGCAGCCCGCCGGATCGGCGACGTCATCCGGTCGACCGACCTGCAGGCCAGCGAGCGGCTCAGCGAGCAGACCGGCGCGCGCATCCTGCTCAAGCGGGAGGACCAGCAGGCGGTCCGCTCCTACAAGATCCGCGGCGCGTACAACCTCATGGCGCAGCTGACCGGCGACGAACGCAGCGCGGGCGTGGTCACCGCCAGCGCCGGCAACCACGCCCAGGGAGTGGCGTTCGCCTGCCGGGTCCTCGGGATCAACGGCCGCATCTACGTGCCGACCAACACGCCCAAGCAGAAACGCGACCGGATCCTGGCCCACGGCCGCAGCTGGGTCGAGCTCGTGGTGACGGGGACCAACTTCGACGCCGCCCAGGCGGCTGCCCGCGCGGACGCCACGCGCACCGGGGCGACCATGGTGCCCCCGTTCGACCACCCCGACACGATGGCCGGGCAGGGCACGATCGCCGCCGAGATCCTCGCGCAGCTCGACGAGGTCCCCGACGCCGTGGTGGTCCCGGTCGGTGGCGGCGGACTGGCCGGGGGCATCGCGACCTATCTGGCCGAGTACGCGCCGGACTGCAAGATCATCGCCGTCGAGCCCGCTGGCGCCCCGTCGCTGACGAGAGCTCTGGAAGCGGGGGAGCCCGTCACCCTCGACACGGTCGACACCTTCGTCGACGGCGCCTCCGTCGCCCGGCTCGGTGACTTCCCGTTCGGCGTCATCTCCTCGATGACCGAGCGGATCCAGGTCCTCACGGTGGACGAGGGCGCGGTGTGCACGGAGATGTTGGAGCTGTACCAGAACGAGGGGATCATCTGTGAGCCCGCCGGCGCGCTGGCGGTGACGGCCCTCCACCAGTTCGAGATCGACGAGGGCGCCACTGTCGTCTGCATCGTCTCGGGCGGGAACAACGACGTCTCGCGGTACAGCGAGATCATCGAGCGGTCCCTCGTCCACAAGGGCCTCAAGCACTATTTCCTGGTCAAGTTCCCGCAGGAGCCGGGCCAGCTGCGTCGCTTCCTCGACGAGGTTCTGGGGCCCGAGGACGACATCACGCAGTTCGAGTACCTCAAGCGCAACAACCGCGAATTCGGTGCGGCGCTGGTGGGCATCGAGCTCGGGTCGGCCACCGGCCTGCACTCACTGCTCGAGCGCATGGACGCCTCCCGCATCGACTGCGAGCGTCTCGAGCCGGGCACTGCGGCCTACGAATACCTGACCTGACCCGACCGGGCGTCAGCGTGTCCGCACCACCGCGAACCCGAACGCCTGGCAGAACACCGACTCGGCGTCGGCCACCGCAGCAGAGGCCAGCACCGCCTCGCCGTCCAGCGGGACACGACACGGCTCGGTGCCCAGGTTCACCACCAACGCCAACGATCCACGATGGACCACCAGCCAGCGGTCGTCGTCGGCCTCGACACCGCACTCCACACGGACCGGCGCGAGCCACGGATCGCTCAGCTCCGGCTCGGCCTTGCGCAGGGCGATCAGCGCGCGGTAGACGCGCAGGATCTCGGCGTGCTCATCGACTGCCTGCTCCGAGCGGTCGAGCACCGAACGGCGGAACGTCTCCGGATCCTGCGGGTCCGCCACCGTGTCGGGATCCCAGCCCATCGCCGCGAACTCGCGCGTCCGCCCCTGCCGTACCGCCTCGGCCAGCTCCGGCTCGGGATGCGAGGTGAAGAAGCAGAACGGCGTCCGCGCACCCCACTCCTCGCCCTGGAACAACATCGGCGTGAACGGCGAACACAGCACGACCGCTGCCTTGGCCAGCTGCTGCTGCGGGGTCAGATTCATCGACGGCCGATCGCCGGCCGCGCGATTACCCACCTGGTCGTGGGTCAGCGTGTAGGCGACGAACCGACTACCCGGCACCCGATCCACGTTCAGCGGCCGCCCGTGCACACGACCCCGGAAGGTCGAATAGGTTCCCGCATGCAGGAACGCGCCCGTGAGCACTTGCCGGAGCGACTCGAGCGACCCGAAGTCCACGTAATAGCCCTGTCGCTCTCCGGAGACCGCGGCGTGGACGGCATGGTGCACGTCGTCGACCCACTGCCCGTCCAGTCCGAGCCCGCCGGCCTCCCGCGCGGTGACGGTCCGCGGATCGTTCTGGTCGGACTCCGCGATGAGCGACAGGGGCCGCCCGAGATGGGTGGACAGTGACTCGACCTCCACCACCAGCTGCTCCAGCAGGTGCACGGCCGACGCGTCGTGCAGCGCGTGCACGGCGTCGAGACGCAGTGCGTCGACGTGGAACTCGTCGAACCAGCGCAGCGCGTTGTCGATGATGTAGCGCCGCACCTCGCCCGAGTGCTCGCCGTCGAGGTTCAGTCCCGACCCCCACGGCCCGTCCGCGGCCGAGAGATACGGCCCGAACTCCGGGAGGTAGTTCCCCGACGGGCCCAGATGGTTGTAGACCACGTCCAGGCACACCGCCAGGCCGCGCGCGTGGCAGGCGTCCACGAACTGCTGAAACGCGTCCGGCCCGCCGTACGGCTCGTGCACGGCGAACCACGCCACGCCGTCGTAACCCCAGCCGTACTCGCCGTTGAACGCGCCCAGGGGCATCACCTCGACCATGTCCACGCCCAGCTCGACCAGCTCGTCGAGGTGCTCGATCGCACTGATCAGCGTCCCGCCGGTCGAGAAGGTACCCACGTGCATCTCGTAGATCACCGAGCCGGCCAGCTGCCGGCCGGTCCACGCCGCGTCCGTCCAGCGGGACGGGTCGAGGCGGTGGACCCGCGACAGCCCGTGCACCCCGTCCGGCTGACGCGTCGACCGCGGGTCGGGACGCGGCGGGCCGACCTCGTCGTCGTCGCCGGTCACCACGAACCCGTAGTCCCTGCCCTGTTCCCGGGCAACGCCGCACGTCCACCAGCCGTCCGCGGCACGCCGCATGGGGACGGGATCGGCGTCGGGGTGGTCCAGCACCAGCCCCACCGCGCGTGCCTCCGGCGCCCACACGGAGAACATGTCGGCGCCGGTGGTTGTGGACGAGGTCGATGCGCTCGGAGAGGTCACACCACCCAGCGTAGGGAAAACCGGTGCCCGTGGTGAGGGGTCGGGTCCGACCGCCGCGCCGCGTCACCGCCACCGGGCGCGATACTGGGGGCATGACCGCATCGCCGCCCGTGCTCAGGCTCTCCGCCGGTCCGGACGTGACGGGGGAGTACGAGGAGAAGCGCTCCAGGTTCGTGGCGGTGTTGAGACGGTGCGACGACGAGGAGGACGCCCGCGCCCTGATCGCCGACCTCCGCTCCGCGCATCCGGCGGCTCGCCACCAGTGCAGTGCCTTCATCGTGGGCGACCCCGGGGCCGGCCCGATCGAGCGGACCAACGACGACGGCGAACCCTCCGGCACCGCCGGGACACCCATGCTGGACGTCCTGCGGGGGAGCGGGCTGACCGGCGTGTGCGCGGTGGTCGTCCGGTGGTTCGGCGGCACCAAGCTCGGCACCGGCGGTCTCGCGCGTGCCTACTCCGCAGCTGTGAGCGATGCCGTCGAGCAGGCGTGGAGCGGCGGGCGCGTCGTGGAGGTGACCCGGACCCCCGCGTGGACGGCCGTGATCGACCACTCCGTCGCCGGTGGACTCGAGGCGGCGTTGCGCTCGGCCGGAGTGCGCGTCCTCGACGTGGACTACGGACGCCGCGTGACGCTCACAGTCGCGGGGGAGTTCGACGTGATCGGGCCGATCCTGGCCGCCCGCACGTCCGGGGGCGCGGAATGGGTGGAGGCGGGGGTCGCGACCGCCGAGACCGCGGCGACGCGCCCGGATATGGAATCCTGAACGTATGAGCATGCAGCCCTACCAGCCGAACTCGATCGAGCTCCAGAAGCAGCAGGTCCGCAAGGACGCGCGGAACACGGCGATCGCGCTGGGCGTGACTGTGGTGTCGCTGCCGATCGCGCTGTTCGCGAGTTCGTTCTTCACGGTGGTGGCGATCATCGCCGGGATTCTGACGATCTACCACGGCAACAAGGTCCGCAAGGCGATCTCCGGCAAGCCGGACCAGAAGCGCGAGCTGTACTGAGCCGTCTCAGCCGTGGCGGCGCACGACGTCGCCAAGGTCCGCGCGCTCGGCGCGGAACGTGTTGGCCGGGTGGTTCTCGTCCGCGTAGCCGAAGGCGATCCCGCACACGATGAGCCGGTCGGCCGGGATCGACAGGTGCTCGCGGACAGCGTCGGAATACAGGGCGATCGCGGCCTGCGCGCACGTCGCCACGCCGAGTGAGGTGGCCGCGGCCAGGAACGTCGAGACGTACCCGCCGCAGTCGACTGCCCCATAGGTGCCCAGGCCCGCGTCCGAGGTGATGATCGCGACGTGGGGGGCGCCGAAGAAGCGGTAGTTCTCCAGCATCTGGCGCAGTCGCGCCTCCTGGTCCGACCGCTCGATGCCCAGCGCGGTGTAGAGGCCGTAGCCACTGGCCCGCCGGCGGTCCCCATAGACGCCGTCGTACCGCTCCGGCGCCGGGAAATCCGAGCGCATGTCGTTGGCCGACACGTGCTCGGTGAGGTGCGTGCTGAACGCGGCCGTCGCGTCCCCGGTCACGAGGTCGACCTGCCAGGCCTGCGAGTTGCACCACGATGCCGTGCGCTGGGCCATCCGCAGGATCTGCTCGATCGTCTCCTCAGGCACCGGCTCCGAGGTGAAGCCGCGGCAACTGTAGCGCTCGTCGAGGATCCGCTCGAGCGTGGCGGCGGCGTCGAGTGTCGCCGGAGCGATCGAGGCGGCGTCGGTCATGGGTCCTCCAGCGAGCTGCGGGGTGGTGTGATCCCAGTCTCTCATGGTGCTCCGGCCGGAGGTGCGGGCCGGCCGGAGGTGCGAGCCGGCCGGACCCCCCGACGATCTGCCCCTCGGATCGTCACCTGCCCTAGGAACTCCTGGAGCAACTCGCGATCCGAGGAGCAGAACGCCGACGGCCGCATCGAAGGCTCACGCCGGCCACGGCTGGATGTCCACTTTGGCGGGACTTTCGGCCGTCGGAAGCCAGATCGTGAGGATCCGGACCGCCCGGCGGGAACTCGTCCACTCGCCGCCCCGACAGTGGCGATGAGGCAGGTCAGTTGGCTGCGCGCACGCAGTCACAGGGGCCGGCGTGATCCACAGGAGAACGAGTCGAGAACCGGGATGAGCCGGAACCGGCCGGATGAGCACCGAGGATCTGACCATGGCTACTTTCGATGATCTGCGAGCACTCCTCCACACGACCGAGCAGTTGATGGCGGCGGGCTTCAGCACACAGTCGCTCGGTAGAGCGGTCGCCTCGGGCGATCTCATCCGCCTGCGTCCCGGTTTCTACGTCGACCGGTCCACGAGAGAACTCGCGCGAGAGGATCGGCACCTGCTCATGGTGCTGGCGGCGGACCGCGCCCTCGGATGCCCGGTGTTCACCCACTGGTCGGCAGCACTCGTCTTGGGGTTGCCGGGCTGGGGCCTGCCGCTCGGAACCGTGTCGTTGTCCCGCGCCGGGCACGCCCAGAGATCCCGTATCACCAGGTTGACCAAGCACGACGTGACCCCGTTGGCGGAAGACGAGGTCGACGTGGTCGACGGGCTCCGCGTGACCCGCCCGGAACGCACCATCGTGGACGTGGCCAGGTCGTGCGCACTTCCGGCGAGCGTGGCAGTCACAGATGCGGCCTTCAAGGCGGAGGCGGTCACTGCGGCGTCGGTGGACGACGCGCTGAGCCGCGCGGCCGGTAGGTCCGGTGTCACACGGGCGCGGGCCGCGCTGGCCCGAGTCGATGCCCGCAGCGAGAGCGTCGCGGAGACCCGCAGTCGCCTGATCTTCGCGGACTACGGTCTTCCGGAGGCTCAGACACAAGTCGACATCTTCGATACCCACGGCAACTTCGTCGCTCGCGTGGACTTCCTCTGGCCGGAGTTCGGACTGATCGGCGAATGCGACGGTTTAGGCAAGTACCTCGATGATGCGGATGCGGCAGAGGCCCGGCGCCGACTGGGTGTCGAGAAAGATCGAGATGCCGCGCTCATGGCTCTGGGCTACCGGGTGCTCCACTCGCGGTGGGCGGATCTCGACAAGCCTCGGCTACTGGTGCAGCGCCTTCGGAGCGTGATGTACCCGGCTGCCGCCTGACTACGGCGGCTGACCGGCACGATCCGCCCCTCGAACCGCGATCCGCCCTCCGCAAATCGATCCACCCTGGGAACTCCGAGGGCAGATCGTCATCCGAGGGGCGGATCACCGATCGAAGGGCGCATCGCCGTCATGAGACTACGCGGGCCGCGTGGAGGCTCCGGGCGCGGTTATCCTCGGGCCATGGGTGTGCGGGTGGACGCGTGGACGTGGTCGGTGCGGTTGTTCCCGTCGCGGACCAAGGCGGCGGCCGCCTGTCGGGGTGGCCACGTCAAGGTCAACGGTGAGGCAGTGCAACCGTCGAAGAACGTCGTGCCCGGCGACCGGGTCCAGGTGACGGGCGCGCTCGGCCGGATCCGCATTCTCGAGGTGGTCGAGACGGTGAGCAAGCGGGTCGGGGCTCCGGTGGCGGCGACCTGCTATATCGACCACTCACCCCCGCCGCCGCCCAAGGAGATCCTGGCCTCCCAACCGCGACGGGACCGCGGCGCGGGCCGGCCCACAAAGCGCGAGCGGCGGGAGACCGACAGGCTGCTGGGCCGCGGCTGACCCAGCCCACCCGGCCCAGCCCGACCGGACGGACCCGACACGCCAGTCGACCCGCCTCAGTCCTCGCGAACGATCACCACGACGGGGAAGGCGCTGAGCAACTCGCCCAGGTCGACGCGGCCGGAGATCGGAGCCCCGCCGGGCCGCACCGCCCACGTCCCCTCCGGCAGCAGGGCGGTGGTGCCTCCGAGATCGCCGGCGCTGAGGACCGCCGTCCGCCGCCGGGCGATCAGCCCGACCGCCGCGCGGCCGTCGACCGACCGCGTGAACGCGACGACGTCCGCGGCTGCGGGACCGTGCACGGGTAGCGGCACGTGTGCCCCGCCGACGAGGTCCGCCGGGTGCGACCGGCGGATCCGGAGCACTTCGCGGACCAGTGCGAACTTCGGATGGCCGGCACGGGCGACGGCGCCCGAGCGAAGCGGACCGTAATCCACGAACCGCCGGTTGTCCGGGTCGACGAGTGAGTCCTCCCACACCTCGGTGCCCTGGTAGACGTCCGGCACGCCGGGGGAGAGCAGCTGCACGGCCTTGGCGACGAGTGCGTTGTCGCGTCCGGCCGGGGCGATGCGCTCGACGAACGGGCCGATGAGCGCGGAGCCGGAGCCGAGTAGGGTGTCGATCCACTCGTGCGCGGCGGACTCGAACTCCGCGTTCTGATCGGTCCATCTTGTGTGGACCGCGGCCTCCCGCAGGGCCTTGTCGGCATAGTCGTGCAGACGCGAACGCAGCTCGTCGGTCGGCCCGCCCGGTTCCGGCCACACGCCCACGACGATCTGCAGCAGGAAGTACCCGGCGTCCTCGGCCGGCGGGGGATGGGCCTCGAACACGCGCGAGACCAGGTCGGCCCACGCGTCCGGGACCTGGGACAGCACCGAGATCCGGGCGCGGACGTCCTCGCCGCGCTTGGTGTCGTGGGTGCTCAGCGCGGTCATGGCCAGCGGTGTGGCGCGGGCGCGTTCGGCCATCGCCAGGTGGAACGCCTCGACGGCCATGCCCATCCGCCCGGGTGAGCCGCCGACCTCGTTGAGCGAGACGAGCCGCCCGAGGCGGTAGAAGAGCCGATCCTCATCGGCCTTCGCTGTGGCGGCGCCGGTGACCTGCGCGAGCCGCGTGGACGCCTCGCCGCCGCGCGCGAGTGCACCGGCCACGAGGCGCAGTGCGGGCGCGAGCTCGGGCCGGTCGCGGCGCAGGCCGTCGACGATGGCCGGGAGGGTGCCCCGCAGGACGGGATAGTCGGCCCGGTAGAACGGCGTACGCGCGATCACCGAGATCAGGGCCTCGCGGAGATCGCCCTCCTCGACGTCGTCGCTCGTCGACCCCCCGTGCCCGGCGGCGGCCTCGTGGCGCACGACGCGGGCGAGCCGCGCCAACTCGGGGGCGAGATCCTCGGCGGCGATCTGTCTCTTGAGCTCGGCGGACTGCGCGTGGATCCGGTCCTCGTCGCCCGGGTCACCGCTGTACCGCGCGGCGAGCTCGGACAACCGGGCCTCGCCGGAGGCGTCGACGAGCAGCTGATCGATGAGCCGCAGGGCGTCGTAACCGGTGGTGCCGTCGACCCCCATGGCGGGCTCGAGGACCTCGTCGGGCGCGAGGATCTTCTCCACCAGCACGAGCCGGTCCGGTCCGACGAGGTCCCGCAGTCGGTGCGCGTAGCCCACCGGGTCGGACAACCCGTCCGGGTGGTCGACGCGGATGCCGTCGACGAGGTCCTCCTCGCACCAGCGGCGCACCTCGGCGTGGGTGGCGTCGAAGACCTCGGGGTCCTCCTGGCGGAGTCCGGCCAGGCCGGTGACGGTGAAGAAGCGACGGTAGCCGAGCAGCGGCTCGCGCCAGTGGGTGAGCCGGTAGTGCTGGCGGTCGTGCACCTCCTGCGCGGTGCCGTCCCCGGTGCCGGGCGCCACGGGGAAGCGGTGGTCGTAAAAGTGGAGCTCGGCCTCGCCGCTGGGGGAGTCCTCGGGGGCGACGACGACGAGGTCGGCCACGTCCTCCGGAGAGCCCAGGACGGGTATCGCGATCCTGCCGTCGGCCCCGTTGGCCTTCTCGGTGTCGAAGTCGAAGAAGCGGTGATACTCCGAGTCGGGGCCCCGCCGCAGCGCGTCCCACCACCAGGGGTTGGCGGCCGGCTCGTCCACGCCGAGGTGGTTGGGCACGATGTCGGCGATCAGCCCCAGCCCGTGGGCGCGGCACGCCGCGCGCAGGGACCGCAGGGCGTCGATCCCACCGAGCTCGGGCGAGACCTCGGTGGGGTCGACGACGTCGTAACCATGGGTCGAGCCGGGCGTGGCGGTCAGGACGGGCGAGAGGTACACCGCGCCCACCCCGAGGTCGGCGAGGTAGGGCACGAGCTGCTCGGCGTCGGCCAGGGTGAAGCCGCGGCCGTCGGGGTCGGAGGCGGGGGTGCGCAGCTGAAGGCGGTAGGTGCTGGAGAGAGCGTCGACCCGGGCCCGCAGGCCCGACCCCGCGCCGTTCGCGGCGTCGCCCATCAGCGCAGCTTCCGTAGGACGGCCGTGCCGCGGCCGGCCACGACCAGGGTGCCGTCGGAGGGCAGGTCCCCGTTGTGGTCGCCGGCGGGCCGGGTGGTGTCGAGGACGATCTCCCACGCCTCGGCGTACTCGGGGCCGAGCAACGAGAAGTCGATGGGCTCGTGGTGGGCGTTGAACAGCATGAGGAACGAGTCGTCGATGATCCGCTGCCCACGCTCGTCCGGCTCGCGGATGCCCTCGCCGTTGAGGTAGACGGCCAGGGACTTGCCGAAGCCGGAGTCCCAGTCCTTGCTCGTCATCTCCGAGCCGTCGGGGGCGAACCACGCGATGTCCTGCGGGTCCTCCTCGCCGCGCACCGGGGTGCCGAAGAAGCGTCGACGCCGGAACACGGGGTGGTTCTTCCGCAGTTGGACGAGCTCGCGGGTGAAGGCGAGCAGGTCCTCCTGCTCCTCGTCGAGGTCCCAGTTCATCCACGACGTCTCGTTGTCCTGGCAGTAGACGTTGTTGTTGCCGTGCTGGGTGCGCGCGATCTCGTCACCGTGGGCGATCATCGGCGTGCCCTGCGAGAGGATGAGGGTCGTGAGCAGGTTGCGCTTCTGACGGCGGCGCAGGGCGAGGATCTCGGGGTCGTCGGTGGGCCCCTCGACGCCGCAGTTCCAGGAGCGGTTGTGGCTCTCGCCGTCGTTGTTGTCCTCCCCGTTGGCCTCGTTGTGTTTCTCGTTGTAGGTCACGAGGTCGTTGAGGGTGAAACCGTCGTGCGCGGTGACGAAGTTGATCGACGCAGTGGGGCGCCTGCCGGTGGCCTCGTACAGGTCGGAGGAGCCGGTGAGGCGGGAGGCGAACTCGCCCAGGGTGGCGGGCTCGCCGCGCCAGAAGTCGCGCACCGTGTCGCGGAACTGGCCGTTCCACTCCGTCCACAGGGGCGGGAAGTTGCCCACCTGGTAGCCGCCCTCACCGACGTCCCACGGCTCGGCGATGAGCTTGACCTGGCTGACCACCGGGTCCTGCTGGACGAGATCGAAGAACGAGGACAGCCGGTCGACCTCGTGCAGGCCGCGGGCGAGCGACGAGGCGAGGTCGAAGCGGAAGCCGTCGACGTGCATGTCGAGGATCCAGTAGCGCAGCGAGTCCATGATGAGCTGCAGCGAGTGCGGGTGCCGGACGTTGAGGGTGTTGCCGGTCCCCGTGTAGTCCATGTAGAACTGCTTGTCGCCCTCGACGAGCCGGTAGTAGGCCTGGTTGTCGATACCGCGGAAGCCGATGGTGGGCCCCAGGTGGTTGCCCTCGGCGGTGTGGTTGTAGACCACGTCGAGGATCACCTCGATGTTCGCCTCGTGGAAGGCCTTGACCATGGCCTTGAACTCGCTCACGGCGTCGCCGGGCTGGCGGGAGAAGGCGTACTCGTTGTGGGGGGCGAGGAACCCGAAGCTGTTGTAGCCCCAGTAGTTGCGCAGGCCCTTGTCGATGAGCGGCTGGTCGTGCATGAACTGGTGCACGGGCATGAGCTCGATCGCGGTGACGCCCAGTTCGGTGAGGTAGTCGATGATCGCGGGGTGGCTCATGCCCGCATAGGTCCCGCGCATCTCGGCGGGGATGTCGGGATGGGTGGCCGTCATGCCCTTGACGTGGGCCTCGTAGATCACCGTGTTGTGGTACTCGTGGCCGGGCGCCCGGTCATTGCCCCAGTCGAAGTAGGGGTTGATCACGACGGTGGTCATGGTGTGCCCGAGCGAGTCGTCGGTGTTGCGCTCGTCCGGGTTGTCGAGGTCGTAGCTGTGCAGGCTCGGGTGGCCGTCGAAGCTGCCGTCGAACGCCTTGCCGTACGGGTCGAGCAGCAGCTTGGACGGGTCGCACCGCAGTCCGTTCTCCGGCTCGTACGGCCCGTGGACGCGGAATCCGTACCGCTGACCCGGGGTCACTCCGAACAGGTAGCAGTGCCAGATGTGGTAGTCGACCTCCTCGAGTTCGACTCGCTGTTCGCTGCCGTCGTCGTCGATCAGGCAGAGCTCGACGCGCTCCGCGACCTCGGAGAACAGGGAGAAGTTCGTGCCGGTGCCGTCGTAGGTGGCCCCCAGCGGGTAAGGGGTTCCCGGCCAGGCGCGGATGAGCTCCGGGGCGGCTTGCGTCACGTCATCTTGGGTCACGCTGCCCAAGGGTAGTGCCTATCGGTACCCGGCGAGGCCCTCGTACGCGAAGGTCCCGGTCACCACCAGCCGGTGGCGGGCCCCATCTGACGGGCCAGTTCGCCGGACGCGGAGCGCACCCAGGAGCCGGACAGGTGGTGGGAGTCGTGGTAGACGATCACGTTGCCCACCACGGCGGGGCAGACCTCGGGATCACACAGCCCGTCGGTGAGGTCGAGCAGTCGCACGGAGTCGAGGCCGGCGCCGGCGAGCGCGGCGGGGTTGACGGGGGAGATGGAGCGCTCGCGAGGCATGCCGCACTCGGCCGGGGTGCCGCCGTCGCCGAGGCAGTCGGAGGCGCGGATCGGGCCGCGGCCGCGGTTGAGCCACGGGGTGTCGCGGATGGCGATGACCCCGATGCCCTGCTCGCCGAGCGCGCGCCACAGGTCGACGTACTGGCGGGGGGTGACGTCGGGTCCCACGACGCCGACGGGTCGGGTGGCGGTGGTGAAGACGAAGTCCGGGTCCAGCCCGACGAGCGCCGCCAGCGCCTCGGGGGTCCACTCGGCGCAGCTCTCGTAGAGCTGTTCGCCGCCGTCGGAGACCGTGGCGTCCAGGGTGAGGGGGCAGCCCATCTTGAGGACGGTGACCACGCGGAAGCCGTAGTGCCGACCGACCTCGTCGAGGCCGCTGATCCAGTGCTCGGCGTGGGAGCCGCCGGTGAGCGCGATGGTGCGGGGCGAGGTGACGTCGCCGTAGACGCACATCTCCACCTCGGAGGACTCGAAGGTCGAGATGCAGCCGTCCATGGTGCTGGCGGGCAGGTCGTTGCCCACCTGGAGCAGGGAGGGGACGTACGCGACGTCGTCGGGCGCGGGGACTCCCTCGAGGAACGCCCGCGCGCCGGGGTGGTCCGGGTCGGTGAGGGAGTCGACGTAGGGGACGGCCGAGCGGGAACCGGAGGTGGCGCCCCACCAGCCGACGGTGGCCACGCTGGCGACGGCGGCGACGACGACGAGGACGCTCGCGCGGACGAACAGTCTCTGCTCCCGGGGCGAGCGTTCCGGGCCGCCCCGGAGCCGGTCGCGGGCGGCGGCCGCCGGGGTGGTGCGTCCCCGGGCCCGGCTGGCCATCCGCACCGGTCGCTCGATGTATTTCTCCGTGAGAAGCGCCAGCACGATCGACACGGCGATGATCACCAGGCCGGAGGCGAGCGTGATCTCGGCCTCGCGGTCGTGGGAGAGCCACAGGATGAGCAGCGGCCAGTGCCACAGGTAGAGCGAGTAGGAGATGTCCCCGAGGCGCCGGAACAGCCGGCCGGACAGCAGCCAGGTGATGGGGTCCCGGGCCGGGGTGGCGCGCAGGCCGGGCGGGAGGTTGCCGCCGAGGATGATGAGCAGCGCGCCGCCGATGGGGTACCAGGCCAGCGGGCCGGGGAAGTGGCCCGCGCCGTCGAAGAGGAATCCGGTGCTCACCACCAGGAAGAGGCCGGTGGCGGTGGTGAGCAGGCGGAGGGGCCAGGGCAGGACGATCCCGGCCAGGACGATCGCCGCCAGGCCGCCGACGAGCAGCTCCCACATGCGGGCGCCGGTGTCGTAGTAGTTCCACGACTGGTTGGCGGACTGTCCGAGCACGGCCCACCACGCCGATGTGGCGGTGCCCGCGGCCACGATGCCGACGAGGACCCACTTGGGGGTGCCGCGGCGGACGAGCCGACGCCACAGCAGGCTCACGCCGAGGACCACCACCAGGGCCACCAGGTAGAACTGGCCCTGGACGGACATCGACCACAGGTGCTGCAGTGGCGAGATGGTCGCGTCGGCGGCCGCGTAGTCCGAGGCGGTGAGCGCCAGTTCCCAGTTCTGGTAGTACAGCAGCGAGGCCACGGTCTGCTCGAAGATCGCCGACCACTGGGTGGGCGGCTTGACGAGCACGGTGCCGAGGACGGTCGCGGCGACCGTCACCACCAGCGCCGGGTACAGCCTGCGGACCAGGCGCTTGAGGTGCGGCAGCGGGTTGAGGGGCGTGTCCGGGTCGCCGGCGCCGCGCAGGAGCGAGCCGAGGAAGAAGAATCCGGACAGGGTGAGGAACACGTCGACGCCGCCGGAGACGCGGCCCATCCAGATGTGGAACACCACGACCAGTGCGATCGCGAGGCCGCGCAGGCCGTCGATGTCGTGCCGGTAGGCCTTCGTCCCGCGGCGCCGGGGGGCGGGCGCGGGAGCAGGGGTGGAGGCCACTGGCTGATACTTCCTGACGTCTTGTCCGGGGGTCGCGGATGGCCCCGGCCCGGCATCCGGGCGCCACGCCGGGGGGAGCGGAGCCGGGTCCGATTACACCACAGCGGGTCGGCGTCACCGCCGTTGGTACAGTCGGGCCGCATGACCGGCCCGTCGTCGTCAGGTGTCGTGCGTTCGTCCGACCGCACGCCCGGCACCGCCCCACGCGCGGCGGGCACACTCTTGGGCGTCGTCGCCCCGTTTCTCGCGGCATTGACGCTGTGGGCCGTCGCGGCCCCCCGCTCGGAGCTTCTGTCCGTCGGCGGCGGACGCGGCCTGCGGCTGACCGATTCGGGGGCGGACGGTGGCAGCCAGTTGCTCACGCTCGTCGTGCTCACCGGCTCCGCCACGGTGTGCGCGGTGCTCGTGCTCTGGCACCGACATCCCCGCCTGCGGCGGCCGGGAGGCGTGCCCGCGCTCGCGCTCGTGCCCGGGCTGGCGGCGACGACGGCCGCGATGTCCGCGTCCCCGGTGGCCGGGGTGCTCGCGGCGCCGCCGGAGGACGCCCCGTACGGGCAGGTGGTGCGTCAGGCCCCGGCGGCGGGGGAGCTCTTCTACGACCGGATGATCTACGGCCTGTCCGGCCCGGCGTGGGACTGGTTCCCTCCCGGCGTCGGCTGGCTGGCCCTGGGGACGATGATCGCGGCGTTCACGGTCGCCGCCCTGGCGTACCTCGACCCGTCGGCGGACCTGCACGCCGACTGACGGGACTCACCACCCGCTGCCGGTCGGCGGGCGCAGGGTGGCGAACTGGTCGGTGATGCGCAGTCGCCTCTCGGCGAACCGGTACAGCCCCGCCGGCCGCCCGCCCGACGGGCCCGGGGGAGCGCTGCGCCCGCACGCCTCGAGCTCGCGGCGGCGGGTCAGGACGCGCTGGAGGTTGGTCGGGTCCACCGGGTGCCCGAGCGCGGCCGCGTAGAGCTGCGCGAGGAAGGACAGCGTGAACTCCTCGGGCGCGAGGGCGAAGCCGAGGTTGGAGTAGGACAGTTTGGCCGCCAGGCGGTCGCGGGCCAGTGCGACGATGCCCGCGTGGTCGTAGACCGTGTCGGGCAGCTCGTCCACGCGGAACCACGCGGTGTCGTCGGGCAGGGCCGGCGCGGCGTCGCAGGGCAGCACGCCGAGGAAGCCGGAGGCGAACACGCGCCGGCCGGGGACGCGGGCCGGGTCGGAGAAATCGGCGACCGGTTCGAGGTGGCTCAGTGACCGCACGTCGACCTTCTCGGCGAGCTGCCGGGTGGCGGAGGCGCGCAGGTCCTCGTCGTCACGGACCTCGCCGCCCGGGAGCGCCCACCGGCCGGCGGCGGGCCCCAGGGAGTGTTGCCAGAGCAGCACGTGGAGGGCGGGTGTCGAGGCCTCGGAGACCGGCCGCACCTGGCTCACCACGACGAGCACCTCGTGACCGGTGTTACACTCCTTCATGTATTCGATCATAAGTCGAAAACGTCCCCGGGCGGTTGCCGGAGGGCGCCGTGAGACTTCACCCGGGAGGGGGCAGCGTTGAGCACTGCCACAGGACACAGCACGACGGTCGCGCCGCGGCCCGGCACCACGATCGGGCGGCTCGACTCGCCGCTCGCCGCGAGGATCCGTCACGACGGCTCCGTGTACACGGGCGTCGAGCCGGACGCCGAGTGGGCCTCGGAGATCCGCCGCCTCGCCGCCGACCGCGACGCGGTGATCCTCGCGCACAACTACGAGATCCCCGCCATCCAGGACATCGCCCACCACGTCGGTGACTCGCTGGCCCTGTCGCGCATCGCGGCGGCCGTCGAGCAGTCGACGATCGTGTTCTGCGGCGTGCACTTCATGGCCGAGACCGCCAAGATCCTCTCGCCCGACAAGACCGTCCTCATCCCTGACGAGGCCGCGGGCTGCTCGCTGGCCGACTCCATCACCGCCGAGCAGCTGGCCGAGTGGAAGTCCGAGCACCCGGACGCCGTCGTGGTCTCCTACGTCAACACCACCGCGGCGGTCAAAGCGCTCACCGACATCTGCTGCACCAGCTCCAACGCCGTGGACGTGGTCGCCTCGATCGACCCTGACCGCGAGGTGCTCTTCCTGCCAGACCAGTTCCTCGGCGCGCACGTGCGGCGCAAGACCGGCCGCGACAACGTCCTCGTGTGGGCGGGCGAGTGCCACGTCCACGCCGCGATCAACGGCGACCAGCTCACGGCCAAGGCCGGCGCCCACCCGGGCGCGGAGCTCTTCGTCCACCCCGAGTGCGGCTGCGCGACCAGCGCGCTGCACCTGGCCACCGAGGGCGCGGTGCCCGCCGATCAGGTCAAGATCCTGTCCACCGGCGGCATGGTCGACGCCGCTCGTGCCTCGGGCGCCCGCGAGGTGCTCGTGGCGACGGAGGTCGGCATGATCCACCAGCTGCGCAAGGCCGCCCCGGAGATCGACTTCCTGCCGGTCAACGACCAGGCCAGCTGCCCGTACATGAAGATGATCACCCCGGCCGCGTTGCTACGCGCCCTCGTCGAGGGCGCCGACGAGGTCCACGTCGACCCCGTGACCGCCGAAGCCGCGCGCGGGTCGGTCGAGCGGATGATCGCCATCGGCAACCCGGGGTCCGGGGAGTGAGCCGCCCGGGCGTGTCGGGCGGCGTGTCGGACCGCGGGACGGTGGCGAGCGGTGCAGCCGGGGTCGACGACGACGAGTTCTTCGACCCCGACACCCGTGCGGACGCGGTGCTCGCGATCCGTCGCGCGCTCGAGGAGGACCTGCGATACGGCCCGGACGCCACCTCGCTGGCCACGGTGCCGGCCGATGCCCGGGCGACCGCGCGGCTGGCGACTCGCGCAGACGGCGTCGTGGCGGGCCTGCCGCTGATCGAGATGGTGTTGGACGAGGTGATCGGCCGGGGCACGGGCGGCTCGTCCGGCGAGAGCGGCCCCGGGTTCTCCGTGACCCTCCACGCCCGCGACGGCGACCGCGTGGCGGCCGGCGACGTCGTGGCCGAGATCAGCGCGCCCACCCTCGGGCTGCTCACCGCCGAGCGCACGGTGCTCAACCTGGTGTGCCACCTGTCCGGGGTCGCCACCGCCACCCGCGCGTGGGCCGACGAACTCGCCGGAACGAACTGCGCGGTCCGCGACACGCGTAAGACGATGCCCGGAATGCGGCTGCTGCAGAAGTACGCGATGCGGTGCGGCGGCGGGGTCAACCACCGCCTGGGCCTGGGCGACGCGGTACTGGTCAAGGACAACCACGTCGTCGCCGCCGGTGGGGTCCTCCCGGCGCTGACGGCGGTCCGCGAGCGCTTCCCGGAGCTACCGTGCGAGGTCGAGGTGGACTCCCTGGAGCAGCTCGACCAGATGCTGGCCGCGGGCGTCGACCTGGTGCTGCTGGACAACTTCCCGGTGTGGCAGACGCAGATCGCGGTGCAGCGCCGCGACAAGGTCTCGCCGAGGACCCGACTGGAGTCCAGCGGCGGGCTCGCTCTCGACGTGGCCGCCGACTACGCACGCTGCGGCGTCGACTATCTCGCGGTCGGGGGGCTTACCCATTCTGTCGCTGTGCTGGACCTCGGCCTGGACCTGTGAGGTCCGCCCCACGGGGGCTTTCGGGCTCGGGCGCGAGACGGCAGGCCGCGTAAAGTCGTCTGCCATGACGGGGTTCTGGGACTCAGGCGAGAAGAGCACGGCGGCGGAGCGACGACTGCAGCGGATGGAGGAGGCCCGGCGCCGCGTCGAGGCCGGGGAGAACACCTCACCGCCCCCGCCCGCCGCGCCCGCCAAGGCCTCCCGCACCCGGTCCGCCCGCTCGCCGAAGGCCGCGACCGTCGATCCGCTGTCGGTGTCCGGCGCGCAGTTCGCGGTGTGGCGCAGTGTGCAGCACTTCTGCATCACCGACTCGACGCCCGACGCCCGCGGCGGGAACCTCGACCTGCTGGTCGCGTGGTCGGATTCCATCCAGCCGTTCCGCCTGCGCCAGCGGATCGTCGCCCGCCTGGACGACGAGGGCGCCTGGCTGCCGGTCTGCTACGCCAAGGACGGTTCCCGCGAACCCATCACCCAGGCGCAGGCCGAGCGGTACCGGGAGGCCCGCCTCGGCGAGACGACCCTGTCCGGCGGGGCGCAGAAGCCGCTCAAGGACACCGACCACCCGGACGAGACCGTCACCCTGTAGGACGCCCCGCGCGCCCCGGACCCGCCGGCGGGGCGGTCAGCGGTCGGCCAGCGAGAACCGCCGCCCCTCCGGCTGCGGGCCCGTCGCGACGACGACCTCCTCGGCCCCGGCTTTCGCGGCTGCCGCGTCGGTGGTCTCCTTGGCGGCGGTGACCTCGTCGTCGTCGTGGTCCTCTCCCGCGGGGTCCCCCTCGCCGGTGGCGCGGACCATCTCACCGTCGCCGGGCAGCGGTGCGACCGTCACGATCGTCCCCTCGTCGAGCAGCGCGATGATCGCCGTGCGCGCGGCGCGGGCGTAGCGCAGGTTCCGCAGGGCGGGCGTGTCGGTCTCGGGGGCGGACGGGTCGACGTCGACCAGCCGCAGCGGCTCGCCCGAGTGGGCGTCGTACGCCTCGCACACTGACTCGATGAGCTCGTCGAGCCCCAGGCTGTCGCGCTCGCCGAGTTTGTCCACGATGATCATGCGAGCCCGCTCCAGCGCGGGCTGCTCGGGCTCGGTGGCGGCGTCGATGGCGGTCCGGATGGCGTCGAGAGTGGGCATGCCCCGAGAGTGCCAGCCCGCACGGCGATCCGCAGCCGGTACGCGGCCGGTGCGCGCGTCAACACGGCCGGTGACCGTCGAGCACTTCCGGCACGACGGTCACCACGACGTCCTCGATCTTCCAGCTCAGCTGCGCCAACCGCCGACGGACGTCCGACAGGGCCTCGACGGTGACCTCGCGGCCGTCGGCGGGGACGAGGAAGGCCTCCACGTGGAAGACATGCCCCTCGTCACGCACGCGCGCGCCGCGGTCCACGGACCAGTCCACCTCGGCCAGCAGTTCGTCGATCTCGTAGACGAGCGGGTGGGGGTCGGTGCCGTCGAAGCGGGTGGGGCGCGCGTCGGCGAGCCCCTCGATCGCGCCGCGCAGATTGGACCACCCGTCGCTGATGATCGACACGCTCACCACCAGTGCCGCGGCCGCGTCCGCCCACCACAGCCCCAGGCCGATCCCGAACACCCCGACGATCGTGGCCAGACCGGTCTTCCAGTCGGCGCGGTTCATGGCGGCGTCGGCGTAGAGCACCTTGTCGTGCAGCGCCTCGGCCGGTGCGAGCTTCATCCGGCCGAGGATGAACGGCCCGATGACCGACAGCGCCATCACCACCACCATTAGCCACCCGGACCAGATGACGTGCCCGCCGATCTCCACCACCCCCAGCGGGGGACGCTCGCCGGTGATCAGCCCGGTGCCCGAGTCGACAACGAGGAACACGCCCATGACCAGAAGCGACACGCCGGCCACGAGGTGCCCGATGTCGACCGCCCGGTGATGCCCGTACGGGAACCGCGCGCTCGGCGGGATCCTGGACACGCGTACGGCCACGAGGAACGCGATCGGCGGCAGGAAGGACAGCGAGTCCTCGATCCACGCCGCCTTCATCGCCTGCGACTGGCCCGACACCGCGTACACGGCCGCGACCGTCACGGCGAGAACGGCGAGGGTCACCCACTCCAGCCGGATCGCGCGTCGCAGTGCGGCCTGCTGCTCCTCGGGTAGGTCCCGACCTCCGAGCGCCGTCTTCCCGCTCATGACGCTTCCCCGCTCACGACGCCTCCCCGGTGCCAGCGAGGTACGTCTCCAACGCCACGAGCAGGGCGTTCTCGCCGAGCGGCGTGGCCATCACCATCTGCTCGGCGTCGCCGTCCGGTGTGACCTCATCGGCGTAGGGTCGGGTCACCGCCGCCTCGGACTCCCACGGCGTATCGGACGTCAGCCCGCCGACGACCACGTCGAGATCGCCGCGGACCATCGCCATCACGAGTTCGCTCTCCGCACCGGGGATCCATTCCACGTCGGCTCCGTGCTCGGTGGCGAACCCACGCACCAGGTCGACCTCCCGCCCGGCGACGCGCCCGTCGTCGTACACCTCGGTCCACGGCGGGTTCTCCGACACGCCCACGCGTAGCACGCCCCCGGTGATCCGGTCGAGGCTGCCGTCGGTATCCCTGGGGAACGGTCCGCCGCACGCGGCGGTCAGGGCGCCGGTGAGGGCGAGGAGGTATACGACGACGAGCGCGTTCCGACCCCCGACCCGGCGCGACCGGCCGACCGGGAACCCGCGCTGCCGGACCTGCATGACTGACACCCTCCCGACGTCCTGCTCAGGACGAGAGTTCCACCAGGATCCCCGGCACCTCGGGGAGCAGCTCGCGGGCGAGGAAGCCGGTGGGGCCGGTCCGGGCGGACAGGCGCTCTCCGGCCCGGCCGTGACTGTAGGTGGCCCACGCGGCGGCCTGTGCCGGATCCGCCCCTCGGGCCAACAGCCCGGCGATGATGCCGGCCTTGACGTCACCGGAGCCGGAGACGCCGAGTCCGAACGATCCTGACTCGTCCCGCCAGAGACGGCCGTCCGGGGCGGCGATCCACGAGGTCGAGGTGCCGGACACGACGACCGCGCGGGCGCGTTGCGCGAGTTCGGTGACGTGCGCGGGCGTGTCGGCCTCCACGTCGTCCTGGTCGACCCCCAGGGTGCGAGAGAGCTCCTTGGGGTTCGGACTGAGGACCACGCGGCCGCCGAGGTGCTCGAGGCCGTCGGGGTGCTCGGTGACGTACGCCATGCCGAGCGCGTCCAGCACCAGGGTGGTCTCCAGCCGGGGGAGCACCTCTTCGAGTAGGTCTGTCGCGGCGGTCGTGTCCCCGATGCCGGGGCCGAGGACCACGGCGTCGCAGGACTTCGCGAGCCCGATGATCGTCTCGGCGCCCACCGCTGCGAGCTCCCCGTCCTCGCGTTCGGGCAGCCCGACGGCCTTGGATTCGGGGATGTGGATCGCCAGTCCGGGCGCGACCGACTCGGCCGTGACGATCTGCAACTTGCCCGCGCCGCTGCGAAGCGCGCCCTCGCCGGCCAGTCTCACCGCCCCCGGGGTGGCCCGACTGCCGCCCACGACGATCACCCGTCCGCGGCCCTCCTTGCCCCCGCCGGGCGCGGGCAGTGGCCAGTCCCGCAGGAGGTGAGGCGTGATGACCGTCTCGGATCCGCTCGCGCCATCGGATCCGTCGCCCGGCAAGTCGCCGCCCGTCATGTCGCCGCCTCCTCCTGCGTCGTCGGCGTCTCATGCGTCGTCGGCGCATCCGCGCGCTCTACAGCTGTCGTGTCAGCGTAGTGCTCGAGTGTGAGTTGGTCGTCGGCGCGCCGGTAGGTCGTCACCGAGCAGTTGGGCAGCGGGTCCTCGCGGTCGATCGTCAGCACGTCGTGCTCGGCCATCCGCTCGAGGGCCACGCGGAAGCACATGATGACCGCCTGGTGGCTGAACACGCATACCCGCTCGCCGGCGTATTGCTGGCGCAGGTCGGTGAGCAGGTAGCGCACACGCAGCAGCACGTCGGTCCAGCTCTCGCCACCGGGCGGCCGGTAGTAGAACTTGCCGATCCGGTCCCGCCGCTCGGCCTCCTCCGGATAACGCTCTCGGATCCCCCCACCGGTGTAACCGTCCAGGATCCCCAGATCGCGCTCCCGCAGGCGCTCGTCGGTGAGCAGAGTCGGCGCGCCCGCCGCCCCGCCCGCCGCCTCGAGTGTGAGGGACGCGGTGTCGGCCGCCCGGCGGTACGGCGAGGTCAACCACACGGTGGGCCGGAGCTCCTCCGGCAGCTCGCCGAGCCAGGCGCCCACCGCGCGGGCCTGGCCGACCCCGGCCTCCGACAGCGGGGTGTCGGCGTCGCGGTAGTCCAGGTCGAGGCGGTGGGCGCCGGCGGCGCGGGCTCGGTCGTCGGCGACGTTGCCGATGCTCTGTCCGTGGCGGATCAGCAGGAGCCGCGCGAGTTCCGTCACGGCTCGAGGACCACCTTCACCGCGCCGTCCTGCTTCTTCTGGAACATCTCATACGCGCGCGGGGCGTCCGTCAGCGGCAGCCGGTGGGTGGCGAAGTCGTCGACGCCCAGCGGGTCCTCGTCGGTCAGCAGCGGCATGATGTCGGGCACCCACCGCTTGACGTTGGCCTGGCCCATCTTCAGCGTGATCTGCTTGTCGAACAGCGTCAGCATGGGCAGGGGATCGGCGCTGCCGCCGTACACGCCGGAGAGCGAGATGGTCCCGCCGCGGCGCACGATGTCGATCGCCGAGTAGAACGCGTCGAGCCGGTCGACGCCGGCGTTCTCCATCACCTTCTTGCCGAGGAACTTGGGCAGCATCCCCACGGCCGCGTGTGCGGCACTGGCGGCCGGGGAACCGTGCGCCTCCATGCCCACGGCGTCCACCACCGAGTCCGGGCCGCGGCCGTCGGTCATGTCGCGGATGACGTCGCCCAGCTCTCCGGGAACGTCGGTCGGGTCGATCACCTCGACGCCGCGGTGCGCCTGGCGTGCGCGTCGCTCCGCGACGGGATCGACGCCGATGACGCGGTGTCCGTGGTGGGCGGCGATCCGGGCCGCCATGTCTCCGATGGGACCGAGTCCCAACACGACGACCGTCCCGCCGTCGGGAATCTCGGCGTAGTCCACCGCCTGCCACGCGGTGGGCAGGACGTCCGAGAGGTAGAGGTAGCGGTCGTCGGCGTGCTCGTGCGGCACCTTGATGGTCGTGTTCTGCGCCTGCGGAACCCGCAGGTACTCGGCCTGGCCGCCGGAAACGCTGCCGTACAACTCGGAGTACCCGAACAGCATCGCACCCATGCCCTGGTCGCGGACCTGGGTGGTCTCGCACTGGGTGTTGAGACCCTTGTCGCACATGTAGCAGTGCCCGCACGAGATCTGGAACGGCATGACCACGCGGTCGCCGGGCTTGAGGCCGGTCACCTCGGCGCCGACCTCCTCGACGATCCCCATGGGTTCGTGGCCGAGGATGTCGCCCTCGTGCATGAACGGCCCGAGGACCTCGTACAGATGCAGGTCGGAACCGCAGATGTTGGTGCTGGTGATCTTGACGATCGCGTCGGTGGGTTCCTGAATCCTGGGATCGGGGACGTCCTCGACGCGGACGTCGCGCTTGCCGTGCCAGGTGACTGCCTTCATGTTCGGGCTCCTCTCTCGGGTCGTGCTATGCGCCTTCGCGCATATTCCCGACCGTAGTAACGACGCCGACGGCCCGCATCCGGTGGACGCGCCCCGCGGCGCGCACGCGAGGCGCAGCTGGTCGCGGCCTCAGTCCAGAACGCGCAGGACGCCGGAGTGCGTCGTCACCTGGTCGGTGAAGGTCGTGACCACCACCTGGCGCAGCACCGTCGCGCCGCCGTCGTGCCACACGGTGGCGATGGTCGACGCGGTGAGCTCGTGAGGGCCCACGCGGAACTCGCCGAGGGTGTCCGAGACCAGTCGACCCCGGTCGTCCACCACCCTGTCGGTGGCCCGCACCCGCCAGCGTTCGAGCGTCGCAGCCGTGTCGTCGAGCCGGTCCAGCAGCGTTCCGAGGTCGATCGCGGGACTGATCCGCGCGAGCGAGAGGACAACGGTCGGTTGGAATCCTTGGCGGTACAACCCGGGATGTGCCCAGATCGCGACGTTGCCCACCGGCACGGCCTGTTCGACCAGTCGCCAGCCGGCACCCGGGTCGAGCCCGGCGAGTGAGGCGTCATCCAGCGGCTCGAGGACGCGGTCACCGGCCTCGAGGAACTCTGCGAGCGTCGTCATGGCGTGTCCTTGTCGTCGGCGCGGACGATTTCGCCCGTGGACCGATCCCAACGATCGCCGACGCGCATCGTCCGACGCGTGTTCCAGTCCGGACCCACGAAGAACTCGGCGCACTCGGGAGTGTCCAGCAGTGGCCGGAGCCCGGGGTTCTCCACGAGGAGGTAGATGGCGTTGATAAGCGTGTTCGGCTCGATCTTGTAACCGGAGCAGTCCACGCCGATCACGTCCTGATCGTCGATGCGGAAGAGCATGGTCTTCCTTCTGGTCTCCACTCCTTCGCGAACGAACATCTGGACCCCCGCGCGGAGATTGCGGTGGGAGGGCCGGTGAATCTCGCCGGGGCCCCCGTTCTTGATGTTGGCGTCGCACACGGGTCGGAGTGCGGTGACGGAGTCCCACGGGATGGCGGCCTGGAAGTACCCGCGCGTGTAGTGCAGCGCCCCGGGTGTGAAGACGAGCGCGCGACGGTGACCTCCGGCGACGAGGGACCAGCCGACCAAGGCGATGCCCGCCCACCCGATCGCCAGGGCCACGTAGGCCGAGACCTGAGACCAGAGGTTGTCGTAGTCGGGATCGGAGAACCAGCGGATCAGCATCCATGAGCCCAGCGCGATCCCGACCACGAAGGGAATGTGGAGGCGCCAGTGCCCGTATGCGGGAATCGGTGTTCGGGGTTCATCGATCCGGGGTGGAGTCCTGAGGTGGACGAAACCTGTGACGGTCGGAACGAGCACGGCGACCATCGCACTGGACCCGAGATACGCGAGCTCCACGAGGTCGGGCCGCTCGGAGTACGCGGCGCGCACCGGGTCGATGACACCCAGAAACCACCAGACGTCGATCGACGTGGCAGCCCATATGACCTGCCCGGCGTACCAACACAGGGCCGCGAACGCCAGCAGCCACCGAGGGTTCTGGGCGACGCGGTAGGTCCACTCGATGGTCCGGGCGGCAGAGTCCGGTGCCGGTTGGGACATCACCCTCACCCGCCTTGCCGCTGGTCGTCGAATCGGTCGCGGACGTGCGCGGACGCCCTGGCGCTCGCAAACGTGCCGAGGACGATGCCCCCGAGTACGCCGGCCACCGTCCCCGCGCCGGGAACGATGCTTCCGGCCACGCCACCCGCTACGGCGGAACCGACGATGCTCGCCGCGAGCCCCGCTCCGAGACCGGCGCCCTCGGCGGCGAGCGTCTCCGTCAACGGCTCGTCCTCCGGCGCGCCGTACACCCCGGCCACGAAGCTCAGCGCCGACCCGAACGGGCCGAGCCCCTTGGCGACGACTCGGGTGCTGCGCAGTCCGTCGTCGCCGGCCGCGATCGCGGCGGCCAGTGGTTCCGTCATCACCGAGTTCACCACGCCCACGGTGATCGTCTTGGCGTCGACGTTGTTGCTGTGGTCGGCGATGGTCTCATAGAGGCGGGTGAGCGTGTCCGCAGTCTCGACGTCCAGAGAGTCGATCGCACGGAGCGCGTCCTTGATGGTCACTTCGAGCTCTCGGA
Organism: Dietzia sp. oral taxon 368; assembly: GCF_002999155.1. Lineage (NCBI taxonomy): Bacteria > Bacillati > Actinomycetota > Actinomycetes > Mycobacteriales > Dietziaceae > Dietzia > Dietzia sp. oral taxon 368. The sequence goes on from NZ_CP027238.1 coordinate 2,665,586, forward strand.
GTTCTCGCGATCGGGTCGCCTCCATGTCGGGAGGACACACCACGCTTCCGTCCTCCGCGACGGTCGCCCCCTGTCGGAGTACCGCCTCGACGCCCGCCCTCAGCCGATCCCGGTGGATGGCGACGGATCGAGCGAACGACGACAGGGGATTCGCGGTGCTGCGCAGGTCGTCGCCGAGTGCGAATGTGCGCCGACGCAGATCCTGAACCGATGAGCGCGCCGCGTCGACGGACTGACCCTCCATCCCGTCCAGCACCCGCTCCGCATCGTCGCGCAGGCGGTCCGCGACGTCATTCGTCACGGTGATTCCCGCGCGGACCGCGCTGAGGCGCGATTCGGCGTCGTCCACCTGCCACGCTAGTGCGTCGCTGACTCGTATCGGCACCGGTTCACCTCCCGCCGAACATCGCGGCGTTGTGGCCGTCCGCCGTGACGATGACCCCGGTAGCGGTCCGGAGGCGGCCCGCCTCCTCCAACAGGTCGGAGCTCAGCCTGTCGGCCGACTGACTCAGCCGCGCGCCGAGCGTGCTCGCGATAGCCGCGACCCTGCTGCCCCTCAGAACATTCGCCAGCGTGGAGAGGTCGCCCTCCGGAGTGATCCCGCCGATCTGGTCGCCGAATCCGTCCACGCGCCGGGCGAGATTCGTCAGTTCCGCCGGCGTGACATCGAGAGGCCCGGTCATCGTCGCCCCACCGTGGGTTCGACCACCGGCCGCGCCGATTCCCCCTGACGGGCCCGCGTATCCCGGTGGAAGCGGCCCGGTGCTGTGGTGGCGCTCGTCGTCGTACTCATACCTGCGTTCTCATCTCCGCCTCGCTGGTCGTGGTGACGTCTCTGTTGCTGTCGGTGTCGCTGTTGCTGCGGTTCTGTGCGACCTATCCGTGCACCCTGTTTCCGTGCACCCTGTTCGACGCGCGGGATCGCCGGTTCGGTTCCACGCCTGCGCGGACGCGAAAACGAAGTGTCGCCGCTTCACCGTGGATAAAGTGATCGTCATTCAGGCGGGAGTGGCCGGTTACACGGCCCTGGCGACGGTGGTGGACATGACAAGATCGCCCGGGAACGGCTGGGACACCGATGACTGGCGATACGCGCCGTTCAACGACACCCGGGAGCCGCGTCGGAACACCGCGGTATGGATCCTGGGCGGGATCGTCGTGGTACTGCTCCTCGTGCTCGCAGCGGGGGTCGGCTACCTGGTCGCGGCGCGGGACGATCAGCCCGCCGCTGCACCCGGCGCGACTCCCATCGCTGCTTCCGTGGCGACGGAGAGTCCGGTCGTCCCGTCGACGGAGGCCCCCAGCTCGCCGCTCGCGCCGACTCCACAGGCGGCGCCGGTGGCACCGGGGGCGTCGGCCGCGCCGGAACCCGCCGTGACCGTCGGTGATCTGGGACTCGACACGCCCATGTCTCGACCGGCGTGTGACGGCCGGGGGATCGTCGTCCTCTATTCGGCGGTCACCCCGGGCGCGTACGCCCAAGAGATCGCCTCGGCCTTGGCCAGGTATCCGGGAGCGTCCTACCTACGCACGGACATGGCGTGCCCGTCACTGCGGCCGCGCGACGAGAACGGCAACGTCATCTACGCGGTCTATCGGGCGTCGGGTTACACCCGGCAGGAACTGTGCGCGGATGTCCGCGCGGCGGGGCCCCCGGCCTACGGTCGGTGGCTGGACATCACCAGCGATCCGTCTGTTCTCGTCACCTGCTGACGCCGCCTCCGGCGCCGGGATCACCGGAGGATGAGCGGGATGTGTTGCTCCGCCGCGGTGTTGGCGCCGTGATGGCCCAGGAGGGACGACTCCATCGGCTCGTGTTCCGTCCGCGCGAGGATGACGCCGCCGCTCGCGATGGCGATGACATCGCCGAGCCGGTCTGCGTAGGCGCGATCGGGGCCGAAGAGTCGCTCGTCGAGGGCCTGCTCGCGGCTGATCACCCGCGCGCGGCCCGCCAGCTCGGCGCTCCACGCGTGGAGGACGTCGTCCGCGGCGCCCGGGCGGGCGTATGCATGGCGGACGCGGGCTTCGCCGGCGACGATCTGGACATCGGCGAGGAGGGCGGGCGTGTGGTCGATATCGATGACGGTCTCGGCGTTGACCATTCCGTGGTCCGCGGTGACGATGAGCCTGCAGTCGCGGGGGAGATCGGTGGCGAGGTCGGCGATGAAGGCGTCGACAGCGCGGAGCGACTCCAGCCACTCCGGAGAGCCGGGGCCGTGGATGTGTCCGATGAGGTCGAGGTCGCCGTAGTACGCGTAGACGAAGCGCCTGGATCGCGAGGGGCGGCCCACAGCGTCGATCACTCCCTGCTTCACCTCGTCGAGGGAGACAGCAGAGCGGAATTCCCCGTCCGCCCGGAAGGCCGCCCGGGTCAGTCCTGATTCGCGGAACTCCTCACGCATCACGTAGGTGACGTCGACGCCGTCTGAGGCGAGATGTTCGAGCAGGCTCGACCGTTGCTGGATTCTCCGCGGTGGGAAGCGATCCATCGCCGACGGGCCGCCAGCCGAGTCGAGGGTCCAGCGCAACGGATTGAACGAGACGGCGGTGTCGTCGGCGTCGTCCGAGACTCGGAAGCTGTACCCCACGATCCCGTGCTTGGAACACGGAGCGCCTACGGCGAGGCTCGTCAGGCTGGTCGCGGTCGTCGCCGGGAAGCCCGCGGAGATCATCCGGGAGGACATGACGGCGAGCGTCGGGGAGTCGGTGGCGTACCGGCGGATCAGCTCGGCGCCGAGACCATCGACGAGAACCAGGACGGCGTCGCTAGCTGGCGCGATCGCGAGCGGGTTGTGGTGGCCGGAGCCCAGCGACGCAGCGACAGACGGCATGACATCGGCCAGCGAATGGGCGGAGGGCTCGATCGGGATCTCTGTCATGACTTCACCATCCCTCATCCGCCGCTGGTGAGGGCGGTAACCGGCGGCTCGCCCGCCGTGGCGACGGCCTCAGAAGGGTGGTGGTGGTTGGAGGAGTTCGTCGAGGTGTTGGTGGAGGGCGTGGAGGATGGCTTTTTCCAGGGTGCTGTCGGTGGGTTTGTTGCGTTGCCACCAGCGGCTGGCCGCGGCGGGGGTCGTTCTTTCGCGCGGGGCCGGGTCCGGGGTGGTGTCGGCGGCGGCCTCGGGTGGCGGCGAGGTCGCGTCGGCTGCATTGCGGGCGGCGGCGCGGGCGCGTTCGCGGGCCAGGCGTTGGGCGCGGCGGGCGAAGTAGGTGGCCTCGTCGAGGACCCCGGCCCCGATGTCGGGGCTGGGGTTGCGGCGCTGCTGACGCGCCCAGGCGTCGGCCTCGTCGCGTTGGTGCTCGCGCCGGTACTGGGCCAGCGGCCCGTCGGGGCGGGTGAGCATGACGGTGCCGTCGGGGGTGGTCACGATCAGGGTGCCGTCGGGCTGGAGTTTGTAGGTCCAGTCGGAGAACGTTTTGAACCGGTGATGGCGCCGGCACTGACTGACCAGATTCGCCTCCACCGTCAGGCCGCCGGCGGCGGGGTCGGCGTGGTTGAACGGCACCACATGGTCCAGGTCGCAGTCGTCGGCGGGGATCGCGCACCCGGGGTGGCGGCAGGTGCCGTCGCGGAGCCGGACCCGGCGCGCCAACTGGGCACTCGGCCGATATCTCAGGGCCGCATCTGTGTCGTCGGCGGCGCCGATGTGCGGGTCGACCTGCTCGAACGAGGCCCCATCCGAGGTGGCGAGCATCTCCATCAGGGTTTGCAGGGCCGCTTCGCCGGTGCGGGTGAACTCCACTCGGGCGCCGTGTTCGTCGCGGCCGTTGTCGCCGGTGGCGATGACGGTCACCTTCGGCCGCAACACCGGCGCCTGACCGGTGCCGCCGGTGGCGGGCGCGCCCACGGCGCCGTCAGCGGCATCGTCTGTGCTCGCGGCGTCATCGGAAGCGTTGGCAGCGTCGGGGTGGGTGGGGGTGTCGCCGCAGATCAGGGACATCAGGGCGTCGGCGCGGCGTTCTGCCTTGGAGTAGTTCGGCTCCGGCTCGACAGGCTCATCCGGGGCGGTGTCGGGGTCGGCGGCCCGGCCGGCAGCCGCGGCGGTGGTGTCGGTGTCGGCGGCGTCGTGTTCGGCGACCCGCTGGTCGAGGGCTTCGGCCAACACGGCGGCTTCCTCGGTGGCCAGCAGGGCGGAGACGCTGGACATGCCGTCGACGCCTTTGCCGATGCGCACGCCGCGGGTGCGGCTGGCGTCTTCTTTGCGTAGCCGGATGGCGTCGGGGTCGTGGCGGCCGATGACGGCGTCGATCTCATCGCGCAGGGCCTTGTCGCCCAGACGGATGCCGGCGGCGACGCCGTTGAGGTAGTTCTCGACGACCTGGCGCTGGACCTGCTCCAGCACGTCGCCGCGGACGGTGGCCATCTGCCGGGCCAGCAGTTCGGCGACGCGTTGTTCCATCAGCCCGGCCGCCATCGCCTCCAGAATCGCCGGGTAGCGGGTGTGCAGCTCCCACGAGAAGGACAGCATCTTCTCCGCGCGTCTGGCGGAGATCGACATCGCCGCCACCACATAGCCTGCCGCGGCGACGAGGCCGTCAACGACGGCGTGGCCGCGGCGGGCCTCGTGACTGCCGTCGATACCGTGCCCGTACTCGCGCCAGCACTCCTGCAGCAGGGCGTAACAGGCGACCAGGCGTTGCGCGGCCGCGCGGTTCTCCGTCGCCCACCCCTCCCGAGCCGCCGCCGTCAAGCCCGTCAACGCCGCAGGGCCGGACGAGCCGGCAGAACCGGACGAGCAAGCGGTGCCGGAAGGCGACGCGGAGCCACTGGCCGTGCGCTCGGTGTCGCCGTCCATGCCCCACCCCCTGGTCGACTGCGCGGCTGCGCCGCCACTTGTCTCGAATGCGTGTTCTATTATACGCCCACGTGTTCGACACCACAAGGCCTACGTGGATGGAACTGAGATGGATCACGCATTGGCAACGACGCTTCGGGGGCTCGAGATTTATGGGACCCTCATTAATCGATCGGGGGAGACCGCCCGACGCACCGGAGTTCGGAGGCTCACCATGACCAAGTCAATCGCGTACGTCGGCGCACTGGCCGCGGCCCTGCTCGTCGCCTCGGCGGGCACTGCGGCAGCTCAGAGCTCTGATCCTGCGGACACCGGCTCGATCCCGGGCTCCGCGGCCGCCGATGGCGAGAACGGTACGGGTGCCGAGAGGGGCAGCGGTGCCGGCGCCGAGGACGGCGAGACCGGCCAGCTGGGCGAACTCGGTGAGCTGCTTCCCGGCTCGGTCACGGGGTCGCTGCCCGGCTACGCCTCGGGGCCGCTCGGTTCCGCGGCCACCTTCGCCTGCAACGTCGGCAGCGCCGCCGGCCTGGCCGCGAATGCGATCGGGGCCCCGCTGCAGGTGCCGGTCGGCGTGATCTGCGCGGTCCTCAACCCCGCTGCACGGTCCGCCGACGCCCTGCTGGCAGGAGACGTCGACGGATCGGTCAGCGCTGTCCTCAGCGGAGTGCCGCTCGTGGGCGGCTCGTTGGCGGATCAGCTCGACACCTCGTCGGCCACCGAGTCGGTCAAGGGATCGGTGGGCGAGCAGCTCGGCTCGCTGACCGAGACGTCGTTGTCGCCTGCGAACTGAGCCGAGACGGCGAGAGCCCGCGCCGGACAGCGGCCGCCGCGCCGACCGGCCCAGCCGCGGTCAGGCCCGCTGGCCGCGGCCGAAGGTCTCCGGCTCGACGGGCTGCTGGCCCTTCGGCAGCCCGGCCACGACGAGACGGTAGGACTCGGTGACGAGCTCGTCGACCATCTCGGCGGTCAGGGTGCCGCCCGGATGCAGCGAGATCCAGTGCTGCTTGTTCATGTGGTAGCCGGGAGTGATGTCGGCGTGCGCGGCGCGGAGGGACATCGAGTCCGAGGGCAGCGCTTTGAGGATCACCTGGGGCTCGCCCTCGACCTCGGCGTGGAACATGAACATCTTGCCGCGGACCTTGAACACGTCGAAGTCCGGGCCGAACGGGAACTCCAGGGTGGACGCCGGAAGCTCACGCGCCCGCGCGGCCGCGCACTTCTGGAGTTCCCGTCCGTTCACACGGTCGACGCTACCGTCACCCCACGGGTGTCGGGTCCTGCTGCAGGCTCGGTGCCGCATCGCCGCGAGCGCCGGGCGCCCCGCCCTGTCGTCTCGTCGCCTCGTCGACCGTCTCACCGGACCGTGCCGCGAGCGGGTTCGCCAGCGTGCCCGCGAACTGTAGGGATCCGGCCTGATCGGTCAGGTCCACCATCTGCCTGGTGTTGCGCAACTGCAGCCGGTTGAGACACGAATGCTTGAACCGCGGGGCGAACAGCGCCTCCCAGGTGGGACGGTGCACCTCGCCGTCGTCGCCCGCGTCACCAGGGGCGAGCACCTCCAGGCACCGGCGCGTCTCGTCCCAGAACGCGTCGGCGTCGAGCACGCCGGCAGCGTCGAGGATCCCGGCGAGGTGGCGGAGCACCCCGTCCATCACGTCGGTCTGGATACTCAGGGCGGCGGTCTCGGCTTCCACGACGTGGCGGACGCGCTCGATGCCGTCGGGCAACGGTAGGTCGCGCACCATCGCGACCTCCTCGCCGATGTCCTTGAACAGCGCGCGCCGCGGCGTGTGATCGGGGCCCAGCACGAGGATGACGTTCTCGCCGTGCGGCATGAACACGAGCCCGTGCGCGAGGAGACACCGCGCGACCGGCAGGACGTAGGCGTCGAGCAGCGCGCGGAGCCACGTGCGGGCGTCGTGGCCGGAGCGCTCGAGATGTTCGACGACGAGGGCCCGCCCGTGCAGGTCCACGTGCAGCATCGAGGCCAGCGTGACGGCCCGCTCGCCGTCGGCCAGCCGGGGGACCGGGCTCTCCCGCCACAGCGCGGCGACCATCTTGGTGTGCGGGCCCTCGTCGGACACGCCCGCGGCGGCGGCCCGGTGATAGGCGTCGCCGGTGTAGCCGACCGCGGCGACCTCGCGCAGCATCCCGAAGTCGAGCGCTCGCAGGACGGGGTCGGAGTCGACGATCCCGGCCACCCAGTCGTTGACCGCCGGGGTATCGCGCATGTACTTCGGCGACAGCCCGCGGGTGAAGCCCATGTTCTGCACGGCCAGGGCGGTCTTGACGTAGCCGCGCTCGGGGCGGGTGACGTCGAAGAACGTGCGCACGGACTGCTGCGGCCGGTACTCGCTGTCGGACTCGCCGAGGTGCACCAGGTCGCGCCGGGCCAGGTCGGGGGCGAACGCCACCGCGATCTTGTGCTCCCACTGCCACGGGTGGACTGGCAGGACGCGGTACCCGGCGGGGTCGAGCCCGAGCGCGCGCAGCCGGTCGTCGCACCGCTCGAGGGCCTCGGCGCCGAACTCGCGGGCGTAGAGCTCACGCTCGTCGAGGCCGGCGATGGTGGCCAGGTGGCTGAGGTCGCGGCGCGCGGCGAGCCACACGAGCCGGACCGTCGAGCGCGACTCCGGGGTGTAGTGGTGCCGGTCGGTCAGGCCGAGGCCCACGCGGCCGTTGTTGGCGACGAAACCAGGGTGCCCCTCGGTCATCGCGCCCTCGACCTCCTGGAGGCCGGACTCGGCGAGCTGCTGCGCGGGCCGGTCGCGGTGGTGCAGGCAGAACGCGGCCGAACCGAGCGTCGCGGCGATCTCCTCGAGGTAGATGCCGAGCAGATTCTCCGGGATGTCCAGTTCCGGCGCGAGCGCGATGATGAGCTCCTGCGCGTCCGGTTCCGCCGGCGCTCCGTCGACCTCGCGACGCAGCGACGCCTCGTCGATCACCCAGTGCTCCAGCGGGAGCACGCGGGCGCGGAACGTCCATCGTTCGGCGCCGGCGCGGACCGTGTAGGTGTCCGTCGCGGCGTCGTGGACGGGCGCGAGGAGCCGTTCGTGGGAGAACTCGGCGAGGGCCTTGACGCACAGGTGACGGTGGGCGCGGCGCATGGCGTGACCGGTGAGATGAGCGTGACCGGTGAGGTGCGCATGTCCGGCGTGGGTATCCGACGACGACGACGAGATCACCCGCGTCCCGGCGCCGATCTCCGACCCGCGGAACGCATCGGCGGTGCAGAAGGAGAGCAGTGCCGTCTTGTCGGGCAGGTCGACCGGGCCCGCCTCGCGGAAGCCGGCGCGGGCGTTGAGCCGGTGCACGGCCGTGTTCCGGATGTCGGGCTCCACGACCACCCGGCGGGCCGGCGAGCCGCCGATCATCGGGACCGCGAAGGCCGTGGAGCAGATGGCGCCCATGACCGCGGCCGTCGTGCCGGGGACCGGGGTGCGGGTCGGCGCGACGAGGAGGTGCATGCCGAAGTCGCCGGGCTCGTGCGGGTACCGGCCGTCGAGCTCGACCTCGGCGGGGTCGTAGAACACGGCCAGGCCGACGCGGAGACCGTCGATGCGGACGATGAGCACCCGCCGGTGCGGGTCCGACGACCAGTCGACGAGGAATTCCTCGACCTGCGACGGCGTCGACCCCCGCATGCCCCAGTAGACCGAGCCGGGATGGTCGAGCCAGGCGTGCAGGGTATGGAGCAGGTCGGTGCGGGCAGTGCTGGCGGTGCCGCCGGTGCCGCGATCGAGGGTCAGCGGCTCGAGCGTGACGATCCCGGCCGGGGTGTGGACGGTGCTGACCGGGGTAGGGACTGTGCTGACGGGGTGGCTCATCGTGCCTCCTGGTGCCGGGCGGTCGGCGAGTCGTGTGCGGGGGCGGGTGGGGCGGGGTCGACACCGCCGGCAGGCGCGCCGAACTGCTGGAACGCGATCGACGTCTCGACCGGGTAGACCTCGCGCCCGCAGATCGAGCGCAGGATGATGCTGTTGCGCATCGCGCCCATGCCCAGGTCCGGAGCGGTGAGCCCGTGCGTGTGCTCTTCCGCGTTCTGGACGTGGATCGTCGAATGCGCACGGTCGACGGTGTGGTCGCGGGCCACGCGGTACCGGCCCCGCTCGTCGCGGTCGATCTCGTCGGCGATCCCGTCCAGGAACCGCGGCGGGGTGGGGGAGTAGCCGGTCGCCAAGACCAGCCCGTCGGTGTGGTGCGTCCAGGGCCGCCCGGTGTCGGCGCAGCTCAGGTCCAGACGCAGCGCGCCGGGCGAGTCGGCCCCGCGGACCTCGCGGGCAGCGCCGTCCAGGGTGGTGGCCGCCGCGAGCAGGCCGCTGGGGAGGCCGTGAACCGAGCGGCGGTACAGCAGGTCGTGGATCTCGTTGACGAGGTCGGCGTTGATGCCCTTGTACAGCGAGCGCTGCTCCCGCAGCATCCGGTCGCGCTGATCCGCGGGCAGCGCGTGGAAGTGGTCGATGTACTCCGGGGAGGTCATCTCCAACGTGAGCTTGGTGTACTCCATCGGGAAGAACCGCGGGGACCGCGTCACCCAGTCGATGCGCGGCCCGTCGGCGCCGGCGGACGAGAGCAGGTCGTGGTAGATCTCGGCGGCCGACTGGCCGCTGCCCACCACCGTCACCGATCCCAGCGACAGCAGCTCGTCCCGCCGGTGCAGGTACTCGCTCGCGTGGAGCGCCACCGCCCCGTCACCATCCAGTGGCTCCCGATCGATCGGCGACCACGGGGTCGTCCCGATCCCCAGCACCAGGTGCCGGGTGCGGTAGGTCTCGGTGCCCTCCGGGGTGATGGCCGTGACCCGGTAGACGGGCGCCTCGTCGTCGTCGCCCCGTCCTTCTCGTCGGACGTCGACCACCTCCCGGCCCCAGCGCAGGCCGCCGACCCGTTCGGACGCCCAGCGGCAGTAGGCGTCGTACTCGGCGCGCAGCGGCTGGAAGTCCTCACGGATGTAGAAGGGGTACAGGCGCCCGATCTCCTTGAGGTAGCTCAGGAACGAGTACGGCGACGTCGGATCGGCGAGCGTCACCAGGTCGGCCAGGAACGGCACCTGGATGGTGGCGTCGTCGAACATCAGCCCGTGGTGCCACGCGAAGCCGTCGCGCGCGTCGAGGAAGACCGCGTCCAGCCCCAACGGCTCGGCCAGGCACGCCAGGCCCAGGTTGAACGGGCCGATCCCCACGCCCAGCAGGTCGTGGATCTCTCCCGTCACGTCAGCACCCCCGCGGTCGTGGCCTCGCGCATCCCGGCGGCCAGGTACCGGGCGGCGGAACGGACGTCGGCCAGGACGGCCGCGACGTCCTCGTCGGCGAGCCTGGGATCGAGGACCGTCAGCTTGAGGCACGGCCGCCCGTCCACGACGGTCGCCGCGACCAGCGAGCGGCCCTCCGCGAACAGGGCGTCCCGGATCGGGCGGACCAGGGCGTCCGACTCGGCGTCGGAGACGGGTCGACCGTCCGCTCCGGCCGGGCGGGGGCGGAACAGCACCGTCGACAGGGCCGGCACGCGGACCAGCTCGAGCTCGGCGTCCGCCTCGACGGTGCGGCCGATGCGCGCCGCGACGTCGATCGCGCTGTCCAGCAGCCGGCCGATCCCGGCCGCGCCCATCACCCGCAGCGTCATCCACAGCTTGAGCGCGTCGAAGCGCCGGGTCGTCTGCAGGGACTTGTCCACCGCGTGGTCATCGCCGTCGGCGGGGTTGAGGTAGTCCGCGCTCACCGTGGAGTGCCGGAAGCCGGAACCGGCGCGGAGCAGCAGCGCCGACGCGGCGACCGGCAGGAAGAAGGTCTTGTGGAAGTCCACGGTCACCGAGTCCGCCAGGTCGATCCCGTCGAGCAGGTCGCGGCGGGTGGGGGAGACCAGCAGCCCGCCGCCGTACGCGGCGTCCACGTGCATCCACACGTCGTGGCGGCGGCAGACCTCGCCGACCGCGCGCAGCGGGTCGATCGCGCCGTGGTCCGTGGTGCCGGCCAGGGCCACGACGGCCGCGACCTCGTGCCCGGCGTCCGCCAACGTGGACAGCATGCGGTCGAGGGTGGCCGGATCCATTTGGTCGCCGTCGCCGGGCAGCGTCACCACGGCGTCCGGGGCCAGGCCCAGCAGGCGCGCGGCCTTGACCACGCTGAGGTGGGCGTGCTCGCCGGTGACGATCCGCAGGCCCGGCAGCCGCGCGCAGCGGTCGCCGGCGTCGTCGCTCCCCGGTGCCGGCCGGCTGAGCCGGTCCTCGCGGGCGGTGAACAGGCCCTGGAGGTTGGACGCGGTGCCGCCGGTCGTGAACACCCCGTCGGGGCGCCCGGAGTCGTCGAACCCGATGAGATCGGTGACCCAGTCGATGAGCTTCTGCTCGATGAGGCAGGCGGACGTGCCCTGGTCCCACGTCTCCACGGCGGTGTTCACCGACGTCGCCAGGGCCTCGGCGGCGACGGCGGGGATCGTGATGGGACAGTTCAGGTGCGCGAGGTAGCGCGGATGGTGGTAGCCCACCGCGTGGTCGAGGTAGAGCTCGCGGACCTCCTCGAGCGCCTTGTCGAGAGTGCCGAGCGGGGCGGACAGGTCGACGGCCGCGGTCTGCGCGGCCAGCGCCGACGGCGACGCCGGGGATCGCGGCGTGGTCCGACCGTCGAGGTACCGGCTGACCTCGGCGGTCGCCGCCGCCAGGGCCGCGGCGAGGGCCTCCCGGGTCTCGCTGCTCAACAATGGATCGTTCACGGGTACTCCGACCTACTCGGGGACTTCGGTTCCGGCGAACGCTAAGCAGGTTAGGCTTACCTAAACAACCGTCGGGTGAGATGAATCACTTTCTCGCCCAGCGAATGTCGAAATCTTTCTCGTGACCCTTGCGTTATGGCGCGCCTCACCCCTACTGTGGCGCCTGGCTAGGTTAGCCAAGCCTAACTAGTCACAAGTGATCGTTTCAGTGGACGGAGATCCCATGACCGCACCTGCCCGGCGTTCCCGACTCGAGGCGGCGGTGACCGACTCGGCCCGCCCACGGGCCCGGGCGGTGCTGTTCGTACTCACCGCGCTCGCGGCGATGCTGGCCCTGCTCGCGGGCTGTTCGACCGGATCCGTCGACGGGGGCGGCGAGTCGGCCGACACGACCGGCGTCGAGCGGCAGGGCGAGTTCCCGCGCACCATCACCCACGCCTACGGCGAGACGGAGATCCCGGATGCCCCGCAGCGCGTCGCCACGATCTCCTGGGTCAACGCGGACGTCTCCCTGGCGCTGGGCGTCGTCCCGGTCGGCATGCCCCGTAACTCGTTCGGGGCCAACGCCAACGGTTCCACCGACTGGTTCGACGCCGAGCTCGAGGCGGTGGGTGGCGAGATGCCCGAGCTGTACTCGGAGACCGACGGCATCAACACCGAGGCGATCGCGGCGCTCGAGCCCGACCTCATCCTGGGCGCGTACTCCGGCATGACCGCCGAGGAGTACGAGACCCTGTCCAAGATCGCGCCGACCATCGCGATGCCCGAGGGCGACGTGCCGTTCGGCACCGCCTGGCAGGACTCGACCCGGCTGATCGGTGAGGCGCTCGGCCGCAGCGAGGCCGCCGAGGAGCTCATCACCGAGGTGGAGGGCCAGATCCAGCAGGTCGCCGAGGACAATCCGGCCATCGAGGGCACGACCTTCGTCTGGGCGACCGTCGACCCGGAGGCCGCGGAGAAGATCTACGCGTTCACCGACGTCGACAACCGCCCGCGCTTCCTCACCCAGCTCGGGATGGAGCAGGCCCCGGTCGTCGCGGAGGCCTCCAGCGGCTCGCCCGATCAGTTCGCCGTCACGTGGTCGCCCGAGCGCGCCGACGAACTCGCCTCCGACATCCTCATCACCTACGCGACCTCGCCCGAGGTGCGGCAGGCCATCGAGTCCGACCCGTTGCTCGGCCGCATCCCCGCTGTCGAGGCCGGCCGGATGGTCGTCCAGACCGACGAGCAGCAGGTGCTGTCCATCTCCGCGTCCTCCCCGCTGAGCCTGCCGTGGGCCCTGGACAACGTGGTGCCCGACATCCTCGCGGCCGCCCAGCAGGAGCAGGGCTGACGCCGTGACCAGCCCTGCGACGAGCACGGCCGCGCCCGCCACCCCGGTGGGTGGGCCGGTCGTGCCGGCCGCGCCCGGACACCGCCGTGTCGTGATCGGCGCGGTGGTGTCCCTGGTGCTGTTCGTCGTGGGGATCGTGGCGTCGCTGTTCGTCGGCGCCCGTTCGGTCGACCCGGCCGTGGTGTGGTCGGTACTGGGGACCCTGCCCGGACAGCTTCTCTCCGGTGATCTCGCCGCCGCCGTCGCCCCCGGCTCGGGAGCGGGTATGGACGAGGTCGTCGTGGCCGCCCGCGTGCCCCGGACCATCACCGCGGTCCTCGTGGGCGCCGCCCTGGCCGTGGCGGGCGCCGGACTGCAGGGCGCCACCCGCAATCCCCTCGGTGACCCGGGCCTGCTCGGCCTCACCGCCGGGGCCGCGCTCGGCGTGGTGCTGGGACTGGCCTTCGCCCCGGCCGCCGGCCCGTCCGTCGTCGCCCTGTTCTCGGTCATCGGCGCGCTGGTGGCCGGGATGGTCGTCGTGGGCGCGGGCCGACTCGGCGCCGACTCCGGGACCGGGCTCGTTCTCGCCGGTGCCGCCGTCACCGCCGGCTGCACCGCTGTCACGTCGTCACTGGTCATCGCGCTGCCCGGCGTGCTCGACCGCTTCCGCTTCTGGGGCCTGGGCTCCGTGGCCCGCTCGGGCGCCCCGGAGATCGGCGCGGCCGTCCCCTTCCTGCTTCTCGGGCTCGTCCTGGTCCTCGCCGGTGCCGCCGCCCTCGACGCGCTCGCGCTGGGGGACGATATGGCCCGCGGGCTCGGCGTCGGCCCGGTCGCCGGTCGCGCCGTCGTCCTGGGCGGGGTCGTCATCCTGTCCGGGGTCGCCACCGCGCTCGCCGGCCCCATCGCGTTCCTCGGTCTACTCGTGCCGCACCTCCTGCGCCGATTGGTCGGGGTGGCCAACCGCGTGGTCCTGGGCCTGTCCGTGCTCGTCGGGCCGGCCGTGCTTCTGTTCGCCGACACGATCGGCCGCGTCATCGCCCCGCCCGGGGAGATCGCCGTGGGCGTGATGACCGTCGCGATCGGCGTGCCCTTCCTCATCGCCCTCCTGCGCGCCAACCGGGGGGTGAGCACCTCGTGAGTTCCGCCGTCCTCGACCGCCCCGCCGAGCTCGCCGAGACCGAAGTGGTGGTCCGTCGGCTCTCGGCCCACCGCCGGCGGCACACCCTCGGAGTCGTCGTCGGACTCGCCGCGCTCCTCGTGGCGGTCATGGCGGTGCGCGTCCTCCTCGGCCGCTACACGGTGACCATCCCCGATTTCTTCGCCATCCTCGGCGGCGCGACGATCCCGGGCGCGACGTTCGTCGTCATGGAGGACAAGCTTCCTCGCGCGGTCCTCGGCGCGCTCGCCGGCCTGGCGTTCGGGGCGTCCGGGGCGCTGTTCCGGCGCGTCCTGGGCAACCCGCTGGCCAGTCCCGACATCCTCGGCATCTCCCAGGGTGCCTCCGCCGGGGCGGTGGCCGGGATGGCGCTGTGGGGACTGCGGGGGGTCGGTATCGTGACCGCCGCGCTGCTGGGGTCCGCCGTCGCGCTCGCGATCGTCCTCGGGGCCTCCGCCGGACGACACACGGGCATCGTCGGGCAGCGCTTCCTCATCGGCGGCGTCGCGGTCGCGGCCCTGAGCGTCGCCGTCGTCACCCAGCTCATCGCCCGCCTGCCGCTGACCGGCGCGCAGGAGGCAGCGGTGTGGACCGTGGGCTCGCTGTCCGGGGTGTCGGGCCAGCGCATCGCGTGGCTCGCCGCCGCCCTGGTCGTGCTGCTGCCGCTCGGCGTGTGGTTGCACTCCGCGCTGCGGCCCGCCGAGCTGGGGCCCGAGCTCGCCGTCGGTCTGGGATCCCGTCCCGTGCCCACCCGCGCCGCAGCCCTGGGTGTGGGTACCCTCCTGGCCGCCGCGGCCACCGCGGTGGCCGGCCCGCTCTCGTTCGTCGCCCTGCTCTCCACCCCCGTCGCCGCTGCTCTCGGCCGCGGCCGGCCGAGTATCTGGGCGGCCGCGCTGACGGGCGCGGTGATCGTGGTGGCCGCCGACATCGTGGCCGCCGAGGCCCTGAACATCGTCGATTTCCCCACCGGCGTGGTGACCGGCGCCCTGGGTGCGCCCGCCATGCTGTGGATCCTCCTGCGTTCGAGAAAGGTGGCCTGATGAGCATTCCCTCGCCCGTCGCGCCCGTACTACGCGCCCTGCCGATGGACCCGGAGCCCGAGTCCGAACCGGCCTTCCGGTTGCGTGGCCTCACGCTGGGCTACGGCGCCGAGTCGGTGATCCGCGACCTCGACCTCGACATCCCCGCGGGCCGGACGACCGTGTTCATCGGCGCCAACGGCTGCGGCAAATCCACCATCCTGCGCGCCCTGGGCCGTCAGCTGCGGCCGCTGTCGGGGACGATCGAGACCGGCGGGCGCGACGTCGCGTCGGTGAAGGCGCGCGAGCACGCGCGCTCGGTCGCGTTCCTGCCCCAGTCGCCGCTCGTGCCCGAGGGACTCACCGTCGCCGAGCTGGTCGCCCGGGGCCGGCACCCGCACCGCCGCTGGTGGGGTGGGGGCGACGACGACACGGCGGTCGCCGAGGCGCTGACCCTGACCGACACCGCCGGTTTCGCCCAACGGAGGGTCGACGAACTGTCCGGCGGTCAACGGCAACGCGTGTGGGTCGCGCTCGTGCTGGCGCAGGCCACGCCCACGCTGCTGCTGGACGAGCCGTGCTCGTTCCTCGACCTCGCGCACCAACTCGACATCCTGGACCTGGTCCGCGACCTGCCGTTGCCCGTCGGCCACGCCGGAAGCGGGGGGGAGGGCACCGGCCGGCGCACGGTCGTGGCGGTGCTGCACGAACTCAGTCTGGCCGCGCGGGTGGCCGATCACCTGGTCGCCGTGGCCGAGGGCGGCGTCGTCGCCGCGGGCCCGCCGGACCGGGTGATCACCAAGGAGACGCTGCGTCGCGTGTTCGACCTGGACGCCGACATCATCACCGACCCGGCCACCGGCCATCCCGTGGTGCTGCCGCGGGGACGACGGAAGGGGACCACATGACCGCCATCGCTGTAGAGACACCGATCGTCGTCTCGCGGACCCGGGTCATCGAGGCCCGCGATCTCGGGGACTCGTTCGTCCGCCTCGTGGTCGCGGGTCCCGACCTGCACCGGTGGTCCGCCGAGGTCGTCGACCCCGGCACGGTGCGCGACTGCTACATCAAGCTCATCGTGCCGCCGCCCGGCGGGGGAGGCGTCATCCCGGACGCCGACGGCATCCGGGACTGGCTCGCGCTGCCCGAGGGCGAGCGGGGCTGGATGCGGACCTACACCGTGCGCCGCGCCGACACCGTCGACCTCGACGGCGAGGTCGTGCCCTCGCTCACGGTGGACATGGTGGTCCACCCGGGCGACGACGAGGGGCCGGGCTCGGCCTGGGCGAGGACCGTTCGACCGGGCGGGATCGTCCATGTCGCCGGCCCCGGACGCGGACATGCACCATGGGCGGCCTGGGCTCCCGGGCGGGCCGCGCGTGTCGTGTGCGCGGGTGACGAGACCGCCGCGCCGGCCCTGCTCGCGATCGCCGACGAGCTGGCCGAGGAGCGGGCAGCGGCCGGCGCCGCCCCCGAGCGCCATGTGCAGATCGTGATCGAGGTGCCCACCACCGGCGACGCCGTGGCACTCGCGGACGGCGCCCCCGACTTCGTCACCGTGCTACCCCGCGCGGGCGAGCCCGGTGCCGCGGTGGCGCAGCACCTGGCCGGCGTGTTGGACCTGGGCGACGAGTGCGTGCAGACCGTCCTGGGCGGGAGGCGTCCCGCCGAGCGCGAGTGGCAGCCCGCCACCGCCGTGTCCGCCGGCGACCCGTACGTGTTCCTCGCCGGGGAGGCGAGCCTGGTCCGGGCCATGCGCCGACTCGCCGTTGACGCCGCCGGGGTGCCCAAGGAGGCCGTGGCGTTCATGGGCTACTGGAGGCGCGGGGCCGCGGAGTGCTGAGTGCGGTCACGCCTGGTCGGCGGGCGGGTACGACGGGTCCCGCAGCGCCCTGAGGACGCGCGGATAGCGCGACCCGGGGAGGCGGTTACCGATGGGGTCGAAGTGCAGGTCCTCGTCGTCGTCCTCCCACGTGTCCACCGTGAGTCGGCCCAGCGTCCACCACCTGCCGAGGGGCGTGGCGTGCTGCAGCGTCCACGTGCCACCGTCGCCGCCGGGGATCGCGGCCAGCAGGAGCGGTCGTCCCGCGACGAGCACGGGGAACACGGAGGTCATCGTGCGGCCGGTCGTGCGCCAGCCCGCGGTGAGGACGTAGCGGCTCAGCGGGCCCGTCCCCGTACTGGCCAGCAGGATGTCCACGGGTCGTTCGGCGTGGATCCGGACGGCCATGCCGCCGATGTCGGGGACCGCGTCCGGCAGTCCCACCGCCCGCGAGAAGCGGACGGTCGCCGGCCAACGGCCCGTGATGTCCAGCAGCGGGGAGCCCGTGCGTCCGACCCCCGTCACACTCAGCGTGGCCTTCGCGATGACGCCCTTGGGATGCAGTGCCTTGGGGCGGGCCAGTCGTGCCACCGCCGCCACCGCGCCGAACGCCGTACCCACGAGGCTGGACACCGGCGCCGACCGCAGTGCCACCTCCTTCGACTCGCGCGTCGAGGGCACGAGCGCGGACGAGGCGGCGGAGTCGTCCGCGTCGGTCGGGTCCGCCGCGCGGGCAGGGGCGGAGCGGCCGCGGCCGGGTTTCCGGGTCTCTCGGGACATGAGGCCACGATACCCAGCGGCGGGCGGTCGGGAGCGGCGCTGATCACGGGCGGGGCGGGTCGCCAACGAGACGCGTGCTTCCGGGGCCGGGCCGACGCGGGTTCAGTCGAGCGCCGATCGAAGGCGAGGCAGCGCCCAGTCCCACGGGATACGTTCCTGCTCCAGCCGAAGGTCGCCTCGGCCGGTCAACGCTTCCAGCGCGGCGGTCTCGTCGGGGGTGAGGCGCGTGGGCGCCGCGCGGGCCGGCGTGGGCTCGGGGACCGTGAACTCGCCCCAGGCGTCGAGCGTCTCGATGTCCATGAGGACGCTGACCGCGTGCGGCGCGTGGTGTCGGAGTCTGTCGAGGATCGCGAAACCGTGGGAGTCGAGGTCGCCCCAGTAGACGATGCGGGCGGTCCGAGCCCAGGGAAGCGCGGCGACGGCATCGACCGCGAACCCTCGGCCGAACACCGCGACAGTTCCGGGGAGCGCGGGGAGCGCGAGGAACGTGGTGAGATTCTCGACGACGACGAGGGTGCGCGGCCCCTCCGAACCGGGCCACAGCGCGGCGAGCTGATCGACCGGGCTCTCCACGTCGCGCAGTGGGAAATCGATCGCGGGGTCGAGGAGCCGCATCCTCACGCGAAGGTCGGAGCGTTTCAGCCCGAGACCGGAGGCAGTAACCGCGCCGTCGGGGCGTGCGCTGTCGCGACCACTTCGTGCCGCGTCGACCAGTTGCTCGACAACCCGGATCCTGGATTCGATCCACTTGGTGTCGACCCCGGGGACCGCGACTTCACGAGCACGCAATCCCTCCGTGGGATGCTCGAGCGCCCACCGGCAGACGGCGAGCAGGCGCTCCATGTCCGCGTCGCTCAGCTTCTCCCAGGTCGGCGCGGTGGCCGCGGCGGCGAGTCGCAGGACCGGCTCGTCGGAGCCCAACCGGAACAGGTCGGTGGCCCGGGCGAGCATCGCCTCCCAGCGAGCGGCTCGTCCCGCGATCCGCGCGATCGCCCGGTCGCCCCGGACCTCCGCGCGTCGGGGGAGGGCGACCACCCCGAATCCGGGCAGTCGGCGTTCCACCCAGGTGGTCTCCACATCCCGGGCGCCGTGGGCGGAATCGAACTCCCGCCACCTCCGGATCCAGTCCGCCGTGCCGACCGGGTCGTCCGCGGCCCGCGCCGCGGTCGGGGACGCGGTGGAGAATCGCAGGATGTTCGCGGCACCGGAGTCGGGGTCGGCGATCCACTCGTGGCACCGGCGGGTGAACCGGGTGGCGCACGCTTCGGCCAGATCATCGGGATCGCGCGGCGTCGTCGGCCCGGTCATGTCAGCTCGCAGCTTCCCAGGTGACCCGCTCGATGCGGGAGCGACTACTTTCCTCGATGCCCACCACCACCAGACCGCCGATGTACGGCTCAAGGGTCTGCAACAACTTGAGCGGGGTCGCCAGAACCATGTGGAACCCGAAGTCGGTGAACACGTCCATCGCGCGGCGCGTGTAGTCGGGGTCGGCCCGGTCGAACGCCTCGTCGAGGACCACGGTTCCGTAGCGCGGTACATCGGCGTCGATATCCGCGAGCTGGAACCGCAGCGCCGCGGCGAGGCAGAAGAACACCAGCTTCTGCGCCTGACCGCCCGACAAGCCGGAGGAGGAATCGTGGTAGTTGGTCGGTGCCCCGTTCTCGTCGATCTCGACGCCGATGAATCCGACGTGTCGCCGGGTGTCCAGCACGGTCTGCCGCCAGTGTCGGTCGGCGGAATCCGCGGATCCCAGCCGGTCCAGGAGGCGCGACATCACCGCGAAACCGGCCTCCGCGGTGTCGACGGTGCGCTTGTCGAGCGCTCCGGACACCGCCTTCTCCAGGTCACTCAGGAAGTCCGTGACGGTCTCGGTACGTCGGTCACGCACCTCGATCTGTAGCCACCGGCGGGACTGGAACTCCGATCGGCGCAGCGAGTCGTTGACCGGTCTGATCCCGGCCTCGATCTCGGAGCGGGCGCGGCGGATGTGACGGGCGAGCTCCCCCAGATTCCGGGTCTGCATGTCCCCGATGAGCCCGAGGAATCGGTCTTCGAACTCCGCGAGGCGGTCCCGGCGGAGCTGGATCAGCCATTCGACGGCCTCACCGACGAATTCCGGATCGGATGTGAGATCGGCCTTCTTGGCAGGCCACAGTTCCAGGTACGACGTGAGAACCGCGGTGATGCGCCGATGGAGCCGGTCGCGCGCCGTCGCGGTGGACACCTGCTCGGCGGCGATGGACCGCTCGACGCGCTGGCAGACCTCCTGCACGTTCTCGGCGGTCAGGCGGCGCGTCGCAGCCGCCAGTCGTTCGCGGATGCGGGCCGCGGCGCCTTCGTCGACGTCGCGCCTGTCATGACCGGTCAGATCGGCGAGCCGCCTCTCGAGACCCTCCACGACGCTCGCGGCAACCGCTCCGGCCCGGTTCGCGGAGTCGTACTCCGCCTGGGCCCGCGACTGCGCCTCCTCTGCCGCGCGCAGGTCCCGCTCCATCTCCGCGACCTCGGGATGCTGCTCCCGCCAGTGCTCCAGGCGATCTCGGGCGGCCCGGGCGCGTTCCCCGGCGGTGTCGGCGTCCAACTCCTCCCACCGCAGGCCCAGGAGGGTGGCGGCCGCGCGCTGGCGGGCGCGACGCTGCGCGTCGAGGTCGTCCAGTCCGGTCCACTGCCGCTCGTGCGTATCGATACGTGCCTGGATCTCGTTCCGAAGGGTGGTCAGTGCCTCCACCTTGGAGTCGTCCATACTGCCCAGCTGGAACGCCGCCGGGTCGTCGATCCGTCGGCGGTCGTCTTTCTCGAACCGCGCCCCACGTCTGATCAACCCGTGCAGGGTGACGGCCTTGTCATGGTGCTCGAGTTCGGCCGCGGTCTCTACGCAGGTCACGTCGAATTCGACCGCGAGCCTGCGGTTGAGCCACTGGAGGAACGGCCCGGTGGCGGGGCGGACCTTCCGGACGAGGCTGTTCGGGCCGGTTCTCCGGGCGGCCGAGTCGTCGCCGTGGTCGACCACCTCGTAGACCAGGCGGACGCCCAGGTGGGTCGAGTCGACGGCGGCGGCCACCCGGTCCCGGAGATGGTCGGGGACGAGCATCGTGCGGGCGAAGCCGGACAGGACCCGCTCGATCGCGGGACGCCATCGGGCGTGCTCGGAGGGGACATCGAGGAGTTCACCGGCGAACGGCAGTTCGCGCGCGCTCAGCCCCGCCTCCTCGCACACGAGGTCGCGGGCGGCCAGCAGCCGGGATTCGATGTTCGAGCGGTGTCGCAACAGCGCCTGCAGCTGCGCGGTCACCTCCTCGAGCGAGCGCTGGTCCTCGTTGAGGGACCCGGCCACCTCCCGCAGGGTCTCGCGATCCCGGGCCCGCTCGGCCTCCTGTTCCGCGTCCTCGCGCTCGAGCGTGGCGAGCAGGACGGCGAAGTCCTCCGCAGACGTCGGGAGGGTGCCGCCCAGGCGCTCGACCTCCGTCTCCGCGCGCGCACGCCGGGCGGAGACGTCGGTGGCGTGTTCGAGAGCCCGGTCGAGGTCTCTCGCCAGCTCATCCCGCCCGGCGCCGGCGCTACCCCGGAGTCGGGCGCGGATGTCGTCGGTCGCCGTGCGTCGGACATCGAATCGATCTCGTGCGGACGCGGTGGTGGACTCCGCAGCCACCAGTGCCCCGCGGGCCGTTCGCAGCTCCTCCTCGACGAGTTCGATGGTCACGGCGGCCTGCACCGCGGGAAAAGCCTCACTCTCAGCGTCCAGCTCGTCGGCCAGCGCCAGCACGCGGTCCCGGGAGGCCCGCAGGTCGGCGAGCGGGGCCAGATGGGCGATCTGCTTGCGCACGTCGACCACCGACCGGTGGGCCTCACGAAGCTCCGAGAACTGCGCCACTGCGCGGTCGGCCACCGCGAAGGTGCCCGGCTCCTCCAACATGAAGTCGCGGAAGAGTTGGTCGAGGCTGGACAGCGACTTGGCGGACAGGGTCCGGTGCAGCAGGAGCTGAGCGGACTCGGAGGCGATGCTCAGCCGACGCCGGAACGCGGCGGCGAACGCCGAGTAGCTGTCGTGGAACCTCACGTCCGGGATCTCCCGCTTGAGCGCCCGCTTGTCGATGCCACTGCGAAGGTAGCCGAACAGGCCCGGCAGGTCCGTGGGCTCGTCGGACGAGTGCTCGCGGACCCCGTGGAGACGCTTGACCCCGGCCGCGGAATTGTCGCCCGAACGCAGGTAGAGCAATAGGAGAAGTGTCACGCTGGTGCCGCGGCCGTTCGAGTAGGTCAGGGCGATCGCGGAGAACGTGGCCTTGGGACGCAGGTAGACGGAGGCCAGGTCGCCGGATTCGGCGTCGGCTCCCCGCCGCCAGGCACCTCGGATGTAGGACACGAGGGTGCGCCCCGATCCCCGTCCCGCCTCCTCCTGCGCGGCGGCGTTGAATCGCAGGTGCGCCGGGGGCACGAGCACCGCTGAGACCGCATCGATGAGGGTCGATTTGCCGGACCCGGATCCGCCGGTGATGAGGAACCCCTTCCGCGGCACCTCCACGTCGTGATACCCGTCAAGCGTTCCCCAGTTGCACACCTGGATTCGCGACAGTCGCAGCTGATCAGGGTGTTCCGGAGCTCCGGGAAGCTGTAGGGCCTCAGTCATCGTCGACCACCTCGTCGTCGTCGAACAGAGCGTCGTCCCGCCCGCCGGCCGGTTCGCCGTCGTGCTCACCGTCGGCCCCACCGCGCGCCTCGATCAGGGCGCGGTACTCGTCGCGGATCCCCGCGACGACGTCCGCGTCGAACAGGTGGCGGAGGACGGGGGAGACCTCGGCGCGCCCCGCTGTCTCCGTGTCGGAGAGCAGCGAGTAGCTCTTGAGCCGGTTCCACGAGGCGTCGAACTTGCGCGCATACCGGCTCCGGTCGGAGTCGACGACGGAACGGTAGACGTCGACCCGCTCGGCCACGTCCTCGCGATCCACGATCACCCGCTCGCCGGGCTGGGCCACGGACAACTCGGACCGCAGGTGCAGGAGCAGGACGGTGTCCATGTGCGACAGCGTCTCGGTCCGCAGTACCGCCGGGACCTCGACCCGTCCACCCGTGTCGACCTGCCTGGTGAAGGCGATACCGGCGTCGTGGTCCAGCACCAGATCGAGGAAAACGTCCGCCAGTCGCGATCGCATGGCGGGCTCGTCGGAGACCACAGCCGCCCAGATCTCCGGCTGGCGATGCGCCTGCACCAGCGGGCCCGTGAGCAGCCGGGCCAACGCGCGTCTGGAGGCGAAGGACAGCGTCCCGGTGTCACCGGGCCACAGGCCGTCATCACCCGCACCGTCAGGTCCGTCGGGATCGGCCGTCGCAGGGGTAGTCACAGATCCTCCTCCAGAACTCGATCGGCCGTGAACACCAGGGTCGGGATCCGGGCGCTCAAGGTCGGGCCGGATCCACTCGTCCATGTGACGGTCTCGACCGAACACGGGTCATCCGGTGGTGCCTCGGCCTGCGTGGTGATGGCCAGATTCAACAGCCCGACGATACTGGCGACGCCCTGGGTGGCCGGGTGTTCGCGGAGGATCGCCCCGATGGATGACGGGCCGAGCCTGGACACCACGTCGCGGACATGGGCGCGGAGTTCGGCCTCGTCGATCTCCGAGGCCCGGACAAGCGCCGTGAGGGCCTCGAGGTCCGCGTGGCCCTCCTCGTGGTGCGCGACCTCCGCCGCCACCCGTTCCTCTCCCGGATTCCGCAGGCGCAGCGCGCTCACAGACCGGACCGACATTCCGACCCGACGGAGCGGCACCGACATCTGACTGGTCGGCTTCACGGCGCGCGCGCCGCTCGCCTCGGCTGCCGCGGCGCGGGCGGACCGGATCAGTGCCAGCATCTGCCGGTGCTCGACGTAGGCGTCGGAGGTGACGAAGTGCCGCAGGCTGCGAGACAGAGAGGTGAGGACACCGTTGACCTCAGCCCCGGCGGTCTCCATCTCGTCGAACAGCTCCCGCAGGCCCCGCCTGGCTGACGGGGGTAGGTCGGCGACCTGCGGTCGGCTCAGGATGTCGTCGATCCACGTGTCGACCGACGCCGAGCGTTCGGGATCGAGGAGCACCGAGTAGAAGGACGAGAAGCTGCGGCCGGCCTCGGAGTCACCGATGAGGTCGACGCCGCCGAAGACGGCGTCGAGGACGTCACCGCGCGCGCCGTCCTGGTCGAGGAGACGACGACGGAGGTCTTGGTTGAGCGACTCGAATTCGGCGCGGACGCGGGCGAAATCGGCGGGTATGTCATCCGCCCCGCGGAGGATCTCCGACACCTTCTCCCCGACCTGCTCCGGGTCCGCGAGCTCGAGGTCGCCCGCCTCGACACGTGCGATGGCGGCGTCGATACGGTCGCGCTCCCGGTGGAGGGCGGCCAGCCGGCCCTGAACGGACGGGTCGGTGTCCCGTGCGAGGTCCTCCAGTTGCCGGGTGAGCGTCTCGACGCGGGACACGGTCAGTCCGCGTCGCGGTGTCTGCAGGCCGTCGAGAAAGTCCATCACCACGAGTGCGGACTGGGTGGGTTCGAGCGTCTCACCCGTCGCCGCGGTGCCGGGTCTGCGCAGCATCCAGCCGGCGTCGACCCATTGACGTACGTAGGCCTGGGCTGTTCCCGGAACGTCCGCGCCGGAGTCGCGGACGGCAGTCAGGGTCCTGTCGAGGAACTCGTAGAACTCCGAGGACGGGACACGCCGTGACGACCCCTCGAAGACCTCCGCCAGCACCGCCACGATGAGCGGCCACAACTGGGCACGCAGCAGCGAGAGGGCGGATGATTCGCCGTTCAGCCTTGAGAGCTGGAGGAAACGGGCGAGCGCGGACACGAGTCTCATGGTGGCACGCGGTGCCGCTTCATCCTCCAGAGTGTTCGGAACACGTAGTGCGAGAAGGGGGTGCGCGGAACGCTCTTGTCGATGGGCCGGCGCGGCGGATGCCGACGGTTGGCCGGTTCAGTCGTCGACGCCGCGGGCGGCCAGGGCGTCGCCGAGCTGGTCGGCCGTCGTGAGGGCGCCGAGGACGGTGGGCACCACGAGCGCACGGATCGACATGCCCAGGCCGCGCGCCTTGCGGGCCTCGGTGACCTGCCGAAGCTGGCGGGCGATGAGCGGGATCGCACGGATCGTCAGCACGAGCACCAGTGCGATGCGATCCGGCGAGACACCGACGTGGCGCAGGGGGCCGGCGGCGCGCGTGACCGCGTCGAGCATGTCGGAGATGCGGGTCGTCAGCGCGACGAGGCCCGCCACCGCGATGGCCACCAGCAGCGCACCGCACACCCGTAGGGCGGTGTCGAGGTCGGCGACGATCCACTGCAGCACGAGGATGGCGATCAGCATCGGCAGGACCGGCCGGACCTGATCCCACGCCGCGCGCGGGCGGATACGGCCGATCGCGTACAGCGCCCCGGTCAGGGCCAGGGCGGGAAGGACGTGCCACGGCTCGCGGATCAGCAGGGTCGCGGCCAGGATGAGGACGCACACCAGCAGGATCTTCAGCCCGGCGGGAAGGCGGTGCAGCAGCGAGTCCCCGGGGATGTAGGTCGCGAACACGTCACCGCTCCAGCGCGATGCGCCGGTAGCCGGCCAGCGCGGGCCCGGGGTAGTCGTCGATCACCACGCGGCCGCCGTCGACCACCAGCACGCGATCGAAATCGGCGACCAGGTCCAGGTCGTGGGTGACCACGACCAGCTGCTGCTCGAGAGCGGCGAACGTCTCCGCCACCAACTGGCGATTGCGCAGGTCGAGAAGGGTCGTGGGCTCATCGGCCACGATGACCGAGGGCTCGATCACCAGCACCGCCGCCAGCGCGAGCAACTGCTTCTGCCCCCCGGACAGGAGGTGGCACGGATGACCGGCATGCCCGGCGAGGCCGAACGTCTCGAGCACCTGGGCGACTCGTCGTCGTCGTTCCTCCTTGCCCATCCCGGAGCGCCGCAGGGAGAAGTCCACGTCCTCCGCCACGGTGGGCATGACGATCTGGGTGTCCGGGTCGGTGAAGCAGAAGCCCACCCGGCGCCGGACCTGCGCGCCCTTGCGGCGGGTGTCCAGGCCGTCGACCGTCACGGTGCCCGACGTGGGGACGACCAGCCCGTTGATCATGCGCGCCAGCGTGGACTTGCCGCCGCCGTTGACGCCGACGATGCCGATGCGGCGCTCGGTGAGGGTGAGGTCGACGTCCGAGAGGACGGGCCGGTCGCCGTAGGCGTGGCCGACTCCGTCGAAGCGGATCTCGGCGCCGCGCGGGTCGGGGGCGCTCGGGCTGGTCACGCCGCCGTGGAACGCTGCCCGCGCAGCGGGGCGATCAGCCCGGGACGCGCGCGGTGCACCTGTGCCGCCACGATCGCGGTGACCACCGCCTTGAGCAGGTCGCCGGGCAGGAAGACCGTGTTGGCGGCGATCGCGCCCGTGACGGTGAGCTCGGTGCGGATGAGCATCCCAGCCACGCCCACCGCGTAGATCACCCCGATGCCGCCGACGATGTTGATGAGCAGCCCCGGCAGCACGCGGTAGCGCGGCAGGACCCACGCCGTGAGCAGGCCGATCACGATCACCGCCGGGATCCAGCCGATGAGGAAGCCCGCCGTGGGGCCGGCCAGCGAGGTCAGGGTGGTGCGGCCACCCGCGAGTACCGGCAGTGCCAGGCCGATGATCATCACCGCGAGCACCGACAGGGCGCCCTTGCGCCAGCCGAGCAGCGACCCCGCGAGCATCACGCCGAGGGTCTGCAGGGTGATGGGTACGCCCGCCGAGCCGATGCTGATCTGGCCGGGCAGACCGAGCACGACGATGAGGGCGGCGAACACCGCGATCTGGGCGAGGTCCCGGGTCGCGCTGCGGGCCGGGACCGTGTCGATCGACATGCTCATGACACTCCTTGGTGACGCTGCGGCCGCAGGGCGACCTGAACACCGTTCATTGTGGCACGGGGGGTGGCCCGGCGCACAGTGGGGTCGGCGGGGGCGCGCCGTCCCGGACAAAGAAACCCCGGGGGCGCGGAACTCGGGATAACGCCCCCGCGCCCGTCCCCGCGCCCGCCCCCGCCACTGCGGCCCCGACGTCAGAGGGCCTGGCCGGGTATCCGGAACCCTATCCCCGGTACGACCGGTCAGTCCCTCGCGGTGCTGGCCCGGATATGCGCTCGTTCGCCCTGCCGGCCCACCAGGCTGAGGAACTCCACCGGGCCGGCGCTGGTGGCACCGAACCAGTGCGGGGTGCGGGTGTCGAACTCGGCAGCCTCGCCCGGGGTGAGGATGAGGTCGTGCTCGCCGAGGACCAGTCGCAGTCGGCCGTCCAGCACGAACACCCAGTCGTGGCCGTCGTGGACGTGGAGGTGCGGCTCGTCGTCGTCCCTCCCCCGGGGTAGCACGAACTTGTACGCCTGGATCCCGCCCGGCCGGCGTGACAACGGGATGACGGTGGCGCCGTAGTCGGTGGTGAAGGGCCGCAGGGCGATGCGGGGGTCGCCGGTCGGCGGGGCGTCGACGAGGTGGTCCAGCGTGACGCCGTGCGCCCGCGCGAGCGGCAGCAGCAGTTCGAGCGTGGGCCGGCGCTGTCCCGACTCGAGGCGGGACAGCGTGCTGGGGGAGATGCCGGTCTTGTCGGCGAGCTCGGCGAGGGTCATGTCGCGGCGCCGTCGCAGGGACCGCAGGCGGGGTCCCACGCCGGTGAGGGTCTGGGAGGTCGGGTCGGTCATGAAGCCAGTTTGCCATTTCGGCAAGGAACGTTGCGCCTGCGAGGTGCGGGCGCCATCGTCGAGGGACGAGGGCCGCGACCGCCGGCCCAGAGCGGGGGAGACGGACAGATGAGTACACGGATCGACGACCTGCGGGACGTGGTCGTGGTGGGCGGCGCGGCGGCCGGGCTCAGCGCCGGCCTGACACTGGCGCGCGCACGACGTGGCGTGACGGTCATCGACGCGGGGCGGCCGCGCAACGCGCCGGCCGAGGGGATCCACGGTCTCCTCGCGTTGGACGGTGTGGAGCCGTCGGAGTACCTCGCGCGGGGGCGCGCGGAGGTGGAGAGGTACGACGGCGAGGTCGTCGACGGCGAGGTCGTGGACACCCGCCCGGCCGGCACGGTTTCGACGTCATCCTGGCCGACGGGACGGTGCTGCCCACTCGCACGCTCGTCCTCGCGATCGGGGTGACCGACGAGCTGCCGGACGTTCCCGGGGTGCGCGAGCAGTGGGGGCACGGCGTCCTGCACTGCCCGTACTGCCACGGTTGGGAGGTCCGCGACCAGCGGATCGGCGTCATCGCGACCGGCCCGATGTCCGTGCACCAGGCCGTGCTGTTCCACCAGTGGAGCCGCGCCATCACCTTCCTCACCGGCGGGCGGCCGCTCGACGAGCAGGACCGCGTCCATCTGGACGCGCTCGGAATACCGATCGTCGAGGGTGGGATCTCGCGGGTGGAGACCGACGGTGGGCGTGTGGTCGGCGTCCGGGTCGACGACGACGAGGTCATCGAACTCGACGCGGTGGTGGTGGGCAGTCGGATGACCGTGCGGGTCGAGCCCTACACCGCGATCGGCGTGACGGCGGACGATCACCCCGTGGGCACGTTCATCGCCACCGACGAGACCGGCGCCACCTCGGTGCCGGGCGTGTGGGCGGCCGGCAACTGCGCGGACCTCATGGCGCAGGTCGGAGCGGCGGCCGCACACGGCGCCCGCGTCGCGCAGTTCCTCAACGCCGCGCTGGTGACCGCCGACCTCGAGAGTGCTGTCGCCGAGCAGGCGGGTGAGGTGGTCGATGACGCACGAGTTTGACCGTCGCTACTGGGACTGCGTCTGGTCCGGCGCGGCAGACACCGGGAACGCCGGGGACGCTGGCCGGGCGTCCGCGATGGCCACGAGCCCACCCAATCCGCACCTCGTCCGCGAGATCGCGGGGCTGCGTCCCGGGACGGCGCTCGAGGCCGGGTGCGGGGCCGGGGCCGAGGCGTTGTGGTTGGCCTCGAGAGGCTGGCGCGTGACGGGGGTCGACCTCGCGGCCGGGGCGCTCGAGGTCGCGGCGCGTCGTGCGGCGGCGGCCGGCCTGGTCGACCGGGTGTCGTGGCTCGAGGCGGACCTGTCCGTCTGGGAGCCCGAGGTCCGGTTCGGCCTGGTCACGACGCATTACGCCCACCCCTCGATCCCGCAGCTGGACTTCTACGAGCGACTCGCGGGCTGGGTGACCCCGGGCGGCACGCTGTTCATCGTGGGGCACCTCCACCACGGAGAGCGCGGAGCGCACGGCCACCACGGCGCCGCGGGGCATCTCCACCACGGCGCCCACCCGCCGGCCGAGGCCAGTGCGACCGCCGCCGGGATCACCTCGGTGCTCGGGCGGGACCGGTGGCGGATCGACACCGCGCTCGAGTGCTCGCGCGAGATGGCCGGGCGCGGCGGCGCCGCGGTGACCGTGCACGATGTCGTCGTCAGGGCCACCCGGAGGACGTGACCGCCGGCGCGTACCTCACCCGCCGGCGGGGCGGGTGAGGTAACTGTTCTCACATGCCCCGCGTCATCCCCGCT
This sequence comes from Dietzia sp. oral taxon 368, assembly GCF_002999155.1. NCBI lineage: Bacteria > Bacillati > Actinomycetota > Actinomycetes > Mycobacteriales > Dietziaceae > Dietzia > Dietzia sp. oral taxon 368. The sequence continues at coordinate 2,694,698 of NZ_CP027238.1, forward strand.
CACCCCGTCTACGGCCCTCCCTCGGAGGAGAGGGTCGTCGACCTGCTCCGGGACCAGCTGGCCGACGACTGCCTCGTCGTGGTGGGGCAGCGCGTGTCGACGGCGGAGAAGGAGCACGAGGTCGACGCCCTCGTCGCGATGCCCGGTGCCGGGATCGTGGCCATCGAGATCAAGTCCGGGCAGATCACCGTCGAGGACGGACGCTGGGTGCAGGGCAGTGGCGGCAAGCAGTTCACGATCGACCCGGTGACGCAGTGCCGCGAGGCGCTGTACGCCCTGCGTGGTTACGTCAGCGAGGACCCACGCTGGCCGCGACAACACCAGCGCTGGACCCACCTGCTCGTCTTCCCCAACGCCTCGATCCCCGGCGACTTCGCGCTGCCGCAGATCAGCCGCGACCGGATCGTGGACCGGGACCAACTCGATCAACTCGCGTCGGTCGCGCACCGGGTCGCGCGGGAGTCCGGACCGGCCGACCGCCCGTTCCTCGCCGCGGACACGGTCGACAGGCTGGCCGAGATCCTCGGCGGTCGCGGGTTGCCGCAGCGCGACGTGGTGGCGCGTGCCGCGGAGAACGCCGACATCGCCGACGCGCTCACCCGCGAACAGTCGGTGCTGCTGCGCGCGGTCGACGCCCTCCCGCGCGTCGAGATCCGCGGCGGCGCCGGGAGCGGCAAGACCTACCTCGCTCTAGAGCAGGCCCGCCGGCTGTCGCGAGACGGGCAGCGGGTGGCATTGATCTGCTATTCCCACGGCCTGGCCAGCTACCTCAGGCGCGTCACCAACGGATGGAAGCGGCGCGAACGGCCCGCCTACGTCGGGGAGTTCCACGCCCTCGGTGTGGAATGGGGCGCCCCGGCGGGGCCCGACGAGCGCATCCGGTCCGCCGAGTCGGTGCGGTGGTGGGAGGAGGAGCTCCCGCGGTTGATGTCCGAGCTGGCCGACGGGCTGCCCGACGGCCGGCGTTTCGACGCCGTGATCGTGGACGAGGCCCAGGACTTCGCCGACAGCTGGTGGCAGCCCGTGATCGGGGCTCTGCGTGACCGGGAGAACGGTCGCCTCATGATCGTCGGTGACGTCGGGCAGAGCGTCTTCCAGCGGGCGGGTCGACCGCCCGTGGACCTCGTGCCCCTCGTGCTGGACCACAACCTCCGCAACACCCGGCAGATCGCCAGCGCGTTCCTCCCGCTCGTCGGACACCGCATGGAGCTGCGGGGAGGGTCCGGCCCCGCGGTGCGGTACGTCGACGTCCCGGAGGGGGCCGACCCGATCGCGGTGGGAGACGACGAGGCCATGCGGCTGCTCGACGAGGGCTGGGAGCCCGGTGACGTCGCCCTGCTGACGATCGGCTCACGCCACCCGATGCAGGTGGAGCTGCAGGAGGACGGCAACGACGCCTACTGGGAGACGTTCTGGAGCGGAGAGGACATCTTCTACGGACATGTCCTGGGCTTCAAGGGACTCGAGCGGCGGGCGGTCGTACTGGTGTGCAACGGGTACGAGGGCATCGACCGCCTCCGCGAACGCATCTACGTGGGTCTGTCGAGGGCGACCGACGTGCTCGTCGTGGTGGGGGAGATCGACTGCTGAGTCAGGTGCCCCGGATACACGCCACCGCCCCGACCTCGTGAGAGGCCGGGGCGGCGGGATGAGTCGACACCGCGCGTCGGTGCGAGGCGGGAGGTCAGCTCCCGAGGTCGGACGAGCCCTCGACGATCTCGGCCTGCTCGGTGCGCTGGGTGCCGTGCGAGACGGCGATCTTGCGCGGCTGCGCCTCCTCGGCCACCGGGATCACCAGCCGGAGGACACCGTCGGTGTAGTCGGCCTCGATCTTGTCGGTGGCCAGGCCCTTGCCCAGAGCGAGTTGGCGGGCGAACGCGCCCGACTGGCGCTCGTGCATGAGCCACTGGCCGTCGCCGTCGATCGGGGAGCGACGCTCGGCCCGCACGGTCAGCGTGCGGTCCTCCACGTCGATGTCGATGCTCGCCGGATCGACGCCGGGCATGTCGATGAGGCCGATGAAGCGGTCACCCTCGCGGTAGAGGTCCATCGGCAGGGAGGTCGAGGCGGTCGCGCTGCGCAGCCCCTCGCCCAGGAGGCGGTCGAGCTCACGGAACGGATCAAAGCGGTTGCTGGTGGCCATCGCAGGTCTCCTTCAGGACTGATCGGGGAGCGCCCGGTCTCTCCGGGATCGCACCTCGTCCAACGGAGCCCATGCGTTGAGTATTCCCGACTCATCTTTCCTTGCTCGAGGCAGTCAGGTGGCGGGTGACGAACTCGTCCTCGGTGCACGGTCGGCCGATCCCGAATCCCTGAGCGAGAGCGATCCCCTCCCGGCTGACCACGTCGAGCACCCCGGACGAGCCGACGTGTTCGGCCACCGCCTGCATGCCCAGCTCGGCGGCGAGGTCGACGATGGAACGCACGATCGTGCAGTCGGTCTCGGACGTGTCCAGTTCGGTGACGAACTCCCCGTCGATCTTGACGAAGTCGAACAGCAGGTGCCGCAGGTAGAGCAACGAGGCGAACCCGGTGCCGAAGTCGTCCAGTGCCAGGCGGACTCCGGCTGCGCGCAGTCGCTGCGCCAACGATCGCGCCGCGGAGACGTCGTTCACGGGCGAGGTCTCGGTCAGTCGGCCTCGAGCGCGCGCTCGAGCCGGTTCTTCCACTCCACCCGGGTGCGGGTCCGCTCGCGGGGGCCCTCGCTCCGACCCACGACCATCACGCCGTCACATCCCGTGTTCTTGACGTCGTACATCAGCCGGTCGGCCGCGACGACCGCATCCACGCCCTGCTCGTCGGCCGCCTCGAACGTCGCCCCTCCGATCGACACGCTGAGTTTGCTCTTCGCGCCGTCCAGAGACCGCGCGTAGTCACGCACCCGCTCGACGAGTAGGTCGGCGACACATTGCACCCGGTCACGGTCGGCGCGGGGCATCAGGATCGCGAACTCGTCCCCTCCCAGCCGGGTGATGAGATCCGACGGGCCCGTGGACGCGGCGAGTATCGAGGCGACGCCCTTGAGGATCTCGTCTCCCGCGGCGTGGCCGAACGTGTCGTTGATGTCCTTGAACCCGTCGAGGTCGAGGACCAGCACCCCGCCGCCCCGGCCGTCCAGCCGATGCTTGCCGTGGTGGCAGATCAGTTCCCGCTCGAACCGGCGCCGGTTGAGCAGGCCGGTCAGCGGATCGCTCTCCGCCAGCATCTCGAGTTCGCGCATCACCCGGTGGTGGTCGGTCACGTCGCGGATCAGCAGGAGCGCCCGGTCCGGGTGCTCCCCGCCGTCCGGGACGAGCGGCGAAGCGCTCAGCTCGAATGCCCGTTCCTCTCCAGAGGCGTCGGCGTGCAGGAAGTTCTGGGCCCTCACCGTCTCTCCACGCAGGGCCCGTGCCGATGGGATGTCCTCCGCGGGGATCCGTGTCCACTGTTCGTCCTGCGGCATGATCACGCGCTGTCGACCGTCCTCGCCCGTCCGCACGAAGGTCACGCCGCCGGCGTTCAGTGCGGTGGCGTTTCCGTCGGCGGTGACCGTGACCAGCGCGTCCGGGATGGTCTCGGTGACGGCCCGCAACTGCACCGCGCGGTGCTCCGCGGTGGCCGCGACCCCGGTGAGATCGTCGTTGAGCCGGACGAACTCGTTGACCGCGGTCGCCACCACCAGAGAGATGAGGGACGCGACGATCATCACCAGGTAGAGGCGGACCGTCACCGACACGGGGTCGAACTCGACGCCGAGCATCGAGCCCGACGTGACCCAGGCCAGTAGCGAGATCAGTACGACGGTGTACATGGAGTGGACCGCGGCGACCGCGGTGGTGGAGCGCACGCCGCTCCAGAAGAGCGCACGCCGCTCCAGAAGAGCGGCACCAGGATCAGGAGGGCCAGAGGCAGATACGGGCTCAACACGAAGGCGATGACGCCGGTCACGGTGGTCGCACCGTACGCGACGGCCACGTCGAGCACCGACGCCCGGCGCCGTTCCCCCCGGCGCCAGAGCGGCGCGAGCCCGGTCCCCGTCACCCACAGGACGTTGGCGAGGTTGCGCAGCACCCACACGACACCCTCGGTGAACGCCGGGGCGGTCCCGTCCAGGGTCAGGGCGACCGCCGCGACCGTCCACCCCACCGCCGCACCGACGAACGCCGCGGTGAACAGGCGTAAGACGTCGTAGGGGGTCGCCAGCCGGCCGATGTTCTCGCGGACTGACCGCTCGATCGGCGCCCGCTCGTACCGGGTGAGACTGTCTACGCCCCGACCCACCGGGACCAGTGCGAGGGCCACCCAGCGTGTGATGACCCCCGCGATGAGATTGGCCAACGCCAGGACGAATGACTCGGACCATCCGAGGCCCGTCCAGACGCTCATCACGGTGAGCACCACGGTCGTCACCACGACGTAGGCGCAGTACTCCGCGCGGTCGCGCAGGACGAGCGCCCACAGGGCGATCACGCCCGCGACGGGCCAGTGCAGGGAGACGCCGGACTCCTGGAGCCGCGGGGTCGTCCACGACTGCATCGGCCAATGTTAACAGCGCCCCGCCGTTCGAGGAGGTGAACCGGGCCGTTCCCGCCCTTCCGGGCGACGGTCACCGCTTCTCCAGGGCCACCCGGAAGTCGACGGTGCCGTTCGGCGCGACGGTGACGAATCCCAGGCTGGGGGGTTCCACCCCCAGGTCGGTCCACGTCACCGGAATCGCGCCGGAGGCGATGATCTGACCGCCCGACCGGAGCACCGTCACCTCGACGGGCGTCCGGACGGTGGTGCCCTTGACGGTGAGGTTGACCTGCATCGGCACGGTCGCGGTGGTGCCGTCGTCGGGCACGGCGCCCAGGTCGACGGGATCGGCCACCTCGAGGGTCGAAACGGGGTGCCCGGCCACGTCGAGGATGTCGGCCGAGCGGGCCATCTCGTCGCGCGCGCCGATGTCGGTGGACAGGCCGCCCATGTCCACCTCGAAACGGCCCGTCTCGAGCACGCCCTCCGCGATCACGGCCTCGCCGCTCACCTTGTTCGTCGTGCCGACGACCGTCACCGGCTCGCCGCGGAGCATCTCGTCGACCGTGTACCCGGCGACGGTGCCGTTCGGCGGTTCGCCGGGCACGACGACCCAGGTGCCGTCGAGGTCGGTCGCCGCGGCGTCGGCGGCCTCGACATCGATCACCGTCGGCGCGGTGTCATCGCCGCCGCGAGCGGCCTTGTAGACGAACGGTGCGGCGAGGACGACGACGAGGACGACGGCGAGGGCACCGACCACCCACAGGAGTTTCCGCATGCCGACGAGCATAGAAAGCGGGGGCCGCGGAAGGATGAGCGCCGGCTGACAATCCGTGCGCGGCGTGTGCGTGGGTCGCACGACCCGCCCGGCGGTCACCCGGGCAGGTGGCCCGAGTCGCGGACGCCGTCGGCGGCACTAGACTATTCGGGTGGCCGCGCGGGTCATGGCAGACCTTGTCCTCGCGACACGGGCGTCGATCCGGCCCGCGGCCACGGTGCTCCCGAGGAAAGGCCACACCATGCTCTCCCGCATCGACCTGCGCGGTCGCTCTCTCGGCACGGCCGAGTTGAGGCGTACGCTCCCGCGCGGCGCCGCCGACGTCGACTCCGTCGTCGACACCGTCCGTCCGGTGGTCGAGGCGGTCCGCGAGCACGGGGCCGGGGCAGCGCTCGACCACGGTGAGGAGTTCGACTCGGTGCGACCGGACTCGGTGCGCGTGCCCGCCGGCGTCATCGACCGCGCGGCCGAGCAACTCGACCCGGACATCCGGTCCGCACTGGCCGAGGCCATCAGGCGCGCGCGCATCGTCCACTCGGCGCAACGGCGCAGCGACAGCGTCACCGAGGTCGCCCCGGGCGGGTTCGTCACCGAGAAGTGGATCCCCGTCGAGCGGGTGGGGCTCTATGTCCCGGGAGGCAAGGCCGTCTACCCCTCGAGCGTCATCATGAACGTCGTCCCGGCCCAGGTCGCCGGCGTCGGATCGCTCGTCGTGTCCTCACCGCCGCAGGCCGACTTCGGAGGATGGCCGCACCCGACCATCCTCGCCGCGTGTTCACTCCTCGGAGTGGACGAGGTCTGGGCCGTCGGCGGCGCGCAGGCCGTCGCGCTCCTCGCCTACGGAGGGGAGGACACCGATGGCGCGGTCCTCGAGCCCGTCGACATGGTCACCGGCCCCGGCAATGTTTACGTCACCGCCGCCAAACGGCTGTGCCGCAGCGTCGTGGGCATCGACTCCGAGGCCGGCCCCACCGAGATCGCGGTCCTCGCCGACGAGACCGCCGACCCGGTGCACGTCGCCTACGACCTCATCAGCCAGGCCGAGCACGACCCGAACGCCGCCAGCGTCCTGGTCACGGACTCGGAGACGTTCGCGGACGCGGTCGACCGCGAGATCGAGGCCCGGTACGACGTCACCCTCAACTCCGAGCGCGTGCGCGAGGCACTCGAGGGGCCGCAGTCGGGCATCGTCCTGGTCGACGACATCGACGCCGGCCTGAAGGTGGTCGACGCGTACGCCGCCGAGCACCTCGAGGTGCAGACCCGCGACTCCGCCGCCGACGCCGCGCGCGTCCGCAACGCCGGCGCCGTCTTCGTCGGCGCCTATTCGCCGGTGCCGCTCGGCGACTACGCCGCCGGGTCCAACCACGTCCTGCCCACCTCCGGCACCGCCCGCCACTCGTCGGGCCTGAGCGTGCAGACCTTCCTCCGCGGCATCCACGTCGTCGACTACGACCAGGCCGCCCTCAAGGAGATCGCCCCCACCGTCGTGGCGCTGGCCGACGCCGAGCGGCTGCCCGCCCACGGCGAGGCCGTGCGCGCCCGCTTCGAGGACCTGGCCGCAGGGCAGGACGAGCGATGACCGCCGACCCCCGCCCCGGCGTCGGCCTCGACGCCCTGCCACTCCGGGAGAACCTCCGTGGCCAGAGCGCCTACGGCGCGCCGCAGCTCGAGGTCCCCGTTCAGCTCAACACCAACGAGAACCCGCACCCGCCCGGCCCAGCGCTGGTCGCCGATATCGCCGCCGCCGTGTCCGCCGCCGCGACGGATCTCAACCGCTACCCCGACCGTGACGCCGTCGGACTCCGCACCGATCTGGCCGCGTACCTCACCCGTCAGACCGGTGTCGCGGTGGACGTCGCCATGGTGTGGGCCGCCAACGGTTCCAACGAGATCCTCCAACAGCTGCTGCAGGCCTTCGGTGGTCCCGGGCGGTCGGCCATGGGGTTCGTGCCCAGCTATTCGATGCACCCCATCCTCGCGTCCGGCACCGATACCGAGTGGATTCCCGTGCCTCGGGGCGAGGATCTGTCGATCGACGTCGACGCCGCGCTGGCGGCGATCGGTCGCCACCGGCCGGATCTGCTGTTCGTCACGACCCCCAACAACCCCACCGGTCACGTAGTGGACCTCGACGACCTTCGTCGACTTCTCGACGCCGCGCCCGGCATCGTGGTGGTGGACGAGGCGTACGCGGAGTTCTCCCCGTCGCCGAGCGCCTGCACCCTGCTGGCCGAGTACCCGGCGAAGCTGGTCGTGTCGCGCACGATGAGCAAGGCGTTCGCCTTCGCCGGCGGCCGCCTCGGCTACTTCGCTGCCGACCCGTCCTTCGTCGAGGCGGTGCTGCTCGTGCGACTGCCGTACCACCTGTCGATGATCGCGCAGGCCGCCGCGCGCGCCGCCCTGCGCCACGCGGACGAGACGCTGGCCTCGGTCGCGCTCCTCGCCGAGGAGCGGAAGCGGGTCACCGCCGGACTCGAGGAGCAGGGTTACGAGGTGCTGCCCAGTGAGGCGAACTTCGTGCTCTACGGCCCGTTCGCGGACGCCGGCCGGGCGTGGCAGCGCTACCTCGACGCCGGCGTGCTGATCCGCGACGTGGGCATCCCGGGTCGGCTCCGTGCGACCATCGGGCTCGAGCACGAGAACGACCGGTTGCTGCAGGTGAGCGCCGAACTGGCGGCCGATGAGATCGCCACCGGAAGCGAGGAGAGACGATGAACGAGCACAACGCGCGGCGGGCACGCGTCGAGAGGACCACCAAGGAGTCGTCGATCGTCGTGGAGATCGACCTCGACGGCACCGGTCAGACCGACATCTCGACCGGGGTGCCGTTCTTCGACCACATGCTCACGGCCTTCGGGCAGCACGGCGCCTTCGACCTCACGGTCCGCGCCACGGGCGACATCGAGATCGAGTCCCACCACACCGTCGAGGACACGGCGATCCTCCTGGGCCAGGCGTTCGGTCAGGCACTGGGGGACAAGCGCGGGATCCGCCGTTTCGGGCAGTGCTCGATCCCCATGGACGAGACGCTCGCGGAGGCCGTCGTCGACGTCTCCGGCCGTCCCTACTGCGTGCACACCGGTGAACCGGACATGATGCTCGGTTACCTCATCGTGGGCCACGACAGCGCGCCCTACGGCACGGTCCTCAACCGGCACGTGTTCGAGACCCTGGCCTACAACGCCCGGATCGCCCTCCACGTCCGCGTGCACTACGGACGCGACCCGCACCACATCACCGAGGCGGAGTACAAGGCCGTGGCCCGCGCCCTGCGCGCCGCCGTCGAGCCCGACCCGCGCATCACCGGGATCCCGTCGACCAAGGGCGCGCTGTGATGCCGGCGTGAACGCGCGAGCAGAGAACCCGGGGGCGTTCGCACGCCTGGCCCGCACCCCCGGTGTCCCGGCGGCCTTCGTCCTGGTCCTGCTGGCATTCGGCGGATTCTCGCTGCTCCTTCCGGTCGTCCCGCTCGCAGTCGTCCGCGGCGGCGGTAGTGAACTCGTCGCGGGGGCCACGACGGGCGTGTTCATGACGGTGACGGTTCTGTTCCAGCTGGCCACCCCCCGGCTCACGGGGATCATCGGGTACCGGTGGGTGCTCGGGATCGGCAGCGCCCTGCTGGGCCTGCCCTCGGGCCTGCTAGCGGTCTTCGACGGGTCGTTCGCGGTGTTGGCCATCAGCGGGGTGCGCGGCGCCGGCTTCGGCATGATGACGGTCGCCGGTTCCGCGCTCGTCGCCGAACTCGCGCCGCCGGGGATGCTCGGACGCGCGACCTCGCTGATCGGCCTCGCCGTGGGCATCTCCGAGGCGCTCTTCCTGCCGGTCGGCCTGTGGCTGCTCGACCTGTTCGGACTGCCGACGGTGGCCTGGGCCGCCACGACCTTCGGCGTCGTCGGACTCGTCGCCGCGGTGCGTCTGCCCCACGTGTTCCCGACCCCGCCCGAGGAGTCCGGTCACGAGGGGATGGGGCCCCGGAAGGTGATAGTCCTCCTCGCCGGACCGTTCCTGGTGATGGTCGCGGTGACACTGCCCTACGGCGCGGCGGCCTCGTTCCTGTCACCGGCCCTCGACTCGATCGCCTCCGGCAGCGGGGCCGTGGTCGCAGGGCTGGGGCTCGGCCTGCTGGGCGCCGGCGTGATCGTCGGTCGCACTGTCGCGGGGCTCGTGTCGGACCGACGCGGCCCCGGCTCGCTGGTGTGGCCGGGACTGGGTGTCGCGACTCTCGGAATGCTCGGCATCGCCTCGCTGTTGACACTGGAGGCGAACCCCTGGTGGTTCCTCGTCCCGACCGTGGTCTTCGGCCTCGGGTTCGGCGCCGTCCAGAACGAGGCCCTCGTGGGCTCGTTCGAGCGGATGCCGCGTTCCCGGCTGGGCACCGCGTCCGCGTCGTGGAACATCTCCTTCGACGCCGGCACCGGGCTCGGGTCGGTGGTCATGGGCGCGTTCGCGGGCTTCGGTTACGTCGTGCTGTTCACGGTCGCGGCCGGGATCGTCCTCGTGGTGGGCGGCCCGGCGGCGGTGGGTGCACGTCGCACGCGGCCCGTACGAGATCTGGCCTCCGACGACAGCGGCGATAAGGTGAACTCATGACGAAGACGACCCCGCGGGTGGCGCTCCTGGACTACGGCTCCGGCAACCTGCGCTCGGCTCATCGCGCTCTCGAGCGTGTCGGCGCCCGGGTGGAGCTGACCTCCGACCCGCGCGTGGCGACCGAGGCCGAGGCGCTCGTCGTGCCCGGCGTCGGGGCGTTCGCCGCCTGCATGAAGGGCCTCGAGGCGGTCAAGGGGCCCCGCATCATCGGAGAGCGTCTCGCGGGCGGACGCCCGGTCCTGGGCATCTGTGTGGGCATGCAGGTGATGTTCGAGCGCGGAACCGAGTTCTCGGACGGGGAGCACGAGGGCTCTCCCGGCGCTCCCGGCTGCGGGGAGTGGCCCGGTGTCGTGGAGAAGCTCGACGCCCCCGTCCTCCCGCACATGGGGTGGAACACCGTCGAGGCACCCGCGCGCACAGTGCTGTTCGCCGGCATGTCCGCCGACGAGCGCTTCTACTTCGTGCACTCCTACGGCGTCCAGCGATGGGAGATGGAGCCCTCCGACCACCTGCGTGCTCCCGACGTCACGTGGGCGGAGCACGGGACCCGGTTCATCGCCGCGGTGGAGAACGGCCCGCTGTCGGCCACCCAGTTCCACCCCGAGAAGTCCGGGGACGCCGGCCTGCAGCTCCTCGAGAACTGGATCCGCTCTGTCGCCTGAGAGCGACCGCGGCCCGGCCGCGGTGTCGTTCGCCGCGCTCGCCCTGGCGGTGGCGGGGGCGGGCGTCCTGGTGCTCGCGCTGACCGCGCTCGCGGTCGCGCTGCTGCCCCTGCCGCCCGCCGGGCGCGCGGTCGTCGCCCTCGCCGGCGTCGTCGCGACGGTGGCGGCGATGGGCTTGACGTCCCGCCGGTTCACCGATCGCGCGATCCGCGCGGAGTACGGCGAGGAGCCCGGCGGGCAGGCGGAGCGCCCCGCTGACGACGGACTAGGCTGATGCCCGTGACCAACGCCAGATACCTCGAACTCCTGCCCGCCGTCGACGTCGCCGACGGGCAGGCCGTCCGCCTCGTCCAGGGCGAGGCCGGGACGGAGACCTCCTACGGCGCACCGCTCGACGCGGCGATGCAGTGGCAGAACGACGGCGCCGAGTGGGTGCACCTGGTGGACCTGGACGCCGCGTTCGGACGGGGTACCAACCGGGAGCTCCTCGCCGAGGTCGTGGGGGCGCTCGACGTCAAGGTCGAGATGTCCGGCGGGATCCGCGACGACGAGTCGCTCGAGGCCGCGCTCGCCACCGGGTGCGCGCGCGTCAACCTGGGCACGGCCGCGCTCGAGAACCCCGAGTGGTGCGCCTCGGCCATCGCCCGTCACGGTGACCGCATCGCGGTGGGTCTCGACGTGCGGGTCATCGACGGAGAGCCCCGGCTGCGTGGTCGGGGATGGGTCTCCGACGGCGGCAACCTGTGGGAGGTCCTCGAGCGCCTCGACAAGGACGGGTGTGCCCGCTACGTCGTCACCGACGTGTCCAAGGATGGCATGCTCAACGGGCCCAACCTGGAGATGCTCTCCCAGGTGTGCGCGGCCACCGACGCACCGGTGGTGGCCTCCGGTGGCGTCTCGTCCGTCGCGGATCTCGAGGCCATCGCCTCGCTGGTGCCGCAGGGCGTGGAGGGGGCCATCGTGGGCAAGGCCCTCTACGCCGGACGGTTCACTCTTCCCGATGCGCTCGCCGCCGTCAGCGGCCGCTGAATCCATCGAGCGCCGTGTCCACCCGGTAGCTCCACCCCCGCACGACCTCGAGCAGGAGGCCCGAGATGTCAGACCAGACCGGAAACACCCTGCCGACGGGACTCCCCGTCGATCCCGCCGAGGCGCTCGCGTTGGCGAGGCGGGTGCTCGACGAGGTGACGCCACGGTTCGTCGAGGGTGTCGGCGCCCCCGGCGTCCAGAACAAGGGCACTCGGAACGACTTCGCAACCGAGCTGGATCTGGAACTGGAGCGCCGGATCTCCGACGCGCTGCGTGAGGGCACGGGCCTCGAGGTGCACGGTGAGGAGTTCGGCGGCCCTCCGGTGAACGAGGGCACGCTGTGGGTGGTCGACCCGATCGACGGCACCGCCAACTACTCGTTGGGGATCCCCACGGCGGGGATCCTGGTCGCATTGGTTCACGATCGTCAGCCGGTGCTCGGCCTGACATGGCTGCCGTTGCTCGGTCTGACGTTCACCTCGATCGCCGGTGGGCCGCTCATGGAGAACGGCGTCGAGTCCCCGCGGATGTCGGACGTCTCCATCCGCGACGTGGCACTCGGGCTCGGTTCGCTCAACACCGGCGCCCGCACCACGTACCCCCCGGCCTACCGCCGTGAGGTGTTCGAGCAGCTCACCCTCGACGCCGCGCGGACCCGCAAGTTCGGCTCCACCGGTGTCGACCTGTCGTTCGTCGCGTCGGGCCGCCTGTCCGCCGCGGTGAGCTTCGGCAACTACGCCTGGGACAACGCCGCGGGCGCCTCCCACATCCGGGCCGCGGGGGGTGTCGTCACCGACCTCGCGGGTGGGCCGTGGTCCATCGACTCGCCCTCGCTGCTGGCGGCGTCGCCGCGAGCCCACGCGGAGGTGCTGGGCACGGTCCGGCAGCTCGGGGAGCCGGGGAACTTCTTCGAGGCGGGTCGACGTCGCGCCACGCCGGAACCGGAGAGTCCCCGCCCGTGGCTCGCCGGGGATCGGTGATTCGACCATGACACTCGCCACCAGGGTCATCCCGTGCCTCGACGTCGATGCCGGCCGCGTGGTCAAGGGCGTGAACTTCCTCGATCTCCGCGACGCCGGCGATCCCGTGGAGCTCGCCGCGGCCTATGACGCACAGGGAGCGGACGAGCTGACGTTCCTCGATGTCACCGCGTCGTCCGCGGGCCGCGGCACGATGATCGACGTGGTCCGTCGCACCGCCGAGCAGGTCTTCATCCCACTCACCGTGGGCGGCGGTGTCCGCACCGAGGAGGACGTCGATCAGCTGCTGCGGGCCGGCGCCGACAAGGTCAGCGTGAATACCGCCGCCATCGCCCGGCCTGAGCTCCTCGGTGAGCTCAGCCGGCGCTTCGGTTCGCAGTGCATCGTGCTGTCCGTCGACGCGCGCACGGTGCCCGAGGGATCCGAGCCGACGCCGTCGGGGTGGGAGGTCACCACGCACGGTGGCCGACGCGGCACCGGCATCGACGCGGTCGAATGGGCCCGCCGCGGGCAGGAGCTGGGCGTGGGTGAGATCCTCCTCAACTCGATGGACGCCGACGGCACCAAAGAGGGCTTCGACCTGGCGATGGTGCGGGCGGTCCGCGAGGCCGTCTCGATCCCCGTGATCGCCTCGGGCGGCGCGGGAGCGGTGGAGCACTTCGCGCCCGCCGTCCACGCCGGGGCGGACGCGGTCCTGGCGGCCAGTGTCTTCCACTTCGGTGAGATGACGATCGGCGACGTCAAGAAGGCGCTCGCGGCAGAGGGGATCACGGTCCGATGACCGGCCACGTGCTGGACCGCTCGATCGCCGAGCGGCTCTCGCGCACCGCCGACGGCCTGGTCGCGGCGGTCGTCCAGGACGCCACCTCGGGGCGGGTGCTCATGATGGCGTGGATGGACGACGCCGCGCTCGCCGAGACCCTGGCGACGCGTCGCGGCGTGTACTACTCGCGCTCGCGGGGTCGGCGCTGGGTGAAGGGGGAGACCTCGGGCCACGTGCAGCTCGTCCGTAGCGTGGAGATCGACTGCGACGGGGACACCGTCCTTCTGCGCGTGGACCAGACCGGGGCGGCGTGCCACAACGGCACGACCAGTTGTTTCGACACCGCCATACTTCTCGGGGAGGACTGATCGCCGTGCCGTTCATCCAGATCAACCAGCTCGACGGGATGACCGCGGAGGGCAAGGCCCGCGTCATCGAGGCCGTCACCGCGGCGTACGCGGAGGCCTCGGGCAAGGACCCCGCGAAGGTGTGGGTCCACGTCAACGACATGCCGCACGACTCCTTCGGCATCGGCGGCAAGGCCCTCGGATGAGCACCGCGACCACCACGTTGGAGCAGTTCCGCGCTCTCGCCGTCGGGCACCGGGTGGTGCCAGTCGTGCGGACCGTCCTCGCGGATTCCGAGACCCCGCTCTCGGCCTACGTTAAGCTGGCGGAGGACCGGCCGGGCACGTTCCTGCTGGAGTCTGCCGAGCACGGACGCTCCTGGTCACGGTGGTCGTTCATCGGCTGCGGCGCGGCGGCGGCCCTGACCGTCGACGAGTCCGGTGAGGCGACGTGGTGGGGCAGCGTCCCCGTCGGGGCGCCGACCGGAGGGGATCCGCTGGACGCGCTCCGGCGGACCCTCGACCTGTTGCGGACCGATCAGATCGTGGGGCTGCCGCCGCTGACGTCCGGGATGGTCGGCTACCTGGGGTACGACATTGTGCGCAGGCTCGAGCGGATCGCCCCGGACACGGTCGACGACCTGCGGGTGCCGGAACTCGTCCAGTTGCTGGCCACGGACCTGGCGGCGTTCGACCACCACGAGGGTCGGATCCATCTCATCGCCAACGCGGTCAACTGGGACGGCAGCGACGAACGGGTGGACGAGGCGTATGCGGACGCGGTCGCGAGGCTGGAGTCGATGACGGCGCGTCTCGCCGAGCCGGGCACCGGCGGGGTGAGTGTGTTCGACACGCCCGATCCGCAGGTGCGTCGTCGCACCGACGAGGCCACCTATCACGAGCGCGTCGCCGACATCATCGAACAGATCCACGCGGGCGAGGCGTTCCAGGTGGTGTTGAGTCAGCGCTTCGAGGTCGACGCCGACGCCTCGCCGCGCGATGTGTACCGGATCCTGCGCACCACCAACCCGAGCCCGTACATGTTCCTCATGACGATCCCCGACGGTTCGGGGCCGGACGGGTTCGGCGGGACGGCGTTCACCATCGTTGGATCGAGCCCGGAGGCCCTGGTCACGGTGGTCGACGGGGTCGCCACGACCCACCCGATCGCCGGGACGAGGCCGAGGGGAGACGACGACGAGCACGACATCCTGCTCGCCAAGGACCTCGCCGATGACGCCAAGGAGAACGCCGAGCATCTCATGTTGGTCGACCTAGGACGCAACGACCTGGGCCGCGTCTGCGTCCCGGGCACGGTCGAGGTAACCGAGTTCCGCCAGGTGGAGCGGTACAGCCACGTGATGCACCTCGTGTCGACGGTGACGGGGCGCCTGGCAGAAGGGCTGACGGGCATCGACGCGGTGACCGCGTGTTTCCCGGCCGGCACCCTCTCGGGATCCCCGAAGCCGCGGGCGCTGCAGATCATCGAGGACTTCGAGGACACCCGCCGCGGCGTGTACGGCGGAGTGGTCGGCTACGTGGATTTCGCGGGCAACACCGATCAGGCCATCGCGATCCGCTCGGCGGTGATCAAGGACGGCACCGCATTCGTCCAGGCGGGGGCCGGGATCGTCGCCGACTCGGTGGCGGCCTCGGAGGACGCGGAGTGTCGGAACAAGGCGATGGCGGTCCTGCGGGCCGTCTCCGCCGCGGAGACGCTGCGACATGTGGGGGAGACCCGGTGAGCCGTCGCGCCCGGCTCCTGGCACCCGTCATCCTGCTGCTGGTCGGTGCGGCTCTGCTATGGATCGCCTCCCGGATGGTGTGGCTCGACGTGGCGGCGTTCAACGACCAGTCGGGCGAGGCCCGGCGCGCGCTCACAGGCGCCGAGTGGCAGCCGGCTCTGGTGCCGCTCGCGCTGGGCGCGCTGGCCGCGATCGCGGCGGTGGCGTTGGTGCGGGGGCTCGCCGCCCGCGCCGTGGGTGCGGTCATCGCCCTGCTCGGGGCGGCGGCCGTGGCGTTGCTGATCTCGTCGGTGGGCGGCGTCGACGCCGAGCGGGTCCATTCGGTGATCACGAGCGACGAGGGGGTCGCCCGGACCAACGCGGGGCCGGGCACCGAAGGTTCGGAGTCGATCCCGGAGTGGTCCCGGATCACCGAGTTATCGACCCGACCGGTGGGCCCGGCGCTCACCGGCGCGGGTGCGGCCGCGCTGCTCGCGGCCGGGCTCCTCGTCCTCGCGAGGCCGGCGCGTCCCGTGCGGCGCGACGACCGGTACGTCACGCCCGCCGTGCGCCGCGAGGAGGCGGCCGCGGGCGGGACCACGGGCGGCGGCACCGGCGGGACCCGCGGTACCGCCGGAATCGGAGGCGGGGCTGAGGATGAGGCGGACGACGACGCCGGTCGTGACCTCTGGCTGGAGCTCGACGAGGGGCGCGATCCGACCAGCTGACCAGACCGGGGCGGTCCCGATTCTCCGAACCCGGCTCCGGACCTCTATTGTTGATCTCGATCACACTTTCCGCGCCGTTCACTGTTGAGGGAGGTCACGGTGGGTACCGTGCTGGACTCGATTCTCGATGGGGTCCGCGAGGACGTCGCGGCCCGCGAGGCCGTCATCGACCTGGAGTCGGTGAAGAAGGCGGCCCTGTCCGCCCCGGACCCGCTCGACGCGCTCAAGGCGCTGCGCGACCCGGGTGTGGGCGTCATCGCCGAGGTGAAGAGGGCGAGCCCGTCCAAGGGGGCGTTGGCCGACATTCCCGATCCGGCGGTGTTGGCCCGCATGTACGAGGACGGCGGGGCGCGGGTCATCTCGTGCCTGACCGAGGAGCGCCGCTTCCACGGCAGCCTGGCTGATCTCGACGCGGTCCGCCGCGCGGTCGACATCCCGGTCCTGCGCAAGGACTTCGTCGTGGGGCCGTACCAGATCCACGAGGCGCGGGCGCACGGAGCGGACCTGGTCCTGCTCATCGTGGCCGCCCTGGAGCAGGAGGCCCTGGTGTCGCTGCTGGACCGCACCGAGTCGCTCGGGATGACCGCGCTGGTGGAGGTCCACACCGAGGAGGAGGCGGACCGCGCGCTCGAGGCCGGCGCGAGCGTCATCGGCGTCAACGCCCGCAACCTCAAGACCCTCGAGGTCGACCGGGACGTGTTCTCCCGCATCGCGCCGGGCCTGCCGTCGGACGTCGTGAAGATCGCCGAGTCGGGTGTCCGGGACGCCTCCGACCTCCTGGCGTACGCCAGCGTGGGAGCGGACGCGGTGCTCGTCGGCGAGGGACTGGTGACCCAGGGCGACCCGCGTGCGGCGTGCAACGCACTGGCCACGGCGGGTGCCCACCCCTCCTGCCCGCAGGGACCCCGCTAGGCCCCGGTGGTGGGCTTCCGGCAGACTGGGAGGCGTGAACTCCAAGGATCTGACGTCACTGCCCACCATGGGGGAGGTGCTCCGGTCAGCCACCGGACACGAGCCTGACCAGCGCGGCCACTGGGGGCCGTTCGGGGGCCGTTACGTCCCCGAGGCGTTGATGGCGGTGGTCGACGAGGTGACCGACGCCTACGCCAAGGCCCGCGCGGACGAGGAGTACCTCAACCAGCTGGACCGGCTGCAGAAGCACTATTCGGGTCGGCCGTCGCCTCTGTACGAGGCCACGCGGTTCGGCGAGGAGATCGGCGCCCGGGTGTTCCTCAAGCGGGAGGATCTCAACCACACCGGCTCGCACAAGATCAACAACGTGCTCGGTCAGGCGCTGCTCGCCCAGCGGATGGGTAAGAACCGCGTCATCGCGGAGACCGGCGCCGGTCAGCACGGGGTGGCCACCGCCACCGCGTGTGCGTTGCTCGGCCTCGAGTGCAAGGTCTACATGGGCGCGGTGGACGTGCGTCGTCAGGCGCTCAACGTCGCCCGCATGCGTCTGCTCGGCGCGGAGGTCGAGGCCGTGGAGATCGGCTCGGCCACCCTCAAGGACGCGATCAACGAGGCGATGCGCGACTGGGTCGCGCACGCCGACGACACGTACTACGCGTTCGGTACCGCGGCCGGGCCGCACCCCTTCCCGGCGATGGTGCGCGACTTCCAGCGGATCGTCGGTGCCGAGGCGCGGGTGCAGATCCTCGAGCAGGCGGGACGACTGCCGGACGCCGCGGTCGCGTGCGTCGGAGGTGGCTCCAATGCGATCGGCCTGTTCCACCCGTTCATCGAGGACGAGTCCGTGCGCCTCGTCGGCTGCGAGGCCGGCGGCGACGGTGTGGACACCGGGCGTACCGCGGCGACCGTCAACGCCGGCCGGCCCGGCGTGTTCCAGGGCTCGTACGCCCACCTCATGCAGGACGAGGACGGTCAGACGATCGAGTCGCATTCCATCTCCGCCGGCCTGGACTACCCGGGCGTCGGGCCGGAGCACTCGCGGCTGTCGGAGATCGGTCGCGCCGAATACCGGCCGATCACCGACACCCAGGCCATGGACGCCTTCGCGCAGTTGTGCCGCACGGAGGGGATCATCCCGGCCATCGAGTCCGCGCACGCGGTCGCGGGAGCGGCCCAGCTCGCCGCCGAGGGGGTCGGCCTGATCCTCGTCAACGTCTCCGGCCGCGGGGACAAGGACGTCGACACCGCCGCGCGGTGGTTCGGGTTGTTGGGCGGTGGTGAACCGCCGGAGGCCGGGGTGGATTCGAGTCGGGGTGCCGACGACGGCGAGGGCGCGTACGCGGACGGGGGAGTCGAAGGATGAGCGTTCTCAGCGACGTGTTCGAGCGGTGCCGGGCGGAAAACCGGGCCGCGCTCGTCGGCTACTACCCGGCCGGATACCCGACCCTCGAGGGCTCGCTCGAGGCCGTCCGGACGATGGCCGAGGGCGGCTGCGACATCATCGAGGTCGGGATCCCATACTCCGATCCCATGATGGACGGCCCCACCATCCAGGCCGCCGCCGACACCGCCCTCGAGGCGGGATTCCGGGTGGCGGACACCTTCGAGGTGGTCCGGGCGGTCGCCGACGCCGGCGCGGTGCCCGTCGTGATGACCTATTGGAACCCCGTCCTGCAGTACGGGGTCGACCGCTTCGCCGCCGATCTCGCGGCGGCCGGCGGCACCGGCGTGATCACCCCCGACCTCATCCCCGACGAGGCGGACGACTGGATCGCCGCCTCCGATGCGCACGGCATCGACCGGGTCTTCCTCGTGGCCCCGTCGTCCACCCCGGAACGACTGGCGATGACGCTGTCGCGCACGGGCGGCTTCGTCTACGTCCAGGCGGTCATGGGCGTCACCGGCGCGCGGGACGTGGTCACCGACGCGCCGCGCACGCTCACCGCGCGGGTGCGCGAGATCTCTGATCTGGCCTGCGGCGTGGGCCTGGGTGTGCGGAACGGTGACCAGGCCGCGGAGATCGCGTCCTACGCCGACGGCGTCATCGTCGGCTCGGCGCTCATCACGGCGGCGACCGAGGGGCCCGACGCGCTCAGGAGTCTGACCGCGGAGCTGGCCGAGGGTGTCCGCCGCGGGGTGCCGTCGTGATCCCGAGTCCTCCGCAGGGCGTGTGGGAGATCGGCCCCTTTCCGCTGCGTGCTTATGCGTTGTGGATCATCCTCGGCATCGTCATCGCCGTCTGGTGGGGTGAGAAGCGCTGGGTCGCGCGTGGCGGGCGGGCGGGGGTCGTGCTCGACACCGCTCTGTGGGCGATCCCGTTCGGCCTCGTCGGCGGGCGCATCTACCACGTGGCCACCGACTGGTACCGCTACTTCGGTGAGGGCCGCAACCCGGTCGACGCGCTGAAGATCTGGGACGGCGGCCTCGGTATCTGGGGTGCCGTCGCGTTCGGTGCGCTCGGCGCCTACATCGGTCTGCGGCAGCAGGGGATCCGGGCCCTCGGCGCACTCGGGGACTCGGTCGCGCCGGGCATCGTTCTCGCGCAGGGCATCGGCCGTCTCGGCAACTACTTCAACCAGGAGCTCTACGGCCGCGAGACCGACGTGCCGTGGGCCCTGGAGATCTACCAGCGCTACGACGAGGCGTACGGCTACTCCGAGACCATCGGGCGTTCCACCGGCCAGGTGCTGGCGACGGTGCACCCCACCTTCCTCTACGAACTCCTGTGGAACGTCCTCGTGGCCGTCGCACTTGTGCTGATCGACCGCCGGTTCAGGCTCGTCCACGGCCGGCTCTTCGCCCTCTATGTGGCGCTGTACTGTTTCGGCCGGTTCTGGGTCGAATTGCTGCGCGCCGACGCCGCCACCGAGGTGTTCGGACTGCGGATCAACACGATCGTGTCGCTGGTCGTCATGATCGCCGCACTGCTGTACTTCTGGCGTGCCCGCCGCGGCCGCGAGAACCCCTCCCAGCTGCGCGCTCCGGGCGATCCCGTGGTCGAGTCGGTGGGGGAGGGGCCGACGGACGCACCCCCGTTGGCCGGCCGTTGACGTCGGGTTAACCGGCCCGCCGGTCGAGGGGACTAGATTGGGTCGGGTGAATCGTCGTACCAAGATCGTCTGCACCCTGGGTCCCGCCGTCGCCTCGGAGGCCGGCATCCGTGAGCTGGTCGATGCGGGGATGGATGTCGCCCGTCTCAACTTCAGTCACGGAGAGCATGCCGACCACGAGACCAACTACAGGTGGGTCCGCAAGGCCTCCGACGAGTCCGGACGCGCGGTCGGCGTGCTCGCGGACCTCCAGGGCCCCAAGATCAGGCTCGGCCGGTTCATCGAGGGCCGGCACGAGTGGGCGGAGGGCGACCACGTCGTCATCACCGTCGCGGACGTCGAGGGCACCAAGGATCGCGTCTCCACCACGTACAAGGGGCTGGCCGCCGACGCGCGTCCGGGGGACCGCCTGCTGGTGGACGACGGGAACATCGGCCTGACCGTCGAGCGGGTCGAGGGCGACGACGTGCACTGCGTCGTCACCGAGGGCGGCACCGTCTCCAACAACAAGGGCGTCTCGCTGCCGGGCATGAACGTCTCCGTGCCCGCACTGAGCGAGAAGGACATCGCCGATCTGAGGTTCGCCCTCGGTCTGGGCGTCGACTTCATCGCGTTGTCCTTCGTGCGGTCCCCCGCGGATGTCGACCTCGTGCACGAGGTGATGGACGAGGTGGGCATCCACGTCCCCGTCATCGCCAAGCTCGAGAAGCCCGAGGCCGTCAAGAACCTCGAGTCCATCGTGTTGGCGTTCGACGCCATCATGGTGGCGCGCGGCGACCTGGGCGTCGAGCTGCCGCTGCAGGAGGTGCCGCTGGTGCAGAAGCGGGCCATCCAGATCGCCCGGGAGAACGCCAAGCCGGTCATCGTGGCCACGCAGATGCTCGAGTCGATGATCACCAACTCCCGGCCGACGAGGGCGGAGGCCTCCGATGTGGCCAACGCGGTCCTCGACGGAGCGGACGCGGTCATGCTCTCCGGCGAGACCTCCGTGGGCAAGTACCCCATCGACGCCGTGCGGACGATGTCCTCCATCGCACTGGCGGTGGAGTCGGATTCCACCGCCGCACCCGACCTGGTCCACATCCCGCGTACCAAGCGTGGTGTGATCTCGTACTCGGCGCGCGAGATCGGTGAGCGGCTCGGCGCCAAGGCGCTCGTCGCGGTCACCTCCACCGGCGACACCGTCCGGCGTCTCGCCCGCCTGCACAGTCACCTGCCGCTCATCGCCATCACCGGCGATCCGCGCATCCGCAGTCAGCTGGCGCTGACGTGGGGAACCGAGACCTTCCTCACCGACCGCGTCACCGAGACGGCGGAGCTGGTGAAGGTCACCGACGAACTCCTACTCCCGGTCGAGGGATACAACGAGGACGACCTCATCGTGATCGTCGCCGGCAACGTGCCGGGGGTGGAGGGGTCGACCAACTTCATCCTCGTGCACCGGATCGGCGAGGCCGACCACTGAACAGGGCGGGGACGGGGAGCCGACGGCCCGTAGTCACCATCTGATAACGCCCGGAAGCACCGGTGAGCACGCCCGCTCACCGGTGCTTTCGTCTGAGTTCGTGCTTTTGGCGTGACAGCGCCGAGATAATTCTGTTACCTTCTTGGAGGCCACCGGGGAAGCCGGTCGGCTCACTGCTTCACCCCTCTAGACCCCGAGGTTTCCCCTGATGTCCGACGCCACTCGCATCACCTTCGCCGAGCTCGCAGACCGACTCGGCGTTGAGGGTTCCGGCGCGACCGCCGGTCGCCACCGTGCAGCCCGTTCCTCCCACGCCGTGGGCCGCCTCGTCGCCGGCACCGTCGCCGGCGCGGCCCTCACGGGCGGCGCGGCTCTCGCCGCCGCCCCCGCCGCGTCCGCGCAGTCCGCCGAGATCGGCGTGGACCAGCTCACCGAGATGGCGCAGGGCGTCGTCCAGGGCATCGGCCTCACACCTGAGCAGCTGCGCGAATACGCGATCGACCCGGCGATGTTCGGTTCGCTCGGTCTCCCGGCCGCCGGGGGTGCGCACGCTCCCACCTATGGCCCCATCACCTCCGGTTTCGGTCCGCGCTGGGGAACGTTCCACAACGGCACGGACTTCGGTGCCCCGATCGGCACCCCGATGTTCGCCGCCAAGTCGGGCACCGTCGTCGCGGCCGGGCCGGCGTCCGGGTACGGTCTATGGATCCGCATCCAGACCGACGACGGCCACCTCCTCGAGTACGGCCACAACGATCAGAACTACGTCTCCGTGGGCCAGCGGGTCAACGCCGGTCAGGTCATCGGGACGGTCGGCAACCGTGGCTACTCCACCGGTCCGCACCTCCACTTCGGCGTGCGGAACCCGGCCGGCCAGTGGATCGATCCCGTGCCGTGGCTGCGCGCCAACGGCATCGCGGTCTGATCGCGAGGACGTCGCCGACTGACCGGGGCATCCCGGCTCCCGGACGCACCGCCCCGTCTCCCCTGAAGGAGGCGGGGCGCGTCGCTTTGTGCGGCCGGACCCCGCGCGCTTCTGACAGAGTGGGGGAGAGCATCAACATCTAGTCGAGAGGCGATCTATGTCGCAGACCGTGAAGGGCGTCATCGCCCGCAGTAAGGGCGCCGAGGTCGAGTTGGTCGACGTCGTGGTCCCCGATCCGGGTCCCAACGACGTCATAGTGCGTGTGCAGGCGTGTGGCGTCTGCCATACCGATCTGGCGTACCGGGACGGCGGGATCAACGACGAGTACCCGTTCCTGCTCGGTCACGAGGCCGCGGGAGTCGTCGAGACCGTCGGGGACCGCGTCTCGCACGTGGCCGAGGGCGACTACGTGGTCCTCAACTGGCGCGCGGTGTGTGGCGAGTGCCGCGCCTGCAAGCGCGGGCAGCTCGAGTACTGCTTCAACACCCACAACGCGTCGAAGCCGATGACGCTGACCGACGGTACCGAGCTCACGCCCGCACTCGGTATCGGGGCGTTCATCGACAAGACGCTGGTCCACGAGGGCCAGTGCACGAAGGTCGATCCGTCCGCCGACCCGGCGGTCGCCGGGCTGCTCGGCTGTGGCGTGATGGCCGGCATCGGTGCCGCGATCAACACCGGCAAGGTCACCCGCGGTCAGTCCGTGGCCGTGATCGGGTGCGGCGGTGTCGGCGTCGCCGCGATCGCGGGCGCGCGACTGGCCGGGGCCTCCGGGATCATCGCGGTGGACATCGACGACACCAAACTCGAGTGGGCCAAGGACTTCGGGGCGACCCACACGGTCAACTCCACCTCCAGCGATCCGGTGGGCGCGATCCGGGAGCTCACAGGCGGATTCGGCGCCGACGTCGTGATCGACGCGGTCGGTCGGCCGGAGACGTACGAGCAGGCCTTCTACGCTCGCGATCTCGCCGGTACGGTCGTCCTGGTGGGGGTCCCCACGCCGGAGATGCGCCTGGAGCTCCCGCTGCTGGACTTCTTCGGCCGCGGCGGGTCCCTCAAGTCCTCCTGGTACGGCGACTGCCTGCCCGAGAGGGATTTCCCGATGCTCGTCGACCTGCATCTACAGGGTCGACTCCCGCTGGAGAAGTTCGTCTCCGAGCGGATCGGCATCGACGCCGTCGAGGCGGCGTTCGACGCCATGAAGGCAGGTTCCGTACTGCGATCGGTGGTGACGTTGTGAGTGAGACCTACACCAGCGCCGGCTACGCCGGCGGGCTGCGTATCGAGAAGGTCGTCACGAGCGGGATCTTCGCGCTCGACGGCGGCGAGTGGGAGGTGGACAACAACATCTGGATCCTCGGGGACGACTCCGAGGTATTCGTGATCGACGCGGCCCACACGGCCCAGCCGATCATCGACGCGGTCGGGGGGCGGAAGGTCAAGGGCATCCTGTGCTCGCACGCCCACAACGACCACATCACGGTGGCACCGGAGCTGTCCGAGAAGCTCGACGCCCCGATTTTCGTCCACCCCGGCGACCAGATGCTGTGGGACGAGACGCATCCGGACGTCTCCCACGGTGAACTGCAGGACGGTCAGCAGTTCGAGATCGCTGGCACCCGCGTCGACGTGATGAACACCCCCGGGCACTCGCCGGGTTCGTGCGTGTTCCACGTCCCCGAGGCGGGTGTCCTGTTCTCGGGCGACACGCTGTTCTCGGGCGGGCCGGGCGCCACCGGGCGCTCGTACTCGGACTTCCCGACGATCATCACCTCCATCCGCGAGCGGATCCTCACGCTCCCCGCGGAGACCCTCGTGCACACCGGTCACGGCGACGGCACGAAGGTCGGGGACGAATCCCCGCACCTCGAGGAATGGATCAGGCGCGGGCACTGAGACCCCGCGCGGACCCAGCCGGCCCGGTGTGACGCCGGTCGGTGTCGCCGCGGGCCGGTCCCGTCCCGGCCGGCAGGCCTGCAGCGCGGTGGGCCGATACGGGCCGCCGCCGTCGGGCAGGATGGGAGTGGTCTGACGCGCCCACCGGCGCCGCCCTCGCGACCGCGTCGGGTGCGAAAGGGTCGGACCCACGAGGAGGAGTCACCGACATGGCCAGGGTCACCGCCACCAACACCATCGTCATCGAGGCAACGGTCGATGCCGTGACCACGGCGATCGCCGACTACGCGCAGGTCCGGCCGCGGATCCAGCCCGAGCAGTTCAGCGCCTACCGCCTTATCGAGGGCGGGCAGGGCCACGGCACCGTCGCGGCCTGGAACCTGCAGGCGACGAAGAAGCGCGACCGCGACGTCAAGGCGACCGTGACGGTGGACGACGCGGGCGCGCACTGGTCGCTCGTGGAGAAGGACGAGAACTCGTCCATGGCCACCACGTACACAGTCCGCGAGGCCACGGGCGGCTCGCTCGTCGAGATGACCACGTCCTGGGACGGAGCGGGGGGAGTGGGCGGGTTCTTCGAGCGGACCTTCGCGCCGGCCGGACTCAAGCGCATCCAGCACCAGCTGCTGACCAACCTCAAGGCCGACGTCGAGGGCTGACTTCCTGGCGTGGGCGCTGAACGGCACAGTTTCCCCGCCATGGTGCGGAAGGGTCGGCGTGGTGGTGCCCCCGGTCGGACTCGAACCGACACTGGACGGGTTTTGAATCCGATCTACACCTATTGTCCCAGGTGGGGGCGTTGCGGCTAATATTGGCGATAGTGCTTCTACCTGCGGAAACACGGTGGCGCTTGTTGGCGGGTGGAGTCGTGGAGTGGATCTCCTGCGTACTCTCTGCGTACCGAGAAGGGGTGAGCCCCGCCGGGCGGAAGGAGGTACCCGGCGGGGCTCTGCCGTCGCTGTCCAACCCCACGAAGGAGGCGACGGCGGTCTAATGGCGCTACCCGGAGGTGCGCTTGAGGATCACCTCGAAGTGATGGTCCCGGCCGGCCACGGTGTGCCGCTCCACGTCACCGTCGACGTCGTAGTCCACACCGCGCCACACCACCCGGTCAGCGGGCCGGATCTCGGTGCGCGGACCGGTCAGCATCCGGTACCGGGTCGACACCAAGTCACGGTGCGCCACGGTCTCCGAGGAGCCGAGCGGCGACATGGAGCAGCGGACCGGAACCTCCACGTCGGCGTAGATCGGCGACCCGTACCGGTCGTAGTTGACGATCTCCCGACGCTTCAGGGCTGCCCTGTCCTGGAACACGATCACAGGGCACGCACCCGGTAGCGGTTCAACACGGCCAACTCCACGAGGGTGAACCCGGTGAAGCCGCCACGGATGGACACCCCGCCGGTGTCGTAGGGGATGCCCGACGGGTTCGTGACCAGTCGCGCCGCGGCCGTGAGGATCACCTCGTCGATCCCGTCCCGCGTCTGCCCGGATGCGAGCTTGTGCCGGCCCCGGCAGTACGCGGCGACCATAGCCTCCACGGTGGCGACGGCGGCGGTGGCCTGCGTGAACAGGACCGGGTCCGAGTCGTCGTGCCCCAGAAACGCTAGGACCGCGGTGCCGCTGGTCACGGCGTCTCGTCGGTCAGGACTACGACTCCCTCGGGGTGGATGAGGCCGAGGTCGTAGCGGGTGACGACGCGGATGCCGGTCTCGTCGGTGTCGGCGTACTTCTGGTCGAGGATCTTGACCTGCGGGTCGATGTCGCGGACGACGGCGAGCTGCGAGGCGTCGAGGAGGAGTCCCTTACCGGCGGGCATCCGGTTCGACACGGTCACGGGGACACCGAACAGTCGGTACGTGGTGTCGGAGGTGATGTCCGACTCGAGGATGTACCGGCCGTCGCCGTCCTTGACCTTGCGGAGGGTGTAGAAGTCGCCACCGTTGAAGATCCACCGGTTGGGGGTGACCTCGGCGGCGGTGGCCTTGGCGAGGGCGTCGAGGAGGCTGTCCGGGTCCGCGAGGTCCAGGACCGCCTGCTGGGTGCCGGCCTGGTGCAGGACACCGGTGACGGTGTTGTCGGTCCCGTCGCCGTTGAGGAGGGCGTCGTCGAGCTTGGTCTTGACGTCGTGGACCAGTCGCTGCTGGAGGACACCGGACACGCCGATCTTGGCCTGCCGGATCAACTCATTGGTGACGCGGACGATGGCCTTGATGCTCTTGCGGTTCGTCGGCATGAGCGACAGTTCGTCGAAGTCGGCGGTGTAGTCGTCGGGGATCTGCTCACCCTCACCCACCCACGACACGTCGGCGGAGCCGGTCAGGCGGGGGATGCGCAGCGGCTCCGAGGAGTTGAAGATCGTGGCGCCGGACGACAGGACGACGGACGCGGCCTCGAGGGGCTGCACGAGCATCGTGGACACCTGGTCCTGGATGGTGGACGCGGTGTTGGTGGTGGTGTTGACCATGAGGGGTCACCCTTTCGGAACGTGTGAACGGGAGTGGTGTGCGTTCACCGCCGGGGTGACCTACGACGAAGGGGACGCCGGGTCCCACATAGTGAGATTGTACCCGACGTCCCCGTCATTGTCGTCACGTGACGCTACAAGGTGCCCCTCATGGCCTCGAGGAGATCCGGTCCATTGCCGGTCTTGCCGCGGTTGCCCTGCCCGACGTCCCCGGCCACCCGACGCGCTCGGAGGTGGGGCTTGCGGGCCAGGAGGTCGTCCACGGCGGCGGCGAGGGCGTCCGGGTCCTCGAGGTGGGCCTCGTCGAACTCGAGGTCCGTCGGGTCGGCGAGCTTGCCGGTGCCGGCCACGAGGGCGGTGTGGAGCCTCTGGGCGAGCTGGTCGGCCTTCTGGGCGCGCTCCCGATAGCGGGCGTTCTCCTTGCGGAGATCCTTGACGACCTTGGCGGGAAACACCTCCGGCTCGGTCTCCTCGGAACCGAGGTCATCGTGGCCTTGGTTGCCGTCGTCATCACCGTGACTGGTCTCGTCCCCGGAGTTGTCGTCCGTGGTTGCGTCCTCGAGGGAGTCCGCCTGCTGGACATCCTCGGTGTCCTGATCCTGAGTCATGTCGTCCCTCTCCTCGGTCATGCCACACCTGCCCTCTCTCGTGCCTCGTCGTCAGTGAGCACCCCGTCGTTGTGGAGCTTCACCGTCGCGTCCGCTTCTGCCGCCACCGAACGGGCGGACGGATCGGCCCACCGGACCCGGACGTCGTACACCTCCGGGTCATGCCCATCCGCCACAGCGAGCATGAGCCGGCCAACCTGCTCCCACGACCGGCCGAACGCCTGCTGTCGGGCCTCTGCCTTCGCGGTGAGTGCCGCCTCGGCTGCCCTGGTCTGCTCCGCGCTGGCAGGGTTCGCCGTCATCACTCCGAGGTAGTGGCCGGGGAGTCCGGTCACAGCGGAGATGGACTGGACGATCACGTCGACCGCGGTCCGGTAGCTGTCCAGGCCGGCGCCGGAGAGCTGCCCGAACTTCGTCTCCGGGTCCTCCGAGATCATCGTCTTGTCCGATTCGGGGATCGGGTTGATCGGGTTCCCCTCGTCGTCCTCCGCAACCTCGAGGCCGGTGGCCCACCGGCGGGGGCGGGCGTACGACTCCGATGTGACCATCATGTCGGCGAGGATCTTGTTCAGCGCGTCCACCGGGCCGATCACGTCAGCGAACTCCGAGGAGCCGTCCACGACTCCGGGCCGGTCGGCGTTGACCAGCGGCACCACCGGGACCACTCCGAGATCATTCGGTACCGATCGGACGGCGTTCAGCGCGGTCGGGTTCAGGGGTTCGCCGATCATGTGGACGATCTCCTCCGGGCGGTACACCACGACGTGCGACTGCTCGGTCCGACCATCCGGGGTCGGTTCGATCCACCGCTTCACCGCGCCGACGACCTCACCGGTTGCCGGGTCACGGGCCACGGCCATTGAGTGCGGGGACTCGATGGTCACGCGGGGCCGGCCACGACGGTCCGCCCAGACGAGGGCATAGGCCGATCCGAGGACCAGGGCCTCCCGGTGCGCCTGGGCGGCGAGCTGGTCGAGATCCGACCCGGTCCACAGGCTCCACAGCTTGTCGGAACGCTGGCCGGCGACATCGAACCCGGACACCGTCAGCCTCTCCGAGATCGCGGACACCAGGAGCCGGGGGACGTTGACGGCGAGCCGGTCGAACTTCGTGCCGATAGCCTCCCGCGCCTCCGGGGTCAGGTAAGCGAGCGGCTGAAGGCCGGCGTAGTACTTCTCGAGCATGGACAGGGCCGGTGCCCTGTTGTCGATCTTCTGGAGCATGTCTTTCACTGCTGGCCTGGTCATCGGAATGAGACCACCTTTCTCTTCTGTCGTTGTGTTGCGTGCCATGCCGCCCGGTCGAGCGCCACGATTGCCGCGACCGCGGCGTCGATCTTCCGCGGGCTACCCCGCTTGTCCTTGGAGACGAGATCCCCCTGCGGGGTCCGTTTCGCTATGCAGTGGGCGAAGTGCGAGGCCATGCGGGCATCCCCGTCATGCGTCACCTCACCGGTCACGATTGCCTGATACATGCGGTCGGTTGCCGGGGCCATTCGACCGGCGTGGGCGGTGTTCCACTCGAGGACTTTCTTCTCCCCGTGCCGGTCGGCCCACGCCTCGATCTCCGAGCGCCACCCCCACGGATCGGCGGCGAGCTCGACGACGTCGTAGTCGGCGAACGCCATGTCCACCGCCGCGTCGACGTCCCCGCGGGGCACCCGCCACCGCGGATCTCCCGGGTTCTCCCACAGCCCCACGACGAACAGGTGCGGGTCGTCAACGGTGCAGCCGATCAGCGCGGTCGAGTCCCCGGACGCCGATCCGTCGAACGCCAGGACCACCCGGTCACGCTTACCCACCCGGCGGTCCTCGTCGGCACGCTGATCGAACAGGCCGAACGGAAGCCACGACTCCGAACCGCTGACCCACTGGCCGAGACGGAGCTGACGGAATACGGGCTCACGTAGCGTCCGCTGAGCGGACGCTAATCCGTCCTCGGACAGGAAGTCGCCCAACGCCGGGTTCGCGGCTGCCCACGCCTTCCGGTCATCCGTCGCGCACCCCTCCGGGGCCATGAACTCCCGGAGGAAAAACGACGGGTCGTCCCCGCGCCGGCCATGCTCGATCAGCGACCACATCACACAATCGGGAGTCGTCGACGGTGTCGAGATCGCCAAGACCAACGACTCCGGGCGTTTACCGACGACCGACGTCACCGCCTCCCACACGTCCTGAGTGACCACGTGCAACTCGTCCACGATCAACAGGGACGGGTCCCACCCGTGCAGCGCGGCCGGGTCCGCCGGAAGCGCCCGCATCGTCGCATCGTTCTCCGGGACCGAGATGTGATCCCGATAAACGTGGCACCGCTCCACGAGCTCGGGGGACAACTCGATCATGCGACGAGCCAGGTTGAGCACGATCTTGGCCTGCCTCTCGTCCGAGGCCACGACGAGGATCTCGGCAGACGGCGGGCCCACCCACAACTCCGCGACCGCCAGCGCCGCGGCCAGGGCCGACTTCCCGTTC
Source organism: Dietzia sp. oral taxon 368 (assembly GCF_002999155.1). Classification (NCBI taxonomy): domain Bacteria; kingdom Bacillati; phylum Actinomycetota; class Actinomycetes; order Mycobacteriales; family Dietziaceae; genus Dietzia; species Dietzia sp. oral taxon 368. The sequence goes on from NZ_CP027238.1 coordinate 2,724,592, forward strand.
GCTCGAGGCAGGGACACCACCGCGGTACGCACCCCGTCGGCGTACGCACCCCGGACGATCTCCGTTTGCCACGACCTGAGCTTGAGCGGCTTGAGCGCACCCACACCCTTCGGGACGTTCACGAACTCCCGGACGAACCGCTCCCGACGCTTCGCCCGATCCCGCGGCCACCCGGTGAACTCGAGCGGCTCCGCAGTGATCTTCCCTTTCGGGCCCGCCTTAATCGCGGTCATGAAAGACTGCTCACATGCGCTACAACATTACGCTCGCGGACAGGTCTCCGATTGAATCCGACTTCACGAGGCTGCACGACAGCGGAGTGCTTGAGTATCACGACGAGAACAGACGACGACAGTTTCTCTCCCCCTCCGGCTGGCTCCATTACGGCGAGGCCGAGGAGCGCAAGACTGCAATGCCTCGGAGCTCCGGCTCCACCAACCTCGGCTAGCTGATCCAGCATTAGGACGCCTCCACCCCTTCCGATCTCACGATGTGAGACGCAAAGTTTGACTCCGGCGTGGGGGTCGGGAGCGTCTGTCGTGCGGGTATGCCCCCTGGGGGGTCCTGGTTGGGCCGCTGAGCGCCTCTGGCTCGGTTGCAGGGTCCGCATACCACCTCGACGTCTCGGAGCCTTAGAGGCAAGCCTGCGGCCTTGCGTCTCCAGGCGTCCTCGGAGTGGTCCGTCTGGAGATCGCGGGTCGCTCCGCAGTCGGTGCAGAAGGGCTGGAGCTTGCGGGCGCGGCGGGACAGCTTGGTCCAAGCCCAGTCGTAGCCGCGGGCCGCTGCGGGGCTCTTGCGGTCGGGCTGTGCTCGCTCGACGACGCGGGTGCAGTCCGGGCACCTGGTCGACTCGGCGGGTTCACCGCACTCGAGGCATGGGCTGAGGGTCACGGCGTCTCCTCGATGCCGGCCACCCTGTGCAGGTAGCTGGAGAGGAACTGGAGCCCGAGGGGCGTATGAACCGCGGGGACAAGCTCTTGGTACAGGTCGAGCACGGCGAAGATCAGTTCGGTGGCGCGCTTGGCTTCGGTGGTTTCTCCGAGGATGGCGTTGATGCCGTCAAAGTCTCGGCGGGCGTGGTGCGCGACGAGGGCCGCGGCACGCCTGTTGTCTGCGGCGGTGATGGACAGGTACTCGCCTTGCTCGCTCACGGGGTCTCCTTCTCGGCGGCATCGTGCAGTTGATCGGCCAGGCTGGTTGCCTCCTGGGCCTCGAGGAGGTACTCGCACCCGGCGAGGACAAGGCTGACCATCGATCGGCCGGCCTTCGTGGTGCGCCGGGTCCTGACGGTCACGGGAACGTTCTCGATGTGCGGTCGGATCACGACGCGTCCTCCTGATCGGGTTGGTGAAGCTGGGGCCACGACTCCCGCTCGGGTGGCGTGGGGTACGGACCATCTCGGACCCATGACGCTGCTCGCAGGGACCAGCACTTCGGGCACGGGCAAGCATCGAAGTGGTAGGTCTGCTCACCGCCGACGACCGGAAGCGGAGACCTGACCATCAACCGGGCAATCCGCAGAAGCTCAGCCTTGTCCGGGTCGGAGACCAACTTCTTCAGCCAGACACATGAGCAAGGCGAACACCGGCACTTGATGCACACGACCGCGCTCACGATGCCGCCTCCTCGACACCCGACCAGAAGTCATCGATCTCCGGGTCCTCGTCCTCGAGAGGGGGCCCAGAGGAACTGAGTGGCATCACTGGCTCAACCTCTTCTTGTGGTTCTTCGTCAATGCCATGACTGGATGAATGAATGAATGAATGTGTCGCCACTGACTCGTCAGCGACGTCGCTAGCGACTTTGCTGGGCTTTCGTTCGGCGGGCTGTTCGGCTGCCTTCTGTTCTCTCTCGCGCTTCCGGGCGGCCGCGATGCGGTCTCGGTCGCGTTTGGCGTTTTGCGCGGCGAGGGATTGGCGGATCTCCTCCCGGTGGTGGATGAGTCGGACTCGGGTGCCGACGACCTCCCATGCCCCGGCCGCCACGAGCGCGTTTCCGGCCTCTTGGGCGCGGGGGCTCGTGGCGAACCGGAGCAGCTTCTTCTTTGGGAAGGAGCAGTCGTACGACTCCGTCGAGTAGACGAAGTGGACGGCTTGGGTGTGGGTCAGTTGGCAGGCGTCGTCGAGGTGCTCGGGGAACTCGAAGTTCACGAGGTCGTCGAAGAAGTGCGCGCCATACTTGGCCCAGGTCATTAGGCTGCGTCCCTCCTGCGGGCTTTGTCGGTGCCGCGCCAGGTCCGGCAGATGCCGCCAGAGCGGGTGGGTCGGCGGCTGTACTCGAAGCTCAAGGGCTCGATCAGGCCGCGGCCGGCGTAGGTGCGGAACAGTGCTCCCCATTGGGATGGGTGGTGAGGTTCCGGGACACCGAGTTCGGTCAGGTGGTAGGAGTCGAACGGCTGCCCTTCGGAGGCGAGCCAGTCCATTACCCCGCGGGCGTGTTCTCTCCACTCGTCGGGGCCGTCGGCGTGGATCTGTTCCAGGTGGTCGGTCACCGGACGCCCTCCTTGCCGTACCAGTACATGAGCGCCGAGTGCATATCGGTCTCTCCGGTCGCGGCCTGGGCCTCTTTGGCCCGGAGTCGGCCGCGGCGCATCCAGTCGGCGGGGATGAGGAACTGCTCGTTGGTTCCTGCGCGGCGAGACGCTTCCTGGATCTCGTCCAGGGGGAGGCCGAACAGGACGGCCATTCCTTTGGTGGAGAGCATTGGCTCACCGTCATGGATCGCGTAGAGCTCGCTCATGCGTTGGCCTCGCCGTCGAACAGGCCCTCACGCACGTATGTGACGAGGTGATCGCAGAGCGGGCACCACTTGGCTCGGCCGCTGCCGGTGCCCGTGGAGTCCAGGGAGTCGATGTTGTTCCCCAGGACGTTTCCGCAGAGGGCGACGTCACCGGGAGCCGGGGCCGCACCGCGCCGGGGGCGGAACCAGTGCCAGTCCGAGGGGGCGCCCTGCTGGGGGATTGTGATGGAGTGCTGCCGGGGCTGGTTGCTCATGCGGCACCTCCGAGGATGACCACGGATGCGCGGGCGCGGAGGGCGAGCGGGTCGTCACCGTCGAGGAGGTAGGGCATCTCGGTTTCGGTGACGGGTTCGATGCCGCGGTGGGCGTAGCCGGTGCGCCATTCCAGGCGAGGGTTAGACTTGGGCATCACGATCTCTTCCTGTGAGGTGGGGGTCGGTCGGACGCCACTGGTGGACGAGGACGTTGCAGCGTCCCCGCCGGTGGCGTTCTTGTTTCCGGCGACGAACTTCGCCGGGCTCATGCGGGTCACGACACCTCTTCGAACTGTGCGTCGATCCATGCCAGGACGTCGGACTCGCGCCAGTAGCGACGGCCTCCGATGAGCGCCGACTTAGGCGCGGTGCCGGACTGGATCATCCAGTTGAGGCCGGCTTCCGACTTGCGGAGCATCGGAGCGACCTCCTTCTTCGTCAGCAACTTGGGTGCCACGGGGTTACCTCCTCCTTCCCCAACACCTTGTTGGGGCTTCCACGAATCAGCATACACCACAACAAGTGGCAGGGCGCAACACCATGTGGCATCCTTCTTGCATGCCCAGCCCTGATCCGCATGAGATGCCCGACACTGACAAGGTTTTTGGGAGACGCGTTGAACGTCTCCGAGAGCGGAATGGCTGGTCGCAGACCGAACTCGCAAGGAAGATGAAAGAGCGAGGTTTTGACGCCTTCCACCAGACGACGATCTCGAGGGTGGAGAAGGGCGAGAGGCCTGTCCGTCTCGGAGAGGCCGTCGCTTTTGCCGAGATCTTCGGTAGGCCGCTTGAGTCGATGCTTGCCGCGCCCTCCGCAGAGATTGCGCCCGACGTCGAGATCATGGGCGCCTTCATTAGGCGGACGGTGAATTGGCAGAACGACGCCGTCCAGGCGATCACCAAGCACATGTGGTGCATCGCCAAGATTCGAAAGGTGAGAGAGGAGTTCTTGGAACTAGGGGGAGAACGAGCCCCCGATGACGAACTCCTGTACCTCCTTAAGGAGTACGACGAGCTGTTCGACCGGGACACCGAATTCCTCGTCCGGCAAGCAGAGAAACTCTACGAAGAGGTCCGGGGACTCGAGTACTTCTCGCTGGTCGACAAGAAGCTGGACGAGTTGTGGCCAGGCTCTCGGGCCAACGCCCGGATGCAGGCCGAGCGCAGGCGGATGCGCAAACGAGCGGAAGCAGAGATCGAGGGTCCGGACGATGCGGAGGGGTAGGCGCTCCGGGGTCGAGGATCTGTGGACCTCTAAGCGCACCAAGGAACCGTCCAGGCTCCACGGTCAGGGGATGCGGTGGCGTGCCCGCTATGTCGACGACGACGGCCGGGAGCAGACCAAGCGGTTCCCGCGAAAGCGGGACGCAGAGGATTGGCTCGACGAGGTCACCGCGGATCTCGTTACTGGCACCTACGTTCAACCGGCCAAGAAGAAGGTCTTGGTCAAGGAACTGGCCGAGGGCTGGTACGCCACCAAGGGGGAGTTGAAGCCAAAGACGCTCGAGGGATACCGCGGGCTACTGGACACGCTCGTCCTCCCGCGGTGGGAGGCGGTGCCGGTCGGGGACGTCACCCATGAGGCCGTCCAGACGTGGATCGCGGACATGCGGTCCAAGGGCGTCCGGGACACCGAGAAGGGGCTCTCAGCCTCTCGCACGATCCAGGCGTATCAGGTGCTGCGTGGTGTGCTGGATTACGCGGTGAAGCGGCGGCATATCCCGCTGAATCCGGCGGTCGGGGTGGATCTCCCGCGGAAGGTCACGCTCGAGCGGCGGTATCTGACTCATCGTCAAGTGGAGGATCTCGCGGCGGGCATGGGGGAGTGGCGCGTCCTGACTCTCGTGCTGGCATACACGGGGCTGCGGTGGGGCGAGGCTGTGGCGCTGCGTGCCAGGAACGTCGACTTGAAGCGTGGCCGGATCCAGGTCACCCAATCGGTTACGCGGGTCGGTAGAGAGTTGGTGGAGGGGCCGCCGAAGTCTCACGCTCACCGGTCGGTACCGGTGCCGGCGTTTCTCGTGGAGGAGTTGCGGCCGGTCCTGGAGGAGCTGGACGTGGACGATCTGGTCTTTGAGTCGCCGATCGGCGGTTACCTGACGTCGTGGACGTACCGGTCGAAGTTCGATGTCGCGCGGCCGATCGAGGGGATGACGCCGCACGATCTGCGGCACACCGCGGCGTCTCTGGCGATCCAGGCCGGGGCCAATATCAAGGCCGTTCAGCGGATGCTGGGCCATGCCACCGCCATGCTCACGCTGGACCGGTACGGGCACCTGTTCGACGACGACCTGGACCACCTCGCGGCGAACCTCAGTGAATCTCGTGCGTACTCTCTGCGTACCGAGGGCGAGAAGAAGAAGGTCGTACCTCTGCGAAAGACGGTCTGACCTGCTGTTTAGTTGTGCCCCCGGTCGGACTCGAACCGACACTGGACGGGTTTTGAATCCGTTGCCTCTGCCAATTGGGCTACGGGGGCGAGCGCGGCGAGCCGCTGCTCGGTGAGTCTAACCGACGACCGGTGAGCGTCTGTCCGACGCCCGCCCTAGAGTGGCCGTGTGAGCACCACGAGCCAGACCACAGACGTCACCACCGCCGCACCCTCCTCCGCCGTCCAAGGGGAGGGGCCGGCGAGGCTGCTGCTGCTGGACGGGCACTCGCTGGCGTTCCGTGCGTTCTACGCGCTGCCAGCGGAGAACTTCTCCACCGCGTCCGGTCAGCACACCAACGCCGTCTACGGCTTCCTGTCGATGGTGGCAAACCTCGTCACCGAGGAGGAGCCCACCCACCTCGCCGTGGCGTTCGACGTCTCACGGGCCACGCTGCACCGCACGGCCGAGTACCCCGAGTACAAGTCGACCCGTTCGGCCGCCCCGGAGGAGTTCAAGGGGCAGATCGAGCTCATCCAGGAGGCGCTCGCCGCACTCGGGGTGCGGACGCTCTCACTCGAGGGGCACGAGGCCGACGACATCATCGCCACCCTCGCGACGGGCGCCACGCACTCGGGCGATGCCCGGATCCTCATCTGTACCGGTGACCGCGACGCGCTGCAGCTCGTTTCCGACGCCGTCACCGTGCTCTATCCGGTCAAGGGCGTCTCGGAGCTCGCGCGCTTCACGCCCGAGGCGGTCGAGGCGAAGTACGGCGTCACGCCGGCCCAGTACCCGGACGTCGCCGCGCTGCGCGGGGACAACTCCGACAACCTGCCGGGGGTTCCGAAGGTCGGTGACAAGACCGCCGCCAAGTGGATCACCCAGTACGGCAGCCTGTCCGAGCTCATCGCGCACGCGGACGAGATCAAGGGCAAGGTGGGGGAGAGTTTCCGCGAACACCTCCCGCAGGTCCAGCTCAACCGCCGCATCACCGAGCTCACCCGGGACCTGGATCTGGGTGTCGAGCTCGCCGACCTCGTCCGGTCCACCCCGGAGCGCGGTGATGTCAACGCACTGTTCGACCGGTTGGAATTCGGGCCCCAGGCCCGCGACCGCTTCCTGTCGGCCTTCCTTCCAGAGGGGGCCCCGGAGCCCGCCGCTGAGGTCGCGCTCGAACAGGCGTCGCTCCTGCACGCCGGCGAGGTCTCGGACTGGCTCGCAGCCCATGCGCCGGCCGGGAAGCGGCACGGCCTCGTCGTCGTCGGTCCCTCCCGGCCCGGCGCCGGTGACGCACAGACCGTCACCATCGCCGCCGCGGGCGGCGCCTCCGCCCACGTCGACCTCGCGGCGATCGGCCCCGACGACGAGCAGGCCCTCCAGGGCTGGCTCGGGGACGACGCCGTCCACAAGGCGGTCCACGACGCCAAGGCCGCCACCCACGCGCTGATGGGGCGCGACCTCCGTCTCGGCGGAGTCACGATGGATGTCGCTCTGGCGGCGTACCTCGTCCGCCCGGGGCAGCGCAGCTACGGACTCGCCGAACTGTTCCAGCGCCACCTGCGCCGCGAACTCCCGGAGGCGGAGGCGGCGGAGAAACAGCTGTCGCTCCTCGACGAGGTCGATGACGCCGAGGCCGCACAGAAGGCCGCCGACGCCGCCGCGACCCGCGCCCGCGCGGTGGTCGACCTCGCCGAGCGGTTGGACGTGGAGCTGGACCAGGTGCACGGCGCCACCCTCATGGCGGAGATGGAGCTACCTCTCGTGCCGGTGCTCGCGCGGATGGAGTCCATCGGCATCGCGGTCGACGCCGCCGCGCTGGAGGGACTGCGCGACGACTTCGCCGACCGCGGCCGGCAGGCGGCCGAGGCCGCGTATGCCGCGATCGGGGGCGAGCAGATCAACCTCGGTTCGCCCAAGCAGCTCCAGGTGGTCCTGTTCGAGACGCTCGGGATGCCCAAGACCAAGAAGACCAAGACCGGGTACACCACCGACGCCAAGGCGCTGGAGGAGCTGCTCGCCAAGGAGACGGGCGACACCCCGGGGCGGGCCTTCCTCGAGGCGCTGCTCCTGCACCGTGAGACGACCAAGATGCGGACGACCGTCGAGGGGCTGATCAAGACCATCGGCGACGACCGACGCATCCACACCACCTTCAACCAGACCGTCGCCGCCACCGGCCGTCTGTCCTCCACGGACCCCAACCTGCAGAACATCCCCGTCCGCACCGAGGACGGCCGGCGCATCCGCGGCTCGTTCGTCGTGGGTGAGGGGTACGACTGCCTGCTCACCGCCGACTACAGCCAGATCGAGATGCGCGTCATGGCGCACCTGTCCGGCGACGCCGGCCTCATCGAGGCCTTCCGCACCGGCGAGGACCTGCACTCGTTCGTGGGGTCCCGGGCGTTCGGCGTGCCGATCGACCAGGTCACCCCGGAGCTGAGGCGTCGCGTCAAGGCCATGAGCTACGGCCTCGCCTACGGGCTCAGCGCCTTCGGCCTCGCCGCCCAGCTCGGTATCAGCCAGGGCGAGGCGCGCGAGCAGATGGAGGCGTACTTCTCCCGCTTCGGCGGGGTCCGCGACTACCTCCAGGCGGTCGTCGAGCAGGCCCGGAAGGACGGGTACACCGAAACACTCTTCGGCCGTCGGCGCTATCTTCCCGAGCTCAACTCGGACAACCGGCTCAAGCGCGAGAACGCCGAACGTGCGGCCCTCAACGCGCCGATCCAGGGGACCGCCGCGGACATCATCAAGGCCGCGATGCTCAAGGTCGACGCCGACCTCACCGCACGGGGACTGAAGAGTCGCCTGCTCCTCCAGGTCCACGACGAGCTGGTGCTCGAGGTGGCGCCCGGCGAACTGGACGAGGTCCGTGGCCTGGTGGTGGACCGCATGTACTCCGCGATCGAGTTGGACGTGCCGCTGGACGTGTCGACCGGCACCGGTCCGAACTGGGACTCCGCCGCCCACTGACCGGGCCGGTGCGGGTGGGGGCGACCGGCGCGACGGAACCACGACGCGACAGAGATCACTGGGCCCGAACAGGTCGATTGGTTTTGAGCCGGTCCCCGTATGCCCTAGGTTCATTGCAGATTCGGCTTCCCGACGCCTGAAAGGGCACCCACATGACCCTCACCTCACGGCGCGGCCTGCGTGCCGCCCTGGCCATGACCGCCACCGCAGCCCTCGCCCTGACCGGCTGCACCACCAACACCGAGGGCCCGCAGGATTCCGGGGAGCCCCGCGAGGAGGTGTCGCTGGAGGCCGACGAGTCGATCGCCGCGCTCGTGCCCGCCGAGATCCGCGACAAGGGCGTCATCGTGATCGGCACCAACCCGCCGTACGCCCCCAACGAGTTCAAGGACGAGAACGGCGAGATCGTCGGCTTCGACATCGACGTGATGACCGCCGTCGCCCAGCTCATGGGACTCCGCGCCGAATTCCGCGAGTCGGACTTCGACCGGATCATCCCGGCGATCGAGGGCGGCACCATGGACATGGGCGCCTCGTCCTTCACCGTCAACGACGAGCGCCTCAAGACCGTCGACTTCGTGACCTACTTCGAGGCCGGGATCCAGTGGGCGTCGGCCGCCGGCAACGACGTGGACCCCGACGACGCCTGCGGACTGAGCGTGGCCGTCCAGCAGACCACCGTCTCCGACCAGGAGGACGTGCCCGCCCGGAGCAAGGCCTGCACCGACGCCGGCAAGCCCGCGATCGAGAAGGTCCAGTTCGATTCCCAGGACGAGGCCTCCACGGCCGTTGCGCTGGGCAAGGTCGACGCGATGTCCGCCGATTCGCCGATCACCGCGTACGCCGTCAAGCAGTCCGAGGGCAAGATGCAGCTCGCCGGCGACGTCTTCGACGCGGCCCCGTACGGCTGGCCGGTGCGCAAGGGCTCCGAGCTGACCGCGGCCCTCGAGGCCGCCGCCGACAAGCTGATCGAGACCGGCGACTTCGAGAAGATCGCCCAGACCTGGGGCGTCGAGGACGGCATGATCGACGACGCCGAGATCCGGAAGGGCTGAGGGAACGCCAGGTGAGCACCGCGGAGAGGGGGGCCGGGGCCCCCGCGGCGGACGCCCCGGAACCCATCAAGGCCGTACCGCTACGGCACCCGTGGCGCTGGGTGTCGGCGACGATCGTCCTCGTCCTGGTCTTCCTGTTCGTCTGGGGCGCGGCGACCAACCCGGCCTACGGCTGGGACACGTACGCCCGCTACCTGTTCGACACCAGGTTCGGGATGGCCGTGTTCTACACCATCGCGCTGACCGTGCTGTCGATGACCCTGGCCGTGGTTCTCGGCGTCATCCTCTCGGTCATGAGGATGAGCGCCAACCCGGTGCTCAAGGCCGTGGCGTGGGTCTACCTGTGGATCTTCCGCGGAACCCCTGTCTACGTCCAGCTGCTGTTCTGGGGACTGATCTTCACCATCTACCGACAGGTGCAGTTCGGCATCCCCTTCACCGACATCGACTTCATCCGGTTCGACGACACCATGGTGCTCTACTCGGCCTTCTGGTTGGCCGTGGTGGGCCTGGCGATGAACGAGGCCGCCTACATGGCCGAGATCGTGCGGGCCGGCATCTCGTCGGTGCCGGAAGGTCAGGCGGAGGCGTCCACCGCCCTCGGCATGACGTGGGGGCAGACCATGCGGCGCACGATCCTGCCGCAGGCGATGCGCGTGATCATCCCGCCGACGGGCAACGAGTTCATCTCGATGCTCAAGACCACCTCGCTCGTCGTGGCGATCCCGTTCTCCGGGGAGTTGTACGGTCAGGCGCGCGACATCTCGGGCGTCAACTTCCAGCCGATCCCGCTCCTCCTGGTCGCGGCCACGTGGTACCTCGTCATCACCAGCGTTCTCATGGTGGGGCAGCACTTCCTCGAGAAGAGGTTCTCGCGCGGGGCGACCCGCCAGCTCACCGGCAAGCAACTGCGCGCGCTCGCCGACGCGGACGGTCTCACGCCGTCCTCCCTCGCCGCGGCCGAGGCCGCCGACCCGTCCGGAGGTAGGCGATGACGCCGATGGTCAAGGCCGACCAGGTGGTCAAGAACTTCGGTTCCCTGAAGGTGCTCAAGGGGATCTCCCTGGAGGTGGCGGCGGGTGAGGTCCTCTGCCTGGTGGGACCCTCCGGTTCGGGGAAGTCCACCTTTCTGCGCTGCATCAACCACCTCGAGAAGGTCGACGCCGGTCGGCTCTACGTGGACGGCGACCTGGTGGGCTACCGCGAGAAGGGCGACAAGCTCTACGAGATTTCGCCCGCGGAGGCGGCCCGCCAGCGCCGCGACATCGGGATGGTCTTCCAGCACTTCAACCTGTTCCTGCACCGCACCGCGCTGGAGAACGTCATCGAGGCTCCGATGTTGGTGAAGGGGCAGTCGCGGGCGGAGGCCACCGAGCGTGCCCGCGAGCTGCTCGACATGGTCGGGCTCGCCGCCAAGGCCGACGCCTACCCGGCGCAGCTCTCCGGTGGGCAGCAGCAGCGCGTCGCGATCGCCCGTGCGCTCGCGATGGACCCCAAGCTCATGCTCTTCGACGAGCCCACCTCGGCGCTCGACCCGGAGCTCGTCGGGGAGGTGCTCGGCGTGATGCGGGAGCTCGCCGCTGCGGGGATGACCATGGTCGTGGTCACCCACGAGATGGGTTTCGCGCGTGAGGTCGCCGACACCGTCGCGTTCATGGACGACGGCGTCGTGGTGGAAGCCGGCAAGCCCGCCGACGTGCTCGCCAGGCCGACCCACCAGCGCACCAAGGACTTCCTGTCGAAGATCCTGTGAGCGAACGCGCCGAGCGCCGGCCGGGATGACCCCGGCCGGCGGGTGTCACGGCAGGGAGGCCACGAAGATCGCGGTGCCGGGGAAGATCCCGCCCCGCAAGGGGCTCCACTGCCCCCATTCCCGGTCGAGCCACTCCGGCCACTCTGGCTCGATGAGGTCCTGAACCACGAACCCGGCGGCGACCAGTTCGCGGATCCGGTCACCCACCGTCCTGTGGTGTTCGACGTAGGACAGCTCGCCGTCGTCGTACTCGGTGTACGGCGATCGGTCGAAGTACGGGAACACGGCCTGCAGACCGCCGGGACCCGGGTCGTCCCGGAAGATCCACCGCATCGGGTGGTTGACCGAGAACACGAACCGGCCGCCCGGGCGCAACACCCGCGCCGCCTCCGCCATCACGCCCGCCGAGTCCGCCACGAAGGGGATCGCGCCGAACGCCGAGAACGCCACGTCGAAACTCGCGTCGGCGAACGGGAGTCGCCGGGCGTCGGCCTGGATCAGCGGCACGGACGCCGCCGGTCCGGACGAGCGGCTCGCCGCCTCCGCGCCCACCCGGAGCATGCCCGCCGACAGGTCCACGGCCACGGCGCGTGCGCCCTGCCCGGCGATCCACCGCGCGCACGGCGCGGAACCGCACCCGATCTCCAGCACGTCGCGACCCGCCACGGCGCCGAGCAGATGCCAGTCGCCCTCGTGCAGGCCCTCGGGGCACCAGATGAACTCGCCGTCGGGGGAGTGGGCGCCGAGGAAGTCGCCGTGTTCCTCGTGGTAGTCGGAGGCCTCCGAGTCCCACCACGAGCGGGAGGCTCGGACCGACTCTCCATGTCCGGGGGGGTTTGTGGACGTCACGGCAGAAGCGTACAGTTGACGGTCGCGTGCGTACGCGTTCGCGTTCAGTCCGTCCACCTACGATTCCTATCCACCTCGGAGCACCCCACCCTATGACCACCAACACCACGTCCCCGCAGGTAGCCGTCAACGACATCGGCTCCGCTGAGGACTTCCTCGCCGCCATCGACGCCACGATCAAGTACTTCAACGATGGTGACATCGTCGAGGGCACGATCGTCAAGGTCGATCGCGACGAGGTCCTGCTCGACATCGGCTACAAGACCGAGGGCGTCATCCCCTCGCGCGAACTCTCGATCAAGCACGATGTCGACCCCGGTGAGGTCGTCGAGGTGGGCGACGAGGTCGAGGCTCTGGTCCTGACCAAGGAGGACAAGGACGGCCGTCTGATCCTGTCCAAGAAGCGCGCCCAGTACGAGCGCGCCTGGGGCACCATCGAGGAGCTCAAGGAGAAGGACGAGGCCGTCAAGGGCACCGTCATCGAGGTCGTCAAGGGCGGCCTGATCCTCGACATCGGCCTCCGTGGCTTCCTCCCCGCCTCGCTGGTGGAGATGCGCCGCGTCCGCGACCTCCTGCCCTACGTCGGCCAGGAGCTCGAGGCCAAGATCATCGAGCTGGATAAGAACCGCAACAACGTCGTGCTCTCGCGTCGTGCGTGGCTGGAGCAGACCCAGTCGGCCGTGCGCTCCGAGTTCCTGCACCAGCTGCAGAAGGGCCAGGTCCGCAAGGGCGTCGTGTCCTCGATCGTCAACTTCGGCGCGTTCGTCGACCTCGGCGGCGTCGACGGCCTGGTCCACGTCTCCGAGCTGTCCTGGAAGCACATCGACCACCCGTCCGAGGTCGTCGAGGTGGGCCAGGAGGTCACCGTCGAGGTGCTCGACGTCGACCTGGACCGCGAGCGCGTCTCCCTGTCACTGAAGGCCACCCAGGAGGATCCGTGGCGGCACTTCGCCCGGACCCACGCGATCGGCCAGATCGTCCCGGGCAAGGTCACCAAGCTCGTCCCGTTCGGTGCGTTCGTGCGCGTCGAGGAGGGCATCGAGGGCCTGGTCCACATCTCCGAGCTGGCCGAGCGCCACGTGGAGGTCCCCGACCAGGTCGTGTCGGTCGGCGACGACGCCATGGTGAAGGTCATCGACATCGACCTCGACCGTCGTCGTATCTCCCTGTCGCTCAAGCAGGCCGACGAGGACTACACGGAGGAGTTCGACCCGTCGAAGTACGGCATGGCCGACAGCTACGACGAGGCCGGCAACTACATCTTCCCCGAGGGCTTCGATCCCGAGACCAACGAGTGGCTCGAGGGCTTCGAGAAGCAGCGCGAGGAGTGGGAGAACCGCTACGCGGAGGCCGAGCGTCGCCACAAGATGCACACGGCCCAGATCGAGAAGGGTCGCGTGGCCGCTGCGGAGGCCGCCGAGGCCGCGCCGACCAACTACTCGTCGGAGTCCGCCCCGTCCTCGCGTCCGGCCGCCGACGCCGGCACCTCCGAGGCCACCGGCGGTTCGCTGGCCTCGGACGAGCAGCTGGCCGCCCTGCGCGCCAAGCTCGCCGGCGGCGAGTGATCGTCGCAGCCTGAGGGCGCCCCGAGCGCCCGAGAGCATCGGCCACGGCCCCGGAGGGTCGCCCACGACGGTGGGTGCCTTCCGGGGCCGCGGTCTATTTCGCGCGTCGGGGGCCGCGCACACTGGAGCCGCCCGCGCGGATTCGCCCGCACGGACGCGTGGCCGGACCGTCACCTAGACTCCAGACCATGCTGATGGTGGGTCTGACCGGTGGTATCGGCGCCGGCAAGTCGACGGTGACGGCGGTACTCACGGACGCGGGAGCGGTGGTCGTGGACGCCGACCGCATCGCGCGCGAGGTCGTCGGACCCGGCAGTCCCGGGCTGGCGATGCTCGTCGCCGAGTTCGGCGAGGACATCCTCGGACCCGACGGTGCGCTCGACCGCGCCGCCCTCGCCGCCAAGGCGTTCGTCGACGCCGAGCGCACGGCCGCACTCAACGCCATCACCCACCCGCTCATCGGGGAGCGGACCGCGGAGCTCTTCGGCTCGGCCCCCGCGGACGCGATCGTGGTGCACGACATGCCGCTGCTCGTCGAAGGGGGGATGGCCCCTGGTTACCACCTCGTGATCGTGGTCGACACCCCGGCCGAGATCCGGCTCCGGCGGCTCGTGGAGCAGCGGGGAATGCCCGAGGAAGACGCCCGAGCGCGGATGGCCAGGCAGGCGACCGACGAGGCCAGGCGCGCCGTGGCCGACGTCCTGATCGACAACTCGGGCGACCGCCAGACCACTATCGATCTGACCAACGCCCTCATCGAGCTCCGGCTGAGCCCGTTCGAGCACAATCTGCGCACCGGCACGCCGGTCGTCGGCGACCGTACCGTCGTCCCGTTCCGCCCCGAGTGGGCCGCCGAGGCGGAGCGCGCGTGCGCCCGGCTCCGCCACGTGGTGGGCGGGATCGCCACGCGGATCGACCACGTCGGGCCGACCGCTGTCGACGGGCTCGACGCCCCGGACGTGATCGACCTGCAGGTGACGGTGCGCGACGCGGCGGCGGTCGAGGCCGCGCTCACCACGCTCACGGGGGCCGGGTACGTCCGCGACCGGTCGAGCGAGAGCGAGCGGCCGCTGCTGCACTGGTGCGACCCCGCGCGCCCGCTGGAGGTCTCCGTGGTCGCGGAGGACGACCCCGAGCACGAGTTCGCGCTGTTGATGGCGGAGGTGATCGGTGCCGATCCCGGTGCTCGCGCCGAGTACTCCGAGATCCTGCGCAGAGCGAACCGCGAGGAGACGCGACGCTTCGAGCGCACGTTGTCCGAGGCGTCGACGCGCGAGCGGTAGGCCGCAGGCGCGAGGCCGCGCCGGCGGCGGGTCACTCGGTGGGGACGATCCCGTCCACGAGTTCCGAGACGGGCACCTGGCGGACGACCTCGGTTTCCGCCGGAGCGGGTGCCACGCCGCGCGCTGCGCGCAAGCGCTCGGGGAAGACCTCCGGTAGGCGGGTACGCACGAGGAAGACGTTATAGGCGTTCCAGGTGGTGACGAGGTAGTACAGGTCCTCGCCCTGCGCCCACGGGTGCATGAAGGCCCCGTACACGCCGGGCAGCATCGAATAGTCCACCAGCGTGGTCGGGGCGCTCCACGGCCCCTCGGGGCGATCCGCGGTGCGCAGGACCACCGAGTCGTAGCCTTGGGAGTACATTGCCGTGTACTTACCGAGATGCTCGTTCCACATCGTGGAGATCTCGCTGGCCGGGGCGGGCAGCACGCGTCGGGCGGCGCGGATGTCGGAGACCCACCCCGTGCCGTCCCAGTACTCGTACGCGCGGGGGTCGAGGACGCCGACGGCCGGCGGACCGCCGGGTGCGTCGAGGTCGTCGGCGGTCGGGGACCCGGCGAGGGGGACCCGGGAGACGATCGCACCGCCCTGACGGCCGGACGGGGTGAGGTACTCGTACAGGTGGTCATCGGTTCGCAGGAACGAGCTCATCTGCGCGCCCCGCCACGCGGCGTCGACGGCGGGGGATCCGGCGCCGGTGGGGACGGTGTCGGTGATCGGCCGGGCCATAGACGGCACGACGGTCCAGTTCTCCCCGTTGTCGACGGAGTAGGCCAGTCCCGAGTAGTTGGTGGTCCACGATCCCGGCTGACCCCAGTGGGCCACCGACATGAACCGTAGGTACTGGACGCCGTTCACCGCGATGCCCGCGGTGGGGATGATGGTCACCTCGCCGGGCAACCCCGAGCGCGGGACGATGGACTTGGCGAGTCCGTCGGTACCCATGGCGGCGGAGTCGATGGTGATCCCGTCGGTGAGGTCGGTGTCCGCGGAGCGGAACAGGACGTTGGAGCGCCACTGCGTCCCGGGCACGGTGCAGTCACCCATGGTGTCGCCGAAGGCCATGAGCACTTCGGGATCGTCGGGGTCGCCGTTGTCCCACATGATGCCGAGGTCGGTGCCGCCCACGCCGAAGCGACTGACGGACTCGGAGGGGCTGGTGGGCCCGGTGACGAGCTGCTCGAACCGGGTGGGGCCGCGTAGGACGGGTACGGTGCCCTCGTCGCCTGTGATCCACGGCGGCATCCCGTAGACCGAGCCGACCATCGAATCGAGGGAGCCCGACAGTCCGTTGCCGAGCGAGCCGGTTTCCAGTTCACGGACGAGCGACCCGGAACGGTCGGCCGAGCCGAGCGCGCGCGAGGTGGAGCCGAGGGATCCGGAGTCGCCGGACGACCCGAGCGAGCCGAGGGACCCGGTGGCCATGCCGGCGCCGGTGCGGTGTTCGAGCAACGACCCGAAGTTGCCGAACATCTCGCTGCAAGGGCCCGCGGAGGCGGTCCCGACGCCGACGGTGCCGACGGCGGTGACCGCGGCGGCGAGCGTGACGGACACGGCGGTGATCGCCCCCGCGAGGCGGGGGAGCGTGCTGGTCACGTCAGACCCCCGGGATCTCGCGGCGCTCGACGAGGACGGTTTCACCGGTCTCGGCGTGGTCCGGGGTGTTGCGGGTCCAGCTGTCGTCGGCCGTGCGCATCCGGGCGTTCGGGTTGGGGACCGTCCGCGTCGGGATGTCGGACAGGTCCGTCCGCATGAGGAAGACGTTGTGGGCGATACGACGACGAGGGGGGCTCAAGGCCACGGTGTTCTCCAGACGACACGACGAGAGGGTGAGGAAGAGTCAAGAATACGGTAGTGGCCGCCTGAGACATCGGTCAGGAGATTGCCGGTGGGCGGGGGTGGGCGAGTGCTCGTACGCTGGTGGCATGGCATTCGCGACCGAGATCCCCGACGACGGGATCCCCGCCGACCCGACCGTCCTCTCGTACTCGGAATTCCGCCCGATCGGCGACGTCGAACGCAGCACCAACCGCTTCGAGGTGGTCAGCGAATTCACGCCGTCGGGCGACCAGCCGACCGCGATAGCCGAACTGAGCGAACGGCTCGCCCGGGGGGAGCGCGACGTCGTGCTGCTCGGCGCGACCGGCACCGGCAAGTCCGCGACCACGGCGTGGCTCATCGAGAAGGTGCAGCGTCCCACGCTGGTGATGGCGCCCAACAAGACGCTCGCGGCGCAGCTGGCGAACGAGCTGCGCGAGATGCTGCCCAACAACGCGGTCGAGTACTTCGTGTCGTACTACGACTACTACCAACCGGAGGCGTACATCGCGCAGACGGACACCTTCATCGAGAAGGACTCGTCGATCAACGACGACGTCGAGCGGCTGCGCCACTCCGCGACGTCGTCGCTGCTGTCCCGGCGGGACGTGGTGGTGGTCAGTTCCGTCTCGTGTATCTACGGTCTCGGCACCCCCCAGTCGTACCTCGACCGGTCCGTGTCCCTGGCGGTCGGGCAGGAGGTCGACCGGGACCAGCTGCTCCGCCTGCTGGTGGACGTCCAGTACGAGCGCAACGACGTGTCGATGACCCGCGGAACGTTCCGGGCCAAGGGCGACACGGTCGACATCATCCCCACGTACGAGGAGCTCGCGGTCCGCATCGAGTTCTTCGGTGACGAGGTGGACGCTCTGTACTACATCCATCCGCTGACCGGCGACGTGGTCCGCCGGGTGGACGAGGTACGCATCTTCCCGGCCACCCACTACGTCGCGGGGCCGGAGCGGATGGCCAAGGCGATCGCGTCGATCGAGGAGGAGCTGGAGGTCCGGCTCGCCGAGCTGGAGAACCAGGGAAAGCTGCTCGAGGCCCAGCGCCTGCGTATGCGGACGTCCTACGACATCGAGATGATGCAGCA
The DNA here is from genome assembly GCF_002999155.1 of Dietzia sp. oral taxon 368. NCBI lineage: Bacteria > Bacillati > Actinomycetota > Actinomycetes > Mycobacteriales > Dietziaceae > Dietzia > Dietzia sp. oral taxon 368. The sequence continues at coordinate 2,742,343 of NZ_CP027238.1, forward strand.
GGTGGGCTTCTGCTCGGGCATCGAGAACTACTCCCGTCACATCGACGGCCGGCCCGCGGGCAGTGCACCGGCGACCCTCATCGACTACTTCCCCGAGGACTTCCTCACGGTCATCGACGAGTCGCACGTGACCGTGCCGCAGATCGGCGCGATGTACGAGGGCGACGCCTCCCGGAAGCGCAACCTCGTCGACTTCGGCTTCCGCCTGCCGTCCGCTCTCGACAACCGGCCGCTGACGTGGGAGGAGTTCTCCGACCGGGTGGGGCAGACCGTGTATCTGTCCGCGACGCCGGGGCCGTACGAGATGGGCCGCACGGGCGGTGAGTTCGTCGAGCAGGTGATCCGGCCGACCGGCCTGGTCGATCCGAAGATCGTCGTCAAGCCCACCAAGGGACAGATCGACGACCTCATCGGGGAGATCCGCGCGCGGGCCGAGCGCGACGAGCGCGTGCTGGTGACCACGCTGACCAAGAAGATGTCGGAGGACCTCACGGACTACCTGCTCGAACTCGGCGTGCGGGTTCGGTATCTGCATTCGGAGATCGACACACTGCAGCGCGTCGAACTCCTGCGGGACCTGCGTCGTGGCGAGTACGACGTGCTGGTGGGCATCAACCTCCTGCGCGAGGGCCTCGACCTGCCCGAGGTGTCACTGGTGGCGATCCTCGACGCGGACAAGGAGGGGTTCCTCCGGTCGAGCACGTCGCTCATCCAGACGATCGGCCGTGCCGCGCGAAACGTCTCGGGCGAGGTCCACATGTACGCCGACACCATCACCGACTCGATGCGGTACGCGATGGAGGAGACCGAGCGTCGCCGCGAGAAGCAGATCGCCTACAACACCGAACACGGCATCGACCCGCAGCCATTGCGCAAGAAGATCGCCGACATTCTCGACCGGGTCGGTGAGGAGCCCGGTGATTCCGCCGACGGCGCGGATCGTCCGGAGTTGCTCGGCGCCCGTGCGGTCGGGGACGCCGCCCGGCCACGCAAGGAGCTCGAGAAGCTCATCGAGGAGATGACCGAGCAGATGATGTCGGCGGCCACGGACCTGAGGTTCGAGCTGGCGGGCCGGCTCCGCGACGAGATCGCCGAGCTGCGTAAAGAGCTCAAGGGGATGCGAGAGGCCGGCATCGACTGACCCGGACGGTGCGCACACGCACGCCCGGACCTCCGTGCAGACCGCGCTTACCGCGCACGGTCAGGCCCGCCTGGGACTACGCTGTGTGCAACGTGTTCCCGAGGAGAGGAAGCAAATGAGCGCCTACACCAAGGTGGTGGTGGGAACCGACGGCTCGGAGTCGTCCTACCGCGCCGTCGATCGCGCTGCCCGACTGGCCGCCGACGCCGGGGCGACGCTCGTGATCGCCTGCGCGTACGTGCCCGCCGACCCGCGGTCGGTCAGTCAGGCCGCCGACCAGCTGGGTGACGACGCTTACCAGATCCGTGGCGACAATCCCGCCGAGGACATCGTCCGGGGCGCCCGCGAGCGCGCTCTCGTCGCCGGGGCCACGCAGCTCGAGACACGCACGGTCCGTGGGGCACCGGTGGAGTCGTTGATCAAGCTGGCCGACGAGGTGGACGCGGATCTGCTCGTGGTAGGAAACAAGGGGCTGAATTCGCTGACCGGGCGTCTGCTCGGATCGGTGCCCGCCGACGCGGCCCGCCGGGCCACCTGCGACGTGCTCATCGTCCACACCACCTAGGCGCTCGCGCCACGCGGCCGGGCCGGGCCGTCGCCGGGCCCGGCAGCTGGTTGTACCCGGCCTTCAGTCTCACCCCGCCATTAGTCGCAGAGGCGGGCCCGGCTCGCGTCGATGAGCGCGCGACCGACCCCGGCCGTGTCCCACTCGTCGTTCTGGGACGCGATCGCACTGGTGAGGGGACGGATCCGATCGAGGACCGTCTCGGTGTCCGCGCCGTCGTCGATTCCCCGGCAGATGCCGAGACCGACCTCCAGGGTCGTCTCCGCGGTCATCTCGGTCGGCAACCCGAGACCGGCCAGGTCGGCGAGGAAGGCGCGCTCCTCCTCGGTGCGCAGCGGCCCACCCGTCCCCGGCCGGGCGCCGACCGACGTGTCCGCCGCGACGGTCTCGGGCGAGGCCGCCGTGGTCGACCCGTTGGCGTCAGACCCGTCCGCTGCATCGCCACACGCGGCCGCGACGGCCGTCACCGCGAGGAGCGCCGTCGTGGCCAACACCCGTGCACGGACGCGCCTCATGCGCTGAGCTCGCGGTCTGCGGCGGCCACGCGGTCCCGGATCCCCGCGAGCAGCGGGCCGAAGCCCCCGGGTTGGACCAGGACGAGTTCCTGGGTGGCGCGGGTGGTGCCGACGTAGAGGTCCTGCAGACCCTGCGGCGAGCGCGCGAGCACACGATCCGGGTCCACGACCACGACCACGTCGAACTCGAGCCCCTTGGCCAGGGCCAATGGCAGCACCGATGTCCCCGGCCGGGCCCGTTCCGCGACCTCGGCGAGGGCGGCGTACCGCGGAGTGGTGCCCTCGTCGTCGTCACCGTCATGGTCGCCGCCAACGCCAACGCCAAGGCCAACGCCACCGTCGTGGCCGCGCCCGTCAACCTCCCCGCCGTCGTCCGGGACCAGGACGGCCACCGCGCGCTCCGACGGCACCGCGCGGATCTTCTCCGTCACGACCCGCGCGACCGCGTCGGGTTCCGGTTCCAGCCAGGCCACCGGACGCCGCCCCGGTCGCACCGGGCGCGGCGAGGCCGCGTCGGGATCGATCTCCGCCAGCAGCAGCTCCGCCACCGCGGAGATCGTCTCGGGCGTCCGGTAGTTCACCGTCAGCTCGGTCAGGATCCACCGGTCGTCGACGTACGGCGACAGGGCGTCGTGCCACGAGTCGATCCCGGCCGGACTCGACGTCTGGGCCACGTCCCCGACGAGGGTCATCCACCGGTTGGGGGAGCGGCGCATGATGACCCGCCACGCCATGGTGGACAACTCCTGGGCCTCGTCCACGATCACGTGCCCGAACGCCCACGTCCGATCGGCTCCCGCGCGGTCCGCGACCGTGAGGTCCGAATCGGCGCTGTGGCGGCGGGCCAGCGCCTCGGCGTCGACCACGTCGTACGCCATGAGCACCTCGGGATCGAGATCGTCCTCGATGTCCTGGACCGCCGAGCCGGTGAGGATCTCAAGCGCCTCCTCCGCCTGGCGCAGCTGCACGGCCCAGGCCCGGTCGGCCTCGCTGCCGTCCGCGGTCGGGTCCTCCCCGAGCAGCTCCGCGAGCTCGTCGAGCAGCGGCACGTCGGCCACCGAGAACGCTGCGCCGTCCCGGCGGAAGAGCGCCTCCTGGTCCTCCGCGACGTAGTCACCCGCCGCCTCGGCGATACGCTCGCGGCTCGAGAGCAGATCGGCCAGCACCTGCTCCGGCCGCAGGACGGGCCACCACTCGTCGACGATCTCCGCGACGTCCCGTGAGGCCTCCACCTCGCGCCGGAGCTCCGCGCGGTCGTCCGCCTCCAACAGCGGCCGGGCCGGGTCCCCGAGATCCCCGACGCCGTCGCCCTCCGGCGACCACGCCTCGTCCTCCGCACGCCACACCGGATCGGTCAGTGCGGCCACGTACTGCTCGGTGAGCGCGTCGACGATCCGCGTCGCGAACGCCTCTCGCGCCTGGTTGTGGGGACGCCGGGTCATCCGCGCCCGCCCACGCGCCGCCCGAACCGTGGCGGGGGCGAGCGTGAGGTCGTGGCCCTCCACGCGCACCACAATCTCGGACGGCGGCGCGAGCTGACGCGCCCGCACGGCGGCCTTGAGGATCCCGACCATCTCGCCCGATCCCTTGACCTCCTCACCGCGCAGTGTCTCCGGGCCGGTCGCCCGCACGCCCGGGTAGAGATCCGCGAGGGTGCGCAGCACGACCCCCGACTCGCCGAGCGACGGCAGCACCCGGGCGATGTAGTCGAGGAACCGCGCGTTGGGGCCCACGATGAGCACGCCGCTGCGGTCCAGGCGCTGACGGTGGGTGTAGAGCAGATACGCCGCGCGGTGAAGGGCCACCGCGGTCTTGCCCGTGCCCGGGCCGCCCTGGACGACCAACACGCCCGTGTGGGGATTGCGGATGATCTCGTCCTGCTCGCGTTGGATGGTCGCCACGATGTCCGTCATGTGCCCGGACCGCGCGGTGTCGAGTGCCTCCAGAAGGGCCGATTCCCCTACCACGTCGTCGTGGTCCTCCGGCAGTTCGCCGTCCTCCGGCGCCGTGAGGTACTCGTCGTGGATACCGATCACCCGACGCCCGATCGTGCGCAGGTGACGACGGCGGTGCGCGCCCTCGGGCCGGGCGGTCGTGGCCAGGTAGAAGGGGCGGCTGTGGTCGGCGCGCCAGTCCAACAGCAGCGTGGTGAGGTCCTCGTCGTCGTCCCGCAGCCCCACGCGGCCGATCCGCCGGACCTCCCCGTCACCCATGTCCAGGCGGCCGAAGTACAGGCCCAGGTTGGCCGCGCTGAAGGCCGCGAGCTCCGACGAGTAGAGCCGGGCGAACGACTCCCGCTCCGACCGGGCCTGCGGCGTCCCGCCGGAGGTGCGCAGGACGGCGTCGAGCCGCGCGCGGGTGTCCGCCCGCAACTCCTCGAGGCGGTCGAGGAGACGACCGAGGTGACGCTGCTCCTCGTCGACGGCGTCGTGTCCCGTCACAGGCGCTCCTTCCGGTTGGGGCTGTTCGGGCAGGACGTCCAGGGTACCGGGATCCGCGACGTGCCCTCGGACGGCGATGACCCCGCCCGGGTGCGGGCGGGGTCATCGGGTGACGAGATCGTCCGGGGAGCCGACCGGCCCGAGTGGCGGCCGGGTCCCGAACGGGTCAGGGATGGATGGCGTCGGCCGCCTTCGCCCGGACCTCGTCGGTCTTCTTCTTGGCCATCAGGGCCGCCTTGCCGGCGTCCTTCTCGAACCGGGCGGTCTTCTTCTTGGCGTCCTTGCCGAGTCGCGCGGACTTCTTCTCGGCCTGCTTCTCCGCGGCCTTCTTCCGCGCCAGCGCGGCGTTGCGGACGTCGTCGGCCTGGTCGGACGCGACGCGGGCGGCGGCGTCGGCGCGGCCCCGCACCTCGGCGGCGACCGGCACGGCCGCGTCGCGGACCTGGGCGGCGATCGGAGCGGCCTGATCCCGCGCGGCGGCGGCGCGCCCACGCAGCCGGCCGGCGACCTCGGGAGCCTTCTCGCGGGCGGCCCCGGCGATGCCGGTCGCCTGCTCACGAACCTGGTCGGCCACCTCGGGGGCCTTCTCACGCACCGTCTCGGCCATCTCCGGGGCCTTGTCCCGGATCGTATCGGCGGCGCCTCGCGCCTGGTCCGCGACGCTGTGGGCGACGCCGGCGATCGCCGCGCCGGCCGCAGCGGACTCGGCCTTCGCGCCGGGTAGCTTGGCGGCGACCGTGTCGCCGGCCTTGCGGGCGCGCCACGCCAGGCCGGGCTGACCGGCGGTGTCGACGGAGGCGAGCAGGAGCGCACCGAGGAGTGCGACGTCCGTGGCCAGCCCCGTGGTCTTGCGGCTGCGCGCGGCCGGGTCGGACTCCATCCAGAACGCGTGTCGGCTGATCGCCGAGGGGACGTGGGCGGCGGTGAGTGCCAGTGCCGACAGGCGGGGGGCCTTGCCCAGCGCGAACAGCGCGCCCGCGCCGATCTTCACCCCGGCGAGCGCCTTGACGAGCGTCTCGGTGTCCTTGGGCACCGGCGGCACCGACGTGGACACCTTCTCGTTGACGGCCTGCTCACCCTTCTCCACCAGCGGTGCCGTCTTGTCGACGAGCGGTGCGGCATCGGCGACGTGGGCCTGCGGATTGCGAAGCGTCTCAACGCCGTCGATGACGAACACCGTGGCGAGCATGGGTCGTGCGAGTCGTCGAATCATCGTTCCTCCTGGATAGGTGGGAGTGCGTCACCGAACCTAGTGCGAACTCGCGGCGCGCGCTTCCGGTCGCGGTCGCGGGTCGCCGGTCGGCGGGCGAGTCGACCGACCGTCACCACCCGCGGTCGCGCCACTCGGCCAGGTGCGGACGCTCGGCGCCGATCGTCGTGTCGTCGCCGTGTCCGGGGTGGACCACCACGTCGTCGTCGAGGACGTCGAAGACCCGGGACTCCAGGTCGTCCATCAGGGTGGTGAAGTCCTCCGGGGATCCGGTCTTGCCGGGCCCGCCGGGGAACAACGAATCGCCCGAGAACAGATGGGTCCCCGCGTCCGTCCGCAGGAGCAGGGCGATGCCGTCGGGCGTGTGGCCGCGCAGGCCGATGACCTCCAGTCGGAGGTCGCCCACCTCGAGTTCGTCCCCGTGGGAGACGTGTCGATCCGTGGGGACGTCGATGCCCGCGGCGTCACCGGGGGAGGCGATGGTGGTCAGGCCGAGCGCCTCGACCGTCTCAGCGAGGCCGATCCAGTGGTCGGCGTGCAGGTGGGTGGTCAGCACCTCCCTGATGCCGGGGGCGCGGTCGCGCAGATGCTCGACGAGCTGCGGCGCGTCGTTGGCGGCGTCGACCAGCAGGACCGCGCCGGTGTCGGTCGACTCGATGACGTAGACGTTGTTGTCCATCTCGCCGACGGAGATCTTGCTCAGTCGCGCGGGACCCACGGTCCAGCGCTCGCCGGTCAGGCGCCCGGAGAGGCGGCCGGAATAACCCTCGGTGAGGGTGATGCGGTCGGGTAGGGACTCGGTGGGATTCGACATAACTGCAGGCTACCGACGTCGGACGCGGCCGGTGGCCGTAAACGTGTCGTACCACGTTGGTACCTTCGTCTGCGGGAACGGTGGCCATGCCCCGGCGTACGGCTTCCGTCACGGATCAGTGGCGGCGCTCCCCACTCGGAAGGAGAACCCATGGTGGACCGTCTGGTCGTCCGCGGCGCACGGGAGCACAACCTCAAGGGCGTGGACATCGACGTGCCCCGCGACTCGCTGATCGTCTTCACGGGGCTGTCCGGCTCCGGCAAGTCGTCGCTGGCGTTCGACACGATCTTCGCGGAGGGTCAGCGTCGGTACGTCGAGTCGCTGTCCTCCTACGCCCGGATGTTCCTCGGTCAGATGGACAAGCCGGATGTCGACTTCATCGAGGGGCTCTCGCCGGCGGTGTCGATCGACCAGAAGTCGACCAACCGCAACCCCCGGTCGACCGTCGGAACCATCACCGAGGTCCACGACTACCTCCGTCTGCTCTACGCGCGCGCCGGGGTGCCGCACTGCCCGACGTGTGGCGAGGTGATCTCGCGGCAGACCCCGCAGCAGATCGTCGACCAGATCCTCGAGGGTGAGGAAGGGGCGCGGTTCCAGGTGCTCGCGCCCGTCGTGCGGACGCGGAAGGGTGAGTTCGTCGACCTCTTCGCGCAGCTCGCCGCCGACGGCTACAGCCGTGTGCGAGTGGACGGTGTCCTGCACTCGCTGTCCGAGCCCCCGACGCTGAAGAAGCAGGAGAAGCACGACATCGAGGTGGTGGTCGACCGGTTGGCGACCAAGCCGTCCTCGCGCCAGCGGCTGACCGACTCCGTCGAGACCGCCCTCGGCCTCGCCGACGGCGTGATCGTGATCGAGTACGTGGACCGCGACGAGTCGGATCCCGCCCGCCACCGGCGGTTCTCGGAGCACATGGCGTGCCCCAACGGCCACCCCATCGCGTTGGACGACATGGAGCCGCGCGCGTTCTCGTTCAACAACCCATACGGCGCCTGCCCGGTGTGTGACGGCCTAGGAGCGCACCTCGAGGTGGACCCCGACCTCGTGGTCCCCGATCCCGAGCGGTCCCTGGCCGACGGCGCGATCGCACCGTGGTCGGGAGGCCAGAGCGCGGACTACTTCCAGCAGCTCCTCACCGGCCTGGCCAGCGACATGGGCTTCGACCTGCGGACGCCGTGGCAGAACCTGCCCGCAAAGGTGCGCAAGGCCGTGCTGGGGGGAGCCCCGACCAAGGTCCGGGTCCAGTACCGCAACAGGTTCGGACGGACCCGCACCTATGACGCCAAGTTCGAGGGCGTCATGTCGTTCCTCAAGCGTCGCCTCGAGCAGACCGAGTCCGAATCGCAGAAGGAGCGCTACCAGGGCTACATGCGGGAGGTGCCCTGCCCGGGTTGCGACGGGACCCGCCTGAAGCCGGAGATCCTCGCGGTCACCCTCGCGGGCCCCGGCGGCGAGGAGCGCTCGATCGCCGACATCAGCCGAATGTCGGTCGAGGACTGCGCGGCCTTCCTCGACGGGTTGGAACTGGACTCCCGGCAGGCGATGATCGCCGGCCGTGTCCTCAAGGAGATCCAGGCCCGGATGGGGTTCCTTCTCGACGTGGGCCTGGACTACCTCTCCCTGGACCGCGTCGCCGGCAGTCTTTCCGGTGGTGAGGCCCAGCGTATCCGCCTGGCCACCCAGATCGGGTCGGGTCTGGCGGGAGTGCTCTACGTGCTCGACGAACCGTCGATCGGCCTGCACCAACGCGACAACCGCCGCCTCATCGACACCCTCGTCCGTCTCCGCGATCTGGGCAACACCCTGCTCGTGGTGGAGCACGACGAGGACACCATCCGGTCCGCGGACTGGATCGTCGACATCGGCCCGCTGGCCGGTGAACACGGCGGGCGGGTCGTCCACTCGGGCGACTACAAGGGGCTGCTGGCCAACACGGAGTCGCTCACCGGCGACTACCTGGCCGGTCGTCGCCAGATCGCCGTGCCCGAGAAGCGGCGCGAGCCGAGCCCGGACAAGCGGCTCCGCGTCCGGGGCGCCCGGGAGAACAATCTCAAGAACGTCGACGTGGTGTTCCCCGCCGGCGTGCTGTGCGCTGTCACCGGGGTGTCGGGGTCCGGTAAGTCCACCCTTGTCAACGACATCCTGGCGACGACGCTCGCCAACCAGCTCAACCGCGCGCGGCAGGTCCCCGGCCGGCACTCCCGGATCGACGGGGTCGAGGACTTCGACAAGCTCGTCCAGGTGGACCAGTCGCCGATCGGCCGGACCCCGCGCTCCAACCCGGCCACCTACACCGGCGTCTTCGACAAGATCCGCACCCTGTTCGCGGCGACCACCGAGGCCAAGGTGCGTGGCTACAAGCAGGGCCGGTTCTCGTTCAACGTCAAGGGCGGGCGCTGCGAGGCCTGTCAGGGCGACGGCACGCTCAAGATCGAGATGAACTTCCTGCCGGACGTCTACGTGCCGTGCGAGGTGTGCCACGGCGCGCGGTACAACCGCGAGACGCTCGAGGTGCACTACAAGGGCAAGACCATTGCCGAGGTGCTCGACATGCCCATCGAGGAGGCCTGCGAGTTCTTCGAGCCCATCACCTCGATCCACCGCTACCTCAAGACGCTCACCGAGGTCGGGCTCGGCTACGTCCGACTCGGCCAGCCCGCGCCCACCCTCTCGGGCGGCGAGGCCCAACGCGTGAAGCTCGCAGCGGAGCTGCAGAAGCGTTCCAGCGGACGGACGGTGTACATCCTCGACGAGCCCACCACCGGTCTGCACTTCGAGGACATCACCAAGCTCCTGCTGGTGATCCAGGGTCTGGTGGACAAGGGCAACACCGTCATCGTCATCGAGCACAATCTCGACGTCATCAAGAGCGCCGACTGGGTCATCGACATGGGACCGGAGGGCGGTGCCGGCGGCGGGACCGTGGTCGCCGAGGGGACCCCCGAGCAGGTCGCCACCGTCCCGGAGAGCCACACGGGACGGTTCCTCGCGGAGGTCCTGCCCGCAGCGGATACCTCGACGGGGCAGGGGACCGACGGAACGGGCGCGGGAGAGAAGCCCTCCGCCTCGACCGCGACGAACGGGGCGCGCAAGGCCGGTGTGGCGAAGGCCGGTTCGAGGCAGACCGGAGAGAAGAGTTCGGGTACGAAGAAGCCCGCCCCGACCGCGGCCAAGAAGACCGCCGCCAAGGCGGCTCGCAGGGCGCGCGCGCTGCGCTGATCACCCGCCTCCGGGCGCGTGGTGCGTGCCCGATGCGAGCGGTCGGCGCCGTGCGGGCGCCGACCGCGGTGGGGGAGAGGTCAGTAGACCGGGCCGGTGAACTTCTCGCCGGGGCCCTCGCCGGGCTCGTCGGGGTACGCGCTGGCCTCGCGGAACGCCCGCTGCAGGCCCTGCAGCCCGTCACGCACGACGCGTGCCTGGGGCCCGAGATGCTCGGCCGAGCCGGTCACCAGGCCCGCGAGAGCGGTGATGAGCTTGCGGGACTCGTCGAGGTCGAGGCGCGGGCTCGAGGCCGGGTCATCGTCGGACAGCCCCAGCTTCTCGGCCGCGGCACTCATGAGGACGACGATGGAACGGAAGATGATCTCCTGCGCGGAGACGTCCGCCAGATCGACGATCTCGACCTCGCGAGCGTCGAGGTGATCCCCGAGCAGGTTCTCGGTGGCCTGGTCGGCGGATGAAGGATGGTCGGTGCTCATGCCGTTTACTGTCCCACGGACCGCCCGGAGCCGTGTGTACCGACACCGGTTTGGGGGCAACGGCCGGAACTGGTAGAGTTCATCACCGACTGTGGGAGCCCGCTACGACGCGGGTTCCGTCGTCCAAGAGGAGCCCGATCTCCCACCATCCGACGCCGCGAGGCAGTTTGATGGTCACCACCCCGGCGAGGGGTACCGCGAGTGATCGCGGACGTGTTCTCGTCGACGGGTGAGGAGTGAGAGGCCCCCGGTAGACATGCCGTGGGGCCTTCTCGGCTTCGCCGGCCACGGCCGGCGAGCGTGGGGCCCCTCGAGGGCGGTTGTGCGGCCACGTGAGTGGTCGCGGACGCCAGCACCGTAACTACCGAGGAGGGCCCATCAGCGCCGAAGCACGTATCAACGAACGAATCCGTGTCCCCGAAGTCCGACTCGTCGGCCCCGGGGGCGAGCAGGTGGGGATCGTTCGCGTCGAGGATGCACTTCGTCTGGCCCTGGAGGCCGATCTGGACCTCGTTGAGGTCGCGCCCAACGCACGCCCGCCGGTGTGCAAGATCATGGACTACGGCAAGTTCAAGTACGAGGCGGCGCAGAAAGAGCGCGAGTCGCGGAAGAACCAGCAGCAGACCGTCGTCAAGGAGCAGAAGCTCCGGCCGAAGATCGACACACATGACTACGAGACCAAGAAGGGGAACGTCGTCCGTTTCCTCGAGAAGGGCTCGAAGGTCAAGGTCACCATCATGTTCCGTGGCCGTGAGCAATCCCGGCCCGAGCTCGGGTTCCGGCTGCTGCAGCGCCTGGCCGACGACATCACCGAGTACGGATACGTGGAGACCAGCGCCAAGCAGGACGGCCGCAACATGACCATGGTCGTGGCCCCCCACCGCGGCGCCAAGACCCGCGCCAAGGCGCAGGACTCGAAGGTCACCGACCCCGCGTCCGAGTAGGCCCTCCGCGCCGACAAGACCACGGACGCACGCCGTCCGCACACCCGAGGCCCCACCGGGCATTCCGGGCCGAACCATGTGAGGAAGACCGATCATGCCGAAGATGAAGACCCACAAGGGCACTGCCAAGCGCTTCCGGAAGACCGGAACCGGCAAGCTGGTCCGCCAGCAGGCCAACCGCCGCCACATCATGGAGAAGAAGCCCACCAAGCGCACCCGTCGCCTCGACGGCCGCACGGACGTCGCCCCGGCCGACGTGCCCCGCATCAAGCGGCTCCTCGGGCTCTGAGCCCCTCCTACCTTCAGTAATTCACGGTCGCCCCGTAGGCGACCGACCCAGACCAGTGAGGATTGACCAGTGGCACGCGTGAAGAGGGCAGTCAACGCCCAGAAGAAGCGTCGGACCGTACTCGAGTCCACCAAGGGCTACCGTGGGCAGCGTTCACGGCTGTACCGCAAGGCCAAGGAGCAGATGCTCCACTCGATGACCTACAGCTACCGCGATCGTCGCGCGCGCAAGGGCGACTTCCGGAAGCTGTGGATCTCGCGGATCAACGCCGCGGCCCGCGCCAACGACATGACCTACAACCGCTTCGTCCAGGGCCTCAAGCTCGCCGGCGTTGAGGTGGACCGTAAGGTGCTCGCCGACCTCGCCGTCACCGACCCGGCCGCCTTCACGGCGCTGGTCGAGGTCGCACGCAAGGCTCTGCCGGCCGACGTCAACGCACCGGCTGCCTGACACCCGCGACTTGACGAACACTCCGCCCGACCAGGGCACGGGGCGACCCGCGGATCCGTTCACCGAACGGACCCCGCGGGTCGTTTCCGCATCCAAGCTCCACCGCTCGGCTGCCCGGCGCAAGGCCGGCCGCTTCCTCGCCGAGGGCGCCAACTCGGTCGAGGCCGCGCTCGCCACCGGCTCCGCCGTCGAACTCTTCTGTACCGAGGCGGCGCTCGACCGGTTCGGCGGCCTGATCGACGCCGGTCGCTCCGCCGGCGTCCCGGTGTCCGTGGTGACCGACCGCGCCATCCGCGGGCTGTCCGATACCGTCACGCCGACCGGGATCGTCGCTGTCTGCCGCTCCGTCACGCGAACCGCCGCCGACGCCACCACGCGCGCCGCGGTGACGAACGACGGGCCGGACATGGTCGCCTCGCCGCGCCTCGTCGCGGTCGGTCAGGGACTGGCCGAGCCGGGCAACGTCGGTACCCTCATCCGTGTCGCGGACGCGCTCGGCGCCGACGCCGTGTGGCTCACCGAGGGAGCGGTCGACCCGGAGAACCCCAAGGCCGTCCGTTCCTCGGCCGGGAGTGTCTTCCACCTCCCCGTGGTACGCGGCATCGCCGAGGACGACCTCGTCGGTCGCGCCCACCGGGCGGGTCTGCAGGTCGCCGTCGCGGACGCCGGCGGAGAGGTCGACATCGAACGCGCCGACGATGTGCTCGCCGCTCCCACCGCGTGGATCTTCGGCAACGAGGCCCACGGCGTGCCGACTGACCTCGCCGTCGCCGCCGACCTGCGGGTTCGCATCCCCATCCGCGGTCGCGCCGAGAGCCTGAACATCGTCACTGCGGCGTCCATCTGCCTGCACACCAGCTCCCGGCTGCAGGCGGGAGCGTGAGCGCCACGCTCACCGTCCGCGGAGTCGGCGCCACCCGGGGAGCGCGCACGCTGTTCGACGGGCTCGACCTCGTCGTCGCCCCCGGTGACGTCTGGGGCCTGGCCGGGCCCAACGGCGCCGGTAAGTCCACCCTGCTCCACGCGCTGGCCGGCGACCCTCTCGCGGAGATGACCGGACAGGTCACCGTCAGCCCGCCGGACGCCACGGTCGGCCTCCTCCGCCAGGAGGTGGAGCGGGACGACGACGAGGTGGTGCGCGACTTCCTGCACCGCGTCACCGGCGTCGCGGACGCGCAGGCGCGGATGGACGCGCTCGCGGAGCGGATGGCCGACTCCACCGCCGCCGCCGAGGCCTACGGGGACGCCCTCGAACGCTGGCTCGCGCTCGGCGGCGGCGACCTCGACGACCGGATCCCCGCCACCGCCGCGCGGCTCGGGCTCGACGCCGCCGTGACGGAGCTGCCGATGACCGCGCTGTCGGGAGGGCAGGCCGCGCGCGTCAACCTCTGCGCCGTCCTGCTCAGCCAGTACGACATCCTGCTCCTCGACGAGCCGACCAACGACCTCGACCTCGCGGGACTGGCCGTCCTCGAGGAGTTCATGCGGTCCGAACGCCGCCCCATGGTGGTGGTCAGCCACGATCGCGAGTTCCTGTCCCGATGCGTGACCGGCATCGTCGAACTCGACTCCGCCCAGCGGCAGATCACCGTGTTCGACGGGGGCTACGAGTCCTACCTGACCGAGCGCGCGCTGGCGCGGCAGCGGGCCCGCGAAGCCTATGAGGAGTACGCGGGCCGGGTCGACCAGCTCAAAGAGCGCGTGCAGACGCAGAAGACCTGGCTCGACAAAGGCGTGCGCAACACCATGCGCAAGACCGGCGGCAAGGACGTCGAACGGGACAAGCACATCCGCAACCGGGCCGGACAGCGGTCGGAGAAGCAGGCTGCCAAGATCGCCCAGTCCGAGCGGGCGATGGAGCGGCTCGAGGTGGTCGAGGAGCCGCGCAAGGAGTGGGAGCTGCGCATGGAGATCGCCGCCGCACCCCGCTCCGGCGCGGTGGTGGCGGTGCTGACCGACGCGGTGGTCCGGCGCGGGGACTTCGCGCTGGGGCCCGTCACCGTGCAGCTGGGTGCCGGCGACCGGGTCCTCGTCAGCGGGGCCAACGGTGCCGGGAAATCCACCCTGCTGGCGGTGCTCACCGGAGCGTCGTCGCCCGATGCGGGGCGCGCGACGATCGGGTCCGGCGTGGTGCCCGGCCGGGTCGACCAGGCGCGCTCGGAGTTCAGCGGCGGCGACACGCTGCTCGACACGTTCTGTGTGGCCGCCGACCCGGCCGGGCTCGACCCCACCGAGGCGCGAACACTCCTGGCCAAGTTCGGGCTCGGCGGCGAGCACGTCGCGCGGGCCTGCGCCACGCTGTCACCGGGCGAGCGCACCCGCGCGGCGCTGGCGCTGCTCCAGCAGCGCGGGGTGAACCTGCTCGTCCTGGACGAACCCACCAACCACCTCGACCTTCCCGCGATCGAGCAGCTCGAGCAGGCCGTGGACGCCTTCGACGGGACGGTCCTGCTGGTGACCCACGACCGGCGCATGCGGGACACCTTCCGCGCGACCCGCGAGTTCGTGGTGGAGTCGGGGGCCGTCCGGGAGGCCAGGTGACGCAGCCTGCCGGCGGGATCAGCTCGGAGCGCAAGCCGTCAGGATTGTCGCCGCCGCGGTGTGGGATCCGGCGAGGAGATGACGACGACGAGGAGCGCGGTGACCCGGCGCCGGGGCTGAGCCCTCGGACGAGCCGGCCCGGGCGGACCCGGGGGCGCTACGGGGATCGACTACCCTCGGAACCCGTGGTGTGTCGGTTGCGAGAGGCCGACGTGACGGGGAGGACGAGGGCACTGGTGAGCGAAGACACAGGCGCGGGCGAGGTCCGGATCGACGAGGAGTCACTGACCGGCTACGCCGCCGACGCCGAGGCCGCGTTCGCGGGAGCCTCCGACCTCGACGCGTTGGCCGCCGCCAAGACGGCGCATCTGGGCGACCGCAGTCCGGTCGCCCTGGCGCGGCGGGGCCTGGGCGCGCTGCGCAAGGAGCAGAAGGCGTCGGCCGGCAAGGCGGTCAACGTGGCCCGCGGGCGCGTGCAGCAGGCATATGACAGGCGCCTGGCCGAACTGCAGGCCGAGCGCGACGCCGCCGTCCTCGTGGCCGAGACGCTCGACCTGACGGTCCCGTCCGGACGCGCCCCGGTGGGAGCCCAGCATCCCATCACGATCATCACCGAGGAGGTCACGGACGTGTTCGTGGCGATGGGCTGGGAGATCACCGAGGGGCCCGAGGTCGAGGCGGAGCACTACAACTTCGACGCGCTGAACTTCTTGCCCGATCATCCGGCGCGCACGCTGCAGGACACCTTCCACGTCGCGCCCGAGGGCAGCCGCCAGGTGCTGCGCACGCACACCTCCCCGGTGCAGATCCGCACGATGCTCGACCGCGAGCCGCCGATCTACGTGGCATGCCCGGGCCGGACCTTCCGTACCGACGAGCTCGACGCCACCCACACCCCGGTCTTCCACCAGGTGGAGGGTCTGGCGATAGACAAGGGGCTGACGATGGCCCACCTGCGTGGCGCGCTCGACGCGTTCGCGCGCGCCCTGTTCGGTCCGGGGACCCGGACGCGCATGCGGCCCAACTACTTCCCGTTCACCGAACCCTCCGCCGAGGTGGACGTGTGGTTCCCCCGCAAGAAGGGCGGCGCCGGGTGGGTCGAGTGGGGCGGCTGCGGCATGGTCCACCCGAACGTCCTCACGGCCTGCGGGATCGACCCCGAGGAGTACTCGGGCTTCGCGTTCGGTATGGGCCTGGAGCGCACCCTGCAGTTCCGGAACGGCCTGTCGGACATGCGCGACATGGTCGAGGGCGACGTCCGCTTCTCCCTGCCCTTCGGCATCCGCGCCTGACGCGCCGCACCCCTCCCACCACACTGAGACGAAGGACCCCACAGTGCGAATTGCGCAGTCCTGGTTGACCGAGATCCTGCAGCGGGCCAACGACGGCTGGTCCGTGACGCCCGCCGAGCTCGACGCCGGGTTCGTTCGCGTCGGCCTCGAGGTGGAGGGCGAGCCGGAGCAGCTCCCCGAGATCACCGGCCCGCTCACGATCGGCCGGGTCGCGAGTATCGAGGAGCTCGAGGGCTTCAAGAAGCCCATCCGCTTCTGTCTGGTCGACGTGGGCGGTGACGAGCCGCAGCAGATCGTGTGCGGCGCCCGCAACTTCGCGGAAGGCGACCTGGTCGTCGTCGCCCTACCGGGCACCGTCCTGCCGGGCGGGTTCGAGATCGGCAAGCGCAAGACCTACGGCAAGCCGAGTGAGGGCATGATCTGTTCGGCCTCCGAGCTGGGGATCGGCTCCGACCACAGCGGGATCATCGTCCTCGCCGAGGGCACCGCCGAGCCCGGGGACCCCGCCGGCCCGGTGTTGGCCGCGGGCGCCGGCGAGCGGGACACCGTGATCGAACTCAACGTGACGCCGGATCGGGGCTACTGCCTGTCTGCCCGCGGCCTGGCCCGCGAGCTGGCGTGCGGGTTCGACCTGGATTTCGCCGACCCGGCGGTCGAGCTCGGGCTGCCGTCGGAGAAGGAGGCCTGGCCGCTCGAGGTGACCGCCGAGTCCGGTGCCCGGCGGTTCGCCCTGCGTCGCGTGACGGGCGTGGACCCGGCCGCGCGCACCCCGTGGTGGATGGCCCGCCGCCTGTTGCTCTCGGGCGTGCGTCCGATCTCCCCGGCCGTAGACGTCACCAACTACGTCATGCTCGAACTCGGTCACCCGATGCACGCGTTCGACGCCGCCCGCGTGCAGGGCGGTCTCGTTGTGCGTCGTGCGCGGGCGGGGGAGACCCTGGTGACGCTCGACGACGTCACGCGCACCCTCGACCCCGAGGACGTCGTCATCTGCGACGAGACCGGCCCCATCTCGATGGCCGGCGTCATGGGCGGTGCCTCCACCGAGGTCTCGGACACGACGACCGACGTCCTGTTGGAGGCCGCGGTGTGGGACACGCTCGCGGTGTTCCGGACGATCCGCCGTCACAAGCTGCCGAGTGAGGCCGGCAAGCGCTACGAGCGCGGGGTCGACGCGGCGGCCTCGATCGCCGCCCTGGACCGCGCGGCCACCCTGCTCGCCGAGATCACCGGCGGCACGGTCGAGGACTCGCTCACGGACGTGGGGTCCGCCCCGGTCATGCCGACGATCGCGTTCGACCCGGACCGCCCCTCGCGCGTGGCCGGCGTCGGGTACCCGGCCGGGACCGCCCGGAGGCGCCTGGAGCAGATCGGCTGCGCCGTCGCCGGTGACGACGCAGTGCTGCTGGAGGTCACGCCGCCGACCTGGCGTCCCGACCTCGCGCTGCCGGCCGACCTCGTGGAGGAGGTGCTGCGCCTGGAGGGGCTGGAGAACATCCCGTCGGTGCTGCCCACCGCCCCGGCGGGCCGGGGCCTGACCGCCGAGCAGCGTGGGCGACGCGCCGTCGGTCACGCCCTCGCCGCGGCCGGGCACGTGGAGGTGCTGACGTCCCCGTTCTGTGATCCGTCGGTGTTCGACGACATGGGACTGGGTGACGACGACGAGCGCCGCAACACGATGTCCGTGGTCAACCCCCTCGAGAGCGACAAGTCGCACCTCGCGACCACGCTGCTGCCCTCATTGGTCGAGATCGCCCGCCGCAACATCACCCGGGGGACTCGCGATCTCGCGCTGTTCTCGGTCGCGCAGGTGTCGTTCCGTACGCCCACAACCGCGCCGGTGGAGATGCTGCCGGTCGACCGCGAGCCCACCCCGGAGGAGCGCGAGCGGCTGAGCGCCTCGCTGCCCGAGCAGCCGCTGCACGTCGCTGCGTTGTACACCGGCAAGCGCGAGCCGGCCGGGCACTTTGGCCCGGGCCGGGAGGCCGACGCCCTCGACGCGGTGGAGGCGGCGAGGATCGTCGGTCGTACGCTCGGTGCCGAGGTGCGTGTCCGGGCGGCGGAGTGCGCGCCCTGGCACCCGGGCCGCTGTGTGGAGGTGCTCGTCGACTCGGTCGTCGTCGGGCACGCCGGCGAACTGCACCCGGCGGCGTGCGAGCGACTCGGAGTGCCGGCCCGGACCTGCGCCGTGGAACTCGACCTCACCGCGATCGGTGTCCGTGAGGTCCTGCCGGCCCCGACGATCTCGGCGTACCCGGCGGTGAACCAGGACGTCGCTCTCGTGGTGGACGCCTCGGTGCCAGCCGCGGACGTCGAGTCCGCGCTGCGCTCGGGGGGCGGGGAGCTGCTCGAGAGCGTGCGCCTGTTCGACGTCTACACCGGCGCCCAGCTCGGCGAGGGCCGCAAGTCCCTGGCGTATGCGCTGACGTTCCGCGCCGCCGACCGCACGCTCACCGAGGACGAGGCGAGCACCTGGCGCAGCGCGGCCGTCGAGGCCGCGGAGAAGGCCGTGGGGGCGGTTCTGCGTGGCTGACAGGGTCCGGGCACCGAGGGTGCTGTGCATCGCGGGCACCGACCCGTCCGGCGGCGCGGGTCTGCTCGCGGACGTCAAGGCGGTCGCCGCGATGGGCGGGTACGGGATGGGCGCCGTCACCGCGGTCACCGTCCAGAACACCGTCGGCGTCACCGGGGTGCACGCCGTGCCGCCCGAGACTGTCATCGCCCAGCTCGACGCCGTGGCCGAGGACGTGGTGATCGACGCCGTCAAGATCGGCATGCTCGGTGAGGCGGGCCTCGTCGAGGCGGTCGGGGACTGGCTTCGTCGTCGTCGTCCTCCGCACGTCGTCCTCGACCCGGTCATGGTCGCCACCACCGGTGGCCAGCTGGCCAGTGACGACGCCGCGCACAGGCTCCGTGACCTGGTACCCCTCGCGGACCTTGTCACGCCGAACGTCCCCGAGCTCGCCGTCCTGTGCGGCGAGACGAGCGCCACGGACATCGAGACCATCGTCGGTCAGGCCGAACTCGTTCACGAGCAGACCGGCTGCGCGGTGCTCGCCACCACCGGCGACCTCGAGGACGGCAGCGCCGAGGACGTCCTCGTCGAGACCGAGGGCGGCCGGCGGACCACGCTCCGCCTGCCGTTCGTGCGGGTCGACACCCCGCACACGCACGGCACCGGATGCTCGTTGTCCTCGGCCCTGGCCACCGCCCGTGTCGGCGTGCCGGACTGGGAGGCGGCCTACCGCCGCGTCCGGCCGTGGATGGACGGGGCGCTGCACGGTGGGCTCGCACTCGAGGTGGGCCGCGGATCCGGGCCGCTCGACCACACCTGGTTCCTGCACCGCTGAGCGTCTCCGGGGGTCGCCCCGGACGTCGGGCACGGTTGCTCCGGCCGAGGCGCGGCCGCCGTCGGTGTCGTACACGTGTGCGAGCATCCGTCCCGACTGACAGCCGAGACGACCAGGAGCAGACCATGAACGCCTCCCACGCCACCTCCTCGCATGACGACCAGCGCCACGGGAGCGACCGCGACCGGCGCGGAGCGGACGACCGCGACCCGCATGGTGCGGGCCCGCGCGGCCGCGACGACGCCCCGCCACCCGAGAAGGCGCTGGACCGGGTGCGCAAGCTCTTCGCCAAGGCCGAGAGCGTGGCCGGCACGCCGGAGGCGGACGTGCTCCTCGAGCGCGCCTACGCACTTCTCGCCAAGTACGGCGTCGACGAGGCGCTGGCGCGCACGGGTCCCGACACCACCGCGGCGGAGGTGACCGTGCTCGACCACGTGGTCTCGGGCAGCTATCAGCCCGACCAGGTGGGCCTCGTCGCCGCACTCGCGTCGGCGATGCACTGCCGGGCCGTCACCGCCGTGCGCGGGGACAACACGCGCGTCGTCCATATCGTCGGGGTCCGTCGGCACGTCGAGCGGGTGGGCATGCTGGCCGGCGCGTTGACCGGGGTGATGCTCGCCGCGGCGGCCCGCCAGCGCCCGGCGCCCGGCGTCTCCGCCGTCACCCATCGCAAGTCGTTCATGACCGGGTTCGCCTTCGAGGTCGGCCGGCGTTTGGAGGCCGCCGAGCGGGGCGCCGTCGCCGAGAGCCGCGACGCGGCAGGGGCGGGGATCGTCCTCCGGTCGGACGCCCAGCGGGCGGACGCGGAACTGCGCCGCCGGTTCCCGACCGCGGTGCGCGGCTCCCGCCGACGGGTCGGTATGTCCGGGATCGAGGAGGGGCGCCGGTTGGGCGGCTCGGTGGACCTGGGGCAGCGGCGGTTCGCGGGGGGACGGCGACAGCTGGGGGCCTGACCCCCACGTGCAAAAGGTTGCAACGTCGTGCATACTCGTGCGCATGGCAATCAAGGTAGCGGTCGCAGGTGCTTCGGGATACGCGGGAGGGGAGTTCCTCCGCCTCCTCCTGGGGCATCCGGCCTACGTGTCGGGTGAGCTCGAGCTGGGCACACTGTCCGCCGGGTCGAACGCCGAGCAGACGCTGGGTGAGCATCACCCGCACCTGCTGCCGCTCGCCGACCGCGTCCTGGCGGAGACCGACGCGCAGTCCCTCGCAGGCCACGACGTGGTGGTGCTCGGCCTGCCCCACGGGCACTCCGCGGCGATCGCCGAGCAGCTGGGGCCGGACGTCCTCGTCGTCGACCTCGGCGCGGACTTCCGGCTCACCAGCGCCGAGGACTGGACGGGCTACTACGGTTCCGAGCACGCCGGGTCGTGGCCGTACGGGCTGCCCGAGCTGCCGGGGGCGCGCGAGGCGCTGCGGACCACCCGCCGTGTCGCCGTGCCCGGGTGCTTTCCCACCGGGGCGACGCTCGCGCTGTTCCCGGCCGTCGCGGCGAAGCTGATCGACGCCTCGGCCATCACGATCGTCTCCGTCACCGGCGCGTCCGGCGCCGGCAAGTCCGCCAAGGTCCCGATGCTGGCCTCAGAGGTCATGGGCTCGGTCAAGGCGTACGGCGTCACCACCCACCGGCACACCCCGGAGATCCTCCAGAACCTCCGGTCGGTCACCGACGAGGAGGTGTCGTTGAGCTTCACGCCGGTTCTCGCCCCCATGGCACGCGGCATCCTCACCACCGCCGTGGCCCCCACCACGGCGAGCGCCGCCGAGCTGCGCGCGGTCTACGCGGAGGCGTTCGGCGCCGAGCCGTTCGTCCACGTCCTACCCGCCGGCGTGCAGCCCATGACCGCCTCCGTTCTCGGCTCCAACGCCGTGCAGCTGGGCATCGAGGTGGACGAGCGCGCGGGCCGCGCGGTGTTCACCGCCGCGATCGACAACCTGGCCAAGGGCACCGCCGGCGGGGCGATCCAGTCGATGAACCTCGCGCTCGGCCTGCCCGAGACCGACGGGCTCAGCACGGTGGGTCTCGCCCCGTGACAGACGCCGGACCGGTCGGCGCGGACGGCGCCGTGCCGGGGGAGGATCTCCACGGCCTCGTCCGTTGGACGTACATCGACGACCCAGGGAGCGTGTCCTGGTGGGCGCCCGTCGGCACCGCGGCCCGGCTCGACATCTCCGCGCCGGGCGTGCCCGAGACGGCGCTGGCCGGCGAACTCCAGTGGAGTGCCCGCTGCGCACAGGTCCCCGCCACCCGGGCCGTGGTGTTGATCGGAGATGCCGGCGCCGGGGACACGGCCGCCGACTTCACCGCCGCGCACCTCGTCGCCGAGAGCGTCGCCGAGTCGCTGGCCGCGGCGTCCGGGACGCAGGTCGGCCCGATCGAGGTCCTCGTCTTCCGGCCGGACACCGAGTACTCGCCGCTGCCCGAGCCGGTGCCCACGGCCGACGGCGTCGAGTTCCGGTTCCGGCACCGCGGCGGCGCCGACGTCCATCTCGCCCTGACCATCCCCGACCAGCCCGGAGAGGCCTGACATGACCACAGCGATGAACGACGGGTCCACCGAGCTGACACCGTTCGTCCGCGCGCGCGTCCTCGCCGAGGCGCTGCCGTGGCTGCAGAAGTTCCACGACAAGATCGTCGTGGTGAAGTACGGCGGCAACGCGATGATCGACGACGAGCTCAAGAAGGCCTTCGCCGCCGACATGGTCTTCCTGCGCACCTGCGGACTGAAGCCCGTCGTGGTCCACGGCGGGGGACCGCAGATCACGTCGATGCTCACTCGGCTCGGGATGGAGGGGAAGTTCCGCGGCGGGTTCCGGGTCACCACCCCCGAGGTGATGGACGTGGTGCGGATGGTGCTGTTCGGGCAGGTCGGTCGCGAACTCGTCGGACTGATCAACGCCCACGGCCCGTACGCGGTCGGCATCTCCGGCGAGGACGCCGGCCTGTTCACCGCCGTCCGCCGCACCGCGATGGTCGACGGCCGGCCCACAGACATCGGGCTGGTCGGCGACGTCGAGTCCGTCGACCCCCGCGCGGTCCTCGACCTCATCGAGGCCGGGCGAATCCCCGTGGTCTCGACCATCGCCCCCGACGCCGACGGCACCGTCCACAACATCAACGCCGACTCCGCCGCGGGCGCCCTCGCCGCGGCCCTGGAGGCGGAGAAGCTCATCGTCCTCACCGACGTCGAGGGGTTGTACACCGACTGGCCCGACCGTTCCTCGCTGGTGACCCACCTGGGCACCGAGCCGCTGGAGCGACTGCTGCCGTCCCTGGAGAGCGGGATGGTCCCCAAGATGGAGGCCTGCCTGCGCGCGCTGCAGGGTGGCGTGCGCGCCGCCCACGTCATCGACGGCCGTGTCGAGCACTCCGTGTTGCTGGAGATCCTCACCGAGGGCGGCATCGGGACGATGGTGACCGAGGGCGATCACGAGACCCGGATACCGGCAGGAGACCACGCGTGAGTGAGAAGACCACCCCCACCCTCACCTCGAGGTGGGACACCGCGCTGATGCGCAACTACGGAACCCCGCCGCTCGAGCTGGTCTCGGGACGCGGCGTGACGGTCGTCGGGGCGGACGGCCGGGAATACACCGACCTGCTCGGCGGTATCGCGGTCAACTCGCTCGGTCACGCCCACCCCGCGGTCGTCGACGCGGTCAGCCGACAGATCGCCGAGCTGGGGCACGTGTCGAACCTGTACGTCCACCAGACGGTCGTCGAGCTCGCCGAGCGGCTCGAGTCGCTGCTGGCGGTGGACCAGCCGGTACGGGCCTTCTTCTGCAACTCGGGCGCCGAGGCCAACGAGGCCGCGTTCAAGATCGCGCGCCGCACCGGGCGTTCGCGGATCCTCGCCGCCGAGAACGGCTTCCACGGACGCACGATGGGCGCCCTCGCGATGACCGGCCAGCCCGCCAAGCGGGAACCGTTCGAGCCGATGCCGGCCGGCGTCGAGTTCTACCCGTACGGCGACATCGATGCCCTCACCGCACTCGTGGAGACGGCGCCCGCTGACACCGCAGCCGTGATCCTCGAGCCGCTGCAGGGCGAGGGCGGCGTCGTCGAACCGCCGGAGGGGTTCCTCGCGGACGTCCGCGCGTTGTGCACAGAGCACGGCGTCCTCATGATCGTCGACGAGGTCCAGACCGGCATCGCGCGCACCGGCGCGATGTTCGCCTCCCGTAAGGCGGGCGTGGTGCCCGACGTGATCACCCTCGCCAAGGGACTCGGCGGCGGGTTGCCGATCGGGGCGTGCCTCGGGGTCGGGGCGGCCGGCGAGCTGCTCACGGCGGGTCAGCACGGGACGACCTTCGGGGGCAACCCGGTGTCCTGCGCCGCCGCGCTCGCCGTGCTCGACACGATCGAGTCCGAGGACCTCGTGGCCCACGTCGACCGGCTCGGCAAGATCATCGCCGCCGAGATCGAGTGCCTCGACCACCCGCTGATCGATCACGTGCGGGGGCGGGGTCTGCTGCTCGGGATGGTCCTCACCGCGCCGGCCGCGAAGTCCGTGGAGGAGGCCGCGCGAGCCTCCGGCTATCTCGTGGGTGCCACGGCCGCCGACGTCGTCCGGCTCGCCCCGCCGCTCGTCCTCACGGAGGGGCAGGCGGCGGAGTTCGTCTCCGCCCTTCCCTCGATCCTCGACACCGCGTCCCAGAAGGAGTCCTCGTCATGACCGGTTCGCCCGTGGCCTCCCGCTCGGTGCGCCACTTCCTCCGCGACGACGACCTGAGCCCCGACGAGCAGTCCGCCGTCCTGGACCTGGCGTTGGAACTCAAAGCCGAGCCGTTCTCCGCGCGCCCGCTGGAGGGCCCACGCTCCGTCGCCGTCATCTTCGACAAGACGTCGACACGGACCCGATTCTCCTTCGACGCCGGAATCGCGCAACTGGGCGGCAACCCGATCGTCGTCGAGTCCGGTTCGACTCAGATGGGCAAGGGAGAGACGCTCGAGGACACCGCGAAGGTGATGTCCCGTTACGTCGAGGCGATCGTGTGGCGGACGTACTCCCAGGACGGGCTCGTCGAACTCGCCGGGCACTCGGACGTCCCGGTCGTCAACGCGCTGAGTGATGAGTTCCACCCCTGCCAGATCCTCGCGGACCTCCTCACGATCCGGGAGAACTTCGGCCGCACGGCCGGCCTGCGAGCCGTGTATCTCGGCGACGGGGCCAACAACATGGGGCACTCCTACCTGCTCGGCTTCGCCACGGCCGGAATCCACATCATCATCGCCGCTCCGGACGGATACCAGCCCTCCGGACAGGTGGTGGCCGACGCCGAGCGGATCGCGGAGGCCACGGGCGGATCGGTCGGCATCACCACCGACGTCGCCTCGGCCGTCGAGGGGGCCGACGTGCTCATCACCGACACCTGGGTGTCGATGGGCATGGAGGACTCCGCAGCCGACCGCCTCCGGGACCTGGCCGGTTACCGGCTCGGACAGGAGGCGGTGGACCGGGCCTCCGACGACGTGATCGTCCTGCACTGCCTGCCCGCGTACCGGGGCAAGGAGATCTCCGCCGAGGTCATCGACGGGCCCCGCAGCAGGGTGTTCGACGAGGCGGAGAACCGTCTCCACGCCCAGAAGGCCCTGCTCGTCTGGCTCCTGGAGCGGGCGTGACCGCGGTCGGCGCCGTGAGTAGGACGGTGCGGCACGCCCGCATCACCGACATCCTTCGGCGCCGTCCGGTGCGCAGCCAGACCGAACTGGCCGAGGCGCTGGCGGAGGAGGGGATCGCCGTAGCGGTGGCAACCCTGAGTAGGGACCTGGACGAGCTCGGCGCCGTCAAGCTCCGCGCCGCCGACGGGGGAGCGGGCCGCTACGTCATCCCGGAGGACGGGAGCCATGTCCCGGGAATCCCCGGGGGCACGGACCGACTGGCCAAGATGCTCGGCGAACTGCTCGTGTCCGCCGACCACAGCGGCAACATGGCGGTCCTGCGCACGCCGCCGGGGGCCGCCAACTTCCTCGCCAGCGCGCTCGACCGCGCCAACCTGGATGACGTCGTCGGGACGATCGCCGGGGATGACACCATATTCGTGATGGCCCGCGAACCCGTCGCCGGAGCGGAACTCGCGGACCGGCTCGCCGCGCTGGCCCGACGCCAGCTCTGACCCCGCGACCCGCACACCCGCACCCACAGACCCACAAACCCACAGCACACACCAAGGAGAACACCATGTCCGATCGCGTCGTCCTCGCCTACTCCGGCGGACTCGATACCTCCGTCGCCATCAGCTGGATCGGCAAGGAGACCGGTGCCGAGGTCGTCGCCGTCGCCATCGATCTCGGCCAGGGTGGCGAGGACATGGACGTGGTGCGCCAGCGCGCCCTGGACTGCGGCGCCGTCGAGTCGATCGTCGTGGACGCCCGCGACGAGTTCGCCGAGGAGTACTGCGCCCCCACCATCAAGGCCAATGGTCTCTACATGCGGCAGTACCCGCTCGTGTCGGCGATCTCCCGCCCGCTCATCGTCAAGCACCTGGTGACAGCGGCGAAGATGCACGGCGGCACCTCCGTCGCGCACGGCTGCACGGGCAAGGGCAACGACCAGGTCCGCTTCGAGGTCGGTTTCGGTGCCCTCGCCCCTGACCTCGACGTCATCGCGCCGGTACGCGACTACGCGTGGACCCGCGAGAAGGCGATCGAGTTCGCCGAGAAGAACGAGATCCCGATCAACGTCACCAAAAAGTCGCCGTTCTCGATCGACCAGAACGTCTGGGGCCGCGCGGTGGAGACGGGTTTCCTCGAGGACCTGTGGAACGCCCCCACCAAGGACGTCTACGACTACACCGAGGATCCGACGATCAACTTCGCCGCCCCTGACGAGGTCACCGTGACCTTCTCCGAAGGCGTGCCGGTCGCGATCGACGGCCGTAAGGTCAGTGTGCTCGAGGCGATCGAGGAGCTCAACCGTCGCGGCGGCGCGCAGGGCGTGGGGCGTCTCGACATGGTCGAGGACCGGTTGGTGGGCATCAAGAGCCGCGAGGTGTACGAGGCTCCGGGCGCGATGATTCTCATCACCGCCCACAAGGCCCTCGAGGACGTCACGCTCGAGCGCGAGCTCGCCCGCTACAAGTCCGGCGTCTCGGACGAGTGGTCGAACGCGGTCTACGACGGCCTGTGGTTCTCGCCCCTGAAGTACGCGCTGGACGCCTTCATCGACAACACCCAGCAGCACGTCTCGGGCGACATCCGGATGGTCCTGCACGGCGGGTCGATCACCGTCAACGGCCGCCGGTCCGACTCCTCGCTGTACGACTTCAACCTCGCGACCTACGACGAGGGTGATTCGTTCGACCAGAGCTACGCCAAGGGCTTCGTCAACCTACACGGCCTGAGCTCCAAGATCGCCGCCAAGCGGGACCTCGGCCTGTGAGTGCCGAGCAGAACGGCGGCGGGCGGACGACCGGGGAAGACCGGCACGGGACCAATACCGGCGCGCTGTGGGGCGGCCGGTTCGCCGGCGGCCCGGCGGAGGCCATGGCCGCACTGAGCAAGTCCACCCACTTCGACTGGGAGCTGGCCCCGTATGACATCCGGGCGTCCAAGGCGCACGCCCGGGTGCTGCACCGGGCGGGCCTGCTCACCGGGCCGGACCTGGACTCGATGCTCGACGGGCTGGATCGGCTCGCCGCTGACGTCGACTCCGGCGCGTTCGTCCCGGCCGAGTCGGACGAGGACGTTCACGGGTCTCTCGAACGCGGGCTCATCGACAGGGTCGGCCCCGAGGTCGGTGGGCGGCTGCGGGCCGGCCGCTCGCGCAACGACCAGGTCGCCACGCTCTTCCGGATGTGGCTCCGCGACGCGGTCCGGGTGGTGGCGACGGGCGTGCTCGACGTGGTCGACGCGCTCGTCGCGCAGGCCGACGCCCACCCGGAGACGGTCATGCCGGGCAAGACCCACTTCCAGGCAGCCCAGCCGGTGTTGCTCTCGCACCAGTTGCTCGCCCACGCGCAGCCGCTGTTGCGCGATCTCGACCGGATCAGGGACCTGGACCGCCGGCTGGCAGTGTCGCCCTACGGGTCGGGCGCACTGGCCGGGTCCTCTCTCGGGCTGGACCCGGACGCGATCGCTGCGGAGCTGGGCTTCGACCGCGCGGCGGACAACTCGATCGACGCCACGAGCTCGAGGGACTTCGCGGCAGAGGCGGCCTACGTGCTCGCGCAGATCGCGGTCGACCTCTCCCGTCTGGCCGAGGAGATCATCGCCTGGTCCACTCCGGAGTTCGGGTACGTCACGCTCGCCGACGAATGGTCGACGGGCAGCTCGATCATGCCGCAGAAGAAGAACCCGGACGTCGCCGAGCTGATGCGAGGGAAGACGGGGCGACTCATCGGCAACCTCACCGGGCTGCTCGCGACCCTCAAGGCGCAGCCGTTGGCCTACAACCGGGACCTACAGGAGGACAAGGAGCCGGTCTTCGACTCCGTGGCGCAACTGGACCTGCTGCTGCCGGCGATGGCAGGGCTCGTCGGCACGCTCGAGTTCCATCCCGAGCGACTCGCCGAGCTCGCGCCGGCCGGTTACACACTGGCGACGGACATCGCGGAGTGGATGGTCCGCCAGGGCGTCCCGTTCCGGGTCGCCCACGAGGCGGCCGGTGAGTGCGTGCGGGTGGCCGAGGGCCGCGGCGTGGGACTGGACGAGTTGGACGACGACGAGTTGGCGGCCGTGGACCCCGCGCTCACGCCCGAGGTCCGCGAGGTCCTCACGGTGTCCGGTTCGGTCGCGTCGAGGAACGCCCGTGGTGGGACCGCGGGTGAGGCCGTGGCGGAGCAACGCCGGCGGTTGGGCGAGGTCCGTGACCAGTTCGCCGCGTGGGTAGGGTGAGAGTCATGTCCGTCATCGACGCACGTCTGCTCGAGATCCTCGCCTGTCCTGAGGACAAGGGCCCCCTCCTCCTGATCGACGGGGAGACGCTGTACAACCCGCGTCTGCGCCGGGCCTACCGGATCGAGGACGGCATCCCCGTCCTGCTGGTCGACGAGTCCCGGCAGGTCGACGACGCCGAGCACGCGGATCTCGTCGCCCGGTCGGGCGGCACGCCCGCGGAGTGAGTCCGCTGGCGGGCGCGCCCCGGGCCGACCGCGACGACACCGGTGGCTACGAGACGGGTGGCGAGCGGTTCCGGGAGTTGCTGCGCGCCTCGTCCCCGGACGAGGCGGCGCGGCTACTTCTCGGCGGGATCCTCACACACGACACGGTCTCGGTGCGCGTCATGGAGGTCGAGGCGTACGGCGGACCCGCCGACTCGGCGTTTCCTGACGCGGCGGCCCACACGTGGCCGGGTCGCACGGCCCGCAACGAGGTGATGTTCGGCGACGCCGGTCACCTGTACGTCTACCTGAGCCACGGGTTGCACCAGTGCGTGAACATCACCTGCCGACCTCGGGGTGAGGGAGGGGGTGTGCTCCTCCGGGCGGCCCGCGTCGTGGGCGGTCACGAGACCGTGGAGACCCGCCGGCCCGGCATCCCGGTGGAACGCACCGCCCGAGGCCCCGGCAACCTCGGACGCACGCTCGGCATCGATCTGTCGATGCGGGGCACCAATGTGTTGGACCCCTCGTCGTCGATCAGGTTCCGACCCGAGCCGGTCCCCGACGACCACATCCGCTCCGGTCCGCGCGTGGGGGTCTCCCGCGAGGCGGACCGGCCCTGGCGGTTCTGGCTCGCCGGCGCGCGGGAGGTCTCCGCCTATCGGCGGAGCCCACGCGCACCGCAGGTCACCCGCCCCGTGGTGGCCGGTCGCACCGATGGGGGACAATGACGGTCGTGACCAACGACATCCTCGATGAACTGCAGTGGCGTGGGCTGATCGCCCAGTCGACCGACCTGGAGGCGCTTCGCGCCCACCTCGACGCGGGGACGGTCTCTCTCTACTGTGGGTTCGACCCGACCGGTCCGAGTCTGCATGCCGGGCACCTCATCCCGTTGCTGACCCTGCGCCGGTTCCAGCTGGCCGGGCACCGGCCCATCGTCCTCGCCGGCGGCGCCACAGGGATGATCGGCGACCCCCGCGAGGTGGGGGAGCGGGTCATGAACACCTCTGACACCGTCGCGGAGTGGACCGAGCGGATCGCCGGCCAGTTGGAATTGTTCGTCGACCTCACCGAGGGACCCACCGGTGCGCGGGTGGTGAACAACATGCAGTGGACCGGGCACATGACGGTCATCGAGTTCCTGCGCGACGTCGGTAAGCACTTCTCGCTCAACACGATGCTCGGGCGCGACACCGTCAAGCGTCGCCTCGAGGGCGAGGGCATCTCGTTCACCGAATTCTCCTACATGCTGCTGCAGGCAAACGACTTCCTGCAGTTGCGCCGCAACATGGGGTGCACACTGCAGCTGGGTGGATCCGACCAGTGGGGGAACATCATCGGCGGTGTCGACCTCAACCGGCGGGTGGACGGCGAGACGGTCCACGCGATGACGGTCCCCCTCGTGACTTCTGCCGACGGGAAGAAGTTCGGCAAGTCCACCGGCGGCGGCAGTCTGTGGCTGGATCCGTCCATGACGAGCCCGTACACCTGGTACCAGTACTTCCTCAACACCGCCGACGCCGACGTCGTGCGCTACCTACGGTGGTTCTCCTTCCTCGAGCGTGAGGAGATCGACGAGCTCGAGGCGTCGACCCGCGACAAGCCCCACCTGCGCGCGGCGCAGAAGCGCCTCGCCGAGGAGATGACGACGCTCGTGCACGGCGTGGCCGCGACGGAATCCGTCCAGGCCGCCGCGCAGGCCCTGTTCGGCCGCGGCGAGCTCGACGGGCTCGACGAGGCGACTCTGGCGGCGGCGCTCGAGGACGCCGGCGCGGTGGAGATCGCCCCGGGCAGCCCTACGACCATCGTCGACCTGCTCGTCGCCTCCGGGCTGAGCGAGAGCAAGGGTGCCGCCCGCCGTGCGGTCGGTGAGGGGGGCGCGTACGTCAACAACGAGCGGGTCTCGGACCCGGAGTGGACGCCGTCCTCCGGTGATCTCCTCCACGGCAAATGGTTGGTCCTGCGGCGTGGCAAGAAGAGCTTCGCGGGCGTCCGCATCAGCTGATCAGCCCCTGCGTACGACGATGGCGTCGGCTCTCGCCGACGCCATCGTTCGTTAGCTGGCTTGACCTGCGGGTTTGCGTTTCCGTTCACACCTGCGTAACTTATTGGACGTCGCCGAGAGCGGCGCGGACCGAGAGGCCCGAGCCGCCCGAGGAGACAGCCTCCGCGAAGCGGGAGGGCCCAGCCGGGTTTGACACGGTGAAGCGGGTCCGCTAAGCTGGAGGAGTTGCCTCGAAAGGGGCGGTGATCACCCCGGATGCTGTTCGGCCGTCTGGTCGGGTGTGCGGATGGTGTGTGGGTGTTGTTTGAGAACTCAACAGTGTGTTTTGTTTGTGATAGTGCCAAATTTTTTGTTTGGTTGCGACCCTTTCACATCCCTGTCGTGGGGGTCGCGTTTTTTGGAACAGCCAGTTTTGGTTGTTCTGTTGTTGGGATTGTGCTTTTCTAAAGTGCTGAGAAGCTTTTATGGAGAGTTTGATCCTGGCTCAGGACGAACGCTGGCGGCGTGCTTAACACATGCAAGTCGAACGGTAAGGCCCTTCGGGGTACACGAGTGGCGAACGGGTGAGTAACACGTGGGTAATCTGCCCTGCACTTCGGGATAAGCCTGGGAAACTGGGTCTAATACCGGATATTCAGCTTCTGCCGCATGGTGGTGGTTGGAAAGTTTTTCGGTGCAGGATGAGCCCGCGGCCTATCAGCTTGTTGGTGGGGTAATGGCCTACCAAGGCGACGACGGGTAGCCGGCCTGAGAGGGTGATCGGCCACACTGGGACTGAGACACGGCCCAGACTCCTACGGGAGGCAGCAGTGGGGAATATTGCACAATGGGCGAAAGCCTGATGCAGCGACGCCGCGTGGGGGATGACGGTCTTCGGATTGTAAACCCCTTTCAGTAGGGACGAAGCGCAAGTGACGGTACCTGCAGAAGAAGCACCGGCCAACTACGTGCCAGCAGCCGCGGTAATACGTAGGGTGCGAGCGTTGTCCGGAATTACTGGGCGTAAAGAGCTCGTAGGCGGTTTGTCGCGTCGTCCGTGAAAACTCGGAGCTTAACTCCGAGCTTGCGGGCGATACGGGCAGACTTGAGTACTACAGGGGAGACTGGAATTCCTGGTGTAGCGGTGAAATGCGCAGATATCAGGAGGAACACCGGTGGCGAAGGCGGGTCTCTGGGTAGTAACTGACGCTGAGGAGCGAAAGCATGGGTAGCGAACAGGATTAGATACCCTGGTAGTCCATGCCGTAAACGGTGGGCGCTAGGTGTGGGGTCCTTCCACGGATTCCGTGCCGTAGCTAACGCATTAAGCGCCCCGCCTGGGGAGTACGGCCGCAAGGCTAAAACTCAAAGGAATTGACGGGGGCCCGCACAAGCGGCGGAGCATGTGGATTAATTCGATGCAACGCGAAGAACCTTACCTAGGCTTGACATATACAGGACGGCGGCAGAGATGTCGTTTCCCTTGTGGCTTGTATACAGGTGGTGCATGGTTGTCGTCAGCTCGTGTCGTGAGATGTTGGGTTAAGTCCCGCAACGAGCGCAACCCCTGTCTCATGTTGCCAGCACGTTATGGTGGGGACTCGTGAGAGACTGCCGGGGTCAACTCGGAGGAAGGTGGGGATGACGTCAAATCATCATGCCCCTTATGTCTAGGGCTTCACACATGCTACAATGGCTAGTACAGAGGGCTGCGATACCGTGAGGTGGAGCGAATCCCTTAAAGCTGGTCTCAGTTCGGATTGGGGTCTGCAACTCGACCCCATGAAGTCGGAGTCGCTAGTAATCGCAGATCAGCAACGCTGCGGTGAATACGTTCCCGGGCCTTGTACACACCGCCCGTCACGTCATGAAAGTCGGTAACACCCGAAGCCGGTGGCCTAACCCCCTTGTGGGGAGGGAGCCGTCGAAGGTGGGATCGGCGATTGGGACGAAGTCGTAACAAGGTAGCCGTACCGGAAGGTGCGGCTGGATCACCTCCTTTCTAAGGAGCGCTCACCACTTTTGGTGGTCAGAGTCTAGTGCCGGTAGCGGTCCCGTTCGTGGGCCGGCCGGACGCTCAATTGGGTGGAACACTATCGCTTAAGGACCCGCGGTGAACGTTGGGTATGCAGACTCAGGATCTGCGTGCTGGCGTGAGTGGGTGTCCGGGACGAAACACACTGTTGGGTGTCTGAAACAACACCATCGAACCTCGATGAGGGGTTTGGTTGTTTCTGGTGGCACTGATTCCCGATGCACCTGATGCGCCATGCGTGGCCGGGGTGTGGGTGGGGTTGGTGTGTGTTGTTTGAGAACTGCACAGTGGACGCGAGCATCTTTAATTGTTTGTGAATGTAAGTGTGTAAGAGCACACGGTGGATGCCTTGGCACCAAGAGCCGATGAAGGACGTAGTAGGCTGCGATAAGCCTCGGGGAGTTGCCAAACGAGCTGTGATCCGAGGGTGTCCGAATGGGGGAACCCAGCACGCGTGATGGCGTGTTACCCGCATCTGAATACATAGGGTGTGTGGAGGGAACGCGGGGAAGTGAAACATCTCAGTACCCGCAGGAAGAGAAAACAATAGTGATTCCGTCAGTAGCGGCGAGCGAACGCGGAGGAGGCTAAACCGCATGCGTGTGATACCCGGCAGGGGTTGCGTGTGTGGTGTTGTGGGGCACGATGTCCTTGGTTCTGCCGGACCGGGCGCCGATTGTTCGCGGGTTAGGGGAACGACTTGGAAGGGTCGGCCGGAGAGGGTGAGAGTCCCGTACCTGAAAACCTTGCGGCGGGGCGATTTGTGTACCCAAGTAGCAGCGGGCCCGTGAAATCTGCTGTGAATCTGCCGGGACCACCCGGTAAGCCTGAATACTCCTTGGTGACCGATAGCGGATTAGTACCGTGAGGGAATGGTGAAAAGTACCCCGGGAGGGGAGTGAAATAGTACCTGAAACCGTGTGCTTACAATCCGTCAGAGGCCTTTTGGGCTGATGGCGTGCCTTTTGAAGAATGAGCCTGCGAGTTAGTGGTATGTCGCGAGGTTAACCCGTGTGGGGTAGCCGTAGCGAAAGCGAGTCCGAATAGGGCGTTGTTAGTGGCATGCTCTAGACCCGAAGCGGAGTGATCTACCCATGGCCAGTGTGAAGCGACGGTAAGACGTCGTGGAGGCGCGAACCCACTTAGGTTGAAAACTGAGGGGATGAGTTGTGGGTAGGGGTGAAAGGCCAATCAAACTCCGTGATAGCTGGTTCTCCCCGAAATGCATTTAGGTGCAGCGTCGCATGTTTCACCTCGGAGGTAGAGCTACTGGATGGCCGATGGGCCCTACAAGGTTACTGACGTCAGCCAAACTCCGAATGCCGAGGTGTGAGAGTGCGGCAGTGAGACTGTGGGGGATAAGCTTCATAGTCGAGAGGGAAACAGCCCAGATCGCCGGCTAAGGCCCCTAAGCGTGTACTAAGTGGAAAAGGATGTGGGATCGCTGAGACAGCCAGGAGGTTGGCTTAGAAGCAGCCACCCTTGAAAGAGTGCGTAATAGCTCACTGGTCAAGTGGTCCTGCGCCGACAATGTAGCGGGGCTCAAGTACACCGCCGAAGCCGCGGCACTCACACGTTGAACCTCCTCCGGGCAGGTGTGTGGGTGGGTAGGGGAGCGTCGTGTGGCCATAGAAGCGCCGGAGTGATCCAGGTGTGGAGGCCACACGAGTGAGAATGCAGGCATGAGTAGCGAATGACGAGTGGGAAACTCGTCCGCCGGATGACCAAGGGTTCCTGGGTCAAGCTAATCTGCCCAGGGTGAGTCGGGACCTAAGGCGAGGCCGACAGGCGTAGTCGATGGACAACGGGTTGATATTCCCGTACCCGTGTATGCGCGCCCATGGTGAATCAGTGATACTAACCGCCCAGAACCACCTAGACGGTCTTCGGACCGCGTGGTGGGGATGCGCGGGACCTGATCTGGTAGTAGCCAAGCGATGGGGTGACGCAGGAAGGTAGCTGGGCCAGTCAGTGGTTGTACTGGTGTAAGAGTGTAGGCCGTGACAACAGGCAAATCCGTGTCACACATAAGGCTGAGACTTGATGCGTACCCGTTGTGGGGAATTCAGTGATCCTATGCTGCCGAGAAAAGCCTCTAGTGAGTTCATACACGGCCCGTACCCCAAACCAACACAGGTGGTCAGGTAGAGAATACCAAGGCGATCGAGAGAACTGTGGTTAAGGAACTCGGCAAAATGCCCCCGTAACTTCGGGAGAAGGGGGACCACGCCCGGTGACCGGACTTGCTCCGTGAGCTGGGGGTGGTCGCAGAGACCAGAGAGAAGCGACTGTTTACTAAAAACACAGGTCCGTGCGAAGACGTAAGTCGATGTATACGGACTGACGCCTGCCCGGTGCTGGAAGGTTAAGAGGACCGGTTAGCCGCAAGGCGAAGCTGAGAATTTAAGCCCCAGTAAACGGCGGTGGTAACTATAACCATCCTAAGGTAGC
This sequence comes from Dietzia sp. oral taxon 368, assembly GCF_002999155.1. Taxonomy (NCBI): domain Bacteria; kingdom Bacillati; phylum Actinomycetota; class Actinomycetes; order Mycobacteriales; family Dietziaceae; genus Dietzia; species Dietzia sp. oral taxon 368. The sequence goes on from NZ_CP027238.1 coordinate 2,777,108, forward strand.
GAAATTCCTTGTCGGGTAAGTTCCGACCTGCACGAATGGCGTAACGACTTCTCTGCTGTCTCGACCACAGACTCGGCGAAATTGCATTACGAGTAAAGATGCTCGTTACGCGCGGCAGGACGAAAAGACCCCGGGACCTTTACTATAGCTTGGTATTGGCGTTCGATTCGGTTTGTGTAGGATAGGTGGGAGACTGTGAAGCATGCACGCCAGTGTGTGTGGAGTCGTTGTTGAAATACCACTCTGATCGTATTGGACGTCTAACCTCGGCCCATGATCTGGGTTAGGGACAGTGCCTGGTGGGTAGTTTAACTGGGGCGGTTGCCTCCCAAAGAGTAACGGAGGCGCCCAAAGGTTCCCTCAGCCTGGATGGCAATCAGGTGTTGAGTGCAAGTGCACAAGGGAGCTTGACTGTGAGACTGACACGTCGAGCAGGGACGAAAGTCGGGACTAGTGATCCGGCACCGGCATGTGGAAGCGGTGTCGCTCAACGGATAAAAGGTACCCCGGGGATAACAGGCTGATCTTCCCCAAGAGTCCATATCGACGGGATGGTTTGGCACCTCGATGTCGGCTCGTCGCATCCTGGGGCTGGAGTAGGTCCCAAGGGTTGGGCTGTTCGCCCATTAAAGCGGCACGCGAGCTGGGTTTAGAACGTCGTGAGACAGTTCGGTCTCTATCCGCCGCGCGCGTAAGAAACTTGCGGAAGGCTGTCCCTAGTACGAGAGGACCGGGACGGACGAACCTCTGGTGTGCCAGTTGTTCCACCAGGAGCATCGCTGGTTAGCTACGTTCGGAAGGGATAACCGCTGAAAGCATCTAAGCGGGAAGCCTGTTCCAAGATGAGGTTTCTCACCACCTTCGCGTGGTTAAGGCCCCCCACAGACCATGGGGTTGATAGGCCGGAACTGGAAGCGCAGCAATGCGTGCAGGTGACCGGTACTAATCGGCCGAGGACTTACACACAAACAGCTTCGAAGAATCGCAACGCGTCCACTGTGCAGTATCTGAAACAACACACCCACACAAAAGCGTGTGGGCCTTGTTTCGCAGAGTTACGGCGGCCATAGCGGCAGGGAAACGCCCGGTCCCATTCCGAACCCGGAAGCTAAGCCTGCCAGCGCCGATGGTACTGCACTCGCGAGGGTGTGGGAGAGTAGGACACCGCCGAACACAACTTCATGACCAGCGGGAGGGACTTCACAGTTCCTCCCGCTGGTCGCATTTGTGCCCCTTCTACCCACTCCGTGCCGGACCAACCGGCGCACGTAAGGTGAACGACGTGAACGAACCCCGGTCCGAGAACGCAGACCGCTCGCCCCGACGCGGCGACCGCGACGTACCCCGCCGAGGCGACCGGGCCGCACAGGCACAGCGTCGGGACAACAGCTCCTACGGCGAGCGCCGCGGGAAGCGATACGACGGTTCCGACACCCCTCGCCCCGACCGGAACCAGTCCGGCGAACGGCGTGGCAGCGGCGAGCGCTCGTCCTCCGACCGGGACCCGCGTGGAGGGGACCGCGCTCCCCGCGCCGCGGGCAGTCCCCGGAGGGCCACCGCCGGTAGCCGCTCCGGCGGCGATCGACGCACCGGCGCCTCCGGCGGTGAGCGCCGTGGTGGCGCCCCGAGCGGAGACCGGCGAGGCGGCGGCCCCCGCGGAGGCACCGGACGCGGGGAGCGGCCGGTGGGCGCCCGCAGGAGCGAAGGCCGCCCCGGTCAGGACGCACGTCAGGCAGCCCGCGCCGATGAGCCAGCCCTGCCCGACGATATCGAGGCCGCCGACCTCGACGCGGACGTCCGTCGCGACCTGCGCAGCCTCGACAAGTCGAACGCCGAGACGGTCGCCAGGCACCTGGTCGCCGCCATGCACCTCGTCGACGACGACCCGCAGCTCGCCCTAGCGCACGGCCGCGCTGCCAAGAACCGCGCAGGCCGCATCGGCGTCGTCCGCGAAACCCTCGGCGTCCTGGCCTACCGTGCCGGCGAGTGGTCCGAGGCGCTCAGCGAGCTCCGGGCCGCCCGACGCATCTCCGGCGGGCCCGGTCTGCTCGCGATGATGGCCGACTGCGAGCGCGGGCTCGAGCGCCCGCAGCGAGCCATCGAACTCGCCCGCGGTGACGAGTCGCGGATGCTCGACGCCGACGAGCTGATCGAGCTGCGCATCGTCGAGGCGGGAGCCCGTGTCGACATGGGCCAGCTCGACGCCGCACTCGTCACCCTGCAGGACGCCGGTGTCGACGCCGACGCCCGCGGCGAGTCCGCCGCCCGGCTCGACTACGCCTATGCAGAGGTGCTGTTGGCGTCTGACCGCAGGGACGAGGCGGCGGAGTGGTTCCGCCACGCGCTCTCCGCCGACGCCGAGGACGTCACCGGCGCCGCGTCTCGTCTGGCCGAACTGGAGGACTGATCGCGGTGAGCGTCACCACCCTGGCCGAGGCCCACGATGCACTCCTCGTGGACCTCGACGGCACACTGATCCGCGGCACGGAGCCGATCCCCGGCGCCGCCGACGCACTCGAGCGGGCGGGTCTGCCCGTGGTGTACGTGACCAACAACGCCAGCCGGTCCCCGGAGGACACCGCCGCCCACCTCCGTGAGCTCGGGTTCGCCACCCGCCCCGGCGAGGTCATGACCAGCGCACAGGCCGCGGTGGTCATGCTGGGCGACCACGTCGACCCGGGCTCCAGGGTCCTTGTCGTCGGTCACGATAGTTTCCGGGAACTCGCCCGGGAGGGCGGCTACGATGTCGTCCTCTCCGCCGACGACCGGCCCGACGCCGTGCTGCAGGGCCTGTCGCGAGAGTTGACCTGGGCCGACCTCGCGGAGGGCTGCCTCGCGATCCGCCGAGGCGTGCCCTGGATCGCCTCCAACGTCGACACGACCCTTCCGACCGAACGGGGTCTGCTCCCCGGCAACGGATCCCTCGTCGCTGCCTTGCGGGCCGCCACGGATCGCGAGCCCGTCGTCGCCGGGAAGCCCGCGGCTGGCGTGCTGCGTGCTGCCGCGGACCGCGTCGGGTCCACACGCCCCCTGGTGATAGGCGACCGACTCGACACGGACATTGAGGGAGCCGTCGCCGCCGGGATGCCCGCGCTGATGGTCCTCACCGGCGTCCACGACCAGACCCACCTGCTGTCGGCGGATCCGCACCGGCGCCCCACCCATCTCGCGCCCGACCTGTCGGCTCTCGCCGAGCCCGCCGACGCGTCCCGGATGACGCAGTCCGCCGAGCTCGACGGCACCGTCGAGGCCGGGGTGCTGCATCTCTCCTCTGTCCCGGGCCATCTGCACGGGTTGGAGCTGGCCCGTGCCGTGATCGCACTGGCGTGGCGTCACGACGTGTCGCAGGTGTTCGCGAGCGGAAACGGCCTACGATCCCGGCTCGCGGATGCGGGACTCGTCGTCGGCTAGTGGGCATCTCCGTTAGTTCGTCGGGGGTCATGCTGCGCGGAGGGTGCCGTCGTTGTTGAGGCGGTCGAGGTGGCGGTTGAGGTCGTCGCGGGTGTACTTCCAGCCGAACGGTTCGGCGCTTCGGTTGTAGCGATCCTGGAACGCGAGGATGCGTGCGGCGAGATCGTCGAGGTCTGCGAAGTCGCCGGTGGCGATGGCTTTGCGCTGCAGGATCGAGAAGTAGATTTCGACCTGGTTGAGCCACGAGGCGTGCACCGGAAGGTGCACCAGGACCGCGTTGGGAAACGCATGACGCATCCGGTCTTTCGAGGCCTGACCTGCGTGGGATGAGCCGTTGTCGACGACCCAGAACACTCGCTTCGCGGATGCGTATGGCTCTTGGGTCATCACCTGCTCGACCAGTTCGGTGAACGGGGCGATCCCTGTCTTGGGTGCGGTCATCCCCATCACGCGGGCCTGGTGGACGTCGTAGGCGGCGAAGTAGGCCAACGTCCCACCGCGGCGGTACTCGAACTCCACGCGCCGCGGCTGACCGGGCCTGGCGGGAGTCTCGGCGTGACGGCGTTTGAGGGCTTGGAGCTGTGATTTTTCGTCCGCACTGATGACGTACTCATCGTCGCCGAGAGCAACGCCGTTCCAGCGCCGGTGGTACAGGTCCAGCACCCGGGCGGCCTTGACGGCGAAGTCGGGGTCGCGGGGAAAAATCCACGACCGGTGCTGCCACGGCTTGATCGCATCTGCGGCCAGCCAGCGCCCGATCGTCGCCGACGCCACGGGGCGCACCAGCCCTGTGGCCACGGCGTGGGCTCTCAACTCGGCGGCCGACCATCTGGTCAGTGGCAGACCGTGGTCAGCCGGGCGCGTACACGCCAACGCTTTGACCTGGGCGACCTCGACGGGGGTGAACACTCGCGGTCGTCCCGAGCGGGGCCGATCTTTGAGACCCTCCAGGCGCTCGGTGCAGAACCGATGCCGCCACTGGCGCACCGTGTCTTCGCACACCCCGACCTCGCGGGCGATCGCAGCGTTGGCATCACCGGCAGCGGCCGCCAGGACGATCCGGGCTCGCAGTACATCGCGGTGCGCACAACGAGCAGCGTGCGCGCGGCGGGTCAGCACGTCGCGTTCTTTGCCGGACAGGATGACGATAACGGCGCTGGTGGGAGGCATGTTCATTTCTGACGCACCCAGCGGCGCCCGCCAAGCCGCCACGCCGGAACAAGCCGAAAGTCGAGGGCGAGAAACGGCGGCGGCGATGATGGAGACCATGGCCAAGATCCCCGACTCGACACAGACCTCACTGCGACAGAAACTCCTGGCCCGCGCTGCCGAACGGTGGCCCCAGATCCAGGCCCTGCACACCCGCTACCGGGCCGGATTCGCCTACATCGATGCCACCTTGACCGACGGGGACGAAGTCAAGCTCTGCCGACTGCGCTACGCCGGATCAGCCAGCCAGTGGGGTTTTGCGATCTACCGCGCCAGCCACGACGACTACCAGCAAGCCGCCCTGCCAAACGGATGGCCCTCAGGCACTCCCGCAGAAGCCCTCGACACCGCCTGCGGCCTCTATCTCGGCGACCCCACCGCCTGGATCACCGACCCCCGACGAACTAACGGAGATGCCCACTAGCGTGTAGCCCGTGACCACCCCCGGACCCCATCCACGTCCCGCACCCACCGGGCCCGACATCGACGAGCTCCGCTCGGCGTTCGAGGACCTGCTCGGCGACTCGGTCGGCGCACCGGGGACCGACGCCGACGGCGTGGCGGTCCGCGACGACCAGGTCGCCGCGCTCGACGCCGCCCACGAGCTGCTCGCGCAGGCACTGACGGCCCTGGACAACCGACGCTGATGGCGGCCAGACGCATGCGGCTCGACGCCGAACTGGTACGTCGCAAGATGTGCGACAGTCGCGAACGGGCGCGGGACCTCATCGACTCCGGGCGCGTCATCGTCAACGGGGTGGCCGCCACCAAACCCGCCACCCAGGTCGAACCCACCACCTCGATCGCGCTCACCGCATCCGACGAGCCGGACTGGGCGTCCCGCGGCGCCCACAAGCTGGTCGGCGCCCTCGACACCTTCGCCGGCGTGACCGTCGACGGGGCGCGCTGTCTCGACGCCGGAGCCTCCACCGGCGGCTTCACCGACGTGCTGTTGAGCCGGGGCGCAGCCCGTGTCGAAGCCGTCGACGTGGGGTACGGACAACTGGTGTGGCGACTGCGCAGCGACGAGCGCGTCGGCGTCCACGACAAGACCAACGTCCGGTCGCTCACCCCGGGGGACATCGGTGGGGAGGTCGATCTCGTGGTGTCCGACCTGTCGTTCATCTCCCTGCCGCTCGTGCTGCCGGCGCTCGCTCTGTGCACGCGGCCGGGCGGGCATCTCCTCCCGATGGTCAAGCCACAGTTCGAGGTGGGGCGCGACCGCGTCGGGCAGGGCGGCGTCGTCCGTGACCCCGAGCTGCGGATCGAGGCCGTCACCGGTGTCGCCCACGCGGCCGCGGGACTGGGGCTCGAACTCCTGGGCTGCGTGGCCAGTCCGCTTCCCGGCCCGTCCGGCAACGTCGAGTATTTCCTGCACCTGCGCAGGTCCGCATCGGGAGAGCCGGCGGACCTCACCGACGAGTCGCGACACGCGATCCGCACGGCAGTCGAGGAGGGCCCACGATGAATGACATCCCCGGATCCGAGCAGCCCCGGCGCATCCTGCTCGAACCCAACATCGCCCGACCGGACATCGTCGCGACGGTCGCGCAGGTGGTCGACGCGTGCGCGGAGCGGGGCATCGCCGTCCGGGTTCTCGAGGACACCCGGGACCGGGTCGCCACCGGCGGTGGAGTCGAGTGCGTCCCCGACACGCCCGCCGCCGCCGAGGGATGCGAACTCGTCCTGGTCCTGGGCGGGGACGGGACGTTCCTGCGCGCCTGCCAGTACGCGCACGCAGCGGACGTGCCCGTCCTGGGGGTCAACCTCGGGCACATCGGCTTCCTCGCCGAGTCCGAGGTCTCCTCCCTCAGCGGCGTCGTGGAGCAGATCGCCGCGCGCGACTACCGCGTCGTGGAGAGGATGACGGTCGAGGCGACGGTCATCAACGGCGAGACCCGGCTCGCGCACGACTGGGCGCTCAACGAGGTCAGCATCGAGAAGGTGGCACGACAGGGCGTGCTCGAGGCCTCCGTCGAGATCGACGGCCGCCCCGTCAGCGACTACGGCTGCGACGGCATGTTGGTCTCCACCCCCACGGGATCCACCGCATACGCGTTCTCCGCCGGCGGCCCCATCGTCTGGCCCGAGCTCGACGCCATCCTCGTCGTGCCGAACAACGCCCACGCGCTCTTCGCCCGGCCCATGGTCGTGGCGCCCACCTCCAGGGTCGCGGTGGAGACCGGAGTGCACTCGGGCCCCGCCGTGGTCGTGCTCGACGGGCGGCGCCTGGTCGACGCACCGCCCGGTAGCCGCGTCGAAGTGGTCCGCGGTCGACGCCCGGTCAAGTGGGTGCGGCTCGACGACTCGCCGTTCACCGATCGCCTGGTCACCAAGTTCGAGTTGCCGGTGACCGGGTGGCGCGGACGATCGGGTGTCCGGCCGCTCACCTAGGGTGGGTGCGTGCTCACGGAACTCCGGATCAGCGGCCTCGGCGTCATCGACGAGGCCGTCGCCGACTTCTCGCCAGGGCTGTCCGTCCTCACCGGAGAGACGGGCGCGGGCAAGACCATGGTCGTCACCGGTCTGAGACTGCTGGCCGGGGGACGCGCCGACCCCCGCCGCGTGCGCCGGGGTGCGGACAAGGCGGTCGTCGAGGGGCGCTTCGACCTGTCCGCAACCGCCACGATGGACCCCGCCGATCGCCGGGATCTCGACGACCTCCTCGAGGACGCCGACGTCGACCTCGACGAGGACGGCAGCGTGATCGCCGCCCGACGGGTCGGCGCGGACGGGCGCTCCCGCGCCCGGCTCGGTGGTCGTTCCGTCCCCGCCGGCACCCTCGCTCGGTTCTGCGCGCCGGTCCTCGCCGTGCACGGCCAGAACGACCAACTCCGTCTGTTGCGCCCGGACCGGCAGCGCGACGCCGTCGACGCCCACGGCGGTGACGACGCCCGCGCCGCGCTCGAGGCGTATCGCGAGACCTACAGGCGGTGGCGCGAGGCCGAACGCTCACTGGCCGAGCGCACCGGTAGGGCCCGCGAGCTCGCCCGCGAGGCCGACCTGCTGCGCATGGGGCTCGAGGAGATCGACACCCTCGACCCACAACCGGGCGAGGAGGCCGAACTCGACGCCCTCATCCGCCGCCTGACCGATTCCGAGGAACTGCGCGAGGTGGCCGGGCAGGCCCACGAGGCGCTCACCGGTGACGGCGAGACCACCGAGCCGATGGTGGGGCTGCTCGACCAGCTGCGGCAGCGGCTGGCCGGCGCCGGCGACCCCGCGCTCGAGCCAATCGCCACGAGCATCGGACAGGCCGTCGCCGCACTCGGGGACGCTGCCACCGAGCTCGGCCTGTACCTCGCCGAGCTGCCCGTCGACGCCGCCGACCTCGATTCGGCGCTGGAGAGACGCCACGATCTCCGCGCGTTGACGCGCAAGTACGGCACGGACGTCGACGACGTCATCGCCTGGGCCGCCAGAGCCCGGACCCGACTGGGGGAGGTCGACACCTCCGACACCGCCGTCGCCGAGCTGCGAGCCACCGTGGAGCGACTCGCGGCGGAACTGTGTGAACGCGGCGCCGCGCTGACCGCCGTCCGACGCGCGGCGGGGGAAGACCTCGCCGCCCGGGTGACGGCCGAACTCGCCGAGCTGTCGATGGGTGGCGCCCGCCTCGCCGTCCGCGTCACCCCGTCGGGGGACGGGCTCGACGGCGCCACCGAGAGCGGGCTCGACGACGTCGAACTGGCGCTCGACGGGCCCTCCGGGTTGGTGCCGCTCGGCAAGGGCGCGTCCGGCGGCGAGCTGTCGAGGGTGATGCTCGCGCTCGAGGTGGTCCTGGCAGAGCGCTCGGGCGGGGGCACCCTGGTGTTCGACGAGGTCGACGCCGGCGTCGGAGGCCGGGCCGCGCTGAGCATCGGCAAGCGACTGGCCCGCCTGGCGCGGACGCATCAGGTCATCGCCGTCACCCACCTCGCGCAGGTCGCCGCCTACGCCGACACCCACCTGGTCGTGCACAAGGACGCCGATCCCGCGGGCGCCGACTCCGGGAGCTCCGGTGTCGTCGTCTCCGGGGTCACGGCGGTCGCGGACGCCGATCGGGTGACCGAACTGGCACGGATGCTCGCGGGACTCGAGGACACCGATACCGGGCTCGCCCACGCCCGCGAGCTGCTGGAGAAGGCCCAGTACGAAAAGTCTCAAGCTGAGGTCGACCGTTAAGGCGACACGCCGGGGTGACCTCCCTCGTCACTCGAATCACACGCGTGATACTCGTGCGCATGAAGATGTCGGGTCTGCTCAATCGTCGCTCCCAGGACCTCGCCGGTGTCGTGGGCACCGTGCGCCGGATCGAGCCGGGGACTCCGGTACCGAAGAGGCTCGGTGCCAAGGACGTCGCCGTCCTCGACCTCAACCGCACCACGGCGGAGACGGCCCACGCACTCGTCGAGGCGGAGGTGGCGGCCGTGGTGCACGTCCCCGCCGCGGGTGAGGAGATGCTGCCCCGGGCGGCCTTCCGCACCCTGGCCGCCTCGACGGTGCCCGTCATCGAGGACGCCGACCTGGCCGATGTCACCGACGGGACCCGGGTCCGCATCGACGACGGGGTCATCTACTCCGTCAAGTCCGAGGACGAACTCGCCGGTGGCCGCGAGGTCGACTCCGCGACCCTGCTCGCCGAGGTCGACAGCGCGGAGAAGAACTACGTCGAGTCGGCGCTGGCGCACCTGGCCAACGCGACCGAGTTCCTCAGCCTCGAGCATCCACTCCTGCTCGACGGCGAGGGGCTGCCCGAGATCGATGTCGAGTTCACCGACCGTCACGTCGTGGTGGTCACGGGCGACGCGTCCTCGCGTGCCCAGCTGGCCGAGCTCAAGCCGTTCATCCGGGAGTACCGCCCGCTCCTCGTGGGCGTTGACGGGGGCGCCGAGCTGCTGCGCTCGGCCCGGTTGGCGGCCGACGTCGTCGTCGCCACCCCCACCGAGGTCTCCGACGAGGTCCTCACCGACGGTGCCGTCCTCGTCGTGCCGGCGGATCGTGACGGCCGGGCCGAGGGGCTGGAGAAGATCACCGAGCTCGGGGTCGGCGCCACGACGTTCCCGGCCGCCGCGACGGCGCGGGACATGGCGCTCCTGCTGGCCTACCACGGCGGGGCGGAGATGATCGTGGTCACCGGGGACGACCGGGGCCTGGAGAACGTTTTCCGCCCGGCCTCCGCGCCGTCGTCGACCATGGTCGACACGACCGTCTCCTCGCGACTCGTGCACGCCCACGCCTGCGCCACCCTCTACCGCTCCCGCGGTTCGGGGATCGGCCTCGCGCTGATCGTGCTCGCCGCCCTGGTCGCTGTCGCCGCCGTCGTGGTGGCCCGCGACGCCGCCCAGGACCTCCTGCTCTGGGCCATCGAGACCTGGAACTCCTTCGCGCTGTGGGTCCAGGGGCTCGTCCGTTGATCTCGATGCGCCGCCATGTCCTGACGTTGGTGGCCGTTTTCCTCGCCCTCGCGGTGGGGGTCGTCCTCGGGTCCACGTCCGTCGCGACGTCGATCCGGGACGCGGTCGTCGACCGCGAGGAGACCACGGCGGCGCGGCTCGAGGCGGCGCAGGACGACCTCGCCGCCGAGCGCAGGGCGGTCGACCGGCTGGACGGCCTGGCGGCGGACCTGACGCCGGCCGTCCTGGACGGTCGGCTCGACGGTCGGCCGGTCCTCATCGTCGTGGCACCCGGTGCGGCCGAGGAGGACGTCACGGCGGCGGGTGACGTCATCGCCGCGGCGGGCGGCATCGACGCCGGCCGCGTGACCCTCACCGACAAGGCCGTGGACCCGGCCGCCGACTCGGAGCTGCAGGCACTCGTGGCCAACCTGCCGATCGGCACCGCCCCGGCCGCCGACGCCGACCTGGGCACCCAGCTCGGCACCGCGCTCGGCCGCGCGGGGCTGCTGCGCGCCGAGGACGCCGAGCCGCATCTGGGGGACGAGGACCGGGCGACCGTGCTCACCACCCTCGCGGACGCGGACGTCATCGACTTCGAACCCGGCACTCTCCGGCCCGGTCAGCTGGCGCTCGTCGTCACCGGCCCGCAGGAGCAGGAGTCGACCGCCGTCCGCGTGGCCGCCCTGGCCCGGACGCTCGACCGTGAGGGTGCGGGGACCGTGGTCTCCGCCCGCCTCGGAGAGGGCGCCGGCCACGACGCGGTGGGCGTGCTGCGATCCTCCGGCGAGGAGGACGTCTCGACCGTCGACGACGCGGGAACGGACGCCGGCCGGCTGGCGACGGCGTTAGCGCTAGCCGAACAACTCGCCCGTGAGCAGGGTCACTACGGTCTCGCGCCGGATGCGTCGGCCGCGGCGCCGCCGCTCCCCCCGACGCCGTAGCGGTGATAGCCTGAAGCCCCGTGGGGTGCACCGGAGCCGCACCAGCATTCATCCATTCCGGCGTATGGACACGGGAGTCCCCTTGGCACTGAATCGAGCCGCATCGCGGTCCGCGACCAAGCACATCTTCGTCACCGGCGGCGTGGCGTCGTCGCTGGGCAAGGGGCTGACCGCCTCGAGCCTCGGGCAGCTGCTCACCGCCCGCGGACTCCGCGTCACCATGCAGAAGCTCGACCCGTACATCAACGTCGACCCGGGCACGATGAACCCCTTCCAGCACGGTGAGGTGTTCGTCACCGAGGACGGCGCGGAGGCCGATCTCGACCTCGGCCACTACGAGCGGTTCCTCGACCGCGACCTCAACGCCAAGGCCAACGTCACCACCGGCCAGGTCTACTCGGCGGTCATCGCCAAGGAGCGGCGCGGCGAGTACCTCGGCGACACCGTCCAGGTGATCCCGCACATCACCGACGCCATCAAGGAACGCATCATCGCGATGGGGGACCCTGATGATCAGGGTCGCCGTCCCGACGTGGTGATCACCGAGGTCGGTGGCACCGTCGGAGACATCGAGTCGCAGCCCTTCCTCGAGGCCTGCCGACAGGTCCGCCACGAGGTCGGCCGGGAGAACATCTTCTTCCTCCACGTCTCCCTCGTGCCGTACCTGGCGCCCTCGGGCGAGCTCAAGACCAAGCCGACCCAGCACTCCGTCGCCGCGCTGCGGTCGATCGGCATCGTGCCCGACGGGCTGATCCTGCGCTCGGACCGGAACGTGCCGGACGGCCTCAAGGCCAAGATCGCGCTCATGTGCGACGTCGACCTCGAGGGCGTCGTGTCCACGCCGGACGCGCCGAGCATCTACGACATCCCCAAGGTGCTGTTCAACGAGCACCTCGACACCCACGTCATCCGCCGCCTCAACCTGCCGTTCCGTGACGTCGACTGGACCGTGTGGGGCGACCTGCTCACGCGCGTGCACGAGCCGCGCGAGGAGGTCGAGATCGCCCTCGTCGGCAAGTACATCGACCTGCCCGACGCCTACCTGTCCGTGACCGAGGCCCTGCGGGCGGGCGGCTTCGCCCACCACGCGCGGGTCAACATCCGGTGGGTCGAGTCGGACGCCTGCACGACCGAGGCCGGCGCCCGCGAGGCGCTGCACGGCGTCGACGGCATGCTCATCCCGGGTGGCTTCGGCATCCGCGGCATCGAGGGCAAGCTCGGGGCGATCTCCTGGTCGCGCAAGAACAAGATCCCGCTGCTCGGGCTGTGCCTCGGACTGCAGTGCTCGGTCATCGAGGCGGCCCGCTCGGTCGGCCTCGAGGGCGCCTCCTCCAGCGAGTTCGAGCCCGACGGCGCGCACCCGGTGATCTCGACCATGGCCGACCAGGTCGACGCGGTCGCCGGCAACGCCGACCTCGGCGGGACGATGCGCCTGGGGTCCTACCCGGCCGTCCTCGCCAAGGGGTCGATCGTCGCCGAGGCGTACGGGACCACCGAGATCACCGAGCGCCACCGGCACCGCTACGAGGTCAACAACGCCTACCGCGACACGATCGCCGAGTCCGGTCTGCAGTTCTCCGGCACCTCCCCGGACGGCCACCTGGTGGAGTTCGTCGAGTACCCGCGCGAGCAGCATCCGTTCTTCGTGGCCACCCAGGCGCACCCGGAGTACAAGTCGCGTCCGACCCGGCCGCACCCGCTGTTCGTGGCCTTCATCAAGGCGGCCCTGGACTACGAGAACGAGATGCGGCTGCCTGTCGAGCCGTGGCGCTCCGGTCAGGCGGGGGAGAACTCCGCCGGCGTCGTCGACGCCCCGGACGCCAAGACCTCGACGGTCCGCGCCGACGAGGTCGACTCCGAGTCGGCCGCCGGCGCCTCCGCGGACGGGAACTGAGCGCAGATGACCGACAGCGGTGCCCCCGGGTCCCACGACTACCGGACCGTCTCCAGCCGGGAGATCTTCGACGGTCGGGTGGTGCGCCTCCGTGTCGACACCCTGACCATGCCGGGCGGGGGCACCGCCGAGCGGGAGGTCTGCGGCCACGACGACGCGGTCGCGGTGGTGGCGCTGGACGACGAGCAGCGCATCACGCTGGTGCGGCAGTACCGTCACGCGGTGGGGGAGCGACTCTGGGAGCTTCCCGCCGGCCTGTGCGACGTCGAGGGTGAGGACCCCCTGGGGACCGCGCGCCGCGAGCTCGTCGAGGAGACCGGGCTCGAGGCCGAGCACTGGCGGCCGGTCATCGAGATGATCCCCTCGCCGGGGTTCTGCACCGAGCGCGTGCACGTGTACCTGGCCACGGGTCTGCGCGAGGTCGGGCGCCCTGAGGCCGAACACGAGGAGGCGGACATGGAGGTCGCGAGCATCCCGTTCGCGGAGGCCGTCGACTCCGTCCTCGACGGACGGATCGTCAACGGCATCGCGGTGGCCGGCATCCTCGCGGCCCGCGCGGTGATCGACCGGCCCTGACGCGGCGGGCATCGTCGATGACCTCCGGGGGCGGGGCGACCGCCCGGATTCGTGAGTATCTGGACCACCTCGCCGTCGAGAAGGGCGCGTCGGCCCACACCCTCGCCGCCTACCGTCGCGACCTGGACAGGTACAGCCGCCACCTCGCCGCGGTGGGCGTCGACGACCTCACCGCGGTCACGGAGACGCACGTCGAGGACTTCCGCGCCCGGCTGGCCACCGGTGACCCGGACGAAGACCGTCCCGCGTTGGCCCCGAGCTCGGTCGCGCGGACCCTCGCGGCGGTCCGCGGACTGCACCGGTTCGCCACTCGCGACGGCGTGACCGACTCCGACGTGGCGGCGGCGGTCACCCCGCCGCGCCCGCCGCGTCGGCTACCCAAGGCGCTGCCCGTCGACCGGATGATCGCCGTGATCGAGGCGGCGGGCGACACGGGAGTCGACACCGATCCGGGGCGATTGCGGGACCGGGCGATGCTCGAACTGCTCTACGCGACCGGGGCCCGGGCCGCTGAGCTGATCGGCCTGGACGTCGACGACCTCGACGGCCTCGACCACCCCGACGGCGGGACGGTGATCCTGCGGGGCAAGGGCGGCAAGGAACGCCTCGTCCCCGTGGGGCGCCCGGCGTGCGAGGCGGTGGGCGCCTACCTCACGCGCGCCCGGCCCGCACTGGCTAAGCGCGGCGGACCAGCGTTGTTCCTCAACACGCGCGGCGGGCGGATCACTCGGCAGACCCTGTGGAACGTGGTCTCGGCGGCCGCGGCACGCGCGGGCGTGACGCAGGAGGTGTCCCCGCACTCGTTCCGGCACTCGTTCGCCACCCACCTGCTCGACGGTGGAGCGGACATCCGCGTGGTGCAGGAGCTGCTGGGACACGCCTCGGTCACCACCACGCAGGTGTACACCCTCGTCACGGTCGACACGCTCCGTGAGGTCTGGGCCGAGTGCCACCCCCGCGCACGGTAACGTGACCGTGGGTACGGCGCGGGCCGCGAGACAGGCGGGCCCGGGTGAGACGGTGACGAGAGGAGACGCGGGTGACGCAGGGCACTGGGGCGATGGATCCCGCGTTGTTCTCGCGCGCGGAGCTGCTGGGCGCGGATGACCCCGCCGCCGGTGAGGGCTTCTCCGCGATCCCCGAGCCCGAGCCTCTGACCAGCCACGGGCCCGCGGTGGTCGTGTCGATGTGCAATCAGAAGGGCGGCGTCGGGAAGACCACCAGCACCATCAACCTCGCCGCCGCGTTGGCCGAGTACGGGCGTCGCGTGCTCGTGGTGGACCTCGACCCGCAGGGCGCGCTGTCAGCCGGCCTGGGCATCCCGCACCACCAGCTCGACCTGACCGTCTACAACCTGCTCGTGGACAACTCCGTGTCCACCGAGGAGGTCCTGGTCCGGACGCGCGTCGAGGGCGTGGACCTCATCCCCGCGAACATCGACCTGTCGGCCGCGGAGATCCAGCTGGTCAACGAGGTGGGGCGCGAGCAGGCTCTGGGCCGGGCGCTGTACCCGGTTCTCGACCGCTACGACTACGTGCTGATCGACTGCCAGCCGTCCCTGGGCCTGCTCACCGTGAACGCGCTCGCCTGCTCGGACGGGGTACTCATCCCCATGGAGTGCGAGTACTTCTCCCTGCGCGGCCTCGCGCTGCTCACGGACACGATCGACAAGGTCCGCGACCGGATCAACCCGCGTCTGCACCTGACCGGGATCCTCATCACCATGTTCGACCGGCGCACGGTCCACGCCCGCGACGTCCTGGGCCGGGTGGTCGAGGTGTTCGGCGACAAGGTCTTCGACACGCTCGTGACCCGCACGGTCCGCTTCCCGGAGACCACCGTCGCCGGGGAGCCGATCACCACGTGGGCCCCGAGGTCCGCGGGGGCCCAGGCCTACCGTGCCCTGGCGCGCGAGGTCATCCAACGCGGCAGGTGAGCGCGCGGTGACCGGGGTGGGGGCGCCATCTCCCGAGCGGGACGGCGCCGGGGACACCGCCGCCGCCGAGGCCGGGGACCCGCGGGCGTTCACCGTCCACCTCACGAACTTCACGGGCCCGTTCGACCTGCTGCTGGGTCTCATCGACTCGCGCCGACTGGACGTCACCGAGGTCGCGCTTCACGCCGTGACCGACGAGTTCATCGCCCACACGCGCCGGCTTGGCGAGGAGGCGGGGCTGGAGGAGGTCACCGAGTTCCTCGTGGTGGCGGCGACGCTGTTGGACCTCAAAACCGCGCGGCTGGTGCCGTCGGGGGAGGTCCAGGACCCCGAGGACCTGGACCTGCTCCAGGCCCGCGACCTGCTGTTCGCGCGGCTGCTGCAGTTCCGGGCGTTCAGGCGGGTGGCGGAGCTGTTCGCCGAGCTCGACCGGACCGCGCGGCACTCGTATCCCCGGACCGCCGGACCGGACGAGGAGTTCCTCGGACTGCTGCCCGAGGTCGAGCTCGGGGTGGATCCGGAGCAGTTCGCCACGATCGCCGCGGTGGCGTTCCGGCCGCGGCCGGTGGAGGAGGTGGGGGTGGGGCATGTCCACGCCCCCGTGGTCTCGGTTCCCGAGCAGGCCGCCCGTGTCCTCGAGCTGCTGCGGTTCCACGGCGAGGGCCGGTGGGTGGATTTCCGCGACCTGGTCTCTGGCTGTGACGATTCCCTCGTCGTCGTCGCGAGGTTCCTCGCCCTGTTGGAGTTGTACCGGGCGCGCGCGGTAGCGCTCGCCCAGGACGAGGCGCTGGGGGAGTTGTTGGTGAGTTGGACCGGCGGCGAGGCCGACGAGGTGACGAGGGGGAGGGACCAGTGGACGTGAGTGGTGACGCGGGCGCTCCCGGCGACGTGGGTCAGATGGGCGCGGTGGGGCCGGGGGGCGACGACGACGAGCCCGGTGTCCCCGCAACGGACGTCCCGCCCCTGCGGGCGCGGCTCGAGGCCCTGTTGCTGGTGGTGGACCAGCCGACGGCGGAGAACGCGCTGGCGGCGGCCGCCGGGTCCACGGTCGCGGAGGTCGAGTCGGAGTTGCGGGCGTGGCGCGAGGAGCTCATCGCGGCGGGCAGCGGGATCGACCTGAGGCGCACCGGCGACGGCTGGCGGCTCTACACGCGTCGCGAGTTGGCGCCGTACGTCGAGCGGCTCCTCACGGACGGGACGAGCTCACGCCTGACCCGCGCCGCGTTGGAGACCCTCGCGGTGATCGCCTACCGTCAGCCGGTGACCCGCTCCCGCATCGCGGCGGTCCGCGGCGTCAACGTCGACGGCGTCATGCGGACCCTCGTGGCGCGCGGACTGGCGGTCGAATGCGGCACCGACGCCGACACCGGGGGCATGCTGTATAGGACGACAGAGCTATTTCTGGAAAGATTGGGTCTCGCGTCGCTCGACGAGCTGCCGGACATCGCTCCGCTGCTACCGGATGTCGACCTGGTCGACGAGATGAGCGACGACCCCGCGGAGGATCCGCGGATCCCCCTGGGGC
The DNA here is from genome assembly GCF_002999155.1 of Dietzia sp. oral taxon 368. Classification (NCBI taxonomy): domain Bacteria; kingdom Bacillati; phylum Actinomycetota; class Actinomycetes; order Mycobacteriales; family Dietziaceae; genus Dietzia; species Dietzia sp. oral taxon 368. The sequence continues at coordinate 2,793,978 of NZ_CP027238.1, forward strand.
GACGCCGCGCGGCGGCGCCCGAACACACCCCCCGAGACGACGACGAAGAGATGTGACTCACCCATGACTGAATCCGCTGGCCGAGACGGCGCACCGGTCCGCCTGCAGAAGATCCTGGCCCAGGCCGGGGTCGCCTCCCGCAGGGCCTCCGAGGAACTCATCGCCCGCGGACGGGTGGAGGTCGACGGGAGGATCGTGCGCGAGATGGGTGTCAAGGTGGATCCCGCCACCTCCGTGATCCGCGTCGACGGCACCCGCATCGTGCTCGATGACACCCTCGTGCACCTCGCGCTCAACAAGCCCCGCGGGTACCACACGACCATGTCCGACGAGATGGGTCGGCCCTGCGTGGGCGACCTCGTCGCCGACCGCATCGACGCCGGGCAGCGACTGTTCCACGTCGGCCGCCTCGACGCCGACACCGAGGGGCTGCTCCTGGTGACCAACGACGGGGAGCTGGCGCACCGCCTCATGCACCCGTCGTACGAGGTGTCCAAGACGTACATGGCGACCGTCACCGGCGTGGTCGGCAAGGGGATCGGCAAGCAGCTGCGCGAGGGCGTCGAACTCGAGGACGGCCCGGCGAAGGTCGACCAGTTCTCGCTCCTCGACGTCCACGAAGGGCGGTCGCTGGTCAAGGTCGTGCTCCACGAGGGACGCAAGCACATCGTCCGTCGACTGCTCGCCGAGGTCGGCCACCCCGTCGAGTCACTGGTCCGGACCCGCTTCGGTTCGGTCGCGCTCGGCGACCAGCGCGCGGGCACGTTCCGCAAACTCAACCGCAACGAGGTCTCCGGCCTCTACGAGGCGGTGGGCCTGTGAGCGCCGTCCCCACCTCCGCCTCCGCGACGGGGCCCGCGCCCGCATCGCGTCGCCGGATCGCCATCGACGGGCCGGCCGGTACCGGTAAGTCCACGCTCGCCCGGACGCTGGCGCGCCGGCTCGGCGGTGCCTACCTCGACACCGGCGCCATGTACCGGGTCGCCACCCTGCAGGTCCTGCGCGCCGGGATCGACGCCGAGGACTCCGCCGCCGTCATCGCCGCGACCGCGGATCTCCCCCTGGAGATCGGCACCGACGCCGGCGCCGAGTGCGTCCTGCTCCGCGGCGAGGACGTGAGCGAGGAGATCCGCACCGCCCGCGTCACCGCGGCCGTCTCCGCGGTGTCGGCCGTGCCGGAGGTGCGTGAGAACCTCGTCCGGCTCCAACGGCGCCTGGCGTCCGACGGCGGCACGGTCGTCCTCGAGGGCCGGGACATCGGCACCGTCGTCCTGCCGGACGCCGAGGTGAAGATCTACCTCACCGCCAGCCCGGAGGTCCGCGCGCGCCGCCGTACCGACCAGGACCGGGCCGCCGGACGCGCGGCCGACTACGACGAGGTGCTCGCCGCCGTCATCGAGCGCGACCGCAAGGACTCCACGCGCGCCGCGAGCCCGCTGCGGCCGGCCGCCGACGCGGTCGTCATCGACACCTCCGACCTCACCCTCGACGAGGTGCTCGACCGGTTGGTCGCGCTCGCCGAGGGCACCCACGCGTCGCACGGCGCCACCGCAGAAGGGAACGCACAGTGACGAGCAACGAGGACACCACCGACTTCGACCTGCCGACCGGCCCCGGCGAGGAGACCGTCGAGGACGCCTGGAACGACGACACAGACTGGGACGCGGTCGCCGCGGAGTTCGCCGACGAGATCGGGGCGGTGACCGAAGGCGTGGAGATCCTCCCCACCGTCGCGATCGTCGGCCGCCCCAACGTCGGCAAGTCCACCCTGGTCAACCGGATCATCGGCCGCCGCGAGGCCGTGGTCGAGGACGTCCCGGGCGTCACGCGCGACCGCGTCTCCTACGAGGCGCTGTGGAACGGCCGGACCTTCATGGTCCAGGACACCGGCGGCTGGGAGCAGGACGCCAAGGGCATGCACCGCTCGATCGCCCAGCAGGCCGAGATCGCCATGGGGACCGCCGACCTCATCGTGCTGGTCTGTGACGGCACCGTGGGGATCACCGCGGCCGACGAGACGGTGGCCAGGAGTCTGCGCCGCTCCGACACCCCGGTGATCCTCGCCGTCAACAAGGTCGACAGCGACAAGGCCGAGTTGGAGGCCGCCGAGTTCTGGGGACTCGGCCTCGACCAGCCCTACGCCATCTCCGCGGCACACGGGCGCGGCACCGCCGACCTGCTCGACGAGATCCTGAGGCAGCTGCCCTCCAAGGCGAGGATGCGCGAGGCGGCCGACGTGCCGCGCCGGGTGGCCCTGGTGGGCAAGCCCAACGTGGGCAAGTCGAGCCTGCTCAACAAGCTCACGGGCGACGACCGCGCCGTGGTCGACAACGTCGCCGGCACCACGGTCGACCCCGTCGACTCGCTGGTCGAGCTCGGGGGCCGCACGTGGCGGTTCGTCGACACGGCCGGGCTGCGGCGCAAGGTCAACCAGGCCTACGGGCACGAGTACTACGCCTCGCTGCGCACCCGCGGTGCGATCGAGGCCGCCGAGGTCGTGGTGCTGCTCCTCGACGCCTCCGAGCCCATCACCGAGCAGGACCTGCGGGTGATCTCCATGGTCGCCGACGCCGGGCGCGCACTGGTGATCGCGTTCAACAAGTGGGATCTCGTCGACGAGGACCGCCGCTACGACCTGGACAAGGAGATCGACCGCGAGCTGTCACGGGTCCTCTCCTGGGCGCACCGTGTCAACATCTCCGCCAAGACGGGCCGTGCGCTGGCGAAGCTGGTGCCGGCGATGGAGACCGCGCTCGACTCGTGGGACAAGCGGATCCCCACCGGGCCGCTCAACACCTGGATGAACGAGGTCGTCGCGGCGACGCCGCCCCCCATGCGCGGCGGGCGTCTGCCACGCATCCGGTTCTGCACGCAGGCCACCACCCGGCCGCCGACATTCGTGTTCTTCTCCACGGGATTCCTCGAGGCCGGCTACCGCCGGTTCCTCGAGCGTCGACTGCGTGAGACGTTCGGTTTCGACGGGTCCCCGGTGCGGGTCAACGTCCGCGTCAAGGAGCGTCGACAGCGCAAGTGACCAGGCGATTTCGGTACGGGCGAGTGGGTGCGCTAGTCTGATCCAGTCGCCGCGCGAGCCGCGGAGACGGTGACGGGCTGTGGCGCAGCTTGGTAGCGCACTTGACTGGGGGTCAAGGGGTCGCAGGTTCAAATCCTGTCAGCCCGACACAGAGTGGACGAGATCAGGGTCGGTTTCCCGAGCGGGGAGCCGGCCCTGAGTCCATTTCGGGGAGATGGACTCGCCTCGCGTGAACCGGGCGCCTCGCACGGAGCCGGGTGGGTTAGCCTTTCCTGGTCACGAAGCGGCGGCCCGGGTCGACCGTCGATCATCGATCCGGGAGTGGATGCGCGGTGGGAGAGCTACTCGTCATAGTGGGGTTGGTGGTCGCGGTGGTCGCGATCATCGGGATCATCGTCAAGGCCCGGGGCGGGACGAGGCCTGCCACGGCCGCGCCCCGCCGCGACCCGCTGGCCGCCGACCAGCCGATTCACGGATTCGGACCGCGTGAGCTCGGCCCCGGTGCGATCGTCGCCTACGGCGGTGTCGACTACGTGGTGCGTGGATCGATCACCCTGCGCCAGGGCCCGTACGTCTGGTGGGAGCACCTGCTCGAGGGCGGGGACGGTGCGCAGTGGCTCGGTGTGGAGGAGGACGAGGGGACCCTGGAGCTGACCTGGTGGACCACCCGCAAGGGCCTCGGCGTCAGCCCCGGGTCCGAGGTGATCGTCGACGATCGTGTGCACCGTCTCGAGGAGTCGGGCGAGGCGGAGTACTCGTGCGAGGGGACCACAGGTCTGCCCGAGCGCGGACGGATGCGGTATCAGGACATGCGCACGGGGGACGGTAGCTCGCTGCTGTCGTTCGAGAACTGGGACGGCGCCGGCTGGGAGGTCTCATCCGGCCGCCCGGTGTCCCGGGGCGAGCTGACGGTCTACCCGGCGCCGCCGGCGGCCGGCGACCCGGACTACAGGCGGTGACCGTGCACGATCTCGTCGCGGAGCCGAGTGACGTGGCGGCCGCGGCACTCGGCTACCGGATCGGCGTCACACCCGAGCGGGACGCCCTCGTCTCGACCGTTCTGGCGCACCCGACGCACGACATCGCTCTACGCCTGTCCATCCTCGGTGCGTCGCACGCGGTGACGCTCGTGATCGACGGTCGCGACGCGATGACCGAGGAGGTGTCCTGCCGGGCGACGGCCGCCGGGGGTGCACCGTTGCCGGCCGAGGTGTCCTGCCCCGGCCCGTGGGGCGCCCACCACCTTCGCGGGGCCACCGAGACCCTGCCCGCTGGTCCCTTCGTGGAGCTGGTAAATCGTCTGACCGCGCTCGCCGCGGCCGATCCCGCCGTTCTCGCGGGACGGTTCCCCGGTGCAGAGGGGGCGCTCACGGTGGTGGCCCCGACTCCCGACGACGCGGGCTGATCGTGGGACACCTGGCATCTCTACCCGGCGGACGACCCCGCCGGGCGCGGAGGTGGCGACGTCGTCGCCACCTCGTCCCGACTCCGGGTCGCCGGGCTCGGCGCGCCGGCGGAGGTGGCTTAGTGAAGGCGTACCGCGGCTGGATCATCGCGCTGGCCGCCGGACTGTGCGCGGTCCTGCTGGGACTCGTCCTCGTGGGGACCGGTCAGAACGCGGTGCGCTACGTCCGGGAGAACTACTCCCCGGTGGCGGGCGCCTCCCAGACCTACGAGTGTCGGGGCGACCGCGACGCCACGGCGAGGGACATCCGCGACCACGAGCGGCCGGACGCCGACCAGCTGAACGAGGACACCCGGTACCTGAGGTACGGGGACGACATGATCGTCGTCGGCCGGTCCGGCGATCTCCCGTGTCGCGTCCAGCTCGATGAGAACTCCCGCACGCTCCGCTCCGGGGGATTCATCTTCCTCGGTGGAGCCTTCGGACCCGGCAGCCCCGCCCGGTCCGCCGGAGGAAGCTCCGGCGGGGTCGGCGCGAAGTGACCCGCGAGACGCCCTCTCACTACCCGAAACCCGAGGAGACACGGTGACATTCGCCGCCGGACCCGCCGACCACGTACCCGAACTGTTGGACGGGATCGGGGTGTCGCTGGCCTACTTCGGCGTCGGCGCCCTGGTCCTCACGCTCGGGTTCGTCATGCTCGATCTGCTCACGCCCGGAAGCCTGCGACACCACGTGTTCGTCGACCACCGTCCCAACGCGGCCGCGCTGTTCGCGGCCTCGGCGATCTCCCTCGCGATCATCGTCGTCACGGTGATGACGAACGCGTCGGACTCTCTCGTGCTGGGGCTGATCGACGTCGCCGTCTACGGCCTGCTCGGGGTGATCTTCCAGGCCGTCACGCTGGTGATCCTGGAACTGCTGGTCCCCGGTCGATTCCGCGACCTCGTCAGCGCCCCACGGTTCAGCACCACCGTGCTCGCCGTCGCCGCCACGCTGCTCGCCGTCGCCGCCGTCAACGCGGCCGCCATTGCCTGACGAGGTCCGCACGGCGGACCCCGTGCGGACCGGGGCCGAGCCCGCCGGACGTCCCGCGCCGCGTGCGGGCCGCTGGTGGCGCCCGATCGTCCTGGCCTCCGTCGCCGCGTGCGCCGCCTGCGGGCTGATCTACGAACTCGCTCTCCTCACGCTCGCGACCACCGTCCAGGGCGGCGGGATCGTCGCCACGAGTCTCGTGGTGGCCGGGTACGTCGCGGCCCTCGGTCTCGGCGCGCTGCTGGCCAAGCCGTTCGTCGACCGCCCGGCGTCGAGTTTCATCGGCGTCGAGGCGACGCTGGGGCTCGTCGGAGGAGTATCGGCGACAGCCCTCTACGTGACGTTCACGACCCTCGGGTCGGACGCGGCATCTATGGTCACGCTCGTGGTGGCCACCGCCGCGATCGGGATGCTGGTGGGCGCAGAGGTCCCGCTGCTCATGTCCCTGCTGCAGACCGGTCGGCGGACCGGGTCGGCCGAAGCCGGTCGGGTGCTGGCCGATCTCAACGCCGCCGACTACCTGGGCGCGCTCGTCGGGGGACTGCTGTGGCCGTTCCTGCTCCTGCCGTCGTTAGGGATGCAGCAGGCCGCCGCCATCACGGGGTTGGTCAACGTCGCCGCCGCGGCGGTGTTGCTCACGCTCGCGTTACGGGGCCTGCTGTCCCGGGCGCAGACCGTCGTCGCGGCGCTGTCGCTGACACTGGTCGCGGCCCTGCTGGGCACGCTGGTCGTCGCTCTCGACGGCGTCACCGAGTGGTCGAGGGCCAAGCTCTACCCGGACCCGGTGCTCTCCCACACCCAGTCCGCGTACCAGGAGATCGTCGTCACCAGGGCGCGTTACAACGGGCGTACCGACCGCCGACTGTACCTCGACGGCACCCTCCAGTACTCGAGCCTCGACGAGTACCGGTACACCGAGGCGTTGGTCCAGCCCGCCGTGGCGAACCGGCCCGGCGACGTCCTGGTGCTCGGGGGCGGCGACGGTCTGGCGGCCCGGGACCTCCTGGCCGTGCCCGGGGTCCGGCGGGTGGTCCAGGTGGAGCTCGACCCGGCCGTTCTGGATATCGCCCGCACCGAACTGCTCCCGGACAACCGGGGGTCTCTCGACGACCCGCGGGTGGAGGTCGTGGTGGACGACGCCTTCGCGTGGCTGCGCCGGGGCGGCGACGGGGCGGTGCCGCCGGGCGGTTTCGGGGCGGTGCTCGTGGATCTGCCCGACCCGCGCAACGCCGCCCTGTCCCGCCTGTACTCCGAGGAGTTCTACGGACTCGTACGCGGGGTGACCGGCGAGAACGGTCTGATGGTCGTCCAGTCGGGGAGCCCGTTCTCCACGCCGCGGCAGTTCTGGAGGACGGTGGCCACGGTGGGCTCGGCCGGGTGGGGGACGACCCCATATCACGTCCATGTCCCGACGTTCGGGGACTGGGGCTTCGTCCTGGCCTCGGCCGACGGTGACGCCCCGGATCTCCGGCTACGCCCCGACGTCGGTGGACTGAGGTTCCTCAACCCCGGAACCCTCGAGGCCGCCGGCCGCTTCGGGCGCCACGTGGCGCCGCTGCGGCTCGAGCCCTCCACACTCGACCGGCCACGGATCCTCGACGACGCCCGGCTGGGCTATGAACGGTGACCGACGCGGCGCCGGTGCGCGGCCCGCGGGGGAACACGGGGCGCGGCCCGCGGGGGAACACGGGGCGCGGCCCGCGGGGGAACACGGGGCGCGGCCCGACCGTTGTACCCCGAAGAAGGCGGGGCGACGGAATGGACACGGACGAGGAGGGGTACATGGCGGATGAGCGCGGGCCACAGACCGCACGGGACCGGATCGTGTCCGATGTCGACCGCCTGTGCCGCGGCGAGGGCCGACCACCGGTCGCCGAGTTGTCCGATCGGGCGGCGCTGCTCGTCGCCTGCGGCCTCGTCGAACCGCGGATCTACGATGTGGTGCTGGCCCGGCTCCACCGCAACCTCCCGTTCCCCACGGTCGGTGGTTTCCACCAGGTGCGCATCATCGAGGAGCAGCGACACGATCTGAGGAGAACGATCGACAGCCCCGCGCCGTCGATGTTGCGGATGGCCCTCCGAACCCGCCTGGCCGATCTCGACCGCAGGTATCTGGTGATGCGCACTGGCTTCATCCGGGGGACCGGGGTGTGGGCGTTCCGGGTCAAGGACATCCGGGCCGACCGCCGCCGCGGTGTGCATCTGGACACGGACGACCGCGGGCGGCTCTTCGACGCGCTGGCCTCGACGCCGACCATGGCGCCGGTGCCCCTGGTGCCCCGAACGCTCGGCGAACTGGGCACGGTCGCCGCGGCCTACGGCCAGCGCGAGATGGGCCGGGTGGTGCTGCCGCAGCGCGTGCAGAACGCAGTCGCGTCGCTACCGTCGCTGCCACGGATCCGCGCGGACCGTCGCCGGATCCCGGAGATGTACACCGCGATGTTGATGGAGGTGGGCGGGCTCTACGACCGGCTACAACGGGCGTACGGCCGGGGCGGACGCGCGGTGGAGGAGATCCGCCTGCAGTTCGACGCCGAGACCGAGGTCGTGGGACTCGCGGGTGATCTGTGCCGACTGCGCGAGGCCTCCGCCTCGGCGGGTGTGCCTCCGGCTCGCGACGGCTTCACCACGCTGACCGGACTCGGCGCCTCCATCGACGGAGTGTGGGCCGAGGTGGTCGATCGCGCGGTCGCGTTCCGTGAGCTCGTCGAGTCGGTGGAGACCCGCGCCGAGACCGCGGTGGCCGAGGCGGAGAGGCTCGCCGGAATCGCCCGCGACAACGGCGTCCGGCCCCCGACCGCAGCCCACCGCCCGACGCCCGCCGACCTCGCGGCCGAGCACCTCGCGGCGCGCGCGGGGGACCGGATGCTCTCGACCGAGGCCATGCGCCGACTACGGGGGCAGATCGACCCCGATCGCTGATGCGGCGACCGGCGGGCCGCGGCCCCGACGGTGCCGGGCCCTGCGTACGGTGGGGGCAACTGTTCGTGACCGGGAAGGACTCCACGCGTGGGACTGGCCAACCGCTTCTGGAAGCTGATGGGCTCCACCCAGGGACGCGACACGTCGCGCGCCCAGAGCGCGGTCGAGGCCTCGCACGGGTTCGACGACTGGGCGGCGGGACTGGACGACGGCGAGTTCGCGGACGCCGCCCACGGCCTGCGCCTCTTCGGTGATGCGCCGGAGGATCTCGCGCGGTTCCTCGCCCTGGCGAGGGAGGCGGCCGGCCGGGCCGTCGGCCTACGCCCGTTCGACGTACAGCTCCAGGGCGCTCTCCGGATGTTCGCCGGCGACGTCGTGGAGATGGCCACGGGCGAGGGCAAGACGCTGTCCGGCGCCGTGGCGGCGGCCGGGTACGCACTGCAGGGACACACCGTCCACGTCATCTCGGTCAACGACTACCTCGCGGCCCGCGACGCCCGGTGGATGGGACCGATGCTCGAGCTGCTGGGCCTGTCGGTCGGCCACGTCACGGAGTCGTCGACGCGTGACGAGCGCCGCGCGGCCTACGCCTGCGACATCACCTACGGTTCGGTGTCCGAGATCGGGTTCGACGTCCTGCGCGAGCAACTCGTGACCGATCCCGCCGACCTCATCTCGCCGACCACCGACGTCGCCCTCGTGGACGAGGCGGACTCCGTCCTGGTCGACGAGGCGTTGGTTCCCCTGGTGCTCGCGGGATCCACGTCCGGTGAGGCGCCGACGGGGGAGGTCCTGGCGGCGGTGCGGAAGCTACGACCCGGCCGCCACTACGAGACGGATTCAGAGCGTCGCAACATCTTCCTCACCGACGACGGGGCGGAGGCCATCGAAACCGAACTCGGGATCGAGGACCTCTACGACGCCGACCACGTCGGCACGACCCTGGTCCAGGTCAACGTCGCCCTGCACGCGTGCTTCCTGTTGCGCAGGGACGTCGACTACATCGTCCGCGAGGGCCGGGTCCAGCTCGTCAACGCCTCCCGTGGACGCGTGGCCGAACTCCAGCGATGGCCGGACGGGCTCCAGGCCGCGGTGGAGGCCAAGGAGGGCGTCGCGGTCTCCGAGGCGGGACAGATCCTCGACAGCCTCACGGTCCAGGCGTTCATCGGCCGATATGACAAGGTGTGCGGCATGACCGGCACCGCGCTGGCCGCAGGTGCGCAGCTGCGCGAGTTCTACTCCCTCGGGGTGTCCCAGATCGAGCCGAACACGCCCAACATCCGTGTCGACGAAGCCGACCGCACCTACATCGACAACGACAGCAAGAACCGCGCGCTGGTCGAGCACATCGCCGCCGTCCACGCCACCGGGCAGCCGGTGCTGGTCGGCACCCACGACGTGGCCGAGTCCGAGGCGTTGGCAGCCCGGCTCGCGGAAAAGGGCGTCCGGTGCTCGGTTCTCAACGCCAAGAACGACGAGGAGGAGGCGTCCATCATCGCGGAGGCCGGCGACGTCGGGCACGTCACCGTCTCCACGCAGATGGCCGGCCGCGGGACGGACATCCGGCTCGGCGGATCCGACGAGGCCCGGCGCGACGAGGTCGTCGCGCTCGGCGGACTCCACGTCGTGGGCACGGGCCGGCACCGCACCGAGCGGCTGGACAACCAACTGCGGGGCCGGGCCGGGCGTCAGGGCGATCCGGGCAGTTCTGTCTTCTTCGCAGCGATGGACGATCCGGTGGTGACGTCGGCGCTCGAGCCGGAGAAGATCCCCACCGCCCACGACAGGATCACCGGGCTGCTCAAGGGCAATCGGGGGCGGGACGCCGTCGACCACGCGCAGCGGGTCACCGAGGGGCAGATGCTGGAGATCCACGCCAACACCTGGCGGTACAGTCGGCTCCTCGCCGAGCAGCGCGAGATCCTCGCCGAGCGCAGGAGCGCTCTGCTCCGCACGGAGAAGGCGTTCGAGGAGCTCACCGCGCATGATCCCGAGCGGAGTGCGCGGCTGGTGGAGGCACACGGACGCGACGCGGTGGTCCGGGGGTGCCGCGAGATCATGCTGTGGCACCTCGACCGTGGCTGGGCTCGTCACCTGGAGACGATGACCGACGTCCGCGAGTCGATCCACCTCCGCGCCCTCGGCCGGGAGAACCCCCTCGACGAATTCCACCGCATCGCGATCGACCACTTCCGCGATCTCGCGGCAGACGCGGTCCGCGAGTCGGAGGCCACGTTCGCGGAGATCGAGTTCACTGCCGACGGAGTCGATCTGGAGGCCAATTCCATGGCGCGCCCCACGTCGACCTGGACGTACATGGTGCACGACAACCCGATGGCTGCCGGCGGTAGCGTCTTCTCCGGGATGATGTCGACGTTCCGATGAGTGCGGCACGCGAGGGAGGGCGCGAGACCGACCTGAGGGAGTGGCGAACCGGCGAGGCTCGGGTTCTGGGCGCCCGCATCCCGCCACCGCGGGGCGGGCATCTGTCCGCGGCGGTCCCGCCCGGCCTGGGGCCCGAGAGCCCATCGCGCGACCCGCGGGTCAGCGACCGCTTCTGGACCCTGCCCAACGCGATCTCGCTGGGTCGGATCGCCCTCATCCCCGTGCTGATCGTCAGCATCCTCGTGTGGGACGACGCGATGCTGGCGCTGTGGCTCCTCGGCGTCCTGGTCGTCTCGGACTGGCTGGACGGCAAGATCGCGCGACTGTGGAACATGCGCTCGACGTGGGGGGAGCGGCTCGACCCCATCGCCGACCGGATCCTCGTGGCGGCGGTTCCGGTCACGTTCGCGCTGGCGGGTTTCATCCCCGCGTGGATCGTCGTCGTGCTCGTCGCCCGCGACCTGCTGCTGGTGACCACCCTGCCGGTCTACCGCCGGCGCGGCCTCGACCCGGAGGTCACGTACCTCGGCAAGGCGGCGACGTTCGCGCTGTTCTGGTCGTTCCCCTTGCTGCTGGCCGGCTACGCGGACGCGCCCGGCGGCGAGGGGTTCCAGATCATCGGCGAGGCATGCCTCTACTGGGGTGTCGGTCTGTACGTCTGGAGCGGTGGCATCTACCTGTGGCAGGCACTGAACATCGTCCGCGCGGTTCCCCTCCGCCGGGCTCGATCGGCTGCTGTGGGCGGGCGCGACGGTGTGTAATGTCGCCAGATGGAATTCGTAGTGAGCCACTCGAGAAGGGCGCGTCAGTGAGCGATCAGAACATCCCCGACCAGCTCCGGTACACCGATGAGCACGAGTGGGTGGAACGGGTGTCGGACACGCGGGTGCGTATCGGCATCACCGAGTACGCGCAGTCGAAGCTCGGCGACATCGTGTTCGTCCAGCTGCCCGACGTCGGGGGCGAGACGGAGTCGGGTGAGCCGTTCGGCGAGGTCGAGTCACCCAAGAGCGTCTCCGACCTGTACGCGCCGCTCAGCGGCAAGGTCGTCGAGGTGAACACCGCGCTCGAGACGTCCCCCGAGCTGGTCAACTCCGACCCGTACGGGGAGGGATGGATCGTCGTTCTCGAGATCGCCGATATCGAGGACCTTGAGGCCCAGCTCGAGCAGACGCTGGACTCCGACGGGTACGCGAAGATCACGGAGAGCTGAGCGGATCGCCGACGCCCCCGGGACCCCGCGGGCGACGACTCCGACATAGAATCAACTGCACCGTACGGTGAGCCCGCTGACGGGCTCGGACGAGGAGAGACCAACGTGACCGAGAACAAGAACATGCCCGAGGCGACCGCCGAGACCACCTCCGTGTTCCGTGCCGAACTCCTCAACGAGTCCGATCAGCAGTCGGCGCAGTCCGATTCCGCGGTGACGGGTGTCGAGGGTCTCCCCGAGGGGCAGGCCCTGCTCGTCGTCAAGCGCGGCCCCAACGCGGGTTCGCGGTTCCTTCTCGACCAGAGCACCACCTCCGCCGGTCGTCATCCGGACAGCGACATCTTCCTCGATGACGTGACCGTGAGCCGTCGGCATGCGGAGTTCCGCAGTGAGGGCGAGACCTTCACCGTCGTCGACGTGGGCTCGCTCAACGGCACCTATGTCAACCGTGAGCCCGTCGACTCCGCGTCGCTGTCCAATGGTGACGAGGTCCAGATCGGCAAGTTTCGCCTGGTGTTCCTGACGGGTACGCCCGGGCAGTGACAGCCGCCGGACAGGGCGCCCCGAAAGAGGAGGAGTTCCTCTCCATCGGAGGTGTCATCGCACTTCTGAGTCCGGAGTTCCCGGACCTCACGGTGTCGAAGGTCCGGTTCCTCGAGAACGAGGGGCTGGTCACCCCTGAGCGCACGGCGAGCGGTTACCGGCGCTTCAGCGTCGAGGATCGGGAGCGCCTGCGGTACGTCCTGACCGCCCAGCGCGACAGGTACCTGCCGTTGAAGGTGATCCGCCAGGAGCTCGACGCCCTCGACGCGGCGATCGCCGACGGGTCGACCACGGCGCTCCGGCCGCGGCCCGGCGCAGACGGCGTGCCCGGGTCGACGCCGGACGATTTCCGCAGCGACACCGTCAAGCGTCTCACCCGGGAGAACGTCATCGAACAGTCCGGCGTCGACGCCGGGCTCGTGGACGCTCTCGTCGACGCCGGCCTGATCGCCGCGGGGCCCGGTGGGTTCTATGATCCCGAGGCGGTCCTCATCGCCCGCACCGCGCACGATCTCGCCACCCACGGGGTGGACGTACGCCACCTGCGGAGCTTCAGGACCGCGGCCGATCGTCAGACCGGGCTGATCACCCAGATCGCCGGCCCGGTAGCCCGCCAGGGCGACGCGGACGCCCGGGACCGGGCCGCCGAGCTGGCGCGGGAGATCGCCGCACTGTCGGTGTCGTTGCACTCGACCCTGGTGACCGTGGCCGTGAGGCACGCACTGGAGCCCTGAGGGCCCCGCGTCCGCTCGCGCCGAACCGGATCAGGGCTACGCTGGTGACGTGGGAGAGGCGGAGAACATGGGGAAGAACATGCGAGAGGTCGACGTCGTCGGTATCCGTTTCGAGGAGCCGGAGTACGCGCCCGTACTGATCCTGCACGAGAAGGACGGTGGGCGGTACGTGCCGATCTGGATCGGCGCGTCCGAGGCCGCGGCGATCAGTCTCCAGCAGCAGGGGGTCCAGCCGAGCAGGCCGTTGACCCACGACCTGCTGGCCACGCTTCTCGAGACGTTCTCCCACCCTCTGGAGAAGGTCGAGATCATCGGGGTGTCGGAGGGGACGTTCTTCGCGGAACTGGTGTTCGCGAACACCCGTGTGTCGGCGCGCCCGTCCGACGCGGTCGCTGTCGCGCTCCGCACGGCCTCGCCCGTCCTGGTCAGTCCCGAGGTGCTCGACGAGGTCGGCATCTCGCTCGTCGAGCAGGGCGAGGAAGAGGTCGAGGCCTTCCGTGAGTTCCTGGACCAGGTGAGCCCGGACGACTTCCTCGGAGGCGGCGGGCCGGCCGAGAATCCCGGCGGATCCACCTCCTGAGCAGCGGATTCGGCGGTCCCTCCAGTCACTGCTGCACCAACTCGCAGGTGACGAATGAGCCTAAAGTTCAACTTGAGGTTGAGGTTTACCGCGTGTCCTATTGATAGTGGACCGCGGCGGGCATAGCGTTGCCCCCAGTGAACTACACCGATGGTGTTCACGCGTCCAGGATCCGGGTCTCGTCCCGGTACCGTGCCGCCCCGAACGAGGCGGCACCCGCAGCTTGAGGGAGCAATCGTGGCCGACCACACCCGGGTCTCGGAGCCGTCCGACGCCGTACCGAACACGCCGAGCCTCTTCGGTGACGCCGTCGAGGGGACGCAGGCGTCCTTCGACGAGGTGCAGCCCGGACTGTTCCCCGACGACGGGATCCCGGACGGCACCAGCGGGTACCGGGTGCCCATCGCGTGCCAGATCGCCGGTATCACCTACCGTCAGCTCGACTACTGGGCACGCACCGACCTCGTCGTGCCGTCGATCCGGAACGCCGCCGGATCGGGCAGCCAGCGCCTCTACTCGTTCAAGGACATCCTGGTCCTCAAGATCGTCAAGCAGCTGCTGGACACCGGGATCTCCCTGCAGAACATCCGCAAGGCCGTCGATCAGATCAGGTCGCGGGGTGTGGAGGACCTGGCCACCATCACCCTGTTCTCCGACGGCCGGACCGTATTCGAGTGCACGTCCAAGGAGGAGGTCTTCGACCTGCTCCAGGGCGGCCAGGGGGTGTTCGGCATCGGGATCGGCGGCGCGATGCGTGAGCTCGCCGGCTCGATCTCCGAGTTCCCCGCGGAGACGGTGACCGAGGACGACATCGTCGCGCCCGTGGAGGACGAGCTCGCCGCTCGCCGCCGGGCCCGCGCCTCACGCCGTACCGGCTAGTCGGCCGTCGTCGTCTAGACTCGGCGGTGCGTTCACGCGTCCCACGGGAGAGCTCCGCGGCCATGGCCGCGGGCGCCGAAGGAGCAACTCCTCTCCGAGAATCTCTCAGGCACCCGGACCGTGCGGTCGTCGAACGCCTCTGGAGAGCGGTGGAACAGACCACCCGCCCACGGGGAAAGCGGGGGTCCGTCGTGAGGGTCCCGCGAATCTCTCAGGCGCCGGCACCCGTCCGGCAGGGGACAGAGCGGAGAGGGAGCACCGGCCCGCAGGCCGCCTGTCCGGGCGGCCCCGCCACCTGAGGAGCACCTGTGACGACGACCCCCCACACTGCCCGGACCGGAGGCGAGTTCGTCGCCCGCCATCTGGGCCCCGATGCCGACGGACTCGCGCGGATCCTGGACACCATCGGCGTCGGCTCCCTGGACGAGCTCGCCGAGCGCGCCGTCCCCTCGGTCATCCTCGACGAGGTCGGCTCGGACGGACGGGCGGCAGGCATCAACGCGCTCCCGGAGCCGCTGTCGGAAGCCGACACCCTCGCGGCGCTGCGGGCGCTGGCCGACCGCAACACCGTCGCGGTGTCCATGATCGGGCAGGGCTACTACGACACCCTCACGCCGCCGGTGCTGATTCGCAACATCATCGAGAGCCCGGCCTGGTACACCGGCTACACCCCGTACCAGCCGGAGATCAGCCAGGGCCGTCTCGAGGCGCTGCTGAACTTCCAGACGATGGTCTCGGACCTGACCGGCATGGACATGGCCAACGCCTCCATGCTCGACGAGGGGACCGCCGCGGCCGAGGCCATGACGATGCTGCGACGGGCCAACCGCTCGTCCAAGAGCCCCCGCTTCGCCGTCGACGCCGACATCTTCCCCCAGACCGCGGCGATCCTCGCCACCCGCGCCGAGCCCCTCGGCATCGAACTGGTCACGGCGAACCTCGTCGACGACGGGCTCCCGGACGGCGAGTTCTTCGGGGCCCTGGTCCAGACCCCCGGTGCCTCCGGCCGCGTCGCCGACGTGGCGCCCCTCATCGAGAAGTGCCACGAGCGCGGCGTCATGGTCGCCGCGGGCGTCGACCTGCTGGCCGCGACGGTCCACACGCCGGCGGGGGAGAAGGGCGCGGACGCGTGCTTCGGCACCACGCAGCGGTTCGGCGTCCCCATGGGTTTCGGCGGGCCCCACGCCGGGTTCCTGGCGTGTCGCTCCGCGCACGCACGCAATCTCCCCGGCCGGCTGGTCGGTGTCTCGACGGACGAGGACGGGCGCGTAGCCTACCGACTGGCCCTGCAGACGCGGGAGCAGCACATCCGTCGCGAGAAGGCCACGTCCAACATCTGTACCGCGCAGGTCCTGCTGGCCGTCCTCGCGGCGATGTACGCCTCCTACCACGGCGCGGAGGGCCTCACGGCCATCGCCCGGCGCGTCCACGCCCATGCCGCCGCGCTCGCCGACGGACTCCGCGCCGCCGGGGTGGAGGTGCTGCACGACGCGTTCTTCGACACCGTCCGCGCCCGCGTGCCGGGCCGCGCCGACGAGGTGCTCGGCGCCGCCGCCGCGCGCGGCGTGAACCTGTGGAAAGTCGACGACGACACGGTGTCCGTCTCGTGTGACGAGGCCACCACGGCCGAGCACGTGGGGATCGTCCTCGACGCGTTCGGTGCCGACGCCGCCCCTACCGAGATCACGGTCGACCCGACCCACGGTGACCGCACGAGCGAGTTCCTGCAGCACGAGGCGTTCGTCCGCTACTGCACCGAGACGGCCATGCTGCGATACCTCAGGGCGCTGTCCGACAAGGACATGGCGCTGGACCGGACCATGATCCCGCTCGGTTCGTGCACCATGAAGCTCAACGCCACCACCGAGATGGAACCGATCACGTGGCCGGAGTTCAACCGGCTCCACCCCTTCGCGCCGGCCGAGCAGACCGCCGGGATCCGTGAGCTGATCGGGGACGTCGAGCAGTGGCTGGTCGACATCACCGGTTACGCCGCCGTCAGCCTCCAGCCCAATGCCGGCAGCCAGGGCGAGTACGCGGGCCTGCTGGCCATCCGCGAGTATCACCGCTCCCGCGGCGACGACGACCGGACGGTCTGCCTCATCCCGTCCTCGGCGCACGGGACGAACGCCGCGTCGGCCGTGATGGCCGGCATGAAGGTGGTCGTGGTGGCCTGCCGTGAGAACGGCGACGTGGACGTCGACGACCTGCGGGCGAAGGTGGACAAGCACGGTGCCGAACTGGCGGCGATCATGATCACCTACCCGTCGACCCACGGCGTGTACGAGCACGACATCGAGGACATCTGCGCGATCGTCCACGACGCGGGCGGCCAGGTCTACATCGACGGCGCGAACCTCAACGCCCTCGTGGGCGTGGCCCGGCCGGGCCGGTTCGGCGGGGACGTGAGCCATCTGAACCTGCACAAGACGTTCTGCATCCCGCACGGCGGCGGTGGACCCGGCGTCGGGCCGGTCGCGGTGGCCGAGCACCTGCGCGAGTTCCTCCCCGGCCATCCGCACGAGTCCGGGCTGGGCGCGGGCGGCGCGGTCTCGGCGGCGGCGTTCGGCTCCGCCTCGATCCTGCCCATCACGTGGGCGTACATCCGGATGATGGGCGCCGACGGCCTGCGCGAGGCCACGCTGACCGCGATCGCGAGCGCCAACTACCTGGCCCGACGCATCGGCGAGCACTTCCCGGTGCTGTACTCCGGCGAGGGGGGCTGGGTCGCGCACGAGTGCATCCTCGACCTGCGCCCGCTCATCGACTCGGTCGGCATCTCGATCGACGACGTGGCCAAGAGGCTGGCCGACTACGGGTTCCACGCGCCCACCATGAGCTTCCCGGTGGCCAACACCCTGATGGTGGAGCCGACGGAGAGCGAGGACCTGGCCGAGCTGGACGCGTTCTGCGAGGCGATGGCGGCCATCCGCGCGGAGATCGACCGCGTCGCCGCCGGCGAGTGGACCGTGGAGGACAACCCGCTGCGCGGAGCGCCCCACACGGCCGAGAGCGTCTCCGCCGACGAGTGGGACCACGCGTACCCGCGCAGTGTCGCCGGCTATCCCCTCGGGTCGGCCTGGCGGCCGAAGGTCTGGCCCGCCGTCCGCCGGATCGACGGCGCGTACGGAGACCGGAACCTCGTCTGCTCGTGCCCGCCCCTCGAGGCGTTCGCGCAGGACTGAGCAGCCCCCCGGGGCGGGGTCGGGCTCGGGGTCCGGGGAGTGTCGTACCCGTATGACACCGTGCGGGCATGACCACCACCGGACCCCGCCTCGCGCCCGAACTACCCGCGGACTGTCTCGACTGGTGCCGCGCCCAGCCGCCCGCCCTGCTCGTCGCGGACGAGTACGTGGAGATCGACCTCGACCGCTGGAACCTCCGGCTCGCGGAGAGGGGGATCGACCTCCGCCTCGTCGCGGGAGGGCCCGACGGCGGGATCGTGCAGTCCGGGTCGGGATACCTGCGCAGGAGTGATCTGTGGGCGGCGGGCCGCCGCGCCCGCGGCAGCCTGGAGGAATCCGTGGTGGCGCTCTACATGTGCGCGGCCTGGCTATCCGCCCACCCGCTGCGGTCCGGCGTGAGGCGGGGGCTACCCGACTTCCGTGTCCCCGCCAGGGACCGTGCCGGGTGGCGTTCGGTGTCACCCCATGGTTTTCCCCTGGTGCTGCACGAGGTCGTGGACTGGCTCGACGCGCCGGTGGAGGCCATGAACCTGCTGCGTCACGGCGCGCCCGGGGGCGCGGGCCGCGGCGTCCCGGACCTGGGGTATCCGCTCGCCTCGCTCTACCTGTCCTCATTGGGCATGGCGTGGTCTGCGGAGAGCATCGTGCCGGTCGACCCCGCCGGGATCGGGACTCTGGTGCACGCCGGGTGGACCGAGATCGAGTCCTCCGCGCGGCTGACGCCCCGGCGCTACCAGCGTTACCTCGACGTGGTCGCCACGTGGGCGAGCGAGGCCGCGGTCGATCCGCTGGTAGTGGAGATGTGGCTGGTCCACGACTGGAACGAACGGCGCGCCCGGGAAGTCGCCCGCGGTGAGCCCCGGACCGGTTAGGGTCCGCGTATGGAACCACGCACAGTCTCAGTGGACGTCCCGGTCGGCGCGCTCGACGTGCTGGTCTGGGAGGGGAACGGCGGGGCGCCGGCCGAGGAGCCGGCGCGCACGGTGCTGGCACTGCACGGTTTCCCCGAATCGGCGTGGGAGTGGAAGGGTGTCGCGGAGAGTCTCGCCGGGCAGGGCGTGCGGGTGATCGCCCCGATGCAGCGCGGGTACTCACCCGATGCCCGGCCGGAAGGCGTCGATGCGTACGCGATCGAGCACCTGGCCGACGACGCGCTGGCGGTGATGGACCGCTTCGGGCTGGAGCGCGGGCACGTCCTCGGGCACGACTGGGGCGCGTGCGTCGCGTGGTGGCTGGCCGCCCACCACGCGAGCCGGGTCGCGAGCCTCACGGCCATCTCCGTGCCGCATCTCGGGGCGTTCGGCCACGCGATCAAGTCCGATCCCGACCAGCAGGCGCGGTCGGCCTACTTCGGGCTGTTCCGGCAGGAGGGCAAGGCCGAGGACGTGCTGCTCGAAGGCGGGGCCCGCCGCCTGCGCGCCATGTTCGACGGGCAGGTCCCGGACGATCTCGTGGGCCGACACCTCGAGGTGCTCGGGGACCGGTCCGCGCTGACGGGAGCGCTCAACTGGTACCGCGCGATGAGACGCTACGAGCTGCCCGACGTCTCCGTCCCCACCACCTATCTGTGGGGCGGGCAGGATCCGGCGATCGCGCGGAGCGGGGCCGAGGCGACGGCGGCCCGGATGACGGGGGAATACCGGTTCGTCCCGTTGACCGACCGGGGCCACTGGCTGCCCGAGGAGGACCCTTCGCTGGTCGCGCGTGAGGTCCTGGAACGGCTCGGCTGACCGCAGGCCCGCCCGGCTCACCCCTGCCGGAGTTCGCGCTTGAGCAACTTCCCGGACTGGTTGCGGGGCAACTCGTCGACGAACACGACGCGCTTGGGCATCTTGAACGGCGCCAGATACTCGCGCGTGCCCGCGATGATCTCGTTCTCGGTGGCCTCCGCGCCGTCCTTGAGGACCACTACGGCGGTCACCGCTTCGATCCACTTCGGGTCGGGCGTACCGATGACCGCGACCTCCGCCACACGCTCGTCCTGGTACACGGCGTCCTCCACCTCGCGGGAGGCCACCAGGACACCGCCGGTGTTGATGACGTCCTTGATGCGGTCGACGACCTCGACGTACCCCTCGGCGTCACGTACGACGAGGTCCCCGGAGTGGAACCACCCGTCACGGAACGCCTCGCGGGTGGCGTCGGGTTTGTTCCAGTAGCCCCTGCACAGCTGTGGGGAGCGGTAGACCACCTCGCCCCGCTCGCCGTCGGCAACCTCGGCTCCCGACTCGTCGACCACCCGGGCCTCGACGAAGAAGACCGGTCGGCCCGCGCTGGCCGGCCTGTCGTCGTGCTCCTCGGGGCGCAGGACGCAGGCGAGCGGGCCGATCTCGGACTGGCCGAAACAGTTATAGAACCCCAGCTCCGGGTATCTGGCGCGCAGGCGCTGCAGAACGGTCACGGGCATGATCGAGGCGCCGTACTGGGCCTTGCGGAGGCTCGACAGGTCGCGGCGCTCGAGGTCCGGGTGGGACGCGAGGGGGACCCAGACTGTGGGTGCGAGGAACAGGGAACCGATCCCGTCCTCTTCGATTCGGCGCAAGATTTCGGGGACGTCTGGGGCGGCCATCAGGTGCACGGTCGCGCCGAGGGACAGGTAGGGCATCGCGAACACGTGCATCGCCGCGGAGTGGTAGAGCGGCATGGTCACCAGCGGCTGGTCATCGGCGGCCAGATCGAGGGACAGGATGCAGCTGAGGTATTCGTGGACCAGCGCGGAGTGGGTCATCATCGCGCCCTTGGGCCGCGAGGTGGTACCCGAGGTGTACAGAAGCTGGGCGAGGTCGCCGCCGGAGGCGGGCGAGTCGACGGGCGTGACGTCGCCGGTCTCGAGTGCGGTACCCAACACGGTGCCGTCAGGTGCCTCGCCGGCGGCGGGCTGCAGCGCGAGGGGTGTCAGGGCGGGCAGGCCGTCGAGGACCGCATCGAGAGTGGGCGCATGGGCGGGGTCGACCAGGACGAGCGAGGCCCCCGAGTCGGTGAGCAGGTACTCGAGCTCACCCCCCGTGAGGGCGTAGTTCACGGGTACGTGGATGTAACCCGCCCGCGAGGTCGCGAGGAAGGCGATGAGGTAGGCGTCCGAGTTGACGCCGTATGCCGCGATGCGGGCGCCGTCCTCGAGACCGTGCCCGGCGAGCAGGGTGGCGACGCGGTCGACGGCGGCGTCGAGGGCGGCGTAGGTCCAGCGACGATCCGCGAAGGTCAGGGCGACGCGGTCGGGTAACCGGGACGCCGATCGGCGCAGGGTGGCGTCAATGGTGTCGGAGGCGGCGGTGGAGGGGGCGAGTGAGGGGTGTCGGTCATGGTCTGACCTTATAGCGGCGTGCGGCGGCCGGGTCGTGAAGTCAGTCGTCCGAGCGGAGCAGCTCGAGGACGGCCGGTGGGATGGCGCCGTCGGCCTCGCGCGGCGTCCACTGCTCGCTGGGGACCCACTGGGAGCCGCAGCCCCGGCACGCGAACAGGGGCTCGCCGCGGCGCTCGACGGGCGTGCGGTTCCAGTTGCACAGGTCGCGGCAGGACCGTACCCGCAGGGCGGCGAGGTCCGGGTCGGCGCGGCGCCGCGCGAGGGAACGGAGGGAGGCTAGTCCAGACATGTCACCGTTCACGATAGTCCGGCGGGGGCGGCGGGGTCCGCGTCGCGGGGGTCGACAGGGGTGGCCTCGTGCGTCGGTAACCTGGGCGGATCATCGGGGAACGGAGCAGACGGATGAGTGCGTGCCCGTGTGGCAGTGGGATCGATCTCGGGGCGTGTTGCGGCCCGCTCGTGGAGGACGGGGTGCCCGCGCGGACGGCGGAGGAGCTGATGCGCTCGCGCTATACGGCGTTCGCGCTCGGACGGACGGACCACCTCTGGCGCACGTGGCATCCGCGGACGCGTCCGCCGGTCGTGGAGGCGTCGGGTGTGGAGTGGACCGGGCTCACCGTCCTGGAGGTGGTCGCCGGGGGCGAGGGTGACGACGACGGGGTGGTCGAGTTCGAGGCGAGGTACGTCGAGCCCGGCGACCGGGGGGTGATGCGTGAGCGTTCCCTGTTCGAGCGCAGGGGAGGGCGGTGGACGTACGTCGCGGCGGATCCGGCGGGAGCGGGCCCGGCG
Organism: Dietzia sp. oral taxon 368; assembly: GCF_002999155.1. Classification (NCBI taxonomy): domain Bacteria; kingdom Bacillati; phylum Actinomycetota; class Actinomycetes; order Mycobacteriales; family Dietziaceae; genus Dietzia; species Dietzia sp. oral taxon 368. Next base: position 2,815,986 of record NZ_CP027238.1, read on the forward strand.
GGTGCCTAGGACGGCGTCGGATCGACGGGCTGTCGCGTCACCGTGATCGATCCGATCGTGGACGGGCTCGTCAGGTCGATGCGGCCGACCCTGGCTCCACGGGGCACGGTCCACGCCACCATGCCGTTGATCTCCTGCCCGGGGGTCGTCATCACCGACGGGACGAGCGGGTCGGGCACTGTCCCGGAGGGGTCGGTGATCCGCTCGAACGGCCGGCCCGACGGGTCATAGGCGGTGAGGTCCTCGGGGCCGATCTCCGGTTGGCCGGCGGACTGGACCGCGCGCACGTCCACCACGAGGACGGGGTCCGGGTACGAGTAGGACTGCACGAACCGCAGGTTCGACACCGTGACGGTGGCGTCCCAGTTCTCGGCGGACACCGGGAACGGCCGGTCGAACTGCTGGGAGGTGGGCAGCGGCCCGCTCGGTGCGGCGGCTGGGGCGGGTACTCCGCGACGTTCGTCGTCTCCGACGAGCGAACAGGAACTGGTGAGCATGGTCGCTGCGGTGACCACGGCGACGAGGGCGGCGCGACGCATGGGCACTCCTGTGGCGGGATCGGGCGCCGGGCCCTTCCCGGCGGTGCCGATCCTACGTCTCACCGGTGCCGGGATCGTCGGAGGCGCGCAGGTCGCGGGAGTTCCCGCCGGCGACTCGTCGCGCGAGATCGGGGTAGACGTCGTCGAGTTCGGCGGTGATCTCGGCGAGGTGGATCTTGAAGTTGACGGGGACGAACACCCTGTCGACGAACTCCGACTCGGCCGTGATGGTCGAGCCGTCGAACACGTACCGGCACCACAGTGAGTCGCGGTTGAGGATCGCGACCTCGGTCTCGGCCGCCGCCGCGTCCTGCACCCCGGTCACCAGCGGGCTGCGGAACACGATGAGGGGGAGGGAGCGGTGTGCGCGCACGAAGAGCAGGACACAGCCCGCGGGAACGGTGAACACGTCGTGCTCGTCGGGGTGCATGCGTCTGCGGTAGACCTCGGCGAGCGCCGCGCCCACCGCCCTGGTCGCCTGGTCGGGGTCGGTGATGGGTTGCGGGCGGAAGTCGTCCTCGTCGCCGCTCCCGTGTGGTTCCGTGGGGCCGCCGGGGCGTGCCGCGCTCGCGTCCGCGGGATCCGGGCCGGACGCCGCAGCCCGGGCGTCCGGGTCGTCGACGTCGGCCACGTCGTGGAGGAAGACCGGGTGTCGGATTCCGAAGACCTGCTCGAGCGTGCCGGCGACGAGGTGGGCGAGTTCGGTGGCCCGGTCCGTGGGCAGGGCGACCTGGGGCCCGGGTGTCGGCATCGCCGTCGCCTCGGCGTCCGCGGCCCGCCAGCCGAGCGCGGCCAGTTGCGCGAGTTGCGCGGGTCGCAGCGGGGCGGGGGCGTCGTCCGATCCACCCCCGGAGACCTCGGCTTCGAGTCGCCGCTGTCCCACCGCGGTGAAGCGGATGAACGGCGTGAGGGGCGACGGCGCGCCGAGGACGGGCACCGCCAGGTCGAAGGTGGCACCGGGGATCAGGTCACGCAGGAGATCCGCCAGGCGGGAGGCGAACCGGTCCCACCCGGCGGCGATCGACGCGTCCACGTCGAACTCGAATGCCGGCATGCTTGGCAGTCAACCATCGAGTCACCGCGCCCGTCAGCGGTTCGGGCGGTGTCCGACCCGCAGGGGCCGGGGATCGTCGGCGCCTGGTCAGGCGTTCTCGCGCGCGTGCCCCGCCTGGTGGTCCGCCCAGTACTCGTCGGAACCGTCGAAGCCCACCCGGATGCCGCCGCGGTGCTCGATGATCTCCGGCTCGATCGGTGAGATCGTGCGTTCCGCCGCCAGGGCGGCGGCGACGTCCGGGAACTCAGACAGGTGACGGAGCTGGGTCCAGGTGGGAGGGAGGAGCATGGAGTGACCCGCGCGGAAGTCGGCGAGCAGGTCGACCGGGCGCGCCCACATGGTGAGGTCGACCTCGGTGGTCTGGTCGTCGGGTTCCTGACCCACGGGTAGCGCGGCGAGGAAGAACCGGGTGTCGTACCGGCGGGGCTCGACCGACGGGGTGATCCAGTGGTCGAACGGGCGCAGGCGATCCGCGGCGAGGGACAGCTCCTCGCGGGCCAGAAAGGCACTGAACGACAGCTCGTGGGCCTCGAGCTCGGTGCGCGCCGCGTGGTACCGCCCCGCGTCGGAGACGGGCGCGCCGTCCCGGTGGTCGGCGAGGAGGACGCCGCACTCCTCGAAGGTCTCGCGGGCGGCGGCGCAGACCAGCCGCCGTGCGCGCGGTTCGTCGCAGCCGAGGCGCTCGGCCCACCACGCGGGGGCGGGGCCGGTCCAGGCGAGGTCGGGGTCGTCGTCGGCGGCGTCGACGCCACCCCCGGGGAACACGGTCATCCCGCCGGCGAAGGCCATGCCCTTCACGCGGCGCGCGACGAACACCTCCGGGCCGGCATCGGAGTCGCGGATCACCATCACGGTGGAGGCGTCCTTGACGGGGCGGGCGGTGGTCTGGTCAACCTCGGTCATGAGGTCAGTCTCGCCCGCCGCATAGTGACACGCGCCACCGGGGTCCGCTCACGGCCCCGTCAGACCGTCGAGTCGACGCCGTCGCCGGGGTCCGACGTGGGGCCGCCCTCGGGGCGGTCGGTCAGTACGCCGTAGAGGACCCGCCGGACGTGCACCTCGAGTTCCCTGCGTCCCTCGCTGGCGGAGGAGCGCTCGACGCCGCACCGCACGAGGGTCATGTAGAGGACGTCGAACACGGTCTGGGCGGCGCCGGCCATGTCCGCGGGTGTCACCGCGTCGCCCGCGTACCCCGCGAGTACGGCGGCGATGAGCTCCCGCAGCTCGCCGAGGATGCGTTGCGCTTCGGCCCGGTGGGGGCCGGCCTCCCCGAACAACGTCTCGCGGTGATAGGCGGCGATGTTCTCCGGCTGCCTGTCGAGCGCCACCAGCAGGGGCTCGCACAGGACGACCAGGTCCTCGACCGCGTCCCCGGTCTCGGGAACGGTCTCGACCATCGCGCGGAACTCCTCGTTGGCGACCATGCACAGGAGTTCGCCCTTGGACTGGGCGTAGCGGAAGAGCGTCCCCGTTCCGACCTCGGCGCGGTCGGCCACCTGCTGGGTGGTGACGGTCGAGTACCCGTGCCGGGAGAACAGTTCGAGGGCGGCGGCGTGGATGCGCCGCTGTTTGTCGGCCTTGTTGAGCTCGCGGCGGCCCGGCTCTCGGGTCTGACTCACGAGAACCACTCGGTGGGCGGGCCGGCGGTGACCAGTAGCGAGAACACGATCGCCACCACGATCAGGGTGACCACCAGCGCCACGACGGGCGAGCGCAGTGCGAAGGCGAGGACCCGGTCCGCCGGGCTGCCGGGCCGGTCGCCACCCGGACCGAGTCGCCACGGGCCCTCGAGCAGGCCACGTCGCTCGACCGACCGCTCGAACGGGACCGTGGCGTACGGGATCACCGCCGAGGCCAGACCGAGGATCCCGGTGCCGGCGGACCAGCGCTTGTCCGTCCACACCGCCAGGGTCGCCACGACGTAGCACAGGAACACGAATCCGTGGATGCCGCCACCCACCGAGGTGGCCCAGTCCTGCCCGAAGCCGTATTTGCCGATCATCCCCAGAATCAGGAGAGTCCAGGTGACCACCTCCGCCAGAGCGAGTCGCTTGTAGAGAACGCGGGGGGTCACGGCAGGCCTCCAGTCATCGGGTGGGGTTCGTCGGACATCGTACGGTCCCCGGCCCGGTGGGCGGCCCCCCGGTCGGCGACGACTCACCCGTGGAGTGCGAGCGAGGCGAAGCGGACCTCCCCGGCCTCGTCACTGGCGGCGAGATCCACCACCCCCTCGATCGCCCAGCCGTGGTCGCCCTCGGGGTCGTCGAGCACCTGGCGCACCCGCCACGTCCCCGGAGACACCGCGGGGCCCGACTCGCTCACGGTGAACAGCGCCGGGCCCCGCGCGGCGGGCCCGGTCCCGATCTCGTCGTATTCGTCCCAGTAGGCGTCGATCTCCGAGTCCCAGTCGGGGTGCTCGGGCACGTCGGTGTCCAGCTCGGCGAGCCGTTCGATGTCGTCGCGGGCGAGCAGTTCGACGCGGCGGAACATCGCGTTGCGCACCATCACCCGGAACGCACGCCGGTTCGCCGTCACCGGGCGGGCCGCGCCCGCGCTCTCGCCGAAGGCCAGTTCGGCGACCTGCTCAGCGGATACGTCGGGATCGGTGAGCAGCTCCCACTCGTCGAGCAGGCTGGAGTCGACCTGCCGGACCAGTTCGCCCAGCCACTCCACGAGGTCGTCGAACTCCTCGGAACGGCGGTCGGCGGGGACGGTCTGACGCAGCGCGCGGTAGGCGTCGGTGAGGTAGCGCAGGACGGCGCCCTCGGACCGGCCGAGGCCGTAGGCCGAGACGAGGTCCGAGAAGGTCATCCCGCGCTCGACCATCTCGCGGATGACCGACTTGGGGGACGGCTCGATCCCCGACACCCACGGGTGCCCTGCGCGGTAGGCGTCGTACGCGTCGGCGAGGAGGTCGGACAGGGGCTTGGGCCAGGAGATGTCCTCGACCAGCTCCATCCGTTCGGAGTACTCCACGCCGTCGGCCTTGAGGGCGGCGATCGCCTCGCCGCGGGCCTCGCGCTGCTGTGCGTAGAGGATCGGGCGCGGGTCGTCGAGCACCGCCTCGATGACGGAGACCAGGTCCAGCTCGGGGGTCGGGGAGTCGGGGTCGAGGACCTCCATCGCGGCGATCGCGAACGGGGCCAGCGGTTGGTTCAGGGCGAAGTCCCGTTGGAGATCCACGGTCAGCCGTACGTGGCGCCCGTCGTCGTCGGGCTCGGCCAGTCGTTCGACGATCCCGGCGGCCTCCAGCCCCCGGAACAGCTCGATCGCGCGCAGGACGTGGTGGCGCACCCGCGCGCGGGTCTCGTGCGAGGACAGCAGGAGGTGCCGCATGTGGGTGTAGCAGCTGCCGGGTCGGGAGATGATGTTGAGCAGCATCGAGTTGCTCACCTCGAAGCGGCTCGTGAGCTGCTCGGGCTGGGCGCCGACGAGCTTGTCGAAGGTGGAGCGCGACCAGTTGACGAAGCCCTCCGGGGGCTTCTTCTTGGCGGCCTTGGCCTTCTTCTTGGGGCTCGCGGCGGCCTTCGCGGCGGCCTTGGCGTTCTCGATCTCGTGCTCGGGGGCGAGCACCACGACGAATCCCTCGGTGTCGAAGCCTGCGCGGCCCGCACGGCCGGCGATCTGGTGGAACTCGCGCGCCTTGAGCACGCGCTGTCGGCGGCCGTCGAACTTGGTGAGGCCGGTGAACAGGACGGTGCGGATGGGGACGTTGATGCCCACGCCGAGGGTGTCGGTGCCGCAGATGACGGTGAGCAGGCCGTCCTGGGCCAGCCTCTCGACGAGCCGGCGGTACTTGGGCAGCATCCCGGCGTGGTGGACGCCGATGCCGTGGAGGAGGAGCTTGCGGAGCGTCCTACCGAAGTTCGTGGTGAAGCGGAAGCCGCCGATCTCGGTGGCGATGGCGGCTTTCCGATCCTTGTCGGCCACGGCGAGCGAGGTCAGGGCCTGGGCCTGTTCGAGCGCGGCGGCCTGGGTGAAGTGGACGATGTAGACGGGGGCTTTGCCGTCGCGCAGCAGCAGCTCGACCGACTCGTGGACGCCGGACAGCGCGTACTCGAACGAGAGCGGCACCGGGCGCTCGGTGCCGCCGATGTAGACGCACTGCCGACCGGTGCGCCGGTGCAGGTCCTCCTGCAGCCAGTCCACGTCGCCGAGCGTGGCGGACATGAGCAGGAACTGGGTGTCGGGCAGCTCAATGAGCGGGACCTGCCACGCCCAGCCCCGGTCGGGCTCCGAGTAGTAGTGGAACTCGTCCATCACCACCTGCCCGATCTCGGCGCCCGCCCCTTCGCGCAGCGCGATGTTGGCGACGATCTCGGCCGTCGCGCAGACGATGGGGGCGTCGGCGTTGACGGCGGCGTCGCCGGTGAGCATGCCGACGTTCTCGGCCCCGAACACCTCGCACAGCGCGAAGAACTTCTCGCTCACGAGCGCCTTGATAGGCGCGGTGTAGTAACTGCGCTGACCGCGGGCCATCGCGGCGAAGTGGGCGCCGAGGGCGACCAGGGACTTGCCTGACCCGGTGGGGGTGGCGAGCACGACGTGGCTCCCGGCGGCCATCTCGAGTACGGCCTCCTCCTGGGCCGGGTACAGCGTCAGACCCCGGTCCGCGGCCCAGGCCACGAACGCGTCGAACACCGCCTCCTCGTGGAGGTCGGCGGGGACGTCGTCGAGATCGGTGAGGAGTTGGGGCAGCTGCACCCGGCCGAGCCTAGTGGGCATCTCCGTTAGTTCGTCGGGGGTCGGTGATCCAGGCGGTGGGGTCGCCGAGATAGAGGCCGCAGGCGGTGTCGAGGGCTTCTGCGGGAGTGCCTGAGGGCCATCCGTTTGGCAGGGCGGCTTGCTGGTAGTCGTCGTGGCTGGCGCGGTAGATCGCAAAACCCCACTGGCTGGCTGATCCGGCGTAGCGCAGTCGGCAGAGCTTGACTTCGTCCCCGTCGGTCAAGGTGGCATCGATGTAGGCGAATCCGGCCCGGTAGCGGGTGTGCAGGGCCTGGATCTGGGGCCACCGTTCGGCAGCGCGGGCCAGGAGTTTCTGTCGCAGTGAGGTCTGTGTCGAGTCGGGGATCTTGGCCATGGTCTCCATCATCGCCGCCGCCGTTTCTCGCCCTCGACTTTCGGCTTGTTCCGGCGTGGCGGCTTGGCGGGCGCCGCTGGGTGCGTCAGAAATGAACATGCCTCCCACCAGCGCCGTTATCGTCATCCTGTCCGGCAAAGAACGCGACGTGCTGACCCGCCGCGCGCACGCTGCTCGTTGTGCGCACCGCGATGTACTGCGAGCCCGGATCGTCCTGGCGGCCGCTGCCGGTGATGCCAACGCTGCGATCGCCCGCGAGGTCGGGGTGTGCGAAGACACGGTGCGCCAGTGGCGGCATCGGTTCTGCACCGAGCGCCTGGAGGGTCTCAAAGATCGGCCCCGCTCGGGACGACCGCGAGTGTTCACCCCCGTCGAGGTCGCCCAGGTCAAAGCGTTGGCGTGTACGCGCCCGGCTGACCACGGTCTGCCACTGACCAGATGGTCGGCCGCCGAGTTGAGAGCCCACGCCGTGGCCACAGGGCTGGTGCGCCCCGTGGCGTCGGCGACGATCGGGCGCTGGCTGGCCGCAGATGCGATCAAGCCGTGGCAGCACCGGTCGTGGATTTTTCCCCGCGACCCCGACTTCGCCGTCAAGGCCGCCCGGGTGCTGGACCTGTACCACCGGCGCTGGAACGGCGTTGCTCTCGGCGACGATGAGTACGTCATCAGTGCGGACGAAAAATCACAGCTCCAAGCCCTCAAACGCCGTCACGCCGAGACTCCCGCCAGGCCCGGTCAGCCGCGGCGCGTGGAGTTCGAGTACCGCCGCGGTGGGACGTTGGCCTACTTCGCCGCCTACGACGTCCACCAGGCCCGCGTGATGGGGATGACCGCACCCAAGACAGGGATCGCCCCGTTCACCGAACTGGTCGAGCAGGTGATGACCCAAGAGCCATACGCATCCGCGAAGCGAGTGTTCTGGGTCGTCGACAACGGCTCATCCCACGCAGGTCAGGCCTCGAAAGACCGGATGCGTCATGCGTTTCCCAACGCGGTCCTGGTGCACCTTCCGGTGCACGCCTCGTGGCTCAACCAGGTCGAAATCTACTTCTCGATCCTGCAGCGCAAAGCCATCGCCACCGGCGACTTCGCAGACCTCGACGATCTCGCCGCACGCATCCTCGCGTTCCAGGATCGCTACAACCGAAGCGCCGAACCGTTCGGCTGGAAGTACACCCGCGACGACCTCAACCGCCACCTCGACCGCCTCAACAACGACGGCACCCTCCGCGCAGCATGACCCCCGACGAACTAACGGAGATGCCCACTAGTCGCCGGCGGGCGTCACCCGTCGCGTTGCGGGTCGTCGCCCTGCCCGCCGTCGCCCGTCTGCTGGGCGAGGAACCGCTCGAACTCCGCTCCGATCTCGTCGCCCGACGGCAGTGGCTTGCCGCCCGGGTTGAGGGAGTCGGAACCGAGGCGCGTCTCCATGAACTCGTCGTACTGCTTCTCCATGAGCTCCACGGCGGTGAGGATCTCGGGGCTCTGCGCGATCTGCGCGTTGACCTGGGCGGTGAACTCCTCGGCGGCCTTCTCCAGCTCGGCGGTGGGCAGCTCGAGGTCGGCGATCTCGGCGATGCTGCCGACCAGGTGCAGCACGGCTGCCGGGTAGGCCGTCTGCGACAGGTACTGCGGCACGTGCACGGTGAAGCCCGCGGAGGGAATCCCGTGTTCGGCCATCCGCAGCTCGAGCAGGGAGGTCACGTTGCCGGGCACCGAGAACTCGCCGGGCCAGGCGGAGAACCCCTTGATGAGGTCCACATCGCTGGCGTGGGCGCTCGAGTTGGTGGGCCGGGTGTGGGGGACGCCGAGGGGCATCGCTCCCAGCCCGATCGACATCCGGACCCCGAAGGACCCGGCGAGGTCGATCACGGACTCGGTGAAGCCGTCCCACTTGAGATCCGGCTCGAGCCCGGACAGGAGCAGGAAGGACGTTCCGTCGGAGGCCTTGACCGCGTGCATCTGGATGGTCGGCTCGTTGTAGTCCGCGAAGCGGTCGAACGAGTACTTGAGATGCGGGCGGCGCGAGCGGTAGTCCACGAGCTCGTCGACGTCGAACTCGACGATGAGCTGGGAGTCCAGGCTCTCGCGGAGATGCTCGGACACGCCCTGGATCGCCAGTCCGGCATCGGAGAAGCCCTCCAGTCCGTGCACGAGGACCGGCCCGCGGCCGTCCTCGGAACGCAGGTCGGGAACGGGTTCGATCAGTCGGTACAGATCGCTGTGCCTGGCCATGTCGACTCCTCTCGTCACCACACCCCGTCCGTCGGTGGCGGGGCTCGCCCGGTCGTCCATCCGGGACGGGGGGTTCACCACTGTCACAACGTCACCACCCGCGAGATGATTCCCGCGCGATCCCCACAGGCCCCGTCTCCCTCCACAGGCGGCGGTCGGTCCGGCGTCCCGGGGCGGGGAGCGGCCGCCGGGGTGGCCGATGGTGGGTCCGGTGCACGACACCCGCGGACCACGCCACGACGGGGCGTGGACGCGCGAGACGAACGGGCGGCGAGCGATGACGACGGGCGAGTTGAAGGACGAGGGCGGCACGGACGGGCGGGCGACGGTGGTGATCACCTCGCCGGAGGAGCTGATCGCCTCGATACCGGCGATGCTCGGCTTCCCGCCGGGGCCGGGGTCGGTGGTGATCCTGTGCGGTCGCACCGCGGACGGTGGACAGGGGCCGGTGGTGCGGATGGACGTCGACGGGTTGCTGGACGACGGCCGGGGGTTCCCCGGGGACGATGACCTTGTCGACGACCCCGACGACCCCGACGATCCCGACTCGATCGGTCGTGCCCGTCCGGCGATCGACCCCGGCCCGGCGCGGGGACTCGCGCGGTTCTGCGCGCGGGAGGGCATCGACTCGGTGCACCTGGTGGTGGTCCACGAGAACTGTGCGGACGGGTATCTGGCGGGGCTGCGTGCGGAGGACGCCGCGTCGGCGTTCGAATACTGGCTGGGCGAGGCGGGCACCGGGGTGGAGGCGGCCTACGGGGTCGGTGAGTTCGCCGAGGGGGAGCCGTGGGTGGATCTGTTCGGGATTACCCGGGGTGTGCAGATCGACCCGGACACGACGCAGATCGCCGCGGTACACGCGTACGACGGCCGCGTCCGGGCCGGCTCGAGGGACGAGATCGACCGGCTGTACCTCGTCCGCGACCCCGACGCGTGCGACGAGGACCGCCCGGATGACGCCGTCGTGGGCGGTGCGGGAGAGGTGGACGCGGCCGACCCGGGTGGCGGGTTCGCAGGGGGACGCGACCGGCGCGCGGAGCGGGCGCGCGCGGTCGCGGCGGCGGTGGAGCGCCATGACGACGCCGCGCGTCGGCTGGGAGTGGGGGAGGAGGTCGACGACGACGAGCTCGCCGCCATCGGGCGGGACCTGCTGGTGATCGCCGTTCGTGACGAGATCTACCGACGTCTCGCGCAGCGGGGGCTGGGCGATCGCGACGGTCGGCGGCTCGTGTGGTGGGCGGTCGCGCGTCGTCGGCCCGCGCGCGAACGCTCGGTGGCGCTGTTGCTGTTGGGTGCGGCGTCGTACTTCGCGGGCAGCGGGGTGCACGCGTGGTCGGCGCTGTCGGCCGCCGTCGACGCCGACCCGGGGAACAACCTGGCCCGGCTGCTGCTCCAGGGGCTGCACCACGGGATGGCGCCCGAGCGGCTCAGGAGGGTGGCGGCGACCGCGTGAGCCGTGTCCGCGGCGGGGGCCGCCCGTCAGCGGGGGGCCGAGTGGGCGCGGTCGCCGAGCGCCCCGGTGAACGCCCAGGCGTCCTCGACCACCGTGCGCAGGTCCGTCCGGGTGGGGTTCCAACCGAGCTCGGCGATCGCCCGGGCGCTCGAGGCCACGAGGACCGCGGGGTCGCCGGCGCGCCGGGGGGCGACGACGTCCGGGATCGGGTGCCCGGTGACCTCGCGGCACACGTCGATCACCTCGCGGACGGAGAATCCCTCGCCGCTGCCGAGATTGAGCACACGGTGGACCCCCGGGGCGTTGGACTCCAGGGCCAGCAGGTGGGCGTCCGCGAGGTCCGCGACGTGGATGTAGTCGCGGATGCAGGTGCCGTCGGGGGTGGGCCAGTCGTCGCCGAAGACCTTGATGTGGTCCCGGTGACCCAGGGCGACCTGGAGCACCAGCGGGATGAGGTGGGTCTCCACGACCCGGTTCTCACCCGCGCCGTGGTAGGCGCCGGCGACGTTGAAGTAGCGCAGGCTGGTCGCGGCGAGTCCGTGCGCGACCGCGTACGAGGTGATGGCGTGGTCGATCGCCAGCTTGGTCGCCCCGTAGGTGTTGGTCGGCCGGGTGGGCATGTCCTCGGTGATGGGCACCTGCTCGGGCTCGCCGTAGGTGGCCGCGGTGGAGGAGAACACGAGGTTCCCGACACCGGCCGCCCGCATGGCGTCCAACAGGGCCAGCGACGTGACCACGTTGCCCTGCCAGTACTCCTCGGGCTTCTCGACGGACTCGCCGACGAGCGAGCGCGCGGCGAAGTGCAGCACGCCGTCGAAGGACGGGTCGAGGACCTCGCCCGCGCGGGCGGCGACGTCACCCTCGAGGAAGGTCGCCCCCTCGGGGACGCCGTCCCGGTTACCGGTGGACAGGTCGTCGAGGATCACCACCTCGTGCCCGCGCTCGATGAGGACGGTGGCGCACACTCCGCCGACGTACCCGGCCCCGCCGGTGACGAGGAGTTTCACGACAGGATCTCGACCTGGATGGCGTGGGCGTGGTCGCCGTCGAGTTCGACGGTGCGGCCGTCCCCCGAGTCGAGTTCGACGAGGTGCCCGCGGCGGGTCGCGGTGACGGTCTTGAGCGGCTCCACGCCGGCGGCGCGGAACTCGGAGATCAGGTCCGTGTCGATCTGCACGTTCTCGCCGATCGCCCGGATGCGCACGGTGTGCGGTGTGTCGGTGGGCAGCGCGGATAGCCGGACGTGGTCGCCGTGGTCGAGCGTCGACTCGGCGTAGCCGATGCGGTCCAGACCGGGGATCGGATTGCCGTAGGGCGACGTCCGGGGGTCGTCGAGCACCTCGATGAGACGCCGTTCGACGTCGTCGCTCATCACGTGCTCCCACCGGCACGCCTCGGCGTGGACCTTCTCGAGCTCGAGCCCGATCACGTCCACCAGGAGCCGCTCGGCCAGGCGGTGCTTGCGCATCACGTCCACCGCGAGCTCGCGCCCGGTGGCGGTGAGCTGGAGGTGCCGGTCGGGTGCGACGAGCACCAGCCCGTCGCGCTCCATCCGGGCCACCGTCTGGCTCACGGTCGGGCCGCTCTGCTCGAGGCGCTCCGCGATCCGCGCCCGCAGCGGGATCACGCCCTCCTCCTCGAGTTCGTAGATGGTGCGGAGGTACATCTCGGTGGTGTCCACCAGGTCCTTCACGCTGCAGTCCTCCACGTCTGGATTCGAATCGACATCCCGGTGGGTGACGACACCGACCGGGTTCTCACACCGAGACTACCGTCGGGCCACCGACCGGGGTGGGGAGCCGACGTTCATCGGCCGCCCCCGTCGTCGCCGCGTAGATTGTTGAGGTGATGTACCCCACGGATCTGGCGGGGTGCGCGGGCCGGGAGAGACCCGGTCCGACGAGAGGGCGGTGGCCATGGCCGGGATCGCGGACGGCGTCGAGGCGAAGGTGGTGTGGAGCCCGTCGCTGCTCGAGTACCGACACTCCGCCGATCACCCCATGAGTCCGAGGCGCCTCGACCTGACCATGTCGCTGGCCACCGAACTCGGCGTGCTGCAGGGGGTGGAGTTGCTCGATCCCGGCACGGCCGGTGACGACGAGCTGCTGCGGGTGCACACCTCGCGCTACATCGACGCCGTGAAGGCGGCCGGCGACCTGTCGCCGGGGGAGCACGTCGGGATGAGCCACGGTCTGGGCACGGCCGACAACCCGACGTTCCCGGCGATGCACGAGGCCAGCGCGGCGGTCGCCGGCGGCACGCTGACGGCCGCCCGCGCGGTGGCCAGCGGGGCCGCGACGCGCGCGGTCTCCGTCGCCGGCGGGATGCATCACGCGATGCCCGCGGCCGCCGCCGGATTCTGCGTGTACAACGACGCGGCCGTGGCGATCAGCTGGCTGCTGGACAACGGTTTCGACCGCATCGCCTACGTCGACATCGACGTCCACCACGGCGACGGCGTCCAGACCGCGTTCTACGAGGATCCCCGCGTCCTCACGGTCTCACTGCACCAGCACCCCGCGACCCTCTGGCCGTCGACGGGCTGGGCGTCCGAGGCCGGCGTGGGCCGCGCGGAGGGCACGGCCGTCAACCTCGCGTTCCTGCCCGCGGTCACCGACGACCTCTGGCTCCGCGGTTTCCACGCCGTGGTCCCGGGCGTCCTGCGCGCGTTCGAACCGCAGATCATCGTCCTGCAGGCGGGGTGCGACTCGCACCGCGAGGACCCCCTCGCCGATCTGTCGTTGACCGTCGACGGACACCGGCGTTCATACCTTGACGTCATCGCCCTGGCCGACGAGCTCTGCGAGGGGCGCCTCATCGCGGTCGGCGGCGGTGGCTACGAGCTGGTGCGGGTGGTCCCGCGCTCGTGGACCCACCTCATCGCGGCGGTTCTCGGGGCGCCGGTCGACCCGGGCACGGCGATCCCGGAGGGGTGGCGGTCCGCCGCCGGTCGGCTCACCGTTCCCGATCGGGTCCCGAAGGTGATGGGCGACGGCGAGATGCCGACGTTCGCACCGTGGGAGCCGGCGGGCGCCGACCGCGGGGTCGAGATGGACCGCTCGCTGGCCCGGCTGGACCAGTCGATCCTCGACACCCGTCGCACGGTCTACCCCCTGCTGGGGCTCGATCCCGACGACCCCCGGGACTGACCGCTTCTCGAGCCCCGTCCGGCACGACCTCGCATTGGAGGACCCCATGGCGCACCCCGGCGACCCCTCGACCGGCCCCACCGCGACCGAGACCCCGGAACCCGGCGGGCGTCCGGGCGATCCGACCCCCGCGGTCGATCCGCCCGAGCACGCCTCGACCGACACCTCGGTCGACGAGTACCCCGAGGGCTACCCGCACGAGTGGGCCGCGGACGTCCTCGGCTCGGACGGCCGGGCGGTGCGGATCCGCCCGATCCTGCCCAACGACGCCGAGAAGATCGCCCGCTTCCACACCAGCCTGTCCGAACGCACCCGTTACCTGCGCTACTTCGGATCCCGGGACGTCCTGAGCGATCGGGAACTACGGCGGATGACCCACGTCGATTACCGCGACCGGATGGCGTTCGTCGCCGAGTTGGGCGCGGAGATCATCGGGATGGCGATCTACGAACGGCTGCCGGACTCCACGTTCGCGGAGGTCGCCTTCACGATCTCCGATCAGCACCAGGGCCGGGGGCTGGGCTCGATCTTCCTCGAGCACCTGGCCGGCGCGGCGGCCGAGTGCGGGATCGACCACTTCGAGGCTGAGGTCCTCTCCGAGAACCGGTCGATGATCCAGGTGTTCCGCCGAGCCGGGTACGAGATCTCACGGTCCTTCGACGGCTCCACGCTGCACCTCGAGTTCGCCATCGATCCCACCGAGGCGCTGACGAACGTCCGGAACTCGCGGGAGGCCGCGGCGGAGGCCCGGAGCCTGGCGCGGGTGCTGAACCCGGGATCGGTCGCCGTGATCGGCGCGTCCGACCAGGTGGGCAAGATCGGCCACACCGTCATGCGCAACCTCATCGGCAACGGGTTCGCCGGCCCCGTCTACCCCGTCAACTCGGACGCCACCTCGGTGCAGTCGGTCCGCGCGTACGCGAGCGTCCGGCACATCCCGGATCCCGTCGACCTCGCCGTCGTCGCCGTGCCCGCCGCCTCGATGTCGGAGGTCCTCGACGACTGCCTGTCCAAGGAGGTGTCGACGCTCGTCGTCATCTCCGCCGGGTTCTCCGACGTGGGGAGCGCGGGAGTCGTCTCGGAGCGACGACTGGTCAGCGAGGCCAGGGCGCACGGGATGCGCGTCGTCGGCCCCAACGCGCTCGGTGTGATCAACACCTCCGCCGACGTCAAGCTCAACGCCACGCTGGCCGAGGTCGTCCCCGGCCCGGGCCGGGCCGGATTCTTCTGCCAGTCCGGTGCGCTCGGCATCGCGATCCTCGCCGCCGCGGCGCGGCGCGGGCTCGGGCTGTCGACGTTCGTCTCCGCCGGCAACCGCGCGGACGTGTCCGGTAACGACCTGCTGCAGTACTGGGACACGGACACCTCGACCGAGGTGGTCCTGCTCTACCTTGAAAGCTTCGGTAACGCCCGCAAGTTCTCGCGGATCGCGCGGCGCGTGGCCCGCAACAAGCCGGTCGTGGTCGTGCGGCGGGCCGTGGACGACCTGGAGTCCGGCGTGGAGGGGCTTACCGCGAACGCGATCGGGGGACTGTTCCGCGACTCCGGCCTCATCCAGGTGGACTCCATCACCGACATGTTCGACACCGCCACCCTGCTCGCCTACCAACCGCTGCCCACCGGCGGCCGCCTGGGGATCGTGGGCAACTCCTCGGCCGTCGGCAGGCTCGGCGCGGACTCCGCCCGCCAGCAGGGGTTCACCGTCTCCCACGCCGTGGACCTGGGTGCCGGGGCGTCGCCCGAACAGTTCCGCGAGGCCATCGCGGACGCGCTCGCGCGAGACGAGGTCGACTCGGTTCTCACGGTGTTCGTCCCGCCGGTCGCCACGGATCCGGACTCCTATGCCGAGGCGATCCGCGCGGCGGCGGCGGAGAGCGCCAAGCCGGTGGTGAGTACGTTCCTCGCCGGCGAGGGCCTGCCCGAGGGGTTGACCGTGACGGACGAGTCGGGCGTGGCGGCCCGCGGTTCGATCCCGTCCTACCCCTACCCGGAACGCGCGGTGTCGGCGCTCGTGCGGGCCCGGCGGTACGCCGAGTGGCTCGACCGGCCGGCCGAGGAGCCCGCCGAATACTCCGATATCGACCGCGCTCGGGCCCGCGAGCTCGTGGACTCGCTGTCCCAGCTCCACGCCGGGACCGAGTCGTTCGAGCTCACGCAGGGCCAGGTCCGGGCCCTGCTCGAGTGCTACGGGATCGACATCGTCGACTACCGCGTCGTCACCGACGTCGATCAGGCCGTGATGGCGGCCGACGAGCTGGGCTACCCGGTAGCGGTCAAGGCGATGAGTGACCGGTGGCGCACCCGCAGCGACCAGTCGGGGGTCCGCCTCGACCTCGCCGACTCCGCGGCGGTGCGGCACGCCTTCGCGTTGCTCCAGTCCACGACCGGGTCGCGGTCGCTGCACGTGCAGAAGATGGCCACGAAGGGCGTCGCGGTGACCATCCGCGTCGCGGACCACCCGATCTTCGGCTCGTTGATCTCGTTCGGACTGTCCGGGATGCTCTCCGACCTGCTCGCCGACCGGGCGTTCAGCACACTGCCCATCTCCCCCTCCGAGGCGTCGGCGCTCCTCGGCAGACCGCGGGCGGCGCCGATCCTCGACGGCTACGCGGGGGACGCGCCGGTCGACCGCGACGCACTTGTGGAACTCATGGGGCGGGTGTCATGTCTGGTGGAGGACGTCCCCGAACTGCGCCGCCTGGCGATCGACCCCGGACTGGCCGCACCCGACGGGCTCTCCGTGCTCTACGCCACTGTGCGGCTCGGTCCGCCGCCCCTCTTCAGCGGGAACGAGGGGCCCCGCAGGCTCCGCTGACGCCGGTGCCCGGTGCCCGGTGCCCGGTGGCCGCGGCGACGACCACGCGGGCACCGGCACAGACGAGCGGCGGCCCCGCCCTTCGTGGGCGGGGCCGCCGGAGTGTGACCGGGGTCGGGGAGGATCAGACCGCGTAGGACCGCAGCTTGTCGGCGCGACGGCCCTCACGGAGCTTGGCCATGACCTCACGCTCGATCTGGCGGACGCGCTCACGGGACAGGCCGAAGCGCTTGCCGATCTGGTCGAGGGTGCGGGGCTGCCCGTCGTCGAGCCCGAACCGCAGGGTGATGACCTGCTGCTCACGCTCCTCGAGAGTGGCCAGCACGGCGCGCACGTCCGAGTGCATGACGTTGGACACCACCGTGTTCTCGGCGCTGGTGGCCTCGGCGTCCTCGATGAAATCGCCGAGCGGGGCCTCCTCGTCCGCGCCGACCGGCATGTCCAGGCTCACCGGGTCGCGCGAGTGGTCGAGGAGCTCCTCGATCTTGTGAGCGGGGATCCCCGACTCCTCGGCCAGTTCCTCGAGTGTGGCCTCGCGGCCCAGCTGCTGGTGCAGCTCACGCTTGATGCGCGCGAGCTTGTTGACCTGCTCGACCAGGTGGACCGGGAGACGGATCGTGCGCGACTGGTCGGCCATGCCGCGCGTGATGGCCTGGCGGATCCACCACGTGGCGTAGGTCGAGAACTTGAAGCCCTTGGCGTAGTCGAACTTCTCCATCGCACGGATCAGGCCCAGGTTGCCCTCCTGGATGAGATCCAGCAGCGGCATCCCCCGGCCCGTGTAGCGCTTGGCCAGCGAGACCACCAGACGCAGGTTGGCCTCGAGGAGGTGGGCGCGGGCGGCCTCGCCCTCGGCGACGATCGTCTTGAGATCCGCCTTCTTCACCGGGCCGAGACGCTTCTTGGTCTCCAACAGGTGCTTGGCATAGAGACCGGCCTCGATCCGCTTGGACAGCTCCACCTCGTCCTCGGCGTTCAACAGAGCCGTCTTGCCGATCCCGTTGAGGTAGACACGGACCAGGTCAGCGCTCGGGCTCTGGCCTTCCGGATCCGCCTCCGTCCGACGGTCCGATCGGGTGATGGCTGACGTCATGTCTCCTCCTCCTGCCTGGCCTTGTGACGAGGCCGGCGTTCGGTTGCTGGTGGACGGATCAGGCGCGTGCCCGGGTCACGGTCACGTACACCTACAACGACGGGGGTGCCGGCAATGTTCCCCGACCGATGATTTCGGTCACGGACCGTGCCGTAAAGGCCGTCACCCTGCCGCGTCGGCGGCTCAGGCCGAGCCCGGCGTCTCCACCAACACCGTGAACGGGCCGTCGTTGACGGAGTGGACCTGCATCATCGCGCCGAACACGCCCGTGGACACCTCGAGTCCCCGCTCACGCAGACCGGCCACCACCGCCCGGACCACGGGCTCGGCCCTGTCCCCGGGAGCCGCCCTCGCCCACGACGGTCGCCTGCCCTTGGCGGTCGAGCCCATCAGCGTGAACTGACTGACGACCAACACCGGGGCGCCCACCTCCGCGACGCTGCGCTCCTCCCGCAGGATCCGGAGTTCCGAGATCTTGCGGACCATCGTCGCGACGTCCGCCTCGTCGTCGTCGTTCGAGACCCCCAGCAATACCAGGAGGCCGGGCGCCGACAATGACCCGACGAGCTCTCCGTCGACGGTCACCGACGCCTCGGTGACGCGCGAGATGACCGCCCTCACCCGCGCGGCCCCCCGGGCGCGGCGGCGACGGCCCCCGGCGGCAGGAGGCCCGGCACACCGACCGGCACCACGAACCCGTGCACGAACAGGTCCGCGATCACCCGTCGGACGGGTGCGGCCAGCTCGTCCGGATCCTCACCGGCGCCGGCCGCGGCGAGCACCACCAGGTCCTCCAACGGAAGCGCGCCCGTCCGGGCGCCCTTCAGCACCGCCGCGGTGAGAGGGTCGATCTCGTGGCGCCAGCGGGCGCCGGTCACGCGCTCCACCACCACGGTCGACGCGCCCGGCGCGCCCGCCCCCTCCGGGTCGGTCGGTGCGAGGGATTCCGAGACGTGCAGGTGGACGTCGGGCGAGACCGTGAACACGGTCGCGTCCAGTGCGCGGTCCTGCCCGCCGTGGCGCCCGGCGGCCGCGCGCAGCCACGCGGTGCGCGCGAAATACGCCTCCGCCTCGTCCCCGAGGCCTTCGCCGAACGGATGGGTGAGGTCCTCGCACAACACCGACGACGGTCCCTCGACGCGGCGGAGATACACGTAGCCGAACCCGACCCCGGCGACGTCCTCGGCCTCGAAGTGGTCCAGCCAGCGGTCCGTCGCCCGCCACGTGGACTCGTCCCGCGGATCCATGCCCTCGTCCGTGAGCCACGTCCACACATACAGTCCCGGCTCGGAGACGTCCCGGCGGAGGATCCAGGCGTCCACGCCCTCGGACGGCACCCACGACGCCACCCGGCTCCGCCAATCGGTGTCCTCGCGTTCCACCCAGGACGCCAACATGACGGCCGTCCCGCCGTCCGCCAGATAGTCGGCGGCGCCGGAGACCACCGTCCGACTCGCACCATCGAGCGCCAGTCCCGACTCGCGGTACGAATGCCCGGTCTCCGGCGGACCCACCACGAACGGGGGATTGGCGACGATCCGGTCGAACCGACGGCCCGCCACCGGCTCGAACCACGAGCCGCGCAGGAGCTCGGCCCGCAGGTCGTTGATCGCCAGCGTCGCGGCGGCCAGCTCGAGGCACCGCGGCGTGATGTCGGTCCCCGTGGCGGAATCGGCGGTGCCCAACGCGTGGACCATCTGGACGCCGCACCCGGTCCCCACGTCCAGAACCGACCCGGTCGGCGAGGTGGGCGTGACCCGCAGCAGCGAGAGCGTCGCCTGGCCGACCCCCAGCACGTGGTCCGGCCGGGTGACGGTCCGCACCATCGACCCGTCGGGATCCGCGAACACCCACCGCGTCCCGTGGCCGGTGTCCACCGGGCGCAGGTCGACCACCGCGCGCAGCGCCGCGCCGTCGTCGACCAGCTCCCACAGGCCGGCGTCCACGCCGGCGCGCGGCTCGACGCCGGGGATCGCGTCCGCCACCGCGGACGTCGGCAGCGGATCACCCAGTACGAACAGGCGCACCAGCAGCCCGGCCGTACCCGCCGAGCGCGCGTGCCGGCGCACCGTCGCGGCGTCCGACCTGCCCAGCGCCGCGACGGCCTCCGGCCCGAGCCCTCGCTCGAGGCCCGCCACCGTGTAGTCGTGTCGGCGGAAGGCGTCCGCGAGCGCGGGCGCGAGATCGGCGAGGGTCGGGGTCGGGCTGGTCACTGGTCGGTGTCGCTCTCGTCGGGGGTGGGGTGGCTGCGGGGGGACTCGGAGTCGGGGGAGTCGGTCCCGGGGTCGGTCCGGGGTGAGTCGGGCCCGCGGTCGGTCCGGGGCGAGTCGGGCCCGCCGTCGGCCCGGTCGCGGGAGTCGCCGCCGCGGCCGGCCGCACCCGGGGCGGCGGTCGGGCCGATCGCCCGGCGGCCTCCGGTGTCGGCGTCCGGACGGGAGCCGTTCGCGGTGCCGGTGAGGCTGGACGGTAACGCGTACGGGGCGTTCGAGGGCAGACTCCCGGCCGTGTACGTCCGGGCCTGTCCCTTGGGCAGGGGCGGCCGGTCGTTGGCCCCGATGACCGCGATCCACGGGATCGGGATGGACCCCGCCACGATCACCAACGCGATCCACGGGTTGTTCCAGAGGGCGAGCGACCCCGCGGCCAGGAGCAGCGCGGGGATCCGCACGCTCATCAGCACGAAGTAGCGCTTCTTCCGGGCCGCGAGCTCGTCCCGGTAGGACTCCCGCGCGCCCGTGATGAGCACGGGTCTCGAGGTGTCGTCCCGTTCGCCGGATCGATGACGGCGGAAGTCGGGTGCCATGGGGCCCAAGGTACTCCGGCGTTGGCGCGGCGACGCCCGGGTGCGGCATCATGAGGGTGTGAGCACCACCCGGACCAAGACACTCGAGCGCCCCGAGGTCACGACGACCGAGGAGACGCAGGACGACGCGCCCAGGTTCTTCCACTACGTGGACAAGAGCAAGATCGCCGAGAGCGCGGTCATGGGCACCTACGTGATCGCCCTGTGTGGTGAGGTCTTCCCGGTCACCCGCTCCGCCAAGCCCGGCTCGCCGGTGTGCCCGGAGTGCAAGCGCGTCTACGAGACCCTGAAGCCTGGTGAGTGACCCCGGCGCGGTCCCGGGCCCAGACGAACAGACCGCAGACTCCGCCCCCCGCCCCGCCGGGGGCGGTTCGCTGCGCGCCTGGCAGCGGACCGCTTTGCGCAAGTACCTCATGGCGCGGCCGAAGGACTTCCTGGCCGTGGCCACGCCGGGCGCCGGTAAGACGACGTTCGGCCTGCGGGTCGCCTCCGAGCTCCTCGCCGACCGCACAGTCGACGCCATCACCGTCGTCGCGCCGACCGAGCACCTCAAGTACCAGTGGGCCGCGTCGGCCGCACGGTCCGGCATCGCGCTCGATCCCGAGTACTCCAACTCCTCCGGCGCGCTGGCTCCCGAGTACCACGGCGTGGTCGTGACCTACGCCCAGGTGGCCGCGCACCCGTTCAAACACCGCGAACGCACCGCGTCGCGACGGACCCTGGTGATCCTCGACGAGATCCACCACGGTGGCGACGCGAAGAGCTGGGGTGACGCGATCCGCGAGGCGTTCGAGGACGCGGAGCGGCGCCTGTCGTTGACGGGTACGCCCTTCCGGTCCGACGACAGCCCGATCCCGTTCGTCACCTACGAACCCGACGGGCAGGGCCACCAGCGATCCAAGGCCGACCACTCGTACGGTTACGCCGACGCCCTGGCCGACGGCGTCGTCCGGCCCGTCGTCTTCCTCGCCTACTCGGGCGAGGCCCGCTGGCGGAGCAACGCCGGCGAGGAGTTCTCGGCCCGCCTCGGCGAGCCCCTCAGCGCCGACCAGATGTCCCGCGCCTGGCGCGTCGCGCTGGATCCCCACGGCGACTGGATGCCGGCGGTCCTGCAGGCCGCCCACACCCGACTGCGGCAGATCCGCGCGGGTGGTGTACCCGACGCCGGCGGGCTGGTGATCGCCACCGACCAGGAACGCGCGCGCGACTACGCGGTCCTGCTCACCGAGATCACGGGCACGCCGCCGACGCTCGTCCTGTCCGACGACCCCACGGCCTCCAGCCGGATCGGCACCTTCTCCGACTCCACCGACGAGTGGATGGTCGCCGTGCGGATGGTGTCCGAGGGCGTCGACGTCCCGCGACTGTGCGTGGGCGTCTACGCCACCAGCGCCTCCACCCCCCTGTACTTCGCGCAGGCCATCGGCCGGTTCGTGCGCTCCCGCCGGCCGGGGGAGACCGCCTCGGTGTTCCTGCCGTCCGTGCCGGTGCTCCTGCAGCTGGCCTCGCAGATGGAGGCCCAGCGCGACCACGTCCTGGGCAAGCCCCACCGGGAAGAGGGGCTGGAGGACCAGCTCCTCGCCCAGGCCAACCAGCAGCAGGACGAGAACACCGAGGACGAGGAGGACCGGGGATACATCTCCCTCGGCGCCGACGCCGAACTCGACCAGATCGTGTACGAGGGGTCCTCCTACGGGACCGCGACCTTCGCCGGCAGCGAGGAGGAGGCCGACTACATCGGCCTGCCCGGGCTGTTGGGCGCCGACGACGTCAAGGCGCTCCTGCGGCAGCGGGAGAAGGAGCAGATCAAGCGCGGGTCCGCCGAGTCGTCCTCCGGCCCAGGGGCGGTGGCGGTGGTGGGCGCCGACCCGTCGGTGGCCGGCACGACGCTCCCGGGTAACGCGGCCGGGCCCGGCGCCCACGCCGGAGCGGCCGCAGACCGGGTGGCCTCCGCCGCCGAACTCAAGGACCTGCGACGCCAGCTCAACACCCTGGTGTCGGTGTACTCCGGGCGCCTGGGCAAGTCGCACGGCGCGATCCACGCCCAGTTGCGCAGCGCGTGCGGAGGGCCGCCCGTGCCGATGGCCTCCGCCGAGCAGATCCGCGAACGGATCAGCCTGCTCCGCAGCTGGTGAACGCCTCTCCGCCGCAGGCGGGGGCCGGTGTCGCGCCGGAGGACGCGCGATGGCAGAGGGCGGTGTACGCGTAAGGCACACCTCGGCCGGCCCGACCAGACGAGAGCGGGCCCCCGCCGTCCGGCGAGGGCCCGCTGCAGCGGTCTTGTCAGTCCAGGTAGTCCCGCAGGACCTGCGAGCGCGACGGGTGGCGCAGCTTGGACATGGTCTTGGACTCGATCTGCCGGATGCGCTCACGGGTGACCCCGTAGACCTGGCCGATCTCGTCGAGGGTGCGCGGCAGGCCGTCGGTGAGCCCGAAGCGCAGTCGCACCACGCCCGCCTCACGCTCGGAAAGCGTGTCGAGGACCGAGCGCAGCTGGTCCTGCAGCAGCGTGAAGCTCACCGCGTCCACGGCCACCACGGCCTCGGAGTCCTCGATGAAGTCGCCGAGCTGGCTGTCGCCCTCGTCGCCGATCGTCTGGTCCAACGAGATGGGCTCCCGGGCGTATTGCTGGATCTCCAGCACCTTCTCCGGGGTGATGTCCATCTCCTTGGCCAGCTCCTCCGGGGTGGGCTCGCGGCCCAGGTCCTGGAGCAGCTCGCGCTGGATGCGGCCGAGCTTGTTGATGACCTCGACCATGTGCACCGGGATGCGGATGGTGCGGGCCTGGTCGGCCATGGCGCGGGTGATGGCCTGGCGGATCCACCACGTGGCGTACGTGGAGAACTTGTAGCCCTTGGTGTAGTCGAACTTCTCGACCGCGCGGATGAGGCCGAGGTTGCCCTCCTGGATGAGGTCCAAAAACGCCATGCCGCGGCCGGTGTAGCGCTTGGCCAGCGACACGACGAGTCGGAGGTTGGCCTCGAGAAGGTGGTTCTTGGCGCGGACGCCGTCTCGCTCGATCCACTTGAAGTCGCGACGCTGCGCGGTGGTGAGCTTCTCGCCGCGCTCGGTCACCTGCGCCATGTACCAGGTTGCGTACAGGCCGGCCTCGATGCGCTTGGCGAGCTCGACCTCCTCCTCGGCGTTGAGGAGGGCGACCTTGCCGATCTGCTTGAGGTAGGCGCGGACGGAGTCGGCGGAGGCGGTGAGCTCGGCGTCCTTGCGGGCCTGGCGGAGCGCCTCGGACTCGTCCTCGTCCCAGACGAAGTCGCCCGACGCCTTGTCCTTGGCGCTGGGCTCCTCCTTGGGCTCCTCCTTGGGCTCCTCGTCGGCCGCCTCGTCCTCGACGTCCTCCACGTCGACCTCGACGTCCTCCAGTTCGGAGGTGTCGGGCTCGGCCTCGAGGGCGTCCCCGACGTCGTCCAACTGGTCGTCCTCGACCACGTCGGCGCCGGCGGGGGAGGCGGTCTTCTTGGCGGCGGTCTTCTTGGCGGCCGTCTTCTTGGCCGCGGTCTTCTTGGCGGCGGTCTTCTTCGCCGGGGCCTTCTTGGCGGCGGTCCTCTTGGCCGCCGTCTTCTTCGCGGGCGCCTTGCGCGCGGCGGTCTTCTTGGCGGGGGCCTCGCCAGTGACCTCGGTGCCCGACGGATCGCCGCTCGCCGCGGAATCCGAACTGGTGGTCTTCGTGGCTGCCACAAACGCCCCTTCACAACCGGTTACTCGATGGGAATCGGGGATCGATGCCGCCTGGTCTGCAGACATGCGAGCCGTCCGCCTTGCGGTACCGGGCCCGTCCCCGGCCGGTACGTGTTCCCGGCCTGCGCCATTGTAACGAGATTCTGTCCGGGGGGTTGCATCCGGCGGGGTTAGCCCGGGTCAGACGCCTACGTCGGGCAGTACCCGGCCGAGGTCGAGCACCCCCGAGTGACCTGCGGCGTAGAGGGCCGCGCCGATGATCCCGGCGTCGCCACGCCGGACGGCCGCGCGGACGGGGGTGCGGTTCTCGAGCAGGGGGAACCATTGGTCGGCGGCCTCGCTGACACCTCCCCCGAGGACGAAGGCGCGGGGCCACAGGAGGTCCTCGATGGCGCGCAGCACGTTGGACACGTGTGGGGCCCATTCCTCGAAGCTCAGTCCGTCGCGGGCGCGGACGGAGGCGGAGGCCAGGTGCTCGGCCTCGTCGAATCCGCGCCCGGCGATGTCCTCGACCATGAGGTGGCCGAACTCGGTGTTGGGTAGCAACCTGCCGTCCAGCAGGAGGGCTGAGCCGATGCCGGTGCCGAACGTCAGCAGGATGACCAGCCCGTCGACGCCCTCACCGGCGCCGTAGTGGACCTCGGTGAGGCCGGCGGCGTCGGCGTCGTTGAGCATGAGGACGGTGCGGCCCGGTAGGTGCCGGTCGAAGAGGTCGACGACGTCGCAGCCGATCCAGGAGTGGTCGATGTTGTGCGCGATGCGCGCCACGCCCTCGTGGATGACGCTCGGGAGGGCGACGCCCACCGGGCCGCGCCAGTCGAATTCGGCGACCATCTCGCGGATGAGCGCGGCGACGGCGTCTGGGGTGGCGGGCTGGGGTGTGGGGCGGACGAGCCGGTCGCCGATGAGTTCCCCGCGCGCGAGGTCGACGAGCCCCACCTTGACGCCGGTGCCGCCGACGTCCACGCCGAGTCCGGTCGGTGTCTCCGTCGGCGGGACGGCGGAGAGGGGCGAGGGGCTGGACATGTGGGGCTCCCGTGGGGTGGACCGTGCGGGGCACGGCGTGGGTTGTCAGGTGCCCGGGCGGTCGGGGCACGATGGGCGTCGGGCGCCCGCGGGCCAGCGTATCGGTCCGGCGGGCCCCGGGGCGGGTTCACCGCCGCGCCCGTCCGGCGGGTCCGCGTGCGGGCCCCGGACGGTACGACGACGACGAGGAGGAGGGGCACATGACGTCCAGCGGAGCAGCAGAGGCGGCCGGCCGGACCGGCCCGGGGTTCGTCGACGGGTTACGGGAGCTGGCCGAGAGGTTGGCGGTGTCGGGCGGTGACGTGGCCCGGCGGATGCTGGCCGAGTTCGATTCGCGGGGGCCGGGCTCGCAGGGGCTGGGCTCGCGGTCCAAGTCGTCGGAGACCGATCCGGTGACCGTCATCGACACCTCGGTGGAGGAGCACCTGCGGCGGGAGATCGCGGCCGCCCGCCCGGGCGACACGGTCCTCGGCGAGGAGGGCGGGGAGGGCGGGGAGGTCACGGACGAGGCTCCAGGTGATCCACCGGGCGCGCCGGCGGGTGGGCCAAGCGGCGAGCCGGCGGGTGATCCGGTGGACGGGGACTTCGCCGGTGCGCGCGAGCCGCGGGTCCGGTGGGTCGTCGACCCCGTCGACGGGACGGTCAACCTGCTGTACGGGATCCCGTTCACGGCGGTGTCGGTGGCCGCCGAGGTGGACGGCGTCGTGGTCGCGGGGGCGGTCCACAACATCGTCACGCGGGAGACCTGGAGCGGGGGCTCGGGCCGGGGCGCGGCCCTGAGGGAGGCGGACGGCACCACGACGGCGCTGCGCGTGTCGGACTGCGCGGACCTGTCGCTCGCCCTGGTCGGAACCGGGTTCGCCTACGACGCGGGGATCCGGGCGGAGCAAGGCCGCGTGGTGGCCGAGTTGCTCCCGCGGGTCCGTGACATCCGCCGGTGCGGGTCCGCGGCGTTGGATCTGTGCATGTTGGCCACCGGCCGGCTGGACGCCTACTACGAGCGCGGGCTCAAATACTGGGACCACGCGGCGGGCGCGCTGATCGCGGCCGAGGCCGGGGCGGTGGTGGCGGTGTCGGAGGACGACGCCGTGCCCACCACCGGCGCCACGCCCGGCGTGTCGGCGGAGTTCCTCTCCGCGCTCGCGGGCGCGACCGGACGGCTCAGCAGCTGACGGCGCGCGCGGCGTCGAGCTCGGAGGAGATGGGCTGGCGACCCACTTTGAGCTCGTCGAGCGCGCCGACGGCGGCGGTGGAATCGGACAGGCGGGAGAACGTCGTGCCGAGCGCCAGGTCGACGGTGCCGTCGGTGCGGCCGTCGGTCACCAGCTGCATGCACGGCGCGGCGAGGGAGAGCGAGCGGGCGGCGGCCCGGCCCGCCTCGCCGTAGCGGATCTGACCGTGGCACTCGAGGGCCTGCCCGTAGACCGGGTCGTTGCCGATCGCGTCCGAGCCCGCCGGTTGGAATCCGCGCTCGGCCAGCTCGGCGGCGACGGCACCGGCCTGCCCGCTCTGGCCGTTGGCGTTGAGCACCCGGATGCGGGTGTCGGCGAGCAGCGCCGGCGCGACCTGATCGAGGGCGTCCACGGACTCCTCCTCGAGGCCCGCCTCCTCGGCCGCCGGCGGGAGCGGGCAGGCGACGGCCTGGGTGGCGGCGTCGTCTCCGCGCAGTGCCGCGGCCCAGACGAGCGCACCGAGGACGAGCACCACGACCAGGAACAGGACGTAGGGCGAGCGCAGGCGGGTCAACCCCCGCGCGGGGGTCGGGCTCGGTGTCGCCTGGGTGCTGAGATGGACGACCATGAGGGCCTTTCCTGCAGGTGAACGGGCTGCGAGCCCCGATGGGACCCGGCCCTCCACTGTAAACGTCGGGCGCAGGCGATCCCGCCCGGAACACGGACGTGACCGCTGGATGAAAAAGGCGGGAGATTCCGTTACTATGCGTGCGCCGGTCGGTCCACCGCCGAATCGGGCACCCCCCACACAGACCCAGAAAAGAGACTCATGGCAACCGACTACGACGCTCCCCGCCGCACCGAGGCAGACGAGCTCACCGGCGATTCGCTGGAGGAGCTCAAGGCACGGCGCGCGGAGGGAGCCACCGGCGAGGTCGACGTCGACGAGACGGACACCGCCGAGTCCTACGAACTGCCGGGTGCCGACCTGTCCGGCGAGGAGCTCACGGTGCGGGTTGTGCCGGAGCAAGACAACGAGTTCACGTGCGGCGAGTGCTTCCTGGTGCACCACCGCAGCCGCTTCGCCGAGGAGCGCGACGGCATGGCCATCTGCGTGGACTGCGCGGGCTGAGCACCGCGCGCGGCGGCGCCGCCGGTCAGCTGTAGTGGTTGTCCGGCAGCGCCGCCGCGAGCCCCTCGGGGTCGCGCGTGCTGATGAGCCAGTACGGCGTGGGGTCCAGAGGGTCGTCGAGGACCACGATCACCATGGTCGGGATGTACC
The DNA here is from genome assembly GCF_002999155.1 of Dietzia sp. oral taxon 368. Classification (NCBI taxonomy): domain Bacteria; kingdom Bacillati; phylum Actinomycetota; class Actinomycetes; order Mycobacteriales; family Dietziaceae; genus Dietzia; species Dietzia sp. oral taxon 368. The sequence goes on from NZ_CP027238.1 coordinate 2,843,380, forward strand.
CGCGGTGGACGACGAACGCCTCCGGGTCCAGCTGCCGTCCCATCGCCGCCTGCTTCGCCGTCGCGGGAACGACCGCGCTGCGGGCGATCGCGTCGAACGGCAGGCGCGCGCGGCCCGCGTACAGTGTCCCTCCGCCCTGACCGTCGGATTCGACCTCGATCCTCTCGCGGCCGAGCGAGACGAACAGCCAGGCGAGCAGGGCGGGGACCACGATGACGAGTAGCCACATCCACCAGCGTGCGCCGGCCGTGAAGGCCAGGACGACCGCCACGACGGTGACCGCGGCGAGCAGGAGCCACCACCACACCGGGACCCGCAGCGTCTCGGAGTGGACGGGGCGCGGCGCGCGATCGGGTGGGGGGCGGAGATCTTCGTCGGACACGACATCAAGACTATCGAGCAACCGGGCGACGCCCGGCAGGAGGGCGGCGGCATGGTGAGCGGATCGGCCGGGGTGAGCGGTACCGGCGAGGTGCTCCGGATACGACGGCTGGACAGTGGACTCCCGCTGCCTGTCCGGGCGCACGCGGCGGACGCCGGGATCGATCTCCACGCCGCGGAGGACTGCGACCTGACACCCGGACACCGTGTCCTCATGCCGACGGGAGTCGCCATCGCGTTGCCCGTCGGGTACGTGGGCCTCGTGCACCCACGGTCCGGCCTGGCGGCACGGGCGGGACTGTCCATCGTCAACGCACCCGGGACCGTCGACGCGGGATACCGGGGGGAGATCAAGGTGAACCTCATCAACCTCGATCCGGCCGAACCCGTCCGTATCGCGCGCGGTGACCGGATCGCACAGCTCCTCGTCCAGCGGGTCGAGTTGTGGGACGTCGTGGAGGTCGATGATCTCGACGAGACCGACCGCGGGGACGGCGGCCACGGCTCGACCGGGGGCCACCACCGCCTGAGCTGACCGGCCGCCCTCACGCCCGGGGAGACAGACCACCACCGCCCTCACACCCGGGGAGACAGACCACCATCGCGCCTGACCTGACCGGCGGCGACGCCGTTGGGTAGCGTCGTCCGCGACGGTCCCGTCCGGGGCCGGGTCGCACTCCGAGAGGATTTCCACCATGTTCGGACGAAAGAAGCCGGTGACCGGGGCCCGCGACGCCGCCGCGTCCACCGAGGCGGAGTCGCAGGCACCCTCGTCGACGGGGCCGCACGACCGCTCGTCCGTTCCAGACGTGCGCGCGTACTACACGGCCCTCGGCTACGGCCATATCGACCTGGGGTCGCTCGTCATCGGAGTGCCGCAGGGCCGCGATCTGAACGTGGCCCTCGACCCGGCCGGCCAGCCCGAGTTCCACGTCGTCACCCAGGTCTCACGTGTCATCCCGCGGGCGTTCGCCGCCCCGAAGTCGGCAGGACAGTGGCGCACGATGGTGGCGGGGATGCGTGAGCAGCTCGAACAGCAGGGCGCCGATGTCTCGGTGGTTGACGGTCCCTGGGGGCGCGAACTCGTCGCCGTGCTGCCCGGGGCGGTCTTCCGCGCCATCGGGGTCGACGGCAACCGGTGGACCGCCGAGGTCCGGGTCATGGCCACGCCTGAGCTCGCGGACCAGGCGGCGGAGGAGGGGCGGGAGGTGTTCCGGCACCTCCTCATCAACCGCGGTGACGGGCCGATGCCCGTGCGGGAGCAGCTCCCACTGACCATCCCGGACGAGATCCAGCAGGCGCTCACCCAGGCGCGGTCCCAGCAGGCCGCGCAGCAACAGGCGCAGGCGTACCAGCAGCAGATGGCGGCCGGCCAGCAGGGGCGGGCCGGCCAGGCGGCACCGGCGGGGGCGCAGGCGGCGCCGGAGAAACCGCAGGCGACCGCACCGTCCGCCGGCGCCGCCACGGCTCCGCAGGGCCGCGGACAGGCCGTCCCGTCGACGGGCGGAGATGCCGCGTCATCGACCGGGGGCAGCGCGACGCCCCGCAGGGACGGAAGCGCGATGGACCGGCTCCGCCGCGGGGACGACGACCTGTGACCGGATCCGGTCGGCCGATGGAGATCTGACCATGCCTTTCCCCAGGGTTTTGCGTGACCTGACCGCCCGACTCACCGACCCCGTCGAGGCCCTCGACGCGGCGGACCTCGCCGTGCGCGTGCAGCGGACGGGGTGCACCCACGTCGCGGATGTCGCTCGAGGAGACCGCGTGACGTTGACCGGGCGCATCCGGACCGTGCTCTCGTGCGGCGGATCGGATTTCCTCGGGATGACCGCCGAGGTGTTCGACGGGACCGGCGCGATCGAGGTCTGCTGGCTCGGGCGGCGAACGATCCCCGGGATCGACACCGGTCGGTTCATCCGAGTGACGGGCCGGGTCGGCGTCCGCGACGGTCACAGGATCATGTACAACCCCCGCTACGAGCTGCTCGACGGGCAGCCGTGCAGCACAGTGGAGGAATCGCGTGACAGAGCCTGAGCAGGCGGCGGGGGAGCCTGACACCGGCGCTGACGCCCGACCGTCGTCGGCGGGGGGCCGGAAGACCACGTTCGGGGATCCCGACGCATCGGTGCTCGAGCAGATGGGCGGTGTCCGCGGGCTCGTCTTCTCTTCGATTCCCGTCCTCACGTTCGTCCCCGTCAACGGGTTCTGGGGCCTGACGGCCGCGATCTGGGGCGCCCTCGGCGTCGCGGTCGCCATGCTCGCCTGGTCCTTGGGTCGCCGGGACAACCCACAGCCGGCGATCTCCGGGTTCATCGGCGTGGCCATCTGTGTCTTCATCGCCTGGCGGACAGGAGACGCCAAGGGGTATTTCCTGTACGGCATCATCACCCAGGCCGTGTACGGGTCGGCGTTCGCGCTGTCGGCGCTCGCCCGGTGGCCTCTCGTCGGGGTGATCTGGGGTTTCCTCGACGGCAAGGGGATGGCCTGGCGTCGGATCCCGCCCGCCCGCCGGTGGTACACCGTGGCGACGGGCTTCTGGGCCGCGCTGTTCGCCATCCGGGCGATCCTGCAGTACGTCCTGTACCTCAACGACGAGGTCAACTGGTTGGGTGCCGCGCGTATCGGGATGGGCTGGCCACTGGCGCTGATCGCGCTCCTCGGAACCGTGTGGGCGGTCCGTCGCGCGATGGCCCACGAGAAGGACGCGGAAAGCGCCGCCCCCGAGCGGTCGCCGGGGGATGCCGCGCCCGGGGGGTGACGCCGCGCGGACTGCCACCTCGCCGGACTGCCACCGCCCCGTGACTGACACCGCCTCGTGACTGACACCGCCCCGTGAATGACGACGCCCCGACCGCCACTCGGCCGTCGGGGCGTCGTTCTCTCCGGGGCACCTCGCCTCCGTCGCCGTGGGTCGGACGGCGGTGTATCGGGCAGCGGTGGATCAGGCGGCGGCGGTCGCGGTGCTTGAGAACTCGCTCGGGCCGGTGATCACCCGGTAGGCGTACACCGACGCGAGCGTGGTGAGCGGGATGGCCACAAGTAGGCCGACCAGCAGCGCCAGGGCGCCCGCGATGACGATGAGGACGTTGAGCAGCGCCAGGGCGAGCAGGTTGCCCGCATCGGACTTGACGGCACGGAAGCTCGACACGATGGCGTCGGTGGCCGTCATGTTGCGGTCGACGACGAAGTACTGCGTCCAGTAGAGGAAGAACGCGACGATGAACGCGCCCACGATGAGAAGGAAGACACCCACGAAGGTGGCGATGCCCACGAGGATCGCGGCGACCACGAACCACCCGAAATTGTGCAGCTTGAAGAAGTCGCCGAACGACGGCCTGTGGCCGTCGACCTCGAGGAGCGCGCCGCGGATGATGAACGCCTGGAACAGCAGGCCCACCACGAACGAGAGAAGCTGGGCGATGAACATCACGGCCCCGGACTCGTCCGTGGAGAACGCACTGACGATCCCGCTGACGACACCGCTGGCCAGTGTGATGAGCAGCCAGGGGACCGGGTTGTTCTTGAACATCTGCCAGCCGGCGGCGACCGCGCCGGTCGGGGATACCCGGCCGACCGGGGCCGGGGCTCCGCCCGGCCCCGGCTGGCCGTAGCCGCCGTACACCGGATCGCCGTAGGGCTCCTGTCCGTAGGCCGGCTGGCCGAATCCCTGCTGTCCGAATCCCTGCTGTCCGTAGCCCGGCTGTCCGTATCCCTGCCCGGGGTACGGCTCGTAGCCTCCGTGGCCCGGGTAGGGCTGCTGGCCGTAGCCCCGGTCGCCGTAGGGGTCCTGGTTCTGGTCCGGTCCAGAACGGTAGGGGTCGTTCGGGTACCCGTCCCCCGGTGGGGTGCCTCCGGTAGTCATTGCCGTCTCCATCATCCGGTGCCGCGGGTTCGTTCCGCGGCGCTCGTACCGAACCTAGTTGCGCAGCGGCGCGAGTACGAGGTCCAACTCGCGGACCATGAGGCATTCGGCGGAAACGCATCGGGCCCCGCTGACGAGCGTCAGCGGGGCCCGATGGTCACCGGAGAGGTGGGCGTCAGATGTTGGCGTCGATCTCCACGGCCTGTGCGACACCGGCGATGGTGCCGGCGATCTTCACGGCCTCCCACGCCTGCTCCTTGGTGACGCCCTCCTTGCGGATGACGTCATCGTGGGCGGCGGTGCAGTTCTCACAGCCGTTGATGGTGGACACGGCCATCGACCACAGCTCGAAGTCGGCCTTCTCCACGCCGGGGTTGGCGATGATGTTCATCCGCAGGCCCATGCGGACCTGGGTGTAGTCGTCGCCCAGGAACTCCTTGGCGCGGTAGGCCACATTGTTCATGGCCATGATCGAGGCGGCGCCGAGCGCGGCGTCGAACGCCTCGTCCGACAGGTGCTGGCGGGCCTCGTCGGCGATTTCCGACAGGACGGTCGCTGACCGGGTCGCCGCGGCGGTCGCGAGGAACGTGCCCCAGAGCTGCTGCTCGTTCAGCTCGGTGGACCGCGCCAGCGAGCCGAGGTTCAGCTTGAGATCCTTGGCGAACTCGGGGAGTCCGGACTTCAGGTTCTCGATGCTCACTTGATGCCCTCCTGCAGCATGTCCATCTTGTTGATGTTCTTGGTGGGATCGTTCTTCTGCCAGTTGCAGGCGCAGACCTCGGACGACTGCAGGGCGTCCAGCACACGCAGGACCTCGTCCACGTTGCGGCCGACGGCGTCCGGGGTCACCGAGACGAACTGGATGACGTTGTCCGGATCGACGATGAAGGTCGCGCGATCGGCGACACCGTCGGCGTTCTCCACACCGAGCGCGCGGATCAGCTCGTGCTTGATGTCCGACAGGAGCGGGAACGGCACGGTCTTCAGCTCGTCATTGGTCGCGCGCCAGTTGAAGTGCGCGAACTCGTTGTCGATCGAACCGCCCAGGATCTGGGTGTCGCGGTCCTGGAACTCCTCGTCGAGCTTGCCGAAGGCGGCGATCTCGGTGGGGCAGACGAAGGTGAAGTCCTTCGGGTAGAAGAAGATCACGCGCCACTTGCCCTCGTAGGACTGGTTGGTGATCGTCTCGAAGTAATCCTCGGGCTGCTGCGCGTTGACCTCCTTGAGGTCACCACCCTTCAGTGCGGTGAGTTCGAAGTCGGGGAACTGATCGCCGATGGTGAGAAGAGCCATGTGATCCTCCTGAGGGTTTGGCGTTAGTCGGACGGCCATGCCCGACTATGCCCCACTCCCTGTGAGAGGTAAAGCTGATGAGACGTAGATCACTCATAGGAATGGTCGAATAATCGTCGACTTCCGGTTATCGATGGCCGTACACTGATCGGTATGGCTGATCAGCGGTTCGTTCCGAGCCTCATGCAGCTGCGGGTCTTCCTCGCCGTGGCGGAGCGCCTGCACTTCCGCAGCGCCGCCGAGGGGCTCGGCATGAGTCAACCCTCCCTGTCCCAGGCTCTGGCGACGCTCGAGGACGGACTGGGTCTGCACCTGGTCGAGCGCAGTACGCGGTCCGTCCTCGTCACGCCCGCGGGGCACCGCCTGCTGCCGTACGTGCGCGCGGCAGTGACCGCGATGGACGCGGTGGCCGATGCGGCTGCGGGCAGTGACGGGCCGCTGTTCGGGTCGTTGCGAATAGGCGTGATCCCCACGGTTGCCCCCTACCTGCTGCCCGGCTTGCTCCCCGCGCTGGGGGAGCGGTTCCCGGACCTCACGCCGCGGGTGGTGGAGGACCAGACGTCCCGGCTGGTGGACGGGCTGCGCAGCGGCGTCATCGACCTCGCGATCATGGCGGTCCCCACCGACGCGATGGGCGTCGCCGCCACGCCGCTCTACACCGAACCGTTCGCCCTGCTCGTGCCGGCGTCGCACGAGCTCGCCGGACGCGAGGGCCTGCCGCTGGAGATTCTCGTCGACCAGCCGCTGCTGATGCTCGACGAGGGCCACTGCCTCCGCGAGCAGACGGTCGAATTGTGCCGCCGGGTCTCCGCGCCGGTGCTCGGGCGGGGTGAATCCCGCGCCGCGTCCCTCACCACCGCGGTGCGGTGCGTCGCCGGAGGATTGGGAGTGACGATCGTGCCCGAGTCCGCGGTCGGTCCGGAGACGCGCGATCCCGGAATCGCCGTGGCGCGGTTCGCGGATCCGGTGCCCGGTCGGACGATCGGTCTCGTGCTCCGGACCGCGACCGCGGGGGCGGACGCCTACGCCGAATTCGGCCGTGTCGTCGCCGGCGTGGCCGCGCAGGAGTTCGGCGCGACCCCCGTGTGACGACCGGTCACCGTGCGCCGGCGGGGACACGTGCCCCGATCCGCTCGACACGGTCGACCGCGGCCAGGAACCGTGAACGGAGCCCCTGAGTGCGCGCGATCCACTGCTTCTGGAAGGCGACGAACTCGGCGCGGCCCGCGGCGGTCTCCACCGGTATCGGCGTCAGGCCCCAGGCCGAGAGGTCGTAGGGCGACGAGCGCATGTCCACCTCGCGGGCGTCGAACGCGGCTCGCAGGGCGTCGAGGAGGAGCTCACCCGGTGCGCCGGCCTCGAGGGCCGCCGTGTGGGCGTAGACATCCATCCCCGCGTGGAGGCACGCCGGCTGCTCGTCGAGGACCTGCCCGTCTCGCGTGAGCGGCTCGCGGTTGAGAGGAACTGCGGCGTCGGTGAAGAAGCGGAACGCATCGAAGTGCGTGCACTGCAGATGCGAGCTTCGGACGACCTCGTCGACCCGCTCGTGGGTCAGTCGCAGGGGAACCTGCCCGTGGCGCACGCCGTCGCGGCCGGAACGATAGAGCATCGCCCACTCGTGCAGGCCGAAGCACCCCGTGGCCCCGCGGCGTCCCGCCGTGGCCGAGACCACCGCACGGGCGCGGGAGACCCGGTCGCCGCAGCGACGCCAGACCGAGTCGGCGTCCACGACGAGTCCGTCCCGGCCGGCGATCATGTCGCGGCGGTAGTGCCGCCACTCGCGGCGTTCCGACCGGTGCGCGTTCTCCAACAACACGCCGGGCCCAGGATGCCAGCGACGCACCGTGGCGACGCTCGTGCGGTAGTAGGTGAAAAGGAAGTCGACGACGGGGTGCGGCTCCCCGCGGCGCCGGCGTTCCAGGTGCTCGGCCGTCAGATGGTCGACCCACGCGTGGTGGCGTTCCTCGCGGTGCCTCCAGAGCTCCTCCGGGAGCACCACCGGGTCGGGTGGCCGCACGTCGGACATCACGACCGCTTCTTCCGCTTGGGGCGGTGGACGCGCGACCGCGCGGGCCGCCGGGGTTCGGACGGCCGCCGCGACCGCGCCGGCGGGGACGGAGCCTTCCGGACGGCCGGTGTCGCGAGCTCGGGGCCGAACACCCGCGTGATCGTCTCTTCGGCGCCCGGCCGGGAGGCATCGACCGTCTCCACCGACATCCCCGACGCCCGCGCCTGATCGGCGACGCGGTCCACCTGGGAGGGCCTGAGGACGGCGGCGACCACGCCGGCCCGCGCGACGCCGCGACCGGTGCGCCCCGAACGATGGACGAGGTCGTCCATCGAGTGCGGCGGTCCAACGTGGACCACATGGCCGACGTCGACGATGTCGAGCCCCCGGCCCGCGAGGTCCGTCGCCACCAGGACGCGGACGGCACCCGAGGCCAGCTCGGAGAACGCGGAAGAGCGCCGGGTGGGGGAGTCCGACCCCTTCACGCCGGCCACGCGGACGCCGGTGTCCGCGATGGCGGCACGCAGCGCGTCGACGGCATCCCGGCGAGGGACGAAGAAGAGCCCGCGCGTGCAGCGGGCCGCCAGCGCGACCGCCACGCCGTCAGGATCCGGGGTGGAGAGGATGACCAGCTGACGTGGCGCGCCCGTTGTCGTCGTCGTCCCCGTCGCGGTCTCCCCGGCCGCGGTGTCGGCCGCCGGCGACCCTCCGGGCCCGGGTTCCTGCTGTACCGACGCCGGCGCGCGCTCGACGCGGTGGACCCGGAGGCCGGGACGCGCCTCGCGCAGGCGTGCCTCGACGTCGGCGTCGGCGGTGGCCGTGGTCGCCAGGAGCCCCGCACCGGTGCAGGTGGCGAGGAGCGACTCCGTCTGGTCGACGAACGAGGGCCCCAGGAGGTGGTCGGCCTCGTCGAGCACCATGACCCGCGCGTCGGCGAACGACACGGCCCGGGACCGGACCAGGTCGGCGAGGCGACCCGGCGTGCCCACGGCCACGTCGACCGGGGCGATGAGCGCGCGACGATCCCGCTTGATCGGCTGGCCGCCGACGAACGAGGCCACCCGCAACCCGGCGCCCGCCCCCACCTCCGCGAGGACCTCGGCGCTCTGCTCCGCGAGTTCGCGGGTGGGTGCCACCACGACCGCCCGGGGCCGACCCGGCAGGCTCGGTGACCCCGCGAGGCGGTGGACCACCCCGATCGCGAACACCAGCGTCTTGCCGGAGCCGGTCGGTGCCACCGCGAGCAGGCTCTCGCCGCCGACGGCGTCGGCGAGCGCGGCCGCCTGCACCGGTGTCGGCTCACCCGCGACGAGCGCGGACACGGCATGCCTGATCGGGACCGACACCCCGAGGTCTTCGAGGAGCCGGCCCAGAGCACCGGGCTGCGAACCGCTCAGACCCGGACCTCCGAACGATCGCCGCTCCACAGAGTGTGGAAGCTACCCTCACGGTCGGTGCGCTGATAGGTATGCGCGCCGAAGAAGTCGCGCTGACCCTGGATCAACGCGGCGGGCAGACGTTCGGTGCGCAGGCCGTCGTAGTACGCGAGTGCGGCCGAGAAGCCCGGCGCGGGGATGCCAGCGGTGACCGCGGTCGCGACGACGCGACGCCAGCTGTCCACACAGTCCGCCAGTGCCTCGGCGAAGTACGGCGCCGCGAGCAGGGAGGGCAGCGACGGGTCGGCGGCGTACGCCTCACGGATCCGGTCGAGGAACGTGGCGCGGATGATGCAGCCGCCGCGCCAGATGGTGGCGAGATCGCCACGGGCGACGTCCCATCCGTACTCCGCGCTCGCCGCCGTGATCTGGTCGAACCCCTGCGCGTAGGCGATGACCTTGGACGCGTAGAGCGCCCGGCGGACGTCCTCGACGAACTCGGGACCGGTCTGCGCGGGGGTCGACACCGAGCCGGCGGGCAGGGTGCGCCCGGCCTCCCGCTGGGGGACGGAGCTCGACAGCGCGCGGGCGAAGACGGCCTCGGCGATGCCCGTGACCGGGACGCCCAGATCGAGGGCGGACTTGACGGTCCACCGACCGGTGCCCTTCTGGCCGGCGCGGTCGACGATCACGTCGACCAGCGGTGCGCCGGTCTCGGCATCGACCTGCGCGAGCACCTCCGCCGTGATCTCGATGAGGTACGAGTCGAGCTCGCCGGTGTTCCACTCACGGAAGACGTCGGCCATGGCCGCCGGCTCGATGCCCGCCACGCCGCGCAGGAGGTGATAGGCCTCGCCGATCAGCTGCATGTCCGAGTACTCGATGCCGTTGTGCACCATCTTGACGAAGTGGCCCGAGCCGTCCTCGCCGACATGGGTGCAGCACGGCGTGCCGTCGACCTTCGCCGAGATGTCCTCGAGCATGGGTCCGACGACCTCGTAGCTGGACGCGGGCCCGCCCGGCATGATGGACGGCCCCTCCAGGGCGCCTTCCTCGCCGCCCGAGATGCCCGCACCGATGAACCGGATGCCACGCTCGGCCATGGCCTTCTCGCGACGGATGGTGTCCGTGTAGAGGGAGTTGCCGCCGTCGATGATGATGTCGCCCTCGTCGAACGCGTCGGCGAGCGCGTCGATCACCGCGTCGGTGGGCGCGCCCGCCTGCACCATCACGAGTGCGCGCCGCGGCGAGCACAGCGCGGCCGCGAACTCGGCGATCGTCTCGGTGCGGACGAAGTCACCGTCCTCGCCGTGCTCCGAGAGCAGGGCGTCGGTCTTTCCCGCAGAGCGGTTGTGGACCGCCACCGTATACCCGTGCCGGGCGAAGTTGCGGGCGATGTTCGAGCCCATCACGGCGAGGCCGGTCACTCCGATGTCGGCGGTGCCGACAGTGCCGGCGGCGGGCTGCGCGTCCTCGCGTTCAGTACTCATGGGCCTCAGCGTAGTCGACGCCCGCGAAGCGAGCGGACCTGCATCGATGCGAGCTATCGGCCGGGCCGGAGGCGGGGTGGCGGCAGCGAAGTGGTTGATAGGTCAGACGTGCACTGAGTGCAAGGATTCGTCGATCGGCGGAAAAATTCTTGGTAACAACCGGCGATGTGTTGTAACACTTATGGTCGGGCCAGATGACCTGGACCACAACGATTCGGGGGACGGATCGCCGTGGTCCGGACGTCTCCGCGGAGGCGCGCCGGACCCGGTTCGGGGACTCTACGAGGGGAAAGACCAGACATGACCGGCTCATTGCTGCCCACGCAGTTGGCGGGGACACGCACGCTGTTCGACGACACGGTCGAGGTGCTCGGTGGCCTCCGGGCCGGCTATCCGAAGTTCTACTCGATCGCGGACCTGGGGACGCAGTCGCGGCGCCGGTGGGTGCCGCTCGAGCGGGCCGTGGACAGTGGCCGTGTGGAGCAGATGTTCCGCGACCACTTCACCGAATCCGGAGACATCCGCTTCTCGACGTACCTGGTCGCGGAGGCCTTCACCCACGGTGTCCTCGGTCGCGCGGTCGCCAGCTTCGTCACCATCGGCCGCGTCTGGGACACCGGCGCCGAGAACATGGCCGTGCGGACAGACATCGAGGGGGGCCTCGACTGGGCCGGCGTCCGCGACACCACCCTCCGGGTGCTGCCGGACGACCCCGCCGCGGGATCACCCGGCACCGTTGTCCTCCCGTGCGAGCAGGCGCTCGCGCAGTGGCTCGCCTGCCGGTCCCGCTCGACCCTGACGGCGGTGTTCGAGGGCCTCGCCGAGGTGAGCAACTGCAGTGTCGACACGCTCTGGTCGATGGCCGGTGAATGTGTCCTGGGGGCCGCGACGATCGTGCCGACGTTCGCCGACACCAGCCCGGAGACCGGATACCGGCGCGGACAGATGGTGCTCCAGGCCCTTCACGATTCCGGATTGGCCGTCCGCCGGCGTAGCCGGCTCCCGCGCACCCCGGGCTCGGGGCCCATCCCCGTGCGCGACCGGGGGTGGCGCTCCGTCCGCTGACCCGGGAGGCGTGAGTGATCCCGCACGAGTACGGCCCGGGTAACGTTCGACCCCGGTGGTCCGGACCGGCCGGGCCGGGGAGATGAGGTCAGATGTCCGACACCGCTGACAGTGAAGTGCTCGAGCGGATCCGCGCCCATTCCGGCATCGGCTTCGGCGGCAACATCGGGATCGAGTACACCGAGGTCACTCCCGACAAGGTGGTCGTGACAGTAGAGGTGAAGCCGCACCTCCACCAGCCGTACGGCATCGTCCACGGCGGGGTCTACTGCGCGATCGTCGAAGAGGTCGCCAGCGTGGCCGGCGCGGTGTGGCTCGGGGGCGAGGGCAAGGTCGTCGGGGTGAACAACTCGACCGACTTCCTCCGCGCCGTCACCGAGGGCACCCTCACGGCGACCGGGACCCCCGTGCACCGCGGCCGGTCCCAACAGCTCTGGCGGGTCGAGATCGCCGATGACCACGGACGTACCGCGGCGGTGGGTCAGGTGCGGCTGGCGAACCTACAGTAACCGGCCGCGCCGGGGACCGGCTGCGAGACGGCGACGCGCCCGACGGCAACCTGCCCGCCGGGCGCGTTCCTCGTCGTCGACCCCGGTAGCCGGGCCCTCAGTCGACGGGCCCGAGTCGAGCGGTTCTCAGTCGACCGAGGCGGATGCGGACTGTTCCTCCCGCGACCGATCAGCGGACCGCTGGGCGGCGTCGTCGGCGGCCACCCGCTCGAGGGCCTGGCGCGCGTAGACCCACTGCTTCGTGGAGGTCAGCTGCGAGCGGTGATCGCCGCCCATGTGCATCCCCCACGAGAACATCGTCGTGATGCGGTTCTTGAAACCGATCAGGTAGGCGAGGTGCACGACGAGCCACATGACCCAGGCGATGAAGCCTGAGATCTCGATCGGGCCCATCTTCACCACCGCGCTGTAGCGCGACACCGTGGCCATGGAGCCCTTGTCGAAGTACTTGAACGGCTTCCGCTCGGCCGGGGTCCGGCCCTTCTCGACCTCGGCGATGATCTGCTTGGCCGCGTACTTGCCACCCTGGATGGCGACCTGCGCGACACCGGGCAGGTTGTCCAGGCTCATCATGTCGCCCACCACGAAGATCTCCGGGTGGCCCGGCAGTGAGAGGTCTTTGTTGACCAGCACGCGTCCGGCGCGGTCGATCTCGGCGTCCGTCTGGTCGGCGAGCTGCTTGCCCAGGGGGCTGGCCTTGACGCCGGCGGACCAGATCTTGCACGAGGCGTCGATGCGACGGACGGAGCCGTCCGGATCCTTGACCTCGATGCCCTGGTAGTCGACGTTGGTGACCATCGCGTTGAGCTGGATCTCGACGCCCATCTTCTCCAGGCGGGCCCGCGCGGCGTTGCCGAGGTTGTTGCCGAACGGCGGCAGCACCGCGGGCGCGGCGTCGAGGAGGATGACGCGGGCGGAGGCCGGGTCGATACGGCGGAAGCTGTTCCGGAGGGTGTGCTGGGCGAGCTCGGCGACCTGGCCGGCCATCTCCACACCGGTGGGGCCGGCGCCGACGATCACGAAGGTCAGCAGGCGACGGCGCTCCTCCTCGTCGTCGATCACCTCGGCCTGCTCGAAGCAGCCGAGAATACGGCTGCGCAGCTCGAGCGCGTCGTCGACCGTCTTCATGCCGGGCGCCCAGCGCTCGAAGTGGTCGTTACCGAAGTAGGACTGATTGGCGCCCGCGGCGACGACGAGGCTGTCGTACTCGAGATCGAAGTCGATGTGGCCGGCCGAGGCGTGGAGCTTCTTGGCCGCCACGTCGATCGTGTCCACGTCACCGAGGAGAACCGTGGCGTTCTTCTGGTCCCGCAGGATGAGGCGGGTCGGCGGGGCGATCTCGCCCACCGAGAGGATGCCGGTGGCCACCTGGTAGAGCAGCGGCTGGAACAGGTGGTGGCCCGTCCTGGCGACCAACGTCACGTCGACGTCGGCCTTCTCGAGCTGCTGGGCGGCGAACAGACCGCCGAAGCCGGAGCCGATGATGACGACGCGGTGCCGGCGGCCGGCCGGTGCGGTGGCGGTGACCTGGTCGGTTGCGGGCTCGGTCATGGCGGCTCCTGATGAGGCTGGTCTGGGTGAGGGGCTCGTTGGCCTCGTCGGTCTGGGGCCCGCGCAACTACCGCCGGGCACGAGTCCCCAGGATAGTGCGCCGCCCGACGCCGTGCACACGTAGAGGCGCGGCGCGCGGGTGCGCGGGCCCCCGCCGCTGCTGAGCCGGAGGGTCGCCGCCGCGCCTGAGCCGGGGGACGGCCGGGCGGCGGTAACGTCCCTGTGACGCGAGCCCCACAAGGAGGGACACCGGTGGTCAGAGTCGAACCCCAGGTCGTCGACCTCGAGCGCTGGCCCGCGCTCGCTCCGCCGTCCGGGGTACCGGGCCAGCCGCCGGTTCTCATCGCCCAGGCGCTGCGCCGGTCGGCGCGCGAGCTCGGGCTGCGGATCGACTACCCCGACGCGTCGGCGGCGGGGGAGTACGACGCCCCGGTCCGAGTGGTGCTGCGCGAGCCGGAGCACTTCTGGGCGCGCCTGGCGGAGGGCGGCGTGGTCGGGCTCGGCGAGTCGTTCATGGCCGGAGACTGGACCACGCCCGACCTGTGTGCCGCCATCACGACGCTGGCCCCGTGGATCGCCGCGAACGCCGACTGCGCCCACCCGGGGGAGCGGGCGTACGGGCGTGAGGGCCGCGGCTCCGTCGGCGGTGGGCGGCGGCGGGGCGGCCCCGTCACGGTGGAGCTGGAGGACTCCGTACCCGGCGCGCTGACCTCTCTGTACACGGACGAGACGATGTCGACCTCGGGCGCCGTATTCGCGTCCGGTGCCCGGACCCGGTCCCGACTGCAGGACGGGACCGACGTGGTCCACCTGGAGGCGCCGTCCCCGGCCCCCCGGCGGGGCGACCTGGGGGATGCCCAGCGTCGGTCGGCCGACACGATGCTGACGCTGGCGGGGGTGGAGGACGGCTCCCACGTGCTCGTGGCGACGCCCGGGTGGGGCGAGCTGCCCATGCGCGCCGCGGAGCGCGGGGCCCACGTGCGCACCATGACGGCGTCCACCGAGAGGTTGTCGGCGCTGGGGTCGAGGTTCGCCGCGGCGGGGCTGGACGAGGAGATCTCCCTGTTCCTCGGGGCCCCGTCCGACGCCGCCGGGATGGTCGACGCCGTCGTCGCGGCGGACCCCGGCGCGACCGCCGGCCGCGCCGGGCACGACGAGGTGATCGGCGTGGCCGACCGGCTCCTCGGTCCGGGCGGGCGGCTCGTGGTCCACACGACTGTCGCGCCGGGCCGTCCGACCCCCGCCGTGGTGGAGCTCGCGGCGTGGGAGTCGAGGTACGTCTCCGAGGCGGGGCCCCCGGTCGCCTGGTCCGAGCTGGTCGGCGCGATCGAGCGGGCGCCGAGGCTGACACTGCGAGGGCGGGTCGAGACGACCGCCCACCACGCGGAGACGGTCCGCCTCTGGTCCGAGACCTTCGCGCAGCGCGGCAGGGACGCCGCCGCACTGGGCTTCGACGCCGTCTACCGACGGATGTGGGCGTTCCACCTCGCAGTGCTCGAGGCGGGGCTGCGCGCGGGATGGACCGAGTCGGTGCAGGTGCTGGCCACCGCGGAGGGCGCGGTCTCGCACCGCGACGGGCGGGTCACGACCTAAGGTCATCGGCATGGGAAACCTCCTCACCCCGCTCGCGATCTGGTTCGGTCGGCAGGACGCGACGCGCGAGAACTCCCACCTCGTCGTCACGCTGGACCGGTGGCTGAGCCGGGTCTCGCGGGGTCGCGTCCCGCTTCTCCGGCTGGCCGCGCTGCCCACCCTCACCCTCCACGTGCCCGGGCGCAGGAGCGGGGAGCCGCGCAGCACGCCCCTGCTGTGTGCCTCCTGGAACAACGGCCTCGTGGTGGTCGGCTCCAACTGGGGCGGTCAGATGACCCCGGCCTGGGTCCACAATCTGCGCGCGGCCGGAGAGAGGGAGGTCGAGATCTCGGTCTACGGCGCGCGGCTCGTCGTGGACGTGCGCGAGCTGCCCGACGACGAGCGGGCGTCGGCGTGGGCCGCCGCGGTGCGGGTGTGGCCGAACTACGAGATCTACGCCCGCCGCACCACGCGGACGCTGCCGATCTTCCACCTCACCCCGCGGCTCTAGCGGTCGCCGCCGGCGGCGACCGGGGCGGCGTCGGCGGCGACCGGGGGGCGAGGTCGCCGGACCACCGGGCGGGTCAGGGCCGGCGGGCCACCATGTTCATCGCGGTCGCGGTGAGGACCGGGTCGCCGTCCTGGTTGATCAGGGTCACGTCGGTCGTCAGCACCCCGCGGTCCGGCTTGGTGCGTGACGGGCGGACCCCCGTGGTCTCGCACAGCAGGGTCAGCCGGTCGCCGGGGCGCAGGGGCCGCACCCACCGCAGCTCGTCGATCCCGGGCGAGGCGAGGCTCGCCACGCTGGTGAGGTAGTTGTCCGCGAAGAGACGCATCATGAGCGCGGCGGTCTGCCAGCCGCTCGCGATGAGTCCGCCGAACGGGCCGGCGGCCGCGGCGTCCGGGTCGGTGTGGATGCTCTGCGGGTCGTAGCGCCGGGCGAACTCCATGATCTCCCCGGCGTCGACCGACTCCTCGCCGAAGCGGTACCGGTGACCCTCGGTGTAGTCCTCGAGGTACCGGTCGTCGATCGGGGTGGTGAACTGGTCGAACTTCTCGTCCGTCATGCTGCCTCCCACTGCTGTGTGTACGCTCCCCAGTTAATCACCACTCACCGACTGGAGGACGGGGATGGCGTACTTCGAGAGGCTCGGACCGGGGAGCTTCCGGCCCACCGATCATGTGAGCGGCGCCTGGGACGAGTCCACGCAGCACATCGGCCCCGCACTGGGACTGCTCGTCCATGCCGTCGAGCTCGACCTGGCCGGACGGCGCGACGATCCGATGGTCATCTCCCGCCTCACGTACGAGCTGCTGGGCGTGGTGCCGATGGACGCGGTGGACGTCGGGGTGGAGGTGATCCGACCCGGACGCACGATCGAACTCGTGGAGGCGACCTACTTACACGGCGACCGCACGGGCATCCGATTGCGCGCGTGGCTGCAGCAGCCGCGCGACACCGCGGCGATCGCCGGCGACGCCTTCGACCCCCTGCCGCCGCCGGAGGAGATGGAGCCGTGGGATCCCACCTCCGTGTGGGGCGGCGGGTACCTCGCCTCCGCCCGGGTGCGGCGGGACTCGAGTGGGCCGGGCCGGGCCCGGTACTGGGTGCGCACCGACGTCCCTCTGCTCGCGGCGGAAGAGGTCAGCACGCTCGCGCGGATGACGGCCCTCGTCGACATCGCCAACGGGATGGCGATCCGCGCGGACCCGGCCGTCGTCACCTTCCCCAACATCGACCTCACCGCCCACCTCGTGCGCTCACCTGCGGGGGAGTGGCTGGGCTTCGACACCCGCGTCACCTTCGGACCCGGCGGCCTGGGGCTGACCGCGAGCGTGATCCACGACGAGGACGGCCCCGTCGGCACCGTGTCCCAGTCGTTGACAGTACGGCCGTAGAGGGCCGGCGGCCGTCCAACCCGGGCGCCGCTCTACAACTGTCGCAGGTAGCAGCGCATCCCCGATCCGCTATCCGGATCGCGGTCGGTGAACCCGTGGCGTTCGTAGAAGCGCCGTGCGCCCAGGTCGTCGGCGTCGACGTTGATCAGCATCTCCTCGCAGCGTCGCGCGACCACCTCGAACAACGACCGGGTGATGATCGCGGCCCCGACGCCGCGCCCACGGAGGTCCGGCCGGACGTAGAGCTCCTCGAGCTGCGCGAGTGGGTGGTCCGAGTAGGGCGTCGGGCGCAGCGTGAGCAGCGCGAAGCCGACGTCGGTGGGAGCGTCCGACGCGCCGGCGGAGGCGACGACGGCGAGGACGTCGTCGCGCGCGAGGAGGTCCCCGAACCGCCGGGCGGCCTCGTCGGCGGTGGGGGTCGCGGACTCGAACCCGGTGTTGAACTCGTACAGCATCCGCCCGAGCGACCCGGCGTCCGCCGGCGTGGCCAGGCGTATACCCGCGTCGGCGATGGCCGAGTCACTCCGCGGCGGCGCCCCGGCGGGGAGCGGGCCCTCGAAGACGGCCCGCAGGCGCGCGAGGTCCTCGGCCACCATCGCGGCGTCCTGCTCGAACTCGTCGTCGTCGACCCCGCGGAGCGTGAAGATCACCTCCGCACCGTCCGGGTGCGGCACGACCCGCAGCGGGTTGTAGGTAACGGTCCCGTCGGGGAGCGTGACCTCGTGGTCCAGTACGCCCAGCTCGTTGCGGGGCAGGAAGCGCACGCTCACGCGGCCCATCGGGGAATCCACGACGAGCGTGTCGCCGCGGTCCCCGTCACCGTCCGCGCCGCCGCCCTCGGCGCCGGACTCATCGTCGGGCTCGATCCTGCCCGACGCCAGCCCGGCGGCCCAGGCGCCGAGGTTGGCGGGGTCGCGGGCGTAGGCGTACACCTGCTCGGGCGGGCGGCGGATGACCGTGGAGACGTGTCGCGTGCGCACGCCTGCCAGTATCCGCCGCGCGCGTCCGTCAGTCGACGGGTTCGGTGTCGTAACTTCCCTGACCCGGGATGCTGGTGACCGTCGTCAGCAGGAACACGGAGTCGGCGAGCGCGGTGACGGAGTGCCGGTGGTGGGTGAGCGTGTGCAGCTCCCCGGCCGCGATGTCGGTGGTGCCGTCACCGGTCACGCGGACAGCGCCCTGGAGCAGGTACAGGCTCGCGGCCGGGGGAGAGTTGTGCTCCTCCAGCTCGGTGCCCTCGGTGAGCGCGAGGAGCGCCTGACGCAGCGGACCCTCGTGGACGAGGAGCTCGGCGTGGCGACCGTGCTTGGACTCCTTGGCCTTGTCGAGAATGCGGTCGGCGGTCTCGGTCACATGGTTCATGGTGGAACTCACTGCCTCTCGTGTCGCGGCCATCCGGGTCTCTTCCCACGAACACTACGTCAGGACGGCGACCACCGCGGAGAGCACGATCGTCGCCGTGACCACGGCGGTGGCCAGAGTGCGGGTGGCGCGGGCGGGGAGCCGGGTGCGGCCGGCCAGGACGACGCCGACGGCGAGCGCGACGCGAGGGGGAGAGACGATGATCGCGAAGGAGCCCCCGACGTTCTGGCCCGCGAGCGCGACGAGTCCGTCGGCCCCGAGGGCGGTCGAGGCCGAGGTGGTGGCCGCGGAGAACATGGCGGCGGCGCCGGTGTTGGTGCCGGTGAGGTACCCGCCGAGCGCCCCGATCGCGGGGGTGAGGGCCAGTGACGCCGTGCCGAGCCCGGTCGCGAGCCCGGCGAGGTGGGCGGCCATGCCCGCGGTCGCCATGACGATGCCGATGGCCATGTACACGATGGCGTTGCCCGCCACGGGGACCCACGTCGCCATCGCCGTCCGGAGCAGGCGCGCGATGCCCGAGCCGGGTGTGGTGTACACACGCAGCGCGACGAGGGCGGCGACGAGCACCCACAGGGCTGGGGAGGTGAGCCACCCCGCGCCGGCCGGGGCGCCGGCGAGCGCGAGCGCTGCGGAGGTGCCGAGGATCCCCGCGAGCAGGACGGCGAAAGGGGCCAGCGCGCGCACCAGGCCGTCGTTCACCGCGGGCAGCGCGCCGTGACGCACGCGTGCGACCGCCAGCAGGAGGGCGATCACGGCCGCGGAGGCGATGATGCCCGACGGCGCGACGCCAACCGTCGCGTTGGACGCGACGAGGACGGCCCACTGGGTGACCACGACGGCCGCGCCCAGCGCGACGTGGCGCGCGGGCGGTCGGGTGAGGGCGGGCCACCGTGGGGCGCCCGGCGACCCGGTGGTCGCAGGGGGCCGGCCGGTGACGACGACGAGGACGGTCATCATGCTCACGACGAAGACCGGGAGGCTGAGCAGGGCGGACCAGTATCCCAGGGCGTCGACGCCCAGGCCTCCGAGCTCGGCGGCGACGAGGGTGCCCGGGCCCAGTGAGCCCCACGGGACCAGGACCAGCCCGAGCAGGCCCACGACGACCGCCTTCACAGGTGGTAGACCCATCCGCACGAGCAGCGGCGCGGTGATGACCACGCCCAGCCCGAAGCCGGTGACCGACTCCATGAACGGCGTGAGACCGAACACCAGCAGCAGGATCGCGGGCACCCCGTCACCGCCCGAACCGATCCGCTCCAGCCACCCGGCGATGTGGTCCCTGCTCCCGGTGGCCGACAGGGCCGTGGCCAACAGGACGCCGCCGAGGAGGATCAGTGCGACCTCGAGCACCGTCGGCCCCAGCTGGGCGGCCGCGGTGGCGACCTCGTCGTCGTCGGGCCGGAAGACGGTGACCGCCCCCGCCAGGGCGGCGACGAGGCCCGCGGTTCCCGCCACTAGCGAGGGGACCCGGAGAGCCAACAGTGCCAGGACCACGACGACCGGGGCGACGGCGACGCCGGTCGGCACGAGCTCGCTCATCGCTCCCAACCTACCCGCGCGGGTGGCCCGGGTAGCCGAGCCCCGCGGTGGACCGGTTGCGGGCCGCTCCACCCGCGCGCACCCTACGCGGTAGGGAGGACATCACATGCGATCTCTGTCAGAGCAGGACCTCGATGACCTGGGCGGCCGGTGGAGCGTTCTCGCCCGGCAGAAGCTCGACCACATGGAGCTCGACCGGCTCCTCGGGGAGGTGGAGCGGACGGGCGGCGCGGAGCAGAAGCTGGCCCTGGTCAAGACCTACCGACTCGTGTTCCCCCACGCCTTCGCCGAGGAATCCGTTCTGTGGCCCGTCCTGCGGGCGGAACTGCCCGATGGCCACGAGCTGACCCTGCGCGTCGAGCAGGAACACCAGGAGGTCAACGAGCTGGTCACCCTGCTGGAGAACCTCGGCGAGACGCACCCGGAACGCGACGAGGTGCTGCGTCGCCTCATCACCGTGCTGCGCGAGGACGTGCGGGACGAGGAGGACGAGCTGCTGCCGCGGCTGCAGGAGAAGCTGAGCCCCGCTCGGCTCCGCGCCCTCGGCGTGGCGTGGGAGGCGGTCCGGCGCACCGCGCCCACCCGTCCCCACCCGGTGGTCGCACGTCGGCCCCCGGGCAACGTCGCGGCGGCGCTCCCGCTGACCGTGACCGACCGCCTGCGCGACGTGCTCGAGTCGGCAGCCCTCCGCGGGCCGGACGCACTCGGCCCCGCGCTGACCGCGGCCAGCGGGGTGCTGGCGCGCGCCGCCGGCGCGATCGAACACCTACCGATCATGCGGCGAGGCGAGGATCCCAGTACGTCGAAAGGAGCCTGAATGCACGCCACCGAGGTCGCCGACCGCGTCCACCGACTGGCCCACGCGCACGTCAACTGCTACCTCATCGAGGACGACGAGGGTGTGACCCTCGTCGACGCCGGCCTACCCAGCATGTGGGGGCTGCTGACCGGCACCCTCAGACGGCTGGGGCTCGGCCCCGGCGACGTGCGGGCGCTCGTGCTCACCCACGGTCACTTCGATCACGTCGGCTTCGCGCGTCGTGCCCGCGTCGAGCTGGGAGTGCCCGTGCTGGTGCACCCCGCCGACGACCACCTGGCCGCGCACCCCTACAGCTACAAGCCGCAGCGCAACCGGCTGTTGTACGCGTTGATGCACCCCCGCTCGCTGCCCGTGCTCGGGCGGATGGCGATGGCCGGGGCGCTCAATGTGCGGGGGATCGAGGACACCGAGGAACTGGCGGTCGGCAGCGCGCTCGAGGTTCCGGGACGGCCCACGGCGATGTTCGCCCCCGGGCACACCGGTGGTCACTGCATCCTGCACCTGCCCGAGCGGGACACGGTGATCAGTGGCGACGCGCTGGTCACGCTCGACCCGTACACGGGGGCCACCGGCCCGCAGATCGTGGCGTCCGCGGCCACCGCCGACACCGCCCGCGCCATGGAGTCGCTGCGCCCGGTCGAGGCCACCGGCGCCGCGACCGTCCTGCCCGGACACGGCGAGCCGTGGACAGATGGCGTCGCCTCGGCGGTCTCCCACGCCCGCGACGTCGGCGAACACTGATCACCGAACGCAGAGCGAGAGGACGCACATGCGAGCCACCACGTACCGCGGTCCGTACAAGGTCCGCGTGGAGAACAAGCCGATCCCCGCGATCGAGCACCCCAACGACGCGATCATCAAGGTTTCGCTCGCCGCGATCTGCGGCTCCGACCTGCACCTGTACCACGGCATGATGCCCGACACCCGGGTCGGTCACACCTTCGGTCACGAGTTCGTGGGCACGGTCCACGAGGTCGGGCCGTCCGTGCAGAACCTCCGGCCCGGGGACCGGGTGATAGTGCCGTTCAACATCTTCTGCGGCACCTGCTACTTCTGCGCCCGCGGGCTGTACTCGAACTGCCACAACGTCAACGCCGGCGCCACGGCGGCCGGCGCGATCTAAGGCTACTCCCACACCTGCGGCGGTTACGACGGCGGACAGGCCGAGTTCGTCCGGGTCCCGTTCGCCGAGGTGGGCCCCACGATCATCCCCGAGTGGATGGACGAAGAAAACGCCCTGCTGCTCACGGACGCCGTGGCCACCGGGTACTTCGGCGCCCAGCTCGGCAGCATCGTCGAGGGCGACACTGTCCTCGTGTTCGGCGCCGGGGCGGTGGGGTTGTTCGCCGCCCAGTCGGCGTGGCTGATGGGCGAGGGCCGCGTGATCGTGGTCGACCACCTTGAGTACCGCCTGAAGAAGGCGCGGACCTTCGCCCACGCGGAGACCTACAACTTCACCGAGTACCGCGACATCGTGGTGGAGATGAAACGCACCACCGACCACCTCGGCGCGGACGTGGCGATCGACGCCGTGGGCGCCGAGGCCGACGGGCACTTCATTCAGCACGTGACCTCGGCGAAGTTCAAGCTCCAGGGCGGCTCTCCGATCGCGCTCAACTGGGCGATCGACTCCGTGCGCAAGGGCGGGACCATCTCGGTGATGGGCGCCTACGGCCCCCGTGCAGACCTCGATCAAGTTCGGCGACGCGCTGAACAGGGGCCTGACCATCAGGGGCAACCAGTGCCCGGTGAAGCGGCAGTGGCCCAGGCTCTTCGAGCACGTCCGGAACGGGCACCTCACACCCAACGAGATCATCACCCACCGCATCCCCCTGGAGCACATCGCGGAGGGCTACCACATCTTCTCCGGCAAGCTCGACGACTGCATCAAGCCGATCGTGCTGCCGAACGCCGGATTGACCACAGGAGCCCGACATGCCGTACACCGCAGATGACCGACCCCCGCGCAGGTCGAACGAGGAGCTGCGCCCCCAGATTCCCGGATGGGGGGCGGACCTCGACCCCGCCGACCGCCCCTCGTACCCCAAGCTACGGCGCGACCTGGAGACCGGCGCACACTGGGACTTCCCCGAACGTCAGCCCGAGCGCACCCCCCCGGGAGCGCTCGATCGAGCACCGCCACCTGGGCTGTGTCAAGGATTGTGGACAGGTCCTCGGTGATTTCGGGTGTGTCAGGCCGCCTCGGTTAGGTCCTCGGCGGCGGGATTGTGGGCGTCGGCCCATGCCTGGGCCGGGGTGCGGTAGCCCAGGCTGGAGTGCGGTCTTTGACGGTTGTAGAACACCTCGATGTACTCGGCGACGGCGAACCGTGCTCGGGCGCGGGTATGGAACACCTGCTGGTGGTACATCTCGTTTTTCAGGGTGGCGAAGAACGTCTCCGCCGCGGCGTTGTCCCAGCACCCCGGTGCGGCCCATCGACTGCACGAACCCGTGCTGGGTGCAGTAGGTGACGAATTCGTCGGAGGTGTACTGAGACCCGTGGTCGGAGTGAAATATTGCCCCTTCGGCGGCTTGGCCCTGCGTACGGGCCATTTCCAGGGCGTCGACGACCAGGCTGGCGCGCATGTGCTCAGCGGTCTGCCACCCGATCACCTTGCGCGTGGCCAGGTCGATCACGGTGGCCAGGTACAGCCACCCCTGGCCGGTGCGTAGGTAGGTGATGTCGCCGACCAGTGCGGTGCCGGGGCGGTGACTGCTCGGGGCGAAGTCGCGGCCCAGCTTGTCGGCGAAGACTTGGGCTTTCTCGTCCGGGACGGTGGTGCGTTTGTAGGCCTTGCGCTGGATCGCCGCCAGGCCGAGCTCGCGCATCAGGTCGGCCACGAGCCCCACCGAGGCCGGGTGCCCCTCGTCATTGAGAATGGCAGCGATGCGCCGGCACCCGGCAGTGCCGCGCTGCTTATGGAAAACGCGCTCGACCTCCATCTTCAGCGCTTCGCGGCGCGCCTGGGTGGCTGTAACCTGCCCGGCGCGGGACCGCCAAGCGTAAAACGACGAGCGGGCCACACCGAGCTGGGCGCACATCCACTCGATCGGAAAGCTCGCCTTCTCCGCCTCGATCAGGACTGACTTCTCGTTCAGTCCTGCTCCCGGGCGAAGAAGGCCGCGGCTTTTTTTAGGAACTCATTTTCCATCTTCAGCTTGCGGTTCTGCTCCTCGAGCTCGGCCAGCCTGCCGTGGTCGGCCGGACTCATCGACGTGTCCGGCTCCGGATTGGCCTGCCGGTGCTTCTGAACCCAGTTGCCCAGGGTGCCCGGGTTGATCGCCAACTCCCCGGCCACCTCGGCAATCGAGCGGTCACTCTGCAGGACCAGCTGCACCGCCTCGGTCTTGAACTGCGGACTGAACTTCCGCCTCGAACTCGCTGCCATGATCTCGATCCTCTCGCCTCAAGAGGTTGTCCAAGATCTTTGATACACCCCAACCTGACCCCGGTGTTCGGGACCGCCCAGCCGCTGCACGGGGTGTCCGGGATGATCCGTCGCAAGGCCTACCCGCTGGGGGAGGACAAGACGTCCCGCTGGTTGATGCTGATGGGTGCCGATCGAGTGGAGGCGGTGGGCAGCCACGTCCGATCGCTGCTCACGTTGAGGCCGGACAACCCTGTCACCGAGACCGGCGTCGTCACCGAGTTCACGGCCGGCGGGCTCTCGTCACGTCTGGGCAGGGGACGCTACGACGTCCGCCACAGTGGATGGATCCGATCCTGATCGGCGGTCCGTGGGTGCTGGCGGCGGGTGCCGCGGTGGGCGGGGTCGCGGGGCTGCGGGCGCTCAAAGCCTGAGAACCCGCAGCGTGCGCAGGTGGCGCCCGCCGGAGGTCGGTGACTGTGGCGGCCGCGCTGCGACACCAGGGTCGGGCGCAGCGCCCGCTCGGCGATGAGCCCGGTGGCGGCGGAGAACACCGCCTTGTGCAGGACGTCCGCCGCCAGCTCGAGCCGCGGCCAGGTGGCCCGCCGTGGGCCCTGCCGCTCCGGTGGTCCACGCCTCGCTCGGACCGCCGCCTCCGGTCAGCCGAGTTCGGTTGGACGGTTGGTGACTTCCCCAGGTGGGCACCGGAAAACAGCGCTGTGTGACGACCCGCAGGGATCGCCGGCACATACGTGGGACGGGGACCGAAATTCCATCGTGGAAAGGCATGTCACATGTCAGACGACACCAGATCGCCCGAGCAGATCGTCGCGGACCTGATCGAGAAGTCACCGATCTGCATGATCACCACCACCATCGGCCCCGACGGTCGTCTGCTGAGCCGCCCGATGACCCGCCAGAGCTCCGACTTCGACGGCACGCTGAGGCTGCTCGCCCCCAGAGACGGTGACCTCGTGTCGGAGATCGCGACCAACAGGCAGGTCAACGTCTCGGTACAGTCTTCGGACGGGTTCGTCTCGGTGGCGGGGCGAGCGGCCGTCGACGACGACCGGAACGCGGTGGCCGAGAACTGGAGCCCTGCGGTCGACGACGCCTGGTTCCCCGACGGTTCGGAGGAGGCCACCTCGATCCTCGTGCACGCCGACTCGGCCGAGTACTGGGATTCGAGCGGCTCGAGCATCGCCCACATCGCCTCGTTCGTCCGCGCGGCGGTGTCCCGCGACGATCGGGCTCCCGACATGGGTGACAGCGGCACCGTCGAACTGTAGGTCGGGCGGCGCCGTCGAGCGGGAGATCTGACGGCGCCGCAGGGGCTCCCGGGGCGGCAGGGCCGGCCGGGCCCTCGGCTTCACTGCTCGGTGACGCTCAGTCCTGCGCCGACGCCTCGTCGTCGGGGACGCGACGTCTGACGAGTCGCGGCCTCAACCGATCGGGAGCGGGGGAGCCTCCCCGTCGGAGCTCGGCCATGAGGTCGTGCGCGTAGGCGACGAGCCCCGTCGCGTCGACCCCGTGCGGTGCCGGGCCGTCGCCATGCGCGAGGCGCTCGGCCGCGCGCTCGAGCAGCGCCATGGCTCCCTTGGCGTTGGCGCGCTGGATGTGCGTGATGCCGACCGCCAACTGGGCGAGACCTTGCCACAGGAGTCGCTCGTCGGCGGGACCGCTCTTCCACGCTCCCTCCAGGACCTCGTGGGCGTGGAACGCGCGACCCCGGTCCAGAAGGTCCTGTGCCCACGCGAGGGACTCGGCGGGCGGCAGGTCGAGATCCTCGGGAATGCGCTCGACCCCCACGCTGCCCGGCGGTAGCGGGCGACCGAGCTCGTCGCGTGGGCGGGCGTTGCGCGCGCGACCTTCCTCATCGCGGTCACGATCCGAACGGGGAGAGGTGGACATGGCGCCATGGTCCCACCGGGTGTCGCCCGAGTGCCACCACGTGGCGGTCGGGAACCGGGACAATGGAGCCATGCCAGTCACTCTCGCCCCGAATGTGCTGTCGTGGGCGTCGGCGATCGACGAGAAGACAGTCGACCAGGCGGTGGCCCTCGCGCGGCTGCCGATCATCCACCCACACCTCGCGCTGATGCCGGACGCACACGCCGGTCGATGCGGTCATCCCGGCTGCGGTCGGGGTCGACATCGGTTGTGGAATGGTGGCCGCGCGTACCCGGTACACGGAGTCCGCCCTCGACCGCATCGACCTGAGCACGTTGCGCGACCGGCTCGAGCGTGCGATACCGCTGTCGCCGGGCAACTACAACAAGGCCGTCCGTCACGACCACACGCGGGAGCGGGTCCGCGAACTCGAGATGCTCGCCGACTCCGGCGGCGTCGACCTGTCCCATTCGCCGAAGTGGCGCGAGCAACTGGGGAGCCTGGGCGGCGGGAACCACTTCATCGAGCTGTGTCTGGACGAGTCCGGAGCGGTGTGGTGCTTCCTGCACTCCGGGAGCCGAGGGGTGGGCAACAAGATCGCCCAGAAACACGTCAGGATCGCTCAACAGCTGTGCGCGGAGCGGGGCGTCCAGCTCGAGGATCGAGACCATGCGTACGTGAAGCAGGGCACTGCCGAGTTCTCGCAGTACCTCGGCGAGCTGCGGTGGGCGCAGCGTTTCGCGCGGCTCAACAGTGACGAGATGATGGATCGATTCCTCACGGAACTGGCCCGGATCTTCCGCGACGACGACGCCGGCGAATCGGAACGCGTGAACTGCCACCACAACTACACCGAGAAGATCGAGCTCGACGGAAGGGAAGTGTGGCTCACGCGCAAGGGAGCCATCGACGCGACCGAGGGCCGTATGGGATGCATCCCGGGATCGATGGGCACCCGGTCGTACATCGTCCGAGGCAAGGGGAACGCGGACGGGCTGTTCTCCGCGCCGCACGGTGCCGGTCGTCGGATGTCGCGGACACAGGCCAAGAAGCAGTTCACCGCAGCCGACCTCGACGCGGCGATGCAGGGAATTGTCTACCGGCCCGGCGAGGCGTGGGTCGACGAGATCCCCGCCGCCTACAAGGACATCGACCGGGTGATGGAGGACGCCGACGACCTCGTCGAAATCGTGCACACCCTGCGGCAGGTGATGAACCTCAAGGGGACGTAGAGGGAGTCCGGAGGCAATGTTCTGATGGGAAAGTGCGTTATCCGCTTCTTCGTGGAGCGCGCCTTATCGGTGCCGGCGGGGTAGTGCGCCCCACGTAGCCGGAACCGGCTCGGTGGGGATGGGGTCACTTGTATACGTCTCCGCGGTGGCCGATGCGTAGTACGAGTACAGCGAGGGCATCGTCTTCGATGTCATAGATGATGCGATGGTCACCGACGCGGATGCGGAGTTCGCCGTCACCTCCGGCGAGTTGGATCGCTCCGGGCGGTCGCGGTGTCCCGGCCAGCGCCTCGATCGCCCGGACGATTCGCTTCTGCTCGGTGGGATGAAGTTTGCGCAGGGCTTTGGCAGCCGAGGGCTTATAGGAGATCGAATAGGGCATCAGACAAGCGGGGGCGCTGGTCTACAGGCCCAGTTCCGACATGAGGTCTTCGTGGGAGATGCTGTCGTCCTCGCGGCGAGCGGCAGCCGCGGCTTTCATGTCGACCTGATCTTCCAGGGCCTGTAGGGCGCGATCGAAGAACTCCGGCGAGACGACAACGGCGCGACGACGGCTGCCCCGGCTAAGGATCTCCACCGGCGCCCGCTGTGCGGCATCGAGTAGCTCGCTCTGATTAGCGCGGAAGTTGCTAAGCGTCGTGGTGACCATTCCGCTAATAGTACATCTTGTACAATTAGTGGTCTAGTGGCCTGCGCGCGACATGGGCGCCGAGTCTGCTTCGAGACGTCTACCCTGTGGGTTTGACGTAATCCGATTTATCGGCGTGGTCCCCGCGGCCGGGGAGTCATGGGTCGCCCCTCGTCCTAGATCAGGGCGTTCCCGCTGCTTCCACGGTGTCCCGCAGCTCGGTGTAGGTGCACTCGGCAACGCCGGGCAGGGCGGCCAGGCGGTGCAGGACGATCGACTTCTGGCCCGGGACTTGGGCGTTGAGAACGTGGGTAGGTACGACTAGGAAGCGCCAGTGGTCCAGGTTCAGCGGGTCCAGATCGGCCACTTCAGTGACGTCGAGGACGCAGACAACGTACACGTCGGCTTGGCGGCGAGACTTGGGGTCATACCGGCCGGTGTGTGTATCCCAAGCGAGGGTCTCGGGGATGCTGACGGTGGGGGTGGAGGCACGAGTCTGCGCCCAGCTCTGGAGGAACGACACCGACTTAACCTCCACCCGCAGTCCGCTTTCGGTGACGATGTCGACGGCATCCCATTCGACGCGGACGCCGGCGTGAGTGACTCCGAGCGCGCGAGCGACGAGATACTCAGCGAACAGGCCGCGGACGGTGTTGTCGAGCAGGCTCGACAACGACCATCGCCAGAAGTCGATCACTGGCCCCCCGGCGAATGGTTCACCACCGACGGTGAGGGGCTCGTCGCCGGTCATGCGAACCGGGACGATCGCACCGTGTGCTCCGATGGTTCGTCGAACCGACAGGTCCGGCCGTTCACGGGACTGCGCATCAGGGTGTGTCACAGGCGCTCCTCACACAGAGACATTGAGCGAACGATTCGACGAAAGCCCACGTCGGTCCTCTCCCGTTATGGGTTACAAGCGCCATGCCCACCTTGGCGGGAACAGACACCCGGAAGGGAAGCGATCGTTTACATCGAATATAGGATCACTGGGTTAGTGTCCCTCCTCGTCGTCGGTGCTGAGCACAGCAGCGGAAACGGCGGGAAGGACTTCCCCCAGGGCTGGGTGAGCGTCTCTCTAACTGGGGGCGAGAGCCTTCCGACGACGAGCAAAGGTCAGCATGACGACTGAAACAACCCGGTACCAGTTCGTTGAAGTCAAGACGGTGCGGGGCGCTGAGCAGCGGTCGATCGCTAAGAAGCAGGCCGAGGGCTGGGAACTAGTCGATCAGCAGCCCGGCACAGTACGAACCACGCTTCGATTCCGGCGCCCAAAGCCGCCGGTGCCATGGAAGATGCTTGCCGGTCTCGGAGCAGCCGCGGTGGTTTTATTCGCGATCATCGGAATCGGCGCACTCCTCGAAGACGACGACTCAGCAAACCAGGCCAACCCGGCTGAAACCGCGGAAGCGCAGCCCGCAGAAACGACCGGCCCGGCCCCAGCCTCCGACCCCGGAGCAGTTACTGAGCCTGATGAGGTACTCACCATCGACAACAGCTTGGAACTCGCGGCGCTCTTGCAGGAGGGCGACTATTGCTCGCCGACCGTCGCCGGCTTCGCTGCTACCCACGCGGGCCGGACGATTCAATTCGATGGCCATATCGCAGCGATGAACACCCACGGAAGTTACGACACCCGGTACGACATACTCCTCGGCGCCAGGGACTTCAACGAGTCGGACGGCCGTGGCCCAGCATTTCAATACCGCGACGTCGCACCCGTTTCCGACCTGAACCTGACCGGGCCGGGCATTCCCGATGCGATCGGCGTCACCGATCGGTTCCGGTTCACCGCGGTGATCGAGCGCTACGAAGAGAACAGCTGCCTGTTTCTGCTCGACCCGGTCTCCACTGAGACTCGCTAGGACTGTCCGATTACGCCGAAGCAGTAAGCGTGCTAACCCCGGTGATTCACGGGGATCTGCGAATTTTCGGGCGCAAATAGACCGAAGTGCCTCCTGATCAGGGGAAACTGGTTCTTGTCTAAGGATCCGGTTCCTCAAGCAGAAAGCACTCGGTAGGTGAAGCGTACTTCGTGGTCGTCTGGTCTGTCGTTCTCCGTCGATGATGTCGGGGTGATTTCTCACGCCGGGGCCATCGCGCCGCGTCTTCTGGCGGATCGTGTCGGGCTCACCGCCGAACTGTCGAAGGCCATGGCTCGCCGGCGGTTCGTCCCGGTCCATGACCGTGGCCGTGTGTTGATCGATGTCGCGGTGATGCTCGCCGGTGGAGGCGAGACCATCTCCGACATCCGAGTTCTGCGCCACCAGACCGGGGCTCTCGGCCCGGTCGCCTCGGCCCCGACGGTGTGGCGCACGCTGGATGAAGTCACCGCCGGTAAACGCAAGAAGATCCAGGTGGCGCGTGCCCGCACCCGGCGGCATGTATGGTCCCAGCTGCCCGGCGGGGTCCCCGCATCGAAGTGCGCGGGCCGGGACCTGGGATCGACGATCGTGCTCGATGTGGACGCCACCATCGTGGTCACCCACAGCGAGAAAGAGAGCACCGCGCCGACGTACAAGCGCACATTCGGCTACCACCCGATCGGCGTGTGGTGCGACAACACGACCGAGTTCCTGGCCGCGAGCCTGCGTCCGGGCAATGCGGGATCGAACACTGCCGCCGACCACATCGACGTCCTCGGCCAGGCGATCGCCCAGATCCCCGCCAACCATCGGCGTGACCTGCTGATCCGCTCCGACGCCGCTGGCGCCTCCCATGACTTGCTGGAATGGATCACGAGTCAGAACAGCGTCCGAGGTCGGCGGGTGGAGTACTCGGTCGGGTTCTCGGTCACCGCTCCGATCCGCCAGGCCATCGCCATCGCCCCCGAAGCCGCATGGGGGCCAGCGTTGAATCTCTCCGGCGATATCCGAGACGGGGCCGAGGTTGCCGAGCTGACCGGGCTCCTGGCCCCCGGGATGCTCGCCAAATGGCCAGAGGGGATGCGAGTCATCGTCCGCCGAGAGCGGCCTCATCCGGGCGCTCAGCTTTCGATGTTCGAAGAGGCGGACGGGTGGCGTTACCAGGTGTTCGTGACCAATACCACGACCGGGCAGCTGCAGTTCCTTGAGGCCAGGCATCGGGCTCACGCCCGGGTGGAGGACCGCATCCGACACGCCAAGGACACCGGTCTCGGACGGCTTCCCTCGCGGGAGTTCGCCCTAAATCAGGCCTGGCTGACTGCGGTAATGATCGCCGCGGACCTCGTAGCGTGGACCCGAATGCTGGCCTGCACAGGTGTCGCCGCCACCCTCGCAGCGTGCGAACCCAAAGCGATGCGCTACCGCTTCCTCCACGTCGCCGCGCTGCTGACCCGCAGCAGCCGACGTAGACGGGTCAAAATCCCCGAAACCTGGCCCTGGGCCACCGCCATCGAGGCGGTGTTCCACACCATCGCCGCGATCCCCAAACCCGCCTGACCTCACCCGCTCGCCCTCGACAGCCCCACCCGGAGACCCGCCCACCGGCAGCGCCAGCCGGCACCTAAACACGCCCACAGACGGCCCAAGCCGCAACATCCGTAGAGAGCGGAATCCCTCACGCCCCATGAATCAGCGGGGCTAAACGCCCGGGCGGTGCCGGTAAGTGCTCCTACACCACCCACTGCGACGCTCGGGGCTGACGTGGTTCCCTATGAAGCTTGGATGACAGTCAGCGTCACCGCTCTGACCTGGGGATTCAACGTAATGCAACATTCACGGCGCCAGGCGGGCCGCCGCGGGAGCCCTCGTCCACCCCGCTGGGGCCGCGGGTTTCAGGCGCAGCATGACGTCGGCATCTGGTTTCGGAAGAGGCCGGCCACGATGCGCAGGCTTTCGCTCATGGTCAGGTACGGCGCCCAGGTGTCGGCCAGATCGTCGACGGTCATGCCGCTTTTGATGGCGTAGGTGGCCGCCAGCATGATCTCCCCGGCCCCGTCCGCCAGAGCGTGCACGCCCAGAACCTTGCCGCTCACGGCGTCGGCGACGAGCTTCACCGCCCCGCGGGTGTCGTGCTGGACGAGCGCCCGGGGGACATCGGACAGGTCCAGGACGCGGCAGTCGCACGCGTGCCCTCGGGTGAGGGCCTCGTCCTCGGTCAACCCCGCCGAGGCCAGCTGGGGCCGGGTGAACACGACCGCAGGAAAGCCGGCGTAGTCGACCCGAGCTGCCGGCGGGTACCTGTCCTCGGTCAGGGCGTTGAGCGCGGCGGCCCGACCGCCGGCGGCGGCGGCGTAGACGTACTGGGGAGCCCCCGAGACGTCACCGGCGGCCCAGACGCGCGGGTTGGAGGTGCGCTGGGTCTGGTCGACCACGACGAAGCCGCGCTCGTCCACGTCCACACCGGCAGCGGCCAGGTTCAGGCCGTCGGTGCGGGGCAGGCGTCCGGTGGCCACCAGGACCTGCGCGCCGCGCACCTGTGCGCCCGAGTCCGTGGTCACCACCACCTCTCCTGCGGGGCCTGGTTCGCGGGCCACAGTGGTCGCGCGCTCTTCGACCACGGTGATGCCGTCGTCGGTGAAGACTTCCCGAAGTCTCTGGGCCAGCTCCGGCTCGGCGTGCGGCGCCAGACGCCCGACCACAGAGACCCGGGTGCCGAGGTGAGCGAACAGCTGGGCCTGCTCCATCCCGACGTACCCGCCACCGATAACGACCAGGGACTCAGGCAGCTCGGTCAGCTGCATCGCGGTGGTGGACGTCAGCCGGTCCACAGAGTCGAGACCGACCACCTCCGGGATGGCGGGGGTGGCACCGGTGGCGACCAGATAGGCCCGGGCCCGCAGCGCCTGGCCGTCGACGGCCAGGGTGTCCCCGTCCAGGAAGCTGGCCTGGCCTGGGCGGACCTGGAAGCCGTAGGCAGCGGCCACATCGGCGTACTTCGCATCACGCAGGCGCTCGATGAGTGCGTCCTTCTGGGCCACCAGATCGCCGAGGTTCACCGGTGCGGCTGACGTTGGGGCACCTTTGAAGGGATTGGTGAGCGCGGCGTGCCGGGCCCCGGCGGCCGCCAGGAGCGTCTTGGACGGCACGCAGCCGATGTTCACGCACGTCCCGCCCAGAACACCGCGCTCAACCAGCACGACGCTCTTACCGGCCTGGCTGGCCGCGATGGCGGCGGACATCGCCGCGCCTCCTGAGCCGATCACGGCCAGATCGACGTCGTAGTCCACACCCATTTGCCCACCTTCCTTCGCGTGACCCCTCTTCAGCGTCCATAGTGGACGTTCCAGCGCAGGGGAAGGTCAAGGCGAACATGGACGAGAGCCGAGAAAGGGGCCACTGTGCGCATCGGTGAGTTGGCCGTGGCCAGCGGCACCACAACCAAGACGCTGCGCTTCTACGAAGAAGCCGGCCTACTACCTGCGCCTGAGCGCACCGCCAACGGATACCGCGACTACACCCCTGCGGCCCTGGCGCGCCTGGACTTCGTTCGCCGCGGCCGCACCGCTGGGCTCACCCTGGCCCAGATTCGCGAGATCCTCGACATCCGCGACGCCGGAGTCGCACCCTGCCAGCACGTGCACGCCCTGCTCGAAGCCCACCTGGGCGACCTGGACCGCCAAATCGCCGACCTGCAAGCACTGCGACACACCGTCGCGCACCTTCACCACAGTGCCACCACCAGCGACCCCACCAAATGCGACACCACGACCGTCTGCCGCTATCTGTGACCAGACCGGTGCTCGCGTGTATCGCCATGAGCAGATGCCGCCACAGAGCGTCGACAGAACCCCGCCATATAACGGCGAAAGCCACAATTCGTGCTGTGGAGCTGACCTCTCAGTGGCGGTCTTCCGAGACCGCTCATTTGCGGCACAGAAGAGCCTCATTGGAGCCCGAAGGCTCCGCCGCTGATCAGAATGAAGGCGCCTAAGCCGATCAGGACAATCGGGAACAGGATGTGTTCCCAGCGTTCCAGGACTTCGGCGATCGGCCGGCGCGTGGCGACGAACTTGGCCAGGCCCACCAGTCCTGCTACCAGCACTAGGAACACGATGCAATAGGCGATCACGGCTCCCGTGCCCACGTTGAGGAAGACGGGGACGTAGACGCCGATGTTATCTCCGCCGTTGGCGAAGGTGACACCGGCGACGGTCCACACGGCGACGTTCTTGCCCTCGATTTTTGCGTCGTCGTCATCGTCATCGGTCCCTCGCCAGGACTGCCACGCGGCCCACAGTCCCAAGCTCAATGGGATCAGTCCGAAGTAGGGGATGGCCTCTGGGGGCAGGAATGCGCCCGCGCCCAGGGAGACGAGTACAGCGGCGCCGAGGATGCCGACGAACCCGAGATACTGGCCGGCCAGGATGCGGGCGGTGGTTCCACGTTGGCCTGCGCCGCGGGCGAAGAACAGTGAGAGGACGATGATGTCGTCGATGTTGGTGGCGATGAACAGGCCGATCGCCTGCAAGGCCGAGGTTAGGATCACGCGCCCGACCCCGTGTCGCAACAACCCGGTGCTGAGCAGGCTGGGTCCAGGCAGGAGGCGTTCTCGTTGACGGCGAGGGTGACCTCGACCAGGGAGGCTAGTGACTGCGCCAGGTGCGGATCTGCGATCTCATAGCGGGTCTGGCGGCCTTCGGGCACGGCGACCGCGATCCCGCAGTCGCGAAGGCACGCCAGATGGTTCGACACGTTCGAACGCGTCAGTTCTAAGTCCCGGGCCAGCTCCGCCGGATAGGCCGGCCGCTCCAGCAACGTCAGCAGTATCCGGGACCGCGTCGGATCGGCCATCGCCCGCCCCAACCGATTCATCACATCCACACGAGAAGCAACAGTCAGCATATGTTGAACTATACAGTGGTCGCTGAACTGTCGAGAAGGCGCCTTAAGAACCTAAAGGTTTTCAAGACACTTGGCCCCGTCCGAGTTGGCGGCCAGTTCTGAGTAGGTTTCCTGGCCCTATGGCCACCCGCCGGTGTCTCATTAAGTCATCTTGGCGGCTTTCGTCTCAGGAGCGGCCTCGGTAGGGGTTTATGGGGCATCATCGAGCCATGAGGCATCTGGGGTACACCCGCGTCAGTACCGCGAGTCAGGACGCGCAGTTGCAGTTGGATGCACTCATAGATTCCGGGGTGCAGAAACGCGACGTCTTCTCTGACGTCACCTCGGGGAGCCGGGCCGCGATCGAGCGCCCGGGGATGAAGCGGCTGTTGGACTACGTCGAGTCCGGCGATACCGTCGTGGTGTGGCGCATTGACCGTCTCGGCCGCTCCCTGATCGATGTCCTCAATACCGTAAACCTGCTTCGCGACAAGGGCGTGAAGATCCGGTCGCTCTCGGACGGCATCGACCCGGAGACCACCTCCGGCCGGCTGATGCTGGGCATGCTCGCCACCCTGGCCGAGTACGAGCGCGAGCTCATCACTGAACGCGTCAACGCCGGCATCGCCGCAGCGAAGCAGAGCGGCACGAGGTTCGGCCGGCCCCCGGTCGACCCCGCAGTGATCGCCGAAAAACTCGACATCGCCCAGGGCGCCCGCAAAAAGGGGCGCACCGCCGCCGAAGCGGCCAGCTTGGTCGGATGGTCCCGCGCCACCCTCTACCGCCACCAGCAAGCCGCCCGAGCCCTCGAGGCGCTCGAGCCCTGATGGAAGCGGCCATCGCCAGGCATCGCCGCTAGAACGCCGCCACCTAGCAGTGCGATCTGCCGGTACACCCGTGCGGGACGGTATGCCGCCGACCATCGCCGCTGTGTCACAGGGTGGTTTCTAGATTTATGAAACGTTGTCCCTTCGGGTCTAGGGTGTAGTGATACAGATTCCGGGCGGGAGGGTCTTCTGGTGGCTGATCGGATCGGGACGTTGCTGAACCCTTCGGGTGATGGTGGCGAGGAGGTGCTCATCGTCAGCCGCGGGAGCGTGCGGACTCGGTTCCGTCGCCGGGACGAGCTGGACTGGTCAATCCGAGTCGAGTCGACGGACTCGGAGAACATCGTCGAGGGAAAGTCGAAGCCGGTCCGGAAGCCGGCTCGCCGGGCCTCGCGACCTCGTGGGCAGCGGGTGGCGTACGTGCGGGTGTCGGCCGCGGATCAGAATGAGGCGCGTCAGCTCGAGGCGGTTGGGGAGTGCGATCAGGTCTACGTGGAGAAGCAGTCGGCTCGCTCTCGTGCTGATCGGGTGAAGCTCGCCGAGTGCATCAGGTACCTGCGCGATGGTGACGAGCTGGTTGTCGCGTCGATGGACCGACTCGCCCGGTCTCTGGTCGACCTCAAGCAGATCGTTGGTGAGATTACAGCCAAGGGCGCGAGCGTTGAATTCGTCCACGAGCGGGCCGTCTACGCCGCCGGTGCCCAGGATCCTCGAGCAGATTTGATGCTCTCGCTGCTCGGGGCGTTCGCTGAGTTTGAACGGGCCATCATTCGCGAACGCCAGGCCGAGGGGATCGCCATCGCTAAGGCAAAGGGCAAGTACAAAGGACGCAAACGCGTCCTGACCGACGAGCAGATCGACAAGGCCCGCGCCCGCGTCGAAGCGGGGGAGGGGCCATCGGCGATCGCCCGCGATCTCGGAGTCGGGCGCTCCACGCTGTACCGCGCCCTCCAGCCTCACACGCCGTGACCGCCGATGAGCGGTCTCGTTGCACTGTTCAGGGCCCTGCGGGCGAGGGAGTGGCCGATACTGGGGCGGTGACCGAAGTTCATCTGAAGGGCCGACTGGTGTGTCGCGACGAGCGCGAAGCCGCTCTGGTCGCCGATCATCTACTGCGTCACATCGAGCTGACGCGAGCTGAGCAGGGCTGCAGGTCGTTTACTGTGACCCCAACCGAGGATCGTCTGGTGTGGCGCGTCGAGGAGGTCTTTGACGACGCCGCCTCGTTCCGCAGGCATCAGGACCGAGTTCAAGGCAGTGCGTGGGGGGCAGCCACCGCAAACATTGAGCGCGACTACTCCATCACGGGGATCTGACTCGATATGACTGTCGCAGAAGCCGGCACGGCCGCGGTGATCCCGCTGGCCTACGACATCGTGTGGCTACTCGTCGTCTTGGTGTGGCTGCTAATCCCGATCGCGATCGCCGTCACGGAACGGCGTCGGGGAGCGTCGTGGCCCGAAACGTTTCTGTGGTTCATGGTGGCGTTCCTGCTGCCAGTCGTGGGGCTGATCGTCTGGGCGCTGTACCGAACAGTCGGCGCGAGACGGGCAACCTCACGTTAAGTATCGCGCCATCAGGAGTTACGAGGGCTGGATCCCGTGTCGGACCGCCAAACAGTACTCATGGAAAGACGCCATCGAGCGTGCAATGGGCGGGCGGGTAAGTGAATGGACTGGCGACCGTCCCACAACCAAGGAAATGAGAGAGCGAGCGCCATACCGATGCATCGGCGTCCCTCGTAGCGAGAGGCGGGTAGGACTCTCGGCATCGTTTGGCGGGTTGTCGCGGCTTCCGTTGGCGAAGAAGACTGATGGAACGGGCCCTCTTCGGGAGCCGGCCTAGTTCTGTCCGTTGAGCACGGTGTCAAGTGAGAAGTTGGAGCTGAGCGAGATCCTCATAGAAGAAACTGGTGTCCATCGACTCAGTGTGGGTGCCTCGTGGCCCGAGTGTGTCCTCTCTGAACACTGCGACTTCGCCCCAATCGTGAGATGATCGGTTGCATGGCTTTACTGCTGCGACCACCACAATACCGTGACGAAGTAACACTACGACGCATTCACGAACAACTGCGTCGAGATGACTTTACCTTCCTACCGATGGAGGGAACCTGGGACGAGTTTCTTGAAAGAGTCGATCGAGAGGCATCCGGAATTGAACTTCCGCCGGGTCGCGTTAGAGCCGAGTTTCTCGTCGCTGAAGTTAACGGGGTCCCGATCGGGCGCGTATCGATTCGCCATCAGCTCAACGACTATCTCCTCACATTCGGCGGACATGTGGGGTACGCCGTGGCACCGGAACACCGTCGGCGTGGATACGCTACCGAAATCCTACGCCAGTCCATCGCACGGCTGCGAACTATCGGGGTAGAACAAATACTAGTGACGTGTGACAAGAACAACAGCGCATCGCGAGCCGTAATTGAGACCTGTGGGGGCCAGCTCGAAAGAATCAGTACTACCGAAGGTAGAAGCACATGTCGTTACTGGATTTCAGCGAACTCCCACCATTGCCCCGGTGATTCAATTGGATCTAGTCGTTTCAGGGTTTAGCAGCGCGAGTAATCCCGCAAGGACCGATAGCGCGCTAACCACGAGTACGGCGCCAGCTGGCCCCATCACGGCGACCGCAGACGACACAATTGGTGCACAAGCTAGAGCAATCAATCGTCCAGATGTCGCCCTCGTCGCCAACACGGTCGCACGAGTTCCCTCTGCAACACCTTTATTCATAATCACATCGTAGTAAACGAATGCCGCTCGGTAGATCCAGAAATATAGGACAGTAGCTGCAGCCTGAACTGGCCACAATGGCAAATAGAGAATAGCGAACCACAAGAGGGGCGGCACAGCTATTGCTACTGGCAACAGCCAACGTTTCCGATCGAATGAGCTAAGCAGTCCGCTAATTCCGGATTGGACTACCAGAATAATCACGAAAATAAGACCGAACACAATACCCGTCGCAAACTCTGACGACAGTACGGGCCCGGAACGATTGATGGCCAGTTGCCAGTACTGGATTGCAATCTGGAATCCGGCGTATAAAATTCCGCCAACGAGCAATGGTGCCAGGACGCCGCGATGTGAATCCCTGAGCGTCCTAATCATCAAGCGCAATGTACGTACCGTTCCATCCGCCTCTGCCTCAGGCAAAGGTGGGAACTTAGCTGAGTACCATACGTATGACGTGAAAATAACCAGGCAAGCCGCAGAGGCAATCAACCACGTTGTAGTGGGTGCAATGCCGTAAATCAATCCGCCAAGGCCGGCAGATACAGCCATTGCTCGGAACTCAAAGTTATTTAAACGGCTGATATCTTGCGCCAGATTATCTGATTCATTTCGGTTATTGTCTTTATGATGGGCAATCGATCTGTCGACAAACTCCGCGTGCAAAGCGCCCGCCATCAGCGCCAACGATAATGCATTGCATAACTCCGCAACGTACAAGGTTGGAATATTAGTAGAAACGGCAGTCAGGAGTAACCATAATGCGCCCAGGATAATTGCGATTGCTATTGGCCATCGTCGACTAACTCGATCAGATATCCAACCGAGCGGGACTTGGATTACTAGCATTGCGCCCGCTTGGAAGGCCTTCAGATAGAATACATGCTCCGGCTGCACCCCCTTGCTTACAAGGTAGAGCGCACTTGTCGCGCCGATGAACATTCGAGCTGCCCCAAAGGCGGCGCTCACGTACAGAACAACCCGAGCCGACGCCCCATTAGACAGCTGCCTTCTATGACGCGAGGTTCGCAAATCTGCTGTTCTAGTCGAACTGTTGTGTTTCAAAGTATAGACCAGTCTTATTTAATCCAATTCGGCGATTGAGGCTTACGGGCGTGGCGAAACCGCCTAGATAGCACAGTATGTCGTCGACCGCCAGTCCAGATGCGACGAGATTGGTCCAAGCGTGGCTCGGCGCTTGCGTCTTAGCTTTAGGGGCGGGAGGTGCGTGTTCACTGCGATCCACATGCTCAGTCGAAGACTGCTTTGCGATGAATGAACTGCCGCTATTCCATCCAGGCGACCCGAGTGCGGGCACCACCATGGGGCCGATTACCGGCATGTCGCAAACGTAACCGACTGGAAGATAGGGGAGCCCTCGACGAAGAGCAATTCGGTCTAGCCATTCAATTATCTGCGGCGGAGAATCCGCGCTCAATGCCGCGAAGTCACAATGCGGCAATGCTTCCGCAAGGACGTCCTCGTCAGTGATATCTGCGTGAATAACTCGCACTTCCGTGACGCTATTGAGATTACGAAGCTCCCGCGCCAACACATCGATTTTTGGGAGTCCAACATCGGCTTCTCGAAACATTATTTGGCGAGTTAGATTTGACTCTTCGATAGTGTCACAGTCGATTAGGGTAATATACCCGATACCAGAACTCACTAACGCCGAGGACAGGATATTGCCTATCCCTCCGCATCCTATTATTGCTACGTGCGCGGCGGAGATTCGTTCTTGCGTTTCGCTAGGATTGCCACCAGCGTAATTGTAGTAGAGTTTTGGTCGGTCGTAGCGGTCTGAAGGATCCCGGTCTTCGGTCATTGTCAGGTGCGCAGATGTGAGGATTCCGATAACGTCCCGCTTCTCAGTCTCGGTCCCATCTGTGTTTCGTAGGGCATTGGTGAGCTGCGCCTTCGATAGGCCACCCGAACGAAGAGACTCAAGAACTCCTACCGCGGCAGCAGTTAGAGTTGGTGGCAATGTGCCAGGTATAACTTGTTGTTTCGTTCCCCCGCATACGTAAAGATCGGCACCAATCCAACCCCAAGATACGTATGGAGCTAACGTTAGTAGTTTGTTCTCGACATTAGGGTGTGTATCTGAACTGATGGACATGCTGCCTTTTGTTAGACGGGGGCTTTATTTGGAATGGCAATGCCGATGCTCGACGCCGAAAGGGCGTCGAGCATCGGCACGTCTACATCAATTGTGGTGGTCGAAGTTCATTTCCATCTCCTTTCGTGTTGGACTGCCGTCACGGTAGTCATATCCGTAAGTGGGTGTCAATAGAGACATTGTTGAAATGTACATGGCATTGTCCGGATTTAGGGCAGCATTCAGTAGGCAGTCTGCTTTTACGCATGATCTAGCTGGCTCGAGTAGTGCCCGTCCGCCTATGTGTGGAGATCGCACATCAGGTCCTGCGCGCTCACTAGCGCATTCCCTCGGGTCGCTCGGAGTGCGAACGCGCGCGCTAGCGAGAGGCGGGCGGCGAGCTTTGTTCACGCCGTGTGGGACGAAGGTGAGTAGTGGCGATCGATCGAAACAACTCGCGCGTCAAGACGACGTGCGGCGAAAGCTTGGGGGTGGTGCACGGTTAGGTGACAGGGTTAGTCACGCGGCCTGAGTGGCCTGAGGGGCCTCATGGTTGATGATGGTCTCGTATTCGATCGGGGTCAATCTGCCGAGGCGGTCCTGCCGTCTGCGGCGGTGGTAGGTGCGTTCGATCCAGTGCACGATGGCAGCCCGGAGCTCGTCTCTGGTGGCCCAGGATCGGCGGTCAAGGACGTTGTTCTGCAGCAGCGAAAAGAAGCTCTCCATGGCCGCGTTGTCACCGCACGCGCCGACTCTGCCCATCGACCCGAGCATGCCGTGTCGCCGGATGGCCTTCTGCATCTTCTTCGAGCGAAATTGAGATCCTCTATCGCTGTGCAGGATGCAACCGGTCACCTCGCCCCGCCTGGCGACAGCGCTGTTCAGAGCGTTGACCGCCAGGCGGGACTTCATTCGCGCATCGATCGAATACCCGACGATCCGTCCCGAGTAGACGTCCTTGATCGCACACAGGTAGAGCTTGCCCTGGCCGGTGCGGTGCTCGGTGATGTCGGTCAGCCACAGCTCGTTCGGACCGTAGGCGGTGAAGTCCCGCTCGACCAAATCGTCGTGTACGGGCTCGCCGGCCTTGCGGTGCTTGCCGCGGCCCTTTCGGCTGATGGCGCTGGTCCAGCCACCGGACGAGCAGATCCGCCAAGCGGTTCGCCGGCACATCTTCTCGCCCGCGGCCTCGGCCTCGTCGGCCAGGTAGCGGTACCCGAACTCCGGGTCTTCGCGGTGGGCATCGAACAGGGCGTTGGCCCGGTACGCCTCGGCCAGTTCGGCGTCGGTCACGGGCTTTTTGAGCCACCGGTAGTAGGGCTGACGAGCAATTCCGAGTACCCGGCACGTCACCGTGACAGCGATGCCGTCAGCGGCGAGCTCGTTCACGAGCGGGTACCACCTTTTCCCGGCAGATTCGCCTGGGACAGGTAGGCAGCAGCGCGGCGCAGGACCTCGTTCTCCTGCTCCAGCAGACGTACTCGGCGCTTGGCCTCGCGCAGCTCACGCGACTCGGCCGACGTGGTGCCGGGTTTGATCCCGGCCTCCACGTCGGCCTTGCGCATCCACTTCTGCAACGTCACTGGATGGACACCGAAGTCCCGGGCGATCTGGTCCAGGGAGACACCGTCCTCGCGGGACTGAGCCACCCGGACGACGTCGTCGCGGAACTCCTGGGGGTAGGGCTTGGGCACAGCAACATCCTTCCAGGCCCGCCCCGCAGGGCAAGCCAGATCAGATGTCACCTACTCATGCATCAGCCCCATGCGTTGGGCCGCCAGGATCGGCAGTGATGAAGGCTCGGTGCGGTAGCTGGGGCAGTGACCGCACCGGTGACCGCGCCGCAGCACCAGGTCGGCATGCACCCTCCGGACGCCGTAGGTGCCCCGACTCGCGGCATAGATGTCGATGATCTCGTTCGGCAGATGCGCGTCGGTGATCTCGCGTTCCGTCGGCGGACGCACGGCTATCGCGTCGTAGTACGACGATCGCGGTACCTGCAGGACCCGGCAGACCACCGCCACGGGGAACCCGTCGGCGGCGAGGTCATGGATCAGCCGGGCCACTATTTTGGGAGCACGTTCTCTCGGGCGAAGTACGCCGAGGCTCGTTTGAGGATCTCGATCTCCATCGCCTGGACACGGTTCTCACGGCGTAGACGCGCCAGTTCCGCACGCTCGTCGCTCGTCAGACCGGACTTATGCCCCTCGTCGACGTCGGCCTGGTCCATCCACCGGCGCAGACAGGACTCGCTGATCCCCAGGTCCCGGGCGATCTCGGCGATCGGTTTCTCCCGCAGACGAGCAAGCTCAACAGCTCGGCGCCGAAATTCCGGCGGCTTGGCAGCAGGCATCCTGGACTCCCTCCCGAAGCGATCATCCGCCTCAGATCCGGTGTCCGAAACCCCCGGGACAGCTCAGGAGCCGAGCGCGAGGTCGAGAGGGGGCGGTCAAATGGAGGTCGCCACCGATAACGCAGTACTGTCAGCGCCTCGCGAGCGTCTCGATATGGCCGGAGTGAGCGCCACCGCTCGGGACCAACCCGAGGAGCCTGTCTCACCCTCTGCGCTTTACTGGGCGAATGCACTGGTGCGATGATCCTCCGATGGCATCACCCCAGGGCTTCCTCAGTGAGGAACACCAGCAGCGTTGGGTGCGCGCGACCTACTCAATCCGGGCGTGCGAACTCGCTCTGGACGGTGCGGTCGATCCGATCCCCGCCAGCCTCCTCGCGTGCGCCGATGCGTTGTACCCGTGGGAAAAGGTGTCGGCGTGGTCGCACAATTACCTGTGCGCGGGCATCGAGCACATGCTGCTGTGGGCCGACCTGGTGGCGCCGTACTCGTTCGACGAAGCCCATGTTAATAATGTGCGATACCGGCCGTACTTGCTCATGGGCAGGGCCGGTCTTGAGTCTGGAGCACATGCGGTCTGGCTGCTGGCCGA
This sequence comes from Dietzia sp. oral taxon 368, assembly GCF_002999155.1. Classification (NCBI taxonomy): domain Bacteria; kingdom Bacillati; phylum Actinomycetota; class Actinomycetes; order Mycobacteriales; family Dietziaceae; genus Dietzia; species Dietzia sp. oral taxon 368. Next base: position 2,886,579 of record NZ_CP027238.1, read on the forward strand.
TGTTGACGACCCACGTGAGTGCGTGCGTCGGCTACTGCGGATGATGTACAAGGACTTCGGGTACGAGCGCAAGGCACAGCTGGCTGGGGGATACCCTGTCGAGCGCATTGACCAGCGGATGGCTGACACCGTGCAGCGCGCCGGCGACCTCGGAGCTGGTGCCTCACCGAAGGACAAACCGCCTGGATACGAGGGGCTTGTTCGCCAGGCGGCGGAAACGGTCGGCGGTGACGCCGACCGTTGGTCGTTCCTATGGAACGCGGCCAGCGGAGCGGGGCACGGTCAAAACTGGTTCGGCATGGTCGGCTACGACGTCGAGATCGGTGAGGAGTACGAGCCTGGCCATTTTCGCAGCACACGGATGCCGGACCCCGTCTTCATCACAGAGGTTGTAGAGGCCGCTGCCGCCACCTTGCAATGGGGTGTCCTGCGGTGGCTTCACCTCGCCGGTTACCCGCTGACTCGACTTACTGAGTCGGCTCTGCGTGTGCATGAACGCATGCCGAAAAAGGCCTGAACGACACCTTCCGGCCGACTATCAACAGGGGTGTGAGAGAGCATCGGCATCCGTTGATGTTTTCAGGACAGGATGTCTGCAGCGCGAAGTAGGATCTCGCCGGTGCGGGCCGCGTGTTGCTTCTTCCGACGTAGCAGCTCGTCTAGCAGGATCTTCCCGTCGAGCACCATCGCCAAGTCGTAACCCTCTGCGAGCAGTAACAATCGTCGGCCACCTTCTCCGCTCAGAGCCACGGCGTTGGGCTGGAAGCCACTGATGGAGAGAAACAACCCAAGGGTGTTGTCCAGCTTGCGACGCACTTTTTCTGCGAAAATCGACAGGTCGGAAGTGGTGCTCAGCTCCTGCGTCCATTTTGCCTCCAGGAGGTAGTCGGTTCCTTCGAACGTGAAGGCGCCGTCGATCTGTTCCCCTTGAATGCGGAACGGTCCCTTTACGTCGATGTCGTATAGGGCAAAGAGCCGATTGAGCAGGTTTTCCAGGGCATAGCCACGCGCCTGCGCTTGCTGGGAGTGCATAGAAATGAACTCGGCGTTCAGCTCCGATGTCTCACGTGCGAGCGCCTGTTTCTGCTCGGCGCGCTCCTGGTCAAGGCGGCGACGTTGCGCTGCCGCCTCTGCTTCCGACCGCATAGCGCGGTACGGTCCGACCATGTCCTGAAGGACTCTGAGTGCCGCGATTGCGGACTCATACTTGGCGGCACCGTCATCGAGCCGCTTCAGTGAGGAAGGATCGATCTCAGCTGTTGCCAAGATCAGCGCGACTAGGGTGTCGAAGTACCGGTGCTGGTTGTCAGCGAGCGTAGTGACTAGTTGACGGACGATGGCTCTCTTATACGAACCGCCCCAGTCGAGCTGAGCGATCAGCTCGGGTTCGCCGGTGGCGCTGCGCAGGAATGCTCTCAGATCGTTTTTGAACCAGTAAGCAGTAGCCAAGGCCTCTTGCAGCGGCACAAGCACTGCAGGGGACACCCTCTTCGTAGCCATCAGCACAGTCTAGTTTTATGGGCTGGCGTAGTTCGTCAGAGCTTGCGCACAAAACTGGTGGGTGTCGGCTCGAAGCGGACAAAATCAATGCAATGGGAGCCGGAACCGTGAAGGCAGACGACCGAGCGTGCCTGCCTTCACCCTTGTCATAACGTCTGGTTATCGGTTTCGCATGGCTGCTGGTAGGCGCGCTCTTTCGACCGAGTAGCCCGTGACCGACCGTAGTGCTCCTCGTAGGTGGTGCTGGGTTTCACGCCGTTTTCGACATCAGCGGTCTTCATGCAGTTCGTCAAGCGGTCAAGCACCACCGGATTTTCTCTTGTGTGCCTGATCGGATCGCATCGACGCGACCTCCGTCCCACGGGAGCAGGCATTCGGCGGTTTCGAATCGACTGCACTGCAGTGTTTTACACACCGGCGCAGATGGCTCACTCCCGGCAGCACCTCGGCTCAACCGGCGACATGCTTGGGTGGCGCCCCGCTCAGACGGGGTGCCGGTCACTGCGTCGATAGGGTTAGCTCCCGCCTGCTCGCCGGTCGACGAGCATCCGCAGGCTCGTCTCCTCGACCTGATGCGGCACGTCGATGGGGCGGGTGTGGACCAGGACGCGGTCCGCTCGTCGCACCCCGGGGTCCGCGGAGAGCGCGTCCAGAATGTGCGCGGCGGTGCCGGTGGAGATCGTCAATGGTGCCCCCAGCCCGCGGACCCTGCGCTCTTCGGCGGCAACCCAGTCGGCGACGGACGACTCCTCGGTCGCCACGAGGGGCCGGGAGACCGCGATCTTCCCGCCTCCGGCAGCGGTGAACGTATCGAACAGGGCCGCGACCCTGAGGTCTTCCTGCGCCGGGATATTTCCAGGGCGAACGCGTCGCCGACCGGCGATGAGCCCCAGGCCGCGGCCGGCAGCATGCAGCACCGTCTCGCTGCTGCCGGCGGTGATCCACAGACGGTCCATCAGGTCAGGAGCGGGCGGATGGAGCCGCGGGTGGATCGCGCCGACGAGCAGCCCCCTCAGCTCGTCCACCACCTCCCAGAACCGACCGTGCCTGCGGTCGTGGTCGAGCCCCCACGCAGTGGAGGCGATCGGGTCCGATCCGCTCCCGAGCCCCAGCTCCAGGCGCCCGCCGGACAGCATGTCCACCACGGCGGCGTCTTCGGCGAGTCGGCGCGGGTGCTCGAGGGCCGCCGAGATGGATGCCGTTCCTAGGGCGATCCGATCGGTCTCCCGGGCCAGAGCCGCGAGTAGGAGGAGCGGCGACGGCAGGTGGGCGTCGTCGGTTCCGAAGCGGTGTTGGGCCACCCAGAATGAGCCGTACCCGGCGTCCTCGGCCACTTGGGCGAGGCGGATCGTGCGCTCGAACGCCATCGCAGGCCCGTCAGTCCCGCTGACGTGGCAGACCACGCCCCACCCGAGCTCGCGCTGGTCGCGGTCCGGGTGCCTCACCCGCGAGTCATCGCTTCCTCGAAGCGCCGTGTCCGCTCGTCCTGGCTCAGCCGCGAGCACCATGAGCAGTACCGTCCGTCGGGGGCGGCGTACCAGTGGCAACAGGACTTTCGGTCGTAGAACAGACGTGGTCCGGCGGGATCGGAAAGGATCCGGAATTCGCCTCCCCGGCGCAGTTCGGGACGGGCGGACAGCAGCAACTCGGCATGTTCGCGGATGTGGTGGGTGGTCAGCCCGGTGTCGGGCCGGTCCGCGAGCGCCCGGAACCCTCCGGCGAAGCCTGCCGCGATGTTTCCCATGAGGTTGCCCATCCCGGGCCCGGTCTCCGCGCTCACCGCCTCGGCGAGCGGGCGCAGGTGCCCGTCGACGGTGGCGGTCAGGACCTGCTCCGGGGTCGCGTCCTTGAGCACCTGCGGTGAGTGCAGCGTCAGCAGGTCGGGCGATCCGTCGGTGAACCGGACCGAGACCCCCGCCGCGTGGAGATCGAGTGCCACGCCGTGCAACATCCACGCCGCCACCGCGACCGCGCAGACCCGATGGCAGTAGCGCTGGAACACCAACGAACCGGCGTGCCGCCCCGTCTCCATCCCCCGGAACTGGGCGTGCAGTTCCACCATCCGACGGGCCTGCCCGGATGCCGGGTCGCACAGCTGCATGCCGTGGAAGCGTTGATTACCCGCCGCCGTTTCGGTGGCAGCCGTGTCGCCCGGGGTCAGGCGGATGACGCGGAACGGCGGGCCGAGGCCGTCGATGGCGGTCAACAGTGCGGGGATGTCGGTCATGTCTCGGGGTTCCTTCTCCGGGCCGGCACCACGTACCTGGCCCCGTTGAGGTGGACCACATCGGCCACGGGGCCGTACAGGGTCTCGACGAACTCGGTGGTGATGACGTCGGCCGGCCGCCCCTGCGAGTGCACGCGTCCCTGGTCGAGGACGATCAGTCGGTCGCAGAACGCGGCAGCCAGATTAAGGTCGTGCAGGACGATCGCCACCCCCACGCCGTCGGTGTGGACCAGGTCGCGCACTATCTCCATGATCTCCAGCTGGTAACGCAGGTCTAGCGCGCTGACCGGCTCGTCGAGTAGGAGGTACGGGGTCTGCGCGGCCAGGGTCCGGCCGATCAGCACTCGCTGTTGCTGGCCGCCACTGAGCTCGAAGGCGCGGCGTGATGCCATCCCCCCGAGGCCGAGTCGCTCGGCGATGCCCAGGACGATGTCGAGCGTGGCTTCCTCGCTGAGGCGCCGCCGATCCAGTGCGAGACTCATCGACTCGGCCACGGTGAGGGCTCGGCCCACCCCATCGTCGTGCTGGGGGACGTAACCCAGGATTTGCGCGCGTCGGCGCGGGCGAACCTTCACCATGTCGGTTCCGTCGGCCACGATCGTGCCCGAGCGGGGGGTGAGCACGCCGCACACGGACTTGAGCAGGGTGGACTTGCCGCAGCCATTCGGACCGAGGATGCCCACCATCTCACCGGGGGCCACGTCCACGTCGATTCCGGCGATCACGGCCTCGCCGCGGCGGCGGTGTGCGGCCGACAGACCACGCACCTTCAGACCAGTCGCGGACTTCGCATCGGTCACCGCGACCACCTGCCCTCGCGCAGGATCAACCACAGGAACACCGGCACCCCGATGAGCGACACCACGATCCCCACCGGGATGATGATCGGGCTCAGGGCCAGTCTGCCCACCAGGTCCGCCGCCAGGATAATGCTCGCCCCGGTGATCGCGGTCAGCGGTAGGCGGTAGCGTTCATCGGCCCCGACGAGCATGGACGCGATGTGTGGAGCCACGAGGCCGATGAACCCGATGACCCCGGTCACGCTGATCACGGTGGCCGCGACCAAGGTGATCGACAACCCGGTCTCCAGGCGCAGCCGCGTGACGGAGACGCCCAGGGCCCGCGCCACATCGTCGCCCGCGGCGAACCGTTGGTAGTTGCCTGTGTTGGCGCGGGCGTGCAGACAGGCGAGGACGACGACGACGGCGGCGATCGCGATCTGTGACCAGGTCGCCCGGCCGAGGTCCCCGAATGTCCAGTGGATGATCGACGACAACTGCTGCTCGTCCGCGACGTACTGCAGTCCCGCCGCCAGGGCCGAGAACAGATAGCTCAGGGCGATCCCGGCCAGGATGATCGCGGTGGGACCCATCCGCGTGACCGAGGCGATTGAGAAGACGAGCAGCGAGCACAGGACCGCGCCGATGAACGCGGCGACCATCGTGCCCAGGGTGCGGGACCCGACGATTGACAGACCCGTGAGAATCGCGACGGAGGCGCCGAAGGCCGCGGCGTTGGAGATCCCGGTGGTGAAGGGGCTGGCCATGGGGTTGCCGGTGATGATCTGCATGCCCGCGCCGGCCACCGCGAGCCCGATCCCGGCCACGACGGCCATGGCGATCCGCGGCAGGCGGAGCTGCACCACCGCGACCCACTCGTTCCACGTCAACGGGGTGGCCCACCGGTCACCTTCGGGTACGAGCGTGGCCAGCAACCTGACCGAGCTGATGTCGGTCACGCCGTTGACCACGCCCGCCCAGGCCAGCGCCAGCATGATCGCCGCCGCGGCCACCAGGATCAGTCGCCGTGTGCGGCGGGTTCCCAGGATCGTCCGGCGGTCATCACGAGTAGTTTGACTCGCCACGGATTGTCAGATCACCGGGTGGCCGGGACGGTGTAGACGTGACCCTCTGGCAGCTCCATACCCTGGAGCTCCAGCCACCGGGAGAAGACGTCGTCCGGGTCGAAGCCCGCCATCTGCTCCGGGTAGAGCCACTTTGCCAGGTAGGCCGCTCCGACAATCTTGCCGAGTCCGCCGCCCGCAAATCCGGTGATCATGTGGACGTTGCCCTCCTGCACGGCGGTGAGCTCCGGCCACCCGGGACGCGCGATCATCTCCTGCCCGATCGAGGCGAACTCACCGTCGGCCGGGGGCGTGTAGACGCCGGTGTTCTTCAGCGCCCCACCCGAAGTCGTCTTGAGGATCAGATCCGGGGCAGTGGCCAGGATCTGCTCGGGATCGACCGTGTCGCCCTCCAGGGTGGGGTCGCCGAACATGTTGACCCCACCCGCGGCCACGATCATCTGGTGCCACCCGTCGTTGGACGTCTCGGGAATGGCGGTGGTATAGGGATCGCCGTACTCCCAGTACACGGTCTTCTTCGGTTCGACTCCGCCCACGCGGTCGGCGATGTCGACCTTGGTCGACTCGAAGAACTCAGTGACCTTCTCGGCTCCGGCCTCATTGTCAAAGGCGCTACCGAGGATCTCAAGCTGCGAGGCGAAATCGCCGTTGTCCCACCCGGTGACGGTGAGGACCTTGATGCCGACCGGTTCCAGCGCGGCCGCGTACTCGTCGACCTTGCCGTTGCGCGGCAGGATCAGCACCTCGGGATCGAGCTCGATGATCTTCTCGACGTTCAGTTCGCTCTGGCCCTTGCCGATGACGTTATCCGGATCGAACTGACCCCAATAGACGCGATCCTGGGCGGTGTTGGCGTCGACGGCGATCACCTTGTCGATGTCGCCCATCGCCCGGATCAGCTCGCTGTTGTAGCGGTTAGCCACCACAGCCGACTCGATCGGGCCGTCGAACTCCACGGTCCGTCCGGCGTCGTCGACAACCGTGATGGACTGAGCCGGCGTCTCTTCGGAGGGCTGCTCAGGTGCCGAACAAGCGGTCGTGACCACCAAGCCGAGCATTGCCAAAAGAGTGACCACTCTGTCACGGGACAGCCGTGGTCGACGGGTCTTGATATTCATGTGTGAGGGCTCCTCGGCCGTGAGTGCAGGAGCGCGGGGTGCGCCCCTGCGCCGGCAGGTGTCGGACTCGAGAACTGGTGGCGGGGATGTTGTGACCACGCCATTGGATTCTCTTACCGTTGCGGGACAGTTCCGGACTCCCACCGGATTCCCTCTTGCGTCGATATCGCCCGGCTCCGAGCGCAGAAGTAGCGCAGGGACAGGCGGCACCGAACCGACTAACGGGGAGCATACCTGAGCATTTCCTCACCCCTGAGGCCGCAGGCCGGTGAAGCGACATGCCCTAGAAGAGGGGCGACTCGGTAGTGGCAACGTGGTCGGTGTCGTCGAGGTAGCCGGCATCGCGTAGGGCTGCCTCGAGCACCCGGACATACGGGAGACGCAGTTCGGCAGCCATGCCGTCGAGCGTGGTCCGGGCCGGCAGGCCGCGCAGTCCGTGGGTGCGCCACAGGTGCAGATTCTGGCGGGTGATCCCGATTCGGCGGGCCAGCTCGGACTCACTGACGCCATAGGCACGCTTGTGGGCGTCGATGAGTTCGACCAGGCGAGGGGTATGCATGGGCCCGAGTGTCCGCCTGCGCCGAGGGGTCGTCAAGTATGAATTAACGTATCCGACAAGTGAAACTTTACATAATGTAGATTATCGGCACTTGGTGGATCCGGCGGTCGGACCAGAAGGGGCCGACGGCGCGCGACGTGACGTGGCCGCAGGTCGTGATCCTCGGGGCTCGCGTTGTCCCGCCGTTCTCGACCGGCGGCGTCGACGTGACTGTGCCCGCCCTCGTCCGCCTCGGACCTGTTGTCGGAGACACTGCTGGTATGTCCGGACCTTCCCACGCCGCCGACCCGTCGGCTCCGGACCGCGCCACGGCGCGCTCGCGCCCCGTGCCGTTGTGCCACCCGGCTGGTGCGCCGACAGTGTCTCGCGTCGCCCGCCCGGCTGCGACTTGGGCACCGTGCCCGGTCCGGGACGGCGTCGCCATCCTCGGTCCCGGTGTGCCGGCCGTGTGCGTGCTCGACGATGCAGTCGAAACGTCACGGGTGACGAAAGGCGGGGAGGTCCGAGGTCGCGGTCGGGACGAGTCTCGGCTGCCCCACGAGGGCCCGCCGGTCGCGCCCGCCCCGGTTCGGGGCATCACCTCGTCGACGCGGCGGTGTCGGCGCCGTCTATCGTCGGCTGGCGATCGGCCCATGGCAGGGCCTGCTCGAGCTGTCCGGCGAGCCGCAGGAGCCGGCTCTCCCCGCCGAGGGGCGCGACGAACTGGACCCCCATCGGCAGGCCCTCCGGCGTCCAGTGCAGTGGAAGCGACATCGCCGGCCGCCCGGTGAGGTTGGCCAGTTGCGTGTACGGGACCCAGCTCAGGTTGTCGTCGATGATCGACTCCGCGAACCGGGAATGACGCAGTAGCGGCGCGGTCCGGGTCGTCAGCAGCGCCTCCGCTCCCCGGACGGCCCACGGCGGGGTGTCGAGGGCGCCGATGAGCGGTGGTAGATCCGCGAGGCCGGGCGTCATGAGCAGGTCGTAGCCCGAGAAGAAGGCGGTCAACTCGCGCACGTAGTCGTCGCGACGCATCACTGCGGTGAGGTAGTCCACGCTGCTCTGCGACCTGCCCAGCGCGGCGACGATCCGGGTGTCCGTCTCGAAGTCCCGGTCGCGGCATCCCGTCCGCTGCCGGGTGCTCTCCACCGTCCACGCGAGGTACGCGAACCAGCTCGTGAGGAAGTCGCGGGCCAGTGCGAGGTCGTCGACGGGCTGCGACTCGAGAAACTCGACGTGATGACCGAGCCCCTCGAGCGCACGGCCCGCGGACTCGACCGACGCGAGCGCCTCCGGGTGGGGCGAAGCGTTGATCGATGACGTCGTGCACAGCCCGATCCGCAGGCGGCCCGGCTCGGCACCGACCTGGGACAGGAACGTCTCTGACGGCATCGCCGGGAGGTACGGGCCGCCCGGCTCGCCGCCGGCGAGAACGTCCAGCATTGCGGCGGTGTCGCGGACGGTTCGCGAGACGACGCCGTTGGTCGCCGCGCCGTGCATCGCCTCCCCGCGTACCGGACCCGTCGGGACGATACCGCGGCCGGGCTTGAGGCCGACCAGTCCGCAGCAGGCTGCCGGGATCCTGATGGACCCGCCGCCGTCGCTCGCGCCCGCGACGGGTACGACACCCGCCGCGACGGCGGCCGCCGACCCTCCCGAAGACCCGCCGGGACTGCGGCGCGTATCCCACGGGTTCCGGGCCGGCCCGAACAGCGCCGGTTCGGTGACGGCCTTCGCGCCGAACTCCGGGGTGTTGGTCTTGCCGAAGACGACCAGGCCCGCGTCCAGCCACCGCTGCACGACGGTCGCGTGCTCGGCCGCCGGCACCTCTGCCAGGGTCCGCGACCCGCCGCTGGTGGGGACCCCCCGGTAGTCCTGGCCGAGATCCTTGAGCAGGAACGGTACACCGGCGAACGGTCCCGCCAGCTCCTCGGCGGCCCGGGCCCGCGCCGGGCCGTCCATCCGTCGGACGATGGCGTTGAGCTGCGGCGCCACGAGGTCGGCCCGCTGCGTCGCGGCGTCGAGCAGCTCCCCCGGCGTCACCTCACCGCCGCGGACGAGGGCGGCGAGACCCAGGGCGTCATGACTCCGGTACTCGTCGAAGTGCATGGACGCCGAGTCTACGCATGGGGGCCACCGGAGACGGGCGGACGACGGATACGGTCAGCGGCGGGCCCCGTCAGCGGCGGGACCGGGCCCGCCATGCGCGCCACGCACCGGTCGACCACAGGGCCCAGGCGACGAGGACCGGCTGGAAGAACAGTCGGATGAAGCGGTCGCGGTCGGTGTCGAGCCCGAAGGCCGCGGTGCCGGTCACGTACTGCGAGATGTTGCCCGGGAAGATCGCGACGAAGAATGCGGCGGTCGCCCCGCCCACCACGGGGCGGAAACGAACCGGCGTGAAGATGAGCGCGGCACCCAGCCCGAGTTCGACGACCCCGGACGCGGCGACCACGAAATCCGGGTCGAGTGGAACCCACGTCGGGACCTGCGCCTGGAACTCCTGGCGCATGGCCGTGAGGTGTCCGGTGCCCGCGCCGAGCAGGGCGGCGCCGAGGGCCCAGCGACTGACGTGGCGGACCGCCTCCCCGATCCGCCGCCCCCGGGCGGGTGACGACTGCGCGGGTGCGGCCCGGTGTGACTGGGTGAGTTCGTCCATGGGAGAAGTGTTGCGCACAACCTAATTGAGCGCAACCGATTTGTCGGGGATACTCGGACCCATGCCCGCCGATCTCCGCCTCGACCATCAGGTCTGCTTCGCGCTCTACGCGGCCTCGCGCGCGTCGACCTCCGCCTACCGGCACGCCCTCGCGTCGGTCGGCCTCACCTACCCGCAGTACCTCGCCCTGCTCGCCCTGTGGGAGGAGGACGGCCTCACCGTCCGCCAACTGGGCGACCGCCTCCTCCTCGACTCGGGGACCCTCTCCCCTCTTCTGGCGCGCCTGGAGAACGCCGGACTCGTCGCCCGCTCGCGGTCCGCCGACGACGGCCGGAGTGTTCACGTCCACCTCACCGAGTCCGGCGAGAAGCTGCGCGCAGAGGCGGAGGCCATCCAGTGTTCCCTGCTCGGAAGGCTGGACATGTCGGATGAGGACCTGCTGCAACTGCGCACCCTCGCTCAACGCCTCGTCGACTCGCTCGAGGCCGACGCGTAGCGGACCCGGCGCGGCGGCACCGGCTCAGCCGGACGCGACGGGCTGGCGGAGGATCGTCCTCAGCCTCGCGGGCTCGCCCCTGCGCGGATCCGAGAGATAGATCTCGTGATGGTGGCCGGACAGCACGGCGCCCCGGCCCGCGATGGCCTCCGCGTGCATCCGGGCGATGACCGGCCCCTCCTCGTCATAGGGCCCCACGTGCAGCGTCTGAACCGCGGTCCCTTCCGCGAACCGCACACGCTCGCCGGCGTCCGAACCCCTCGTCGTCGTCACCCTGTCCCCGGCGGCGACGACCTCCGGCGTGATCCACTCGGGCTGCCAGATCATCATCGTCCAGTTCCACGCGGCCTTATCCCGCGCGGTGAACACCCGCGGATCGTCGGCGTACCAGAGCCCCTCGAGCGGGCCCACGGTGTGGACCCGCCCGAGCTCCGACTTCGCGATCGCCCGGATCGCGTACGACATGATGTACAGCGCCTCGACGGCCGCGCGGTAGGCCGGCGCGGTGTTGGGGTCGCCGTGGCCGTCGACCCGGAGGAACCACATGGGCGGGACCTCCACCGTGTCGACGCGCCCGACGCGGCCGGAGTACAGGTGGCGTCGCAGCCTCTTGATGTCGACGCTTCCGGGGTTCGCGCTACCGGACATGCGCAGCATCTACCTCCGACCGCGCCAGGGCGAGGGTCGGCCACGTCGACAGGTCTCGCAGGAGTTGCCGGTCGTGGGTGGCGACGACCACCGCGCAGGATGCGGTGACCAGCGCCTCGGTGAGCCCGTCCACCAGGGCTGACGACAAGTGGTTGGTCGGCTCGTCCAGGATCAGCAGCGCGGGCCGGGCGGCCAGACACAGTGCGAGGTGGAGGCGACGCTGTTGGCCCTGCGACATCCGGCTCACCGCGGTGGCGGCGGCGCGCGGGTCCAGCAGCCCGGTCGACGTCAGCCCCGGCGCGTCGCCACGGCCCAGCCGAGAGACGTGCTCGGCGTAGATCTGTGTCGCGGTCCGCCTCGGATCCCACTCCGGCACCTCCTGGGACAGGAACGCGACCCGTGCGGCAGGACGACGATCGATCCTACCCCGGCTCAGAGGGAGGTCTCCCGCGAGCAGTGCGAGCAGCGTCGACTTGCCCGCCCCGTTAGGGCCCGTGACCAGCAGTCGGTCGCCGGTGTCGAGCGAGAACGAGACCGGCGTGCGCAGCCGCCCCGACACGACGACCTCACGGCAGGTCAGCACTCGCTGCCCGGCCGGGACGTCCCACGCCGGCCACCGGAACCGCGGCGGAGGCGGCGGCACGGATACGCGGTGGCGCTCGAGCTCCTCGCGGCGGCGGACGAACGCCCGGACGGTGCCGCCCGCGCGCGTCGACCGCTCATGCTTGCCGTGTCCCTTCGCGGGGCGCCACCCGTCGCGGAGCCGGTCCCGAGCCTCGTCCGCGGCGCGGGCGAGTCTGTGGTGCTCGTCGAGCTGCTCGGCGTGGGCCTGCTCCCACGCGGAGCGCACACGACGGCGCCCCTCGAGCCAACCGTCGTAGCCGCCGCCGAACACCAGAGGCCTGCCGTCCGGGCTCGGGTCCAGGTCGCAGAAATGCGTCGCCACCTCGCGCAGGAGCGCCCGATCGTGCGAGACGACGGCGACCCCGCCGGGGTGCGCCCGCAGCCGGGCGGTGAGGAACTCCAGCCCGGACGCGTCGAGGTGGTTGGTCGGCTCGTCGAGCAGCAGCAGGTCGTGGTGCGCGCCCAGGACGCAGGCCAGGCGGACCCGGTAGCGCTGCCCCACGGACAACGACGCCAGCGGGCGCGCGCGGTCGTCGCACGCGCCGAGCCCGGCGAGCGCGACGTCGACGCGGCGGTCGGCGTCCCACGCGTCCAGTGCGGTGGCCAGCTCGAGTGCGGCCGCGTACTCGTCCTCGGCGCCGGGCTCCCCGGCTCCCATGGCGTCGGCGGCGGCGTCCAACGCGCGCAGGGCGGCGAGGCTGTCGGCGATCTCCTCGGCGACGAGGTCGCCGACCGTGCGCGCCTCCGGGGCGTCCAGGTGTTGGTCGACGGTCCCTATGCGCCCGACCCTCGAGACGCTGCCGGAGTCCGGGAGGTGGCGTCCGGCCAGGACGCGCAGGAGCGTCGTCTTGCCCCGACCGTTCTCACCCACCACCGCGAGCCGCGATGTCGCGGAGACGGTGAGGTCGACCCCGGCCAGCACGGTACGGTCCCCGAGGGTCACCGCCACGCCGGTCAGGCGGATGTGTGCGCGGTGTCCGGCGGGGAATCGGTGATGCCGGTGCTGATGCTGGTACTGGTTGTAGTGCACGGTGCCCTCTTCGGCTCGTCGTGGAGCCGGGAAGCACGAGATGGCCGCCCGGCGTGTGTCCGTGGACGGCGTGCGAAGAGGGTGTTAAAGGTGGTCTCCGCCGCCGTCAGCGGCGGGACCAGGGCTTCATGGTGATGGCACCGGGATACATGCCCGGAAGTATATCCGGGCCCGCTCCGAGACGCACCCCTCGGCGTCAACCGAGGTTGACATCGACGGCGGTGTCAACGTAGGTTGACGGATGAGGTGGTGACAGTGGAGACGACGTTCGACTTCAGCGCGGAGGACTCCCCCCTCGACAGATTGGCCGCCATCGCGCGGGCAAAAGCTCAGATCGCCCGCGAAGAGGCCGCCGCCGTGCGGTTCGCCCGAGTGCACGGGTTGAGCTGGGCGGAGATCGGCACGGTCCTGGGAGTGAGCAGACAGGCACTGCACAAGCGATTCGGAAGGACAGCCTGAGGAGCACATGGCGAGTACGCGAACCGGAGAACTACTGCGACCACTCGTCACCTTGGCCCCGAGTCCCCCGCGGCTGCCCAATGCGACCAAGGCGGGGCTCACGGTCCTGCTGTGCCTGGCGATCCCGATGCTGCTGGGGCGCTTCGACCTGGGGCTACTCACCGTCACCGGGACCTTCGCCGTCCTCTACGCCCCGGCCGCGCCGCTGCGTCGTCGCGCCGCGACCGTCGCCGGCATCGGACTGGGCCTGGTCGTCGCCACCGCCCTGGGCGCCTTCACCGCCGGCTCCTACCTCGGTCGGCGAGCACGGCACCGAACCCGTCCTCGTCCCGGCCATGACCGCTGTCGGAGCCGCCGTGGCGTGGCTGGTGGCCATGGCGGATCTCCTCCCCGATCCCCGCCGACCGGAACGTCGAGCGGTGCGCCGCGCGCGGGACGCGGTAGCGGCCTACGCGGCCACCGAACCGGGGCCTGACAGCCGACCGCAGCACCACGCCGCGCCCCACGCGCTCGCCGACGCCGAAGAGACCGTCGTCAAGGGGATCTGGACTCCCTCCGAGTCGATCAGCACTGAGCTCGCCGCCGCCCACCGCGAGTACGACGCCCGCGCGGCGCGGGCGAGCCGGCACATCGTGCCCGGCGACGACCCCGCCTGCGATCCCCGCAATCCCGACGCCGGCCGATGGCTCGAGGGGGACCCGGGTCCGCAGATGTGGAGCTGCCGACCGCCGCCGCGGCCGACCGGGCCGAGCGGGAGTTCGTCCGCGACGACACCCGGCGCGCACTCCGCGAGATCGCCGAGTACTCGCGCGGCGACGAGCAGGCCCCGGACCAACCGACGCTGGCGTCAGCGCTGCGGGACCTCAACAGCAGCACCTCTCCGCTGATCGCGGACGGGCACGGTGATTCCCCCGAGTCGCGGACCGCGGAAGCGGTCACCTACGCCGGGTATCTCATGCTGGGCGCACGCGACAGCGACGCCGTCACGGGCACGGCCGAGGAGTGGACGGACCTCGCCGACCTGGAGCTGCCCTCCGGGTGCCGGCCCGCCGCTCCCCCTCTGCCGGCGTGGCTCAGCCCGCGGCCGGGTCGGTGGCGGCGGCGACCCCGGTGTCGCCCGGGCGGTCGACGTTCTGGAGCCGCAGCTGACCGCGGGCCAGCACCTTCCCGGTCTCGGACTGGGTGATGACCACGTCCCACAGCTGCTGACTACGGCCCTGGAACAGGGCTGCGGCGGTCACCTCAACCCGCCCGCCGGCCGAGGCGCGCAGGAAGTCGGTCCCGTTGTGGACGCCGACCGCGACCTGACCGCGGTCGGCGACGGCGAACCCGGCACCCGCGCCGCCCGCGGACTCGACGATGCTCGCGTACACGCCACCGTGCACGGTCCCCCAGTCGGTGAGGTGGTCTGCGCCCAGGTCCGCGTGTCCGCGCAGTGACGTGGCGCTCACCTCGTCCACGACGAGGCCGGAGACGCGGACGAACGTGCTGGCGGCGGCGGACGAGGAATCAGGGACAGCGCGGGAGTCGGACATGACGTCTTTCTACCCCCGGGCGACGCGGTGGGCGGCGCCCGGCCCCGCGGCGGGCGTCACCCGCCGACGTAGCGGGCCAGGTACTCCCCGGTCAGCGTCGACGCGTCGGCGACGAGGTCGGCCGGGGTGCCCTCGAACACGACGCGGCCGCCGTCGTGGCCCGCGCCGGGGCCCAGATCGATGATCCAGTCCGCGTGGGCCATCACCGCCTGGTGGTGCTCGATCACGATGACCGACTTGCCCGCGTCGACGAGCCGGTCGAGCATGCCCAGTAGGTTCTGCACGTCCGCGAGGTGCAGGCCGGTCGTCGGCTCGTCGAGCACGTAGACGTCGGCCTTGTCCGCCATCTGGGCGGCGAGCTTGAGGCGTTGGCGCTCGCCCCCGGACAGCGTGGTGAGCGGCTGGCCGAGCCGCACGTATCCCAGCCCGACGTCGCGCAGGCGTACCAGGATCTTGTGGGCCGCGGGGATGCGCGCCTCGCCCGCCGAGAAGAAGTCCTCCGCCTCGGCCACGGACATCGCCAGCACCTCGCCGATGTTGCGCTCCCCCAGCCGGTACTCGAGCACCTCGGCCTGGAACCGGCGGCCCTCACAGTCGTCACACGTCGTGGCGACACCCGCCATCATGCCGAGGTCGGTGTAGATGACTCCCGCGCCCTTGCACGTGGGGCACGCGCCCTCCGAGTTCGGGCTGAACAGCGCTGGCTTGACGCCGTTCGCCTTGGCGAACGCCTTGCGGATGGGCTCGAGCAGGCCGGTGTAGGTCGCGGGGTTGCTGCGGCGCGACCCCCGGATCGCCGACTGGTCGATCGCCACGACTCCCTCCCGCGGGGACACCGAGCCGTGGATGAGCGAGCTCTTGCCCGAGCCCGCCACACCCGTCACCACGCACAGCACCCCGAGAGGGATGTCCACGTCCACGTCACGCACGTTGTGCGCGCTCGCCCCGCGTACCTCGATCCACCCGGTGGGCTCGCGGACCGAGTCCTTGAGAGAGGCGCGATCGTCCAGGTGGCGGCCGGTGACGGTGCCGCTGGCCCGCAGTCCGTCCGCCGTGCCCTCGAAGCAGATCTCGCCGCCCTCGGATCCGGCGCCGGGGCCGAGGTCCACGACGTGATCGGCGATCGCGATGGTCTCGGGTTTGTGCTCGACCACGAGGACGGTGCTGCCCTTGTCCCGCAGGCGCAGCAGCAGCCCGTTCATCCGGTCGATGTCGTGCGGGTGCAGGCCGATCGACGGCTCGTCGAACACGTAGGTCACGTCCGTCAGCGCGGACCCGAGGTGGCGGATCATCTTGACCCGCTGGGATTCGCCACCCGAGAGCGTGCCCGCCGGCCGGTCGAGCGAGAGGTACCCGAGCCCGATCTTTACGAACGAGTCGAGTGTGTGCTGCAACGACCCCAGCAGCGGGGCCACGGACGGCTCGTCGAGTCCGCGCAGCCACTCGGCGAGGTCGGTGATCTGCATGGCCGAGACGTCGGCGATGTTGTGCTCGCCGATCCGCGAGGCCCGGGCGCCCTCGTTGAGTCGCGTGCCGTCGCACTCCGGACACGTCGTGAAGACCACGGCCCGCTCTACGAACGCCCGGATGTGCGGCTGCATGGCCTCGACGTCCTTGGACAGCATCGACTTCTGGATCTTCGGGATCAGTCCCTCGAACGTGACGTTGATGCCGTCGGCCTTGATCTTCACCGGTTCCTTGCGCAGGAGGTCGTCCATCTCGCGCTCGGAGTACTCCCCCACCGGCTTGTCCATGTCGAAGAACCCGGACCCGGAGTAGATGCGCCCGTACCACCCGTCCATCGAGTAGCCGGGGACCGTGATGGCCCCCTCGTTGAGTGACTTCGAGCGGTCCACGAGCGCGTCGATGTCGAAGTCGGAGACCGATCCGCGGCCCTCGCACCGCACGCACATGCCGCCGGTGATGGTGAACTCGGCCTTCTGCCGGGTGCCGTCGGCCTTCTTCAGCGTGCCCACGCCGGAGGCCGACGCCACGTTGAACGAGTACGCCTTGGGCCCGCCGATGGCGGGCCGGGCGAGCCGGCTGAACAGGATCCGCAGCATCGCCCCGGTGTCGGTCGCGGTCCCCACCGTCGACCGCGGGTCGGAGCCCATCCGCTCCTGGTCCACGACGATCGCGGTGGTCAGTCCCTCCAGCACGTCGACGTCCGGCCGGGCCAGCGTCGGCATGAACCCCTGGACGAACGCGCTGTACGTCTCGTTGATCATCCGCTGCGACTCCGCGGCGATCGTCGCGAAGACCAGCGAACTCTTGCCCGACCCGGAGACGCCGGTGAAGACGGTCAACCGCCGCTTGGGCAACTCCACGTCGACCGAGCGGAGGTTGTTCTCCCTCGCGCCGAGGACGCGGATGATGTCGTGCGTGTCTGCGGTGTGGGTGCTCATTCGCGGGTCTCCTCGGCCGGTTCTCTCCGAGGCAACGCTAGAACACGGACCCGGGACGGGAAAGGCGTCAGCCGCGTTCCTGGTTCAGCATGGCGACGGCGTGCAGCTCGGCGAACCGCTGGAACTCGTCGTCGTCCCACTCTTCGCGGCCCGTCGCGGCCGCCCACCCGTCGAGGATCTGGTGGTCGTAGAGGTGGCCGTAGCCCTGCGATCCGCCGACCGCGTTGCCGAGGTCGGCTGTGACCTGGAAGAACGTGAGCACCGGCATGTAGAACATGCCCGGATGGCGGCCCTTCCCCGGGGGTTCGGCCAGCCATGCGGGACGGTCGAACAGCAGATCCGGCGTCCACCACACCACCGGGTCGGTCGCGTGCTGGACGTACAGCACGTGCGGTGGGATCCACGGACTGTCGTCGCCGCGGAACTCGGCCGGGTCCTCGGAGAAGCGCACCAGCAGGCCGTCGGCGTACACCGGCTCGGTGACCGGGGTGCCCGGGTCGCGGCGCTCGACCAGCGAGTGCCAGATGTGGTTGGAGTTGGGCGGGCCCATCCACAGCACGCCGTCCACGGTGGCGCGGATGTCCCGGATCCCCGAGAACGCCGCCTCCCCGGCCTGGGTGCCGAGACTCTCGCCATAGACGTAGAGTGCCGGCCGCGGCAGGTCGGGGGGCAGCGAGTCGCGCCACTCCACCACCGACTCGACGAGCGAGCGCCCGACGGCCTCCGCCTTCTCGCGGTCGGCGAGGAACGAGATCCAGCTGGGCAGGAACGAGTACTGCGTGCCCACCGTCGCGACGTCGCCGCCGGAGAGCAGCTCGATCGCCTGGGCGGCGTGCGGGTTGATCCACCCGGTGCCGGTGGTCGGCACGATCACGACGGACTCCCGCTCCCAGGCCCGCGTTCGGTCGAGCTCGGCCACCACGAGGTCGGAGCGCTCATCGTTGGTGGGGGCGGACTCCAGGCCCGCGTAGGCCCGGATCGGCTCCTTCGCCTCCTCGCCGAGCAGGTCGCTCGGCGTCTCCCGGTCGACGCCGCCGCTGACGAATCGCCGGCCCTGCAGGCCCAGGTCCTCGAAGTCCACGAGTGAACCCGGGCCCCCTGACTTCTCGGGTTCGCGCGGCGGGCGGGCGTCGGGCAGGTCCTCGTTGTTCTGGGCGCTGAAAATCTGGTTGGCGGCGTCGAAGAAGAGGCGCGGCAGCACGCCCTGGACCATGCCCAGCAGCAGCGCGGCGGCCACCACGACCCCTGCCAGCCGGGCGGTGTACTCCCCGATCCCGAACCGGCGGCGCACCGCGCGAACGAAGGCCCGGTACGCCGCCCGGAGGCCCCGGGCGGCGATCAGCAGCGCGACGAAGAGACCCAGCGCGACCCACGGGATGCGCATGTAGTCCGCCCACGGTGGGCGCGGCGACTCGACGAGGTCGGAAACCTGGTCCTGCCAGCGGATCGCCGTGGCGGTGGCCGTGATGAGGTAGACGACCAATACGTACGGTGCGGACAGCCGCGCGAACGCCAGCAGGCGGTCCCCCAGCGCGGTGAGGTCGGGGTGCAGGTTGATGCGGGGCGCGACGACGCGCCGCCACAGGGTCCGGAGCGCCACGCCGACGCCGTAGCCGACCAGCATCGACACGCCCGTGACGATGCCCTGGTAGTGCCATGCCCGCGGCAGCAGCGACGGCATGAGCGAGACCCACGCCGCGAGCGCGGCGACGATGAGTCCCGTGACGGAGGGCCGCCACCGCTCCCACCACGTCCGCAGGACCTCGCCGACAGCGTGCACCGCAGCTGTTCGGTTCACCGCAGCCGCTCGGCCCGGCGCGCTGCGGCCACGAGGTCCTCCGACATGCGCGCCAGTTCCCCCGGGTCCTCGCCCTCGGCGATCGCGGTCCGCAGGTCCTCGCACGCGCAGCGCAGCTGGAACATCCGGTCCATGAGGTCGGTGGACTCGGCCTCGGACAGCACGACCGTCCCCTCGGGCAGGTCCTGCATCCGTAGCGACCGGCGCTGCTCGTAGGCGCGCTGTCGGCACGAGCGACGGCAATACCGCCGCCGCCGTCCGGTGCCGCCCTCGTCGACGGGCCGACCGCACCACGCGCAGGACGCCTCGCCCCGCCGGGGGGCGGGGGGCTCTGCCCGGACGTCGGAATCCACGGATCAAAGGGTACCCAGGTCGCCCCCGGGGTGGCCCGCGGCGTCGGGGCGTGGGAACATTTGGGGGTTCCTCTGGCGTTGATACGAGCAGGAACCACGCAGCGTCGTGTCGATCCGCAGAATTGACCGCAGCGCGGTGATGTGACCGCAGTGCTTTGACGCAGACGAACACGGCAGAAGGAGTTCGCATGGCAGATCGAGTCCTCAGGGGCAGCCGCCTCGGAGCGGTGAGCTACGAGACCGACCGGGACCACGACCTCGCGCCCCGCCGCATGGCCCGGTACCAGACGCCGAACGGCGAGGTCTACGAGGTGCCGTTCGCCGATGACGCCGAGATCCCCGGCACGTGGATGTGTAAGAACGGCCAGGAGGGCCAGCTCATCGACGGCCCCGCGGTCGAGGTGAAGAAGGGCAAGCCGCCGCGCACCCACTGGGACATGCTGCTCGAGCGGCGTTCCCTGGAGGAGCTCGAGGAGCTTCTCAAGGAGCGGATGGACCTGCTCAAGAAGCGGCGCCGCGCTGGCGCTCGCTGATCCACCCGGTGGCATGACGCCCCGGTCCCCTTCCGAGGGGGCCGGGGCGTCCGCCGTTGACGGGCGCGTCAGGCCCCCCGGGCGTTCGGATCTCAGCGCCGGAGCAGGGCACGCAGCTGGGCGCGGCGCTTCTCCCAGCCCCAGCGGGCGACGTTGACCGCGGCCTCGCGGAAGATCGACTCGCTCATCTTGGAATGCCCCACGGTGCGCTCGGTGAAGGTGATGGGGACCTCCACCACACGCCGCCCGTTGCTTAGCAGCCGCCAGCTCATGTCGATCTGGAAGCAGTAGCCCTTGGACTCGATGGCGTCCAGGTCGAGTTCGGCCAGCGCGTCGGCGCGGTAGGCGCGGTAGCCGGCGGTGATGTCCTTGATGCCGACTCCCAGCATGACGCGGGAGTAGATGTTGCCGCCGCGGGAGATGACGTGGCGCTGCCACGGCCAGTTGACCACGGAGCCGCCGGGGACGTAGCGGGACCCGATCGCCAGGTCGGCGCCGCCGTCCACGGCCTCGAGCATGGCGGGCAGGCGCTCGGGCGGATGACTGCCGTCGGCGTCCATCTCCACGAGCACCGTGTACCCGCGCTCGAGTCCCCAACGGAACCCGGCGATGTAGGCGGCGCCGAGGCCCTGCTTGCGGGTGCGGTGCAGGACCGAGATACGGCCGCGCGGGTCGTCGGCGGCGAGACGGTCGGCGACTTCCCCGGTGCCGTCCGGGCTGTTGTCGTCGGCGATGAGGACCGACACGTCGGGGGCCGAGGCGAGCAGGCGCTCCACGACGCCGGGCAGGCTGTCCCGCTCGTCGTAGGTGGGGATGATCACCAGCGTGCGCCCGGAGGGCGCGCTGCCGCCCGGAGTCGTCGGTTCGGTCACTTACGTCTCCTCGTGTCGGGTCACGGGCCGTCGGCGGGTGTGGGCCAGCGCCCAGGCCAGTGCGACGAGCCCGACGAGGCAACTCACCGCCTGCGGGACGCCGCCCAGTCGGGTTGCCACTGTACCGGCCCCGCCGACCTCGACCCGAGCCGCCAGCACCGCCGGCTCGAAGATGCCGGTCTCCTGCCGCACGTGCCCGTCGGGGCCGATGACGGCGCTCACACCGCTGGTCGCGGCGATGAGGACGGGCACGTTGTGCTCGACCGCGCGCACCCGGGACATGGCCAGCTGCTGGTACGTCATGGCCGACTGGCCGAAGGTGGCGTTGTTGGTGGGGACGGTGAGGATCTGGGCACCGCGCGAGAGGGGCTCACGGGCGGCGGCGTCGAACGCGATCTCGAAGCAGATCGCCACGCCCAGCTCGACCCCGTTCGCGGTGACCAGCCCGTCGCCGTCCCCGGGGACGAAGTGACCGGCGGCCTGCGCGATCGGGAAGAGCGCCTCGAACAGGCCCCGCATCGGCAGCCACTCGCCGAAGGGCTGGATGTACTTCTTGTCGTGCCGGTCGGCGACCCGGTCGGAGCCGGCACCGCCGCCGACGTCGTCGCGGGCGTCCCAGACGAGGGTGGAGTTGGTGGCCTCGCGCCCCTGGCCCGTGGGTAGGACGGTGCCCACGAGGATCGGCGCGTCGAGGCGCCGGGACAGGGCACTGATCTGCGCGCCGGCGAGGCGGTCGTCGAGCGGCGAGATGTCGGAGGCGTTCTCCGGCCACAGCACGAGGTCGGGAGGCGGGAGGGTGCCGGCCTCGACGTCGTCGGCGTACCCGGCCGTGACGTCGAGGTGGTTGTCGAGGACCGCGCGGCGCTGCGCGTTGAAGTCCAGGCCGAGGCGAGGGACGTTGCCCTGGATCACCGCGACCTCGACGGTGTCGGTGTGCTCCCCGCCCGGGGTGAGGGCGGCGCCGGCGACCAGGCCCACCGCGACGAGCGGGACCGACAGGAGGCCGGCGGCCGCGCGGGCCCCTCGCCGTCCGCTGTCGGCGTCGCGGCGCAGCAGGAGGACGACGGCCACCCCGAGGGCGGCGCCGACCGCGGAGACGACGAACCCGAGCAGCGGCGTCCCGCCGAGCGAGGCCAGCGGCAGCAGGGGGCCGTCGGCCTGCCCGAACGCCAACCGGCCCCACGGGAAGCCTCCCCACGGCCAGGACGACCGGACCCACTCCCACACCGACCACCAGCCGGCCACGCCGAGCACCGCGCTGAGCGCGCGTGCGGCGGACCGCGGGCCGGGGTCGAGTCCGGCGCGCAGGATGACCACGGCGCCCGCGCCGAACGCGGCGAGGTAGAGGGCCTGGACCAGCGACAGGCCCCAGGAGGCGTAGGCGCCGACGTACATGCCGACCCACGGGACCAGCAGGAGGAAGAAGGCCAGGCCGGAGACGAGGCCGAGGAGGGCGCCGGTGCGTGCCCGGGGCGGGTGGTCGCCGGAGGGGGCCATGACGACGACGAGGAGCGCGATCGCGAGAACCGCGGTCCACCACAGACCGATCGGGGGGAACGAGGCGGCCAGCAGCGCGCCGGAGGCGGCCGCGAAGGCCAGCCTCGTCATCAGGGGCATCAGACCGCGGGGCCGGCGGGCAGGCCGTCCACGACGAGTGCCCGGAGGACGGGGTCCGGGCCGGTGAGGTCGGGCATGGGCGGCACCCCCGACCGCGGATCGGTGGACCAGCGCTGGACGGCGTCGTCGGCCGCGACCACCGCGAGCTCGCCCGTCTCCCATCGCGCGAATGTGGCGGGCGCACCTGGGGTGAGGGTGCCGGCCGCGCCGTCGCGGGCTCCGGCGGCGCGGCGCGCTCCCCGGGTGGTGGCGGTGAAGGCGGCGCGCGGGGACAGTCCGCGACCGCCTTCGACGGAGGTGAGCGCCCGCAGGGCGTCCCACGGGCGGACCTCGTCGCCGGCCCGGGTCGACGCCGCCAGGGCGACTCCGGAGGCGGCGATGCGCACGAGGTCGGTGCCAGCCAGGTCGTCGACGAGCGGACGCAGCAGGACGATCGCGCCGACGGCGGCGAGGGCGGCGAGGGTCTCGTCGTCCGGGGCCGCCGCCCCGCCGGACACCGCAGCGATGAGGACCGGCGCGCACCGGGCGACCGCGGGCCCGCCGAGTTCGTCGGCCAGGCGCGTGAGGTAAGCGGCGAGGCGCGTTGGCTCCACCCCGGCGTCGAGGACGACCCGCTCCCCCGCACGCACCTTCTCCTCGACCGCGGCGAGGTCGTCGAGTGTGTCCGGCCCTGGTACCGGCGTCAGAGCGGCCGGGACCACCCCGCGGGCGGCGGCGGCCGCGAGGTCGAGACCGGCGGCGAGGCACTCGACGAACGCCGGGGCGACCCAGTCTCCCGCCAGGTCGACCCGTTCGGCGTCCGGGAAGAGGGCGGGCCCCGGGGCGTCCGAGCCGGCCCACACGATGAGTCCGTTCTCGTGCGCCAGGGCGGTGGCGTCTCGGGAGGCGGGCGTGAGGACGCGGCCCCCGGTGGCCAGGAATGCGGTCATGCGTCCGATTATCCCCGAGCACGCCCGGAGGCCCGGCCCGCCCACCCCCCGTCGCGTCACGGATCACCGCCGGGCGTCGGGTCCCCCGCGACCGGGCCGGCCGATACTGTGGTCCGCCATGGACGACTCCGCCGCTGACCACCTCCCCGGCCCCCGGGGCGTCTCCGCGATCACCGACGGCGACAGGGCCCGCCTGCACTTCCCCGGCGGCCGACTGCGCCCCGCCGACTGGACCGCACTGGCGGCCCTCGCGGCCGACCACGGTGGCGCCGTCCACACGGTCGCCGGCGGCGGGCTCGAGCTCCGCGGGATCGAACGCGGACCCGCGGGCGGCGACCAGCAGGACGGTACCGATCCCACCGCGCGCCGGCTCTGGGACCGCGCCACGGATTCCGGCCTCCTGCCGCCGGGCGGTCCGCGCCGCCTGCCCGTCGTCCTCGCCTCGCCGCTGGCCGGCCTGCTCGACGGCCACCACGATCTCGCCGACCTGCCCGACCGGCTCTCCGCGGCGCTGGCCGGCCACGCCGGGATCGACGCCCTCGCGGGTCTCCTTCTGCTGGGGTTCGACGACGGCTCGGAAGACGTGCTGGCGCACTCCCCCGACCTGGCCGCCGTCGTCGACGGCACGGACGGCACCGCGCGGATCCACGTCGCCGGCCGGGAGATCGCCGTCCGGGTCCGGCTCGACCACGCGGCGGTCGTCCTCGCGGACGTGGCGGCCCACCTCGCACGCTCCGCGGGGCCGGCCGACGTGCCCGCGTCCGGGGAGGTGCACGACCTCGTCGTCGTCGCCCTGGACTCCCACCCACTCACCACCACGGTCACCCGAGACGCCGGCGCGAGGGCCACGTCCCCCTCTACCCCGGTAGAGCGGCGGCTCGTGGCCGCTCCCCCGACGGTCGGGTGGGTCGACACCTCCGACGGGCTCGTCAGCCTCCTCGCCGTGGTCGCCGAGGGCGTCATCCCCGCGCGGCTCGCCGAGTTCCTCGGCGCCGTGGAGCGGCCAGGCACCGTCTCGGCGGACGGGGTGATCGGACTGCACGGGCTCACCGAGGGGATGGCCGAGCAGGTCGTGCGGGTCCTGGCGCCGATGGGGATGATCTTCGACGCGACCTCGCCCTGGGCGCCCGGCTCAGCGTGAACCGAACCGCCCCACCAGCCAGCGGGCGGCCTCGTCGACCGAGTGCACCGTCTCGGGGGCGGGCGGCGCCTCCGGCCGGTCGACCATCACTACCGGGATACGCAGGTCCCGGGCGGCCGCCAGCTTCGCCGCCGAACTGTCGCCGCCACTGTCGCGCGTGACGAGGACGTCGATCCGGTGCCGCGACATCAACGTCCGCTCGGAGTCCTCCCCGAACGGCCCGCGGTCGAGTACCAGCAGGTAGCGGTGCGGCAACGGTCCCGGCGGTGGCTCCGAGCAGCGGATGAGGTACGAGCCGCGGGTGTCGCCGGCGAACTCGGACGCGCCCTGCTTGCCGACGGTGAGCATCGGGCGGCGGAACCGCTCGGCCACCACCTGCGCGGCGGCCCGCGTGTCGGGGACGCGGATCCACTCGTCGCCGGGGCGTTCGGCCCACGGCGGGCGGTGCAGCCGCAGCAGCGGGATCCCCGTCTCCGTGGCGGCGTGGACCGCGTCGGTCGAGATCTCGTCGGCGAACGGGTCGGTCGCGTCGATCACCGCGCTCACCGCGTTCTCCCGCAGCCAGTGCGCCAGGCCCTCGGCGCCGCCGAACCCGCCGATACGGACCTCACCGCGGGGCAGCCGCGGGCGCGTGACCTTGCCGGCCAGCGCGGTCACCACGTCCAGACCGGCGGTCACCATGAGATCGGCCAGCCGCCGCGCCTCGCCGGTGCCGCCGAGGACGAGGATGAGGCCCGGGTCGCCGGACGGTCCGCCGCTTAGCCCGCCGGACGGGGGCGTCGTCTGCGCCGTGGCCGGGCTGTCGACGGTCGTGGGCGCGGCTGGCGCTGCGTGGCCGGCCGCCGGGATCCCGGGCACGAGCTCCCACTCGATCTCCGCGGCGTCGAGAGCGCGCGTGTGTGCGGCCAGTGCGGAGTGCTGCGCCGGGTCCCCGGCGTAGAGCCGCACGACCCGGTCTCCGCGTTCCACCGCCTCGTGGATCCGCGCCGCGGCGTCCTCCGGCGAGAGATCGGTCGCATCGACGACCCGGGCCGTCGGCGGGCACAACGACAACGCCGCGCCGACGTCGGAGTCACACAGGCAGGTGCCGCTCAACGCGATCAGCCGGGACGCGCGGACCGTGAGCAGATCGACCGGTCCTGGGCCCGTGCCGACGAGGTGGACGACCGCCGGGTCGGGACCCGGCCGTGGCGGAGCGCTCACCGCGGCATCCGCCTCCACACGGGCTGCGGGACGAGCCGCGCCACGGCGAACATGACCCGCAGCTGCCTCGGGATCCACACGACCCCGGCCCGCCGTTCGAGCACCCGCTCGACCACCGCGTCCGCCACCTGGTCCGGTGTCGAGGAGAACGGCGCCGGGTCCATGCCCTCGGTCATCCGACCGATGACGAACCCGGGGCGGGGGATCACCAGGGTGACGCCCGTGCCGTGCAGCGCATCTGCCATGCCGGAGGCGAAACCGTCCAGCCCCGCCTTCGCGGAACCGTAGACGTAGTTGGCGCGCCTGACCCGCTGCCCCGCCACAGACGAGAACGCCACCAGCACACCGGCCCGGCGCGGCTTCATCCGCTCGGCCAGCACCGTGAGCAACGCGGCCTGCGCCACGAAGTCGGTGTGCAGGATCCGGGCCGCGGCGCGGGAGTCGCGCTCGGCCACCTCCTGGTCGCCGAGGATCCCGAACGCCAGGACGGCGATGTCGATCGGCCCGACGCGGGACTCGATCCCGTCCACGACGGCCGCGTGCGCGTCGAGGTCGTCGGCGTCGAAGTCCACGAACTCCACGGCCGCCGCGCCGGCCTCGACGAGCGGGGCCTCGAGCGCGGACACGTCGCCCCCGGGGCGGCTCGCCAAGACGACCGTCCGGCCGGGTGCGAGGCGGTGGGCGACGGCGAGGCCGATCTCGCTGCGGCCACCGAAGACCACCACGACCTCTCCGCCGGACGCGGGCCGGGGCGACGGGGTTGCAGGTGTGGGCATGCGCCCAGTCTCCCACGCACGCCTGCGCGCCCCGCGCCGAGTCGCTGTGGCAGGCTCGGCCGCATGGCGCACACCCTGGCAGAGCTCTCCGACGAGGCGCACCGGTTCCTGTCCGAGTACCACCTGGGATCGCTCACGACGCTACGGCGCGACGGGTCCCCTCACGTCGTGGCGGTGGGCTTCACCGTGGACGTCGAGGGCGGGTTGGCGCGCGTGATCACCCGGCGCGGATCCCAGAAGGCCCGCAACGCCGCCCGGGGCGGACGCGCCGCCGTCTCACACGTCGACCGCGGTCGGTGGCTCACCTTCGAAGGCACCGCCCGGCTGCTCGACGACCCCGACGCCGTCCGTGAGGGAGAGCGCCGGTACGCACTGCGCTACCGCGAGCCGACGCCGAACCCCGAACGGGTGGTCGTGGCCATCGAAGTGGACCGCGTCCTGGGCTCGGCGCAGATGTTCACCGGCGCCTGACCTCGGTCGCTCGGAGGCTCGGTCGCTCTGGCTCGATCTCCGGGGGGTCGTGTACGGGGCGGGCGGCGATGCTGGGCGGCTGCAGGGCGGCCTCCGGGCGCAGCCGCACGCGAACATGGCGTCTCGCGCGCACCGCGGGGTGGGCGAGGCGCCATGCTGAGGGGCGGCTGCGCTAGTCGCGGGCATCGACGGGAGCGAGACGCCAGGCGCGGGAGCGGATCCGAGAGCGGCTGGGTGGGCGTCAGCGGTCAGAGCACCCGCAGGCCGCGTTCCCCGGTGTTGAGGTCGCGCCGGCCGTCGGCGGTCACCGCGATGATGTCCTCCAGGCGCGCGCCCCACTGCCCGGACCGGTAGATGCCCGGCTCCACCGAGAACGTCATCCCCTCCTCGAGCACGGTGTCGGCCCCGGGCATGACGAACGGCGGCTCGTGCAGCCCCAGCCCGATTCCGTGGCCGGTGCGGTGGATGAACAGCTCGCCCAGGCCGGCGGCGGCGAGGTGCTCGCGGGCTGCTGCGTCGACCTCGCCGATCGCGACGCCCGGACGCACGGCCTCGCGCGCCAACCGCTGCGCCTCCTGCAGGACCTCGTAGTTCTCGGCGACCTCGGCGGAGGGCTCCCCCATCGAGTACGTTCGCGTGCAGTCCGAGTGATACCCGCTGGGCAGCGGGCCGCCGATGTCCACCACCACGATGTCGCCGGACTCGATCACCCGGTCCGACACGCCGTGGTGCGGGTCAGCGCCGTGCGGGCCCGATCCCACTATCACGAACTCCGCGTGCGTGAGTCCCTCGGCCTCGATGGCCGCCGTGATGAGTTCGCCCGCCTGCTCCTCCGTCCGGCCCACCCGGAGGAACTCCCCCATGCGTGCGTGCACGGCGTCGATACGGCGGGCCGCTTCGGCGAGCTGCTCCACCTCGTCGGGGGTCTTCACGGCCCGCACGTGGTCGATCACCTCCGAGGCGAGCACCACCTCGCCGTCGACGCCGTCACGGAGCGGCACCAGGTGCAGTGCCGGCAACGCGCTGGAGACCGCCACCCGCCCGGCGACCTTCCCCGCCACGAGCGGCACCGGGTCGGTCCCGTCGGACCACGGGTGGATCTCCGCTCCCACGCGCTCGGCGGCGCGACGGGTGACGTTGGTGAGCTCGAGCGCGGGCAGCACGAGCAGCGGCTCTCCGCCGGCGACGGGCACGACCAGCGCGGTGAGCCGCTCGTGGGAGTCCATGCGCTCGCCGGTGAGGTAGGACATGTCCTCGCCGGAGTACACCACCAGGTGGTCGATTCCGAGGGCGCCGGCGCGATCGCGGACGGCGGTCAGGCGACGGGAGTGGAGCTGCGGGTCGGGAGTGGTCATGCCCCCACACTAGGCGCGCGGCGGGCGGGGTCGCGGGAGACTAACCTGGCGGGCAGCGGACGCTCGTGACCCGCGATCAGCAGGACTCCCGGCCGGCATGACCCCTGACCGGCGTGATCCCCGACCCACAAGGAGGCGCGGTGTCCCAGGGCCCGCTCATGGTTCTCGACAGCGCCGGCCTGTGGTTCCGCGCGTTCCACTCCGTGCCCGAGAAGATCACCGGGCCCGACGGCGCCCCGGCCAACGCGGTGCGCGGGTTCTGCGACATGGTCGCCGTGCTGGTCGAGGAGTACTCGCCGACGGGCCTGGTGGCCGCCCTGGACCGGCAGTGGCGCCCGGACTGGCGGGTGGAGTTGCTGCCGTCGTACAAGGCGCACCGGGTGGGTGACGACGGCGAGGAGGACGCCCCCGAATCCCTGGGCCCGCAGGTCGGCGCGATCCGCGAGGTCCTCGGCGCCGCGGGCCTCGCCCAGGCCTGGGCGGAGGACGCGGAGGCCGATGACGTGCTGGCAGCGCTGTCCGCTCGCGATCGCGAGGTGCTGGTCGTCACGGGCGACCGCGACCTGTTCCAGCTGGCCTCGGCGACGACCACCGTCGTGTACGTGGGGGCCGGGATGAAGAAGCGGCTCGCGTACACCCCGCGGGTCGTGGCCGAGCGCTTCGACCTGCCGGCGGGCGACGACGCGCGGGCGTACGCGGACTACGCCGTGCTCGTCGGGGACGCCTCGGACGGACTGCCGGGCGTCGCGGGGATCGGCGCGAAGTCCGCTGCCACGCTGCTGCGCGAGTACGGAGACCTGGACGGGATCATCGCCGCCGCGGGCGACCCCGGTTCGGCGATGAGCGCCCGCCATCGGAAGGCGATCACCGAGGGCGCCGACTACCTCGCCGCGGCGCGCGGGGTGGTCCGGCTGGGCGGGCGCGCGTTCGACGTGCAGTTCGACGGCGACGTGGACGGCCGTCGCGGGCCGGTGGACACCGGGCGGATCGAGTCGCTGGGTGAGTCGACGGGCCAGGCGCGCGCGATCGGCCGGCTGGTGGAGGCGACGGCGGTCCTCGACGAGGCCTGACCCGACTCCGGGCGGCCGTCGTCACCATGGTGGTGAACCGCGCGGTTCAACGCGACGGACGCGGCCCGCGGGTGGGCTCAGGCCATGTGGTCGAGTACGACGCCGCGGCGCAGTGATCCCACCGCCGAGCGGGCGGTCCGGGCGAGGTCCGGCTCGGCGACCTGGCCGACCTGAGCGAGCACATCCACCACGAGTCGCGCGGACCGGACGAAGTCTCCGGCCGTGAGCTCGACGCCCTCCTGCCACGACGCGGCGAGGATCGAGGCGAGCGCACCCCCTGAGACCCAGTGGTGCAGGACCGGCGCGAGCCCGGCGTCCAGGTCCGGGGTCGCGGGCAGCCGGTGTGCACGCTCGGTCTCGGCGACGTCCACCGCGACCCGCTCGGTCTCGGCGAGGGCCGACCGCAGGACCTCGTCCGAGGGCTCGCGGATCGCCGAGTCGGTACGCGGGTGCGCGACGATGGTCGCGATCACGGCGGCGAGCCCGGGCGCGTCGAGACCCTGCCACACGCCGCGGCGCAGGCACTCGGCCACGAAGAGGTCCTGCTCAGTGTGCACCCCGGCGAGCAGGTGGCCCGCGTCGGTGGCACGCAGGACGCCGTCGACCTCCTCGAGGTAACCGAGATGGCGGAGCAGGTCGACGATCCGGCGGAACCGTCGGGCCAACGAGTCCGCGTCGGCGTCGACCTCGGCGGTGAGGCCGGCGACGTCGGCGTCGGCGCGGGCCCACCGCTCGTGCAGGCGGGCGAGCTTGTCGATCCGGGGGTCGTCGTGCAGCGGGTGCTGGCGCAGGGCCCGGCGGGCCGCTGCGATCCGCGGATCCTTGCGGACCGGCTTGCCGCCGGCGTTCTTCATGCGGCCCTTGGCCTTGCCTCGCAGGTGCTCCATGCGCTGGACCAGCGCGCGCTTGGCCCTCCCGTCCAGCTTTCGGCGGCCCTTGGGCAGGTCCACGCGGCCCACCGGCACGGGCGGTGCCGCGAAGTCGTGTTGGCGCAGCCAACCGGTCCACCCGGTATCGGTGAGGCAGAGCAACGCGGGGTCCGAGGGGATGTCGGTCCGCACCTGCAGCACGGTCGCGACCATGCCGAACCGCTTGCGGCCCACGGTGATGACGGAGCCCGCTGTCTGCTTGAGCATGGCCGACCGCACGGAGTCGAGCCGGTCGTCGCGCGTGGCCTTCTCGGACTTGCGCTCGAGCCTGCTCAGCTCGGCGCGCAGGCCCATGTACTCGTCGAGGTCCGCGTCTCCCCCGGCCTCCTCGAGCGAGGCGCGCATCCGGTCACGCTCGTCGGAGCGCCGTTCGATCGCGCGAGACCGCGATACCAGCGTGCGATCGGTCTGGAACTGGGCGAACGACCGTCCGATGAGGGACGTGGCCTCTTCCACTCCTAGTTGCTCGACGAGGTTGACGGCCATCGAGTAGTCGGGCGTGAAGGCGCTGTACAGCGGAAACCGCGGGGTGTCGACGAGCGCGGCCAGCGCGTCCAGGTCGAGGTCGGGTTGGTCCAGCACGACCGCCGTGCCCTTGGTGTCGATGCCGCGCCTGCCGGCACGCCCGGTGATCTGCGAGTACTCGGCGGACGTGAGCATCATGTGTGTGTCGCCGTTGAACTTGGTCGTCTTCTCGAGCACCACGGCACGAGCCGGCATGTGGATCCCCAGCGCGAGCGTCTCCGTGGCGAAGACCACCTTGATCAACCCGGCCGAGAACAGTTCCTCGACGATCGTGCGGAACAGCGGCAGCATCCCCGCGTGGTGGGCGGCGAGTCCGTTGACCAGCCCGGCGCGGAACGCCGCGAAGTCGAGCGCGTCGAGGTCGGGCTGCGGGACCTGCGTGACCGCGGAGTCGACGTGCGAGGCGATGCGTCGGGCTTCCTCGCCGGTCGTGAGACGCAGCCGGGCCCGGCGCATCTGCGCGACCGCGCCGTCGCATCCCGCCCGCGAGAACACGAAGTAGATGGCGGGCAGGAGATGCTCGTCGTCGAGCCGCTCGATGACGTCCTGACGGCGGGCCCACTGCGCACGCGGGCGGGAGGCCATCCGCTCGTCGTGGTAACCGGACCGGGCCCGCCGGCGCTGGTCTGCGGCGTCGCGGACGGGGACGAGATCGCCGTCCGTGTAGAGCATGTGGGCCAGTGGCACGGGACGGTGCTCGGAGAGCACGACGGCGGTGTCGCCGCGGATCTCGGTGATCCAGTCCCCCAGCTCGTCGGTGTTGCTCAGCGTCGCGGACAACCCGACGAGCAGGACGGCCGGGTCGAGGGTGAGGATGATCTCCTCCCACACCACGCCTCGCGAGCGGTCGCCGAGGTAGTGGATCTCGTCCATCACCACGCAGTCGAGGTCGTGCAGTGCCGACGAGGCGCTGTAGATCATGTTGCGCAGCACCTCGGCGGTCATCACGACGACGGGTGCGTCCGCGTCGATCGAGTGGTCACCGGTGAGCAGGCCGACGTTCTCGGGGCCGAAGCGCTCGCGGAACTGCCGGAACTTCTGGTTGCTCAGCGCCTTGACCGGCGTGGTGTAGAAGCACCGTCCGCCGCCGGCGAGGGCGCGGTAGGCCGCGTACTCGCCGACAAGGGTCTTGCCGGACCCCGTCGGTGCGGACACGAGCAGGTTCCGGCCGGCGTCCAGGGCCGCGAAGGCCTCGAGCTGGAACGGATCGGGCGCGAAGCCCTCGCCGGAGAGGAATCCCTCCAGCAGGTCGTCGGGGTGGGTCTCGTCAGGTGATGTCGTCATAGATCGAACCGCCACCGGCCGGGGCCTGGAGCGGTCGGGTGTCGCCGGGCGCGCGGGTACCGGATACGCCGGCACCGGCGGCGGGGGTGGGTCGGGTCAGTGGTTCGGGTCGTTCGAGCGGGCCGGTACCGCCTAGGCCGTCGGCGGGGGCGAGCGGGGACGCGGACTCGTCGTCCACCTCGAGCCAGTCCTCGCGGGACTTCTTCTTGCGCTTGTCGTGCAGGCGGGCGAACTGGATGGCCGCCTCCACCAGGATGCACACGGCCACCGCGAGCGCGAGCATGGAGAACGGGTCCTGGCCGGGTGAGGCGACGGCGGCGAACACGAAGATGCCCATGATGATGCCGCGACGCGACCGGGCCAGTGTCTCGTAGCTCACGACACCCGCCACGTTGAGCATGGCGATGAGCAACGGGATCTCGAAGCTCACGCCGAAGATGAGGATGAGCTGGATGAGGAACGTGAAGTACTGCGTGCCGGACAGTGCCGTGGTCTGGACGTTGTCGCCGATCGAGAGCAGGAATTCCAACGCGTGGACGATCACGATGTACGCCAGGACCGCGCCGCCGATGAACAGGACGGCGGCCAGGATCGTGAAGACGATGCCGTAGCGCTTCTCATTCTTGTGCAGGCCGGGCGTGATGAACGCCCACAACTGGTAGAGCCAGATCGGGCTGGCCAGGACGATGCCGGCGGTGGCGGCGACTTTGAGGCGGAGCATGAACTGCTCGAACGGGCCCGTGGCGAGCAGGCGGCACTCGTCGCCGGCGTCGCCCAGCTGGAGGCGGGCGCCGGGCGGGATGTCGCAGTAGGGGCCGGTGAGGATTCCGCCGAGCGACGGCACGCCCAGGAACCCGGTGCCGTACCACCAGAAGCCGAAGCCGAGCGTCACCACGATCGCGGCCATCGAGATGAGCAGGCGGGTCCGCAGCTCGTAGATGTGCTCGATGAGCGGCATGGTGCCGTCGGGGTTACGCGGCCTGCGGCGTCGCTTGGACAGCAGGCGACCGGCGCCGCCCTGACGGGTGGCGCCGGTGTCCGAGGTCCCGGTCTGTGTCATGGACGAGCCGGCCTACTGCCCCTGCTGACCCTGGCCGCCGTGGTGCGGGGCGGTGGGGTCGATGAACTGCTGCTGACCCTGCTGGGGGGCCGGCTGCTGGTAGGGCTGCTGCGGAGTCTGCGGGTACCCCTGCGCCGGGGCCTGCCCCTGCTGCTGTCCCTGCGCCTGGTACTGCTGCGGAGCTTGCGGCTGGTACTGCTGCGGAGCTTGCGGCTGGTACTGGTTCGCCTGCGGCTGCGCGTACTGGGCGGCGTTCGGCTGACCCTGGGTGAGCGCCTGCGGCTCCTGGTCCTCGGCCGGCTTGTCGTCGTTCTGCATCTCCTTGATCTCGGACTTGAAGATGCGCATCGACCGTCCGAGGCCGCGGGCGGCGTCCGGGAGCTTCTTCGAACCGAAGAGCAGGAGCACCACCGCGAGGACGATGAGCCAGTGCCAGATGCTCAACGCACCCATGTCAACCTCCGTTTGTCTGACAACGTTTCCATGCTAGCGCACCCGCCGCCGACGACGACAGCGCGCAAGCGAGCGAAACCCCCCGTGACCTCGTCGTTCACTGGGAATTCACGAGCTGGTCGCCGGGGTCGTCGCCCGTCTCGTATACGGCCAGTCCCTCGGCGGCACGGCGGGCGACCTCGGCGGCGAGCCCGGGGTCCCCGGGACGCACGACGTCGGCGTGCCCCAGCAGGAAGCGGAGCAGCCACGCGCGGTCGTGATAGGCGATCTCGACGTCCAGATCGCCGTCGGGGCGGCGGACCACCGTGTGGAAGCGGAACTCGTCGAGGAACCACGCCGCGGCAGCCGGGACGCGGGCGGCCTCCAGGCGGACGTCCCCCTCGCCGTCGTCCTGTGGTTCGGGGCCGAGCGCGCGGCGCGGTCCCACCTCCTCGACCCCGCTCATCCGATCCGTGCGGAAGGTCCGCCACTGCCCGGACGAGCGGTCCACGCCGTGGAGGTAGGAGTGACCGTCGGCGACGGACAGGCGGGCGGGGTCCACGACGCGCGTGGTGGAGGTGTCAGAGCTCGCCGAGTGGTAGACGAAGCGCAGCGCCCGGCCGTCGTGCACCGCGGTCCGCACCACGTCCGCGTCGGAGTCCGCCGACTCGCGGCGCGCCTCGCCTGCGGTGACGCGGGCCTCGGATCCGGTGGCCGCGCGCAGCGTCGTGAGCAGGTCGCGCAGCGCGGTCTGGTCGATCACCTCGGGCTGGCCGAGGAACACGGCCAGCCCGGTCTCCAGGGTGACCGCCTCGGCGGCGGTGAGGCGCACGGGGCGGTCGATGCCGGCGGTGAACGTCACCTCGACCATCTCGGCGTCGTCGAGGTCCTCGGAGGAGAAGGCCAGGTCGATGAGATCACCGGGGCCGTAGCCGGGCAGGCCGCAGGACCACAGTTGCCACAGGGCGTCGCGGAGTTGCTTCTCGCTCATGCCGAGGTCGCGCGCGGCGTCGGCCACCCGGACGGGACCGCGGGTGTGGAAGTACGGGACAACGCTGAGCAGCGTCGCGAGCGGGACGGTGCGGGGACTCATCGGACGGCCTCCTCGGCGGCGCTGAGGATCGACACGACGCGCACCCGCAGCTCCGCCGGTCCCAGGGCGACGGCATCGGGACCCTGCGCGGCCACCAGCGCGGACAGTTCGCCCAGCGGCGCGGCGAGACCGAGATCGGCGCCCGTCCTGCCGAAGCGCTGTGCGGGCGTGGCTGACCGGGCCATCGCGCGCAGCTCGGCGGCACGGCCGTCGGCCACCCACACGGTGGCCTCGAGCAGCGGGTTGAGGCGGGAGACGGCGTCGTCGAGCAGCGCCAGGACCTGCTCGGTGGGCGGCACGGGGACGGTCCGGGCGGCGCGCGTCGCCTTGACGTCGGAGATGCGCACGAGCCGGAAGGTGCGGGGCTCGCCGCGGTCGAGGTCGTGGCCGACGAGGTACCAGTGCCCGTGGCGTGAGCCGGTCCACCACGGTTCGACCCGGCGCGTCCGCGGGGCGGAGGCGCCTGCCGGGGTGTGCGAGAAGGTGAGGCCGGTGCCCTCGGCGACCGCCTCGGCCACCAGGGCGGCCGTGGCGAGCTCGGCGGGGTCGGCCACGGAGACGGTGGCGCCGGCGTCGTGGACGGGGTCGATCCCGGCGGCGGTGAGCTTGGCCAGCGCCCCGCCGGCGCGGGCGGCCCTCTCCCCCTCGCGCCACACCTCGGCGGCCACGGCGAGCACGCCGGCCTGCTCCGGCGTCAGCGTGATCTCGGGCAGCTCGTATCCGTGGGCGGGGATGCGGTACCCGACGGGCGAGCCGGGCGCGAGCGACGCGCCCTGTTCGAGCGGCACGCCGACGTCGCGCAGCTCCCGCTTGTCGCGTTCGAACATCCGCAGGAAGGCGTTCTCGGACTCGCAGTCGTCGTAACCCTGGACCATCCGGCGGATCTCGTCGGCCGACAGGAACGCGTTGGTCGACCTCAGACAGATGACGAGGTTGACCAGGCGTTGCGACTTCGAGGTGGACACTGCTGGAACGCTATCGTCCGAGCGCGGCGATGAGATCGTCGACACGCGGGTCGACCTCGGCGAACGGGTCGGTCAGCGCGACGGTGGGTACCGAGCCGTCGGAGAGCTTGAGGTGCACCCAGTCCACGGTGAAGTCGCGCCCGGCCTCCCGTGCGGCGGTGATGAACCGACCGCGCAGCGCGGCGCGGGTGGTCTCGGGGGCGACGCTGCGGGCGCGTTCGACGGCGGCGTCGTCGACGACGCGCGATACCATCCCCCGGCGTTCGAGCACGGAGTGCAGCCCCCGCCCGGGCCGGATGTCGTGGTAGGTGAGGTCGATCTGCGCGAGGCGCGGGTGGTCGAGGTCGGCGCCCGTCCTGGCCTGTACCTGCCGGATGAGGCGCAGTTTGGCGGCCCAGTCGACGTCGGCGGCGATCGAGTCGTGGTCGCCGGACTCCACGGCGTCGAGGATGCGCTCCCACAGGGCCACGCAGTGTTCGACGTCCGGGCGGTCGTCGCGCTCCCATCCGCCGACGTCGAGGTAGCGGCGGACCGCGCCCAGGAACTCGCGCTGGATCTCGAGCGCGGACATGGTTGTGCCGTCGGTGAGGGCGACGGGGCGGGTGCCGGTGAGGTCGCGGCTGATCTCGCGGATCGCGCGCACAGGGTGCGCGACCGCCATCGGCCGCAGCTCGACGCCGGCCTCGATCATCTCCAGCACGAGCCGGGTGCTGGCGATCTTGAGCAGCGTCGTGGTCTCGATCATGTTGGAGTCGCCGACGATCACGTGCATGCGCCGGAACCGCGTCGAGTCGGCGTGCGGTTCGTCGCGGGTGTTGATGAGCGGTCGCGAGCGGGTGGTCGCCGAGGACACGCCGTCCCACATGTGCTCGGCGCGCTGGGAGAAGCAGTACACCGGCTCGGAGGTCTCCCCCAGGCCCACGCCGGCGGGGGTGCCGGGCAGGATCTTGCCGGCGCCGCAGATGAGCTGCCGGCTGACGAGGAACGGCAGCAGGGTGTTGGCGATGCCCCGCACCTGGGTGCTGCGGTCGAGCAGGTAGTTCTCGTGGCAACCGTAGGAGTTGCCCACGGAGTCGGTGTTGTTCTTGAACAGGTAGACGAGGGCGTCGATGCCCTCGTCCGCGAGGGACTGTTCGGCGGCCAGGGCGAGGTCGTCGACGATCCGCTCCCCCGCCCTGTCGTGGGCGACGATCTGTCGCAGCCCGTCGCATTCGGCGGTCGCGTACTCGGGGTGGGAGCCCACGTCGAGGTAGAGGCGTGCGCCGTTGTCGAGGAAGACGTTGGAGCTGCGCCAGCGCTCCACGACGGGGCGGAACAGGTAGCGGGCGATCTCGTCGGCGCCGAGCCCACGGGCGCCCTCACCGCTGACGCTCGTGATCCCGAACTCGGTCTCGATCCCGACGATGCGACGGATCATGGGGCTCTACTGCCCGCCCTTCTGGACGTAGGACTTCACGAACTCCTCGGCGTTGGTCTCGAGGATGTCGTCGATCTCGTCGAGCAGCGAGTCGGCGGAGGTGGTGTCGGCGGCCTTGACCACCTGGCCGGCCTCGTCGTCGGGGTCGGCGGGGCCGCCGGCGTTCTTCTGGATCTGGGACATGGTGTCTCCTCGTGTGTCTGAGCGGGACGGGCCTGTGCGGGCCGTCAGTACGGGTACTGGTCGGGCCCGTCGGGCCCGAGGAAGTCGGGATGGGCCTCGCAGTACTCGCGGGACCCGACGTAGGGGTCGGTGAGGTCGACGTGGCGTTCGTGGCCGCGGGAGTCGACGACGACGACGTGGTCCCACCCGGCGGCGCGGATGCGGTCGCCGAGTTCGGCGAGGAAGCGTCCCCTGGCCCAGGCCCGCGTTCGTGCGGGCGGGGTCGTGACCGCGGCCTCGACCTCGTCGTCGGTGACCAGTCGGCGCATGGCGCCCTTGGCGACCAGACGGTTGTAGAGTCCACGCCGCGGGTCGATGTCGTGGTACTGGACGTCGATGAGGGCGAGCCGGGCGTGGTCCCAGTCCAGGCCGTCGCGGGTGCGGAAGCCCTCCAGCAGCCGGAGCTTGGCGGGCCAGTCCAGTCGGTCGGCGCACGACATCGGGTTCTCCTCGAGCGCGTCGAGGATCCCGCGCCACTCGCCCAG
This sequence comes from Dietzia sp. oral taxon 368, assembly GCF_002999155.1. Taxonomy (NCBI): domain Bacteria; kingdom Bacillati; phylum Actinomycetota; class Actinomycetes; order Mycobacteriales; family Dietziaceae; genus Dietzia; species Dietzia sp. oral taxon 368. Next base: position 2,924,212 of record NZ_CP027238.1, read on the forward strand.
GACCTCGAGCGCCCAGCCCGGGCGACCCGTGCCGTCGCCGATGACGCCGGCGACCCGCTCGAGGATCTCGCGCTGGAGGGCGAGGCCGGTGACGTTCCGGCCGTCGGGCAGGGGCACGGTCGCGCGGAGTGACGGGTCGTGGCTGATGATGTGGACGGCCTCGACGGGGTCGACGGGCAACAGGTCGGAGAAGTCGACCCCCGCTTCGATCGCGTCCAGCACGAGGCAGGTGGTGCCGATCTTGAGGTAGGTGGCCAGCTCGGACATGTTGGCGTCGCCGATGATGACGTGCAGGCGGCGCCACGTCTCGTCCGGGGCGTGGGGCTCGTCGCGGGTGTTGATGATGCCGCGGCGCAGGGTGGTCTCGAGCCCGGTGAGGACCTCGATGTAGTCGGCGCGCTGGGCGAGCTGGTAGCCGGGCGTCTCGCCGGACTGACCGATCCCGACGCGGCCGGCCCCGCAGTACACCTGGCGGGACAGCAGGTGCGGCGCCAGGCTCACGGTGAGCCCGTCGAAGTCGAGGTCGCGGCGCACGAGGTAGTTCTCGTGGGCGCCGTAGGAGGCGCCCTTGCCGTCGACGTTGTTCTTGTAGAGCTTGAGCTCGGCGTTGCCCTCGGTGGCCGACGACTCGACGCCCGCGCGGTGCATGATCACCTCGCCGGCCTTGTCCCAGATCACCGCGTCGCGTGGGGAGTCGACCTCGGGGGCCGAGTACTCGGGGTGGGCGTGGTCGACGTAGAAGCGGGCCCCGTTGGTCAGCACCCGGTTGGTCACCCCGAATTCGCTGGGGTCGTAGGCACGGGCCGCGCCGAGGTCGAAGCCGCGGGCGTCGCGCAGGGGTGACTCCGAGCCGTAGTCCCAGCGGGCCTCTTCGGCTCCCCCGGCGGTCTCGCCCGGGTCGGTGTAGGCCTTGATCACCTGGGTCGAGGTCACCACCGAGCTGAGCAGCGGCTGGCCGACGGCGACGATGCCGAACTCGATCTCCGTGCCGATGACGCGCCCGCGCGGGTTCACTGCCCGGCTCCCCGGTTGGGTACGGAGACCTCGATGACGCGCTCGCCGCGGACACCAGTCAGGCGCGCCCACTCCTGCGGGTTGGACGTGTTGGGCAGATCCGTGTTCTCGGCGAACTCGGCGTCGACCGCGTCGAGGAAGTCGTCGGTGGTCAGGCCGCGACCGGTGCCGTGGACGATGTCCTTGATCGCCAGCTTCTTGGCCCGGTCGACGATGTTGCGCAGCATCGCCCCGGAGGTGAGGTCGGCCAGGTACAGCGACGACCGGCGGCCGGAGGCGTACACGAGGTGGACGTAGGTCGTGGAGGCGTCACGGGTGTAGAGCCGGTCGACGATGCGCTCGATGAGTTCGCGGACGTGGGTCTCGAGGTCGGCGTCGCCGACCTCGACCGGGTCGAAGCGCAGGTCCGGGGTGATGTACTTGGCGAGGATGTCCGCCGCCGCCTCCCGGTCTGGCCGGTCGATGCGGATCTTCAGATCCAGGCGGCCGGGCCGGAGGATGGCGGGATCGATCATGTCCTCACGGTTGGAGGCGCCGATCACGATGACGTTACGCAGGTCCTCCACGCCGTCGATCTCCGCGAGCAGCTGCGGGACGATCGTCGTCTCCATGTCCGAGGACACGCCGGACCCGCGGGTGCGGAAGATGGAGTCCATCTCGTCGAAGAAGACGATCACCGGGTTGCCCTCGGTGGCCTTCTCCCGCGCCCGTTCGAAGATCGACCGGATGTGCCGCTCGGTCTCGCCGACGTACTTGTTGAGCAGCTCGGGGCCCTTGATCGAGAGGAAGTACGAGTTCGGGTACCGGCCGTCGCTGACGTCGTCACCCCGGGCCACCGCGGCCGCGCGCGCCAGCGAGTGCGCCACGGCCTTGGCGATGAGGGTCTTTCCGCACCCGGGAGGGCCGTAGAGCAGGACGCCCTTCGGCGGGGCCAGGTGGAACTCGCGGTACAGGTCGTGGTGCACGAACGGCAGCTCGATCGCGTCGCGGATCTGCTCGATCTGCGGGCCCAGACCGCCGATGTCGGAGTACTCGACCGTCGGGATCTCCTCGAGGAGGAGCTCGTCGACCTCCGCCTTGGGCACCACCTCGTAGGCCACGCCGGCCTTGGGATCGACCAGGACCGCGTCGCCGGGGCGGACGGGTGCCGGGTGCTCGGCCGTGCGCGCACCGCGCAGGGCGGCGGCGAGGACCACGATGTGCTCCTCGTCGTTGCCCATGACCACCCGCGCTCGCACGCCGTCGGCGAGCACGTCCCGCAGGACGGCGGTCACGCCGGTGACCGGGAGCTCGCTCGAGACCTCCAGGACCGTCATGGCCTCGTTGAGGCGCACGGTCACGCCCGGGGTCAGGTCCGCGGCGTCCACGCCGGGGGCGATCGCCAGGCGCATGCGGCGGCCGGCGGCCATGACCTCGACGGTGTCGGGGCCGGCGGGACGGGTGAGGACCACGCCGTAGGTGCTGGGCGGGGTGCCGAGCCGCTCGACCTCGCCCTTGAGGGCCTCGAGCTGGTCGCGTGAGTCCCTGAGCAGTTCCGCGAGCCGGACGTTGCGGGCGCCGAGGGCGTCGATCTTGATCGACTTCTCGCGGTCCGATCGGGCCCCCTCGTCCACGGCCTTGCGCAGCCGTGCGAGTTCGGCGCGGTCGACCGCCACCCTGTCCTCGCCCTGGCCGGCCGGGGAACGTCCCTCGGTCACGCGATCACCTGCCCTCCTGGTCGTCGACGGGTCTCCTCGTCGTCGTCCCCTCCACCCTATCGCCGGGGTGGCACGCGGGTGGGCGCGCGTCTGGTCAGCCCTTACCGCTGCGACGCTTGGGCTTGAGGGTCGTCACTCCCTCGGCGAGGCGACGCGCGGTCACCAGGAACGCGGTGTGGCCCTGCATGCGGTGCTCGGGGCGCACGGCCAGGCCCACCACGTGCCATCCGCGGTTGATCGACTCCCACGCGCGGGGCTCGGTCCAGCACTGCTGGCGCCGCAGCGCCTCGACGACGTCCGACAGCTGCGTGGTCGTGGCCACGTAGGCCACCAGCACGCCGCCGGGTACCAGCACCTCGCTCACCGTCTGCAGGCACTCCCACGGCGCGAGCATGTCCAGCACCACGCGGTCGACCTGACCGCCCAGCGCCTCGACCGAGGTCTCCGCCAGGTCCGCGACGCGCAGGTCCCAGTTCTCGGGGTGATCACCGTAGAACGTGCGGACGTTGCGCTCGGCGTGCTCGGCGTGGTCGGAGCGGATCTCGTAGGAGAAGACCTTCCCCTCCGGGCCGACCGCCCGCAGCAGCGAGCACGTCAGGGCCCCCGACCCCGCGCCGGCCTCGAGGACCCGGGCGCCGGGGAACACGTCGCCCTCGTGGACGATCTGCGCGGCGTCCTTGGGGTAGATCACCTGCGCGCCGCGCGGCATCGACAGCACGTAGTCGGTGAGCAACGGGCGCAGCGCGAGGTAGTGCGCGTCCTTGGTGGAGGTGATGATCGACCCCTCGGGCGCACCGATGAGGTCGTCGTGACGCACCGCACCGTGGTGGGTGAAGAACTCCGCGCCCTCGACGAGGACGACGGTGTACTTGCGCCCCTTGGTGTCGGTGAGCTGGACGCGGTCGCCCACGACGAACGGGCCGGATCGCTGCACGGGGGACCTCCAGAGGACGGGGGGTCGGTTGTCCGACCAGTTGTCTACCCTGCCAGGTGTGACGGATCCCCTCGAAATCGGCGGCATCCCGGCAGCGGGCGACGTACCCCTGCCGGAGCGCAAGCCCCTCGCCCTGTCGGCCTCTCGCGCGTCCGACTACCGGCAGTGCCCGCTGCTGTACCGGCTGCGAGCCGTGGACCGCATCCCGGAGCCGAAGACGCGCGCCCAGGTGCTCGGCACGGTCGTCCACTCCGTGCTCGAGGAGCTGTACGGACTCGATCAGTCCGAGAGGGCGCCGCAGCGGGCCGCGGAACTCGTCCCCGCCGCCGTCGAGCGCTTCTACGCCGAAGAGGACGGCGCGACGGTGGTCCCGCTGTCCGACCGCGCCGATTTCCAGGCGCAGGTGGCGGCGCTGGTCGCGGCGCTCTACGGCGTCGAGGACCCGCAGCGCTTCTCCCCCGCCTCCTGCGAGCAGTACCTGGTCACCGCCACCGCGGCCGGCACCCCGCTGCACGGCTTCCTCGACCGGGTCGACGTCGCGCCCACCGGAGAGGTCCGGGTGGTCGACTACAAGACGGGTAAACCCCCGCACCCGCGCTTCCAGGACCAGGCGATGTTCCAGATGCGGTTCTACGCCCTGATGTACCAGCGCATCCACGGTGTGCTGCCCGCGCAGCTCAAACTCATCTATCTCAAGAACGGCAGCTGGCTCACCTTCACCCCGGACCACGCGTCGCTCGTCGAGACCGAGGCGTCCCTGGACGCGCTGTGGTCGGAGATCGAACGGGCCGGGCAGACCGGTGACTTCCGCCCCCGCACGTCCCGCCTGTGCGACTGGTGCAATCATCAGGCGCTGTGTCCGGCGTTCGGCGGCACCCCGCCCGAGTACCCGGGGTGGCCGGGGACCCGCGTGGTCCCCGCCGGCGCACACGATCTGTTGACCGGGCGAGGAGAACCGAGGAGTTCATGATGACGGAGGCCTACTTCGAGCCGCTGGGATCCGACGACGGCTGGGAGGTCTTCCGCGCGACCCCGCACACCGTCAGCGCCTGGGGCCCGGACCTGCAGCACGGAGCGCCGCCCTCGGCCATCCTCACCCGCGCCATGGAGCGCCTCGACGCCGGCGGCGGCGCACGCATCGCCCGCGTGGCCGTCGATCTGCTGGGGCCCGTCCCGCTCGGTGAACTGCGGACCCGTGCCCGCGTGGCCCGACCGGGCCGCCGGATCCAGCTGCTGGAGTCGGAGCTCGTCGCCGGCGGACGGACCGTCGCGCGGGCGAGCGCGTGGCGGCTGGCCACCGGCGACACCACCCACGTCGAGCAGGCGGCAGAGGCGCCGCGCGTACTACCGGACACCGATCACAACGGCGACTTCTTCACCCGCTGGACGAGTGGCTACATCGACTCGCTCGAGATCCGCGGCGCCGAGGACGGCACCGTCTGGGCCCGGCCCACTCTGCCGCTGGTCGCCGGGGAGGAGCCGACGCCCGTCCAGCACGTGATGTGCGTGGCCGACATCGCCAACGGGGTCGGCGCGGTCCTCGAGCCCGCCGAGTGGCGGTTCCTCAACACCGACCTCGTCACGCACCTCCACCGACCGCCCGTCGGTCGCTGGATCGGCGTGGCCGCCCGGGCGTCGATCGGGCCGGACGGGGTCGGCGCGACCTCCGGGACACTGTTCGATGAGAAGGGCGCGATCGGCGATACCCTGCAGGCCCTGCTCGTCGAGCGGGTGTGAGCCCCGCCGGCCGGCCCCGCGCACGCAACGTGGGGCCGGCCGGGCCGGTTATGAGGAGCGTCGGGCGGATCAGCCCATGCGGCAGGAGCGGATGTCAGTCGCGATGACCGACTTCGCGCCGGCGGCGGCCAACTCGTCCATGATCGAGTTGACCCGCTTGCGCGGCACCATCGACCGGACCGCGATCCACGCCGGGTCGGCCATCGGCGACACCGTGGGCGACTCGATCCCCGGCGTGATCGTCGAGACCTCGTCGAGGAGGCCCTTCGGACAGTTGTAGTCCAGCATCATGTACTGCTGGGCGAAGACCACGCCCTGCAGTCGCGCGCGCATCTGCGACATCGCGGGGGTCACCTCGGCGTCCGCGCGCGAGATCAACACACCCGAGGAGTCGCACAGCACGTCGCCGAAGGCCTCGAGGCCGTGGACCTTCAGCGTCCGGCCGGACCCCACCACGTCCGCGATGCAGTCGGCCACACCCAACTGGATCGAGATTTCCACGGCGCCGTCCAGGCGGATCACCTCCGCCTCGACCCCCCGCCGCTGGAGGTCGCGGCGGACGATGTTCGGGTACGACGTCGCGATCCGGGCGCCGGCGAGCCGGTCGGTCGACCATCCCGCGCCGGCGGGTCCCGCGTACCGGAACGTGGAGTGGCCGAATTCCAGATCGAGGACCTCGTCCACCTCGGCCATCGAATCGGCGGCCAGGTCGCGACCGGTGATCCCCAGGTCGAGTCGGCCGGAGCCGACGTAGACGGCGATGTCCTTGGGGCGCAGGAAGAAGAACTCGACGTCGTTGTCCGGGTCGATCAGGGTGAGGTCCTTGCTCCCCTCGTGGCGACGGCGGTAACCGGCCTCGGAGAGCATCTCGGAGGCGGACTCGGACAGGGCGCCCTTGTTGGGCAGTGCGACACGCAGCATGACGGGGCTCCGGGATCTGTGAGCGTGAGGATGGACGTGGGTCGGGACCCGGCCGGGCCGGACCTAGAGATGTCGGTAGACGTCCTCGAGGGCCAGTCCGCGCTTGAGCATCATGACCTGGGTCCAGTACATGAGCTGGGAGATCTCCTCCGCCAACTCCTCGTCCGACTGGTACTCGGCCGCGATCCAGACCTCTCCGGCCTCCTCGATGACCTTCTTGCCCAGATGGTGGACGCCCTTGTCGAACGCGGCGACGGTGCCGGATCCCTCGGGGCGCGCGGTGATGCGCTCGGAGAGTTCGGCGAACAGGGAGTCGAAGGTCTTCACGCGGCCTATTGTCCCACAGCCGCGCCCACGGGTGACCCCGAGGTGAGCGCGTGGAGCCCCGCGACGTCGACCCCCTCGAGCGTCGAGTGCGTGTGGGCCCCGGCGACGTCGGGTTGACCGTCGGTGGACGGGATGTAGAGGACGCGGCACCCGGCCGCTACCGCCGCGGTGGCCCCGGTGACCGAGTCCTCGACCGCGACCGCCGACCCGGGCTGGACGCCCAGCTCAGCGCAGGCGAGCAGGTACGGGTCCGGCGCCGGTTTCCCCTCGGCCACCATGCAGCCGGTGACGACCACGTCGAACCGGGACCGGTCGATGAACTCCAGCGGCACCACGGCGACGTCGGCGGTCGTGTTGGTCACCAGGGCGACGGGGACCCCGGTCGCGGCGATGTTGGACAGCAGTTCCTCGGCACCCGGGCGCCACCGCATGTCGGTCCGCATGAGCTCCGTGACCCGCGAGTTGAGGCGGTGCGCGAGACGGTCGAACTCCTCGCCCTCGATCCGGCGTCCGGTGTATTCGCCGAGGATCTCGAAGAACCCGTGCAGGGAGTTGCCCAGTGTCCGTTCGCGGGTCGCCTCGTCCAGCGGCCGTCCCATGTGCTCGGCGAGCTCGAAGACGGCGATGTCCCACAGTCGTTCGGTGTCGACGAGGGTGCCGTCCATGTCGAGACACACCGCGGCGGGGAGGTGGGCGGTAGAGGTGCTGGTCACGGCCTACTGTCTACCCGAAGCAGGTGAACCGGGGGTGACGCGCGGCAGGCCGCCGGCGGCCACGACCGGTGATAGTGCGACAGCCCGGGCGCCGCCCCCCGGCGAGGACGGCACCCACCACGGCGAGGGAGGCGGACCCGCCGATGCTGAGCATGACGATCTCCTCCGGCCGGGTGAAAGTGATCTTACCCGCCCGGGATTCGGCCGACGCTCCGTCCGACGGCTCAGACGTTGAAGTACTTCGCCTCCGGGTGGTACAGCACGAACGCGTCCGTCGACTGCTCCGGGTGCAGCTGCAACTCCTCGGACAGGACCACCCCGATGCGCTCGGGCTCGAGCAGGTCCACGACCACCTTGCGCGACTCCAGATCGGGGCAGGCACCGTAGCCGAAGCTGTAGCGGGCTCCGCGGTACTTGAGGTTGAAGTAGTCCTGGATGTTGTCGGGGTCCTCGTCGGACACCGATCCCTCCGGCAGCGTGAGCTCGTCGCGGACGCGTCGGTGCCAGAACTCCGCCAGCGCCTCCGTGAGCTGGACCGACAGTCCGTGCACCTCGAGGTAGTCACGGTAGTTGTCCCCGGCGAACAGCTCGTTGGCGAAGTCGGCGATCGGCGACCCCATCGTCACCAGCTGGAACGGCAGGACGTCCACGGTCCCCTCCGCCTCGCAGCGCTCGCGGGAGGCCACGAAGTCGGGGATCGCCAGGAAGCGGGGGCGCTGCTGGCGCGGGAAGGCGATCTTGTGCAGCACCTCGGCGTCGGGGCGGGGCTCGGCCAGCACCCAGATCTCGTCGCCGACCGAGTACGCCGGGAAGTAGCCGTAGACGACGGCCGAGTGCGACAGGATGCCCTCGGTGGTGAGGCGGTCGATCCAGGCGCGCATGCGCGGCCTGCCCTCGGTCTCCACCAGCTCGTCGTAATCCGGCCCCTCGCCGCTGCGGGTGCCGCGCAGGCCCCACTGCCCGAAGTACAGCGCGCGCTCGTCCAGGTGCCCGAGGTAGTCGGCCACCGGGATGCCCTTGGCGATGCGGGTGCCCCAGAACGGCGGGGTCGCGATCGGCTGGTCCGCGGCGACGTCCGAGCGCTCGGGAATGACCACGGGGTCGGCCTCGGCCGCGCGCTTGGCCGCGATCCGCTCACTGCGGGCACGGCGCTCGCGCCGCTCTGCCGCCTTGGCCGCGGCCTCCGAGGACTGTGCCATCGGGACGCCGGTCCGCTTGGCCGTCATCACCTCGTCCATCAGCCGCAGGCCCTCGAACGCGTCACGCGCGTAGAACACGTCACCCTGGTACATCCCGGCGAGGTCGACCTCGACATAGGAGCGGGTCAGGGCCGCGCCGCCGAGCAGGACGGGGAACTCACCGGCGATGCCCTCGGAGTTGAGTTCGGCGAGGTTGTCCTTCATCACCACGGTCGACTTCACCAGCAGACCGGACATGCCGATCACGTCGGCCTTGTGCTCGCGTGCCGCGGAGATGATCTCCGAGATCGGCTGCTTGATGCCGATGTTGACCACGTCGTAGCCGTTGTTGGACAGGATGATGTCCACGAGGTTCTTGCCGATGTCGTGTACGTCGCCCTTGACCGTGGCCAGGACGATCCGTCCCTTGCCGTCCTCGTCACTGGCCTCCATGTGGGGCTCGAGGTGGGCGACCGCGGCCTTCATCGTCTCGGCCGACTGCAGGACGAACGGCAGCTGCATCTGACCGGAGCCGAACAGCTCACCGACCGTCTTCATCCCACCGAGCAGGTGGGAGTTGATGATCTCCAACGGGGGGATCTCCGCCATCGCGGCGTCGAGATCCTCCTCGAGTCCCTTGCGCTCGCCGTCGACGATCCGCGCGGCCAGGCGTTCCATGAGCGGCATCGCCGCGAGCTCGGCGGCGCGGGCGTCCTTGGCGCCGGCCGCGGAGACGCCCTCGAAGAGTTCCATGAACACCTGCAGCGGGTCGTAGCCCTCGCGGCGACGGTCGTAGACCAGGTCCAGGGCCACCTCCCGCTGGCGGTCGTCGATCTTGCTCATGGGAAGGATCTTGGAGCTGTGCGCGATCGCCGAATCGAGACCGGCCTGGACGCACTCGTGCAGGAACACCGAGTTGAGCACCTGGCGCGCAGCCGGGTTCAGGCCGAAGGAGATGTTGGACAGGCCCAGCGTGGTGTGGATCCGCGGGTGCGCCTCGGTGAGCCGGCGGATCGCCTCGATGGTCTCGATACCGTCGCGGCGGACCTCTTCCTGACCGGTCGAGATGGGGAAGGTCAGACAGTCGATGATGATGTCCTCCTCCGCCATCCCCCAGTTGTCGGTGAGGTCGGCGATGAGCCGCTCGGCGATCTCGACCTTGCGGTCGGCGGTGCGGGCCTGGCCCTCCTCGTCGATCGTCAGGCCGACGACTGCCGCGCCGTGCCGGGACACCAGACGCATGATCCGCTGGAACCGCGAGTCGGGCCCCGCGCCGTCCTCGTAGTTGACCGAGTTGACCGCGCAGCGACCGCCCAGCTTCTCCAGGCCCGCCCTGATGACCTCGGGCTCGGTCGAGTCGAGCATGATCGGCAGGGTCGAGGACGTGGCCATCCGGCCGGCCAGCTCGGTCATGTCCCCGGAGCCGTCTCGGCCGACGTAGTCGACGCACAGGTCGACCATCTGGGCGCCGTCGCGCATCTGCTCCTTGGCGATGTCCATGCAGGTGTCCCAGTCGGAGGCCAGCATCGCCTCGCGGAACCGCTTGGAGCCGTTGGCGTTGGTGCGCTCACCGATCATGATGATGCCCGCGTCCGCGCGCAGCGGCGTGGAGCTGTACAGCGAGGCGACCGCGTTGACGGGCTCGACCGTGCGCTCGGCCCTGGTCCGCTCGCTCACCTGTTCCTTGAGCCGCGTGATGTGCTCCGGCGTGGTGCCGCAGCAGCCGCCGACCATCGACAGGCCGAACTCGGAGACGAAGTCGGCCACCTGGGGCGCGAACTCCTCGGCACCCAGCGGGTAGACGGCGCCGTGCTCCCCCAGCTCGGGCAGGCCGGCGTTGGGCATGACCGACACAGGGATCTCTGCGTGCCGCGACAGATAGCGCAGGTGCTCGACCATCTCGGCCGGCCCCGTGGCGCAGTTCAGGCCGATCATGTCGATGCCCAGCGGCTGCAGCGCGGTCAGTGCCGCGCCGATGTCCGATCCCAGCAGCATCGTGCCGGTCGTCTCGATGGTGACGTGCGAGATGATCGGCAACCGCCGTCCCGCCGCCGCCATGCCGTCCTGGCACCCGAGGACCGCGGCCTTGACCTGCAGCAGGTCCTGGCTCGTCTCGATCAGGTACGCGTCCGCTCCCCCGCGGGCCAGCCCCTCGGCGGCCTTGGAGTACGCGTCTCGGATGTCCTCGAAGGTGGTCTGACCCAGTGAGGGCAATTTGGTCCCGGGCCCGAGCGAACCCAACACCATCCGCGGGGTCCCGTCCTCGGACGGGCCCATCTCGTCGGCGACCCCGCGCGCGATCGCCGCACCCTTCTCGGCGAGCTCCCCGATCCGGTCGACGATGTCGTAGTCGCCCAGGTTGGACAGGTTGCACCCGAAGGTATTGGTCTCGACCAGGTCGGCTCCGGCCTCGAAGAAAGCACGGTGGATCCCCTCCACCACGTCCGGCCGCGTCGCGTTGAGGATCTCGTTACAGCCCTCGAGACCCAGGAAGTCCTCATCCACGTCGAGATCGACAGCCTGCAGCATCGTGCCCATCGCCCCGTCACCGATCAGTACTCGCCGACGGGCGGCGTCCAACAAGGGCGAATCGAAATCGACAGACATGGGCCCCAGTGTATGGGTGCCTCCGGATCGGAGGTACGTAGGCTGTGCGGATGACTGTCGAATGGAGTCCCGACGGGCATCTCGATCTCGAGAACCCGGTGATGATCGTGGCCTTCGAGGGCTGGAACGACGCGGCGGACGTGGCGACCGGCACCATCGAGCACCTCGCACTCAACTGGGAGGCACGCCAGATCGCCGAGGTCGGTGGTGACGAGTTCTTCGACTACCTCGATCAGCGGCCCGTCGTCCGGTTCGCCGGCGGGGTCTCGCGCTCGGTGGAGTGGCCACGCATCGTGGTCTCCGCCTGCCGGCCGGACGGCGTCGTCAACGACGTCCTCCTGGTGCGCGGGCCCGAGCCGGCCCTGAAGTGGCGGCGGTTCGCCTCGGAGTTCGTCGACCTCGTCGACACCCTGGGCGTCTCCCAGGTCGTGCTGCTGGGCGCCTACCTCGCTGACGTGCCGCACACCCGCCCGGTGCCCCTCACCGGCGCGGCGTTCAGCCGTCAGCGAATGACGACCATGGGCGTGGCCCCCTCGGACTACGAAGGACCGACCGGGATGTCGGGTGTGCTGCAGCAGCTGCTCACCGAGGCCGGCGTGCCCACCTTGAGCCTGTTCGCGGGCGTGCCCCACTACGTGGCCTCCCCGCCCAACCCGCGCGGGACCGAGGCGATGTTGTCGTGGCTCGCCGAGAACCTCGGGATGGCCGTGCCGATGGACGCGCTCCGCGTCCAGGCCCGGACGTGGGCCGAGCGCGTCGACGCCGCGGCGAGCGAGGACGAGGACCTGCGCGACTACATCCGGTCCCTGGAGGACCGGCTGGACGAGGAGTCGGGGGTCACGCCGGGCGTGGACCCCGAGCCCGACCGCGGCCGTGCGTCCGGCGGAGAGGCGATGCCGCTGGTCGACGGCGAGGCGATCGCCGCCGAGTTCGAGCGCTTCCTGCGGGGTGACCGGGACGAGCCCGACGCCGGCTGACCGGCGTCAGACGGCGATCGTCGGGATCCCCATCAGGGCGTCCAGCGCGGTCGCGATGCCGGCGCCGGCGGACGGGTCGGAGTCGTCGCCGTCCAACGTGGCGGACGCCCACGCGTCGATCACCGCGAGCGCGCCGGGCGTGTCGAGGTCGTCCGCGAGGCGCTCGCGCATCTCCGCGATCACGGGCGCCGCGTCCGCGCCGACCCCCCGGCCGATGGCCCGGCACCACAGGCCGTACCGGGCGTGTGCCCGCTCGAGCAGCTCATCGGACCACGAGCGGTCGACGCGGTAGTGCCCGGCGAACAGCCCGAGCCGGATGAGGGCGGGATCCACTCCCTGCTCGCGCAGCGCCTGCACGCGCACGAGGTTGCCGAGCGACTTGCTCATCTTGACGCCGTCGAGGCCGATCATCGCGGCGTGCACGTAGAACCGCGCGAACGGTCGCCGGCCCGCCGCGGCCTCCGCGTGCGCGGCGGAGAACTCGTGGTGTGGGAACGCCAGGTCGCTGCCGCCGCCCTGGATGTCGAACTCCATCCCGAGCCGGTTGCGGGCGATCGCCGAACACTCGATGTGCCAACCCGGTCGGCCCGCCCCCCAGGGGGACGGCCACGACGGCTCGCCGGGCCGTTCGACCCGCCACAGCAGAGCATCCAGCGGGTGTTCCTTGCCTGACCGGTCCGGGTCGCCACCGCGCTCGGCGAACGCGACCGCCATCTCGTCGTCGTCGTACCCCGACTCGTACCCGAAGTCGGCGGTGGCTCTATGCCGGTAATACACGTCGGAGTAGCCGTCGACGTCCGGGTCGATCCGGTAGGCGTGGCCGCGGTCGAGCAGCTCACCGACCATCTCCACCACCTCGTCGATCGTCTCAGTGGCCGCGACGTAGTCGCGCGGCGGCAGCACGCGCAGCGCCTCCATGTCCTCGCGGAACAGGTCGGTCTCCCGGTCCCCCAGCTCGCGCCAGTCGACCCCGTCACGCTCTGCGCGCTCGAACAGCGGGTCGTCGACGTCCGTGGTGTTCTGGACGTAGTGAACCTCGTGACCCGCGTCCAGCAGCTGCCGGTAGGCCAGGTCGAACGTCAGGTAGGTCGCCGCGTGACCCAGATGGGTGGTGTCGTAGGGGGTGATCCCGCAGACGTACATACCCGCGACCGGGCCGGGCGCCACCTCGCGGACCTCACCTGCGGCCGTGTCGAACAACGTCAGGGGGACGCCGTCGCCGGGGACCGAGGGGACGACAGGCGAGGACCACGAGTGCATGGGGCCGAGTCTAGAGACCGCCCGGTCAGAAGAGCGGCCAGGGTAACGGGTAGCCCGGCCCCGGGACGGGGAACCTCCGACTCGCCAGCAAGGCGTCGACACGCTCGCCCAGCGCCGCGATCTCCGCGTCGGACAGCAGGTCGGAGAGGGCGCGGCGCAGCTCCCCACCCGCCGCCAGGCCGCGGCGGACGAGCTCGAGGCCCTCGACGTCGTCACCGCTCAGGGGCTGGCCCGCCCACCCCCACAGGACGGTGCGCAGCTTGGGATCGGTGTGGAACGACAGACCGTGATCGATCGCCCACACCACCCCCGCGGCGTCGACCAGCACGTGGCCGCCCTTGCGGTCGGCGTTGTTCACCACGTGGTCGAACACCGCGATCCGGCGCAGCCGACCGTCGGTGACGTGGGCGACCACCACGTCCTCACCGCGGGAACCCTCTCCGCGCAGCACCACGGCACGGCCGTGCGGCACCGAGTCGGCCGGGTGGACGTCGATCGGGTCGGGACCGGGTGCGTGCTCCCGGTCGACCTCCTCGATCCAGCGCTGCGCCATGCCCGGCCCGCCCGGCCCCTGGGCCGCGACCGTTTCGGGCACCAGGCCCCACCCCGACGCCTCGGACACGGCGTAGGCGGCGATCTCGCGCGCCGCGAGACTGCCGTCGGGGAAGTCCATCAGCGGGCGCTCCCCCGCCGACGGCTTGTACACCCAACTGTCGCCCCACTCGTCGACGCAGTGGTAGACCGCGTTGCTGCCGGACGGGATCCGCGACAGGACGGTGAGCTCGGGGCCCGCCGGGCGGTCGGTCACGGGTCGATGAGGTCGGTGAGCGCCTCCCCCGACCGCGGCAGGTACCCGTTGAGTCGGACACACAGATGACCCGTGGTGTCGATCGGCTCACCGCACAGCGGGCACGGCGCCCGGCCCGCGGAGACCACGCGCTCGCTGCGCAGGACGAACTGGCGGGCTCGCCGGGGGGTGAGGAACACCCGCAACGCGTCCGGGGCGTCCTCCGCATCCGACAGCACCACCGACTCATCCGTGGCCGACGGGTCCATCGCCAGCAGTTCCACGACGATCTGGTTGCGCTCGCCGTCCCAGCCGAGGCCCATGGTGCCGACCTGGAACTCCGCGTCGACCGGCATCTCGAGCGGGTCGAGGTCGTCGACGACCCCTCCTGCCGGGGGCACGGGGATGTCGGACTTGGCCGCGATCTCGTCGAGCAGGTCGCCCATCCGCTCGGACAGGATCTGCGCCTGCTGCTTCTCGCAGCGGACGGAGATCGTCCGGCCCGCCTCGGTGGCCTGGACGAAGAAGACGCGTTCGCCCGGCTGGCCGACCGTGCCCACCACGAACCGGGCCGGATCGCGGAACTCGTGGACTGCCCTGCTCATGCCGGTCGTCTCCTCGGGTGCTCGATGGTGCTGCGGATCATCAGGGTACGTTCCCGCCGGGCACCGCGTCCGAGCTGGCGTGGCCGGGCGTCGGCTCACCGACCTGGCCGGCCGGCTCCCCTCGCAGGCTGGAGAGGTCGCCGCCGGTGTCGTTGACCCGGAGGACGAACGGTCGGTGGGGTGTGTAGCGCACGACCGACATCGAGGCGGGTTCGACGACGATCCGCTGGAACTGGTCCAGATGCATCCCGTACGCGTCGGCGAGCACGGCCTTGATGACGTCACCGTGGCTGCACGCGACCCACAGCACGTCGCGGCCGGCCCGTTCGGCGAGCCTCCGATCGTGTCCGCGGATGGCCGTCACCGATCTGCCGGCCATCCCGGCGAGCGACTCCCCCTCCGGGAAGACCGCGGACGACGGGTGCTGCTGCACCACGGACCACATGTGCTCGGAGGCCAGGTCCTTGAGGGGGCGGCCGGTCCAGGTCCCGTAGTCCACTTCCACGAGGTCCTCCTCGAGCTCCGGTTCCACCCCGAACTGTTCGGCGAGCGGCTCGACGGTCTGCCGGCACCGCATCAGCGGCGACCGGACGACGGCCTCGACGGGCAGGCCCTCCAGTCGACGGCAGAGATCCCGCGCCTGGGCGTGACCCGTCTCGTCGAGCCCGACGCCCGGGGTACGGCCGGCCAGGGTGAGCGCGGTGTTGGCGGTGGAGCGGCCGTGCCGGAGCAGGATGACGGTCATACCGGCAGGTTACCGACGCCCCGGCCGGTGCGGTCAGGTCGCGGGGATGGTGCCGGTGCCGAGCAGGATCATCACCAGGGCGCCCAGGAGGATCCGGTAGCCGGCGAACCAGCCCAGCGAGTGGTTCTGGACGAACTTCAGGAACCAGGCGATGGCGGCGTAACCGATGACGAACGCGATGGCCGTGCCGATGAGGAGCTGCCACCCGGTCGCGGCCTGGCCGGCGCCGGGGTCGAATGCGTCGGGGAGGCTGAAGAGCCCGGAGGCGAGTACGGCGGGGATCGCCAGGAGGAAGGAGAACCGGGCCGCGGCCTCGCGCGACATGTTGAGGAAGAGACCGGCCGAGATGGTGCCCCCCGAGCGGCTGACGCCTGGGATGAGTGCCAGGCACTGGGCCAGGCCCATGACGATCGCGTCCTTCATCGACAGTCCCTCGAGCGACTTGGCGTCGACCGCCCGGTCCTGCCTGCCGAACCTCTCGGCGGCGAGGAACACGAACGAGAACACGATGAGTACGATCGCGGTGATCCACAGGTTGCGGGCGGCGTCCCGGATGAAGTCCTTGCCTACGAACCCGATGATCGCGATCGGGATCGACCCCACGATGACGAACCATCCGAGCCGGTAGTCCGGGTCGTCCCGCCGGGACGAGTCGACCACGCCGCGGAACCACGCCACCAGGATGCGGACGATGTCCTTGAAGAAGAAGACCAGGACGGCCAGCTCGGTGCCGAGCTGAACGACGGCGGTGAACGACGCGCCGGCGTCCTCACCGAAGAACCACGTCGAGAAGATCCTCAGGTGCCCGGACGAGGACACGGGCAGGAATTCGGTGAGTCCCTGGAGAACGGACAAGACGACGACCTGGAGCCAGGACATCCCCTCCACGCCCTGGGCGAGGACCGATGTGTTCACGTGTGCGGTTTCCTCTCGGCAGCCTGCGGCTCGGACGCGGTCGCGTCACGGCACGCCGCGAGAGTAGTCGCCCGGACCTGGACGGGGACCCCGGACCCGGGTGGTGGACAATGGCGGGCAGTCGAAAGGAACATCGTGCACCGACGTGTCCTCCGCCGTTCCGGCGTGCCCGCCGTCCTCATCGCTGTCGCGATCGGTCTGACCGCCTGCTCCTCGCCCACGAGCGAGCTCGAGGAGCAGGACCGTGTCGCCCAGGGCAACGCGGCCCCCGCCGAATCCCCACAGGTCTCCGACCCGGCAGGGGGTGAGACCATCCCGGTGCCCGGGTCGGTCCGCTCCCTGGTCGCCACGGGCGACCGGGTGGCCGCGCAGGTCGAGAACCCGCCGTCGCTCGAGCTGGGCCGGGTCGACGGCACCAGCTGGAGCGCGGAGGATTCCGTGCCCCTGCCGGCCGGGGCCGGGGTCGCCTCGGCCGCGCACGACGGGACCGTCGTGGTCCCGCACGGTGACGGGGTCGTGTTGGTCTCCCCCGACGGTGGCGTTCGTGAACTCTCGGGTCTCGGGCCCGTCTCGGCCGCCGCCCTCACCCTCGACGGGCGCCTGCTGACGGGAACCCCCGACGGCGAGATCGTCGTGCGCGACGCCGACGGCGCGGAACAGCACCGCATCGACGGGCTGACGTCGGTCGACGAGATCAGCGTCTCCGGCGACGGGTCCGTCACCGCCCTGAGTCGACCGGACACCGTGATCGCCAGCGTGGACCCGGAGGCGGACCACGCCGGACCGCTCCTGCGCGCGGGCAAGGGCGCTGGGCTCCTCGACGAGCTGGGTGAAGGCTCCGTGATCGCCAGTGACACCGTCGGCGGCACGCTGCTGGTCTACTCCACCTCGCCCGTCCGGCTGCACCAACAGTTTCCCGTCGCCCCGGCCCCGTGGGCGGTGGCCGAGGACCCGACCAGGCAGGTCGTGTGGGTCGCCTCCACGGGAACGAACACCATCCAGGCGTACGATCTCGGCGACGGCGTGGGGATCCTGCGGGCGGACATCCCGACGGTCCGCCAGCCGGATTCCCTGGCGGTCACGGATTCCGGCACCGTGGTGGTCGGGTCCGCCGACGGCGCAGGGCTGCACCTCCTCCGTCCGACCCTCACCGAGCCGGTGAGCTGATCGCACCGACGACCCACGTCCCATCGAGGAGGACCGTGTACGCACTGCTCAAGAAGGTGCTGTTCCGCTTTCCCGCGGAGCGGATCCACCACCTCGTGTTCGGCCTGCTCAAGCTGCTGACCCTGGTGCCGCCCCTAGGCGCCGTCGTGCGGCGGGTGCTGGGGGTGCGCGACCCCGTGCTCGCCCAGGAGGTCCTCGGTCGCACCTTCCCCGGCCCGCTGGGGCTCGCGGCCGGGTTCGACAAGAACGCCGCCGCCGTCGACTCGTGGGGCGCCATCGGATTCGGTTTCAGCGAGGTCGGCACGGTGACCGCGTCGCCCCAGCCGGGCAACCCGACCCCGCGTCTGTTCCGGCTCGTCGAGGACCGGGCGATCCTCAACCGGATGGGCTTCAACAATCACGGCGCGGGCAACGCGGCCAACAACCTCCGGCGGCGCCGCAGTAGCGATCCAGTGGGGATCAACATCGGTAAGACCAAGGTGGTGCCCGCGGAGGACGCGGTCCGTGACTACGTGGCCTCGGCGACGATGCTCACCGGCCTTGCCGACTACCTCGTCGTCAACGTCAGTTCCCCCAACACCCCCGGCCTGCGTGACCTGCAGGCCGTCGAGTCGCTGCGCCCGATCCTCGCCGCCGTCCGCGACGTGGCGACGATCCCCGTCCTCGTCAAGATCGCGCCCGACCTGGACGACGCCGACATTGACGCGGTCACCGACCTGGTGCTCGACCTGGACCTGGCCGGCATCGTCGCCACCAACACCACCATCTCCCGGGACTGTCTGAGTACGCCCGCCGCGCACGTCGAGGCCCTGGGGGCGGGCGGCATCTCCGGCGCCCCGGTGGCCGCGCGCTCCCGTGAGGTTCTCTCCCGGATCCACGCGCGCGCGGGGGGACGTCTGGTGATCATCTCCGTCGGCGGCATCGAGACCCCCGAGGACGTGTGGGACCGCATCACCCACGGGGCGCACCTCGTGCAGACCTACACCGGGTTCATCTTCACCGGCCCCTCGCTCGTGCGCGGCACCAACCGCCTGGTGGCCAGGCGCCTCCGCCAGGGGGGATTCGGCACGCTGGCGGAGGCGGTCGGCTCGGCGGTCCGCTGAGCCGCGGAGTCGACCTCCGGGCCCCGGGCGCACCGCCCGGGGCCTTCTACTGCTCGTAGATGCCCGTCACGGTCCCGCGGGCCAGGCCCTGACCGAACAGGTTGAAACCGACGAACGCGCACGAGGCGTCGTCGCCCAGGTCGATCTCGTCGCCCACCGCGTGGACGGCGAGGATGTAGCGGTGCGGGCCGTGCCCCTCCGGCGGGGCCGCGCCCACGAAGCCCTTGAACCCCGCGTCGTTGCGCACCACGACGGCGCCCTCCGGCAGCCCCGAGGTGTCATCACCCGTGCACGCCCCCTCGGGCAGCGACATGACGTCCGCGGGGATGTTGGCCACCGACCAGTGCCAGAAACCCGATGCCGTGGGCGCGTCCGGATCGAACACCGTCACGACGTACGTCTTGGTGCCCTCCGGGCCGGCGCTCCAGCTCACCTGGGGCGCCTTGTCCTGGCCGCCCTCGACGCCCATCTTCCCGCCGAGCTGCGCGGCCGACAGCGTGGCGCCCTCGTCGAACGACTCGCTGGTCACCTCCAGGGTGGGCAGATCCGGAAGGGCGGCATACGGGTCGGGTACGCGGAACTGGGTCATCGTTCTCCTCCTGGGATCGGACGGTGTGGAGGGGTCCTCCAGCCGGTCAGGTCCCTGTCTACCAGCGATGACCGCGCCGCGCGCCCCGCGGCGGGACCGCGATTTGGTCCCTGGTCCGGGCATCGGCTAATGTCATTCCTCGCACGGCCAAGCCGGACCAGGACCGGCGAAGGCAGGCAGTGTGCGAGCGCGAGTGGCGGAATGGCAGACGCGCTAGCTTGAGGTGCTAGTGTCCTATTAACGGACGTGGGGGTTCAAGTCCCCCCTCGCGCACACTGTGTCGAGACAGTAGAAGGGCCCCGGATCCGCGAGGAACCGGGGCCCGCTCTCGTCTCACGGGAAGGTTCCGACAGATGGCCCGGACGCCGGTACCCGCCGTCCAGCAGGAACTCATCGACCGACTCCGCCAGCGCCTCGCGGCCGCCGCGATCGCGGACGCGCTGGGCCGTGCGCTGGGCGCCTTCGCCCGTGCGGCCGACCGCCGGCTCGACGCCCTCGGACTGGCCCCGCCGCCGCTCGATCTGCCGCCCGCGGTCCGCGCCGACCTCCGCGCGTTCTTCGCCGGAACCGTCGATCCCGCCGTCGTCACGATCCGGCGCGGGCACGTCCCCGGGATCCCGCACCCGCGTGCGTTCGCGCTCCCCGGGCTCATCTACCTCGGCGCCGATCCCGGTGTCGTCGGTATCGGGGACTCGGCCGGCTCTGGCCCCGTCCGCCCGCGGGCCACCCCGACCCTGGTGCACGAACTGGTCCACATCTGGCAGGGGCGTTTCCTCGGCCCCCGCTACGTCGTGCGGGCTCTAGGTGAGCAGATCCGGCTCGGGCGCCGCGCGTACGACTGGCGGGCCGCGCTCGACACGACGACGGCCGACTCGCCCGGTGGGGACGTCCACCCGGCGCAGCGGGACGCTCTGCCGGTGGAGGCCCACGCCCAGCTCGTGGCCGACGCCTACGCCGCCCGCTACGCCCCGCCCCGGCAGCCGGCGCTCTCCGTGCGAGACGAGCACCTGCGGGCGGTGGAGGACGTGTTGACCGGTCTGCGCGCCGGTGACGCGAGCACCCTGCGGGGGGCGGACGGTTTAGGGACTGACCACCTCGTCGTCGTACCGTATCTGTCGTGACCGGCACCAACCCAGACGGTATCCCCGCAGACGGTATCGACCCCGACGACCTCGAGACGTGCCTGCGCGTCCTCGACCGGGCCGCGGCGCTCGGCGAGGACCATCCCGACTCCATCCGGGTGCAGCGGTCGGTGGGACACATGTTCAAGCTCCTCAAGAAGGCGCGGCGCGCCGAGGTGCGCCGCGCGCGCCAGGAGGCCGACAAGGCCGTCATCGAGGCCACGGCGACCGGCTCCCCCACGCGCATCGACGACGAGACCGCCGGCATCCGTCTGGTCTCCAACACGCCGGGCGCCGTCGCCGGCCACCTGCAGCGCGCGGTCGCCTGTTACGTGTGCAAGCAGCTCTACACCCAGGTCGACGCCTTCTACCACCAGTTGTGCCCGGCCTGCGCGGCGGTCAACCGCGCCAAGCGCGACCCGCACATGGACCTCACCGGCCGGCGGGCCCTGCTCACCGGCGGCCGCGCCAAGATCGGTATGTACATCGCGCTGATGCTGCTGCGGGCGGGCGCCGACGTCACCATCACCACCCGCTTCCCGCGCGACGCCGTGCGCCGCTTCGCGCAGATGGACGACTACACCGACTGGGCGGACCGCGTCCACGTGATCGGCGTGGATCTGCGCGACCCCGCGCAGGTGGTGGCGCTGGCCGACGAGGTGGCCGCCGGCGGGCCGCTGGACATCCTCATCAACAACGCCGCGCAGACGGTGCGCCGCTCCCCCGGTTCCTACTCGGGCCTGGTGGACGGCGAGTCCGCCCCGATCACCGGCCGCGCCGCGGACATCCCCATGGTGACCATGGGCCGCACCTCCGAGCTGCACCCCGCCGCACTCATGGGTGGCGAGTCCGCCCTCATCGGGTCCGAGGAGGCCGAGCGCGAGGCCGACCACATCACGACCCTCGCGCTACAGGCCGGGTCATCGTCCCTCGAGCGGATGGCCGCGGGCACGGCCATCGACGCCGGCGGGCTGCTGCCGGACGTGGTGGACCACAACAGCTGGGTGGCGACCGTCGAGCAGGTGGAGCCGATGGAGATGCTCGAGGTGCAGCTGTGCAACTCGGTCGCCCCGTTCATCCTCGTCTCCCGCCTGCGCCCGGCACTGGCGGCCTCGAAGGCACGCCGCAAGTACGTCGTCAACGTCTCGGCCATGGAGGGCCAGTTCTCGCGCCGCTACAAGGGCGCCGGCCACCCGCACACCAACATGGCCAAGGCGGGCCTCAACATGCTCACCCGCACCTCAGCGGAGGAGATGTTCACCGAGCACGGAATCCTCATGACCGCCGTGGACACCGGCTGGATCACCGACGAGCGCCCGCACGTGACCAAGGTCCGCCTCCACGAGGAGGGCTTTCACGCCCCGCTGGACCTGGTCGACGGCGCCGCCCGCGTGGTGGACCCGATCGTGCGCGGCGAGGCCGGCGAGGACATCTACGGTTGCTTCCTCAAGGACTTCGAGCCGAGCCCGTGGTGAGCGTCGACGCCGTCCACCTGATCCTGACCGAGGACCTGCTTCCGACTATCCGCGCTGCCGTGGCCGACCTCGGCGGTGACGGTCCGGACACCCTGGTGCACACCCGGCCGACGCCCGCGGGCTCCGGGTGGCCCACCAATTCCGCCGCCGCGCTCGTCCATCACGTGTGCGGGGTGCTGACCTCGTGGGGTGCGGCCTGCCTGGGTGGTGAGGACATCGTCCGGGATCGTGACGCCGAGTTCGCCTTCACCGGGCCGGTGGGGCCGGATCTCGACCGGCTTGGCGCCCTGATCGACCGACTTCCCGGGTGGGTCACCGCGGCGGTCGGACGGGGCGATCTGGCCACTCCCGCCGGGACCACGGTCGACGTCGACGCCGCGCGCCGGGCGGGGACCTTCACCCCGGAGTGGGTCGTGGGCCACATCCTGCACGAGGTCGCCGCCCACACCGGCCAGCTGCAGGTGACCCGCGACGTCCTGCTCTCCCGGGGCCGCTCGCGGTGAGCCGCACCCCGGTGCTGCTCGACTGCGACCCGGGCATCGACGACGCCTTGGCGATCGCCTACCTGGTGGCCGAGCACCGTGCCGGGCGGACCGACCTGACCGGCGTGGTGTGCACGGCCGGCAACGTCGGGTCGGAGGACACGGTCGCCAACGCGTGTGCGTGGCTGGACCTCGCGGGCGCGCCGGGGCTCCCGGTGGCCGCCGGCGCGCCCGGCCCGATCGCCGTGCCCCACGTGCTCACCCCCGAGACGCACGGCCCCCGCGGGGCCGGGTACGCCGAACTGACGACGACGAGGGCGACGACGACGAGGTCGGTCGATCCGCGCGACGGTGCGCGACTCTGGGTGGACGCGGCGCGCGCCCACCCTGGTGAGCTGGTGGGGATCGTGACCGGTCCCTCGTCCACGCTGGCCCATGCCCTGGCACTCGATCCCGCACTCCCCCGGTTGCTGGGCGGGCTGGTGGTGATGGGCGGGACGTTCCGTGGGCATCCGGGCAACACCACGCCGGTCAGCGAATGGAACGTCGACGTGGACCCCGAGGCCGCCGACCGCGTGTGCCGGGCGTGGGAGGACGCGCGCACCGCCGATCCCGCGGTGCCGACCCCGCTGTGGTGCGGGTTGAACCTCACCGAACGCGCGGTATGGACCCCCGAGCGGTCGGAGTGGCTGCTCGAGGCCACGGATTCCCCGCTGGCGCGGCGGCTGACCGAGGCCCTGCGGTTCTACTTCGAGTTCCACGACTCCGTCGGGGAGGGATACCTGGCGCAGGTCCACGACCCGTTCGTCGCGTGGATGGCCCTGCACCCGGAGGCGGTGGTGGCCGCGCCGGCGAACGTACGGGTCGAGTGCTCGGGCGAGCACACTCGCGGCATGACGGTGGCGGACGTCCGCGGGCACCGGCGCCGCGTGGACAACGCCCGCATCGCGACCGACGTGCTGGTGCCGGGCGGGCCGGACGCGGTCCTGGACGAGATCTGCGCGGCGATCGTCTCGGTGGCGGGCCGGCCCGGCTAGTTGTCCGGCCGCGTGAAGTTCCGGGTCGGCGGTGCCGGGTCGGGAACGCACTCGGCGGTGGCGTGCCCGCGCAGCGAGGTCGCGCACGCCACGCCGGCCGCGGCGCCGGTGCCCACGGCGATCGGCACGAGCTGCAGGCCGGTCACGATGTCGCCGGCGGCGTACACGCCGTCGACGCTGGTCAGCTGCATCGCGTTGACGGTGAGACCGCCCTCGTCGTCCAGCTCGCAGCCCAGGGACGTCGCGAGCTCGTTCGTCGGGTGGTGCGCGTAGGAGAAGAACACCTTCGACCCCGCGATTACCCTCCCGTCCGCGAGCCGGACCCCCTCCAGCTGGCCGGGGTCGCCGACGAGCTCCCGGGCGACCCCGTCGACCACCTCGATGTCGTGCTCGGCGCAGGCGGCCCGCTGGTCGTCGTCGAAAGCCGGGTCGGAGTCGCTCTCGGTGACGATGACCACCTCCGACGCCCAGTCCAGCAATTCGGACGCGTAGGCGGGCACATGCGCGCCCACGCCGAGCACGATGATCCGCCGGCCGGCGGCGGTGAGGCCGTCGCAGGCGGGACAGTGGTGGACGTCGACACCGTAGTGATCGTCGATCCCGGCGAGCTCGGGCAGCCGGTCGCGTACGCCTGTGGCGAGGATGATCCGCTTGGCGATGACGGTGATCGTGTCGTCCGCGCGACTGTTCGAGGTTCTCGCCTGGATGATGTGGGCGACGAACCTCTCGTCGGATTCCTTCTCCAGATCGGCGACGATGCCGTCGACCCGGCGGACGGTCGGATACCGTTCGAGGCCCTCGTGGATGTCTGCATAGAATTCTGCGGGCGTCGTGGGCCCGGTGCCGAGCATGCCGTGGATCTCCGTGGCGGCGAGGTTGCGCTGGTGGCCCGCGTCGACGAGCAGGGTCGATCGCTGGTATCGGCCCACCCACGTCGCGGCGGACAGCCCGGCCGGGCCTCCACCTATGACGAGGACGTCGACCGATTCGGGAACCGGCTCTCCCCGGGACGGGGGCAGGGTGCCGGTGTGGGCGTCGTTCATGGCTGTCCTCTCGCGGGCGTCCGGTGAAGCCACCCTACGGAAAACGGTGGGCGGCCCCCGCGTACGCGGCTGATGGGACTAGAACCGGTGCTAGGCTCCACCGGATGTCCGACGGCCCCGTAGGGCCCGGACACGTATCGTCGTCCCCTGTCACCGCTTTGGGAGAGTCCATGAGGTCTGTCGCCGCCGCCCTGATCGTCGTCGCGGGTGGCGCGGTCGCCGCCCGTGCTGCGGTGCGGGCGACCGCGCGTCGTCGGGTGGGCCGGCCTGTGTTCACGATGGCGGGTCCGGGCGCGGCGTCCCCTGGTTCCGTCCGCCCGGTCGACACCGTGACACCGGCCGCGGGGCCCCGCGCCGCGCGAGCGGGACGCACTCCGCGAACGCCGGGCCCGGCCGGCGCGGGACGCCCTCCGGCCGGTGCCGAGGGCTTCGTCCCGGCGCTCGAGGGGATCCGCGGACTCGCGGCGGTCGGCGTGCTCACCACACACGTCGCGTTCGTCACGCGGTCGTCCACCGGCTCCCCGGTCAAGAGACTGTTCGGTCGTCTCGACCTGGCCGTGGCGGTGTTCTTCGCCAAATCCGGGTTCCTGCTGTGGCGCGCACATGCCGACCACGCGCGAAAGGACAGGCCGGGAACGGCGAGGCCCACACGCGAGTACCTGCGCTCGCGGCTCGTGCGGATCATGCCGGCCTACGCCGTGCTGGTCGCCGCCGCGATGCTGCTGCTCAAGCAGAACCACGTCAACGGGCCCGCCTCGTGGATCGCGAACCTGACCCTCACGCAGATCTACACGTCGAACTTCCTCGTGGCCGGCCTCACCCATGCATGGTCGCTCGCGGTGGAGATGGCGTTTTACCTCGCGTTCCCGCTGCTGTGGACCGCGCTGAGGGGCCTGCGTGGCGACGCCGCTCGGTGGCGGATCCCGGCCATCGTCGCGTTCGGCGCGTCCGGTCTGGTGTTCCCCATGATCCCGTGGCACGCGATCGGTCTCCTGCCGACCGATGTCAACGTGCAGATCCTCCCGCCGTCGTTCACCGCGTGGTTCGCCGCCGGGATGCTGCTGGCCGAGATCGTCACCGCGCCCGAGGGCACGCTCGTCCGGGCCTGCCGCGATCGACTCGCGCGCTGGGGCTGGTGGATCGCCGGCGGGGCGGCGCTGGTCGTCACCACCGTGCCAGCGTGGTTCTCCGAGGGATTCGTCCACCCGGGACCGCTCGAGTTCGCGGCCCGAACCGGGTTGGCGGGCACGATGGCGTTCCTCGTCCTGGCCCCGGTCGTCCTGGCGCCGGAGGGCACACGATTCCCCGTGCTGGAATCGGCTCCGCTGCAGAAGGTCGGCACCTGGTCGTACGGGATCTTCCTGTGGCACCAGCTCGTGCTGCACGCCGCGTTCCCCCTCACCCGCACTCCGCTGTGGGCGCCGCGCATGGCGGTCA
Organism: Dietzia sp. oral taxon 368; assembly: GCF_002999155.1. NCBI lineage: Bacteria > Bacillati > Actinomycetota > Actinomycetes > Mycobacteriales > Dietziaceae > Dietzia > Dietzia sp. oral taxon 368. The sequence continues at coordinate 2,950,083 of NZ_CP027238.1, forward strand.
TCTGGCCGGTCACGGTCGCGGGTTCACTGGCGGCCGGTGCCGCGAGTCACCGTTTCCTGGAAGAGCCCGCGCGCAGGATCATCGAACGCCGCTAGGTGCGGGAGCGCTCAGGAATCGAAGGCGTCGATGATCGCCTGTGCGGCGAGGGCCGCCGTGAGCGTGCCGTCGCGGACCTGCTGCTCGACCTCGGGTGCCACCCTCTTGACGTCGGGATCCGCGGCCAGGCGTGCCATGAGGGTCTCGTGCACCATCGACCAGGTCCAATCGACCTGCTGGCGGGCGCGACGCGCCTCGACCTCGCCGATCTCGGCCATCGTCTCCTGGTGCCTGCGGACCGCGCGCCAGAAGTCGTCGAGGCCTTCGCCCTCGAGGCCGGACATCGTCAGGACGGGGACCTTCCACACCGCGTCGGCCGGCCTGACCAGACGCAACGCTGCACCCAGCTCGCGGGCGGCCCGCTGGGCGTCCTTGACGTGCGGCCCGTCGGCCTTGTTGACGGCCACCACGTCCGCGAGCTCGAGGACGCCCTTCTTGATGCCCTGCAGTTGGTCCCCCGTCCGCGCGAGCGTGAGGAAGGTGAAGCAGTCGACCATGCCGGCCACGGTCACCTCGGACTGGCCCACGCCGACCGTCTCGACGAGGATGACGTCGAAACCGGCGGCCTCGAGCAGGACCATCGTCTCCCGCGTCGCCTTCGCGACTCCCCCGAGGGTGCCGGAGGTCGGCGAGGGCCGGATGTAGGCCCGCGGCTCGGTGGAGAGGGTGGCCATGCGGGTCTTGTCGCCGAGGATCGAGCCCCCGGTGCGGGTGGAGGACGGGTCGACGGCGAGGACCGCCACCTTGTGACCCTGCTCCACCAGGTACAGGCCGAAGGACTCGATGAACGTCGACTTGCCGACTCCCGGCACCCCGGTGATGCCGATCCGCAACGCCCCGCCGGCGTGCGGCAGGGCGCCGAGGAGCAGCTCCTGGGCCTTCTCACGGTGAGCAGGATTGGTGGACTCCAGCAGCGTGATCGCGCGGGCCAGCACGGGCCGGCGGTCCTCCAGCACACCCTCCAGGAGGGCGTCGACGTCGATCTCGCGGCGGGGACGCGGCCCGGTCGACCTGGGCACCGGACCCCGCGGGGCGCCGGTGCCCGCCGTGGTGGACATGGCGCCCAGGGGGTTCCCCGAACCCGCCGGATCAGGTCCCGAGCCGAGCCGTGCCACGTCCGATCAGGCCTCCGTGGCGTCGGTGGCCGCCGACGACAGGTCGTAGCCGAGCTCGCCGGCGAGGGTGTCGAGGAGCCCGATCGCGGCCTCGGCGATGACCGTGCCGGGCGGGTAGATCGCGGCGGCGCCGGCGTCGTAGAGCTCCTGGAAGTCGCCGGGTGGGATGACGCCGCCGACGGTGACCATGATGTCCTCGCGGCCCACCTCGGCCAGAGCCGAACGCAGTGCCGGCACGAGCGTGAGGTGCCCGGCCGCGAGCGAGGACACGCCCACCACGTGGACGTCGGCGTCGGCGGCCTGCTGGGCCACCTCCTCGGGTGTCTGGAACAGCGGTCCCATGTCCACGTCGAAGCCGAGGTCGGCGAACGCGGTACCGACGACCTTCTGGCCGCGGTCGTGACCGTCCTGGCCCATCTTGGCCAGCAGGATCCGCGGGCGGCGCCCGTCCTGCTCGGCGAACGCATCGGCCATCCGCATGGCCCGGGTGACGTTGTCCACGGCGCCCTCCTTGGTGACCTCCTGTCGGTACACACCGGACAGGGTCTTGATCTCGGCCTTATGACGACCGTAGACCTTCTCCAGCGCATCGGAGATCTCACCGATGCTGGCGTGGGCCCGGGCGGCGTCGATGGCCAGCGCGAGGAGGTTGTTCTCCAGGTCGCTGCTGGGGCCACCGGAGGCGGCCTCCGTCAGTCGGGCGAGGGCGGCCTGGCAGGCGTCCTCGTCGCGCTCGGCCCGCAGCTTCTCCAGCTTGGCGAGCTGCTCGGAGCGCACGCGCGAGTTGTCGACCTTGAGGACCTCGATCTCCTGGTCCTCGGTGACGACGTACTTGTTCACGCCGATGACAGGCTGGCGGCCGGAGTCGATGCGCGCCTGCGTGCGGGCCGCGGCCTCCTCGATGCGCAGCTTGGGGATGCCCTCGCCGATGGCCTGCGCCATGCCGCCGGCCTCCTCGATCTCCAGCAGGTGGAGGCGGGCCTTGTCGGCGAGCTGGGCCGTGAGCCACTCGATGTAGTACGAGCCGGCCCACGGGTCGATCGGACGGGTGGTGCCCGACTCCTGCTGCAGCAGCAGCTGGGTGTTGCGGGCGATGCGCGCGGAGAAGTCGGTCGGCAGCGCGAGCGCCTCGTCGAGAGCGTTGGTGTGCAGCGACTGGGTGTGGCCCTGCGTGGAGGCCATGGCCTCGATGCAGGTGCGGGCGACGTTGTTGAACACGTCCTGGGCCGTCAGCGACCAGCCCGAGGTCTGAGAGTGGGTCCGCAGCGACTTGGACTTGGGGTTCTTCGGACCGAACTTCTCGACCAGCTCGCTCCACAGCAGACGACCGGCGCGCAGCTTGGCGATCTCCATGGAGAAGTTCATGCCGATCGCCCAGAAGAACGACAACCGCGGGGCGAACTTGTCGATGTCCAGGCCCGCGTCCAGGCCCGCACGTAGGTACTCGACACCGTCGGCCAGCGTGTACGCGAGCTCGAGATCGGCCGTCGCCCCGGCCTCCTGGATGTGGTACCCGGAGATCGAGATGGAGTTGAAGCGCGGCATCTTCTGCGAGGTGTAGGCGAAGATGTCCGAGATGATCCGCATGGACGGCTTGGGCGGGTAGATGTAGGTGTTGCGGACCATGAACTCCTTGAGGATGTCGTTCTGGATGGTCCCCGCGAGCTGCTCCGGCGTCACCCCCTGCTCCTCGGCCGCGACCACGTAGAACGCCAGGATCGGGAGGACCGCACCGTTCATGGTCATCGACACCGACACCGACGAGAGGTCGATGCCGTCGAACAGCTCCCGCATGTCGAGGATGGAGTCGATCGCCACGCCGGCCATGCCCACGTCACCGGCCACGCGCGGGTGGTCGGAGTCGTAACCGCGGTGGGTGGCGAGGTCGAACGCCACGGACAGGCCCTTCTGCCCGGCGGCGAGGTTGCGGCGGTAGAAGGCGTTGGACTCGGCGGCGGTGGAGAAGCCCGCGTACTGGCGGATGGTCCACGGCTGGTTCACGTACATCGACGGGTACGGCCCGCGGAGGAACGGCGCGTGACCGGGCACGGTGTCCAACGGGAAGGGGGTGACCTTCTCGCCGTCGTCGGTCGGGGCGGTGCCGGCCTCGACGGCGTCACGGTCGGCCTTGGTGTAGACGCGCTTGACGTCGATACCCTCGGGCGTCTCCCAGTGCGCGTCGGCGGCGATGCCGTCCTCGACAGCCACGGCGGCGGCCCGGGCGTCGGGGCCGTCGGTGTCGCGGAGGGAGGCGGTGCTGAAATCGGGGAAGGTCGTCATGTCACTTCACTCCCAGCTGGTCGAGGAGGGTGGTCAGGGCGGCGACGGCGTCGATGCCGAGCGCCAGGTAGCCGTCCGGGCGGTCGGTGGCGTCCGCCGGGAAGCCCTTCTCGGCCCCGGCGAGGTAGACGGTCGACACGCCCGCGTCGCGGAGGGCGCGCACGGCGCCCTCCCCCTCGGTGGCGTAGCGCTTGTCGGCGCCGCACAGCACGGCGATGTCCTCACCCTCGCGGGCGGCGGCGTACTGGCCGGCCTCGGTGACACCCGGGTTACGCGCCTCGATGCCGCCGGCGGCGAGCAGGTTGGCCACGAACGTCACACGCGGCGTCGTCTCGGCCTGCGGGCCCAGACCCGCCAACAGGACGGTCGGCCGGGACCCGGTCGCCTCCAGGTGCGCGTCGGAGCGGTCACGCAGGTCCTCGAACGCGCGGCCGTACCGGTAGTCGTCGCCGCCGCGCCGGGAGGCGTCGAGCGGCTGCTCGGCCAGGTTCGGGAACTCGGACACGCCAGTGATGGGCGCCGCGCGGCGCGCGATGTCGTTGTCGCGGGCCTCGCGGACCCGGGCGATGGCCTCCCGCACGGTCCCCGACTCGATCGCCGCGACCAGGCCGCCCTCGGCCTCCACGGTCTGGAGGGCCGACCACGCGGCGTCCGCGAGGGAGTCGGTGAGCGACTCGACGTACCAGGAGCCGCCCGCGGGGTCCACGACGTGGCCGAGGTGGGCCTCCTCGAGGAGCAGGAGCTGGGTGTTGCGGGCCATGCGCTCGGCGAACGAGCGGGAGGTGCTCTCGAGCCCGCCGGGCACGGAGGCGTCGAAGGGCAGGACCGTCACGGAGGTGGCGCCGCCGACGCCGGCGCCGAACGCGGCGATCGTCGTGCGCAGCATGTTCACCCACGGGTCGCGGCGCGACATCATGGCGGCGGAGGTCACGGCGTGCTGCGGTGCGCCGCCCGACTCGGGGGCGTCCAGCAGTTCGGCGACGCGGGCCCACATGAGGCGGCCGGCGCGGAACTTGGCGATCGACGTGAACTGGTCGTCGGTCGCGGCCAGCCGGAACGAGATCTGGCGCAGCGCGGCCGCGGCGGGCACGCCCGCCGAGACGAGCGCGCGCACGTACTCGAGCCCGGCGGCCACCGCGTAGGCCAGCTCCTGGGCGTCGCCGGCACCGTCGTCGTGGAAGACCGTGCCGTCGGCGACGAAGGTCCGGATGGTCTCCTCGCGCTCGGACATCCGGGCGGCGAGTGCGACCGCGGCCTCGAGTCCGATCGAGTCGGCACCGGCGTAAGCGGCGGTGACCGGGGCGGCGCCCAGGTCGGCGATGACCGCGGCACGGTCGGCGACCCCGTCGCCGGCCGAGCGGCGCTGGTCGAGCAGGTCCAGGAACGCGCCGGCGACCTCCTCGAGGTCGGCTCCCGAGTCGAAGGTGACCGGGGCCAGATCGAGGTAGACGTCCTTGAGGACCCTCGCGAGGTCGGCGGCGGGCACGGACAGCCAGAGCGCCGAGACCCCTTGGCCCAGCAGATCCAGGACCTCGTCGTTGACCTCGGAGGCCTCCCCCGTCGCCTCCACGCGGGCGCTGACGTGCCAGCCGCTGTCGGGCAGGCCCGACCGGTCCCCGCCGCGGACGAACGGGAACCGCCCCGGTGCGGGGCGTTCCGCGATCTCGTCGACCCGGGTGTAGAGCGGGTTGATCTCGATGCCGTCCCGGGTGGTGGCCACGAGGGCGCGCCACGCGTCCACCGGCATGTCGGCGGGATCCTTGCGGGCGGCCTTCGCGAGGACGGCTCCCACAGAGGCGTACCAGGAGTGAAGGTCAGGACCTGTGGTCGGACTGGTCACCGGTACCTCGTTCTCGTGTGGAGTGAAGGGGGTCACTGTCGGACTCTAGCCGAGCCCTGTTCGCAGAGGGAACGCGGCAATACCCGCTGGCCCGCACGCGGGGGAAGGCGTCCGCCCGCACGCCGGACGGGTTGGCCGGTACGCGTGGACTACAGTCGCCCGCGTGCGGGGACGGGTGATCGCGTGGGTGGGGGCCGTGGCGCTCGTCGTGCTGGTCGCTACCTTCGTGCCGACGCCGGGCCTCGAGCAACTGCGCGAGTGGGCCGCGCAGTTCGGGCCGTGGTTCGCCGCGGCGTTCTTCGCCGCCTACGCCGTCGTCACCGTCGCGCCGATCCCGCGTTCGACCTTCACCTATTCGGCGGCCGTGTTGTTCACCCCGGCCGTGGCGATCCCGTGTTCCCTGGTCGCCACCGGCGTCGCGGCGGCACTGGCGTTCGTCGCGGTGCGGCGGCTCGGTCACGAACGGACGGCCGCGCTGCGGGCGCACCCCCGCGTGGCCGCCGTGGACGCCCGACTCCGTCGACGCGGGTGGTTGTCCGTGGGGAGCCTGCGACTGGTGCCGGCCGCGCCGTTCTCGGTGGTGAACTACGCCGCCGCCCTCACCTCGATCCCCTACCCGCAGTTCATCGCGGCCACGGTGATCGGTAGCGCCCCGGGAACCGTCGCCGCGGTCCTGCTGGGCGACTCGCTCACGTCCGGCGATGGTGCGGCCGCACTGTGGGCCACGGTCGGGTTCGCCGCCGTCGGACTCGCCGGGATGGTGCTCGACGCCCGGTTGCCGGTCAGGCCGGCTCCGTGACGAAATCGACCAGCCGCTCCACCGCGCCGAGCAGCGCCGGCTCGACGTCACGGTAGGAACTTACCGCCGCCAGTACCCGGCGGAATCCGGCGGCGGGCTCGCCCCAGCCCAGTCGCCGGCAGATGCCCGTCTTCCAGTCCTCGCCGCGTGGCACCACCGGCCACTCGCGGATGCCCACCGCGGACGGCTTCACCGCCTGCCAGATGTCGACGTACGGGTGGCCGGTGACAAGAACGTTCTCGCCCAGGCCGGCGACGATCCTCGACTCCTTGCTGCCCTCGACCAGATGGTCCACGAGCACTCCGAGGCGCGCCGAGGGTGTGGGTCCGAACTCGGCGACCAGCGCGGCCAGGTCATCGATGCCGTGGAGCGGCTCCACGACGACACCCTCGACCCGGAGGTCGTGGCCCCAGATCTTCTCGACCAGAGCAGCGTCGTGGATGCCCTCCACCCAGATGCGGCCCGCCCGGGCCGTGCGGGCGCGCAGGCCTTCTACCTTCCGCGACCCGGAGGCCGTGACCGCGGGCCCGCGACGGGCGGCCGGGACCGGCTTGCGCAGGGTCACCGGTGAGCCGTCGATGAGGAAGGCCGAGGGCGTCATCGCGAAGAGGCGGACCCGACCGTGCCGGTCCTCGAGTTTGACGAACTCGCCGTCGTAACTCCGGTCGAAACCCACCACCGCGCCGCAGAACCCGGACTCGGCGTCCTCCACCACCAGGTCCCGCTCGGCGTCGACGACGGGGACCTCCGGGCGGCGGCGCCGCGCCGTCCCGGACAGGATGTCGGAGCCGTACATGTCTGCCATGGCCAGACACCGTAGCCGCAGTCGTGCCGGCGGTACCGGCGGCGCACCGTCGGTAAGATCGATCGTCATGTCCCGACCCCTCACCCGTGACTCCGTGCTGTCCCCGGCGTGGCCGTTGCCCCTCCACCTGCTCCGGACCGCGTGGGCGGATCAACCCTTCGACGAACTGGCCGGGTATGTCTCCGGTCTCGCCGGGTCCCATCTGCTCGACATCGTCGGCGAGCCGGTGCGGATGCTGGACGGGCTCTCCCCCGCCGGCGGTCCCACGAGCCTGCTGCCGGACCTGGTCACCACGCTGCGGCGCGCCGGCCGTGAGCACCCGGCACCCGAGGTCCTGTCCCTGCTCACGGCCGCGCCCGGTGACTCGTCGAGCCTGCCCCCGATCCCTTCGGTCCGGGCGGACGTGGCAGACGCCGGCTGGGGCGTGCTCATCCGCGACCCCGCCTCACGCGAGGCGGTGTGCCTGACTGGTGTCCAGCCCCATCCGGACGTGCTGCGCTGGCGGGCGCGCGGGGTGCTCGACTGTCCGGTGGCACCCCAACCGGCGGGCCCGTCGGAGGCGTTGGCCGAGCTCGGTCGCGCTGTCATGGACGCCGCCGAACTCATCGAACGGACCGCGCTGCGGACCGGACCGACAGCGCAGGTCGACATCCACGGCCACGTCACGCGGTTGCCCGCCGGGCTCCCCCCGCGGGTGGTGGAGCTCGTCGACCGGATCGACCGGGTCGAGGCCATTATCGCCGTCGCCCTGGACCAGCCGGACGTAGGCGCGGACCCGGCCGCGCGCGAACCGGTGCTCCGGCGCCTGATCGCGGTCAAGGACGCGGCGCGACGGTCCGCCGTGGCCGCGGCCGGCGACGCCGCTCTCCGGGCGCGCTAGTCGGCCGCCGTCAGCCCCCGCAGCAGCCGAGGGCGCAACGGGCACCGTCGCGGTTCCGTCCGAGGGCGGGAACGGAACCGGGGCGGTCCTGAGCGGACCCCGTCTCGGCCTCGTCGAGGAGTTCGAGCACCATCCGGGCGAACTCACGGCTCGGACCCGGTGTGGCGCACCGCGTGACCGTGACCCCCAGCTCGCGGGCCTCGTCGACGAGCTCGGTGTCCAGGTCCCAGATGACCTCGACGTGATCGGAGATGAACCCGATCGGGACGATCACCACGTCAGTGACGCCCTGCGAGGTGGCCAGCTCGCTCACGTGGTCCACGACGTCCGGCTCGAGCCACGGCACGCTCGGCGGGCCGGAGCGGGACTGCCAGACCAGGTCGTACTCGGCGACGCCCGCCGCCTCTGCGACGAGGCGCGACGCCTCGGCAACCTGACGGCTGTAGAGGCGGCCGCCGAGGGACGGCGGTCCGGCCGCCTCATCGGCGGATGTGGGCACGGAGTGGGCGGTGAAGATCACCCGGGCCCCCGGGGCGGCGGAGGCGACGGCCTCCCGCAGGTCGGAGGCGAAACGCTCGATGAACAGCGGGTGGTCGTAGAACTGGCGGAGCCGCACCATGGTGGGCGCGCCCTCGACCTGCTCGCGGGCGCGGGCGATGTCCTCCTGGTACTGCGCGCAGCCGGAGTACCCGCCCCACGCGGAGGTGGCGAAGACGGCGGCCTTGCGGACCCCGTCCGCGACCATCTGTCGGACGGTGTCCTCGGCCATCGGCGTCCAGTTGCGGTTACCGAAGTACACGGGAAGGTCGCGGTCGCGGTCCGCCAGCTCGGCCTCGACGTTGGCGATGATCTCGCGGTTGAGATCGTTGATGGGGCTGCGACCGCCGAGGTGCCGGTAGTGCGTGGCCACCTCCTCGAGGCGCTCGCGCGGGATCCCGCGGCCGCGGGTGACGTTCTCGAGGAACGGGATGACGTCGTCCTGGCCTTCGGGTCCACCGAACGAGAGCACCAGTAGGGCGTCCACCTGCCCGGAGGTGGCGCCCGGGGTGGAGGGGGTATCGGTCGATGCCGTCATGTGGCTACTCCTGTCCGCTGAAGGAAACGGTCCCGGCGCCGCCGTCGGCGTAGATGACGGTGCCGGTCGTGGCGGCCATGAGGTCGGAGAGCAGGGCGACGGCCGTCGTCGCCACAGGTGTGGGGTCGTCCACGTCCCAGCCGAGCGGCGCCCGCCGGTCCCACTCGTCCTGCATCCTGTCCAGTTCGCCGCCGGGGCCGAGCGCCTCGCCGGCGATCGCCTTGGCCGCGAGGGTCTTGACGGGGCCGGCGGCGATGAGGTTGGACCGCACGCCCTCGGGGCCGAGTTCGCGGGCGACGTAGCGGTTGACGGCCTCGAGCGCGTTCTTGGCGACCGACATCCAGTTGTAGAAGGGCATGGAGAACCGCGGGTCGAAGTCGAGTCCGATGATCGACGCGCCCCGGTTGAGCAGTGGCCTGGTGGCCTTGGCCAGGGCGGAGTACGAGTAGGCCGAGACCTCGAGCGCGACGGCCACGTCCTTCCAGGGCGCGTCGAGGAACGGGTCCCCGAGGCAGCTGGGCGGCGCGAACCCGATCGAGTGGACGACGCCGTCGAGCGAATCGGCGTGTTCGCGGACCCGGTCGGCCAGCGCGGCGAGGTCGTCCTCGCTCTGCACGTCCAGCTCGATCACCGGGGGGCGTTCGGGCAGGCGCTTGGCGATCGCCTTGACGAGGGAGGGCCGACCGTACGCGGTGAGGATGACCTTCGCGCCGTGCAGCTGGCAGTGTTTGGCGATGTGGAAGGCGATCGAGGCGTCGGTGATGACGCCCGTGACGAGGATCGTCCGGCCGGCCAGCAGTCCGCCGCCGGTCGCGGGTGTATCGCCGGAGGCGACCGTGGCGTCCGTCTCGTTCCGGCTCATGTCAGTGCCCCATTCCCATTCCGCCGTCGACCGGGATCACGGCCCCGGAGATGTATCCGGCGTCGTCGCCGGCGAGAAAGCTCACGGTCCCGGCCACGTCGTCGGCCGAGCCCTTGCGTCCGAGCGGGATGGCCGCGACGGCCATCTCCTGCGTCTTGTCGTCCAGCCCCGCGGTCATGTCGGTGTCGATGAAACCCGGTGCGACGACGTTTGCCGTGATGCCCCGCGAACCCAGCTCGCGGGTGAGCGAACGGGCCATCCCGATGAGCCCGGCCTTGGACGAGGCGTAGTTGACCTGACCGGCGGTGCCGGACTGGCCCACGACGGAGCCGATGAAGATCAGGCGGCCGAAGCGGGCGCGCAGCATCCCGCGCGAGGCGCGCTTGGCCACACGGAACGCCCCCGCGAGGTTGGCGTCGAGCACGCGGGTGAACTGCTCGTCCTTCATGCGCATGAGGAGGGTGTCCTCGGTGGTGCCGGCGTTGGCAACGACCACCTCGACCGGCCCGTACTCGGCCTCGACCGCGGTGAACGCGGCGTCGACGGAGGCGGGGTCGGTGACGTCGCACCGCACCCCGAAGAGTCCGTCGGGGGCGCCGGAGCCCCGGTGGGTGACGGCCACCCGGTGGCCGTCGGCGTGGAGCCTGGTGGCCACGGCGCGCCCGATCCCGCGGTTGCCCCCGGTCACGAGGACTGTTCGCGGGGTGGTGCCGTGCGTGCTCTCGGAAACCATGCCCCCACCCTAGCGAGCCGGGCCGGCGGGCCCGGCGCTGGTGCGTTCCGCCGGCCCGCCGGGCCTCACGGGATCCGCCGGTGCGCGGTCAGCGAGCCCGCCGCCGCCGTCATGGCGAGTAGGGAGCCGACGATGAGCCAGGGCCGCGAGGCGTCGGCCTTCTTCCACTCGTAGCCGATCTGCTCCTCGAGGGTGCGATACACCGAGTCCAGTTCCTCGAGGGTCGACGCCGTGAAGAAGTCGCCGCCGGACAGTTCGGCGATGGTGCGCAGGGAGGCGTCGTCGACGGGGACCGGCTGGGGCCGACCCTGGATGTCGACGGTGCCGTAGAGGGTGCCGAACGAGATCGTGGAGACGGGGATCCCGGCCTCGGCGGCGCGCTCGGCGGCGGTGAACGCGCCACGCTCCTCGGTGGGGTCGGCCGGGACGGTCTCCTTGCCGTCGGAGAGGAGGACGATCCGGGCGGGCGGGGCCTGGTCGGGGCCGCCGAGGCTCTCGGTGAACGTGGTGATGGCCTGGGTGGCGGTGTAGATGGCCTCGCCGGTGGCGGTGCGTTCGTCGAGACTGAGTCGGTCGACGGCGCGGACGACCGGGCCCCGGTCGGTGGTGGGCGCGACGAGCATCGAGGCGGTGCCGGCGTAGGAGACGAGGCCGAGGTTGACTCCCGGGGTGAGGTTGCCCGCGAATGTCGTGGCGGCCTGCTGCGCGGCCTCGAGGCGCGACGGGGAGACGTCGGTGGACTCCATGGACAGGGAGACGTCGACGACGAGCATCACGGTCGCCCGGTTCCGTGGCACCTGCTGTTCTCTCTGTGGGCCGGCCAGGGCCACGACGAGCGCCAGCAGGGACAGCACCAGGAGCACCGCGGGGACGTGAGTGAACCATCGGCGACCGCGGCGGTCGACGGCACGCAGGGAGCCGAAGTTGCCGAAGCGGACGGTGCGCCGTTTCTTGGAGCGCAGGGCGATGACGTACCCGACGCCGAGGGCGACCGGGACGATCAGCAGGATCAGCCACAGCGGGTGCTGGAACTCGGACAGGCTCACCGGTTCGTCACCTCCCCCTTCGGGCGGTGGTCGTCGGGCAGGTCCCTGGTCACGCTGTCGCCGGTCGGCAGCCCACCGCGGCGTCGGATGCCCACGAAGTCGATGACGTCGCGGATCCAGTCGCGGTCGGTGCGCAGCGCGAGTACCGGCGCACCGCACCGTCGCAGGGCGGAGTGGACGCGCTCGCGGTGTTCGCCGGCCGCGCGGCGGTAGTCGGCCGCGAGGGCGTCGTCGACGTCCAGTTCGAGGACCTCGCCGGTGGCGGGGTCCTGGAGGAGGGCCGCGCCGACGACCGGCAGGGTGATGTCGAGCGGGTCGGCCACGTGGACCGCGAGGAACTCGTGGCGGGTGCCGAGCACGCGCAGGGAGCGCTCCCAGTCCACCTCGGACAGGAAGTCGGAGATGACCACCACGAGACCGTGGCGACGCGCGGCGTTGCGGACCGCGTGGAGGCAGTCGTCGAGCGCGCCCCCGGGAGAGACCTGGGCCGGGTACCGCGAGACCTCCTCGAGGAGCCGCCGGACGTGGTCGCGCCCTCCGGTGGCCGGGAGGACCCGCGGCCGCCCGTCCCCGGTGAGGACCATCCCCACGCGGCTGCCGCCGCCGGCGGAGAGGAACCCGACGGTCGCGACCGCCGCCTCGACCAGACGCCTCTTCACGCCGTGGCGGCCCTGCACGTCGAGGCTCGGCGTGAGGTCGACGACGAGCCAGGTCTCGAGCTCACGGTCCGCGATGGTCTGCCTGATGTGGGGCACGGTGGTCCTGGCGGTGACCGACCAGTCCATCGTGCGGACGTCGTCGCCCGGTTCGTAGGCGCGCGCTTCCCCCGGTTCGGTGCCCGGCCCCGGGAGCAGCCCTCGGTGGTCGCCGTTGAGGACACCGTCGAGGCGGCGCGTGACGAGCAGCTCGAGCTGGGTCAGGGCCGCGCGGGAGGACGCGTCGACCGGGTCGTCGCGCCTGCCCTCGTCCGCGGTGGTCACCGTGACGGCGGCGGGCCGGCCTGGGCGGGGACCGCGCTGATCTGCGGGAGGGGAACCGCCTCGAGCACCCGGCGGACCACGGTGTCGGCGGAGACCTCGTCGGCCAGTGCGTCGTAGGTGAGCACGAGTCGGTGGCGGAGCACGGCCGGCAGGACGTCCACGACGTCCTGGGGGACGACGTAGTCGCGGCCCCGAACCAGGGCGAGGGCGCGGGCGGCGGTGACGGCACCGAGGGTGGCGCGCGGTGAGGCGCCGTAGGACAGCCACCGGGCGACGTCCTCGAGTCCGTGCCGGGCGGGCTCCCGGGTGGCAATGGTGACCCGGACGACGTAGTCGACCAGCGCGTGGTGGACGAACACCTCGCGGACCGCGTTCTGCAGCCGCACGAGCGCGTCCACGCCGAGGACCTGCGTGGGCGTCGGCGGGGTGGAACCCATCCGGTAGACGATCTCGCGCTCCTCCTCGGGGCTCGGGTAGTCCACCACGAGCTTGAACAGGAAGCGGTCCCGCTGGGCCTCCGGAAGCTGGTAGACACCCTCGCTCTCGATGGGGTTCTGCGTGGCCATCACGAGGAACGGGCTCGGCATGGGGAAGGTCTGCCCGCCGATGGAGACGTGCCCCTCCGCCATCACCTCCAGCAGCGCCGACTGGACCTTCGCCGGGGCGCGGTTGATCTCGTCCGCCAGGACGAAGTTGGCCAGGATCGGGCCGAGCTCGACCTCGAACTCCTCGCGCCCCTGGCGGTATATGCGGGTGCCCACGATGTCCGCGGGGACGAGGTCCGGGGTGAACTGCAGACGGCGGAAGCTCCCGCCCACCACGGAGGCGAAGGTCTCCACGGTCAGCGTCTTGGCGACGCCTGGCACGCCCTCGATCAGGATGTGGCCGCGAGAGAGCAGACCGACCAGGATCATCTCGATCAGGCGGTCCTGGCCCACCACGACCTTCTTGACCTCGTAGACCGCGCGCTCGAGGAGCCGGGCGTCCTCGGCGGCGGTCGGGGCGCTGACCGCGGGGGACGCGGCGGCCTGGGTCGGATGGTCGGGGTGGGGATCGCTCACCGCGGAGGGCTCCTTCGCGTGGTCGGGTGTTCCGGGCGCCCGCCCGGGCCGTCCGAACGGGCTGGGGACGACAGTACCGCTGCGCGGCTCAGACCAGCCGGACCACCATGGGTGAGATGCCGGCCATGCGGACGGGCGAGATCTTCACGACGTCACCCGACTGCGGGGCCTCCACCATCCTGCCGTCACCGAGGTACAGCGCCACGTGACCGGGCCAGAACAACATGTCGCCGCGTTGGCGGGTGGCCACCGGGTACTGGGGGCCGGCGGTGTACTGGTAACCGGTGTAATGCGGCAGGGCCTTCCCGATCCCGGCGAATGCGTAGATCATCAGCCCGGAGCAGTCGAAGCCGATCTTCTTGTAGTCGCCGTGGCTGTCGGCGACGCCACCGTCGCGGATGCCGCGCGTGGGCCCGTTCGCGTCTCCCCCACCCCAGGCGTACGGGACGCCGAGCTGGGAGAGCGCGCGGTTGATGACGGTCTCCACTCGTGCGTTGCTCGAGGGCGTGCCCGCATCTCCGCCGTGGCCGGTGCCCGGCGCGGCGGGCCCCTGGGCGATCGAACCGAGGTCGGCGCGTCCGATCGCGTCGGCGACCTGTTCCACGATCGCCTCGGTGTCACCGCGGATACCCGCGTCGACGGCGGCACCCACGCTGCCGGCGTCGATGGCGCCCCCGACCGCTCCGCCGAGTGCGCGGGTGGCCTGATCCGACGACCCGCCGGCGAACTGGCGCACGGCGCCGAGGTCGAGGTGGGCCGGGAGGGCGGAGGCGATGTCGGCGGCCTGCTCACCGGCTTCCGGGCGGGCGGCGAGAACCCGGAGAGCCTCCGCGCGCAGGGCCTCGGTCTCCGCGTCGGCCCCGGCGGCGGGGTCGGACGGGGGTCCCGCCGGCGTGGCTCCGGACTCCGCGAGCGCGGCGCGGTGGCCCTCGAGCTCGAGGGTCAGGTCGGCGACCCGGGTCTCCAGCTCGGTGACCTCGGCGGCGACCCGGGACACCTCCGACTCGGCGGCGTCACGTCGGGCGGCGGCGTCGGAGTACCCCTGCTGTGCCGCGTCTCGGGCGGCGACCGCTTCGGCCTCCCGGCGAGCGGCCTCGTCGGCCGCGGCGACCATCTCCCCCACCACGAGACGCTGGTCGGCCGCCGCGCGACGGAGATACTCCTGGCGCAGGCCGACTTCGCCGGGCCCGCCCGGGTCGAGGATCGCCGACGCGGCGCCGGGCGCTGTGCCCTGCCGGTGCAGCAGACGCGAGTAGTCGTCGAGTGTGCCGCGCGCGGTCTCGACGCCGGAGTCGGCCTGCGCGCGCTCGGCGGACGTGCGATCGGCGTCGGCGATCGCACGATCGAGGTCGATCCGGGCCATCTGGAGATCGACGAGGGTCTTGTTCACACCCTCGCGCTTGACCGCGATCGCCTCGCGGGTGCCGTCCATCCTCGCCGTGGCGTCGGCGACGGCCCGGATGAGACCCGAGATGTCGCCCGGGGCGACGGCGGAGACCCCCTGCGCACCCGCAGCCGGGGGCTGCAGCAACCCGGAGGCCGTCCCCAGTACGAGCGCCGCAGCCAGGGCCGCGCGACCTGCCGCCCACGAGGGGCTCTTCGGTGGCCGAGCCACCGGGGCACGGCGGGACGAATGCTCAGGCTCCACGTTTCACCTTCCGCTGACCGCACCCGGTGCGGCTGACCGCGCGCCCCGCACGACGGGACGCGTGACCGGGGCGGCGCGTGCTCCGGTGATGCCTTCCCCTGCGCCACTGGAGTTCGTTACCGCCTCGGGAGAACCGATGGTTCCTTAAGCACCGTAAGTCACAGCGAACACATGTGAAACAGCGGGCAGCAAAATACACTGCTGTAACTCAATGCACAGTTGTGTCCGCGGCGTGTCCGCGGCGTGTCAGTAGACGCGTGTCAGTGGGCGCGGCGGCGCAGGACGATGGCGAACGCGACCATCGCCACCAAGGCGAGGACGAGGGTCACCGCGGTGACGGCCCCCCACGGCGGGGTCGGTGCCGTGATCTTGTGGGCGAAGACCGCGGCGGAGGCGACCGGGTCGAACTCCTCCCAGGCGGCGTCCTGGCCGGCTTCGAGCTGGTGCCTCGGGATCGTGTCGCTGGAGCTGCCGATGAAGGCGGGTGTGCGGACGAGGATCGTGCCCCCGTACTCCTCGTTGAGGAAGGTCGCCACGTCGCGCGCGTCCGTGTAGACCGCCGCGGGGGCCTCCGTGTAGACCACCTTGAGGTCGAGCCCGCGATCCGCCGCCTCCTCGACCACGGTCCGCAGACCCTCGACGAAGGGCTCCGGGGCCGACACCCCGTCGTCGGCGAGATCCGCCACGACCGCCGGGAAGTCCAGCCATTGCGGTACCTCGTCCTCGCCCAACGACGGGATCGGCCCGGCCTCGCGGGCGAGCGTCATCACGGCATCGTCGGGGTTGTCCACGCCCGATATGGTGCCATCTCGTCGTCGTCGCACCGAACCCACGCGCCGACGGCGCGACAACCGCAGTGCCGTTCCCACGTTCGGGCGTGCCGGGTTTATACAGAACGTCCGTACTGGTAAATTGGGGGCCGCAGACGGATGGCAGGGTCCACAATGGACCGTGTGTCCACCCCGGCGTCGCCGCCCGACACACACGAGGTGACGGCTCCGGGAGGGATGACGAATCGACATAGACACCACGAGTGGAGCTGACGTGACAGCAAGCATTGACAGCTTCGGCGCCAAGGGGACCCTTGAGGTCGGCGACGAGGCCTACGACATCTACCGCCTGTCGGCGGTCCCGGGAGCGGAGAAGCTCCCTTACTCCCTCAAGGTCCTCACCGAGAACCTCCTGCGCACCGAGGACGGTAAGAACGTCACCAAGGCGCACATCGACGCCCTGGCGAACTGGGATCCCAATGCCGAGCCCGACACGGAGATCCAGTTCACGCCGGCGCGCGTGATCATGCAGGACTTCACCGGCGTGCCCTGCATCGTCGACCTCGCCACCATGCGCGAGGCCGTCGAGAAGCTCGGCGGCGACCCGGACAAGGTCAACCCGCTGGCCCCCGCCGAGATGGTCATCGACCACTCCGTCATCATCGAGTCCTTCGGTGACCACAGCTCGTTCGACAAGAACGTCGAGATCGAGTACCAGCGCAACGAAGAGCGCTACCAGTTCCTCCGCTGGGGCCAGGGCGCGTTCGACGACTTCAAGGTCGTCCCCCCGGGCACCGGCATCGTGCACCAGGTCAACATCGAGTACCTGGCCCGCACGGTGATGGTCCGCGACGGCGTCGCCTACCCCGACACCTGCGTGGGCACCGACTCCCACACCACCATGGAGAACGGCCTCGGCGTTCTCGGCTGGGGCGTCGGCGGCATCGAGGCCGAGGCCGCCATGCTCGGCCAGCCGATCTCCATGCTCATCCCGCGCGTCGTGGGCTTCAAGCTCACCGGCTCGATCAAGCCCGGCGTGACCGCCACCGACGTCGTCCTCACGATCACCGAGATGCTGCGCAAGCACGGCGTCGTCGGCAAGTTCGTCGAGTTCTACGGCGCCGGCGTCGCCGCCGTGCCGCTGGCCAACCGCGCCACCATCGGCAACATGAGCCCGGAGTTCGGCTCCACCTGTGCCATGTTCCCGATCGACGGCGAGACCATCGACTACCTGCGCCTCACGGGCCGCGACGAGGAGCAGCTCGCTCTGGTCGAGGCCTACGCCAAGGAGCAGGGCATGTGGCTCGACCCCGAGGCCCCCGAGCCCGCGTTCTCGGAGTACCTCGAGCTGGACCTGGGCGAGGTCGTCCCGTCGATCGCCGGCCCCAAGCGCCCGCAGGACCGCATCGAGCTGTCCGATTCCAAGAGCGCGTTCCGGAAGGACATCCACAACTACGTGGGCGACGACGCGACGACGCTCGAGGACACCCAGAAGGGCTCCACGCAGTACGGTGACGCCCCGGCCGAGGGTGCCACGCTCGTCCACGCCGAGGAGGGCTCGGTCCGCGCCGACGCCTCCGCCGGCGCCGAGGGCCGGCCCTCCAAGCCGGTCGAGGTCACCGTCGAGGGCAAGGAGATGGTGCTCGACCACGGCATCGTCTCGATCGCGTCGATCACCTCGTGCACCAACACGTCGAACCCGTCGGTCATGATCGGCGCGGGCCTGCTCGCCCGTAAGGCCCACGAGAAGGGCCTGACCGCCAAGCCGTGGGTCAAGACCTCGATGGCTCCGGGCTCGCAGGTCGTCACCGAGTACTACGAGCGCGCCGGCCTGTGGCCCGACCTCGAGTCCCTCGGCTTCCACCTCGTGGGCTACGGCTGCACCACCTGTATCGGCAACTCCGGCCCGCTGCCCGAGGAGATCTCCAACGCGATCCAGGAGAACGACCTCACCGCGACCGCCGTCCTGTCCGGCAACCGCAACTTCGAGGGCCGGATCAACCAGGACGTCAAGATGAACTACCTGGCGTCCCCGCCGCTGGTCATCGCTTACGCGATCGCCGGCACGATGGACTTCGACTTCTCCAGCGACTCGCTGGGCAAGGACCACGACGGCAACGACGTCTACCTCAAGGACATCTGGCCCACCTCCGAGGAGATCGAGGAGACCATCAAGGCCTCCATCTCCTCCAACGAGTACAAGTCGAAGTACGCCGACGTGTTCGCCGGTGACGAGCGCTGGCGCGGCCTCAACACCCCCGACGGCAAGACCTTCGAGTGGGATGAGAAGTCGACCTACGTCCGCAAGGCCCCGTACTTCGACGGCATGGAGATGGAGCCGGAGCCCGTCAAGGACATCAAGGGCGCCCGCGTCCTGGCCAAGCTCGGCGACTCGGTCACCACCGACCACATCTCGCCGGCCTCGACCATCAAGCCGGGCACCCCGGCGGCGCAGTACCTGGACGCCAACGGTGTGGAGCGTAAGGACTACAACTCCTTCGGCTCCCGCCGCGGCAACCACGAGGTCATGATCCGCGGCACGTTCGCCAACATCCGTCTGCAGAACCAGCTGCTGGACGGAGTGACGGGCGGCTACACCCGCGACTTCACCCAGGAGGGCGCGCCGCAGGCGTTCATCTACGACGCCGCCCAGAACTACGCCGAGCAGGACATCCCGCTCGTCGTGCTGGGTGGTAAGGAGTACGGCACCGGCTCCTCGCGTGACTGGGCCGCCAAGGGCACCCGCCTGCTCGGCGTCCGCGCCGTGATCACCGAGTCCTTCGAGCGCATCCACCGCTCGAACCTCATCGGCATGGGCGTCATCCCGCTGCAGTTCCCCGAGGGCGAGTCCCACGAGACCCTCGGCCTGGACGGCACGGAGACCTTCGACATCGCGGGCATCGAGGAGCTGAACAACGGCACCACGCCCAAGACGGTGAAGGTCACCGCGACCAAGGAGGACGGCTCCACCGTGGAGTTCGATGCCACCGTGCGTATCGACACCCCCGGTGAGGCGGACTACTACCGCAACGGCGGCATCCTGCAGTACGTGCTGCGCAACATGATCAAGGGCTGATCCCCTCTCACATCGTCGGCGGTGCGCGGTACCCCCTGAATCGGGCGGGGAACTGCGCACCGCCGCGGTGTATCCGCGAGAAAGGTTGTGAGATGCCCAGGGTCAGCCAGGACCACATGGACGCCCGACGCCGGCAGATCCTGTCCGGAGCCCGTGAGTGCTTTGCCGAGTACGGGTTCGAGGGAGCCACCGTGCGCCGGCTGGAGGAGGCCACCGGCATGAGCCGCGGCGCCATCTTCCACCACTTCGACGACAAGGACGCCCTCTTCCTCGCCCTGGCCCACGACGACGCCGCGGCGATGGCCGCCACCGTGGCCGAGCAGGGGCTGGTCCAGGTGATGCGGGAGATCCTCGCCGACCCGCTGGAGTTCTCGTGGCTGGGCACCCGGCTGGAGATCGCCCGCCGGATCCGTACGGACCCGGACTTCCGGGAACGGTGGACGGACCGTCAGGCGGAGGTCGACGCGGCGATCGTCGCTCGGCTGCGGGAGCAGAAGGCCTCGGGCCGGATGCGCACGGACATCCCGGCGGACGTGTTGCGCGTGTACCTCGACATCATCCTCGACGGGCTGATCACGCACCTGGCCACCGGCCGCGGTACGGCGCACGTCAGCGAGATGCTGGACCTGGTGGAGGCGTCCTTGCGGACCGGTCAGCGCTGACCCGGGCCGTCGCGGCGTACGTTGTAGCGCATGAGCACACCCCAGACGACCATCCCCACGATCGCCCTCGCCGACGGGCGGTCCCTCCCCCAGCTCGGCTTCGGTACGTTCCAGGTCCCGCCCGCGGACACCGAGAAGGTGGTCACCGACGCCATCGAGGTCGGGTACCGGCACCTCGACACCGCGCAGATGTACGGCAACGAGGAGGGCGTGGGCCGGGCGGTGGCCGCCTCCGGGATACCGCGCGAGGAGTTCTGGATCACGACCAAGCTCAACAACACCTTCCACGAGCGCACGGCCGCCCGTGAGGCCACCGAGCGGTCGCTCGAGGCGCTCGGCGGCCGGATCGACCTGTACCTCGTCCACTGGCCGCTGGCCATGCACAACGATGTCGCGCGGGTCTGGGAGGCCATGGAGGAGATCCGCTCCGACCTGCCAGTCGACTCGATCGGCGTCTCCAACTTCACGGAGGCGAACCTCGCGCGCCTCGCCGAGGCCGGCCTGAGCACCCCGACGGTCAACCAGATCGAGTCGAACCCGTACTTCGTCAACGACGAGCTCCGCGCCGCCTGCGTCGAGCGCGGGATCGCGGTCGAGGCGTGGAGCCCGCTCGCCCAGGGGACGGTCTTCGGCGACCCGCAGCTCACGGCGCTGGCCGAGCAGGTCGGGCGCACTGTCTCTCAGGTGGTGCTTCGCTGGGTGCTGCAGCGCGGGGACATCGTGTTCCCCAAGTCCTCCAGCCCCGCGCGGATGCAGGAGAACCTCGAGCTGTTCGACTTCGAGCTGACCGACGAGCAGATGGCCTCGGTATCGGCGCTGCACAACGGCACGCGCTCCGGCCCGGACCCGGACGTCTTCGACTGGCGCGGCTGAGGGCCAACCGTCCGCATACCGGCGAGCGGCTCGCGCTGTCGCCCGTCAGCCGTCACTTAGGTCAGCATTTCCCCAGGAGACCCGACCGCAGAACGTACCGAAGTGACGGTCCTTCGCTCTAGGGCTGCGCTGCCAGCGTCGAGAAGTCAGTTCCGCACACGTCTGCCGAGAGGCGCGTGTGCGGAACGCTCTTTTCAACGGCGGGATCGGGCCGGCGCGTCCTAGAGTCGGTCCATGACCACCACCGGCGCGCACGACGCGGCCGACGCCCACGGCGCGGCCGGCGCGCACGACGCGGCCGGCGCGCACGACGCGGCTGACGCGGCCGCCGCCCACGACGCACTGGGCCGGGCGGAGCGCGACCGCGCCACCACGGCCCCGGTCCTGGCCTCGTACGCAGCGGGCAGCCTGGGTACGGGCGCGTTCGGCACGCTGCCCGGCCTGGTGTTGGCGTACTACCTCACGGACTCGATCGGGGTCGCCGCGGCGGTGGCGACGGTACTCGTGCTGGTGCCGAAGGTGGTCGACGTGCTCGCCTACCCGCTGATCGGCGCGATCTCCGACCGCGCGTCGCACCGCACCGGCTACCGCACGGGGCTGATGCTGTCCGGCGCGCTGGCGCTTCCGGTGCTCTTCGTGGCGACGTTCCCCGCGCCGACGGGCTGGAGCACGGGCGCGGCGGGCGTGTGGGTGATGGGCTTCTTCCTGCTGGCCTCGCTCGCGTACTCGTGTTTCCAGGTGCCATACCTCGCGCTGCCGGCCGAGCTCACCGAGGACGCCGCCGCCCGCGTGACGGTGTTGGCGTGGCGGGTGGCGGTGCTCGCCGCGGCGATACTGCTCACCGGCGGTGGCGGCCCGGCGCTGCGGGACGCGGCCGGTGGCGGGGCGACCGGGTACGTGGTGATGTCAGCGGGCGTCGCCGCGGTGATGCTGGTGGGGATGCTGTGGTCGACGTTCGTGGCCGGCCGCCGCACGATCATGCGCGCCGACGCGCCCGCGGGTGGCCTCGCCCACGAGTACCGCGACGGCCTCGACGCGCAGAGGACCACGCGGCCGTTCCGGCTGCTCGTGGTGGTGTTCTGCCTGCAGGCGGTGGCCACTGCGGTGATGCTCGCTGGCGGTCAGTACGTGGCGACGTACGTGCTGGGCGACGAGACCGCGCTGACCGGCCTGTTCCTGGCCCTGGTGGGGCCGGCGTTGCTGGTGATGCCGCTGTGGGCGCGGCTCGCACACGCGTGGGGCAAGGTGCCGGCGCTCGCCGCGGCGACGGTCGTGTTCACGGTGGCCACACTCCTGCTCGTCCCTGCCGGTTTCGCGCCCGGTGGGTGGGTGCACGTGCCGGTGGCGTTGGCGGGCGTCGCGTACGCGGGCATGCAGGCGCTTCCGATGTCGATGCTGCCGGATTGCACC
Source organism: Dietzia sp. oral taxon 368 (assembly GCF_002999155.1). NCBI lineage: Bacteria > Bacillati > Actinomycetota > Actinomycetes > Mycobacteriales > Dietziaceae > Dietzia > Dietzia sp. oral taxon 368. Next base: position 2,972,094 of record NZ_CP027238.1, read on the forward strand.
GACCTGGATCGCACATTGGGGGGACGACGACGAAGTGGCGCCATGAGCGGCCTGTGGACGGCCTCCGAGACGGGCGCGATGGCGTTGGGTCCGGTGGTCGTCCTCGCCCTGTTGGCGGTCGGTGGGTTCCGCTCCGGCGGGGTGGCCGATCAGCCGGGGTCGGCGAACTGGGCGATCATCCTGGCGTTCTCGGTGGTCCCCGCGGTCCTCGCGGCGATGAGCCTGCCGCTGATCCGGACCCTTGGCAGGTCCTATCCCCGATGGACGGAGCGCACATGACCCCCGATCCCCTGGCCGTCGAGATCGCCGACCGCGGAGAGCACGCCCTGGCACGGTTGGCCGCGCTCCGGGCGCTGGATCCGCCGACGACCGGCGGCCGGGTCCTGTCGTACGTGTACGACTCGGGACTGGAGGAACTCGACGAGTTGGCGACCCGCGCCGCCCGGTTGGCGCACGGGGTCAACGGTCTCGACCCCACGGTGTTCGCCTCGGTCGCCGCGATCCACGGGGGGATCGTCGACCGTGTCCGGGCGATCCTCGGCGGCACGTCAGAGACGGTCTACGGCAGCGTCACTTCCGGCGGGACCGAGAGCTGCATGCTCGCCTGCCTGGCCGCCCGGGAGATGTCCGGCCGGGAGCCCGGCGGCGGCGGGACGGTCGTCGCCCCGGTCACCGTGCACGCCGCGTTCCGCAAAGCCGCGCACCTGCTGGGTCTGCGGTTCGTCGGCGTCGAGGTGGACCCGGCGACGGGCAGGGTGTCCGCCAACGAGCTCCTCGCGGCGGTCGATGACCGGACGGTGCTCGTCGTGTGCTCGGCCCCGGCGTACCCGAACGGGGTGATAGACCCTGTGGCCGAGGTCGCTGCAGGGCTCGAGGCACGCCACGACCCGCGGATCGGGCTGCACGTCGACGCCTGCCTCGGCGGGCTGGTGCTGCCGTTCTGGCCCCAGGCCGCGCGGGCCGAACCGGGCGGGTCGCAGGTGGCGACGCGGTGGGACCTGCGCGTGCCGCGCGTCACGAGCATCTCGGCGGACCTGCACAAGTACGGCTTCGCTCCCAAGGGCACCTCGGTTCTGCTCAGCCGCGGCCGGGAACGCCACCGCGCCGCGTGGTTCGCCACCGTGGACTGGCCGGGCTACCCCGTGGTCAACCCCACGCTCGCCGGGTCTAAGCCCCTCGAACCCGCCGCGGCGGCGTGGACGGTCCTCGAAGCCCTGGGCGACGACGGGCAGCGGGAACTCGTCGCCCGCACCGCCCGCGCCACCGATCGACTGGTCGAGGGATTGTCCGCCATCGAGGGGCTGCGGGTTCTCGACCGGGACCCCGGACCACTGCTCGCAGTCGCCACCGACGACACCGTCGATGATGGCCGACGCGTCCACCCCCACCTCTGGGCCGACGCCTGTGGCCGGAGGGGCATCTCCGTCCAGGCGCAGCCGGCCCACCGCCAGGAGCGGGGCCTCTTGTTGTCGTCGTCCCACCTCATCGTTACCCCGGTGACCGAACGGCTGGTCGACGACATCCTCCGGGTGGCGCGCGAGGCGGCCGACGAGGTGCGCGGTCGGGGCGCGCCGACGCCGCCGGCCGCGTTCGGCGACGTCCTCGCCGCACTGGATTCCGGCGCCCTCTCCCCCGGCGATCTGCTCGCGCTGCCCGAGGACGACGTCCACGCCATGGTCTCGGGAGTCCTCGCGGACGCGCCTGAGGACGGAACGGGCGGCGGCATGGCTCCGCTCATGGCGGCGATCGAGCGCCTCCCCGCCGACGTCGGGGCCCGTCTCGTCCGGGCCTACCTCGCGGCCGTCATGGAGTGAGCAGAAGCGAACCGCCCCCCGACTCGAGGTCGAGGGGCGGCGCATGGTGCGGGGTGCGTCAGACGAAGACGGCGATCGCGACGTTGACGATGCCGAGCGCACCGGCCACATGGGCCAGCGTCGCGGTGGTGCCCTGCGCGCGGGCCTCCTTGCGGACGCCGAGGATGGCCACCACCAGGATGACGAGCGCGATGACCAGTTTGATGCCGATCTTCATGTGGTTGACGTCCACGTCGTCCATCTCCCGCAGGCCGACCAGCAGCAGGCCGGTGACCACCTGCAGGATGGCGCCGTGCAGGATCGCCTTGTTGACGTGGGGCGCCTTGATGGTCGCCAGCCAGCCGCCGATGATGCCCGCCAGGCCGATGAAGTGCAGGATGAGCACGATGTTGAAGACGATGTCCATACGGCGATTCTCTCAGGTCGGAAGGACATAACGCCTGCTTAGGGTGCCCTATGTAGCCGGCGTCTCGGCGGGCGTGCATCGGGTACCCCGGGTCAGGTTTTCTCCTGTCGCGGCAGAACCACCACCGGACAATGGGAGTGCGGGACGACGTGCTGGCTCACCGACCCGAGCAACATCCCGGCGAAGCCCCCGCGCCCCCGTGATCCCACGACTACGAGCCGGGCATCCCGAGACGCCGCGACTATCGCCTCCGCCGGGTGGCCACGCATCACCGTCTGCTGCACCACCGCATCCGGACCGAGGGTCTCGCGCACCGTGTCGGCCAGTACCTGCCTCGCTTGCGCCTCGAGTTCCGTGGCCGACTCCCAGCCCGACATCGCGTACGGGCCGTACACGGGCGGGACGTCGAACACCGTCAAGGCGACCAACGGCGCCTCGACAGTGCGTGCATGGTTCGCCGCCCAGGTCAGGGCCCGACGCGAATCTGGGCCACCGTCCACCCCGACGACGACTGGTCCTGTATCCATGAGCGCTCCTCCTTCGACAAGTTCGTCGACGGCGCTGGACATGTCGTGCACCGACGACACCTTTCACCGTAGTCGGGATGCCCTGGCAGCGCGCAGTTACGCTAGTTCGACGGTCACATGCGCGAACGTCGCGCGCCCTCGCTGCGCTCGGTTACGCGAGTTCGACGGTCGCATGCGCGAACGTCGCGTGCCCTCGCTGCGCTCGGTTACGCGAGTTCGACGATCTCCATGTACTCCTGGCTCCACAAGTCCTCCGTGCCGTCCGGCAGGATGATGACCCGCTCCCGAGTGCGCCTTGTTGGACTGATGTGAACGGGTTGCGCGTCTTGAAGCGTGCCTGTCGGTGTAGTGCACTAGGGTTTCTTTAGTCACAGGCACTATCAGGAGGTCGGTCAACGGTGCGGCAGGACAGCAAGCGTTGGACCGAGGTCTCCCGGTCGGCTTTTGACCATGAAAAGCAGGGGCTGGCACTGCTGGCGGGCGCGGTCCCCGACTCGTCCCCGTACCGTGTGTGGGCCAACTTCGAGTTCCAGGACTCTCACGGGCAATGGCACGAGGTGGACGCCCTCGTGGTGGGCCAATCCCGGATCCATCTGCTGGAGCTGAAGTCCTACCATGGCCGGCTCGGCGGGGATGAGCACCTGTGGGTGACCGAACGTCGCGGCCGGGTGGATCGCATGCGCTCCCCCATGGTCGCCACCCGTCGCAAGGCCCAGCGCTTCAAGTCTCGGCTCGAGGAGGAGATCTCCAAGATCGCCCGGGACCCGGAGAACACACGAATGGTCCGCGGGGCGGCGGCGAAGTTCGGCAGGATCCCGTGGATCCAGGAAGCGGTGTTCCTCCACAACCCGGCCATCCGATCCTCGTTGCCCCCCGGTAAGGCGCACAACATCTTCGGCGTGGACCCCGCCGATTTTCCCTTCGAGACCCTCGACACCGGCCTGCCCCCGATCAGTGAGCGGATCCAGGAACCCTCTGGCGGCAGCCGCATCAACGAGCTGCAGGAACTGGTCATCGCGGTGGCCATGCAGTCGATCGCTGGAATCGCGGTACGCGATCAGTACGCCGGTTCCTTCCTCCTGCACGACCGGTTGGACTCTCCCGATCCCCGGTTCCACGAGTGGGACGGCGAACACAAGGAGACAGGCGACGCGATCCGGGCACGAGTGCTCAACCTGGATTCGGTGGCTCACGAGGGCCAGCGGCTGAGCATGCGCAAGAACCTGCGCCGCGAGTACGAGTTGCTCGCAGGGCTGAACCATCAGCACATCGTCTCCCCGCGGAGCATGGAGACCCTCCGGGGTACTTCCGAGGAAGTCGTCGTCTACCCGGCGCTACCGGAATACCAGCCGCTGGACGTCGCTCTGCCGGGTGCCCGACTGTCTGCTGCCGAGCGGGCCGAGATCGTCCACCAGGTGGCCAGCGCCGTGCTCTACGCCCACCAGCATCAGGTGGTTCACCGCGGGCTGGACCCCGCCACAGTCCTGCTTAACGTGGAGCGTGTGTCCTCCCTTCCGGTGGACCGCCCCGGGCGGATCGAGGTCAAGGTCGACGGCTGGTCACGGGCCGGAACGACGGAAGCGTCCGGCACGGTCCTGGGGGCCACGGGGTCGGCTGTGACCAGCGTCAGCGTCGACGACGCAACAGCGGTGTTTCAGGCACCCGAGGCCTCGGGGATGCACACGCCAGACCGGCTCGCTGCTGACTTGTTCTCGCTGGGCGCGGTGGCGTACTACGTCCTCACCGGCGCGGAGCCGGCCTCAGACCGATCCGACCTGCTCGATCGCCTCGAGCGCGACCGGGGTCTGGACGTAACCGCGGTGACCAACGAATTCGACCAACTCCTCCGAGATTTGGTCAAGACGGCCACCGCGCCCGTGGTCTCTGATCGAATCAAGAATTTCCTGCCCACCAGCGCGACGCCCGGAGACACTCCGGTGCGCGTGTTCGTCGAGAAGTGGGACTCGGCAGCGGGCCAGGACGACACCCGCGCATCGAGCCCACAGATGGATGCTGCGGCTCCGATGATCGACGGCAAGATCGCCGACCGGTTTGTGGTGAAGCAGGTCCTCGGCTCCGGCTCGACGGCACTGGGAATCCTGGTCGAGGACACGGACGACCCGGACGGTCCCCCGAAGGTGCTCAAGGTGGGGCGTGACGACCAGGCAGCCGCTCGTCTGCGTGGGGAAGCGGAGGTACTGCGCTCGCTGGCCAAGGGACTGCCAGCCAAGTACTCGAAGCTGTTCGTGTCGCTATTGGCAGACCCCGTGGTGGTCCACAACAACCGTACCTGCCTGGTGCTGTCCAGCTGCGGCACAGTCACCCTGGCCGGCGCACTCCAGTTGGGTCCGGTCGCCCAGAGCAGGTTCTGGAAGTTCGCCGCCAATCTGGCGGACATGCTCGTGGCCCTGGAGGCGGCGGGCGTGGCCCACCGGGACATCAAGCCCTCCAACCTCGGAATACGACGGCCGGGCAAGAACGCGCACCTGGCGTTGTTCGACTTCTCCGCCTCCCGCGAGTCCCTGCACCACACCGAGGTGGGGACGGGCGCGTACAGAGATCCGTTCCTTGGCCGTCACGGGCGTCGCACCGCGGACTCGGCGGCCGAGCGGTACGCCGCGGGAGTGGTGCTCTTCGAGATGGCCACGGGTAGTACCCCGACGTATGGGGACGGACTCACGGACCCGTCCCTGACGGACGGCCGGGTGGCCATCGACCAGGACACCTTCCCCGCCGAGTGGAGCGACGAGGTCGTGGACGCCATGACGGCGATCTTCCACCGGCTCCTCGACGGCGACGTGCGCAGCCGCTACGGCTCCGCAGAGGAGTTCCGTGACGCGCTCGCTACGGCGACTTCCCTGTACGGCGGCGATCAAGAGCGTTCCCCCCGTCATGCCTCTCCCACTACAGAAGCTACTAATACGACGGTGATCGGCAGGGACGTCACTGCGCGAAGGGGCGACACACTGACCGCCACGACTGTCGCGCTCCCGGGGATGGGGCAGCTTGCCGAGGAGTTGCTGGCGCAATCGGGGAGCTCCCGCAAAACCGACTACAAGCTGGTCCGAGCGATCCTCGGACTCGCAGATGGCTCACCAGCAGATCCCTTCCAGGCGATGTCGGCGTTCGCGGAGACATTGCATGTGTCGCAGGGCCGGATTCCGCAGGTCACCGGCAAGTTCCCGGCCTTGTGGACGTCCTCTCCCCTTCTCCGGGACTCATTCGAAGCGATTCGCGGAGCCATCCACAGCGAGATTGTTCGGCGGGGAGGGGTCGCCAGTATCCGTCAGCTCGCGGCCGCTCTGGAACAGCTCCTGGGCTCCGACCCCAGCCGTAGTCGCGAGGATTTCGAGCGACTTCGGCTGGGCATCTTGCGCATGTTCGATCTCGGTCTGCACCGCGCCGCCGATGGGGCCGGCTCGGGAGTCGAGCTGATCCGGCGCGGCCGGATAGGTCACGTCATCGGCATGACGCTGCACCCGGAATGGGCCAAACCGCTCGCCTCCGAGGTGCACCAGGCCGCGCGAGACCTGCTGCAGGAGCCAGGGGTCCAAGTGGTCTCCCCCGAGCTGGTCGATCAGGAACTGGGTTCAGTCGCCACAAGCGTGCTGAGCAAACTCGCGGTTTCCCGGGAACGAGTTGGGATCGAGACGCTTCGGGAACTCGCCGTCGCTGGTGACCCGGATATGTCGATCAACACGGCCGGGGAACTCTACTCGACCCACATTGAAGTACGAGACCTCATCAGCCTGACGCTGCCCCAGGCTGCACGGGAGTTCTCTCTTGAGCTCCTCTCCGACTCGATCCGGGCCAGGTTCCCGCAGCTTGCCAGTCGCGCACCTCGGCGCGACGATGTGGAAGCGGTGCTGTCGGAGGCAATGCCGGGCATGGCGTACGACTCGGCACGCCGAGTCTTCCGGTACTTCTCGGACACGCCGGCTGGTCTGAGCGCAGTACTTACCCGAACCCCGTCCTCGCACCGGACACGGGTCGGCGCCGGCGAGGATCCCGTGATGGAGCAGCTGAGCAGGGCGCTCTCCGGAGCAGGTTTCGTCTCCGTGTCGGTGCCATACGGGCACAGTGACGAGATCGCAGACCAGCTCGCCATGCACGTCGGAGGTCAGGTGGTGGACCTGTCCGACAAGGTGCTGGGCAGGCTCGATGAAGCGCTCATCGCGAGCGGGCAGGAAAGCAAACGCGATGAGGTCCTGCAACTCGGCCCGGACCAGCTGCGGCCGGTGATGGAAACCCATGTTCGGTCGGTCCTTGACGAGGTGGATGCGTTGCCCGACCCCGTGGTGGTCCTCACGGAGGCATCGCTGCTGGCGGGGTATTCGCAACTCGATCAGCTCTCACGGTGGACCAACCTTTCCGCCCCACCCCAGCGGCCGGTGGTGCTGATTACCAGCCGCCCCACGGATGCCCCGGGGCAGCCGGATCAGGTGGAGGGGCGACAGTTGCCGATCACCAGTGATTCGCAGCTCGTCAGCGTCTAGCCGTTTATCACTTCTCAAGATCGTTCGGATGGCCCGGTTTCCGGAGCCGCCCTCAAGGAAAGGATGTGCCACATGGCTGGTCGTGCGCGGGGTGGGCGGAAGGCCCAGGATCAGACGTTGACGCAGGCGTTGCAGCCGGTGGTGCGTGACTTGGTCGAGGACATGCGCGAGCGATTGGAGGACGACGCCGACCAGGCGGCTGTGTGGAGGGCGCGGCATGCCGGGTTGGTGGAGGCACAGCGCACTGGTGCTACATGGACAGATTGGGTGGAGGATCAGCTCACGCAGGCTGCGGTGGGGTGGGTTCTCACCAGCGTGTTTGTGCGATTCTGTGAGGACAACGACCTGCTGGGGCGACATAAGCGGTGGATCAGCGGCGCCGATGCTGATGGGCGGGCCCGGGCGGTGGATGAACAGGAGCGGTTTTTCACGCAGAACCTTGATCAGGGGTTCCGCGGGTATCTGAGGTATGCGTTTGCGCAGCTTGAGCGTTCTCCTGCTGCTGCGTCACTAGTGGGTGAGCATGCGGCGATCCACATTGCTGAGCCGAGTGATCAGGCCGCGCAGCGGTTGGTGGAATTCTGGCGCCAGGCTGACGCGGAGAATGCGACCGCGTGGGCGTTGCACGATCCGCAGCTCGATACGCGATTTCTTGGCGATATGTATCAGGATTTGTCTGAGTACGCCAAGAAGAAGTACGCGTTGCTGCAGACGCCGGAGTTCGTGGAGGAGTTTATTCTCGATCGGACGTTGACGCCGGCGTTGGTGGAGCGTCGTCCTCGCCGTCCCCGGGCTGAGGAGGATGGGCGCACTGCTCCGGTGGATTTTAAGGTCATTGACCCGACGTGCGGTTCGGGCCACTTCCTGCTCGGGGCGTTCGGCCGGCTGCTGGATTACTGGCGACAGAACGAGCCGGGACTGGATTCGGCGGAGCATGTCCGGCTGGCGCTGGAGTCGATTCACGGGGTGGACATCAACCCGTTCGCTGTGGCCATAGCCAGGTTCCGGTTGGTGGTGGCGGCGCTCCAGACGATGGGCATGTCGAGCCTGTTGGATGCACCCCAGTTGCCGCTGAATGTGTACGCGGGAGATTCGTTGCTGTGGAGCGAGGACTCGGCTGGCCAGTCCGGTCTTGAGTACGGCATCTCCTTCGACCCGGACGCGGTGGCCAGCGGGGCACAGCTGACAACGGAGGACGTTGAGGCGCTGCGGCGAGTTTTGGCGCGGGATCAGTACGACGTGGTGGTGGGCAATCCTCCATACATCACGGTCAAGGACAAGGCGCTTAACCAGCGCTACCGCGAGTTGTACAGCTACTGTAAGGGCACCTACGCACTCACAGTGCCGTTCATGGAGCAGTTCCACGCCCTCGCCAAATCCGGAACGATGGACAAGTCGCGTGCGGGATGGATCGGGCAAATCACATCCAATTCGTTCATGGCGCGCGAATTCGGCGTCCCTCTCATCGAAGAGTTCTTGCCGCGGAAGGACCTTCTCGAGGTGATCGACACCTCCGGCGCCTACATACCTGGTCACGGCACGCCCACGGTCACGCTGGTGTCGCGGAACCGGCCACCGCAGGCAGATGCCGTGCGGGCCGTTCTCGGAATTCAAGGCGAACCAGGCGCACCTGACGACGCCGCGCAGGGTCTCGTATGGCGAAGCATCGTTGAACACATCGACACGCCGGGTTACGAAGACCAGTGGATAAGTGTCGAGGGCCTGCGCCGAAATGTGTTGGCCAGACATCCATGGTCGCTCCAAGGCGGAGCGGCCCCAGCACTTTCGCAAAAAATCGATACCAAAGCCCACATTCTGCTCTCTAATAGAGTGCAGGAAATTGGATTCGGAGCGGTAACGCGCGAAGATGAAGTGTACTTCGTTGGGGCCGCGCGGATTCGTCAGATCGCCGCGCAAGAATATTCGCGTCCGTTCGTGGTCGGCACGGATCTCCGTGATTGGTTGGAGCCGCAGTCGGACCTAGCGATTTGGCCTTATAGCGATAGTAATCTTAAGGCGTCTGCGAACGAGTCCTTGCTGAGCTCTCTGTGGCGGTATCGCAGGTCCCTATCGGAACGGACCGCATACGGGCGTACGCAGATCGAGCGCGGCATGAAGTGGTATGAGTACTCGATGTTCTTCGAGAAGAGATTCGCAATTCCGAACTCTATAGCGTTTGCTTTTGTTGCTACGCATAACCATTTTGTGTTGGATCGGGGCGGGAAGGTGTTTAATCGCTCCGCGCCGGTGATTAAGTTGCCGGAGGGCGCTGGCGAGGACGAGCATCTCGAGTTGCTCGGTGTACTGAACTCGTCGACGGCGTGCTTCTGGCTCAAGCAGAACAGCCACAACAAGGGCAGCACGGTGGACAACAAAGGCGCGCGGACCACGCTCGTACCCTGGGAAAATTTCTACGAGTTTACTGGGACGACGTTGAAGGATTTTCCGTTGCCTGCGGGGTCTGCTATGGAGCGTGCGCGGCGGATTGATGGTCTTGCGCTTGAACTGGCGGCGGTTGATCCGGCGGCGTTGTTGGAGCGCGAACTGCCGTCGGCGGAATTGTTTGCTCGGGGTGAGGCCGAGTGGGAGCGGATCCGGTCGCTGATGGTTGCCGAGCAAGAAGAGCTCGATTGGCAAGTGTACCACCTGTACGGGTTCACCGAGGCCGATGAGTCGCTGCCAGTAGGCGAAGTTCCGGGTATTGCGCTGGGTGAACGCGCATTTGAGATCGCTCTCGCCCGCAAAGTGGCTGCCGGTGAGGCGGAGACGGCGTGGTTTGAGCGGCATCGATCCACCCCGGTCACCGAGATCCCTGAGCATCTGCCCGAGGAGTACCGAACGGTTGTGGAGCGTCGGCTTGGTTTGATCGCTCAGGACCGGTCGCTGGAATTATTGGAACGGCCCGAATACAAGCGTCGCTGGTCCTCCACCCCGTGGCAGGACCGGGTTCGGCAGGCGCTGGCGTCGTGGATTCTGGACCGGCTCGAGAATCCGCAGTTGTGGAAGGCCGGCAACGGTTATCCGCAGCCGCAATCGGCACGCCAACTCGCCGCACGAGTAGACACCGATCCACTGCTGGACGGCGTGGCCGGGGCGTTGGAGCTGTGGTCGACCACACGCCAAGCCGGGGTGTTGGCCAACCTTCTCGAACTATTGAAGGACGAGGCGGTACCCCATCTGGCTGCAATGCGGTTGAAAGACTCCGGGCTGCGTAAATTCGCTGCGTGGCAGCAGACCTGGGACGCCCAGCGGGCTGAGGACCGTGGCGAGATCACCACTGCCGACGTGCCGGTTCCGCCGAAGTACACCTCGGCCGATTTCCGGAAGTCGTCCTACTGGCAGGCGCGCGGCAAACTCGACGTGCCCAAGGAACGGTTCATCTCCTACCCCGACGCCTCCGGGCCCGATGATCCCACCCCGATGCTCGGGTGGGCAGGCTGGGACCACGCAGAGCAAGGCATCGCGCTGCTGTCGCTGTACGACGACCGCAAAGACGACACCCCAACCGAGCGACTCGTCCCGCTCGTAGCTGGACTGGCCGAGGTCATGCCCTGGATCAGGCAGTGGCACTCCGGTATGGACGCCACCCTCGGACTGGACTGGGCCGACTACCTTGACGGCCAACTGGCCCCCCTCGCCGACAACGTGGGCGTTGCCGTCGACGACCTCGCCAACTGGCGACCCGCCCCAGCGACCCGCGGCCGCACACGCGCCGCATCAACCGCTACTGCACCCGTTACGGAAAGCTAGACCCATGGCCTTCACCCCACCCGGCGCCCCAGCACCCGGCACAAGCCCCTCCTTGCGGGAGATCTTCTCGATTCCCGACCATTCGGGTACCTCGACGTTCGTACTCCAGCTCTCCGAGGCCACCACCGCCGACGAATTGGGCGCCACCCTCGCCGACTACGTGGTGACCCCCTCCATCGCCGACGCCTTTGACGCCGCACTCGCCCTGGTCGATAGCGCCATCGCCGAAGGAGAGAACAAGGGAGCCTTCCTCAAGGGCTCCTTTGGCTCCGGTAAATCGCACTTCATGGCTGTGCTCATGGCCTTGCTCAGCGGAAACCCTCAAGCGCGGATGATCCCCGAGCTACAAGAACACGTCGCCCGCCACCCCCGTGCGACGAACTCGACAATCCTTACCCTGCCATTCCACTTCCTCGGCTCCGACTCCATCGAGGACACGCTCTTCACCGGGTACCTGGAGCAGTTGGCCGAGCTGCACCCCGACGCCACACCGCCAGTCCTGCACCGCGCCGAAGGTCTGCTGGAGAACGCAGAACAGATGCGGGCGACCGTCGGAGACGAACAATTCTTCGCGACACTCGCGCAAGCGACCACTGGCCCGGACGGGACCACCTCGTCGTCGTCGACACCTGGCGGTCTCGACCTGGCAGCGCTCGGCGGCGCTCCCGCCCGCACCTGGGACACCGCCACCTACGATCGCGCCCGCCACCCCGCGGCCGACCGCATCGATCGCGACCACCTCATCTCCGCACTCAGCCAAACCTGGTTCACCTCGGCAAGCACCAACACCGACTGGCTGCACCTACCCGACGGTCTCGCCGCCATCTCAGCTCACGCCAAAGGGCTCGGCTACGAGGCCGTGGTACTGCTGCTCGACGAACTCATTCTGTGGCTGACGTTCCACTTCTCCAACCGCGACTTCTTCGGTCGGGAGATCCAGAAACTCACCGGATTTATCGAATCCGCGCAAGGACGCATGTCGATCCCCGTGGTGAGCTTCATCGCCCGCCAGCACGACCTCAAGGCATGGAAAGACTCCTCCATCGAAGCCGGCGAAGCCGCCAGCATCCGCGAGAAGTCCATCGCCCACCAGGAAGGACGCTTCTCCTCCATCACCCTAGGGACGGCCAACCTTCCGCAGATCGCGCATCGCAGGCTGCTCTCACCCAAGGATGCTTCAGCAGCAGCCGCACTCCAGGAATCGTTCGACAAGCTGCACCTGTCGGCCGCCGTCAAGCCGGTCCTGCTGGACAAGGTCAACACCGACGATCAGCACCGCGGCTCCAGCGAAGACGACTTCCGGCTCACCTACCCGTTCAGCCCCGTCCTCATCGACACCCTCATCAACCTCTCCTCCGCCATGCAGCGTGATCGCACCGCGCTCAAGGTGATGGAGACGATGCTCGTCGAACTGGCCGACACCATAACCATCGACCAGGTCATCCCCGTCGGTGAAGTGTTCGACCATATCGTCGAAGGCAACCAGCGCGGAGGTGCTGACGAGACCGTGGCCGCGCGGTTCCGCACCGCGCGGACCCTGTGGCACGACAAGCTCCGGCCCGCCGTGTTCGCGCAGTTCCCCGACCAAGACCCGTCCGTTCCAGACCTACAGCAACCTCGCGGTGTTCGCGCCCGGCTGCGGCTGGCCAAGACGCTGCTGCTCTCGGCCCTGGCGCCCGAGGTGCCCGGCCTCAAAGCGCTGACTGCCAGCCGACTCGCCCACCTCAACCATGGTGAGCTCACCGTCGTGGTGGCCAGCGACGCCCCCGCCCAGGCGCTGCAGGCGGTACGCGAATGGAACACCTCGGTCCCCGAGATCACCGTGGGCACCGACACCACCGACCCGCTCATCTCGATTACCCTCGAAGAGCTGCCGTTCGACGAGATCCTCGACCGTGCCAGGGCCGAAGACACCGACCCGCGGCGCCGGGAGCGGCTCAGGTCGATCCTGATCAACGAACTCGGAATCGAGTCGGTACCGGTTCAGCAGGACGGCGCCCGCAGCACGCAAATCGTATGGCGTGGAACCACCCGCACCGTCGAAATCGCCTTCGGCAACGTCCGAGACGCCGAGTCCGTACCCGACCACCTCGTCTCCCCCGTGGCGCCCGGGGCGTTGCGGGTGATCGTGGATCTCCCCCTCGATGACGACGACAAGTACGGCGTCACCGATGACCACGCCCGCCTCGACCGGATGCGCGCCGACGGCCTCGACGCGTTCAGTCTCGCCTGGCTGCCCGCGTTTCTCGACCGCAAGCAGACGGAGGACCTGGGCAGGCTCGTCACGATCGACTGGGTGCTTCAGCCGGAGAAGTGGCGTGGGTACACCAGCTACCTCGCCGAGGGCGACCGCGAGCGGGTGCGGCAGGTCATGTACACCCAGCGCGACCAGCTCTCCGGGCAGCTCGCGGCCATCCTGCGACAGAAGTACGGCGTCACCGGCGGTGAGACCTTCCCCGAAGGGCAACCTCCCGTCCGTTCAATGGATACCACCGTCGACGTCCAGAGGCCCGTGGGCGCGACCCTCGGTGAAGCCGCACGGCGCCTCTACGAGCAGGCCTTCGACCAGCGGTACCCCGACCACCCGCGGTTCGACACCACCACCGCGCTCACCCAGGCCGATTTCGGTCGCGCCCTCGAGACGCTCCGAGCGTCCGACTCCCACGCGGACGGTCGGGCGAACTTCGACAAATCCGTACGCCGTTCCGTGGCGCTGGTACTCGGAGGACTGCGGGTAGCCAACGTGTACGAGGCACACCTGGTGTTCCCCAGCTCGGAGTTCTCTACGTTTGCAGGACAGATCGACCGGGGACTGCAGGACAGCGGACTCGGCCCAGACGCCCACGGCACCGTCACCGTCGGGGACCTCACTCAGGTGATCGACAAGCTCCGGCAGACCGCGGGGCTCACCAAGGAAAGTCTCGTGTTGCTCGCCGCTGCGTGGGCCGAGTCCCGAGACCGGAGCTGGTTCCTGCACAACGCGCCGATTGCGGCTCCCGCATTCAAGGACATCCAGCTCCACCACCAGCTCCGCGAGCCCGTTCTGCCCGCGCAGGAAGACTGGACCCGGGCCGTTCGGGCTGCCCAGCACCTGTTCGGGCTGCCTGAGCGGCACCACCTGTCCCCCACCAACCTCACCCGCCTGTCGACCGAGGTGGCCAGCTACGCCGCCGAACACAAGCAGGGCAGCGAGGACCTGGTCCAGCAGCTCTCCAAGCTGAGTGCGCGACTGGAGCTGCCGGAGGATGGGGCCCGGCTCGCACTTGCCCGCCGGCAGGCAGAACTCCTCCGGACTCTGGCGACAAAGAAGGACCGGCCCGGGGAACTCGTCGCCGCTCTGGCTGCCACCGAGGAGTCCGGCAACCGGTACCTCGGCGCGACAACCACAGAGGCGAGCCTGTCCATTACCAGCGCCGCTGACGTGGCCGCGGTGGCACGGAACGTGGGGCAGAGCCTTGAAACCCTGCTCGCGGGTCGCGGAAGGCCGGGAGCGCTGGGCGCGGACGCTCAGACGATCGTGTCCGGGCTCGCCGCCGGCGTGGGCCAGCACGAGTTCGTGACCAACTTGGCAACCGCAGTCGGCAAGTTCGAGAAGGCCGCGCAAACGTGGATCACCAAGGTCGTGGGATTGGTCGACTCTCCCCCGCCTGCGCCCACACCGACGATCGTTCCTGATCCGCTCGACGATCCGGTGCCGCCCGATCCGCCGAACCCGCCGGTTTCGGCAACGGAGATCGAGATCAAGGGCAGTGGCACCCGCCGACACTTCTCGGCCCAACGGTCGCAAGTGGCGTCGGCAGTGGAGACCGCCCTGAACGAGCTCCGAGAAGCTCATGGCGAGCACGTTCGCTACCGCATCGACATCGTGGTTGAGGAGGACCAAGCGTGAGCATGGCGTCGCAGGTGTCCACCTCGTCGTCGTCACCCGCTACCGCGACCGAGGACGACGTTCGGGGTCTCCTCGTCGGTCTCTACCGCGACAAGAACGTCCGCAGAGGGTTGCTCGTCGTCCACGCCCAGCCGCGCTGGGACGGCCCGACCGCAATCTCGGTCGAGGACCTCATGGTCCCCGTTCACTGCTGCAGGACGGTTCTCCAACTCCGAGACGTCATCCGGCACCGAAACGACCCGGAGACGCCGTGGCGGGTGGTCCTGACCGACCTTCGCGACGACGACATCCCCCACGGCGTCAAAGAGCACTTCAAGCCAGTGGGCCGATCACTCGAACTCGACCCCACCCGCACGCTCCTCGGGTTGTTCTCGGCCGCACGGACCGGCGGTCGCGTTCCCCGCAATCGGCAGGACATACGTGGGCTTGTCGCACTGCTCTCCCCGCACCGGGCGTCGCTCGAACCCACCTCGACGCCCGTCCTCACGGCAGATCATCTCTATGCCGAAGTCGCCCGTCACCTGCTCGGGTTGGCCGAGAACACCCGACTCGCTGACCTGCTCGCCTGGAGTGCTACCCCCGAGGCCACCGAGGCCTGGGACCACGTCGCTGGCGCACTGTCCGAGCCCACCCGCCAGTCGCTCCTGACGTGGATCTGTCGTGGGCTCACCCTCACCGGATCGAGCATCCGGGCCCTGTGGTGCGCGCGGGGTCCGCGAGCCCTCCTGCCAGCAGGAGTCGTGGCCGAAACCTTGGGCCAGGGCGCCAGCAGCACCGACGGACGGAACATCGCGGTGCCACGCGCACTACTCCGCAAGCACGTGGGGCAACCTCAAGATGAGGAGACCCTGCGAGACTGGGGACGAGGCGCAGCCACTGCCATACGGTCGATGCTCGACCATGGCCAGCCGGTGACCGCGGCCCTCGCCGAGGCCAGTCAGCTACTCGACCACGTCGACGACACCTCCGACAGTCCCCTGCTCGCCGCATCCACAATCCTCCCGGGCGGCTTCCAGCGCCGGCTGGACCAGTTTGTCCGCACACTAGCTCCTGTCCTGGAAGGGGGCGATGACCGTCCCGCACTGCGCGCCCTGGAGGACATGCGGCAACACGTAGACGCCGGGCGGGCCTACTCCGGCGACATTGACACCGCCGCCGCGCTCCTGCGGTTGCTGAGATGGCACCACACTGCAGCCGACCACGCCGAAGAGTCGATGCGCACCGCGACCATCGAACAAGCGATGCGCGAGTATGCCGCTGAGTTGAGTTGGGTGGACCGGGCCGTCAACACCGCCTGGAGGGGATTTTCCGCCGACCCCAAACCGGATGCTGGACACTCCACCGTGGATCCCGATGCGCTCACTCGCGACGTCACCAACCGGGTGCTCGACACGCGTAAGCGAATCGACCGGGCCTTCGGCGCCTTGGCCGCCAGCAGGCTCGCCGACGGAGCCTCCGATGGCTCGGCTCTGCTCGTGGAAGACGTCATGAGCAAGCTCATCGAGCCGCTCCACAAGTCCGGACCGGTCTCCGGCGGAGAGCGTAAGCGCCGGCCGCTGCTGGTATTGGTGGTCGACGGGCTCTCGATGGCGGCAGCCCACGGACTTTCCGAGGACCTCCGCAAACGACACGGCACCGTCTGGCAGCAACTCGATCTGAGCGCCCGCGGCCTCCACGTGGCGGCAACCACGTTGCCGTCGGTCACCACCTACTCCCGGACCTCGCTGCTCACCGGCACGCTCATGGCGGGCGGGCAGACCGAGGAGGCGCAGGGCTTCGCTGCGGCCCTGCCCGGGGCTCGACTGTTCCACAAGGCTGCACTCGACTCCGGGATCGCCGACCAGGTCCGGCAGACCATCTACGACACCACCCACACTCCGGTCGTCGGGGCCGTCCTCAATACCGTCGACGACGCGTTGGATCGATCGGACCCCATTGCCGCCACCTGGACCACCCAGCGGATCACCCACATGGACAAGCTCCTCGAATACGCCCGCGCCGTCGGTCGAGACGTGGTGATCGTGTCCGATCACGGGCACGTGGTGGAACGCAGCCAGATCCCCAAAGCCGATGCGGACACCGCGGTCAGCGCCCGCTGGCGTCCCAGCGACGGACCCCCCGCCGACGACAGCGAACGGGAAGTATCCGGCACCAGAGTGCTGTCCCCCGGCGGATCGGCAATTCTGGCAGTGGACGAGGACCTGCGGTACACGGGAAAGAAGGCGGGCTACCACGGTGGCGCCGCGCCAGCTGAGGTCTGCGCGCCCATCTCCGTGCTCGTCCAGTCGCTCGACGGGCTCGACGAAGACTCCCTTTTTCCCGCGGCGCTACCGATGTCGGACCCGTGGCCCGCATGGTGGGACCTCAGCGCACCCGAGCCCGCATCTCAGGGGGCGGTCACTCCCGGCGCAACACAACCGGAACGGCCCACGCCGCCGCCGACCTCGACACCCAGTGAACTGCAGAGCACGCTGTTCGACGATCCCGAGCCGCCGCCCTCGCCCAAGGCGACATCGCGCACCAGCGACTTGTACACCTCCCTGGCCAGGAACCGTCAGTTCAGGGACCAGGTCGAAGCGCACAACGTCGGGCTCGAACCGCGCGAGTTCGCTGACGCTCTTCGCGCCATCGCCCACAACAATGGGCGGATGCCGATGGCAGGACTCGCCGATCGAGTGAGGCTGAACGCCATCCGTCTGCGGGGCACACTGACCCGCATGCAGAAGGTGGTCAACATTGACGGCATGCCGGTCCTTGAGATCGACGGGAATGATGTCGTCTTCAGCCCCGAGCTTCTCCGCGAACAGTACGGACTGGCATGAGCCTGTCCCCCGCCCGCCGCACCGCCATCATCGATGCCCTGCGCAAGGGCACTGTGCCCGCCGAAGGCCTCGACCAACTCGCCGTGGGCCTGGATCGCCTGGCCCCGGTGATCGGGGAGGAACTGGACAAGGTGGCCGGCGGCGCAGCGGTCTTCAAGGCCGTCCGCGGCGAATACGGCTCGGGCAAGACGTTCTTCGCACGCTGGATGCAACAGCAGGCCATCGAGCGGGGTTTCGCCGTGGCTGAAGTCCAGATCTCCGAGCTGGAAACCCCGTTGCACAGGCTGGAGACCGTCTACCGGCGATCTTGCGAAGAACTCCGTACCCCTGCCGTCTCTCGACAGGCATTCCGGGCGGTCCTCGACGACTGGCTCCTCGGAGTGGAAGACGACGCGGCCTCCTCCGGAGCAGACGGCGCCGAGCTGCTCGAAGAGAGACTGCGCTCCGTCGCCGATGCTGCGCCCGTGTTCCCGCTCGCCCTGCGGGGGTATCGGGACGCATTGCTCAACGGTGATACCGAGGTTGCCGACGGGCTTGCCGCCTGGCTCGGCGGTCAACGCAACGTCGCCGCGTCGGCCAAACGAGCCGCCGGGGTGAAGGGCGAACTCGACCACTTCCTGGCCATGGGCTTCTTTCAGGGGCTACTCCAGGTGCTCGCCGGCTCCGGTCACCGGGGCCTGCTACTCGTACTGGATGAGGTCGAGACCCTGCAGCGCATGCGCGGCGACGTCCGCGAGAAGGCCCTCAACGCCCTGCGGCAGTGGATCGATGAACTCGACTCCGGCCGCTACCCCGGGATGTACCTACTCATCACCGGGACCAGCGCCTTCTTCGAAGGACAACAGGGCATCAAGCGGCTGCCTCCGCTCGACCAACGGATCGGCGTGAAATTCGACGCCGACCCCCGATTCGACAACCCCCGGCAACCGCAGATCCGGCTCCAGGCCTTCGACTTCGACCGACTGGTCGAGGTCGGATCGCGCGTGCGTGACCTCTACGCGGTCGGCCTCGACCCCGCCGCAGCCCAGCGGGTCACCACCCTCGTCGACGACACCTACCTGCGCGTGCTCGCCGAGTCCGTGGCAGGAAAACTCGGCGGCCAGGTGGGGATCGCACCCCGCCAGTACCTGCGGATGCTCGTCGACTGCCTGGATCGCGTCGAGATGTTCCCGGACTTCCTCCCGCGACAGCACTTCACCCCGACGCTCGACGCGACCGACCTCAGCCAGAGCGAACGGTCCGCGGTGGCGGCCTCGTCGTCGTCATCCCCCATCGATGACCCCGACGCCATCGAGCTCTAGATGGACCACCACGCCCCGCAGGGCTTCCCCGCGCTGCACCCGCTACTGCAGCACCACGTGGTCAACTCCCTCGGCTGGCCAGGCCTGCGGCCACTGCAGGAGGAGTCCGTCCGGCCACTCATCGACGGGGAGGACGCCCTACTGCTCGCGCCGACCGCCGGCGGCAAGACCGAGGCCGCCGTCTTCCCCGTCCTCACCCGCATGGCCCACGAGGACTGGGCCGGGCTGACCGTCCTGTACGTCACCCCGCTCAAAGCGCTGCTCAACAACCTTGCGGTGCGTCTGGTCGACTACACCGCGTGGATGGGTCGCCGCGTCGAGGTATGGCACGGGGACGTCGGCGAGAGCGCGCGCAGAGCCATCCGGGCGGACCCGCCGGACATCCTGCTCACCACACCCGAATCCATCGAGGCGATGCTCGCCTCCACCAAGACCGACCATCGCACGCTGTTCGCGAACCTGCGCACCGTGGTGATCGACGAGGTGCATGCCTTTGCCGGCGACGACCGCGGCTGGCACCTCTCCGCCGTGCTCTCGCGCCTCGAGCACCTGGTCGGGCGACCGCTGCAGCGGATCGGGATGAGCGCGACCGTCGGCAACCCCGAGGATCTGCTGCGGTGGTTGCAGGGCTGCGTCGACGGGAGGGCCGGGCGTGTGATCGCGCCGGGCGTCGCCGTGGCTGAGGCGGTCCGGCCTGTCGCCGGTGACGCGGACATCGTCGTGGACGCCGTCGACACTCTCGACTCCGCCGCTGTGTTGCTGTCCAAGCTGTACCGGGGGCAGAAACGGCTCGTCTTTGTGGACAGCCGACGGCAGGCCGAGGAGCTCGCATCGATGCTCCGGGGCTTTGACGTGGACGTGTACCTCTCGCACTCGTCGCTCTCCGCCCAGGAGCGTAGGCGGTCCGAGTTGGCGTTCGCCGAAGCGCGCGACTGCGTGATCGTGGCGACCTCGACCCTCGAGCTGGGAATCGACATCGGGGACCTGGACCGGATGATCCAGATCGGCGCCCCGACCACCGTGTCGAGCTTCCTCCAGCGTCTCGGTCGCACCGGTCGTCGCGCTGGCACCGTCCGCAACTGCCTGTTCATCGCCACCGAACCCCGGCACCTGCTCCGGACGCTGGGGCTTCTGCACGCCTGGGGCACGGGATATGTCGAGCCCGTCGTCCCTCCGCCGGTCCCGCTGCACCTCGTCGCGCAGCAGGTCATGGCCGCGATGCTGCAGGAGGGCGCGCTGCCGAGGCACGGCTGGCAGGACCGCTGGGCGGCCACCCCGTTGATGAGCGCCGAGACCCTTGAGCGTCTCGCCGAGCTGATCGTGGACTTCCTCGTGGAGCGCGGGTACCTCACCGTCGATGGCGGTGCCATGTTCCTCGGACCCGACGCCGAGAGGGTGTTCGGCCGCCGACACTTCATGGATCTGCTCACCACCTTCGCCATGCCGCGGCAGTTCACCGTGCTCGCCGGACGGCAGGAGGTGGGCACCGTGGAGTGGCGGGCGCTCACTGGCGTCGACGGGCCGATTCACCTGCTTCTCGCGGGGAGGTCGTGGAAGGTCACGGATATCAACTGGTCCAGGCACCGCGTCCAGGTGGAACCCGCCGCGGGCGGGGGCAGAGCACGGTACGGGTTCGGGGGTGCCGACATTGGTCGCGAGGTCGCGCAGGGCATGCGCGCTGTGCTGCTGGGTGAGCTCCCCGAGCAGATTCGTCTCACGGCCCGAGCCCGCGCCGCACTCGCCGACGACGAGGACCGGCTCCGGCACACCGTCAGTCACCACGGCCCGGTGTGGACCACCACGGACAACGTCCGCAAGTGGTGGACCTACGAGGGCAGCGCCGCCAACCGCCGCTACCAGGCGGCGCTTGGGCCGGTGCTGGGCGAGGAACTGGCACCGCAGGGCGGGGTGGTCCAGCCGGATGCGATCACCTTGCACGAGGGTATGCCCACCGGACCGGCAGCAGAGCGGCTCGAGTTCTGGGAGTCTCTACCTGAGAGAGAGCGGCCGCTTCCTGTGGTACCGCCGTCGTTGGTCGACAAGCTCAAGTTCTCGGAGGCGCTGCCCGTCGAGTGGGCGATCGAGGTGATCGCGCGCCGGCTCGTCGCGGAGTGACTCCGTAATCCAATTTAAAACGGCCTGATTAGACGCCCTTAGCGTCAGTTTGCATAGATAGGAATGTTGTAATGAGCGTAACCATTAAGTCCGAAGCGATGACGGTGCAGAAGTGCTTCAATGAATGCCTATATTCGGTACCTGGATTTCAAAGGCCCTTCAGTTGGGGAACCGAACAGCTAGATGACTATTGGGACGATGTAATCGAAGGGGATGGAGACTTATTCCTCGGAACCACGGTGACCTGGGTCAGCAGTTCAGAGCACCTATTTCGAAAGACCTTTTCTCTTATCGACGGGCAGCAAAGGCTAACTACAAGCTCCATCGCCCTTTCAGTAGTTCGGGATTATTTTCAGCGGATTGTCGATTCTTCCAGCGAGGACTGCCCGGTTGGCGCGTCCGAGAAAGGACGAATAGCTGCAAGGGCACAGGTTGAAAATACTCAAAAGTACCTGGTTGCCAAGAATGATGATGGAGACGAATACCCCGTTCTCGAGCGGCCGGAACCGCTATTCTGGGAACTCATCCAGCAGCCAGATTCGATCCCTTCCGGCAAAACAGCGAATCAAAGCGCCCGATTGATAATGGCAGCACGCTTGTACTTTGAGCGACGTGTTGGAGAGCATCTCGAGGGTCTTGACTTCGAAAATGCAATCGCGGAACTCAAGTCACTCCGGGGTCAGGTACTTCAGGCTAATCTGATACAAGTAGAGGTTGATTCAGAGGAGAATGCGTTTCTCATTTTCGAGACGTTGAATACTAGAGGCGCGGAGTTGAGGCTCTCAGACCTAATTAAGAATATGCTCGTCCGTGAAATATCTACCAAGCAACGCGATAAAGAGGCCGTGGTCACCCGGTGGCAGCACATAACAGACATCATCGCGTCAGCTCCAGATCAAGTTCAGTCGCTCGACAGGTTTATCTGGCAGTCGTGGAATTCGCGAAGGGCCGCGGTAAAAGAAGCTGAACTGTACAAGTCTCTAGTTGAACTAACTGGTCGTGATAGTCAGAAACTGCTTACCTATCTCGAGGAGCTTGAATACGACGCAGGTGTATTCAGATTCTTGGAGGGCGAGCATGACGGCATGCCTATTCCGAACAAGTCCGGAAGAAGTGCGCTAGATGTACAAGAGTTTCAGAATGCGATTGTCGCACTATCAGTATTCAATGTATCTGTAGCAAACTCCGCAATGCTCGCTTTGGCTAGGAAGTACGAGCAGTCGAGGTCAATTATTTCGCAGAAACAATTCAAACGGGCAGTTATGGCGATTGAGAATTTCCACTTTCAATTCTCGGCGCTTGCCAAGAGCGGCTCAACTGGGGGCACCAGAAAGCGGTATAATAATTTCTCTGTTCGGCTTGCTGACGCGAGTTCGAAAAGGGAAGTGACGAGCGAGATCGACGAGTTTGTAAGCAGTCTTGCTGGAAGTTTGCCGTCAGAAGATCGAGTAAAGGAGTCTTTTAGATCTTTGTTTTATGCGCCGACTAAAACGTTGACCCGGGCTCAGAAGAAGAGTGGTGATGGGAGCCTAATTCGATACGTTCTTTTGACTACTTCAGTCCGGCTCGGCCAGTTGCCGAGCGGATTCAGGCAGGGTTTGGCGACTATCGAACATATTAGTCCCCAATTGAAGTCAACCGGCAGTATCGACGATCCCATCTACTCGATCGGAAACCTTGCGCTAGCGTCAGAGAAAGCAAATTCCAAAGCTGGGTCTGGCGACTTTCAGTCTAAGAGGGCGATGCTGCAAGATTGCGCGGCGCCCAGGGATGCAACCTTGTTGAAGTGGCTTAGTGCTGAACCTGCATTCGAGCCAGGTAACAAAGAAATCGTGGAACGCGGAAACGCACTGGCTGAACTTGCGGTAAATGAGATTTGGAACGTCCGTTAACTTTGTACTGGGTATGCTCGGAATTCGTATCGAACTTCAGAAGTGGGACGGGGCAGCCGTTCGGGCTTGAACTCGCTGCGCTCGGTTACGCGAGTTCGACGATCTCCATGTACTCCTGGCTCCAAAGGTCCTCCGTGCCGTCCGGCAGGATGATGACCCGCTCCGGCTCCAACGCCTCGACGGCGCCGGGGTCGTGCGTGACCAGCACGACCGCACCCTCATACGTCCGTAGAGCGTCGAGGACCTGCTCGCGCGAGATCGGGTCCAGGTTGTTCGT
Source organism: Dietzia sp. oral taxon 368 (assembly GCF_002999155.1). Classification (NCBI taxonomy): domain Bacteria; kingdom Bacillati; phylum Actinomycetota; class Actinomycetes; order Mycobacteriales; family Dietziaceae; genus Dietzia; species Dietzia sp. oral taxon 368. The sequence goes on from NZ_CP027238.1 coordinate 2,995,383, forward strand.
GGGCTCGTCGAGCAGGAGGACGTTGGCTGCCGAGGACACCAGCCCGGCCAGCGCCAGACGCGTGCGCTCACCGCCGGACAGCGTGCCGGTGGGCTGTTCGAGCTGCGGGCCGGAGAACATGAACGCGCCCAGCAGGCCGCGCAGGTCCTGCTCCCCCGCGTCCGGCGCGGCGTGGCGGATGTTCTCCCACACGGTCGCGTCCATGTCCAGGGTGTCGTGCTCCTGGGCGAAGTAGCCGATCTTGAGCCCGTGGCCGGTCACCACGCCGCCCTCACCGTCGGTGCGCTCCACGCCGGCGAGCAGCTTGAGCAAGGTGGTCTTGCCGGCACCGTTGTAGCCCAGCACGACCACGCGGCTGCCCTTGTCGATCGCCAGGTCGACCCCGGCGAACACCTCGAGCGAGCCGTACATCTTGGTCAGACCCTTGGCGAACAGCGGCGTCTTGCCACACGCGGCCGGCGTGGGGAACTTGATGTGCGCGACCTTGTCAGCCACGCGCACCTCGTCGAGCTCGTTCATCATGGTCTCGGCGCGGCGGATCATCTGCTTTGCAGCGGCGGCCTTGGTGGCCTTCGCGCCGAGCTTGGCGGCCTGCTGCTTGAGCGCGGACGCCTTCTTCTCGGCGTTCGCGCGCTCGCGGCGGCGACGCGCCTCGTCGGTGGCGCGGGCGTCGAGGTACTTCTTCCAGCCCATGTTGTAGGCGTCGATCTCTCCCCGCACGGCGTCGAGGAACCACACCTTGTTCACCACCGCCTCGAGAAGTTCGACGTCGTGGGAGATGATGATCAGCCCGCCCTCGTGCTTCTCCAGGAACTGGCGCAGCCACGTGATGGAGTCGGCGTCGAGGTGGTTGGTGGGCTCGTCGAGCAGGAGCATGGTCTGCGACTTGCCGGCGCCGTCGGAGGCGGCGAAGAGGATCCGGGCCAGCTCCACGCGGCGGCGCTGACCGCCCGAGAGCGTGCCGAGATTCTGCGTGAGGATCCGGTCCTCCAGACCCAGGCTGCTGCAGATGCGGGCCGCCTCGCTCTCGGCCTCGTACCCGCCGCGGGCGGAGAACTCGTCCTCGAGCCGGCCGTACCGGCGCACGGCCTTGTCCATCGCCTTGTCGTCGGGGGCGTCGACCATCTGCTGCTGGGCCGCGGTCATGTCCGCCATGAGGACATCGAGCCCGCGGGCCGAGAGAACGCGGGACCGGGCCAGCTGGTCCATGTTGCCCTCACGCGGGTCCTGCGGCAGGTACCCCAGATCCCCGGTCCGCACGACCTTCCCGGCGTACGGCTCACCCTCGCCGGCGAGGATCCTCATCGTCGTCGTCTTACCCGCGCCGTTCCGTCCCACCAGGCCGATCCGGTCGCCGGGCTGGACCCGCAACGAGGACCCGTCCATGTGGAGCAGGGTGCGCACGCCAGCGCGCACCTCCAGGTCGTCGATGGTGATCACGTGCGCGGGTACCTCGCTGTAGCTTTCGGGGAAGAGTCGGCGGCCCGCCCGCTGACGGGTACGGGCCGACCTGCCACTCTACCTGCGGCGCGAGTGAGCCGACGAGTTCGGTGACGTGGGTCTCCGCGAACAGAGAGCGCACGGCGAGTCGGTTTCTGAGCGGATTCTCCTGCTGCGCTCCGTTCGCTGCGACCTGTGGGCGGCCTGCTTGACGTCCGCTGAGTGCAGGCGCTCCCGGCCCTGGCGCCTCGCTCCCGCCCGTGCATTCGCGCCCCGCGCGGCCGCGTCACTCGCCCGCGCAGCCGCTCCCGGCCCTGGCGCCTCGCTCTCGCCCGTGCACTTCCGCCCCGCGCGACCCCGTCACGCGCCCGCACAGCCGCTACTGTGCCTGGCGTCTCGCTTCTGCAGATGTCCATGACAGCCCTCCTCGCCCCTCACGATGGCGTCTCGCCTGCGCATCGGGGCAGGCCAGACGCCATCGTGAGGGGCGGCTGCGAAGACTCGGCCGACCCGCCGGCCAGCAAACCCGCCGACCGGCCGGCGGGTCGCCGCCACAGTGCCCGTCGGCCCGCGCCGGCCCGGCCCGCCTGTCCCGCCTGCCCAGCCCGCCGGCCGCCCCGCCGTCAGCCCGCGCGTCGCCCGTAGAGGTTTTGCACACAGCGACCGAGCCGCCCGCGATCGTCCGAGATCAGCGTGTCGGTGAGCACTCCCTGCCCGGGCCCGCCGACGGTCTCGCTGTCCAGGTGCACCCAGCCGGGTTCGGGGTCGCGGTGCAGCGAGACCACGAGGTCGCAGTTGACCGCCGGGTGACTCAGCGGGTCGCTGGCCAGGGACACCCCGCTGGCGGAATCGGCCACTACCACGGTGTGCTGCCAGCCGGTCATCCGCTCCCCCTCCACGAGGTCGACGCGCGCACGCCCCCAGGCCCGCGCGGGCCCGAGCTCGTCGCCGCCGCCGGAGACGAAGGCGAAGTCCACCACGGACAGGTAGCCGTCGGCGTGGGCGAAGCTCATCATCGGTCCGCGTTCGCGCGTGGCGGGCACGGGCGGCCCGTCGTGGGTCCCGACCGACGGGAAGTCGTCGGGTGTGCGGCGCATGCGCCACCCGCGGGCGACGAGCGCGGGCCGACCGGCCACGGAGGCGCTGGCCTCGAGCAGTTCGACGCTGCGACCCGGGCGCACGGTGCGGACCTCGATGTCGAGCGGCGCGATGGGAACGGGCCCCAGCACGTCCACCGAGACCCGCGCCAGCCGCAGCGTCGGGTCCGCCTCGAACCTCTCCATCGCCCTCACCAGCAGCGCACTCGGCGGCCCGGCGTGCTGCGATTCGGCGGACCACGGGCCCGCGGTGAGCGCGGTCGACTCGAAGCGACCGTGGTCCATCTGCTGGTAGAACGCGCCGGACATGGGTTCCTCTCACGCGACGGTAGTGTCAGTTCGTATGAATGCTACGGGTGACGAGTTGTTCGACGTCGCCGTCGTCGGGCTCGGCCCCGCCGGCCGCGCGCTCGCCTCCCGGTGCGCCGCGGCCGGTCTCACGGTCCTCGCGCTCGATCCGCGGCCAGACGCGCCGTGGCGCCAGACCCTGTCGGTGTGGGCCGACCAGGTGCCGCCGTGGCTGCGGCCGGAGGCGTGCGGGATCGACGTGCTCGCGCACAGGGTCTCCTCCCCCGCCCTCTACGCGCCCGGGCGCGCTGTGCTCCACCGCGAGTACGCGGTGCTGGACAACGACGCACTGCGGCGCGCCCTGCCGCTCGGCGCGGGGGTCACCGTGGAGCGGGAGGCGGTCGACGACGCGGGCCTGCGCGCCCTGACCGCCCGCGCGCACCGCGTGGTGGACTGTCGCGGCGCCGGGGGGCGGCTCAACCCGGGCCCGCTGCAGACGGCCTACGGCATCGTGCTGGACGCCGCCGATGCCGCCCCCGCGCTGGGTGGGGAGGCGGCCCTGTTCATGGACTGGCGCACCGACTACGCGCGTGACGGGAACGACGACGACGAGATCGGCCCCAGCTTCCTGTACGCCATCCCCGTGTCGCCGGACCGGGTTCTGCTCGAGGAGACGTGTCTGGCGGGGCTGCCCGCCCCGGATCCCGCCGTCCTGGCGAGCAGGCTGCGCTCACGCCTGGCGGGCCGGGGGGTGCCCAGCGCGGCGATCGATGAACCGCTGTCGGTCGAGCGGGTGCGCATCCCGCTGCTGCCGCGGCCGGGCGGGGTCGCGGATCCGCTGGTCGAGGCGTTCGGCACCGCCGGCGGCCACGGGCACGCGGCGACGGGGTATTCGGTGGCCGCGATGCTCGCGGCCGTCCCCGCGGCCGTCCTCGCGCTCGGGGCCGGCCACCCGCTTCCCGCGCCGCGGTCCCCCCTGAGCACGACCCTTCACGGTGTTGGCCTGCGGGCGCTGCTCCGTGCGGACGACCGGACCCTCCGGGCGCTGTTCGCGGCGTTCGGGCGCCTCGACGGCCGGCGCCAGCGGTGGTTCCTCGACGCGGCGAGCCCGTCGTACCAGGTGGCCGCCGCGATGTGGGGGATGTGGCTGACCATGCCCGTGCGCGACAAGGCCGGGATGGTGGCCGCGGTCCTGCGGCGCTCTGCCCGCGGTCCCGCGGCGCTGTCAGGCGTCGCGCGATCGAAACCCGTCGAACGTGAGTAACAGGCCGCCCGGGCGGCGAGCGACGCGGAACATCGACGACAGCGCGACCGCGGCCCCCGCAACGCCGAGGAGCTCGAACGTCTCCTCGATGTACATCAGTGTGAGGTAGAGAGTCGACGACGCGCCGATCTCGCGGTCGACGAGCCCGGTGAGGCTCTCGATCACGAGCGAGCCGGACAGGAAGACCACGGCCGCCGCGATCAACGAGACGGCGACGCGGCGGTGGAGAGCGAGGACCAGCCTGATGAGCAGACCGCCCACGATCAGGGCGATCACGGCGCCGGGGATCACCCAGTTGTAGTAGGTGTCGAACGGCAGGTACGGGGCCAGCCGGTCCCCCACCACGAAGAGCCGCTCGTGGAGGGCGCCCGCCTCGTCCACGGAGGCGGTCACGGCGACCGCGGAGAAGAGCCACCACGACGAGCGGAAACGGGCGGTGGTGACGGCGGCGAGGGCCGCGAAGGCGCCCACGAGGAGCCAGACCGCCGAGGCGAACCACACGGCCGCGTTGCCCTCGGCACCGATGTCGAAGGCGGTCCACAGCAGGTTCCAGACGTGCCACGGCTGATCGCTGCCGGTGGCGTGCACCATGTAGAGCAGGAAACCCGACAGCGGGGCTAGCAGAAGCGACGGGGGGAACACCAGCCACGCCGTCGCCCGGGTGAGGCGGGTTCCTTCGATGACACGCCCGCCCCCACTCTCGGCCTCAGGCCGGTCGCCAACAATGTGATCAGCGGATGCGGACATGTCCCCCAGCGTAAATGTCGGCCGAACGGAACCGTAATCGCCGGCGACGACGCGGAGACGCCCGCCCCGTCCGGAACGGGGCGGGCGCTCTAGCGGGCACGCGGATCGCGGCGGCGGCGCCGCGAGGAGGGCTACACGGTGAAGCCGATGGCCCTCAGCTGCTCGCGGCCCTCGTCGGTGATCATCTGGGGGCCCCACGGCGGCATCCAGACCCAGTTGAGCTCGAGTTCGTTGACGAGGTCGGCCCCGATGGTCGCGGAGCGGGCCTGGTCCTCGATCACGTCGGTGAGCGGGCAGGCCGCCGACGTCAGGGTCATGTCGACGCGCGCGATGGTCGATCCCTCGGTCTCGCCGGGGCGGACCCAGATGTCGTAGACCAGACCCAGGTCGACGACGTTGATGCCCAGCTCGGGGTCGACCACGTCGCGCATGGCCTCCTCGAGATCGGCGACCAGCGCGAGGTCCTCCTCGGACTGCTCCGGCCGGTTGGGGTCGGGGCGGAACTCGCCGTTGTAGGCGGTCCCCGCGGGCGTGTCGTTCTCGGCGGCCGACGTGGGGTCGTCGACCGCGGGATCGTTGGCAGGTGTCATCTGCTCGGTCATGTCACATCACTCCTGATGGTGTTCGGTCTGTCGGCCGAGGGCGTCCTTGAACGCCATCCAGCCCAGCAGGGCGCACTTGACCCGCGCGGGGTACCGCGACACCCCGGCCAGGGCCACGGCGTCGTCGAGGACCTCCTCGTCGCCCTCGTCCTGGCCGCGGGAGGAGATCATCGCCTGGAAGGCGTCGACGACCTCGAGCGACTCCTCCACCCGACGGCCGACCAGGAGGTCGGCCATCATCGAGGTGGAGGCCTGGCTGATGGAGCAGCCCTGTGCGTCGTAGGACACGTCCTCCACGGTGGTCAGGTCATCCGACAAGCGCAACCGCAGGGTCAACTCGTCGCCACACGTCGGGTTGACGTGGTGCACCTCAGCGCCGAAGGGCTCCCGCAGCCCGCTGTGGTGCGGGTGGCGGTAGTGGTCGAGAATGACCTCCTGGTACATCTGCTCGAGCTTCACTTCAGCCCACCCCCGTCGACTCCGAAGAACTCCCGGGCTCGGCGCAGGGACCGGGCCAGGGCCTCGACCTCGTCGAGGGTGTTGTACAGCGCGAACGACGCCCGCACGGTGGACTGGACACCGAGGCGCCGGTGCAGCGGCCACGCGCAGTGGTGGCCCACGCGGACGGCCACGCCGTCGTCGTCGAGCACCTGGCTCACGTCGTGGGCGTGGATGCCGTCCACGACGAACGAGACGGCGCCGCCCCGGGAGACCATGTCGGTCGGACCGACGATCCGGATCCCCGGGATCTCCCGCAGGGCCTCGAGCGCGGCCACGGTGAGTGCCTCCTCGTGGCGGGCGATGGTCTCCATCCCGATCGCCTCGAGGTAGCGCACCGCGGCGGCCAGGCCGACGGCCTGCGAGACCATCGGCACGCCCGCCTCGAACCGCTGCGGCGGCTCGGCGTACGTCGACTCCTCCATCGTCACGGTGGAGATCATCGACCCGCCCGTGAGCACGGGCGGCATCGCGTGCAGCAGCTCCCGACGGCCGTAGAGGACGCCGATCCCGGTGGGGCCGAGCATCTTGTGGCCGGAGAAGGCGGCGAAGTCGACGCCCAGCTCGTGGAAGTCCACCGCCATGTGCGGCACCGACTGGCAGGCGTCCAGCACGACCAGCGCGCCGACCGCGCGGGCCGCGTCGACAACACGGGCCACGTCGGTGACCGCGCCCGTCACGTTGGACTGGTGCGTCACGGCGACGACCTTGACGGCGTCGGTGAGCTCGAGCGAGTCGAGGTCGATCCGGCCGTCGTCGGTCACGCCGTACCAGCGCAGGGTCGCGCCGGTGCGCCGGCACAGTTCCTGCCACGGCACCAGGTTCGCGTGATGCTCGAGCTCGCTGATGACGACCTCGTCGCCGGGGCCGACGGCGTGCGCGCCGAACCGCTGGTCCCCCAGGGCGAACGCCACGAGGTTGAGTCCCTCGGTGGCGTTCTTGGTGAAGACCAGCTCGTCCACGTCGGCCCCGACGAACCGCGCGATGTCCGCGCGGGCGCCCTCGTAGGCGTCCGTGGCCTCCTCCGCGAGCTGGTGCGCACCACGGTGGACCGCGGCGTTGGAGTGCACGAGGAAGTCCCGCTCAGCGTCGAGCACCGGCGTCGGGCGCTGCGACGTCGCCCCGGAGTCCAGATAGACCAGGGGCTTTCCGTCACGGACCGTCCGCTGGAGGATCGGGAAATCCGCGCGGACTGCTGTCAGGTCGAGGGTCGAGGTCATGTTCTCCCAGCTGTTCCGATCAGGCGGTGGCCGGCGACAGGTACTTCTCGTACCCGTTGGCCTCGAGCTCGTCGGCCAGCTCGGCGCCACCGGAGGCGGCGATGCGGCCGTCGACGAACACGTGGACGTTGTCGGGCTTGATGTACTGGAGGATCCGGGTGTAGTGCGTGATGAGCAGGATGCCGCCGTTCTCCTCCGCCTTGTAGCGGTTGACACCCTCGGAGACCACACGCAGCGCGTCCACGTCGAGGCCGGAGTCGGTCTCGTCGAGCACGGCGATCTTCGGCTTGAGCAGGTCGAGCTGGAGGATCTCGTGGCGTTTCTTCTCGCCGCCCGAGAAGCCCTCGTTGACGCTGCGCTCGGAGAACGCGGGGTCGAAGTCGAGGTCGGCCATGGCCTCCTTGACCTCCTTGACCCAGTGGCGCAGCTTGGGGGCCTCACCGCGCACGGCGGTGGCCGCGGTGCGCAGGAAGTTGGCGGTGGAGACGCCGGGGATCTCGGTGGGGTACTGCATGGCCAGGAACAGGCCGGCGCGGGCCCGCTCGTCGACCTCCATGGACAGCACGTCCTCGCCGTCCAGTGTCACGGTGCCGCCGGTGACCTCGTACTTGGGGTGGCCGGCGATGACGTAGGCCAGGGTCGACTTGCCGGAGCCGTTGGGGCCCATGATGGCGTGGGTCTGGCCCGACTCGATGGTGAGGTCGACGCCCTTGAGGATCTCGACGGTCTCGGGTGAGTCCTCGGTCGCGGCGACGCGGGCCGTCAGGCCCTTGATCTCGAGAGTGGTCATTGATGTGCTCGCAATCTGTGAGAGAAGTCTTCGGGGGTCGGTCGGGGGCGGGCGGGGTCGGTCAGATGCCGGAGGACTGCAGCTCCAGCTCGACGGCCTCGGTGATCCGCTCGCGTACCTCGGGCACGCCGATGCGGTTGATCACCTCGCCGAAGAACCCACGGACGACGAGGCGTCGCGCTACGTCCTCGGCGATGCCCCGCGACATGAGGTAGAACAGGTGCTCCTCGTCGAACCGGCCGACGGCGCTGGCGTGGCCGGCCCCGGCGATCTCGCCGGTCTCGATCTCGAGGTTCGGCACCGAGTCGGCGCGGGCGCCGTCGGTGAGCACGAGGTTGCGGTTCATCTCGTAGGTGTCGGTGCCCACGGCCGCCGCGCGGATGAGGACGTCGCCGATCCAGACGGTGTGCGCGTCCGGGAGGTTCGACGAGGCGTCGCCCTGCAGCGCGCCCTTGTACAGGATGCGGGAGGTGCAGTTGGGGACCGAGTGGTCCACGAGCAGGCGGTGCTCGAGGTGCTGACCGTCATCCGCGTAGTACAGGCCGTTCAGCGTGACCGTTCCGCCGGGAGCGGTGAAGCGCGCGAACGGTGAGACCCGCACGACCTCGCCGCCGAACGTCACCGTGGTGTACGTCAGCGTCGCGTCGCGACCGACCTGCAGGTGGTGACCGGCCAGGTGCAGGGCGTCGTCGTCCCAGTCCTGGATGAGGACGACCTCGAGGTGCGCGGAGTCACCCACGATGAACTCGACGTTCTCGGCGATGGTGCCGCCGCCCCGCTGGTCCACGACGAAGGTCGCGTTGGCGAACGGCTCGAGGCGGACCTGGGTGTGGCCGTAGGCCAGCTCGCCCTCGCCCGGCCCGTCGACCGTGACGTACACGGGCTCGTCGAGGACGACCTCCTTGGCGACGGTGATGACCGTGGCCTCGGTGGACGAGCTGTAGGCCTGCGCGGCCACGCGGTCGCGGGGCGCTCCGGCCTCGCCGACGCGCTTGTCGTCCATGGCGACGGTCTCCACCGTGAGGCCGTCGCGCTCGGCGACCGACGCCAGCAGGCGACCGCTCGCGGTGACGTTCGAACCGTCGTGGATCCCGCGCAGACGACGCAGCGGGGTGAACCGCCAGATCTCGTCCTTGTGGCTGGGGACCTCGAACGCGCCCACGTCGTACGAGGTGAACTGGTCGCCCTTCGTCGCGTCGACGGGGACGCCGTAGCGGTCCGTGAGGGGGGCCGGGGCGGACCCGGCGTCGGGGGTGGTCGTGTCGGTCATGGGGTCAGCCCACCGATCCTTCCATCTGCAGTTCGATCAGGCGGTTGAGCTCGAGCGCGTACTCCATCGGGAGCTCCTTGGCGATCGGCTCCACGAATCCGCGCACGATCATGGCCATCGCCTCGTCCTCGGCCAGGCCGCGGCTCATGAGGTAGAACAGCTGGTCCTGGCTCACCTTGGAGACCGTGGCCTCGTGCCCCAGCGTGACGTCGTCCTCGCGGATGTCGATGTAGGGGTAGGTGTCCGACCGGCTGATGTTGTCCACCAGCAGCGCGTCACACTCGACGTTCGACTTGGAGCCCTTGGCACCGGGGTTGATCTGGATCAGCCCGCGGTACGCCGAGCGTCCGCCGCCACGCGCCACCGACTTGGAGACGATGTTCGACGAGGTGTTGGGCGCCAGGTGCAGCATCTTGGAGCCGGTGTCCTGGTGCTGGCCCTCGCCGGCGAACGCCACAGAGAGCACCTCGCCCTTGGCGTGCTCACCGGTCAGCCACACGGCCGGGTACTTCATGGTCACCTTGGAACCGATGTTGCCGTCGATCCACTCCATGGTCGCGCCCTCTTCGGCGCGGGCGCGCTTGGTCACGAGGTTGTAGACGTTGTTCGACCAGTTCTGGATGGTCGTGTAGCGGCAGCGGCCGCCCTTCTTGACGATGATCTCGACCACCGCGGAGTGCAGGGAGTCCGACTTGTAGATCGGCGCCGTGCAGCCCTCGACGTAATGGACGTAGGCGTCCTCGTCGACGATGATCAGCGTCCGCTCGAACTGCCCCATGTTCTCCGTGTTGATGCGGAAGTAGGCCTGCAGCGGGATGTCCACGTGAACGCCCTTGGGGACGTAGATGAACGAGCCGCCGGACCACACCGCCGTGTTCAGGGCGGAGAACTTGTTGTCCCCGGACGGGATGACCGAGCCGAAGTACTCCTCGAAGAACTCCGGGTGCTCCTTGAGCGCGGTGTCGGTGTCCATGAAGATGACACCCTGGCTCTCCAGGTCCTCCCGGATCTGGTGGTAGACCACCTCGGACTCGTACTGCGCGGCCACGCCGGCCACGAGCCGCTGCTTCTCGGCCTCGGGGATGCCGAGCTTGTCGTAGGTGTTCTTGATGTCCTCGGGCAGATCCTCCCAGCTGGTGGCCTGCTTCTCCGTGGACCGCACGAAGTACTTGATGTTGTCGAAGTCGATCCCGGACAGGTCCGAGCCCCACTTGGGCATCGGCTTCTTGTCGAAGATCTTCAGAGCCTTGAGACGCTTGTCGAGCATCCACTCGGACTCGTTCTTCTTGGCGGAGATGTCGCGCACGACCGCCTCGGACAGGCCTCGCTGCGCGGCGGCACCGGCATCGTCCGAGTCGTGCCAGCCGTAGTTGTACTGGCCGATGGAGGCGATCCGCTCCTCATCGGTGGTCGGCTCGGTGACGTCGGCCGTCACCTGATCGGGGGTGATGGTCATCGCACTGTCCTTTCGGCGGTCGGTGCCGACGCGGATGCGCCGGCCGGTGCGGGGATCGTGGCCGCGAGATCCTCCGCGGTCACGGTCCCGGTCGGGATGTTTGTGGTGCAGGCGCAGTTGCCGCCCGCGATGGTCGCGAGTCGCTGGACGTGGGTGCCCACGATTTCGGACACCACCTCCTGCTCGGCCTCGCAGAGTTCGGGGAACCGGGAGGCGACGTTCCACACCGGGCAGTGGTGCTGGCAGATCTGCAACCCCCTGCCGGCGTCCTCTACGGACGACGCGTACCCCGCCTCGGACAGGGCCACGGCGATGTCGGTCGCCGCGCGCTCGACGTCATGGGGACCCTCGGCCGGCCGGACGTGTCCGATCACCGAGCGCACCCGCTCACGGGCGAACTCCGTGACCGCGGCCGATCCGCCGATGCGCCGCAGGGCCGTCAGCGCCTCGACCGCCAGGTGATCGTACCCGTGGCGGGCGGTGTTCCGACCGGTGGCCGTGACCTGGAACGCCCGGGCCGGGCGTCCGCGGGTGCCCGCCGGCCGCGTGCGGGTGGCCTCGACCTCGCCGGCCTCGACCAGGTGGTCCAGGTGGCGTCGGACACCGGCGGCGGTGAGCCCCAGTTCCCGTCCGATGTCGGCCGCGGTGAGTGCTCCGCGTTCCAGTAGGAGTTCCCGGATCGTCGAGCGGGTGTCGGGGCGCGTACTGCTGTCTACCGCGTGCTGCACGCTCATACGCCACTCCCTTCCGGATATGCTCTGTGCGCCCGGGCGGGGCGCACCTCCTGATATTACGCAACACTTTCGTTTCGGAAATATTCCCCCACCCCCGGGCGCGCCCCGCGGGGGCCGGACATGCTGACGGCGGAGGTGGAGGAGGGACGAGACCATGCGACGCGACGTCCCGGTGCGTGGTGCCGGCTCGGTCACCTCCCGGCTGCACACGCAGGAGCGCTTCACGGGCTCCCCGCCGTCTGCGGAGATGGCACGACTGTGGCGCATCCGGCGTATCGGCACCACGGCGTCCGTCGCGATGGCGGTCGGCGCGCTCGGCGCGGGCGCGCTGCCGGTGCTGCAGAACCCGATCGCCGGTGAGCGCCTGTTCGGGCTCTGGCTCCGCCTCCAGCAGTCGTCGATGACGGTGGTCATGGCCGGGATGGTCGTGGTGACGCTCTGCTGGCTGCTCCTCGCCCCGTACGTGCTGGGGCGCGATCGCCGGGGCCGGATGAGCGGGCGGATCGACCGGGCGACGCTCGACAGGGTGATCGCCTCGTGGGCGCTCCCGCTGGCGCTCGCTCCCCCGATGTTCAGCAAGGACGTGTACAGCTACCTCGCCCAGGGCGCCATCGGCAACGCACTGGACGACCCCTACGAGCGCGGACCGGTCTCGGCGCTCGGGGCCGGACACGCGCTCACGATCAACGTCCCCGACATATGGCGGGACACCCCCAACCAGTACGGCCCGCTCTTCCTGGGCGTGCAGAAGGCCATCCACGGGCTCACGGGCGACGACGTGGTGGCGGGGACCGTCCTGCACCGCGTCGTGGCCGTGCTCGGCATCCTCATGCTGGGCTGGGCGGTGCCGCGGCTGGCCGAGTACTGCGGCGTGTCGGACGTGGCGGCGCTGTGGCTGGCGGTCGCCAACCCTCTCGTGCTGTTCCACCTGGTCTCCGGCATCCACTCCGAGTCCCTGATGATGGGCCTCCTGGCCGTGGGCCTGGTACTGGCCCTCCGGGCCGTCGACCACGCGGGCCGCGGGCGCGGCGCGATCCCGCTCTTCGTCCTGGGAACCGTCCTGATCACCGGTTCGGCCCTGGTCAAGCTGCCGACCATCGTCGCCCTGGGCTTCGTCGGCATGGCACTCGCCCGCCGATGGGGCGGCGACTGGCGGGCCACGATCCGGGCGACGGCCGTGATGGTCCTGATCTCGGGCGTCACGACCGGTGTGGCCATGGTCGCCACCTCGTCGGGCCTCGGCTGGGTCACCAAGCTCGGCGCCGCCACCTCGTTGCGGAGCTGGCTCTCCCCGCCGACCGCCCTCGGTGTGCTGGTCGGCGGGATCGGTCAGTACCTCGGGCTGGGCGACCACACCGCCCAGATCCTCGTCATGGTCCAGACCGCGGCCCTGGTCGTGGCCGGCGCCTTCACCGTGCGCATGCTCTTCGCGGTGCAGTCGGGCCGCATCGACCCGGTCGGCGGGCTCGGGGTCTCCATGGCCGCGATCGTGCTGTGCTTCCCCGTCGTGCACCCGTGGTACATCCTGTGGGCGCTCGTCCCGCTCGCGGCGTGGGCGTCGCGGTGGGAGTTCCGCGTACCCGTGGTCGCGGTCAGCGCGGTGCTCGCGTGCTTCACCCTGCCCCCCGGTGCGGGCCTGCCGCCGTTCGTCACCGTCCAGGCGTGGGCGGCGACGGTGGTGATCGTCGCGACCCTGCTGATCGCCCTCTTCCGGTGGCCGGGGCTGTTGCGGTACCGCTAGCCGGACGGGCCTACAATCGGCATCCGTGACCTCATCGACGGACTCCCCCGCACTGCACGTCGAGGGACTCGTCAAGAGGTTCGGCGCGACCACCGCCGTCGCGGGTCTGGACCTGCGGCTCGACCGTGGTCGGGTGATGGCGCTGCTCGGGCCTAACGGCGCCGGTAAGACCACCACCGTGGAGATCTGCGAGGGGTTCGTGCGCCCCGACGCCGGAACGGTCCGCGTCCTGGGACTGGACCCGGTGACCGACCGCCGGCGGGTGCGCAGCCGCATCGGGATGATGCTGCAGGGCGGCGGCGCCTACCCGGCCGCGCGTGTCGGCGAGATGCTCCGCCTTGTGGCCTCCTACTACGCCGACCCCCTCGACCCGGACTGGCTCCTGGGCGAGCTCGGCCTCAGTGACCACGTGAGGACCCCCTACCGCCGTCTCTCCGGCGGGCAGCAGCAGCGACTGTCCCTCGCGATCGCGGTGATCGGACGGCCGGAGCTGGTGTTCCTCGACGAACCCACCGCCGGCCTCGACGCCCAGTCACGACGGGCGGTGTGGGACCTCGTTCGCGCGCTGCGTCGTGACGGCGCGGCCGTCTTGCTCACCACCCACCTCATGGACGAGGCCGCGTCGCTCGCCGACGAGGTGGTGATCGTCGACCACGGGCGGCGCGTCGCCTCCGGCAGTCCGGCGGAGCTCGAACGCGCCGGGGCGGCCGAGGGGGTCACCCTCGTCGTCGACGGCGAGGTGTCCCCGTCCCTGCTCGCGGACGTCCTCGGCGACGAGCACACCGTCGCCGCGGGGACCGCCGCCGGCGTGCTCGAGGTCCACGGGCCCGTCTCCCCCGCCCTCATGACAGCGATGTGCGCCGCGCTCGAGCGGTCCGGCGTGCAGCTCACCTCCCTGGCCACCCGCACCAGGAGCCTCGAGGAGGTCTTCCTCGACCTGACCGGACGGGAACTGCGATGACCCACGCCCCCGAAAGCGGAAACCGCTTCGCCCCCGGCACGTTCGCCCGGCCGTCCGCCCCGGCGTCCGTCGCCCGGATGACCGCGGCGCAGACCCGCATGGAACTGGCACTGTTCCTGCGCAACGGCGAGCAACTGTTGGTCGCGCTCGTCATCCCGGTCGCGATCCTGTTCGCCCTCACCGCCGTCGAGTTCGGCGCCGTGCCCGAGCCGCGGATCGACTACGCGATCACCGCGGTGTTGACCATCTCCGTCATGGGGACCGCGTTCACCGGGCAGGCGATCGCCGTCGGCTTCGATCGGCGCTACGGCGCACTCAAACGCCTGGGTGGGACCCCGCTGCCGCCGGCCGTCATCATCGCGGGCAAGATGCTCGCGACCCTGGCGCTGGTGGCCGGGCAGGCCGTCATCCTCGGAGCCATCGCGGCCGTACTCGGATGGCGTCCCGACCCCGCCGGACTCGCACTCGGTGGCGTGGCGGTCGCCCTCGGCTCGGTCGCGTTCTCCTCGATGGGGTTGCTCCTCGGGGGCACCCTGCGCGCGGAGATCGTCCTCGCGCTGGCCAACCTCATCTGGTTCGTCCTCATCGGTGGGGCCGGACTCGCGATCGGGGTGGTTGATCTCCCCACCGTGGTCCACGACCTCCTCGTCGTCGTACCCTCCTACGCGTTGACCACCGCACTGGTCACCGCGACCGGCGGCGGGGTACCCGCACTGGCCGCGCTGTCCCTGGCCCTGTGGACCGCCGTCTGCGGCGGGTTTGCCGTGCGTCACTTCTCGTTCACCTGATAGCAGAGACCGGCGGCGCGCGGCCTAGAATCGGGGCCGTGACCTCGACATCGCACGCCCCGACCTCCGGAGCCCCGGCCGCGCCAGCGTCGAAGGGATCCGGCGGTCCGCTCTCCCGGCTGCCGATGCCGTCCCTGCGGGTCCAGAAGGGTATCGCCCTGGCCAACGTGATCGCCCAGATCGGCATCATGACCACCGGCGTCACCGTCCGCGTGACCGCCTCCGGACTCGGGTGCGAGACCTGGCCACGCTGTAACCAGGACAGCTTCGTCCCCGTGCCCGGCGCCGGGCCCGCCATCCACCAGGCGATCGAGTTCGGCAACCGACTGCTCACGTTCGTCCTGGTGGCCGTGGCCACGGCCCTGATCCTGGCGGTCTTCCGGGCGGGGCGACGCACCGAGCTGAAGATGCTCGCCCTCGCCATGCCGCTGGGCATCGTCGCGCAGGCAATAATCGGAGGCATCACCGTGCTCGCCGGCCTCGTGTGGTGGACCGTCGCGCTGCACCTCCTGCCGTCCATGCTCCTGGCCTGGGTGGCGGCGGTACTGTACGTCCGGATCGGAGAAGACGACACCGCCCCGCCCAGGCGCGTGATGCCCCGGCCGCTCGCCTGGCTCACGGCACTGTCGGCGGTCCTGCTCGCCGGCGTCCTCGCGACCGGGACCATGGTCACCGGCGCCGGCCCCCACGCCGGGGATGCCCGGATCGAGGCCGCCGACCGCCTGCAGCTGCCCATCCAGTGGCTCGTCCACTTCCACGCCGAGCTGATGATCGGCTACGTCTGCCTGCTCATCGGCCTGCTCGCCGGACTCATCGCGTTGCGGACCGAGGGGCCCGCGATCCGGCGCTGTGCGATTCTCATCGGGCTCATCGCCGCGCAGGCGGTCATCGGCATCACCCAGTACCAGCTCGGCGTCCCGGAGGTCCTCGTCGTGGCGCACGTGACACTGGCCGGCGCGATCACCGCCGTGACCGGCGCCCTGTGGGCCGCCGGGGTCATCCGCGACCGGATCCCCGCGTCCGCCGCACGCTGACGGGTTTCGGAGTGGGCGTCGGAGCGGGCGGGCGCCGGTCGACGCCCGCGCCAGCGCCCCGAACCCGCTGAAACGCCGGAATCCGCTACCCCTCTCCCGGATCCGCTACCCCTGTGCGGGTAGCGGATCCGTGGGTGGAGTAGCGGATTCCCGCGTTCCGGCGCCAGGCCCCGGGGGCGCGCACCTGCGCCGGGCCCTTGGGCGGGTCCGGCGCCCGGGCGGTCAGACCAGAGCGCCCGATCCCGCCATGCGCTTCCAGTGCCCCGCCGGGACATCGGTGCGCGACACGAGCTCGCGGGTCCAGTCCGAGCCGCTGAGGCCGGAGATGCCGTCGCGGACGGACTCGGCCTCGGACAGCGAGTCCACCATCGTGTCCCCGAGGACGCCGTCGGCACCCACGAGGGTGATACGGACGCCGCGGCGACCGACCGGCTGGAGGACGACGTCCGCCGACCCGCCGTGGCGGGCGAGGAACTTCTCCACGAACTTGGCCGTCTTGGCCGGAGGCGTCGGACCCGCGGGAACCGGCGCGGCCTCGATCTTCTCGGCCGGTGCCTTCTCGGCTTTCTCGGCCGGCTCGTCCGCCGGGGGCACAGCAGCGGGCTGCGACGCGGCGGGGGCGTCGGCCGGGCGATCGGCGGCCGACGGTGCGTCGGTCTCCTTCGCGTCAGCGGTGAGCTCCGCGGTCTGCTTCGCGGCGGCCGCGCCGCCACCGAGCGTGAGGCCACCGGACGTGCCGCCTCCGGGGGCCTTCGCCTTGGACCCGCCGCCGAGCGTCAGACCGCCGGACGCGCCGCCGCCCGGTGCCTTCGCGCCGGAGCCGCCACCCAGGGTGAGACCGCCGGACTTCTTCTCGGCCGGCGAAGCGGTGCCGGAGGTCTTCTCCTTCGCGACGGGCGCGGCGGTGCCGGCAACTCCCGCCGCGGCAGCCGCGGCGCCGCCCCCGAGCACGACCTTGGCGGCCGAACCGCCGCCGGGGGCCTTGGCCTTGGAGCCGCCACCGAGCTTGAGGCCGCCACCGGACGCGGGAGCGACGGTCGCCGGCTTCGGCGAGGCCGGCGCCGCGTCCTCGGCCTCTGGCGCCGATTCGGTGGGAGTTGGCTCGGACGCGGAGGACGCCGGGGCGGAACCGCCGCCGAGCTCCGTGATGCGCGAGCCGTGCAGGGTCGACGCACCTCCCCCCGGGGCGCGCGGGGCGCGACGGCCGAGCGAGATTCCGCCGCCCGCACCGCTGGCTGCGGCGGGAGCCGGGGTCGGCTTCTCCGGGGTCCCGGCCTCTGCTGCCGGCTCCCCCGCCTCCGGTGTGTCCTGGGCGGTGGAAGCCTGCTCGTCCACGCCGGCCCCGGACGGCTCGGCCTGTGCGGCCGCGGGAACCGCCGTCGTCTCCTCAGCCGCCGTCGACGACTCTGTGGGTTCGGACGCCGTATCGGATCCCGTCGTGGTGATCTCGGACCGGCCGGTGGCCCGGACTCGCGGCCCCCCGGCGTACTGGGAAAGGATCTGCAGGCTCATGGGGCGTAGCCTATCGTCTCCCCCGCTGCGGATCGGTCGGCACTCCCGCGTTGCCCCGAACCGGTGACGGCGCTCCGGCTGCGCCGGGCCGCGCCCTACCGGATACTGGGCGCCATGCGTGCGATCCAGATCTCCCGACACGGCGGCCCCGAGGTGCTCACACCGGTGGAGGTCGACGAGCCGTCGCCCGGCCCGGGCGAGGTGCTCGTCCGTACCCGCGCCATCGGGGTCAATTTCATCGACACGTACTTTCGCGAGGGCGTCTACGCGCGGGAGTTGCCGTTCGTCCCGGGTAGCGAAGGCGTGGGGGTGATCGAGGCGGTCGGCGAGGGTACTCCCGACCTGGTCGCCGGTGACCGGGTGGCCTGGTGCCAGGTGCCCTCTTCCTACGCCCAGTACGTCGTCGCCCCCGCCGAGTCGGTGGTCACCGTGCCGGAGGGGATCGACGACGACGTGGCGGCCTCGATGCTGCTGCAGGGACTCACCGCGCACTACCTGATCACCGACACCCACCGGGCCTCGGCCGGCGATCACGTGCTTATCACCGCCGGGGCGGGCGGCGTCGGACAGCTCCTCATCCAGCTGGCGGTGGCCCACGGCTTCCGGGTGATCACGACGACCTCGACCGAGGAGAAGGCCGACCTCTGCCGCGACCTCGGGGCGCACCACGTGCTGCTCTACCCGGAGGCCACGCCGGAGAGGGTGCGTGAGTTGGCGGAGGGGGGCGTCGCCGCCGTTTTCGACGGCGTGGGTAGGGACACGTTCGACGACAGTCTGGCGGTCCTCGCACGGCGCGGCACGCTCGTGCTGTTCGGCGCCGCGAGCGGTCCGGTGCCCCCGGTTGATCCGCAGCGACTCAACGCGGCCGGATCGGTGTTCCTCACCCGCCCGACCCTCGCCGACTACATCGCGACGACGGAGGAGTTCCGCGGCCGGGCCGGCGAGGTCCTCGAAGGGGTCGTCGACGGCACACTGCGGCTGTCGGTGGGGGCGACGTTCGGCCTATCAGAGGCCGCGGAAGCGCACCGAGCCCTGCAGGAGCGGCGGACGACGGGTTCGGTGACACTCGACCCCGACCGCTGAGCGGGACCCGGTCAGGCCAGCGACAGGAGCTCCGCCACGGTCTGCAGTCCGAGCACCGCGTCGATGGACAGGGCCACGAACACCCCGGCGAGGTAGTTGTTCGACAAAATGAACAGCTTGAGCGGCTTTACCTCGACGCCGCGGCGCACGCCCGCCTCGAGGCGATGCGCCATGACGATGAACCACACGCCGAAGCCGATCGCGCCGGCCGCGTAGACCCAACCCGCCGCGGGGATGAGCGCGAACGTGCACAGCACGGTGACCCACGTGTAGATCGTGATGCGGCGGGTCACGCCCTCGGGACCCATGACCACGGGCAGCATCGGCACGCCGGCGGCCTTGTAGTCCTCCTTGTAACGCATCGCGAGGGCCCAGGTGTGCGGTGGCGTCCAGAAGAAGATGATGAGGAACAGCACGACCGCCTGCCACCAGTTATGGGGCTGTCCATCCGGCAGGTTGTCGGTGATGACCGCCCACGAGACGAAAACCGGCATGCAGCCCGCGGCGCCGCCCCAGACGACGTTCTGAGCGGTCCGCCGCTTGAGGATCATCGAGTACACGATCACGTAGAACAGGATCGTGATGAGGATGAAGAAGGCGGCGAGCCAGCTGTTGGCCAGGAGCCCCAGCCAGAGGATGCTCGCCACACCGAGCGTCAGGCCGAAGACCAGCGCGGCACGCGGGGTGATCGCGTGGCGGGCGAGCGGGCGGCGCTCGGTGCGCTTCATCACCTGGTCGATGTCGTAGTCGACGACCATGTTGAGCGAGTTCGCGCTCGCTGCGCCCATCCAACCGCCGACGAGGGTGAGCAGCACCAGGGAGAGGTGGATGTTCCCGCGATCCGCTTGCAGCAGGGCCGGGATAGCGGCGACGAGGAGCAACTCGATGACCCGCGGCTTGGTGAGGGCGATGTACGCCATCACCACGTCGACAACGCGGGCCCGCCCGCTCGCCGGAGCCGGCCGCCCCGTGGACTCTGGAGGGGAGACTGATGGCCCCCCACTCCGGGTCGGGGTGGAATCGTGCACCGGAACTCCTCGCAGCAGACGTCAACGCACTACCGAGCCGATACTACGTCCCCCCCGCGCGGTCCGCGAAAGAGCGGGGGCGGGGACGGTACGCCCCCCGCGGCCGTGACCACTAAGGTGGTTCACGACATACGCGCGGATCCGCGCCGCACCCTCAGACCCGGGAGAACCACAAGTGACCAGCGCGTCGGAGATCACCGAGCTCACCACCGCCCGCCACCCATCCGACTGGACCGAACTGGACTCCCGTGCAGTGGACACCGCACGCGTTCTCGCCGCCGAGGCCGTGCAGAATTGCGGCAGTGGTCACCCGGGCACCGCGATGAGCCTCGCCCCGCTGGCCTATACGCTCTACCAGCGCATCATGCGGCACGACCCGTCCGATCCGACGTGGGTGGGACGGGACCGCTTCATCCTGTCCTGCGGGCACACCTCACTCACCCAGTACATCCAGCTGTACCTCGCCGGGTTCGGCCTCGAACTCGAGGATCTCAAGGCGCTGCGTACGTGGGGCTCGAAGACTCCCGGCCATCCCGAGTGGCGGCACACCGACGGGGTGGAGATCACCACCGGCCCGCTCGGGCAGGGACTGGCCTCCGCGGTCGGTATGGCGATGGCGGCACGGTACGAGCGCGGGCTGTTCGACCCGGACACCCCCGCGGGCAAGAGCCCGTTCGACCACTTCATCTACGTGATCGCCTCCGACGGTGACATTCAGGAGGGCGTCACGGCCGAGGCGGCCTCGCTCGCGGGCACGCAGCAACTCGGTAACCTCATCGCGATCTACGACGACAACGAGATCTCGATCGAGGACGACACCCGAATCGCGTTCAACGAGGACGTCGCGGCCCGCTACGAGGCCTACGGGTGGCACGTCCAGACGGTGAACGGCGGCGAGGACGTGGCAGCGATCGAGGAGGCGATCGCCGACGCACGAGCCGTCACGGACAAGCCGTCGATCATCGTCCTCCGCACGATCATCGCCTACCCGGCGCCGAACGCGATGAACACCGGCGCGGCGCACGGTGCCGCGCTGGGCCAGGACGAGGTCGATGCCGTCAAGGAGGTCCTCGGGATGGGCGGCACCGAGCCGTTCACCGTCGAGGACGAGGTGATCGCCCACACCCGTGCGGCCCGCGACCGCGGCGCCCGCGTCCACGCGCAGTGGAGCGACATGTTCCACGCCTGGGCGGAAGCCAACCCGGAGCGCAAGGCGCTGTTCGACCGCCTCTACTCGGGCCAGCTCCCCGAGGGGTGGGACGCCGACTTGCCGACCTGGGAGGCCGACCCCAAGGGCGTCGCGACCCGTAAGGCCTCCGCCGAGGCCATCCAGGCCCTCGCGGCCACGCTCCCGGAACTGTGGGGCGGTTCCGCCGACCTCGCCGGATCCAACAACACCCCCATCAAGAACGCGGACTCCTTCGGCCCCACGTCGATCACCACCGACACGTGGACCGCCTCCCCCTACGGGCGGAACCTGCACTTCGGTGTCCGGGAGCACGCGATGGGCGCGATCCTCAACGGCATCGCACTCCACGGCCCCACCCGCCCGTACGGCGGGACGTTCCTCATCTTCAGCGAGTACATGCGCCCGGCCGTCCGGCTGGCCGCGCTCCAGGGCAGCAACGCCTACTACGTGTGGACCCACGACTCGATCGGTCTGGGCGAGGACGGCCCGACCCACCAGCCGGTCGAGCAGCTCGCGGCGCTGCGCGCGATCCCGGGGCTGGCGATCCTCCGTCCGGCCGACGCCAACGAGACCGCCGCCGCCTGGCGGGCGATGCTGGAGGCGCTCGACGGGCCCAAGGGGCTGTGTCTGACCCGGCAGAACGTGCCCGTGCTCGAGGGCACCGCGCAGCTCGCCCGTGAGGGTGTCGAGCGGGGCGGCTACGTCCTCGCCGAGGCGTCGACGGGTACCCCCGAGGTGATCCTCATCGGCACGGGGTCCGAGGTCCAGCTGGCCGTGGCCGCGCGGGAGACCCTCGAGGACGCGGGCGTGCCCACGCGGGTGGTCTCCATGCCCTGTGTCGAGTTCTTCGACCAGCAGGACGCCGAGTACCGCGAGTCGGTCCTCCCGTCTGCCGTGCGCGCCCGGGTCTCGGTCGAGGCCGGCATCGCGATGCCGTGGTACCGGTTCCTCGGGGACGCCGGCCGGGCCGTCTCGCTCGAGCACTTCGGCGCCTCCGCGCCCTACGAGACCCTGTTCACCGAATTCGGGATCACCGCCGACGCGGTGGTCTCCGCCGCCCGCGAGTCGCTCGCGGCCGCCCGAGGGGAGGCATCATGACCAACGCCAATCTCGCCGCTCTCAGTGCCGCCGGGGTCTCCGTGTGGCTCGACGACCTGTCCCGTCAGCTCCTCGCCTCCGGTGAGCTCGAGATGCGGATGGCGGAGTACTCCATCGTGGGTGTGACCACCAACCCTGCGATCTTCCAGTCGGCACTGGCGGACTCGTCGGCCTACGAGGGCGCCCTCGCCGAGGCGGTGCGGGCCGACCGCGAACTCGCCTCCGTGGTCCGCGCGCTCACCACCGCAGACGTCCGGGACGCCTGTGACCTGTTGGCGCCGACCTATCGGGCGACCGACGGCGTGGATGGCCGCGTCTCCCTCGAGGTCGACCCGGGCCTGGCACACGACACGGCGGAGACCGTCCAGCAGGCGGTCGAGCTGTCCGCCGCGGTCGACCGGCCCAACGTCATGATCAAGATCCCCGCCACCTCTGCGGGACTGCCGGCGATCACCGATGTCATCGGCAAGGGCATCGACGTCAACGTCACGCTGATCTTCTCGGCGGACCAATACCGGAAGGTCGCGGAGGCGTACCTCACCGGCCTAGAGCGGGCCGTGGCCGCCGGGCACGATCTGTCGTCGATCCACTCCGTGGCGTCGGTGTTCGTCTCCCGCCTGGACACCGAGATCGACTCACGCCTGCCGGAGTCGTCAGAGCTGCGCGGCCAGGCCGGGCTCGCCAACGCCCGCCTGTGCCAGGAGGTCTACGACGAGGTATTCGACCCGGCCGGCCGATTCGGCGAGCTGGCGGACCGCGGCGCCCGGCCGCAGCGTCTGCTGTGGGCCTCCACGGGGGTCAAGGACCCGGCATACCCCGACACGCTGTACGTGACCGGGTTGGTGACTCGCGGGACCGTCAACACGATGCCCTTCGCCACCATGCAGGCGTTCGCCGACCACGGCGTGGTCGAGGGGGACACGGTCCGTGGGACCGCCGAGGCCTCCCGGGCCACGCTCGACGCGTTGCGCGCCGAGGGCATCGACCTGGACGAGGTCTTCGCGCTGCTCGAGCGCCAGGGCGTGGAGAAGTTCGTCACCGCCTGGGACGACCTGATGGACACGGTGAGGGCGCGGATCGACGAGATCCCGTCGGATTCGTGACCGGCCCCGACCGTCTGGACACGTCCGACGCCGATAGTTCGACAGGGGCCACCGAGGGATGGGTCAACCCGCTCCGGGACCCCCGCGACCGGCGTCTGCCGCGGATCGCTGGGCCCTCCGGCCTCGTGATCTTCGGCGTCACCGGTGACCTGTCCAAGAAGAAGCTCATCCCGGCGATCTACGATCTCGCCAACCGGGGTCTGCTCCCGCCCGGGTTCTCGCTCATCGGGTTCGGTCGGCGTCAGTGGGCGCACGAGGAGTTCGCGGCGTTCGCCCGCGAACAGGCCCGCGAGCGCTGCCGGACACCGTTCCGTGAGGATGTATGGGAGCAACTCGCCGCGGGACTGAGGTTCGTGACCGGCACCTTCGACGACGACGAGGGATTCGACCGCCTCGCGGGCCAGCTGGTCGCGCTCGAGGCGGAGCGGGGCACGGCTGGCAACTACGCGTTCTACCTGTCGATCCCCCCGGATGACTTCCCGACCGTGTGCCGGCACCTCGATCGCACCGGGTGCACGCGGGGCCCCGAGGGGTCCTGGCGCCGGGTGGTCATCGAGAAACCCTTCGGTCATGACCTGGCCAGTGCGCGCGAGCTCAACGCGGTCGTGGGGGCGGTGTTCCCCGAGGACTCGGTGTTCCGTATCGACCACTACCTCGGCAAGGAGACGGTCCAGAACATCCTGGCGTTGCGCTTTGCCAACCAGCTCTTCGAGCCGGTGTGGAACGCCAACCACGTGGACCACGTCCAGATCACGATGGCCGAGGACATCGGTCTCGGCGGGCGCGCCGGGTACTACGACGGTATCGGTGCCGCGCGCGACGTCATCCAGAACCACCTGATCCAGCTGATGGCGCTGGTGGCGATGGAGGAGCCGACCGATTTCTCCGCCGCCGCGCTGCGTGCGGAGAAGACCAAGGTCCTCGAGTCCACCTCGCTGGCGTTGCCGATCTCCGAGACCGCCGCGCGCGGTCAGTACGCCGGTGGCTGGCAGGGTTCCGAGCAGGTCGTCGGGCTGAAGGACGAAGAGGGCTACGACCCGTCCTCGGCGACCGAGACCTACGCGGCCATCACCCTGGAGGTCCACAACCGACGGTGGGCGGGCGTCCCGTTCTACCTGCGGACCGGTAAGCGCCTGGGGCGTCGTGTCACCGAGATCGCGGTCGTCTTCCGGCGCGCGCCGCACCTGCCCTTCGACGCAACGATGACGCAGGAGCTGGGACAGAACGCCCTGGTGATCCGCGTCCAGCCGGACGAGGGGGTCACCCTGCGGTTCGGGTCGAAGGTACCGGGGACCGCGATGGAGGTCCGCGACGTCAACATGGACTTCGCCTACGGCGAGGCGTTCACCGAATCCTCCCCCGAGGCGTACGAGCGCCTCATCCTCGACGTGCTGCTGGGCGAGCCGTCTCTCTTCCCGGTCTCGCGTGAGGTGGAGTTGAGCTGGCAACTGCTCGACCCGGTCCTGCGCGAGTGGAAGTCCGAGGGCCAACCGGAGCAGTACCAGGCGGGCACTTGGGGGCCCAGGGGCGCCGACGAGATCCTGGCCCGCAGCGGCCGCGCATGGAGGCGACCGTGATCATCGACCTACCCGACACCTCGACCCGCGCGATCGCCAAGAAGCTGGTGCAGATCCGCGAGGAGGCGGGCCTGAGCACGATCGGCCGCGTCCTCACGCTGATCGTCATCACCGACCACGTCCGTGGCAGCGAGTCGGCGATCGACGCGGCGAACGAGGCCAGCCGGGAGCACCCGTGCCGCGTCATCGTGGTGATCCGGGGGCGGCGCGCCGACGCCGATCGGCTGGATGGCCAGATCCGCGTCGGCGGCGACGCCGGCGCGGCGGAGGTCGTCGTGTTGCGCACGTCCGGCGCGATGGCGTCGCAGTCGGCGTCGCTCGTGACGCCGCTGCTGCTGCCCGACACCCCGCTCGCGGTGTGGTGGCCCCGCCACTCCCCGACGCTGCTGTCCGAGGACCGCGTGGGTCGGCTCGCCCGGCGCCGCATCGTCGATTCGGACGCCGAGGGGCATCCGACGGACGCCCTGGCCAAGCGAGCGGCCGGGTACTCCCCCGGTGACACCGATCTGGCGTGGGCGCGCATCACCCATTGGCGTTCGTTGCTGGCCGCGACCCTCGATCGACCCCCTTTCGAGCCGATCACGGGCGCCACCGTGTGCGGGCCGGAGCGTGCGGCGTCGGTCGATCTCGCCGGCGGGTGGCTAGCGTCCCGCCTCGGGATCGACGTCCTGCGGGCGGTCGGGCCCAGAATGGTCGTGTTGGAGCGGGCCTCCGGGTCCATCGTCGTCGAGCAGGTCAGCGCGACCTCCGCGGAGCTGCGCATCACCGGGCAGTCCCCCACGCGGGTCGCTCTCGTGGGTCGGAGTGTGGCCGACTGTCTGGCGGAGGAGTTGCGCCGCATGGACACTGATGGTGTGTACGCGGACGCGTTGGCCAACCACGATCGCGTCATCTACACCTCGGCGTCGGTTCGCTGAGCCGGGGCCGGAAGGCCGGCACCCGCGTCCGTTCCCACCCCACCACCACGACAGGAGCGTCGATGTCAGTCACCCGTCATCTCGTCCATGAGGATGCGCAGTCCCTCGCGGAGGCCGCCGCCCTCGCCGCGGCCGGTCACCTCAACGAGCGCGTTGCCGCGGCCGGCCGGGCGACGCTCTCCCTGACCGGTGGTTCGGTGGGCGTGAAGACGGCCGCCGCCCTCGCCGGAACCGAAGTCGACTGGAGCCGGGTCACGATCTTCCTCGGGGATGAGCGCTTCGTCCCGGCCGATCATCCCGACCGCAACGACGGGCAGCTCGCCGAGGTGCTGTTCAATGCCGTCGGCGACCGGGCCACCATCCACCGCTGGCCGACGCGGGGAGATGAGTTCGACGACGTCGACGCCGCCGCGGAGGCGTTCCTCGCGGAGGTGGACCTGCCCGGTGCCGGTGGCGACGAGCCGTTGTTCGACGTGACGCTACTCGGGATGGGGCCGGAGGGGCACATCGACTCCCTGTTCCCGCACACTCCGGCGATCGCCGAGACCGAACGGCTGGCGGTGGGCGTCCGCGACTGTCCCAAGCCGCCGCCGGAGCGACTCACCTTCACGCTGCCGGCGGTGCGCCGGTCGCGGCACGTCATCGTCGTGGCCACCGGAGAGGGGAAGGCCGAGGCGGTCGCGAAGGGTCTGGGTGGTGCTGATCCGGCGGACTGGCCGGTCGCCGGGGCTGTCGGCACCGAGTCCACGACCTTCCACCTCGACGGGCCAGCCGCCTCGCTGGTGAGCTGACGCCGGCCCGGCGCTACTCGTCGGATGACCAGGCACGACGGAAAGGGGTGCGCGCCCTCCCACGTGGGAGAGCGCGCACCCCTTTTGGCGCGTCTGGGCCCCGAGCGGGGATCAGCCGAAGCGGACGAGCAGGCCGACGGCGATGATCGCGATCACCCAGAGGACCGCGACGACCACGGTGACCCGGTCCAGGTTGCGCTCGACGACGCTGGAGCCCGACAGGCTCGACTGGACGCCGCCACCGAACAGCGAGGACAGGCCGCCGCCCTTGCCGCGGTGCAGCAGGATGAACAGCATCAGCAGCAGGCTGGTGATGATGAGGAAGATGTCCAGGGCGAGCTTCATGTAGGGATCGTGCCTCACGTCAGGTCGGGCGGTCGGGTGCGACCGCTACAGACTACCCGGTCGGGCGTCCGCGGTTGGTCCCGGCGTGCGGGGCCGGCGAGGGCCGGACCCGCCGGGGGCGGGATCGGATCAGGGCAGCGGGCCGCCGGCGGCGATCGCGCACAGCTGGGCGAACTCGTCCGGCTTGAGTGATGCCCCACCCACCAGGCCACCGTCGACGTCCGACTGTTCGAGCAGCTCGCCGACGTTCGAGGCGTTGACGCTACCGCCGTACAGGACACGCATCGACTCGGCCGTCTCGGCGTCGGCGAGCTCGGCCAGCGCGGAGCGGATGGCCGCGCACACCTCCTGCGCGTCGGCGGCGGAGGCGGTCTTGCCGGTTCCGATGGCCCACACCGGCTCGTACGCGATGACCGTGGAGGCCAACTGCGCGGTCGTCAGACCCTCCAGCGAACCCTTGAGCTGGTTCACGACGAAGTCCACGTGGTCACCGGCCTCGCGGACCTCGAGCTTCTCCCCCACGCAGACGATCGGGGTCAGGCCGTGACGGTGTCCGGCCGCGGCCTTGGCCGCCACGAGTTCGTCGGTCTCGGCGTGGTAGTCGCGGCGCTCGGAGTGGCCCACGACGACATAGGTGCAGCCGAGCTTCGCGAGCATGGAGGCCGAGATCTCGCCGGTGTAGGCGCCGGATTCGTGCACCGAGACGTCCTGGGCTCCGTAGGCGAAGCCCAGCTTGTCACCTTCGATGACGATCTGGACGCCTCGGATATTCGTGAACGGCGGGAGGAACGCGACGTCGACCTTCTCGAGGTACTTCTCCGGGAGGGAGAAGGCGACCTTTTGCACGAGTGCGATCGCCTCGAGGTGGTTGAGGTTCATCTTCCAGTTGCCGGCGATGAGCGGAGTGCGTGACATGTTCTCTCCTTGTAGTTCCTGGGTGTCCGGGTCAGTTGCCGCGCTCAAGGACGGTGACGCCGGGCAGTTCCTTACCCTCCAGGTACTCCAGCGAGGCGCCACCGCCGGTGGAGATGTGGGAGAAGTTCTCCTCGCCGAGCCCCAGGGTGCGCACGGCGGCCGCCGAGTCGCCGCCACCGACGACGGAAAACGCTCCGGCGGAGGTCGCGGTGATGATCGCCTCGGCGACGCCGCGGGTGCCCGCGGAGAAGGCCTCGAACTCGAACACGCCCATCGGCCCGTTCCAGAACACGGTCTTGGCCGAGGTGAGCTTCTCGGCGAAGGCGGCGACCGACTCGGGGCCGATGTCCAGGCCCATCGTGCCCTCGGGGATCGCGTCGGCGGGAACCGTGGTGTGGGGGGCGTCGGCGGCGAACCCGTCGGCGGCGACGACGTCCACGGGGAGCGTGATGACGTCGCCGTACCTGGCCAGCAGGTCCTTGCAGGTGTCGATCATCTCCTCCTGCAGCAGCGAGGAGCCCACACCGTGGCCCTGCGCGGCGAGGAAGGTGAAGCACATGCCGCCGCCGATGACGAGGGTGTCGACCTTCGGAGCCAGCGCCTCGATCACGGCGAGCTTGTCCGAGACCTTGGATCCACCGAGCACAACCGCGTAAGGACGCTTCGGGTCCCCGGTGAGGTCGGCGAGCACGTCGACCTCGCTCTGCACGAGATCGCCGGCGTAGGCAGGCAGGAGCTTGGCGACGTCGTAGACGGAGGCCTGGGCGCGGTGGACAACGCCGAAGCCGTTGGATACGAACGCGCCGTCCTCGCCCACGAGGCTCGCGAGTTCCGCGGCGAACGCGGCCCGCTCGGACTCGTCCTTGCTCGTCTCGCGGGGATCGAAGCGGACGTTCTCGACCAGCAGGACGTCGCCGTCGGTCAGGCCGTTGGCCCGCTCACGCGCGTCCGGCCCCACCACGTCACCGGCGAGCTGGACGTACCGCCCCAGCTCATCTCCCAGCTTCTCCGCCACGGGTGCGAGGGAGAACTTGGGGTCGGCCTCGCCCTTGGGTCGGCCGAGATGGGCGGTTATCACGAGTGCCGCGCCCGCGTCGAGCAGCGCGTTAAGTGTGGGCAGCGAGGCGGTGATGCGGCCGGCGTCGGTGATGGTCTTCCCGTCGAGCGGGACGTTGAGGTCGCAGCGGACGAGGATCTTGCGGCCCTCTACGCCGGCGTCGAGCAGGTCGGAGAGCGTGCTCACGGCCATGTGGTGGAACTCCTGTCGGAAGAACTGTGGGTGGGTCACCGGGTGGGTGGGCTGACCGTGCGGCGCCGGTCGATGTGCGCCGGGCCCGGCCGGGACGCTCGCGGCGTCCCCGGACCGGGCCCGGTGGTGGTACGGGGTCGTCAGGCCCGAAGGCTCTCAGAGCGACTTGCCGACCAGGCCGATGAGGTCGGCCAGGCGGTTGGAGTAGCCCCACTCGTTGTCGTACCAGGAGGCGATCTTGATCTGGCCGTCGATCGCCTTGGTCAGCGGCGCGTCGAAGATCGACGAGTGCGGATCGGTGACGATGTCAGAGGAGACGATCGGGTCCTCGGTGTACTTGAGGATGCCCTTCATCGGCCCCTCGGCGGCGGCCTTGACCGCGGCGTTGACCTCGTCGACCGAGGCCTTCTTCTCGAGCTCGACGGTGAGGTCGGTCAGGGAGCCGGTGGGCAGCGGGACGCGAACGGCGTAGCCGTCGAACTTGCCCTTGAGCTCGGGCAGCACGAGGGAGACGGCCTTGGCGGCACCGGTGGAGGTCGGGACCATGTTCAGCGCGGCGGCGCGGGCGCGACGCGGGTCCTTGTGGGGCGCGTCCTGCAGGTTCTGGTCCTGGGTGTACGCGTGGATCGTGGTCATGAGGCCCTTGACGATGCCGAACTCGTCGGACAGAACCTTGGCCACGGGCGCGAGGCAGTTGGTGGTGCAGGAGGCGTTCGAGATGATCGTCTGCGAGCCGTCGTACTTGTCGTCGTTGACACCCATCACGATGGTGATGTCCTCGTCGGAGGCGGGGGCCGAGATGATGACCTTCTTGGCGCCGCCCTCGAGGTGGCCGCGGGCCTTCTCCGCCGAGGTGAAGATACCGGTGGACTCGACGACGACGTCGACGCCGTAGTCACCCCACGGAACGGAGGCGGGGCCCTCCTTGATGGCGAGCGCGCCGATCTTGGTCCCGCCGACCGTGATCGAGGTGTCGTCGTAGGTGACGTCCTTGCCGAGGCGACCGAGGATCGAGTCGTACTTGAGCAGGTGAGCGAGCATGTCGTTCGTGGTCAGGTCGTTGACGGCCACGATTTCGATGTCCGTCTTGCCCTCGGCCTTGAGAGCCTCCACCGCGCGGTAGAAGTTGCGGCCGATACGTCCGAATCCGTTGATGCCTACGCGCACGGTCACTTCGATGTCTCCTTATTGGTGGTGCGAGAACGCTGGACGTCACCAGGGCCGGGTGGGGCCCGGGGACGTGACCCAGACTACCCGCCGGTGCCCGGCCACGTGCAGGGTGTTCTGGGGGCCGATCAGGCGTCGTCGAGCATGTCCTCGGTGACCACGGACTCGGTGTCCGGGATCCCGAGCTCGGCGGCCTTGCGGTCCGCCATCGACAGCAGTCGCCGGATGCGTCCGGCGACCGCGTCCTTGGTCATGGGCGGGTCGGCGAGCTGTCCGAGTTCCTCCAACGAGGACTGGCGGTGTTGGACGCGGAGCTCGCCGGCCGCTAGAAGGTGGTCAGGGACGTCCTCGGCGAGGATTTCCAGCGCCCGCTGGACGCGGGCCGCGGCCGCGACGGCCGCGCGGGCGGACCGGCGGAGGTTGGCGTCGTCGAAGTTAGCCAACCGGTTGGCGGTGGCGCGGACCTCGCCACGCGAACGACGCTCCTCCCAGACGTCCCTGGTCGACGTGGCCCCGAGGCGGGCCAGTAGGACCCCGATCGCCTCCGCGTCGCGAATGACCACCCGGTCCCCTCCCCGCACTTCGCGGGCCTTGGCGGTGACGCCGAGTCGGCGCGCGGTACCCACGAGCGCCATCGCCGCCTCCGCTCCGGGCGCGGTCACCTCGAGGGCCGACGAGCGACCTGGCTTGGTGAGCGACCCGTGCGCGAGGAACGCCCCCCGCCACGCGGCTTCGGCCGCCGCGACGGACCCGCCGACGACGGCGGCGGGGAGCCCGCGGACGGCCCGCCCGGTGTTGTCGATGAGCCCCAGTTGGCGGGCGAGGTCGGCGCCCCGGTCGATGACGCGGAGGACGAACTTGCGGGCGGGGCGGCCGCCCGAGCCCCCGATCGGGTGGATCTCGCAGGCCACGGAGAAGAGGGCGTCGAGCTCTGCGGCGAGCCGATCGGCGATCTCGCCGGAGTCGACCTCGGCCTCGATGACGAGTCGGCCGGAAAGGATCTGGAGCGTTCCGGCGAACCTCAACAGCGCGGCGACCTCGGCCCTCCTGGTCTCGGTGTTCCCGACGGGGACCCTCACCAGTTCGGACTTGACCTGTGCGGTCAGCGACACGCCCTGCTCCTTTGTTCTCCGGTCGTCACCCCGCGCCCCCCGGCAGCGAGGCGGCGAGTGCCGTCGCCAGCGAGGCGGGGTCGTGGACAGCCCTCATGGTCCCATCCGAGCGGGTCTCGGCTATCTCCGCGGTCACCACGCGGGCGCCCAGTCCGGCCGCCGCGCGCTCGAGGTGCTCACGTTCGGTGGCGCTGAGCGGCATCCGCGGGTCCACGAGCAGGACGTCGACATCGACCCGAGGCGCGTGCTGGCGCAGAACATGCAGATGTTGCTCTGCCGAGAAGCCCGCCGTCTCCCCCGGCTGCGGGGCGAGGTTGAGCACGAGGGCCTTGGTGGCGGCGGTCCGCGTGAGGGACGCCGCGATCTCCGGTACGAGCACGTTGGGGATGACGCTGGTGAACCACGAGCCGGGGCCGAGCACGACGAGGTCGGCGTGTTCGATGGCCTCGACCACCCCGTCCGCGGCGGGCGGGGCGTCGGGGATCAGGCGCACGCGTCGGACGCTGCCCGGCGTGGTCGCCACGGCCACCTGCCCGATGATGGTGCGCACGACCCTGGGGTCGGCCTCGAGACCGACGACCTCGGCCGCGATGTCGAGTGCCACCGGGGACATGGGCAGGACGCGCCCCGTGACTCCGAGGATCGAGCCGACCGCGTCGAGTGCCTCGATCGGGTCCCCGAGCAGTTCCCACAATCCGGCGAAGACGAGGTTGCCGACGGCGTGCCCCGCCAGGGCCCCGGTGCCGCCGTAGCGGTGCTGGAAGAGACTCGTGAGGCGGGCGTGTTCGTCGTCCTCACCGGCGAGGGCGCACAGCGCCATGCGCAGGTCGCCGGGCGGGAGGATGCCGAGCTCGCGGCGCAGGCGTCCCGAGGAGCCCCCGTCGTCGGCGACGGTGACCACCGCGGTGACGTGGTCGGCGACGAGCCGACCGGCCCTCAGGGTCGCTGAGAGCCCGTGCCCGCCTCCGAGTGCGACGAGGGAGGGGATCCTTTTCGTGGGTTCCGTCATCGCGGGGTCACTCCCGTCCGAGGTCGCGGTGGCGGACGTGCACGTCGACCGCCTCCAGGCCGGTCAACCGGCCTGCGAGGGACTCGGAGATGGCCACACTGCGGTGCTTGCCGCCGGTACACCCCACCGCGATGGTCATGTACCGCTTGCCCTCGCGTCGGTAGCCGGTCATCGCGAGCCGGATCATCGTCACGGCGGCGCGCAGGTACTCCTCGATCGACTCGTCCGCCAGGACGTAGTCCTGCACCGGCTTGTCGCGCCCCGTGTGGGGTTGGAGTTCGGGGATCCAGTGCGGGTTGGGCAGGAAGCGCATGTCGAGGAGCATGTCGACGTCCACCGGGACCCCGTACTTGAAGCCGAACGACTCGACGGTGAGGTGGAAGTCGAACCCCGGGTCGCCGAACGGCGTCTCCAGACGGTGGCGCAGGTCGTGAACGCTGAGCGCGGTCGTGTCCACGACGACGTCTGCGCGTCCGCGCAGACCCTCGAGGGTCCTGCGTTCCCGGGTGATGCCGTCGATGAGCCCGCCGCCGGACTGCAGGGGGTGCGAGCGGCGCACATTGTTGAACCGGTTCACCAGCGCCTCGTCCGAGGCGTCCAGGAACAGGATGCGGGACCTCTGTCGGCCGGCGAACAGCTCGAGCAGCTCACCCAGGTGCTCGTCGAAGCCCAGGCTGCGCGTGTCGGCGACGATCGCGAGACGGCGGGGTTCGTCGGCCGAGTCGTCGAAGCGGCCGAGGAACTCCCCCACGAAGGACAGCGGAAGGTTGTCCACGACGTACCACCCGAACTCCTCGAGGACTTTCGAGGCGGTCCCCTTTCCGGCTCCCGACATACCGCTGATCAGGAGGAGCTCACGCCCCCGGTCCTTGTCGCCGTCGTCGTCCATCGTGTCACCTCGCGTCGTTCGTCGCGGCCGACTCCGGCCGCCCCGCCGAGTCTTCCACGTCGGTGCCGTCCGTGTCCCCGGGCTCGGAGTCGGCATCGGCCGACCCACCGCTTCCGAGCGTCGCGAGGATCGACGCCGCGACGCCGGGCCCGATGCCGGGGACCGTGCACAGGTCCTCGACGGTGGCGGCGCGCAGCGCGGAGACGGTCGGGAACTTCTCGGCAAGCGCCGCGCGGCGGGCGGGGCCGAGCCCGGGGACGTCGTCGAGAACGGAGGCGGTCATCCGCTTGGAGCGCGCGCCCCGGTGCGCGCGGATGGCGAACCGGTGGGCCTCGTCGCGCAGGCGCTGGAGGAGGAACAGGCCCTCGCCGTGACGCGGGAAGATCACCGGGTACTCCTCGCCCGGCAGCCAGATCTCCTCGAGTCGCTTGGCGATGCCGATGACCGGGACGTCGGTCACGCCCAGCTCGGACAGGACCTCGGCTGCCGCCTCCACCTGCGGGCGCCCGCCGTCGACGACGAACAACTGCGGTGGGTACGCGAACCGGCGAGCGGGCGGGGCCGCCTCCGGGTCGCCCGCCTCGTCGTCGACCGGTCCGTCCGTCTCGTCCGGGGTGAGCGCCGGGTCCTCGTGATGACGACGGAAGCGTCGGCGGGTGACCTCGGCGATGCTGGCCACGTCGTCCGAGTGACCGTCCCCAGCGGCATCGCGGATCCGGTACAGGCGGTAGTCGCTCTTGCGGGGGATGCCGTCCTCGAACACCACGAGAGACGCCATGACGTCCGTGCCCTGGATGTGCGAGATGTCCACGCACTCGATGCGCAGCGGTGCGGAGTCCAGCTCGAGGGTCTCCTGGATCTCCTGCAGGGCGGCGGAGCGCGCGGTGAGGTCTCCGCTGCGGCGCAGCTTGTGCTGGGTCAGGGACTCGACTGCGTTCCGGTGGACCGTCTCGGCCAGGGCCCGCTTGTCCCCGCGCTGCGGCACCCGCAGGGAGACCCGGGAGCCGCGCAGGCCCGACAGCCAGTCGGTGAGCTCCTCCGAGTCCTCGGGCAGGGCCGGCACCAGCACCTCGCGGGGTACGGCGGAGGCGATGTCGCCGGACTCGGCGGCCTCGGCCAGATCGGCCTCCCCACCGTAGAACTGCGCGAGGTAGTCCGAGACCACACCGGGGACCGCCCGGGCCGCGTCGAACTCGCCGTCCTCGTCGATCCCGTGCGAGTGCTCGACCACCCATCCGCGCTGCCCACGGATACGACCGCCGCGGACGTGGAAGACCTGGACCGAGACCTGGAGCTCGTCGACCTCGACTCCCACCACGTCGGCGTCGGTCCCGTCGCCCAGGACGACCGCCTGCTTCTCCATGGCCCGGCGCATCGCGCCGAGGTCGTCTCGCAGACGCGCGGCGCGCTCGAAATCCAGGTCGGCGGAGGCCTCGAGCATCCGCTTCTCGATGCGCCGCATGATCGCGTCGGTCCGTCCGGCGAGAAAGTCGATGAGTTCGTTGACGATCAGCCGGTGCTCGTCCGGGGTGACCCGGCCGATGCACGGGGCCGCGCACTTGTCGATGTAGCCGAGCAGGCAGGGCCTCCCGAGCTGGGCCTGACGCTTGTACACGCCGGCCGTGCACGAGCGCACGGGGAACACCCGCTGCAGGGTGTCGAGGGTGTCGCGGATGGCCCACGCGTGGGAGTAGGGGCCGAAGTAGCGGGTGCCGGGGCGTCGGGGGCCGCGGTAGACGAACGCACGCGGCACCTCTTCGCCGACGGTGACGGCGAGCATCGGGTAGGTCTTGTCGTCGCGGTAGCGGACGTTGAACCGCGGGTCGTACTTCTTTATCCATGTGTACTCGAGCTGCAGCGCCTCGACCTCCGTCGAGACGACCGTCCACTGCACGCCGGCGGCGGAGGTGACCATCTGCCGGGTGCGCGGGTGCAGCAGTGACAGATCGGCGAAGTACGAGCTCAGCCGACTGCGGAGGTTCTTGGCCTTGCCCACGTAGATGACGCGCCCGTGCTCGTCACGGAAGCGGTACACCCCCGGCTCGGTGGGTATCGAGCCGGGGGCCGGGCGGTAGGAACGCGGGTCGGCCACGGCGCGTCAGCGGTCGGCGACGGTCTCGGGGTCGGCGGCCGAGGGCTTGTGGGCGCGGATGACCTCACGCAGCCGGGACATGGCCTCGACGCCGTCACGGCCGTCGAAGGACTGGATCGCCCAGATGCCCGCGTGCTCGTACGCCGGCAGTTCCAGCCGGGGCCAGGAGCTCGAGCGCGGGAAGGTCACCCCGACGATGTCCGCCCAGGCCCAACCGCGGGTGCGCAGAGGGCCGCGCAGCTCGACGCCCTGCTCGCCGGCGCGGACGCGGATGCGCAGGAGAGTGAGCAGGACGCCGGCGAAGATGAGGCCGGTGACGACGAAGGCCAGCTGGTCGGCGACGCCGATGGTGACGCCGGTGTCCCCGCGGACGAGGATGACGGCCCACACGACGTGGATGATGACGATGAGCACCGCCAGTGCGATCACGGTGGCGCGCATCCTGCGCGGGGTGTGCTCGAACTCCCAGGTGTCGTCGCTCATCGGATCGTCCTCAGCTCGCGCAGGGCGATGGCTGCGCCGAGGGCGGCTGCCACCGCCTCCCCGCCCTTGTCCTCCGCCGCGCCCTCGTGGCCGTCGCGGTCGCGGGCCTGGTCCTCGTCTTCGGTGGTGAGGACGCCGTGGGCGACCGGGGTGGCCTCGTCGAGGGCGATCCGGGTGAGGCCGTCGGTCACCGAGCGGCAGACGTAGTCGAAGTGGGGCGTGGCGCCCCGGATGACGACGCCGAGCGCGACCACGGCGTCGTGGGTGCGCGCGAGTTCCTGCGCCACGACGGGTAGTTCCACGGCGCCGGTGACGCGCGCGAGGGTGACGGCCGCTCCGGAGGCCTCGGCGACGGCCAGCGCCCGGTCCACGAGCTGGGTGCAGATCTCCTGGTGCCACGTCGAGGCCACCACGCCCAGCCGCAGCCCGCGGGCGTCTGGGACGACCAGTTCAGGTCTTCCACTGCCACTCATCGCTGATCCTCTCCGCCCACGTCGGCGCCGGCCGGGCCCTCGTCGAGCCCTTCGAGCAGGTGGCCCATCCGATCACGCTTCGTGCGCAGGTACCTCAGGTTCTCCGGCGTCACCGCGGTCGGCATGGGCACCCTGGCCACCACCTCTACCCCCCCGGCGCGCAGGGCGTCGGCCTTGGCGGGATTGTTGGTCATGAGCCGCACACGCGTCACCCCGAGGTCGCGCAGCATCTGGGCGGCGAGGCTGAAGTCACGGGCGTCGGCGGGCAGTCCCAGGTCGAGGTTGGCGTCGACGGTATCGCGGCCCGAGTCCTGGAGTTGGTAGGCGCGGAGCTTCTGGACCAGGCCGATTCCCCGGCCCTCGTGGCCCCGCATGTAGAGGACGATCCCGCGTCCCTCCTCGCACACGGCGGCGACCGCGGCGTCGAGTTGCGGGCCGCAGTCACAGCGCAGGGAGTGGAAGACGTCACCGGTGAGGCACTCGGAGTGGATGCGGACCGAGACCGGCTCGTCGCCGGAGATGTCGCCGGCGACCATGGCCACGTGCTCGACGCCCTGGAGGGTGTCGCGGTAGCCGTGGGCGGTGAGGGTGCCGGCGGGGGTGGGCACGCGGGCCGCGGCCTCGTGGACCACCTGCACCTCGTGTGCACGCCGCCAGGCTTGCAGGGCCTCGATGGTCACCATCGCCAGGCCGTGCTCATCGGCGAAGCGGCGAAGCTCGGGGGTGCGGGCCATGGTCGTGGGATCGTCCTCGGAGACGATCTCGCAGATCACGCCGGCGGGGCGCAGTCCGGCCAGCCGGGCCAGGTCGACCGCGGCCTCGGTGTGACCCGGTCGGGTGAGCACGCCACCGGGCCGGGCGCGCAGGGGCACCATGTGGCCGGGGCGGGTGAAATCGCCGGGCACCGTGTCATCGGCGGCGAGTAGGCGCGCGGTGCGGGCGCGGTCGGCGGCGGAGATACCGGTGGACACCCCGGTGCGGGCGTCCACTGTCACGGTGTAGGCGGTGTCGTGGCGGTCCTCGTTGATGGCCCGCATCGGCGGTAGGTCCAGGCGGAGGCAGTCCTCGGGCTCGAGCGCGACGCACACGTACCCGGAGGAATACCGGACGAGGAAGCCCATGAGTTCAGGGGTGGCGAGTTCGGCGGCGAAGATCAGATCGCCCTCGTTCTCGCGGTCCTCGCTGTCCACCACCACCACGGCCCGTCCCGCCGCGATGTCGGCGATGGCTCGCTCGATGCCGTCGAAGGTGGTCACTGCTGCGGGGTCTCCTAGTGTCTGACGAGCCCGGGCGTCGGCCGCGGGTCCGGGCTCAAGTATGGCGCATCCGGTCAGCGGGACCCGCCACCGCGTCCGTTCAGCAGTCGCTCGACATACTTGGCCAGCACGTCCACCTCGAGGTTGACCAGATCCTCGTGGGCCAGGTCACCGAGGATCGTGGCGTCGAGCGTGGTGGGGATGAGGGAGACCTCGAACCACGCGTCCGCCGCACCCGACGCGCTGACCGCCGAGACGGTGAGCGAGGTGCCGGAGACGGTGATGGACCCCTTCTCCACCACGTACCGGGCGAGGTCGGCGGGCAGGGAGATGCGCAGGACGTGCCAGTGCTCGTGCTCGACGCGGTCCAGGAGCCGGCCGGTGCCGTCGACGTGGCCCTGCACGATGTGCCCGCCGAACCGCGCGTCGGCGCGCATGGCGCGCTCGAGGTTGACGGGGTCCCCCGGCGCGAGGGCGGCCAGCGCGGTGCGGTCGAGGGTCTCGGCCATGACGTCCACGTCGAAGTGGCCGCCGGTCTCCCAGTCGGTGACGGTGAGGCAGACGCCGTTGACGGCGATCGAGTCGCCGTGGCCGGCGTCAGAGGTCACCAACGGGCCGCGGATCCGCAGGCGCGCCGAGTCGCCCCGACGGTCGATGGACTCGAGGGTGCCGAGCTCCTCCACGATTCCGGTGAACATCAGCGGGTTCCTTCCGTCGGCCTGGCTGTCATGCGCAGGTGGACGTCGGCGCCGAGGACGGTGGTCTCGCGGACGGTGAAGCCGTGCGCGTCTGCGAGCGTGGCGACGCCGGCCTCCTCGACGGCCGACCGTCCGCCTCCGAGTACGAGCGGGGCGATGTAGGCGTCGACCTCGTCGATGAGCCCGGCGGCCAGGAACGCCCCTGCCAGGCGCGGGCCCCCCTCGACGAGGACGTGACACACGTCGCCGAGCATCGCGAGCGCCTCGGCGGGGTCGCGGGTGGCGAGGTGCCGGAACCGGCCGTCGTCCCCACGGACGGCCGCGCCGGTGGGCACGGCGGACAGACCCATCACCGCCCGGAGGGGCTGGCGTGGGGCGGGGCGTCCGTCCTCGAGGCGGGCGGTCAGTGCGGGGTCGTCGGCGGTGAGGGTCCCGGTGCCGACGACGAGGGCGTCGATCTCCTGTCGCGTCGCGTGTGCGTGGTGTCGCGAGGCGGGCCCGGTGATCCACCTGCTCGACCCGTCGGCCGCGGCTACCCTGCCGTCCAGGCTGGCCGCGTATTTCCAGGTGACGAACGGTCGGCCGTGTGCCTGTCGGTGGAGCCAGGACCGGAGCGGGCCGTCCTCGGCGGCGCGGACCTCGTCGTCGTCGCCCCTGGCCACGTCGACGCCCGCCCGCCGCAGGGTGTCGGCTCCGCCGGCCGCCACAGGGTTGGGATCGGAGACGGCATATACGACGCGCGCGACGCCCGCGCCCAGAGCCCGCGCGGTACACGGTCCCGTGCGGCCGTGGTGGTCACACGGCTCCAACGTCACCACGAGCGTGCCGCCACGCGCGCGGTCACCGGCCTCGTCCAGGGCCACCACCTCCGCGTGCCGCCCGCCCGGGGCCTCGGTCGCCCCGCGGCCGACCACCGCGCCGGTCGCGTCGAGCACCACCGCACCGACAGGCGGGTTGGGAGTGCTCACGCCGAGAGCGGACCGGGAGACCGCGATCGCCTCGGCCAGGGCGTGGCGTTCCCGGCCGGGCGCGCCGTCCTGGGGCACGCTCACGTCCGCGCGGCGCGCGCCCGGTCGCGCAGGGTCTCGATCATCGCGTCGGGGTCCGGCGCGCCGTAGACGGCCGACCCGGCTACAAAGACGTCGCAGCCGGCGGCGGCGCACTCGCCGATGGTCCCGGCGTCGATCCCGCCGTCGATCTGGATGAGCACGTTCAGCCCGCGCCGGTCGATCTCGGCGCGTAGGGTGCGGACCTTGTCGAGCGACTCGGGCATGAACTTCTGGCCACCGAAGCCCGGCTCGACACTCATCACGAGGACCAGATCGAAATGATCGAGCAGTTCGAAGCACATCTCGGCGGGGGTCCCCGGTT
Organism: Dietzia sp. oral taxon 368; assembly: GCF_002999155.1. Lineage (NCBI taxonomy): Bacteria > Bacillati > Actinomycetota > Actinomycetes > Mycobacteriales > Dietziaceae > Dietzia > Dietzia sp. oral taxon 368. The sequence continues at coordinate 3,034,670 of NZ_CP027238.1, forward strand.
TGATCGAGATCCCGGCCCGGCTCCCCTTGGCGTGCAACAGGTCCGCCACCGCCACCGGATCGTCGGCGGCCTCGAGGTGGAACGTCACGTTCGCGGCACCCGCGTCGACGTAGTCGCCCACCCACCGCAGCGGGTCCTCGATCATGAGGTGGCAGTCCATCGGCGTGTCCGTCACCCGACCCACGGCCCGGGCGACCGGCGCACCGAAGGACAGGTTCGGCACGAAGTGGCCGTCCATGACGTCCACGTGGATCCAGTCGGCGGACGGGATACGCTCGATCTCGCGATCCAGGCGGGCGAAGTCGGCGGACAGGATCGACGGCGCGATGAGCGGCTGGTACGACATGGCTCCCAGTCTAGGCGGGCGTGCTCCGGGGCTGCCCGACGGCGGGGACCGTCACCGGACCCGTGGTTCAGGCGGTCGGGCCCGTCAGCGACAGGCAGAACTCCAGCTGGTCCGCGACGATCTTCTCGAAGTGGGGGTCGACGTAGGGGTCGAAGTGCTCGCACGGGTACTCCAGATACCGGCCGTGCGGGATCCGCGCGGCGACGTCGTCGCGGAAATCGGTACGGCGTACCCCCGAATCGGCCACCAGCCGGTCGACGGCGGGATCGGCGTCGGCGCTCGTCATGACCGCCGTGTCCCCCGGGCGACCGACGAGAGGGATATTGCGCGGTTCCTGCTGCCGCATCGAGCGCCACAGGTCGTCGAGGACGGCCGGGGCGAGCCGGCGTGCGGCGGCGAGGCCAGTGGCGCGGAGGGCGGCCGGGCCGCTGACATGGGGCACCTGGGCGACGACCCCTGCCAACCGTTCCCCCGTCCCCGCGAGGGTGAGGACGTGCCCTCCGGAGAACGACGTGCCCCACGCGATGACGCGGCCGGGGTCGACCCCGGGCAGCGCGCGGGTGAAAGCGAGCGCGGACCGCCAGTCGTCCAGCTGGCGGCGGACGTCGAGCAGTTGACGGGGAGAACCGCCGCTCGCCCCGAAGTGCCGGTAGTCGAAAACCACCACGACGAACCCCGCGTCGCGGAACCGTTCGGCGTACGCGGGCAGACGCAGGTCCCGGATACATCCGAACCCGTGGGCCATGACGATCGTCGGGAGCTCTGCGGAAGGGTCACCGGCCAGCGCATCCGGACGGTAGATCCAGGCAGCACAGTCCACCCCGTGCGAGACGAACTGGGTCTCGTCACGCATCGTGCCTCCGTCGCAACGCGGCCATGAACATCGCATCGGTGCCGTGCCGGTGCGGCCACAACTGCACCCACGGGCCCTCCCCCGGCGCCGCGTGTGCGCCGCCCTCGCCGAACCCGCTCCCGATGCCCGCGAGGATCTCCCTCACGTCGAGGGTCTCCACGTCGTCCCGGCGTGCCGCCTCCCGGACCACCGACACCGTCTCCGACAGGTGCGGCGAGCACGTCGCGTACAGCACCACACCCCCCGGGCGGACCAACCGCAGAGCCGAGTCGAGCAGCTCGCGCTGCAGCGCGACCAGTCCCGGGATGTCCGCCGCGGTTTTGCGCCAGCGCGCCTCCGGGCGACGACGCAACGCGCCCAGGCCCGAGCACGGCGCGTCGAGGAGTACGCGGTCGAAGCCGGGCTCGAGCCCGGGATCTCGCCCGTCGGCCGTGTGCACGGTCACCGGCAGGCCCCGTGTGGCCTCCCGCACGAGGTCGGCCCGGTGCGGCGACACCTCGACGCCGGTGAGGGTCCCGCCCTCGATCTCCGCGAGCGCGCCCAACATCACCGCCTTGCCCCCCGGGCCGGCGGCCAGGTCGAGCCAGCGACCGGTGTCGGGGCCCGTGAGCGGGGCCCGCGCCGCGGCCAGCGCCACCAGTTGGCTGCCCTCATCCTGGACCGCTGCCAGCCCCTCCCGCACCGCGTCGAGCGTGCCCGGGTCCCCGGAGTCCAGGTGGACGGCGTACGGGGACAGCTCGCCTTCGCGCCCACCGGTGACCAGGGCCAGTTCCTCCGCCGAGATCGCACCGGGTCGCGCGGCCAGGTGGACCCTGGGCCGGGCGTCGTCGGCCGCGAGCAGGTCGGGTAGTTCCCCGGCGGCGGCGCCGAGCGAGTCGGCGAACGCGCGGGCGATCCACTCGGGGTGGGCGGTCCCCACCGCCATCCGCGCCACCGGGTCGGTCACCCCCTCGCGCAGCGCGTCGAGCCACGCGTCGAGATCCCGGGCCGAGACCTTGCGCAGCACGGCGTTGACGAACGCGCCCGCTCGGCCGAGGCCCGCCGTGCGCGCCGCCTCGACGCTGGTGTCGACGGCCGCGTGCGCGCCGATGCGCGTGAACAGCAGCTGGTAGGCGCCCAGCCGGATCAGGTCGAGGACCGGCGGGTCGATCTCCTCGACGGGGCGTGACGACGCGAGGGTGATGATCCGGTCGAGCAGCCCCTGCGCGCGCAGGGTTCCGTACGTGAGTTCGGTGGCCAGGGCCGCGTCCCGGGAGTCGAGCTTCGCCCGCCGCAGCTCGGCCGGGAGCGTGAGGTTGGCATAGGCCTGCCGTTCGCGGACGGCCGCCATCACGGCCAGCGCCACCGATCGCGCATCGGGCCGCCGCTGCGGTCGCTGTTGGTCTCTCGAGCGCTGCCGGTCGCCCGATCGCTGGCGGGCTCCCGAACGCGGGCCCCCTGACCGCTGCTGGCCGCCCGAGCGTGGGCGGTCTCCGCCGGTATCCCGGGGCCGGCCTCTGCCGTCTCCGCGCTTCGGGCCGCCTCCGCCGTGCCTGCTGTCGCCGTTTCCGGCGCCTCGGCCCCGCCCGCCGTCGGCGCTCACTCGAAGGCCGCCTCGTCGTCGAGGCGGGCGCCGCGGATCCAGTCGAGCGCGTTCATCATCTTCTTCCCCGGGGGCTGGATGGTCTCGATCGCCATGGGTGCGGAGGCGGTGCCGACGTGGAAGGTCCTCTTGTCCCACGCGATGCGCCCGGGCGCGAGGGCGGGTGCGGCGTCCTCGGCCGGGCGGGCGGAGCCGATCTTCACCCGCTGCCCGTTCAGCGTCGTCCACGCACCGGGCGCCGGGGTGACCGAGCGAATATGTCGGTCCACCGCCAGTGCGGGGTCGGTCCACCGCACCCGCGCGTCGTCGACGGTGAGCTTCCCCGCGTGGGAGACACCATCGGTCGGCTGTGGCACCGGGCGCAGGTCGCCCGCCTCGAGGCCATCGAGGGTTGCGACCAGCAGACCGGCCCCGGACTCGGACAGCCGCCCGAGGAGCTCGCCGGCCGTGTCGCGCGGCCGGACGGCCTCGGTCATCGTCCCCAGCACGGGGCCGGTGTCCATCCCCTCGTCGAGCCGGAAAGTCGTGGCGCCGGTGACCTCGTCACCGGCGGCGATGGCGGCATTGACGGGGGCGGCCCCCCGCCACGCGGGCAGGAGCGAGAAATGCAGATTGATCCAGCCGTGGGTCGGGATGTCCAGAACCGGCCGCGGCACCAGATGACCGTAGGCGACCACGGGAACGGCGTCGGGCGCCAGCTCGCGCAGCCGCTCGGCGAACCCGGCATCGCGGGCGTTCGGCGGGGTGAGGACCTCGATCCCGGCCGCGTCCGCGGCGGCCGCGACGGGGCTGCGGGACAATCCGCGGCCGCGTCCGGTGCGGGCGTCGGGACGGGATAGCACGGCCACCACCTCGTGGCGGTCACTGTCGAGGAGGGCCCGCAGGGACGGGACGGCGACCTCCGGGGTGCCGGCGAAGACGAGGCGCATGGCTCACCTCACCGCCATGGCGTCGGACAGTTGGTCGTAGACGACTCCGGCGCTGACGGCGGCGCTCCCGAACCACGCGGACGAGCGGATCTCCGCCATCGCGGCGCGGCGACGCTCCGGGGTGAGCCGCTGGAGGAACAGCACACCGTCGAGGTGGTCGATCTCATGCTGAACCGCGCGGGCGAGGATACCGTCCGCCTCGAAGCTGACGGGTGCACCCTTGATGTCGAACCCGCGTGCGCGGAGCCGGGCGAACCGCTCCGTCGGCATCGACACCCCCGGGATGGAGAGACAGCCCTCGTTGACCTCGGTCGTTTCGTCCCCGATGGCTTCCCACTCCGGGTTGACCAGGTGGCCCCGGCGACCTCCACAGGTGTAGACGAACACACGGGTGGACAGGCCGATCTGCGGGGCGGCGAGACCGGCACCCTCCTCGTGCGCGACCGTGTCCATGAGGTCCGTCACCGTCCGCGCCAGCCGGTCGTCGAAGGAGGTGACGGGATCGGCGGCGGTCCTCAGGACGGGATCGCCGAAGAGCCGGACGGGGTGGACGGTCATGCGTATCGGGTCTCCTCGGGGCGTCGGTGGTGAACGGCCATTCTAGGCGCTGCTGCGGTCATCCGATGTTCACGGGATCCAGGCGGACGCGCAGCGGATGGGTGGAACGTCTGCCCGCCCGCCGGACGATGAGCGCGCGCAGCTCCGCGGCGACGTCGTTCAGCATCGCCGGGGGGACCCGTAGGAGGACCCGCTCCGGATCCTCCACCTCGTCATGGCCGGGCAGCTCCTCACCAGCGGGGAGGTCCACCGGGCCGAGCACCTCGACGCTGTCGGCGAACCGGAAGTCCTCGAGGAACTCCGCCAGCGCCGCCGCGGGTCCGTCGACCGCCATCATGTGGACCGCCGGTGGGAACCCGACCTCCGCACGGTCGGCGAGCTCGCGCTCCGCCCAGCCCTGTGGGTCCCACCGCACCAACGCCTGCGCGACCGCGGACCCGGAGTCCGCTGACAGGAACACCCTGCCGCCCTCGTCGGCCGGGCGGACGAGTCCGGCGGCGCCGATCCACAGTCGGAGCGCGTTCTGCACGGCCCGTAGGTCGGGCCGGCCGAGCAGGGCCCACGAGTCCAACAGCAGCGCGGCGCCGTAACCGCCCTCGGCGACGGGCTCCGCGCCGGGGGTGGACACGATGATCGCGGGACTCGCGGGCACGGAGTCGAGGATCTCCCCTCCCCCGCTCGTCCGGATCCGGACACCGGGGAACATCCGGCCCAACTCTTCGGCGGTGCGTCCCGCGCCCACGACCCCGGCGCGCAACGCGCGCGATCCGCAGGCCACGCATCGGAACCCCGGCTCGGGCGCTCCGCACCACCCGCACGCCAGCTCGACCGGCCCGTGGATCTCGTCCATCCGGCCGGCGCGAAGGGGGCCGTTGCAGCGACGACACCGGGCGGGCGTCCGGCAGGAACCGCACAGCAGAGTGGGAATGTACCCCTTCCGGGGGACCTGGACCAGGACCGGCGCGTCCACGTCGATCGACTCGCGGGCCATCGTCAGCGCGACGGCCGGCAGACGCGTACGGCCGCCTGCGACGTCGCGTGCCTGGATCGGGTCGGCGTCCGTCACAGCGACCACTCGCGGGGCCAGATCGCGGACCAGGCCGTCCCGGGGCCGGATCTCGTGTGCCCAGCCGGTCCGCACGTACTCCGCGACCTCGGGCGTCCGGTCCACCGACGTCAGCAGGAGCGGGATGCCCTCGAGCGCGGAACGCTGAGCGGCGACGTCACGCGTGTGCGGATACGGGGCGCGGGGTTCGACGAAGGAGTCGTCACCGTCGTCGTGGAGCACGATGAGGCCCGGTTCGGGGAGCGGGGCGAACACGGAGCTGCGTGTGCCCACGACGATCCGCGCATGACCGCGGACTGCGCGCAGCCAGCGGCGGTACCTGGCGGAGGGACCCACTCCCGCGGACAGGTCGGCGACGAGGTCCCGGCCGGTCGCCCCGCCCCCGACGACCTCGCGGCACGCCGCGGCGAGGCGGTCGACGTCACGCTGGTCCGGGACGATGAGCAGCACCTGCAGACCCCGTCGGCGGACGGAGTCCGCCAGCGTCGCCAACGACCGCGCCCAGTCCCGGCCCGGGGGAACTGTCCAGACCCCCCGGGCCGGCACACCCCCGGTGACCGCCTCGAGGAACCTGGCGACCATCGGGTGGTCCTCCCAGCCCGCCGGTAGTTCGACCGGACCGATCGACACCCCCTCGCGTGCGGCGGGCTCGGGCACGGACTTCTCCGCCGCCGCGTGCCGGGGAGGGATGGCCAGTCGGAGCACGTCGGACCGTGTGCCCACCCACCGGCGCGCGACGAGGTCGACCAGGCGCAGCAGCGCCGGGGTGAGCACGGGTTCCGGGGAGACCACGCGCTCGAGCCAGGCGAGCTCGCCCTGGTGACCGGTGTGTGCGGTGCGCTCGACGAGGAAGCCGTCGACCAGTCGGCCCGCGAAGCGCACCCGCACGCGGACGCCCGGGCGAGCCTCGGCCGACATCGACTCGGGCACCCGGTAGTCGAATTCGCGGTCGAGGTGGGCTACCCCGAGCAACGGCAGGACCCGGGCCACGGGGCGCTCGGCCGCCGCGACCCGGGTCGCCGGGCGCGTTGTCGTCACGTCGGGAATCCTCGCACCCCGCTACGACACCCGGGTGCGACGGCTCTACAGTCCGGCGGCCTTCTTGAGGTCCTCGACGCGGTCGGTGCGCTCCCAGGGCAGGTCGACGTCGGTGCGTCCGAAGTGGCCGTAGGCCGCCGTGGGGGCGTAGATGGGCCGCTTGAGGTCCAGGTCGCGGATGATGGCGCCCGGGCGCAGGTCGAACACCTCGGTCACGGCCTGCTGCAAACGGTCGATCTCGACCTTCTCGGTGCCGAAGGCCTCGACGAACAGGCCGACGGGGGCGGCCTTGCCGATGGCGTAGGCGACCTGGACCTCGACGCGCTCGGCCAGCCCGGCGGCGACGATGTTCTTGGCGACCCAGCGCATGGCGTACGCGGCGGAGCGGTCGACCTTGGACGGGTCCTTGCCCGAGAAGGCGCCACCGCCGTGACGGGCCATGCCGCCGTAGGTGTCGACGATGATCTTGCGTCCGGTCAGACCGGCGTCGCCCATCGGGCCACCGAGCACGAACCGGCCCGTGGGGTTGACCAACAGGCGGAAGTCGGAGGTGTCGATGTCCCCGGCCGCATCGGCCAGGACCGGGTCGATCACGTGGGCGGTGAGGTCGTCGCGCAGCGTGGTCTCGAGGTCGATGCCGTCGGCGTGCTGGGTGGAGATGACGATGGTGTCCAGCCGCACCGCGCGGTCACCGTCGTACTCGATGGTGACCTGGGTCTTGCCGTCCGGGCGCAGGTAGTCCAGCGTGCCGTCCTTGCGCACCTCGGTCAGCCGCCGCGACAGGCGGTGGGCCAGCGCGATCGGCAGCGGCATGAGCTCGGGGGTGTCCGAGCAGGCATAGCCGAACATCAGGCCCTGGTCGCCGGCGCCCTGGCGGGCGATGGCGTCCTCGACCGACTCGGTGGAGGTGCGCGCCTCGTGGGAGGTGTCCACGCCCTGGGCGATCTCCGGGGACTGCTGGCCGATGGAGATCGACACGCCGCACGAGACGCCGTCGAAGCCCTTGTCGGAGGAGTCGTAACCGATCTCGACGATCTTGTCGCGGATGAGCTGCGGGATCTCCACGTACCCGGTGGTCTTGACCTCGCCGGCCACGTGGACCTGACCGGTGGTGACCATGGTCTCCACGGCCACGCGGGCCGCCGGGTCCTGTTCCAGCATCGCGTCCAGGATCGAATCTGAGATCGCGTCACAGATCTTGTCCGGATGCCCCTCGGTCACGGACTCGCTGGTGAACAGCCGACGTGCCTGCGTCACAGTGCTTCTCTCTTCCATGGTGGGATCGCGTGTGATCGGTGCCGATCGCGTGAGAACGACACTAGTCGGTGCGGTCCGCGTCACTCCGTCGGGTCCTTCGGACGCTCACCGCTGCGACGGCGTCGAGCAGCCGGTCGGCCAGGAGGTCCTTGCTCGCCCGGTCCAGCGTAGTCTCGTCGCCGTCGGCGCCGAGGATCCAGCCCCCGTTGTCGTTCTGGCCGAAGGTGGTGTCCCGCCCGACCTCGTTGACGACGAGGAGGTCGCATCCCTTCCGGGCCAGCTTCGCGCGGCCGTGCTCGAGGACCGATCCGGAGGAGTCCCCCGTCTCGGCGGCGAAGCCGACGAGCACGCACTCGGCGGGGACGTCCCCGGCGGCGCGGGCCGCGACGAGGTCGGCCAGGATGTCGGGATTGCGCTGCAGCCGGATCTCGGCCGGCTCGGAATCGCTGCCCTTCTTGAGCTTGGACTCGGAGACGTCCGCCGGCCGGAAGTCTGCGACGGCCGCGGCTTTGACGACGACATCTGCGTGGGCGGCAGCGCGCAGGGTCTCCTCTCGCAACTCCAGCGCGGACTCGATGTGCACTGCCTCGACGGCCGCGGGCACCGGGAGGTCCGAGGACGTCACCAACGTGACCCGGGCGCCACGGGCGGCGGCCACCGCGGCGATCGCGTGTCCCTGCTTGCCGGAGCTACGGTTGCCGAGGAACCGGACCGGGTCGATCTCCTCGCGGGTACCGCCGGAGGTCACCACGACGTGCCGACCCGACAGATCCCACGGCAGGGTCCCGCCGTCGAGGAGGAGCCACGCCAGCCGGGCGATGTCCGACGGCTCGGGTAGGCGCCCGGCGCCCGTGTCGGCACCGGTGAGACGTCCGGAGGCCGGGGGCATGACGTGCACCCCGTCCCCGCGGAGGGTGTCGACGTTCCGCCGGGTGGCGGGGTGCTCCCACATCTCGGTGTGCATGGCAGGGGCGAGCAGGACCGGGCAACGTGCGGTGAGCAGCGTGGAGGTGAGGAGGTCGTCCGCCCGGCCGCTCGCCGCGCGGGCGAGCAGGTCGGCGGTGGCGGGGGCGACGACGACGAGGTCCGCCCGTTGCCCGAGGGCGACGTGGCGGACCGACGGCACGTCCGAGAACACCCCGGTGGAGACGGGGTTACCGGACAGTGCCTCGAACGTGGCGGTCCCGACGAATCGCAGGGCCGCCTCGGTGGGGACGACGTCGACGTGGCATCCGGACTCGGTGAGGAGCCGGATCAGGCCGCAGGCCTTGTAAGCGGCGATCCCGCCGCCCACGCCGACGACGACACGCTTGCCGCGCATGTCGTCCCCGGTGGGGCTCACTCTCCCTCGGCGCAGTCGAGCAGATCGGAGTGCAGCTCGCGCAGCGCGATGGTCAGCGGCTTCTCGTGCAGCCCCGGGTCGACCAGCGGACCGACGTACTCGAGGATGCCCTCCTCGATCTGGTTGTAGTACGAGTTGATCTGCCGCGCGCGCTTGGCGGCGAAGATCACGAGCGCGTACTTGGAGGACGCCCGCTCGAGCAGCTCGTCGATCGGGGGGTTGGTGATGCCGATCGGGGTGTCGTACAGCGGGGTGGCCGCTGCGGCTTCGGTGGTGGCCACTATGGGATCTCCTCTGGGTACTGCGGGCGGTGACACCCGGGTGACGCTGGGACCGGCGCTAGTCGCGGCCGACCAGCAATGATACCAACTCGTCGACGGCGGCCTCGAGTTCGTCGTTGACGATGACCACGTCGAACTCGTCGCGGGCCTCCATCTCGACCTTCGCGGTCTCGAGTCGACGGGCGACCACGTCGTGGGGTTCGGTACCCCTACCACGCAGGCGGACCTCGAGTTCTTCCCATGACGGAGGTGCCAGGAAGACGGTCGTGCCCTCGGGTAGGGACTCGCGGATCTGACGGACCCCGGCCAGATCGACCTCGATGAGGACCGGCCGACCCTCGTCCAGGGCGCGGCGGACCGGCTCGGCGGGGGTACCGGAGAGCTGGAGGCCCCGGTGGATCTCGGCCCACTCCAGCATGCGGCCCCCCGCGACCGCGTCGCGGAACTCCTCCGTGGTGACGAAGTGATAGTCGCGACCGTCGACCTCGCCGGGGCGGGGATCGCGGGTGGTCATGGAGACGCTGAAGTAGAGATCGGACAGGCGCTCGCGCAGGCGGGCGACGACGGTTGACTTGCCGACAGCGGAGGGGCCGGCCAAGACGATCAGCCGGCCCCTCTTCGCCGTCGCCTCCGGGGCGGCCCCGGACGACGGTGTGTTCATTCGCCGATCAGTCGACCGTGAAGTCGAACCGCTCGAGCAGTGCGCGACGCTGGCGGTCACCGAGACCACGCAGACGGCGCGTCGGCGCGATCTCCAGCTCGGTCATGATCTCCTGAGCCTTGACCTTGCCCACCTTCGGCAGGGCCTCGAGCAGCGCCGAGACCTTCATCTTGCCGAGGATCTCGTCGCTCTCGGCGTCCTTGAGCACCTGCTTGAGGTCGGTGCCGCCGCGCTTCAGGCGCTCCTTGAGCTCAGCCCGGGCGCGACGGGCGGCAGCCGCCTTCTCCAGAGCAGCAGCGCGCTGCTCATCGGTCAACTGGGGAAGGGCCACAATTCCTCCGTCTCGTTCGTGTGTGTCTCATGACTCACGCGGGTGTCCACCGTAGGACACCCCCGCCTGGTGTGCGGTGACCGTCCCCGGCGCGTCCGCGGGCTGCGGAACGCCTCCGGGAGCGGGCGCTCCCTCGTGCTCACCGTACCCGGGCGGTTCCGACTTCCCCGAGGGATGTCCACTGCTTCCGGGCCTGATGACCTCAGCAACAGTACGCGGCCGAGGGACCCCGTACCAGCGCGGGGCCCCGTAGCGGTACCCCGTCTGAACTGCGCATTGGCGTGGTGAGGTTGTACAGAAGACTAGCGGCGCGCCTCGGCCACCGCGAGTCGAACCACCCGAATGCCGCCGATCCGGTTCCCGCCGGGCACACCGGTGACGTGTCCCCATGTGACGTCGGTGAACCGGAGGGGACGGCGGTGACTCAGGAGTCGTCACCGAACCTGTACTGTGCCGCCAGATCGCGCACGACGGTCCGCATCGCGTCGACGTCCGGGCCCGCCCGGAGGACGTGCCGCGAGACGTTGACCAGGGTGTGCGGCAGCGCGGGCCCGGCGATCCTCCTGACGTCCTCGAGCGTGCCGCCCTGCTCCCCCACGCCCGGCATGAGGACGGGCCCGTGCAGCGCGTCCAGCCGCGGCGGATCGGCCACCGTGGCCCCCACGACCACACCGTAGGGGCCGGGTGCCCCCGGGGTGGCCGTGCCGTTGCGGCGGCCCACCTCGTCGACCACCGCCTGCGCGACCGATCCCGCGGACCCGAGCGAGCGCTGCAACGGACCCGCTTCGGAGTTGGAGGTGCGGGCGAGGACGAACAGCCCTCGCCCGGTGTCCGAGGCCGCCTCGAACGCGGCGTCCAGTGATCCGACGCCGAGGTACGGCGAGACGGTGAGCGCATCACACGCGAGCGGAGAGGAATCGCGCAGCCACGCCCGGGCGTACCCGGCCATGGTCGAGCCGATGTCGCCGCGCTTGGCATCCGCGACGGACAGCGCGCCGGCCTCGCCGATCCGGTCGAGGACCTGCTCGAGGACGCCGATGCCGGCCGAGCCGTGTTCCTCGAAGAACGCGACCTGGGGTTTGACCGCCGGGACGAGGTCCGCGAACGCCTCGAGCGACCGGCGTGCGAACTCGGCGAGCCCGTCGGCGTCCGCCCCGAGTCCCCACGCCTCGAGCAGTGCGGGGTGTGGATCGATCCCCACGCACAGGTTGCCGCGGGCGGAGACCGCCGAGCGTAACCGCTCGCCGAAGGGGGCCCGGGGGGCGGAGACGTTCATCAGGAGGCGAACCCCGAGTGCAGGTCCTGCAGCGGGCAGACGGTGACGTCGCCGCGGCGTGTCGCCTCGATGCCGTGGACGGCGGCCGTGGCGCCCTGGACGGTCGTGACGCACGGGACGCGACGCGAGATGGCGGCGGAGCGGATCTCGTGTCCGTCCGCCCGGGTCCCGCCCGTCGAGGAGGCGATGTTGAGGATGAGATCCACCTCGTCGGCGTTGATGCGGTCGACGATCGTCCGGACCGCGTTGCCCTCGGCGTCCACGGGACCCGAGCCCGACTCGGAGAGCTTCGCCACGGTCTCGCACGCGATCCCGTACCGCCGCAGCATCAGAGCGGTCCCCTCGGTGGCCAGAACGGTGAACCCGAGCGCGGCGAGGCGCTGCGCGGGGAACACCATCGAGCGCTTGTCCCGGTTCGCGACCGAGACGAACACGGTGCCCGACGTGGGGAGCACCCCCTCGGCGGCGAGCTGCCCCTTGGCGAAGGCGACGGCGAAGTCGGGGCCGATGCCCATGACCTCGCCGGTCGACTTCATCTCCGGGCTCAGCAGGGAGTCGACGGTGTCGCCTTCCGGGGTGCGGAAGCGGTTGAACGGGAGCACCGCCTCCTTGACCGCGACCGGCGCGTCCGCGGGCAGGGAGCCACCGTCGCGGTCCGAGGGCAGGAGCCCCTCCTCTCGCAGCGCGGCGATGGACTCGCCCATCATGATCCGGGCGCAGGCCTTGGCCAGGTGGACGCCGGTCGCCTTGGAGACGAACGGCACTGTGCGGCTGGCGCGCGGGTTGGCCTCGAGGACGTAGAGGACGTCGTCCTTGATGGCGTACTGGACGTTCATCAGACCCTTGACGCCGATGCCGAAGGCGAGGGCCTCGCTCGAACGGCGGACACGGTCGATGTCGTCCTGGCCGAGGGTGATCGGCGGGAGCGCGCAGGCGGAGTCGCCGGAGTGGATGCCGGCCTCCTCGATGTGCTCCATCACGCCACCGAGGTAGACCTCGGTGCCGTCACACAGGATGTCGACGTCGATCTCGACGGCGTCGTCGAGGAAGCGGTCCACCAGGACCGGCCGGTCCGGGCTGATCTCGGTCGCCCGGTCGATGTAGGAGCGCAGGGAGGCCTCGTCGTAGACGATCTCCATGCCCCGGCCGCCCAGGACGTAGGACGGGCGCACGAGAACCGGGTAGCCGATGTCCGCGGCGATGGTCGTGGCCTCCTCCGCGTTGATCGCGGTGCCGAACGCGGGGGCGGGCAGGCCGGCGCGGACCAGCACCTCGCCGAACTCGCGGCGGTCCTCGGCCAGGTCGATGGCGGACGGGCTGGTGCCGACGATGGGCACCCCGGCCTCCTCGAGCTGGGCGGCCAGACCGAGCGGGGTCTGCCCGCCGAGCTGGACCAGGACGCCCGCGACCGTTCCCGACTCGGACTCGGCGTGGTAGACCTCCATCACGTCCTCGAACGTGAGCGGCTCGAAGTAGAGGCGGTCCGCCGTGTCGTAGTCGGTCGAGACGGTCTCCGGGTTGCAGTTGACCATGACGGTCTCGTAGCCGGCCTCGGACAGGGTCAGGGCGGCGTGCACGCACGAGTAGTCGAACTCGATGCCCTGGCCGATCCGGTTGGGACCGGAGCCCAGGATGATGACCTTCTCCCGCTCGGTCTGCGGCGTGACCTCCGACTCGGCGGCGGGGTCGAGCTCGTAGGTGGAGTAGTGGTACGGGGTCTTGGCCTCGAACTCGGCCGCGCAGGTGTCGACGGTCTTGTAGACGGGGCGCACCCCCAGGCGGTGCCGTAGGCGCTGCACGCCCTCGGCCCCGGCGAACTCGGGGCGCAGCGCCGCGATCTGGGCGTCGGACAGCCCGTTGTGCTTGGCGCGACGCAGCAGGGGCTCGTCGACGACCGGCGCGTCGATGATCTCCTGACGCAGCTCGACCAGCGCGGCGACCTCGTCGACGAACCACGGGTCGATGCCCGAGGCCTCGTGCACCTGCTCGACCGTGGCGCCCAGGCGCAGCGCGAGCTCGACGTCGTACATGCGTCCCTCGGTCGGGCGACGCAGATCGTCGAGGACCGCCGTGACGTCGGTCGAACGCCCCGGGGCGATGACCTCGTCGGGCAGGGTCCAGAAGCCGGCGGCCTTGGTCTCGAGCGAGCGCATGACCTTGCCGAGCGCCTCGCGGTAGTTGCGGCCGAGGCTCATGGCCTCGCCCACCGACTTCATCGTGGTGGTGAGGGTGTCGTCGGCACCCGGGAACTTCTCGAACGCGAAACGCGGGGCCTTGACGACGACGTAGTCGAGGGTCGGCTCGAAGCACGCCGGGGTCTCCCCCGTGATGTCGTTTGTGATCTCGTCGAGCGAGTAGCCGATCGCGAGGCGGGCCGCGATCTTGGCGATCGGGAAACCGGTGGCCTTGGAGGCCAGCGCCGACGAGCGTGACACGCGGGGGTTCATCTCGATCACGACGATGCGGCCGTCGACCGGGTTGACGGCGAACTGGATGTTGCAGCCGCCGGTGTCGACGCCGACCTCGCGGATGATGGCGATGCCGAGGTCGCGCATGTTCTGGAACTCGCGGTCGGTCAGCGTCATCGACGGCGCGACCGTCACGGAGTCGCCGGTGTGCACGCCGAGGGCGTCCACGTTCTCGATCGAGCACACGACGACGACGTTGTCCTTGTTGTCGCGCATGAGCTCGAGCTCGAACTCCTTCCACCCGAGGATGGACTCCTCGATGAGGACGTTCGCGGTGGGCGAGGCCGACAGTCCGCCACCGGCGATCCGCTCGAGGTCCTCGGTGGTGAAGGCGAGGCCGGAACCGAGGCCGCCCATGGTGAACGACGGGCGGACGACGACGGGCAGGCCGAGCTCGGCGACCGTCGCGTGGACCTCCTCCATCGTGTGGCACACGGCGCTGCGCGCGGACTCGCCGCCCACACTGGCGACGATGTCCTTGAAGGTCTGCCGGTCCTCGCCGCGGTTGATCGCGGGGATGTCGGCGCCGATGAGCTCCACACCGTGCTTGGTGAGGATCCCCTGGGCGTCGAGCTGCATGGCGGCGTTGAGCGCGGTCTGCCCGCCCAGCGTCGCGAGGACCGCGTCGACGGGATGGCCCTGCTCGGCCTCGCGGACGAAGATCTTGTCGATGTACTCGGGAGTGATCGGTTCGACGTAGGTCGCGTCGGCGAACTCGGGGTCGGTCATGATCGTGGCCGGATTGGAGTTGACCAGCGTGACGCGCAGCCCCTCCGACTTGAGCACACGGCACGCCTGGGTCCCGGAGTAGTCGAACTCACTGGCCTGGCCGATGACGATCGGGCCGGAGCCGATGACGAGGACGTGGTTGATGTCTGTGCGCCGGGGCATCAGTTCGAGCCCTTTCTGGAGTCTGCGGAGCCGGTGTCGGAGGAGGCGAGCAGGCTGACGAAGCGGTCGAACAGGTCCGCCGCGTCGCGGGGGCCCGCGGCCGCCTCGGGGTGGTACTGGACGGAGAACGCGCTGCCGTCGGTGAGGGCGACGCCCTCGACGGTGCCGTCGTTGGCGCACACGTGGGTGACCGTCGCGGTCCCCCACGGGGTCTCCCAGGTGTCGTTCTCGGGGGCGCGGAGGGCGAACCCGTGGTTCTGCGAGGTGATGGCCACGGAGCCGGTGGCCTTCTCGATCACCGGGATGTTGGTGCCGCGGTGACCGAACCGCATCTTGTACGTGTCCAGACCCAGGGCGCGCCCGAGGATCTGGTTGCCGAAGCAGATGCCGAAGAACGGGATGCCCTGGCCGAGGACCTCCTTGGTGAGGTGCACGGCGGAGTCGGCGGTCGCCGGGTCGCCGGGCCCGTTGGACAGGAAGACCCCGTCGACGTCGAGGTCGAGGACGTCCTGGAGGGTCGAGCCGGCGGGGATCACGTGGACGCGGACGCCCCGTGCCGCGAGCATCCGCGGCGTGTTGGACTTGATGCCCAGGTCGAGGGCGGCAACCGAGTACCGGGCCTCGCCCTCCGGCTCCACCACGTACGGCGCCGAGGTGGTGACCTCCTCGGACAGCGACGCGCCGGCCATGGATTCCTGGGCACGGACCGCGGCGAGCATGGTCTCGTCGTCGGAGAGATCCGCGCCGGAGAAGATGCCGGCCTTCATCGCACCTCGCTCGCGGATGTGGCGGACGACCGCGCGGGTGTCGATCCCCGCGATGCCGACGACGCCCTGGGCGACCATCTCCTCGGAGAGCGTGCGCGTGGAGCGATGGTTGGAGGCGCGGCGCGACAGGTCGCGGATGACCAGGCCCGCGACCCAGATGCGGCCGCCGCCGACCTCGCCGTCGAGCAGCGACTCGCCGTCCTCGTCGTTCCAGCCGGTGTTGCCGATCTGGGGCGCGGTGGTCACGACGATCTGTCGACAGTAGGACGGATCGGTGAGGGTCTCCTGGTACCCGGACATACCGGTGGTGAACACCGCCTCGCCGAGCGTGGTGCCGGTGGCGCCGAACGCCTGACCCCGGTGGATACGCCCGTCCTCGAGGACGAGTGCGGCGGGCTCGCCGACCCCCTGTCGCGCGGGCGTGGTGCTGTGCGATGTCACTGCTTCTCCTCGGTGGTGGAGCCGGTATCGGGGGTGGGGGCGGCGTCACCGCGCAGTGCCTCCCAGCGGGGGTAGCCGTCCTTGTCGTCGGCCCGGAAGCCCGAGTCGACGAGGGTGCGGCCGTCCGCGCCGGTGACCTGCCAACGGGCGACGAGGATGCCGCCGCCGGGCACGGTCTTGTTGGCCAGTGCCGAGGCGCGGCGCACGTCGACGAGGTCTTCGCGCGGGATCCAGAGAGTGGCGTCGGCGAGGTCGAGTCGCAGGCCGCCGGTGTGGGCGGTGAGGGTGCCGGCCGAGCGGTGACCGAGCGGCGGGCGGGCGATCCTGGCCTGCCAGTCGCCCGCGATGGTGCTTCCGATGTACACGCCGGACAGCGGACCCAGCACGACCTCGCCCGGGTCGGCGGGCGGTGCCGGCAGGTCGTCGAACAGACCCGCCTGGGATCGGCTCCGGTTCCGCCAGCCGAGCGTCATCAGACCGATCAGGACGAGCAGCACGGCGATGACGAAGATGACGGTCCAGAAGTCCTGGGTCATGCGAGTACCTCTCCGTCGCGGGTGGTCAGACGGCCCCGGTACACGGTGCCGACGACCCTCGCCGCGAACGTCATTCCCTCGTAGGGGGTGTTGGCGGACAGACTTGCGAGCTCCTCGCCGACGACGGTCCACGGGGAGTCGGGGTCGACGACGGCGAGGTTGGCCGGCTCCCCCACCGCGATCGGCCGCCCCTGGTCCGACAGACCGGCGATCTCGGCGGGCCGGGTGCTCATGACGCGGGCGAGGTCCCGCCAGGTCATGTCCCCGGTCTCGACGAGCAGCGCGGCGACGATGGGCAGGGCCGTCTCGAGGCCGAGCATGCCGGGACGGGCGGCGGCGAACTCGCAGCACTTCTCCTGGGCCGCGTGCGGGGCGTGGTCGGTGGCGACGCAGTCGATCACCCCGGAGACCAGGGCCTCGCGCAATGCCGCCGCGTCGTGCGCCTCGCGCAGCGGCGGGTTGACGCGGTACACGCCGTCGTACGACTCGAGTCGCGAGTCGTCCAGCAGCAGGTGGTGCGGGGTGACCTCGGCGGTGATCGAGATGCCCTGCGCCTTGGCCCACCGCAGCAGCTCGACGGTGCCGGTCGTGGAGGCGTGACAGATGTGGACGCGGGCACCGGCGTCGCGGGCGAGGATCGCGTCGCGGGCGACGATCGACTCCTCGGCCGAGCGCGGCCAGCCGGTGAGCCCGAGGCGTGCCGCGGTGGGCCCCTCGTGTGCCACCGCTCCGCGGGTCAGCCGCGGCTCCTCGGCGTGTTGCGCGATGAGCACACCGAGACCGGCCGAGTACTCGAGGGCGCGGCGCATCACCAGCGGGTCGTACACGCACATGCCGTCGTCGGAGAAAACCCGTACGCGGGCCTCCCCCGAGGCCATCTGCCCCATCTCCGTGAGCTGCTCGCCGGCGAGCCCGACTGTGACGGCGCCGACGGGGTGGACGTCGCACAGACCGACCTCGCGGCCGATCCTGAAGACCGAGTCGGTGACGGTCTGGTTGTCCTGCGGGGGCTGGGTGTTGGCCATCGCGAACACGGCGGTGTAACCGCCGCGGGCGGCGGCGGCCGACCCGGTCGCGATGGTCTCGGTGTCCTCGCGGCCGGGCTCGCGCAGATGGGTGTGCAGATCGACGAACCCGGGCAGCAGGACCGCACCGTCGAAGTCGAGGACCTCGACGCCCTCGTCACCGTCGGCGGTGCCGGCCCCGGCATGGGCGCCGGCGTCGTCACCGATCGCCGCGATCCGGCCGTCCCGGACGAGGACGTCCACGGGGTCGCCCTCTCCGTAGGGGCGTACCCGACGTAGCAGCAGGGTAGGCGCAGGGTGGGCGCTCACTCGGGGTTTCCTTCCGTTCCGACCAGGGCGTGCAGCAGAACCGACATGCGGACGTGCACCCCGTTGGTGACCTGCTGGAGGATCGCGGACGACGGCGCGTCCGCGGTGTCGAAGCCGATCTCCATGCCGCGGACCATCGGACCCGGGTGCAGCACCACGACGTCCTCCCCGAGCCGGGCGGCGCGGGCGGGTCCGAGTCCGTAGCGCACCGCGTACTCGCGGGCGGACGGGAAGAATCCGCCGTTCATTCGCTCGGCCTGGACGCGCAGCATCATGACGGCGTCCGCGCCGTCCAGTTCGGCGTCGAGATCGGTGGAGGCGCGGACGGGCCAGGAGTCCACACCCACCGGCAACAGCGTGGGCGGGGCGACGAGGACGACCTCCGCGCCCAGCGTCGACAGCAGCAGGGCGTTGGACCGGGCGACCCGCGAGTGCAGGATGTCGCCGACGATCACCACGCGGCGTCCCTCGACGCCCCCCAGCCGCTCGCGCAGGGTCATGGCGTCGAGCAGCGCCTGGGTGGGGTGCTCGTGCATGCCGTCACCGGCGTTGATGACCGACGGGCCCGCCCCTCCGGGGGCGACCCAGCCGGCGATCTGCTGCGCCGCACCCGAGGCGGGGTGGCGGACGATGAGGGCGTCGGCACCGATGGCGGTGAGGGTCAACGCGGTGTCGCGGAGCGACTCGCCCTTCTGTACGGAGGACGCGCTCGCCGAGACGTTGATGACGTCGGCGCTCATCCACTTGCCGGCGGTCTCGAAGGACACGCGGGTCCGGGTGGAGTTCTCGTAGAACACCGTCAGCACCGTCTTGCCACGTAGTGTCGGCAATTTGCGGACCTCGCGGCCGAGGAGGGCCTCCTTCAGGCGCGCCGCCTCGTCGAGGATCGACAGCGCCGCGGCCCGGTCGAGGTCGGCCGCCGAGAGCAGGTGCTTCATCGCGTCCTCTCCGGGTCGGGTCGCCGCAGGAACACGGCGTCGGTGCCGTCGATCTCGGTGAGCCGCACCGACACGCCCTCGTCCCGGGAGGTCGGGACGTTCTTGCCCACATAGTCGGCACGGATGGGCAGCTCGCGGTGACCGCGGTCGACGAGGACCGCCAGCTGTACGCGGGCGGGACGACCGAGATCACGGAGCGCGTCGAACGCGGCCCGGATGGTGCGGCCCGAGAACAGCACGTCGTCGACGAGGATGACCGTGGCCCCGTCGATCCCCTGCGCCGGGACCCTCGTGGGCCCCAGGGGCCGGTGCGGACCGCCCGCGAGATCGTCACGGTAGAGCGTGACGTCGAGTGACCCGGCGTGGACCTCGGCCCCGCTGAACTCGCGGATCCGCTCGGCGAGGCGGGCGGCCAGCGGCACGCCACGGGTCGGGATGCCGAGCAGCACCACGGGGCCCGAGCCGGGCGCGTCCGCAGCGGTGCGTTCGATGATCTGATGTGCCAGGCGGGACACCGTCCTGGCGACGTCGTCGGACGTGAAGAGTGACACCGAGTTCGTCTCCGAACCGTCAGCGCTCACCGATCACCACCTCCTTGTCCGCCTCGCTGGACGGCTCGTTAAAGGGATAGCTTTCGGACCTGAACTCTATCAGCCGGCCGCGCCCGTCCCCGGATCGTCGGACGTGGTCTGCGACACGTCGGGACCGCCGGTGTCGTCCGGGCCCTCCAGGCTCGACACGGCGCGCTCGGCGGCCCGGATGTGCTGGGCCAGCCCTGCCACCCGGTCGAGGACCGCGTTGACGTACGGCACCGACTTCTCCGCGGACAGGTCCGACACCAACAGGACCGCCTGGTCGATCACCACCGCCGCGTCCACCTCGTCGGAGCCGAAGAGCAGTTCCCACGCGGCCGCACGGAGCACCGCGCGGTCGACGGCGGGCAGCCGCTCGAGCGTCCACTCCCGCAGGTGCTCGGAGATGGTCGAGTCCAGCCGGTCGAGCCGCTCGGCGACGCCGGTGACGATCTCCATGGTGTACGGCGCGACGTCGTGGAACTCCTGGGACTCCTCCCCCATCCGGCGTCGCTCCTCGGCGAGCTGCACCACGTCGGCGTCCCGCAGTTCGGCCTCGAAGAGCAGGGAGACGGCACGCCTGCGGGCCCGGTACCGAGCTCCTCGGCGCCGGTGGTCGACCTCGTCCGCCATGATCAGTCGTTCACCCGGCTGAGGTAGTGGCCGTCACGGGTGTCGATGCGCAGCTTGTCGCCGGTGTTGATGAACAGCGGGACCTGCACCTCGGCGCCGGTCTCGAGGGTGGCGGGCTTGGTGCCGCCGGTGGAGCGGTCACCCTGGAGGCCGGGATCGGTGTGCTGCACGATCAGGTCCACGGCGACCGGCATCTCGGCGAACAGCGGGACGCCCTCGTTGAACGAGACCTGGACGGTGGTGTTCTCGAGCAGGAAGCGCGCGCCGTCGCCCATGACGGCCGGGCTGACGTTGATCTGCTCGTAGTCCTGCTCGTCCATGAGGACGTAGTCCTCACCGTCGCGGTACAGGAACGTCATGTCGCGGCGGTCGACCGTCGCGATCTCGACCTTGACGCCGGCGCTGAACGTCTTGTCGACGTTCTTCCCGGTGACGACGTTCTTCAGCTTCGTCCGCACGAACGCCGGGCCCTTACCGGGCTTGACGTGCTGGAATTCGACGATCTGCCACAGTTGCCCCTCCTCTTTGAGGACGAGGCCGTTCTTGAAGTCGGCGGTGGACGCCATAGTCGGTACTCCTTCGGGAAAGTCGTCGGGCGGGACGCCGGTGGGGGCGCCTCGCACGTGGTCGTGGGCAGACCACTCGGGGCGTGCTGGTGGTCAGAGCGCCCTGAGAGCCTTCGACGTGGTGGTCAGGGACCTCCCGCCACCTCCGGTGACGGCCACGGTGTCCTCGATCCGGATCCCGCCGAGACCCGCGAGGTAGATCCCCGGCTCGATGGTGATCACATCGCCGTCGGACAGTGTACTCGTGGACCTCGTCGACACCGCGGGCGCTTCGTGCACGTCCAAGCCCACCCCGTGGCCCAGCGAGTGGCCGAAGTGGTCGCCGAAACCGGCGTCGTCGATGATGCCCCGGCTCACCGCGTCGAGGTCAGCGCATCCCATCCCCTCGCGCACCGCCTCCACGCCGGCCAGCTGCGCACGCAGGACGACGTCGTAGGCGTCCAGCAGCCGATCCGGGGCGGTGCCCAGCGCGACCGTGCGGGTGCAGTCCGACGCGTAACCGGAGACGGTGGCGCCGAAGTCGACCACCACGAGGTCGCCGTCGGCGAGCACCCGGTCGCCCGGCACGTGGTGCGGGTGCGCTCCGTTGGGGCCGGAGGCGACGATCGTCTCGAACGCCACTCCGTCCGATCCCGCCCGCCGCATCGCGTGTTCGAGGTCGGCCGCGACCTCCCGCTCGGTGCGGCCCACGGCGATGGCACCGGCGTTCAGCAGGTCTGTCCACGCCTCGTCGACCACGCCGCAGGCGCGCTCGATGAGCGCCAGCTCCTCGGGGTCCTTGGCGCGGCGCACCTGCTCCACGAGGCCGCTGGTCTCGACGATGCGGGCGGCCGCTCCCCCGGTGTCCGCGAGCGCGCGGCGGAGGGCGGACGCCGCGGACAGCGTCATGTGGTCGGCCTCCACGGCGAGCGGGGCGTCCGCGGGGCCGCGGCGGCGCCCGAGCACGCCGGAGACGTACTCCCGCGAGATCACGTGCCCCACGTCCGGGGCCTGCTCGACCACCTGGAGTTCGTACCGCGAATCCGTGCAGAGCACCGCCTCGCCGTCGTCGTCCACCAACGCGACACCACCGGACCCGCGGAACCCGGTCAGGTAGGCGATGTTGCGCGGATCGGTGACCAACAGGCCCTGCGCGCCGACGTCCGCGAGGGCGACGGCCAGGGCCTTCCGGCGGCGGGCGAGTCGCTCGATCACAGGAGGATCCCCCCACCGCTGGGGGCACGGCCCTCGGAGATGGTGGCGTAGGCGGCCGTCATCAGCGACGGGTCCGGGGCCTCCATCCGGGAGGGGCGCGCGAGCCCGTCCAGCACCACCAGCCGCAGGAAGCCGGAGTGGTTCTTCTTGTCCCCGGCCATGAGCTCGAGCAGGCGCGGGAACGCGTCCGGGTCGTACCCGGTCGGCAGGCCGAGCGAGGCCAGGACCGAGGCATGGCGATCGGCCGTCGCGTCGTCGAGGCGACCGGCGAGCCTCGCGAGCTCCGCGACGAAGCACATGCCCACGCTGATCGCGGCGCCGTGACGCCAGCGGTACTGCTCGCGACGCTCGACCGCGTGGCCGAGGGTGTGCCCGTAGTTGAGGATCTCCCTCAGGCCCGACTCCTTGAGGTCCTGCCCCACGACGTCGGCCTTGACTTGCACGCTGCGGCGGATCAGCTCGACGATCGTGTCCCCGGACGGGTCCAGCGCCGCCTGCGGGTCGGCCTCGATGAGGTCGAGGATCACGGGGTCGGCGATGAAGCCGCACTTGACCACCTCGGCCATGCCCGAGACCAACTCGTTGCGGGGAACGGACTCCAGGGTGGCCGTGTCGACGAACACCGCCGCCGGCTCGTGGAAGCTGCCCACGAGGTTCTTGCCCGCGTCCGTGTTGATGCCGGTCTTGCCGCCGACGGCCGCGTCGACCATCGCCAGCAGCGTCGTGGGGATGTGCACCACCCGCACGCCCCGCATCCACGTGGCGGCGACGAAGCCGGCCAGGTCGGTGGCGGCCCCGCCGCCCAGGCTGACGATCGTGTCCTTGCGGTTGAGCCCGATCTGCCCGAGGACGTCCCAGCAGAACCCGGCCACGGCGAGATCCTTCCCGGCCTCGGCGTCGGGGATCTCGATGCGGTGGGCGTCCACCCCCGCCTCGGCGAGCTTCTCGCGCAACGTCTCGGCCGTCTGCGCCAACGGCGGCTGGTAGAAGATCGCGACGGTCCGCGAGGACGAGCACGCCTCGAGGATCTCCGGCAGCAGCCCGCGGCCGATCACCACGGGATACGGGTCCGCGGCACGCACCTCCACGACGACGGGGTCGCTGGTGTTCGGATCCTGGTTCATCTGTCGCTCCCGCTCATCGATCGTCTCCGCACGCGTGTGCACGTCCTCACCATCATCTCGTCCGGCCGCCGGCGCCCCGCGGATGCGGGTCGCCGGAGTCGAGCCTGTCGACGATGTCCGACACCACCTTGCCCGAACTGCGCCGCTCGGTGCTCACGGTCGTCCAGGCAACCTCCCGGTACAGGGGTGCCCGCTCGGTGAGCAGTGCCTGGTACCGCGCGGTGACGTCACCGCCGGACAGCAGTGGGCGACCCGGCCCCTGGGAACGGCGCACGCCCTCGGCGACCCCGATCGTGAGGTGGACGACCCGGTGCCCGCGCAGCCGCTCCCGCGTCACCGGGGACAGCACCGCGCCACCACCGAGGGAGAGCACCCCGTCGAAGGAGGTGAGAGCCTCGCCGATGATCCGCTCCTCGATCTCGCGGAAGGCGGGCTCACCGTCGGAGGCGAAGATCTCGGGGATACTCCGGCCCTCGGCCTCCTCGATCAGGTGATCGGCGTCCAGGAACGGCAGCTCGAGACGTCGGGCGAGTTTGCGGCCGATGGTGGTCTTCCCGGCGCCGGGCGGGCCCACGAGCACCGCGACCGGACGTGCCGGGCCGCTCATACCTCGTCCGTCGCCCAGTCCAGACGCTCGGCGACCGCGTCGAGGTACCCCTCGGCGTTGCGGCGGGTCTCCGCCAGCGAGTCGCCACCGAACTTCTGCAATACCGCCCGGGCCAGCACGAGCGCGACCATCGACTCCGCGACGACGCCCGCCGCGGGGACGGCGCACACGTCCGAGCGCTGATGGATCGCCGTGGCCGCCGACCCGTCCTCCATGTCGACCGTCGCGAGGGCGCGCGGAACGGTCGAGATGGGCTTCATCGCCGCCCGCACCCGCAGGGGCTGGCCGTTGGTCATACCGCCCTCGAGTCCGCCCGCGCGGTTACTGCGCCGCTCGACGCCGTCCTCACCGCGGACCATCTCGTCGTGGGCGACGCTGCCGCGCCGACGGGCCGTCTCGAACCCGTCACCGACCTCGACGCCCTTGATGGCCTGGATCCCCATGAGGGCGCCGGCGAGCTGCGCGTCGAGACGCTCCTCGCCCGACACGTGCGACCCGAGTCCGATCGGGAGCCCGTGGACGACGACCTCGACCACGCCCCCGAGGGTGTCACCGGCCTTCTTGGCGGCCTCGATCTCGGCGATCATCGAGTCCGCGGCGGCGGCGTCGAACGCGCGCACCGGGCTGGCGTCGATCGCCTCGAGATCGGCGAACGTCGGCTCGGGGCCCACGTAGGGCTCCGAGGCGCCGATGGAGATGACGTGGGACAGCACCTCCACGCCGAGGACGTCGCGGAGTACACCGCGGGCGACCGTCCCCGCTGCGACGCGGGCGGCGGTCTCACGCGCGCTGGCCCGCTCGAGGACCATCCGGGCGTCGTCGAAGTCGTACTTGAGCATCCCGGAGAAGTCCGCGTGACCGGGCCGCGGGCGGGTCAGGCGGGCGGCGCGGGCCTTGTCGTCGATCTCCTCGGGGTCCACGGGGTCCGCCGACATGATCTGTTCCCACTTGGGCCACTCGGTGTTCCCGACCTCGATCGCCACCGGCGATCCCATGGTCCGGCCGTGCCGGACGCCGCCCAGCACGCGCACGGCGTCGGCCTCGAACTTCATGCGCGCACCGCGGCCGTAGCCGAGGCGGCGGCGGGCGAGTTGCGCGGCGATCTGCTCGCTCGTCACCTCGACGCCCGCGATGACGCCCTCGACGATCGTCACGAGGGCCTGGCCATGCGATTCTCCGGCAGTGGTCCACTTCAGCACGTCGCCGATCATCCCACGACCGGGTGGGCGGGGGCACATCAGGCCCGTCGAGGCGCCGCGTCGACCAGCGCCGCGTCGACCAGCGCCGCGTCGACCAGCGCCGCGTCGACCAGCGCCGGGCGCCCCTCGCCGCGCGCGCCGGCGCTACCGCCCGAGGGCCCGCGCGAGCGCCGCGGCCATCTCGGCCCGCGGCGCGGGCCTGCCCGTGAACAACTCGACCTGACCGAAGGCCTGGTTGAGCAGCATGACGTCGCCGCCCACCACCGGTACGCCCGCGGCGGAGGCGGCCGCCCCGGCCACGGTCGGCCAGGGGTCGTAGAGCACGTCGAAGAGCCGGCGGGCGCGGGACACGAGAGCGGTGAGTTCTCGAATCCCGGGCTCGGGGACGGTGTTGACCAGCACGTCCGCGGCCTCGATCTCGCCGGGCAGGGACGCGTCGGTCAGCAGCACCGTGCTGATGTCCAGTCCGAGGGCGCGTCCGCATTTTGCGGCCGGGCCGGCGTTGTCGCGGCGGGAGGCCAGGACGACCCGGGTCGCGCCGGCCGCGGCCAGGCCCGCCAGGACGGGCCGGGCGGTGCCGCCCACGCCGAGGACGACCGCCGTCGGCGCGGCGGGCAGGTCGCCGAACTCGGCCAGGGCCCCGGTGACCCCGTCGACGTCCGTGCAGTCGGCGTACCAGCCGCCGCTGCGCCGCACGAGGGTGTTAGCGCTGCCGACGATGCGCGCGCGGTCGCTGACCTCGCTGGCGTGCGCGAGGGCGGCGAACTTCCCGGGCATCGTGACCGAGTATCCGATCCGGTGGGCCGGCGAGGAGTCGACCAGGGACGGCAGGCGGTCGGCGTCGCAGTCGATGCGCTCGTAGGTCCAGTCGACGAGTCCGAGCGCGCGGTAGGCGGCGCCGTGCAGGACCGGGGAGAGAGAGTGGTCCACCGGGTGCCCGAGCACGGCCGCCGACCGCGGCCCGGCGACGGGCGACGAGGGATCAGCGTCCACTTGCCAGAACCCCGTTGGCGATCGCCTCGCTCTGATTGCGCTCGTGCTCCGGGTATTCGTCGGCGAAGCGGGTGGTCCCCTGCATGTCCACCGTGACGAAGTACTTCCACTGCCCGTCGGCCGGGTTCTCCATGGCGCGCAGTGCCTCGAGTCCGGGTGAGCCGATGGGCCCGTAGGGGAGGCCATCCATGGCGTAGGTGTTCCACGGGGTGCGCGCGGCGCGGTCGGCGTCGGTGGTGGCGATCTCCTGGTCCGGCAGGGCGTAGTTCACGGTGGAGTCGAACTGCAGCTGCATGGGCTCGGCCAGTCGGTTGAGGATGACGCGGGCGACCTTGTCGAAGTCCTGGGGCAGTCCCTCCTTCTCCACGAGCGAGGCGGCGGTGACCACCTGGTACGGGGTCAGGCCGATCCGCTGGGCCGCCGGGACCAGGCCGGTCTCGTCATAGGCGGACGTGGAGGACTCGATGAGGTGTTGCAGGATGTCGACGGGCTCGGAGCGGGGGTCGATTGTGTGGACACCCGGCCTGATGAGGCCCTCGAGCCGGCGCACTGGGTCCGGGGCGGATCGCACCTCGTTGAGGGCCCAGTCGGGGACGCCGAGCCGGGCGGGGTCGGCCTGGGCGGCGGCGTCGACGATCTCCTGGGACTGTCGGCACGCCGGGGGCTGGTCCGGGGAGTCGAGGTCGCGCAGGCAGGTGGCGTCGGCGATCAGGGTGAAGATCCCCTTTTCGGTGCCGCCGCCCACGACGACCGTGTCCAGGAGGCGGCCGCCGGGCTTGACGTCGACCATCCCGACCCGGTTCTGCGGATCCGACAGCGCGTCGACGGCGGCGTCCGCGCTCATCTCCTGCCGTACCTGGTAGTACCCGGGTTGGATGCCCTCGACGGGTGTGCCGGCCGCGGCGCCGGTGAAGGCCCGAGTGCTGGCGACCGTACCGATCTCGTAGAGGCGGTCCCCCACGACGCCCAGGGTATCGCCGGGCTCGACGTGCAGCAGAGCGTTGCCGCTTCCCGGGCCCTCGAAGTCGGGAGCGGCGGCGACCTCGGTGTTGAGATTCCGGTAGACCATGGCGCCGAACGCGACGACGACCCCGATCACGGCCGCCAGGAGGAGGAACCTGGTGGTGCCGCTCGTGCGTGGGCGTCCTCGTGCCGCAGACATGGTGCTCCTCGGTCAGAGTTGAAGGGGAGCTGCCCGGCGGACAGCATCGTGCTCGGCGGCGAGTTTATCCATCTCCGCCGGTCGGCGCGTCGTTCATCGGCGGGCGTGCCGCGAGTCGAGCCAGGCCTGCAACAGGACGACGGCGGCGGCCTGGTCGATCACGTCCCGCTGCCGTCGGGTGTTGCGCCCGGCCCCGTGGAGGGCAGCGCCGGCGGTGACGGTGGTCAGTCTCTCGTCGACGAGGTCCACGGGCAGTTCGGGGGCCTCGGTGGTCAGCGCCTCGGCGAACGAGCGGGCCATGGCGGTGGAGGCGGTCTCGCGCCCCTTGAGTGAGGTGGGCAGGCCCACGACCACCCCGACGGCGTCGTACTCGGAGACGAGACCGCGCAAACGCCGGAGCTCGGCGGCCCACCCGGGGTCGCCGTCGACCACGCGGATGGTCTCGACCGGGGTGGCCAGGATCCCGTCGGGGTCGCAGGAGGCCACGCCGATGCGGGCGGTGCCCACGTCCAGGCCGAGCCGGCGCCCGCGGGTCCAGGCCGCGCCGGTGGCCGCGGGCGCGCCGGGGTCGGTCATCCCGCGTCCCGGACGGCGTCGCGCAGGGCGGAGACCGCGGCGTCGATGCCGCCGGGCTCGGTGCCCGCGCCCTGTGCCATGTCCGCCTTGCCGCCGCCGCGGGCGCCGAGCGCCGGGGAGATCGCCTTGACGAGGTCGCCGGCCCGGAGGCCGCGCTCCTGGGCGGCCGGGGTGACGGCGATGACGAACGGCACCTTGTCCTGGCTGGGTGCGGTGAGGAGGACGACGCCCGCGTCGGAGCCGAGGCGGCCCTTGAGGTCGGACGCGAGGGTGCGCAGGTCGCCGGCGGCACCGCCGGGGGCGCTGTGGGCGAGGAACCGGACACCGTCGAGGTCCTCGGCCGAGGCGAGCAGGTCGCCGGCCTGGGAGGCCAGCTGGGCCGCGCGCAGCGACTCGAGGGCCTTCTCGGTCTCGCGCAGCTTGGCGGTCAGCGCGGCGATGCGGTCGGGCAGCTCGTCGGCAGGCGCCTTGAGCGAGGTCGCGAGGCCGGACACGAGGGCGCGCTCGCGGGCCTGGTGGCGGTAGGCGTCCATGCCGACGTAGGCCTCGACACGCCGGATGCCGGACCCGACGGACGCCTCGCCGAGCAGGCTGACGGGACCGATCTGTGCGGAGCTGCTGACGTGGGTGCCGCCGCACAGTTCCATGGAGAACGGGCCGCCGATCTCCACCACCCGGACCGTGGACCCGTAGTTCTCGCCGAACAGGGCCATGGCGCCCATGCGCTTGGCCTCGTCGAGGGTGGTCTCGATGGTGTTGACGCCGTAGTCGGCGTCGACGGCGGAGTTGGTGACCTCCTCGATCTGGGCGAGGACGTCGGCGGGGATCGAGCCGGACCAGTTGAAGTCGAACCGCATGTAGCCGGGCTTGTTGAGGGAACCGGCCTGGACGGCCTCGGGCCCGAGGATCTGGCGCAGCGCCGCGTGGACGAGGTGGGTGGCCGAGTGGCCCTGGGTGGCGCCCTTGCGCCACTCGGGGTCGACGGCGGCGGTGACGAGCTGCCCGGCCTCGGCCTCGCCCCCGGTGAGGACGCCCTTGTGGATCCAGAGCTTCTTGCCGATCTTCTGCACGTCGTCGACGCGCATCTGGAAGCCGGCGGTGGAGATCATGCCGCGGTCGCCCAGCTGGCCGCCGGACTCGGCGTAGAACGGGGTGCGGTCGAGCACGAACTCCACCTCGTCGCCCTCGCGGGCCACCGCGACGGCCCGGCCGCCGGAGACGATGCCCAGCAGGCGCGACTCGTCGGTGAGGTCGGTGAAGCCGGTGAAGACGGTCTCGCCGGCGTCGAGGAAGTCGCGGTAGACGGACAGGTCGGCGTGGGCGTGCTTCTTGGCCTGCGAGTCGGCCTTGGCGCGGGCGCGCTGCTCGGACATGAGCGAGCGGAAGCCCTCCTCGTCGACCTGCAGCCCGGCCTCGGAGGCCATCTCGAGGGTGAGATCGATCGGGAACCCGTGGGTGTCGTGGAGGGCGAACGCCTGCTGGCCGGAGAGCACCGCGGCGCCGGACCGGCGGGCGGACTCGGCGGCGCGCTCGAAGAGCTGCGTGCCGGACTCGAGGGTCTTGAGGAAGGCGGCCTCCTCGGCCACGGCGATCCGCTCGATGCGCTCGTAGCCGGCGACGGTCTCGGGGAACGAGGGACCGATCGCGTCCCGGACGGTGGCCATGAACTCGGCCATGGTCTCCCCCGACGCGCCCAGGAGGCGCACGGAGCGGACGATGCGCCGCAGGAGGCGACGGAGGATGTAACCGCGGCCCTCGTTGCCGGGGGTCACGCCGTCGGAGATGAGCATGTAGGCGGTGCGGGCGTGGTCGGCGATCACCCGGAACCGCACGTCCGAGGCACTGTCGACGCCGTACTTCGCGCCGGACAGGCGCTCGGCGGTGTCGATGACCGGGCGCAGCAGGTCGGTCTCGTAGACGTTCTCGACGCCCTGGAGGAGGAAGGCGACGCGCTCGACGCCCATGCCGGTGTCGATGTTCTGCTTGGGCAGCGGGCCGAGGATCTCGAAGGCGTCCTTGCCGGAGCCCTCGCCGCGCTCGTTCTGCATGAACACGAGGTTCCAGATCTCGATGTAGCGGTCCTCGTCGGCCTCCGGCCCGCCGTCGACGCCGTAGGCCGGTCCGCGGTCGTAGAAGATCTCCGAGCACGGCCCGCACGGCCCCGGTACGCCCATGGACCAGTAGTTGTCGGCCATGCCACGCCGCTGGATGCGCTCTTCGGGCACGCCGATCACGTCGCGCCAGATGCCGTACGCCTCGTCGTCGTCGAGGTAGACGGTCACCCACAGCAGGGCGGGGTCGATCCCGAAACCGCCGTCGTCGAGTGAGGAGGTCAGTAGCGACCACGCGTGGCGGATCGCCCCCTCCTTGAAGTAGTCGCCGAAGGAGAAGTTGCCGGCCATCTGGAAGAAGGTGTTGTGGCGGGTGGTGATGCCCACCTCCTCGATGTCGAGGGTGCGCACGCACTTCTGGATGGAGGTCGCCGTGGCGTACGGCGGGGTTTCCTGGCCGAGGAAGTAGGGCTTGAACGGGACCATGCCGGCGTTGACGAACAGCAGGTTGGGATCGTCCAGCACCAGTGACGCACTGGGGACCTCGGTGTGCCCGGCGCGGACGAAGTGGTCGAGGAAGCGGCGCCGGATCTCATGGGTCTGCACAGGGGGCCTCACTGGTCGTCTACGGGTGGTCTCGGGCGAGAATCAAGACTACCGCCGCGCGGGTCGGCGCCAGGGAACGAGGTGGGGCGGGCCGGGATGCGCTGCGGACGGGGTGAGGGGCCGCCGGGCTGGGGACGTGGTCCCGACGACGACGACGAGGGGCCGCCACCCGGAAGGGACGCGGGCGCCCGCTCCACCGGTCCGGCGGAGGGGCGCCCGGGCTGGCCGTGTGCGGCGAGAGGGTCGGTCAGCGCGGCATCGGGGGCAGGATGATGCCGAAGTTGGCGGCGGTGATGAAGGCCTCCTGCGGCAGCAGGCCGAGGCTGTGCGCCCCGGTGCCCCAGACGCCGACCGAGGTGGCGACGCCGACGAGCGTCGAGAAGATGCTGGCGAGACCGGTGAACATGAGAACCTCCGAATGCTGATGTGGACACAACATCCTGCCTGCTCAGGCAGGAAATATGACCTTCACACAGTTCTCAGGATGTGGCCAGGCTTTGCCGCGGGGGTCCCCTGGAGCCCGTCCCGGCGTGGCCCCCGGGCGCGCCTCAGTCCCGGATGATCCGGCGGAGTTTGTCGACCCGGGCGGACAGCTCGCGCTCGTGGCCGTGCGGCCCGGGCTCGTAGTAGTCCCGCCCCACCAGCTCGTCGGGTGGGTACTGCTGCGCCACGACTCCCGGCGCCGCGTTGTGCGGGTACCGGTAGCCCACCCCGTTGCCGAGCCCCTTGGCCCCGGCGTAGTGGCCGTCCCGCAGGTGCTTGGGCACCTCGCCGACGCCACCGGCGCGGACGTCGGACATGGCGGCGTCGATGGCCGCGATCACCGCCTTGGACTTGGGCGCGGTCGCGAGGTGGATGGTGGCCTGGGCCAGCGCGAGCCGGCACTCCGGCATGCCGACCTTCTGGACGATCTCCGCCGCCGCGCTCGCGGACAGCAGCGCGGTCGGGTCGGCCATGCCGATGTCCTCACTCGCGTGCACCATGAGCCGCCGGGCGATGAACCGGGGGTCCTCCCCCGCGACCAGCATGCGTGCCAGGTAGTGCAGCGCTGCGTCCACGTCGGACCCGCGGATGGACTTGATGAACGCGCTCGTGACGTCGTAGTGCTGGTCGCCGTCACGGTCGTAGCGCACGGGGGCCGCGTCCAGGCTGAGCTCGACGATCTCCGGCGTCACCACGCCGTCCTCCGCGGCCCCGGCCGCGGCCTCCAGGATCGTCAGGCTGCGCCGCGCGTCCCCTCCCGAGAGCCGGACGATGTCCTCCGCCGCCGCGTCGGTGAGCTCGACCCGCCCCGCCAGCCCCCGTTCGTCGGAGACCGCGCGCCGCAGCACGGCGGCCACCCCGGCGTCGTCCAGGCCCTGCAGTTCGGCGATGAGCGACCGGCTCAGCAGCGGCGCGATGACCGAGAAGTGCGGGTTCTCCGTGGTCGCGGCCACCAGCAGGACGATGCCGTTCTCCACCGCCGCCAGCAGGGCGTCCTGCTGGCTCTTGGAGAACCGGTGCACCTCGTCGATGAACAGGACCGTGCGTTGACCGTGGACCTGCCGGGTGCGGGCGTCGTCGATCACCGCGCGGACGTCCTTGACCCCGGCGCTGAGCGCCGACAGGGCGACGAAATGCCGCCCCGACGTGCTGGCCACCAGATTGGCGAGCGTCGTCTTCCCGGTCCCCGGAGGGCCGTAGAGGATCACCGACGAGCCCCCGCGCCCCTCCACCAGCCGCCGCAGCGGCGAATTAGGGCGCAGCAGGTGCTCCTGGCCGATCACCTCGTCCAGCGTCCGCGGCCGCATCCGGACCGCCAACGGGGCGCCCGGGTCCACGGACGCCGACGCCGGAGGAACGGGCCCGGCGTCGCCCGCGTCCCCGGCGGCGAACAGCCCAGCGTCTTCGGTCACGCCCCCAGGCTACCGGCGGGCCCCGACAGCGAACCCCGGGTGAACATCCGGCGACGGATCCGCGGAAGTGACCGCGGCCTTCGTCGTCGTCGGGTTGTCTGGAACTCAGGTCTGCCACCTCCCCGGCGGGGGCACGCCGCCGCCACCCGGGCCACTACCTCAGGCCGCCACCCCACGACACCACCCCACGACACCACCCCGTGCCACGACCCCCGGAGGTCCCACCCGATGTGCCGCGACGACCACCCCACCCACGGACCCACCCTCACCCGTCGTGAGGCGCTCGCCGGCGCCGGCATGGTCGCCGCAGCGGGCGCCGTCGGGGTGACCCTGCTCGCTGAACCCGCCCCCGTGTGGGCGAACCCGGTACGGCCGGTCGCCGACGACCTCGACGTCTACGTGATCGTCACCGACGGCATGCGACCGGACGAACTGAACGCCGCGCAGGCGCCGACACTGCACCGCTGGGCAGCCGAGGGCACGCGGTTCACCGATGCGTCGTCGATCATGATCGCCGAGACCCTGCCCAACCACGCCGCGATGGTCACCGGCGTCCTCCCCCACCGCAACGGGGTGCCCGCCAACGCCATCTGGGACCACGCGATCGGGGACGAGCGGACCCTCGACCGGCCCGACGACCTGCGGGCCGCCACGGTCCTGGACCGCATTCGGACCGAGGCCGGCCTCACCACCGCGAGCGTGCTGAGCAAGGACTACCTCCACGGCCTGTTCGGCGGCCGAGCCAGCGTGCAGTGGGCGCCGTTCCCGCTCGTGCCGATCACCGACCACTCGCTCGACTGGTTCACCGTCGAGGCCCTCAAGCGGACCATCACCGACCACGCCCCGAGGATGACGTTCGTCAACCTCGGGGACATGGACCGCTTCGGCCACATGGACCTGTCGGGGACCTCGCTCCGACTAGCCCGCAACCAGGCGGTGTTCAACTCGGACCACAAGCTCTGGGACCTCGAGCAGTTCCTCCGCGCCACCGGGCGCTGGGAA
This sequence comes from Dietzia sp. oral taxon 368, assembly GCF_002999155.1. NCBI lineage: Bacteria > Bacillati > Actinomycetota > Actinomycetes > Mycobacteriales > Dietziaceae > Dietzia > Dietzia sp. oral taxon 368. The sequence continues at coordinate 3,067,745 of NZ_CP027238.1, forward strand.
CGTTCCGTGCTCATCGTCCTGGCCGACCACGGGATGGACTGGTCGGAGCCCCTGCGCCTCATCAGCGCGGCCGGGGCGATCGACGCCGACCCGGCGCTGCGGGGCCGGTTCGGGATCGCCCAGAACGGGGGGGCCGACACGTTCGCCTACCTCGGCCCCGCCGGTGAACGCGACGCGGCACTGGCGCGCCTGCGGGAGGTGGTCGGCGCGCTCCCCGGCGTCAACCGCCTCTACGACCCGGCCGAGCTCGACCTCGGCGAGCGCGGCGGCGACCTCGTGGCCACGTGTCACCCGGGATGGCGGTTCTCCGACCCCACCCCGTTCTCCAACCCGATCCCGGGGAACCACGGGCACGAGGTCACGCTCGGCATCCCGTTCTTCATCGGCGGTGGGCACCGGATCGTCCGCCGCGGGCAGGTCGTCGACCGGCCTGTCCGGACCCTCGACGTGGCCCCGACGGTGTCCCGGCTGTTCGGGCTCGGCCACTCCGGGATGGACGGGCGGCCCGCGCTCGAGGCGTTCCACCTCTGAGACCCCGATATGACGGAAATCCGCTACTCCCCCGTCACATTCGCTACCGTTTTCCGTTCTTTTCCGGGTAGCGAATCGCGCAGGAGAGTAGCGGATTCGGGGGCGGGGCAGGGCGGGGTGGGGCCGACTACTCGGCTGCGGCCCCGGACGGGGCGGCCTGGCCGCGCTGCACCGGCTTGGCGTCGATGCCGGACTCCTTGCGCTGCTGCGCCGTGATCGGCGCCGGCGCATCGGTCAGCGGGTCGACGCCGCCGCCGGACTTGGGGAACGCGATGACGTCGCGGATCGACTCGGTCCCGGCCAGCAGGGCGCAGATGCGATCCCAGCCGAACGCGATGCCGCCGTGCGGCGGGGCGCCGTAGGAGAAGGCGTCGAGCAGGAAGCCGAACTTCTCCTGCGCCTCGTCGGCCGAGATGCCCATGACGCCGAACACCCGCTCCTGGACGTCCTTGCGGTGGATACGGATCGAGCCGCCGCCGATCTCGTTGCCGTTGCACACGATGTCGTACGCGTAGGCGAGCGCCGAGCCCGGATCGGTGTCGAACGTGTCCAGGTGCTCGGGCTTGGGCGAGGTGAACGCATGGTGCACCGCGGTCCAGGCACCCGACCCCACGGCCACGTCACCGGCGGCCGTGGCGTCGTCGGCCGGCTCGAACATCGGGGCGTCGACGACCCAGGTGAACGCCCACTTGGTGGGGTCGATGAGGCCGAGCTTGGCGGCGATCTCACCGCGGGCCGCGCCGAGCAGGGCCCGCGTGGACTTCACCGCGCCGGCGCCGAAGAAGATGCAGTCGCCCGGCTCCGCGCCGACGTGGGCGGCGATGCCCGCCCGCTCGGAGTCCGACAGGTTCTTGGCGACCGGGCCGCCGAGCTCGCCGTCGGAACCGACGAGGATGTACGCGAGTCCCTTGGCGCCGCGCTGCTTGGCCCACTCCTGCCAGGCGTCGAGCTGACGACGCGGCTGTGACGCCCCGCCCTTCATGACGACCGCGCCGACGTACGGCGCCTTGAACACCCGGAACGGGGTGTCGGCGAAGAACTCCGTGCATTCGACGAGCTCGATGTCGAACCGCAGGTCCGGCTTGTCGGAGCCGAACCGGCGCATCGCCTCCTCGTACGTCATCCGCGGGATCGGCGTGGTGATCTCGTAACCGGCGGTGGCCCACACCTCGGTGAGGATCTCCTCCGCCACGCCGATCACGTCGTTCTGATCGACGAAGCTCATCTCCAGGTCGAGCTGCGTGAACTCCGGCTGCCGGTCGGCGCGGAAGTCCTCGTCGCGGTAGCAGCGGGCCAGCTGGTAGTACTTCTCCATCCCGGCCACCATGAGCAACTGCTTGAACAACTGCGGCGACTGCGGGAGGGCGTAGAACGTACCCGGCTGCAGGCGGGCCGGCACGAGGAAGTCGCGCGCACCCTCCGGGGTCGAGCGGGTGAGGGTGGGGGTCTCGATCTCCACGAAGTCGTGACGGGCCAGGACTCCGCGGGCCGCGGCGTTGACCTTCGACCGCAGCCGCAGCGCCGCGCCCGGACCCTCGCGGCGCAGGTCGAGGTACCGGTGACGCAGACGTGCCTCCTCCCCCACCTCGTCGTCGAGCTGGAACGGCAGCGCCGCCGCCTCACCCAGGACCTCGAACGACGTGACGTCGATCTCGATCTCGCCCGAGGCGAGGTTAGGGTTCTCCGATCCCTCCGGACGACGGTCGACGACGCCGGTGACCGCCACGCAGTACTCGTTGCGCAGGCGGTGGGCGCGCTCGGCCACGTCCTCGGAACGGAAGACCACCTGGCACACGCCCGAGGCGTCGCGCAGATCGACGAAGATGACACCGCCGTGATCCCGGCGGCGTGCCACCCAGCCGGCCAGGGTGACGGTGTCACCGGCGTCGGCGGCTCGGAGCTGGCCGGCGGAATGGGTGCGCAGCACTGCGGTGGTCCTCTCGTCGGGGAAAGTGTGGTGTGATCGCCTGAGCGTGAGCACCGACGGGACGACCCCACGGCCCGCCACGGGCTCGGACGGGGAACAGTCTACGTCCACGACAGACCGGGCGACGCACCACCCGGAAGGCGGAGATCATGACGTTTCGGCAAGGCGGAAGGCTCGACACCAGCGGAGTCTCCGGCGGAGGCAGGGGAGGTCGCCGGGGGATCGCGGTCGGCGGAGGGGTCGGCGGCCTCGCCGTCGTCCTCATCGCCCTGTTTCTCGGTGTCGACCCGGGCCAGCTCGGCCTGGACACCGGTCCCACCGGCGCGCAGGAACAGGGTTCCGACTCCGCGCAGCAGTTCCAGGCCCACATCGACCAGTGCGACCTGCAACAGGCCAACTCCGACACGATCTGCCGCATCGTCGCCACCACCGAGAGCCTCGAGGACGTCTGGACAATCCAGCTGCCGGATCAGGTGGGGATGAGCTGGGTCCAGCCCCGGACCACCGTCTTCAGCGGCGCCGTCGACACCGGCTGTGGTGCCGCCTCCTCCGACATCGGCCCCTTCTACTGCCCCGCCGGGCAGACCGTCTACATCGACCCCTCGTTCTTCGACAGCGTCCTCGTGGGGCAGCTCGGCGGACCGCCCTCCGGCGCGGCGCAGATGTACGTCGTCGCGCACGAGTTCGGCCACCACCTGCAGACCATGCTCGGCGACATCCGACGCTCGCAGCAGGACCCGCAGGGCCCGTCCTCCGGAGCGGTCCGCGTCGAGCTCCAGGCCGACTGCTACGCGGGGCTCTGGGCCCACTACGCGACCTCCACACCGGCGCCCGACGGCGGCCCGCCGCTACTGGAGAGCCTGACCCCGCAGGACGTGGATGCGATCGTCCGGACCGCGGAGGCCATCGGCGACGACCACATCCAGCGCACCGGAGGCGGGCGCGTCGACCCCCGCTCGTGGACCCACGGCTCGTCCGAGATGCGCAGGCAGTGGTTCCTCACCGGCTACCAGCAGGGCTCCGTGCAGGCCTGCGACACCTTCCGCGCGCAGCTCTGACGCGCGGGAGGAGTCAGCGCCCGACGGCCCGGGTGACGTGACCGAGGATCGCCTCGAGCGGAACCGGCTCCTGCTCGCCGGTGGACATCGTCTTGACCACAGCGGTGCCGGTCTCGAGCTCGTTCTCGCCGATGACGACCGTGACCGCCGCGCCCGACCGGTCCGCCGCCTTGAACGCGCCCTTCATCCCCCGGTCGCCGTACGCCATGTCGGCCCGCAGCCCGTTGCGGCGGAACTCCGCCAGGACCGGAACCATCGCCGCCTTGGCCGCCGCCCCCAGCGCGACGCCGTACACGTCCACTCGCCCCTGCGCCGCCGGATCGATCCCCTCGGCCTGCAGCGCCAGCACCGTGCGGTCGACACCGATCCCGAAGCCGATGCCCGACAGGGCTTGACCGCCGAGCTGCTCCATCAACCCGTCGTAGCGCCCTCCGCCGCCGATCCCGGACTGCGCACCGAGGCCGTCGTGCACGAACTCGAACGTCGTCTTGGTGTAGTAGTCCAGGCCGCGGACCATGCGGGGGTTGACCGTGTACGGCACCCCCAACGCGTCCAGGTGCGCCCGCACGGTCGCGAAGTGCTCGGCGCTCGCGTCCGAGAGATGGTCGATCATCAGCGGCGCGTCCTCGAGCTGCGCACGCACCTCGGGGCGCTTGTCGTCGAGGACGCGCAGCGGGTTGATCCGCGCGCGGTCCCGCGTCGCCTCGTCGAGATCCAGCCCGGCGAGGAACGACTGCAGACGCTCGCGATACTGCGGGCGGCACGTCTCGTCGCCGAGCGAGGTGAGCTCGAGGCGGAAACCCGTCAGGCCGAGCGATCGGAACGCCTCGTCGGCCACGGCGATCACCTCGGCGTCGAGGGCGGGGTCATCCACCCCGATGGCCTCGATCCCGACCTGTTGGAGCTGCCGGTAGCGACCGGCCTGCGGCCGCTCGTACCGGAAGAACGGCCCGGCGTAACAGAGCTTGACCGGCAGCTGTCCGCGGTCCAGCCCGTGCTCGATCACCGCACGCATCACCCCGGCCGTGCCCTCGGGGCGCAGCGTGACGCTGCGGCCACCCCTGTCCTCGAACGAGTACATCTCCTTCGAGACGACGTCCGTGGACTCGCCGACACCGCGGGCGAACAGCGCCGTGTCCTCGAAAACGGGCAGCTCGATGTGGCCGTAGCCGGCGCGCCGGGCTGCGGAGGTGATCGCGTCGCGGACGGCGACGAACCCGGCCGACGCCGGGGGGACGTAGTCGGGCACGCCCTTGGGGGCCTTGAGGGCGGTCTTCTTCTCGGTGCCGGTCACAGGGAAAGTCCTCGGGTCAGGTAAAGGCGGGGGCGCTGGTCGGTCTAGAGGTCGCGCAGGAACGGGTTAGACCGGCGCTCGCGACCGATCGTGGTGGACGGGCCGTGGCCGGGCAGGACCACCGCGTCGTCGTCCAGGACGAGGAACTTCTTGGCGATCGACTGCATGAGCACCTCGGTGTCCCCCGCCGGCAGGTCGGTACGGCCGACCCCGTCCTGGAACAGTACGTCGCCACCGAGGACCACCATCCGCGGTCCCTCCTCGGTCTGCACGGTGATCCGGAAGGACACCGAACCGGGGCTGTGACCGGGGGCGTGGTCCACGTCGAAGGTCATCGACCCGAACCGCAGGGTGTCGCCGTCGAAGACCTCGACTACCTCGGCGGGCTCAGTGAACGTCATGCCCTTGAGCATGGCCGACAGGTCGAGCGACAGGCCCTTGCCGGGATCCGACAGCATCGGGCGGTCGTCGGGGTGGATGTAGGCGGGGACGCGGTAGTGGTCCGCGACCTGCCGGGCGTTCCAGATGTGGTCGAGGTGCCCGTGTGTGAGCAGGACCGCGCGCGGCCGCAGGCCCGCCTCCGAGATCTGGCGGCGAACCTGCTCCTCGGCGTCCTGGCCCGGGTCGACGATGACGCAGTCCCCCGCGTCGTCGGACACGATGTAGCAGTTGGTCTGGAACATCCCGGCGGGGAAACCGACGATCTGCACGTCCCGTACTCCCTTTCTTCGACGATCCGCGCCGTGTGGCGCGCGGTGTCGGGTCAACGTGGTCCGACACCGGAGTGGTGTGCGGTCGACGCTGCCCGACCTGGTAGACAAGGACCCTGGGCCGGACCGCCCGGGGGCTCCCGCGAGGAGGCCCGGCGTGGGGATCCGGCCGACCGTTCCAGCCTAGTCCAGGTCCCCAGGAGGGTCAGTGTCCACCAACCAGGAACGCCGAGCCGAGGCGCGCCAGCGCCTGCGCGAGCAGATGGAGGCCCAGGCTCGCCGCGAGAAGCAGCTCAAGATCGCCGGCGCCGCTGTCGTCGTGGTGGTCTTGCTGGGGATCGTGGGTGTCGTGGTCTGGAACAAGGCCGAGCAGGCGCGCGCCGAGGAGTATGCGGCCAACTGGGTCACCTGCGAGTACGCGGAGGAGACCCCCATGGAGAAGGTCGATCCTGCTCAGTTCGAGGACCAGGGCCCGGAGGTGGTTGCGGAGGCCGAGCGCTTCAACGAGCAGATCGACGAGATCGAGGAGACCAAGCGCGAGGTGGAGCCGCCGAGCGGCGACCAGCCCCGCCGGGGTACCGCCGAGATCACGATCGCGACCAACGCCGGCGACATCCCGCTCCAGCTGGACCGTGCCGGGGCGCCGTGCAACGTCGAGAGCTTCGTACATCTGGCCGAGCAGGCCTACTTCGACGACACCGAGTGTCACCGCCTGACCATTGGTGAGGAGGGGGCCGAGCTCTCCGTGCTGCAGTGTGGTGATCCGACCGGCACCGGTCTCTCGGGCCCCGGTTACGCCATCGTCGACGAGCCGCCGACCGATCTCCCCGTGGCCGAGGACGGTTCCGGGATGTCGGTCTACCCGCGCGGGACGGTCGCCATGGCCAAGTCCCAGGCGCCGAACAGTGCGGGGAGCCAGTTCTTCCTCGTCTATGAGGACTCGATGCTCCCGCCCGAGTACTCGGTGATGGGCACCATCGGCGAGTCGGGGCTGGAGGTCCTGGACGAGATCGCCGAGGGCGGAATCAAGAGCGACGATCCGATGAGCGAGGACTACCAGGCGCCCAAGCGTCCGGTCCAGATCGAGAAGATCACTGTCGGCGCCCAGGAGGGTCTGCCCGAGGAGTGACCCGGCCCGGGCCCGCCCAGACCGCGTCATGGACGACCACCCCGGCCTGTCGGCCGGGGTGGTTTTCGTTAGTGCTGGTTCAGCCCGCGCCGGTCAGGAAAGCCCCCGCCGGTCAGGAGTTGGACGTCATCCGGTAGGCGTCGAAGACGCCCTCGACCCGACGTACCGCGTTGAGGACGTGGCCCAGATGCTTGGGGTCGGCCATCTCGAACGTGAACCTGGAGATTGCGACCCGGTCGTCACCGGCGGTCTGCACCGACGCGGACAGGATGTTGACCTTCTCGTCGGCCAGCACCTTGGTGACGTCGGACAGGAGTCGGTGCCGGTCCAGCGCCTCGACTTGGATGGCCACGAGGAACAGGGCCCCCGGCTGTGGCGTCCACTCGACCTTGACCAAGCGCTCGGGCTCGCGATGGAGATCCGAGGCGTTGGTGCAGTCCGTCCGGTGCACGCTCACGGTGCCGCCGCGGGTGATGAAGCCCAGGACCTCGTCACCGGGCACCGGGGTGCAGCAGCGGGCGAGCTTGGCGTGGACGTCCTCCACGCCCCCGACGAGGACGCCGGCGCCCGCGGGAGTGGGGCGGTGCGGGGTGATGGTCTTGTCCCGCGAGCGGTCCGCGAGCTCTTCGGTGACCTCGTCGACGCCGCCGTGAGCCGCGACGAGACGCCCGACCACAGTCTTGGCGGAGACGTGGTTCTCGCCGATCGCCGTGTACAGGGCGGTGACGTCGGTGAAGCCGAGTTCGCGGGCGACGCCGGCGATCGACTCGTTGGAGAACACGCGGTGGACGGGGACGCCACCGCGACGGACCTCCCGGGTGATGAGGTCCTTCCCGCGCTCGAGAGCCTCCTCGCGGCGCTCCTTCGCGAACCACTGCCGGATCGAGCTCTTGGCGCGGCCGGAGACCACGAACTTCTGCCAGTCCAGGCTCGGTCCCGCGTTGGGGTCCTTGGAGGTGAAGACCTCCACCACCTCGCCGTTCTCGAGCGGGCGCTCGAGTGCGACGAGCTTGCCGTTGACCCGCGCGCCGATACAGCGGTGGCCGACCTCGGTGTGGACGGCGTAGGCGAAGTCCACGGGGGTCGCACCGACCGGCAGGTTGATCACGTCACCCTTGGGGGTGAAGACGAAGATCTCCTTGCTGGTCATCTCGAACCGGAGGGAGTCGAGGAACTCCCCCGGGTCGGCAGCCTCGCGCTGCCAGCTCAGGAGTTGGCGCATCCACGCCATCTCGTCGACCTCGGCGGGGTCGCCGTTGTGCTTGCCGCGGGTCTCCTTGTACCGCCAGTGCGCTGCGATGCCGTACTCGGCGTTGCGGTGCATCTCGTGCGTGCGGATCTGGATCTCCAGCGGTTTCCCGTCGGGCCCGATCACGGTCGTGTGCAGGGAGCGGTAGACGCCGAAGCGTGGCTGGGCGATGTAGTCCTTGAACCGGCCCGGCATGGGTTTCCAGGTTGAGTGGACGACACCGATCGCCGCGTAACAGTCCCGCACGTCGTCGCACAGGACGCGGATGCCGACGAGGTCGTGGATCTCGTCGAACTCGCGACCGCGGACGATCATCTTCTGATAGATCGACCAGTAGTGCTTCGGCCGTCCCTCGACGCGGGCCTGGATGTTGGCCTTCTCCAGGTCGGCCTTGACCCGGTTGATCACGGTGTTGAGGTAGACGTCACGGCTGGGTGCGCGGTCGGCCACCAGCCGGACGATCTCTTGGTACTTCTTCGGTTCGAGGATCGCGAAGGCCAGGTCCTCGAGTTCCCACTTCACGGTGGCCATTCCGAGCCGGTGCGCGAGCGGGGCGATCACCTCGAGGGTCTCGCGGGCCTTCTTGACCTGCTTCTCCGGTGGCAGGAAGCGCATGGTCCGCATGTTGTGCAGGCGGTCGGCCACCTTGATGACCAGGACGCGGGGATCGTGCGCCATGGCGATGATCATCTTGCGGATGGTCTCTGCCTCGGCGGCCTCGCCGAAGTCGACCTTGTCCAGCTTGGTGACGCCGTCCACCAGGTGGGCGACCTCTCCCCCGTAGTCCGCCTCGAGCTGTTCGAGCGAGTAGTCGGTGTCCTCGACCGTGTCGTGCAGGAGGGCGGCGACGAGCGTGGTGGTGTCCATGCCCATCTCCGCGCAGATGGTGGCCACCGCCAGCGGGTGGGTGATGTAGGGGTCGCCGGACTTGCGGTACACGCCCTCGTGCTGGCGCTCGGCGAGAGTGTAGGCGCGCGCCAGGAGCCCCACATCCGCCTTGGCGTGGTGGATGCGGTGGACGCGGACGAGCGGTTCGAGGACCGCGGGGGTGGAGGTGACCGTGAGACCGGAGGTGAGTCGACGCGCCCACCGCGCCCGGACCCGGCGTCCGGCGGACGGCCGGGAGCCGGGGATCACCGGCAGCGGCTGGGTGGTGGGCTGCGGCGTGGCCTTCTTACCCGTGGGGCCGCCCCCGTCGGGGTTGCCGGCGGGGTTCTGGTGCTGCGTCATCTCCGGCTCCTCCCTGCAGTGTCGGGCCGTCAGGAGCGGCCGGGGGTCACGCGACCGTGAGGCAGGTCAGCGGTGTGCCGGCCAGTCTATCCCGGCCGCCGAGGCCGGGGATCTCGAGAACGACGGACAGTCCGGCGACGACGGCGCCACAGTCCTCCAGCAGGCCGACCGCCGCGGTGAGGGTGCCACCGGTGGCGAGGACGTCGTCGACGACGAGGACCCGCTTGCCGCGCAGGTCGAGCCCGTCTGCGGGCAGTTCGAGCGTGGCGGCGCCGTACTCGAGCTCGTAGGAGCGCGAGTGCACGGGCGGCGGTAGCTTGCCCGCTTTCCGGACGGCCAGGACGCCGGTGTGGAGGCGCACGGCGACGGCTCCGGCGAGCAGGAAGCCGCGCGCGTCGAGGCCGGCGACGTAGTCGACGGTGCCGATCTCGTGACCGGCGATGAGCCCGCGGACGACGGCGTCGAAGCCGTCGGGGTCGGCGAGCACGGGCGTGAGGTCGCAGAACTGGACGCCCGCGGACGGGAAGTCCTCGACGCGGCGCATCAGACGCTCGACGGAGGAGCTGATGGTCGGTGAGACGTGGGTGACGGATGAGTCGGTCATGCGATGGCCTCGGCCTTCTCGCGTCGGGCCAGGACCTTGGCGGTCTGGCGTCGGATGTCGGGGTCACGGTTCTTCAACGACACCAGCAGTGGCGTCGCGAGGAAGACGGAGGAGAAGGTGCCGGTGACGATGCCGACCATCTGGACCAGGGCGAGATCCAGCAGCGTACCCACGCCGAGGATCCACACGGCGATCACGACCAGCGCCAGCAGCGGCAGGACACCGATGATGGTGGTGTGGATGGACCGCATGAGAGTCTGGTTGACGCCGAGGTTGGCCTCCTCGGCGTAGGTCCGTGTGGCGGTGTGTCTGATGCCCCGCGTGTTCTCCTCGACCTTGTCGAACACGATCACCGTGTCGTACAGAGAGAAACCGAGGATCGTCAGCAGGCCGATGACCGTGGCGGGAGTGACCTCGAAGCCGATGATCGAGTAGACCCCGGCGGTGGTCACCACGTCGAACAGCAGCGCGACGATCGCGGCCGTTGCCATCTGCCATTCGAAGCGGAAGGCGATGTAGCCGAAGACGATCACGAGGAACACGCCTAGGGCGATCAGCGCGTTCTTGGTGACCTGACCACCCCAGCTCTCGCTGCGGGCGGAGTCGCCGATCGCCTCGACCGAGGCGACCCCGTCCGAGGTGACGGGCTGGAACTCCTCGAACATCGCGTTCTTGGCGGCGCGGATCTCGTCACTGGTGAGGAACCGGGTCTCGACCTCGACGATCCGCGCGGCCCCCGCGCCGACGACCTGGACCGTCTGGGGCTCCTCGCCGATGGCCTCCTCGACGACCGCGGCTACGCGGTCCTGGTCGTGATTGCCCGCGGGCATGGAGAGCTTGGTACCGCCGGTGAAGTCGATGCCGAAGCTGAAGCCGCGGAAAATGATGCTGGCGAGGCAGATGGCGACGATGACCACGGTCAGCACGTAGAACTTGCGTCGGTTCGCGACGATGCCGAACGCGCCGGTACCGGTGTAGAGCCGGGTGAACAGACTGCCGGTCGGCGCGCCGGCCGGGGCGCCGCTCTCGGTCGCGGTGCTGGTGGGAGTGCTCATCGGCCCTCCTCCTCGTCGGTGGCGGGTCGGTCGGTCCGGGGTTCGGTGAGCGTGTCGCCGCCCGGGCCGCGGATGGTCGCCGTGACCCCGCGATCCGCGGTCTCCTCGGTCTCCTTCTCGGCCTGTCGGTCGAGCCGGCGCTGCTCGGCGGCGGCCGCCTGGAGGTTCTCCATCCGGCCCATCCCGTTGGCCGACGGCTTGGCGAACAGGGGCCGGGTCGAGGCCAGGTAGACGAGCGGCCAGGTCACGGTGAAGGCCACGAACACGTCCATGACGGTCGTGAGGCCGAGAGTGAAGGCGAAGCCGCGTACCTCTCCGCTGGCGAGCAGGTAGAGCACGACGGCGCCGATGAGGCTGACCATGTTGCCGGTGACGATGGTGCGGCCGGCGCTCTTCCAGGCCCGGGGCACGGCGGATCTGAACCGGTGCCCGTCGCGCAACTCGTCCTTGATCCGCTCGAAGAACACGACGTAGGAGTCGGCCGTCATACCGATGCCGATCACCAGGCCGGCGATCCCGGCCAGGTCGAGGCTGTAGTCGACCGTGTAGCCGAGGAAGACCAGGACGACATAGGTGAGCAGGAAGGACAGCAGCAGCGAGACGAACGCGAGGACACCGAGCAGGCGGTAGAAGAACGCGGAGTAGGCCAGCACCAGCAGGAAGCCGATCGCGCCGGCGAGTAGTCCCGCCTCGAGGGAGGCGAGCCCGAGGGAGGCCGGGACGTTGTCGACGTTGGGGTCCTCGAAGGAGATGGGCAGCGCGCCGTAGCGCAGGTTTGCGGCGAGTGAGGCCGCCTCGTCGATCGTGAAGTCACCGGTGATGGAGGTCGCGGACCCGACCGGCGTGACGCCCTGCACGACGGGGGCGCTGATCACCTCGCCGTCGAGGAGGATCGCGATCTGACGCTGGAGGTTCTCCTGCGTCAGGCGCGACCAGGTGGCGCTGCCCTGTTCGCCGGGACCGGCGTTGAAACGGAACGAGACCTCGTTCTTGCCGGCCTGCTGGTTGAAACCGTGGCTCACGGAGTCCTTGACGATCTGCTGACCGTCGAGTCGCTGCCCGTCCTCGGGCTCACCGACGAGCAGCGGCACCGGACCGAGGACGTACTTGGCTCCCTCCCCGCAGGCGATGAGAGCCTGCGCCGGGTCGTCGAAGCCCGCGAGCACGTCCCGCTCGGGGCACCGGAAGGTGGGTAGCTTCTGGATGAGCTCGGCGGGCTCGCCCTGACGTTCCGCGCGCGCCTCCTCGACGGCGGCGGCCACGGCCTCGCGATCGCCCTTGTCGGCGGGCACCGGCTCACGGTCCCCCTCCGCGACGGGTTGCACCTCGAGCACCGGCCTGATGGTCAGCTGGGACGTCGTGCCGAGGTCGCGCGCCTGGCTGGAGTCCTCGCCGGGGACGGTGAGGACGATGTTGCTGCCCTCGATGACGACGGTGGTCCCGGCGACGCCGAGGCCGTCGACGCGCTCCCGGATGATGTCCTGAGCGAGCCGCAGGTCGGCCTCGTCGGGATCGCCCTTGGGGATGAGCGTGACACGGGTTCCGCCCTGGAGGTCGATCCCCAGTTTCGGGGTCAGCCCCCTGTCCGCGACGGCAAACGCGGCGAGGAAGAGGATGAACAGCACCAGGAAGAAGCTGGACAGCAGCGCCCAGGGTCTGGGGCGGGCGTCGGCGCCTCGAGAACGTACTGGCGACACAGGTGATCTCTCTCGGTCTTCGTCTGAGGCCTCCGGCTGGGCGGCCCCACTACACTACTCGCCGGTAGTCGACTACCGGGAACCCGACGCGTCGGTCCCCGATCCGGTTTCCGGCGCGGCGGAGGTGTCGAACTTCTCCCGGATGACGCGCCGGTCCCAGCGGGTGCGGATCCCGGGCGCGATCTCCAGCTCGAGGGTGTCCGTGTCTACGCCGACGATGGTGGCGTGCAGGCCGGAGGTGGTGAGCACGTGGTCCCCCGCGGCGAGGGACTCCTGCATCTTCCGCAGTTCCTTCATCGCCTTGCGCTGCTTCGAGCTCTGCATGAACATCAGCACGAGCAGCACGACGATCATCAACGGCAGCAGCAGTTCCAGTCCCATGGGGGTCCTCCTGATGTGGACCCGCGGGTTCCGGGTCCGGTGGGTCGGGTCCGGGCTACGGACGGTCCCGTCCGAGGATGCCAGCCCGGGGGTCAGCCGCGCGCGCCGGGGCCCCGGTCGACCTCGACCGGGAGCATCGGCTCGGAGGGCGTCTTGTCGGGGCGGGTGAGCCCGAGGTGGTCCCACGCCGCGGCGGTCGCGATGCGTCCCCGGGGGGTCCGGGCGAGCAGGCCCGCGCGGACGAGGAAGGGCTCGCAGACCTCCTCCAGGGTGGTCGACTCCTCCCCCACCGCCACGGCCAGCGTGCTCAGGCCCACCGGCCCGCCCTCGTGCTGGACGAGCAGCGCGCGCAGCACGGCGCGGTCCAGACGGTCGAGCCCCAGTTCGTCGACCTCGTAGACCTCCAGGGCCGCGCGCGCGACGGGCACGGTGATGCGGCCGTCCGCTCGTACCTCGGCGAAGTCGCGGACCCGCCGCAGCAGTCGGTTGGCGATCCGGGGTGTTCCGCGTGAGCGACCGGCGATCTCCAGGGCGGCATCGGGGTCGACGGGGATGGCGAGGATCTCGGCCGCGCGGGTGACGATCCGGGCGAGGTCGGAGTCGGTGTAGAAGTTCATGTGCGCGGTGAACCCGAATCGGTCGCGCAGTGGACCGGTGAGCGCGCCGGAGCGCGTGGTTGCTCCGACAAGGGTGAACGGGGCGATCTCCAGCGGGATCGACGTGGCCCCGGGCCCCTTGCCCACCATGATGTCGATCCGGAAGTCCTCCATGGCGAGGTACAGCATCTCCTCGGCCGGCCGGGCGATGCGGTGGATCTCGTCGATGAACAGTACGTCGCCCTCGATGAGGTTGGAGAGCATCGCGGCGAGATCCCCGGGGCGCTCGAGGGCCGGGCCGGACGTGATGCGCAGCGAACCGCCGAGCTCGGCGGCCACGATCATGGCCAGACTCGTCTTGCCCAGCCCCGGCGGTCCGGAGAAGAGCAGGTGATCGGGTACTACTCCGCGGCGGGTGGCGGCGGTGAGGACCAGATCGAGTTGCTCGCGGACGGTCTCCTGCCCGATGAACTCCCCGAGGCTGCGTGGCCGCAACGCGCCCTCGACGTCGGTGTCGAACGGGGTGAGCGAGGCCGAGAGCTCCGCCTCGTGGCCGTCCCCGGCGTCCGCGCCGCCTCCCGTCATGCCGTTCTGACCGGTCATCAGCGCTTACCGAGTGACTTGAGGGCCAGGCGCAGCGCCTGCGCGGGGTCGAGGTCGGGCTGTGAGTCCAGTACGGCGGTGGCGGTCTTCTCGGCCTCCGCGGCGGAGAAGCCCAGGCCCTCCAGGGCGTCGGCCACCTCGGTGGCGGCCGGCGCGCGCCCGGTCCCGCCCACGGCGGTCGCCGCGTCACCGTCCGGCACCGGGCCGACCTTGTCTTTGAGCTCGAGGACCATCCGCTCGGCAGTGCGCTTGCCGACGCCCGGTACCCGGGTCAGCGCCTTGACGTCCCCGGTCCCGAGTGCGCGGATGAGGGCCTCGGGTTCGAGTGTGGCGACGATCGCCAGCGCGAGCCGAGGTCCGACGCCGGAGACGGTCTGCACGGTGAGGAACAGTTGCCGCGCGTCGACGGAGTCGAAACCGTAGAGGGTGAGCGAGTCCTCGCGGACCACGAGTTCGGTGTGGAGCATGCCCTCCGCGCCGCGCCGTAGTCCCGCGAGCGCGGCCGGGGTCGCGTGTACGAGGACACCGACGCCTCCGGTCTCCACGACGCAGCGGTCCAGGCCGATCTCGGCCACCGTCCCCCGGATCGAGGCGATCACCAGCGCACTCCTTTCGTCCGCGCCATGCCCCGGGCGGCCGCCCGGGCGCGTTCCTGGTCGGCGGCCGGGTCGCGCCGCCCGGTCCCGTCCGATGCCGCCGCTTCCCTGGCGGCCGCGACCTTCGCCTCGAAGCCGGCCCGCGAGCGGGCGACGTGGGCATTGAGCGAGGCCACCCGACCCTGCATGGGCGCGCGCCAACTGTGGCACACGGCCAGGGCGAGCGCGTCCGCGGCGTCGGCCGGGCTCGGCGGCTTCTGCAGACCCAGGATGCGAGTGATCATGAGGGTCATCTGCTTCTTGTCCGCGCGCCCGCTACCGGTGATCGCCGCCTTGACCTCCGACGGGGTGTGGAACGCCACGGGGATCTCCCGGTAGGCCGCCGCCAGCGCGACGACACCCGCCGCCTGAGCCGTACCCATGGCGGTCGAGACCTGGTTCTGCGCGAACACGCGCTCGATGGCCACCACGTCCGGGCGGTGGATCTCCATCCACTCGTCGGCCACGGAGTGCACGGCCCGCAGGCGCCGCTCGAGCGGCTCGTCGGAGGTCGTGCGCACCACGTCCACGTCGAGCGCCGTGACCGCGCGACCCGGGGCGGTCTCGATGAGGGCGAGCCCGCACCGGGTCAGCCCCGGGTCCACACCCATGACGCGCATCTGCGACCTCTCCTCGACCGGTGGTAGAACCTACGTTCGAGACCCTACCAGCGGGGTCGGCCGTCAGGCGTCGAGGCTCGCCAGCACGTCCTCGGGGACGTCCATGTTCGAGTAGATGTTCTGTACGTCGTCGGAGTCCTCGAGCGCGTCGATCAGCTTGAAGACCTTTGCGGCACCGTCGGCGTCGACGGTCACCTCGACCGAGGCGCGGAACCCCGACTCGGCGGACTCGTAGTCGATCCCGGCCTCCTGCAGGGCGGTGCGCACCGCGACCAGGTCGGTGGGCTCGCAGACCACCTCGAATTGCTCGCCGAGGTCGTTGACCTCTTCGGCTCCGGCATCGAGAACGGCCATGAGGACGTCGTCCTCGGTCAGCTCGCCCTTGTCCAGGACGATCTCCCCCTTGCGGGCGAACAGGTACGCGACGGAGCCGGGGTCGGCCAGGTTGCCGCCGTTGCGGGTCATCGCCGTGCGCACCTCGCCGGCGGCCCGGTTGCGGTTGTCGGTCAGGCACTCGATGAGCATGGCCACGCCGTTCGGGCCGTAGCCCTCGTACATGATGGTCTCCCACTCGGCGCCGCCCGCCTCCTCGCCGGCGCCGCGCTTGCGGGCGCGCTCGACGTTGTCGGCCGGGACGGAGTTCTTCTTCGCCTTCTGGATGGCGTCGTAGAGAGTGGGGTTTCCGGCGGGGTCACCGCCGCCCGTGCGGGCGGCCACCTCGATGTTCTTGACGAGCTTGGCGAAGAGCTTGCCGCGCTTGGCGTCGATCGCCGCCTTCTTGTGCTTGGTGGTGGCCCACTTGGAATGGCCTGCCATTGATGTTCCGCCCTCCGGGGGTCTGGGGACCGGGTCCCGCCGTCCGGCGGCCCGGCGCGGGGCTGCGCTCGAGGCCCGCTGAACGCCCAGTCTACGAGGTCGTCTGCCGCACCATGTCGAGGAAGTACCGATGGACGCGCACGTCGTCGGTGACCTCCGGGTGGAACGACGTGGCCAGGGCGTTGCCCTGACGCACCGCGACCACGTGGTCTCGGCCGTCGGAGGCGCGGACCTCGGCGAGGACCTGCACGTCGGAGCCGACCGATTCGACCCACGGCGCGCGGATGAACACCGTGCGCACCGGGTCGGCGCCGAGGGCGTCGACGACGAGGTCGGCCTCGAACGAGTCGACCTGCCGTCCGAAGGCATTGCGGCGGACCGTCATGTCGATCGCGGAGAACCAGGTCGCGTCGGCCCGGGTGTCCAGGACATCCGAGGCGAGCAGGATCATGCCGGCGCACGACCCGTAGACGGGCATGCCGTCGGAGATCCGCTCGGCCACGGGCTCATACATCTCGTGGACGTCCATCAACCGGCTCATGGCGGTGGACTCGCCACCGGGTAGGACCAGGCCGTCCACCGCGTCCAGTTCGGACCGTCGGCGCACGGGGACGGCCCGCGCGCCGACGGCCTCGAGGTGGGACAGGTGCTCGGCGACATCACCCTGCAGGGCGAGGACACCGATCGTCGGTGCGGGTCCGGTCACGACACGGACGTGGAGCCGGAGGTGTCCACGGGGAACGACTGCGCCCCGGGATTGAGTCGCCGGGACAGTCCCTCCTGGGTCACGGCGGCCACGAGTCGGCCCGATCGGTCGAAGATCCGCCCCTGGGTCAGGGCACGCCCCCCGGAGGCGGACGGGGACGTCTGGTCGTAGAGCAGCCAGTCGTCGGCCCGGAACGGACGCATGAACCACATGGCGTGGTCGAGCGAGGCGTCCTGGGTCGGCTCGTCCGGGTGCGGGATCTTGGCCGACCCCAGGAGGGTCATGTCGGACATGTACGCCAGCGTGCACACGTGGAAGTTCGCGTCGTCCGGGAGGGTGTCGACGCACCGGAACCACACCCGCTGCTGCGCGGCCAGCGCGGAACTGGTCGGCATCCCGTCACGCGGGACGAACCGGATGTCCCACTGGGCCCACTCGTCGACGAATACGCGGTGGACCTCATCCAGGTCGTCGACGGAGGGCACGGGGATCTCCTCGGGGTCGACGACGCGGGGCATCTGGTCCTGGTGCTCGATCCCATCCTGGTCGCGCAGGTGGAACGAGGCCGACATCGTGAAGATCGGCTCGCCCTCCTGGATGGCGGTGACCCGTCGGGTGGCGAAGCTCCGTCCGTCCCTCAGTCGGTCTATCTGGTAGACCGTGGGCACATCGGGGATCCCCGGACGGATGAAGTACCCGTGCAGGGAGTGGACGTGCTTGTCGGAGTCCACGGTCTGGACGGCGGCGGTCAGGGTCTGACCGGCCACCTGTCCTCCGAAGGTGCGCTGGAGATGGGTGCGGATCGCGGGGCCCCGGTAGAGGTCGCGGTCGATCCGCTCGAGGTCGAGTATGTCCTCGATCTTCGCCACCGGCGGGTCACCAGCCCCGCTCGGCGAGCCGGTGGGGCTCCGGGATGTCGTCCACGTTGATGCCGACCATGGCCTCGCCGAGGCCACGGGAGATGTTGGCGAGCATCTCCGGGTCGTCGTGGAAGGTGGTGGCCTTGACGATCGCCTTGGCGCGCTCGGCCGGGTTGCCGGACTTGAAGATGCCCGAGCCGACGAAGACGCCCTCGGCGCCGAGCTGCATCATCATCGCGGCATCGGCGGGGGTGGCGATGCCGCCGGCGGTGAACAGCACCACGGGGAGTTTGCCCTTCTCCGCGACCTCCTTGACGAGCTCGTACGGTGCCTGCAACTCCTTGGCCGCCACGTACAGCTCGTCCTCCGGCAGGCTCTGGAGCTGGCGGATCTGCTGGCGGATCTGCCGCATGTGGGTGGTGGCGTTGGAGACGTCGCCGGTCCCGGCCTCGCCCTTGGAGCGGATCATGGCCGCACCCTCGGTGATGCGGCGCAGCGCCTCGCCGAGGTTGGTGGCACCACAGACGAACGGCACGGTGAAGGCGAACTTGTCGATGTGGTTGGTGTAGTCCGCCGGGGTGAGGACCTCGGACTCGTCGACGTAGTCCACCCCAAGGGCCTGCAGGATCTGGGCCTCGACGAAGTGGCCGATGCGGGCCTTGGCCATCACCGGGATCGAGACGGCCTCGATGATGCCGTCGATGAGGTCGGGGTCGCTCATGCGGGCGACGCCGCCCTGGGCGCGGATGTCGGCGGGAACACGCTCGAGGGCCATGACGGCCACGGCACCGGCGTCCTCGGCGATCTTCGCCTGCTCGGCGGTGACGACGTCCATGATGACGCCGCCCTTGAGCATCTCGGCCATGCCCCGCTTGACGCGGGCTGTTCCGGTGGTGTTCTCGCTCGACTGCGGCTCGCTCACGAAATTGGCCTTTCCTGGCTCAGACGACGTGTTCAGGCCTACCAGTGTAGGTCGCCCTCACCTCCGTTCCCCAACCGCCGTCCCGCCCGGGTGGGTCAGGCGCGCGGGGGCGGGGCGTCGACGAGCTCGACGTAGTTGGGCATGGGGGCCCGGCCGGCCAGTCGGAGGGCGCGGACGGCGGTCTGCTCGCGCAGACCTCGGGTGTCCCGCACGGCGTCGTTGTAGAAGCGGCGGGCCATGGAGACGCGGTCGGTGGCGTCCTCGAGTTCGCTGGCGAGGTCGACGGGCAGTGCCTCCACGTCTAGCGCGGCCAGCATCATGCCGAGCGTGTTCTCGGCCAGTTCTGCGTTCTCGCCGGCCTCGTCGTCGTCGGCCCGGTCGGTCCTCCGGCGCGGCGGCGGCTGGGGCGCCGGGTCGGGCCCGGCGACGGCGTCCGGGGGATGCGCTCGGGCGCGGGCCAGCGCGTGGAACAGGCGGTAGGCCCCCGGTGGGTCGCGGTCGGCGAGGTCACGCGCGACCGCGGCGGCGACCGCGTGGCGTCGCTCCAGGGCGCCGGCCAGCGCGGCGCGGGCGAGGTCGGTGCGGATGTGCAGCCGGTCCAGCCGGTGGGCGGTGAGGTAGGCGCCGAGCAGGGCAGCGGCCAGGGCCGCGACGAGAACGACGACGAGGACGATCAGCTCAACGGACACGGAGCGTCTCCCCCGGCGCGCGGATCGTCTCGTACACGCGGATCACCCGGTCCGCCACGACGGGCCAGTCGTACTCCCGGACGGCCTCGCTGCCACTGGTGCACAGCTCGGCCCGGCGGGCGGGGTCGGTCAGGACAGCCGTGAGGGCGCCGGCGAGGGCGTCGGCGTCCCCGACCGCCGCGAGTTCTCCGCACTCCCCGTCGCGCAGGACCCGGCGGAACGCGTCGAGGTCCGAGGCGACGACCGCGGTGCCGGCGGCCATGGCCTCCACGAGGACGATGCCGAAGCTCTCGCCGCCGGTGTTGGGGGCGCAGTAGACGTCGGCGGCGGCCAGGACGGCGGCCTTGCGGGCGTCGTCGACGCGGCCGAGGAACTCCACGTCCAGACCGGCGGGCAGCCGTGCCCGCAGGGCGTGCTCGTCGCCGTCGCCCATGATCCGCAGGCGCAGGTCCGGCACCTCGCGCAGGACGGCCGGCAGCGCGGCGGCGAGGACGCCCATCCCCTTCCGGGGCTCGTCGTAGCGGCCGAGGAACGCCACCGTCGGGACGTCGGTCGGCTCCCCGGAGATGTCGACGTCGCTGAAGGCGCCCACGTCGACACCGTTGGGGATCTCCACGGCGTCGGATCCCAGGGCCTCCATCTGCCAGCGGCGGGCCAGGGTCGACACGGCGATGCGGCCGCGGATCTTCTCGAGCAGCGGCGCCAGGACACCGTCCGCGGCGTCGAGGATCATCGACCCGGTGGTGGAGGTGTGGAAGGTCGCCGTGATGGGACCCGAGCACATCGCGAGGGCGAACATGCCGACCCCGGGGGCGTTGGGTTCGTGGATGTGCAGCACGTCGAGGGGTTGTTCGCGCAGCCAGTGCCGGGTCGCCCGCCAGGTCGCGGGACCGAAACTGAGCCGGGCCACGGACCCGTTGTAGGGGATCGGGACGCCCGGCCCGGTCAGCGTCATGCCCGAGACCGGTGCGCTGCCGGGGCTGCCCGGCGCGAGGACGCGGACGGTGTGCCCGCGGCGCCGGAGCTCCTCCGTGAGGTCCACGACGTGGGCCTGTACTCCGCCGGGGGCGTCGAAGGAGTAGGGGCAGATCATGCCGATACGCACGGCCGGATCAGCCCTCGATCCGCTCTCGCCGCTCGGCCGAGAGGTCGTCGAGCCACAGGGGCTGCAGCATGTGCCAGTCCTCGGGGTGCCGCGCGATGGCCTCGGCGAACAGGTCGGCCATCGCCTGGACGGCGGGCCCGACTCCCCCGGAGACGTCGATCGGCGGTGTGACCCGAACGCGCATCGTGTCGGGGCCGTCGTACCAGAACTGGGCCACGAGGAACGGCGCACCCGTCTCCACCGCGAGCCTCGCGGCCCCGGCGGGCATACGGGTGGTCTCGCCGAAGAACGTGACGGGCACGCCGGTGCGGCGCAGGTCCCGCTCCCCCGGCAGGGCGACGATGCCGCCTCCGGCGAGGTAGTCCCGCAGCGCGTCGAGCGGTGGGGTGGGTCCGCCCGTGTGCGGATAGATGGTGAACCCCAGACTCTCGCGATAGTCCAGGAAGCGCTGGTAGAGCGATTCCGGCTTGAGGCGCTCCGCGACCGTCGCGAATCCGCCGTACCGCCGGGCGAGCCAGGTCCCACCGAGGTCCCAGTTGGCCGAGTGCGGCAGGGCGACCACGACGCCGCGCCCCTGCGCGAGAGCCGCGTCCAGGTGCTCGATCCCGTCGATGGTGCGGT
Organism: Dietzia sp. oral taxon 368; assembly: GCF_002999155.1. NCBI lineage: Bacteria > Bacillati > Actinomycetota > Actinomycetes > Mycobacteriales > Dietziaceae > Dietzia > Dietzia sp. oral taxon 368. Next base: position 3,088,783 of record NZ_CP027238.1, read on the forward strand.
CCATCTCGCGGGCGACGGCATCTCGGTCCATGGACGGCAGGCGGAACGCCTCCCGCCAGTACCGGGCGTAGGAACGGAAGGAGTCGCGGACGAGCTCGTCGGGGACCTCCGCCGGGGTCACGCCGAGGACCCGGGCGAGATTCCTGCGCAGCTGGGAGTCGGGGCCCTGCCGGCGGGCGGCGAAGTCGGCGCCCGAGCGGAAGAGCGCCCGCGCCAGGCCTTCGGGAAGGGCCCGGACCACGGCCCACCCGGCCGCGTAGCCCAGGTCGGACAGGCGCTCGGTCACGCCGCTCATCGGTCTCCCGGCCCAGTGGTGGGTGCGGTGGCGACGTCCTCGTGGGCCACGCGCCGGAGGTAGTCGGTGCGTCCGCCCCACACCCGCTGGACGACCGTGACGAGGCTGCCCACCGCGACGGCGGTGAGCCCCACCTCGAGGGCCCACGGCACACCCAGTCCCTCGAGCCCGGCGCCGAGCAGGATGAGCACCAGCCGGTCAGCGCGCTCCATGAGCCCGCCGGGGGTCCGCAGGCCGCCGGCTTCGGCGCGGGCCTTGGAGTAGGACACCACCTGAGACAGCACCAGGCAGGCCAGCAGCATGACGAGGGCGTAGCGGTTGTCGGGCTCGGCGTGGACGAGCCACCACAGCAGGGAGGACAGGATCACACCGTCCGCGACCCGGTCGGACACCGCGTCGACCAGGGCGCCGTAGGGCGACCCGCCGCCCGAGGCACGCGCGACGGCGCCGTCGACCAGGTCGAGAAGGGTGCACAGCGCGATGACGATCGCGCCGGCGACGAGCTGGCCGTTGCCGAACAGGGCGACGGCCGCCACGCTGGTCAGCACGAGCCCCGTCAGGGTGATGCCGTTGGCCGTGACGCCCGCCCGGACGAGGAGGGTCGCGAAGGGGTGGGCCACGCGGGTGACCCCCGACCTTCCGTACTCGCTGAGCATTCGTCCCCCTGCTTAGCTAGAAGGTGTGGTCGGCCCGGGCACGGTAGCCGGAGACCCCGTGGTGGACCACGCCTCGGCGAGCAGCTGCCGCGTCTGACGGAGGAGCTGCGGCAGTACCTTGGTGCCGCTGGTCACCGTAATGAAGTTGGCGTCCCCGATCCAGCGTGGGACGACGTGTTGGTGCAGATGGTCGGATAGTGATCCACCGGCTGCCCCGCCGAGGTTCAGCCCCACGTTGAACGAGTCCGGGGCGGAGACCGCCTTGACGACCCGGATCAGATGTTGCGTGTACGACATCAGCTCGCGGGACTCGTCGTCGTCGAGGTCTTCCAGGTTCGCCACCTTGCGGTATGGCACGACCATCGCGTGCCCCGGGTTGTAGGGGAAGAGGTTGAGCACGACGTAGACGTGCTCGCCCCGGGCGACCACCAGCCCGTCCTCGTCGCTCATCCGGGGGATGTCGAGGAACGGCTCCCCCGTCATCCCCTCGGCCGGCTCGGGACGCGCCTCCGCGATGTAGGACATCCGGTAGGGCGCCCATAGCAACTGGAGACGGTCCTCCCCCACGCCGAACTGGCGGTACTCCTCCGTCGGGACCGACTCGCCGGACGTCACACGCGCTCCGCGGTGGGCACGTCGTTGCGGCGCGAGGTGATCCAGTAGGCGATCTTGTCCATGGCGGCGTTGCGCGAGACACCGTTGAGCTGGGTGCCGTCGGGGAACCGGAAGCTCACGGCGCCGGCCTCCACGTCGCGATCCCCGGCCAGCAGCATGAACGGGACCTTGCCGGTGGTGTGGTTGCGGATCTTCTTCTGCATCCGCTCGTCGGACGTGTCGAGCTCGGCGCGGATACCCCTGCCCCTCAGTTCGTCGATGACGTCCTCGAGGTGCTTCTCGTGCGCCTCGGCGACGGGGATCCCCACCACCTGGACGGGCGCGAGCCACGCCGGGAACAGGCCCGCATAGTGCTCGAGCAGCACGGCGAAGAACCGCTCGATCGAGCCGAAGAGCGCGCGGTGGATCATGACGGGGCGCTTCTTGGTCCCGTCGGCGGCGTTGTAGGTCAGATCGAACAGCTCGGGCAGGTTGAAGTCGAGCTGCACGGTCGACATCTGCCAGGTGCGGCCGATCGCGTCGCGGGCCTGCACGGAGATCTTGGGACCGTAGAAGGCCGCCCCGCCCGGGTCCGGGACGAGCTCGAGCCCGGAGTTCGTGGCCACCCGGCGCAGGGTCTCGGTGGCCCGCTCCCACAGTTCGTCGCCGCCGACGTACTTCTCCGGGTCCTTGGTGGACAGCTCGAGGTAGAAGTCGTCGAGACCGTAGTCACGTAGCAGGGAGATGATGAACGAGAGCACGGAGGCGATCTCGCCCTCCATCTGCTCCTCGGTGCAGTAGATGTGGGCGTCGTCCTGGGTGAAGCCGCGGGCGCGGGTGAGCCCGTGGATCACGCCCGACTTCTCGTACCGGTACACGGTGCCGAACTCGAACATCCGCAGCGGCAGCTCACGGTACGAGCGGCCGCGGGAGTCGAAGACGAGGTTGTGCATCGGGCAGTTCATGGGCTTGACGTAGTAGTCCTGGCCCGGCTTGGTCTCGTTGCCGTCCGCGTCGTGCTCGGCGTCGAGCACCATCGGGGGGAACATGCCCTCCGAGTACCAGCTCAGGTGCTGCGACTTGCGGAACAGGTCGCCCTTGGTCACGTGCGGGGTGTTGACCAGCGAGTAGCCGGCGGCCAGGTGGCGCTTGAGGGAGTGCTGTTCCATCTCGTTGCGGATGATGCCGCCGCGCGGATGGAACACCGGGAAGCCGGAGCCGATCTCATCGGGGAAGCTGAACAGGTCCAGTTCGGTGCCGAGTCGCCGGTGGTCACGCTTCTCCGCCTCGGCCAGTCGGTCGAGGTAGGCGTCCATGGCCTCGGTGCTCTCCCACGCGGTGCCGTAGATGCGCTGGAGGCCGGCGTTGCTCTGGTCGCCCCGCCAGTAGGCGGCCGACGAGCGGGTGAGCGTGAACGCAGGGATGAACTTGGTGGTCGGCGCGTGGGGACCGCGGCACAGGTCGGACCAGATGACCTCACCGGTCCGGGGGTTGAGGTTGTCGTACGCGGTGAGCGCGCCCGCGCCCACCTCCATGATCTCGGAATCCTCGAGCGCCTCGGCGCCGCCCTCGTCGCCGGCGTCGGCCCGGCCCTTGTCCTCGATGAGCTCGAGCTTGTACGGCTCGCCGGCCAGCTCGGCCCGGGCCTCGTCGAGCGAGGCGTACTCGCGGCGCGAGAAGCGCTGACCGGCCTTGATGATTTTCTTCATCCGCTTCTCGAGGTCCTTGAGGTCCTCGGGGGTGAAGGGCTCGGCGACGTCGAAGTCGTAGTAGAAGCCGTTCTCGATCGGCGGCCCGATGCCGAGCTTGGCCTCGGGGAACTTGTCCTGCACGGCCTGGGCGAGGACGTGTGCACAGGAGTGCCGGATCACGGACCGGCCGTCCTCGGTGTCGGCGCGGACGAGCTCGACCTCGGTGTCCACCTCCGGCGCCCACGACAGATCCCGCAGAGTGCCCTCCGGGTCGCGCACCACGACGATGGTCTCCGGGCCGCTCTTGGACTGCAACTCCCGTTCGGCGAGGATCTTGCCCGCCGGCTCACCGGCCGGGATGACGGTGGTCACGGTGGCCGCACCCGTCGCGTCGACATCGGCTTGAGGCATGCGGTTCTCGGACACGGGGGACGATCTCCTCGGCAGTGGACGTCGGGCGGCGACGGGCCGCCCGGGCTGACACCGCGGTCCGAACGGCGGACCGGGCCGGTCCATGCTACCCGGGCCCCTCCGGAATCCCGGACCTCGCCGGGGCGTTGCACCCGGGTATGCGCATCGACATCTGGTCCGACGTCATCTGTCCGTTCTGTTGGATCGGCAAACGGCACCTGGAGGCGGCGTTGGAGTCCTTCCGCGCCGAGCATCCCGACACCGAGGTCGAGGTCGCGTGGCGCGCGTACGAACTGGATCCGACGGCACCTCGCGTGACGGGCGACGAGCCGGGCGAGACCAGCGCCGAGATGCTCGCGCGCAAGTACGGGATGTCCCTAGCCGAGGCCGAGGCCGGTCAGGAGCAGATGGCTTCCCGCTTCCGCGAGTTGGGCCTGGAGTTCGACTGGCGGTCGGCGCGGGTCTGCTCGACGTTCGACGCACACCGGCTCGCCGCGCTGGCGGCCGAGCACGGGCGCGCCGACGAGGTCGACGAGGGACTGCGCCGCGCCCATTTCTCCGAGGGTCAGGTGATCTCGGACCCCGCCGTGCTGCGGCGGATCGGTGTCGACGCCGGCCTGCCCTCCGACGCGGTCGACCGGGTGCTGGCCGGTGACGATTTCTCCGACGAGGTCCGGCGCGACGTGGAGACCGCCCGCGGCCTCGGGGTCCGAGGGGTGCCGTTCTTCGTGTTCGACGGCCGGCTCGCGGTGAGCGGCGCGCAGCCTGTGGAGGTGTTCGCACAGGCACTGGAACGGGCTCTGGGATTCACCGTGGAGGCCGCGTCCGACGCCGGCTGACCCGTCGCCTCCGAGGGGCCCTGCACTCCGGGTGACCCGTCGCCTCCGAGGGGCCCTGCACTCCGGGTGACCCGTCGCCTCCGAGGGGCCCTGCACTCCGGGTGACCCGTCGCTACCGGGTGACCCCTGGGACGGCAGAAGCCCTCCCGTTCTCCGGGAGGGCTTCTGTGACAGTTGTGGTCCTAACTGGGTTCGAACCAGTGACCTCTCCGGTGTGAACGGAGCGCTCTTCCGCTGAGCTATAGGACCGCATGTCGCCGGGCTCTCTCGCTCGGCACCGGAACACTGTAGCAAGCCCCGGCCCGCCGCCCAATTCGGGGCCTGGATCCCCGCTCGCGCCCAGTTCCGGCCCGCCACCTCGCTCCCGCGTCGCGTCCGCCCCTACCCGGCCCCGCCCCGCTCAGGCCGCCGCCGTGAGTGCACCCGGCCGGCGAGTGGTCACAGACGACCGTAATTCACCAGGGCGGTCTCCGCGAACGCGTACGGATGTGACCACTCGGCGGTAAGTCCGCCCGGTGGCGGGCCAATTCGGCGCGCGGACCCCTGCTGCCCCGTCCGCCCTCTAGCGACGTCCCGCCGCCGTGCTCGGAGGCGCCGCGGGTGGAATTCGCCGAAGGGTTTGCCGGGCCCGCCGTGGGCCCGGCGTGTGGGAATGTCGGAAGCGGCTGCGGATAGCTGATTTCGGTCAACTGCGCAGTTCATCCCGCATTTCCGACCCCGGATTTGTGTTCCGCCGAACTCGTCGGCTAATGTTCATTCTCGCAACGCGGTGAGCAACAGCGAGCCGAGAAGCGATGCGGATGTGGCGCAGCTGGTAGCGCATCACCTTGCCAAGGTGAGGGTCGCGGGTTCGAATCCCGTCATCCGCTCGGAGGGATCGAGGAGCCAGGACGTCCTCACCAGGCTCGATACCTTTGCGGTGGAGTGGCCGAGTGGTGAGGCAGCGGCCTGCAAAGCCGTCAACACGGGTTCGATTCCCGTCTCCACCTCTACGTCCGGACTCGTCCGGGCGCAGAACCCGCGCGATTAGCTCAGCGGGAGAGCGCTTCCCTGACACGGAAGAGGTCACTGGTTCAATCCCAGTATCGCGCACCACAGAAACACCAGGTCAGGCCCCCTTTCGAGGGGGCCTGACTTCGTTGTGTGCCCATATCGTGCCCACCGCTTCCCCACCGTGCCCAGGACTCCGTGGGCACGGACGCGGCCGGCGTGCCCTTCAGATCCACGCCGCCGCCTGTCACATATGTGACACCGCCAGCGATAGACAGAGCATGAACACCCGCCCGTCCCTCCTGGCCCTCCTCCGCCGCGCTCATGCCCAGTTCCACGTCGGCCTGGGCACGATCTCGCCGGCCGACGCGGAGGAGATCCGCCGCCGCCAGGAGGCCCGCCGCCCTGGGGTCTGGTACGCCGGGCATGGCGTGGAGAGGCGGCGACCATGACCGGCCTGACCTACACCTTCACCGGCCCCGACCACCAGGTGGTCGCGGCCGTCGATGGCGTGGTGACGGTGAGGGTGTGGGACACCGCCACCCTGGTGGCCCTTTACGACGCCGCCGACACCGCCGTCCCTGTCACCGCCACGGGTCCATGGACAGGCGGTGAGGGCCTGGAGGATCCGACCTCCGCCTACTACGCGGCCCGCGCGGTGGTGCCGACGTGGACGTTCACCGGCGACGTCCCGGAGGTGCCGGAAGTGCCACCTTGGGACCCTCACGTCGTCTACGCGCCGCCTGCGTGACCTCGGGATACGCTCACACGACCCCCTGGCGTCGATTCTCCGGGCCTCTCGCCGCCTGGCTGGCCTGTCAGTCCACCGTGGTCCCGGGAGGACGGGAGCGTGGAGAGGGGCGGCGGGATCCACGGCGTAACAGGGTGCCGTCGGTGTCGGGTGATGCATTTGCATCACCCACGGAGTCCTCCACGGTCTTCCGCGCCGCCTCCTCCGTGTGCCGGACGGCCACCTTCGCCACGGTGCCGTCGAGATCCGCCGGTGTTGTTCGATTCTGAACACCCACGGACTCCTTCAGGGCCTTCTCCAGGGCCTCCTGGGGGTACTCCCGGGGCCTGGCGGCGGAGGCTTCGACGTAACAGGGCGTCGGCCCAGGGGTTGTCTTCGTCGTCCTCCTCCACTATCTCCGCGTCCACGACTTCGTCGTCGGGGTCTGGTGCATTTGCACCAGCCGCCCCGTCACGGACCACGGTGGCGTGGTTGACTCCCAGGGCGGCGGCCACTTCGCGGACGGTCAGTAGCCGTAGACGAACGGGTGGGGCGGCCTCATGGCGGCGGCCTCCGTGGCCAGGGTGCGGAGGTCGTGGTCCGTCACCACGACCTCCCCCGACTCCAGGGCACGGTCTCCGATCCTTGCCACCGCCCGGGCCACCGCCAGGTCGGGGTATTCCGACCGTGGGACCGGCCCGACGGCCTTCCGTAGTGCCGCCGCCGCCTCCCCGTAGGGCCAGGCCATGGGCGCGGTCATCCGACGACCTCCTCCACGTCGTCCACGACGGCCGGGGCGCGGTCGTCCACGACCTCCGGGCGCTGGCCGCGCTGGAGGCGGAGACGGAGGGAGAGGTGGCGGTGGCGGTCGAAGAAGTCCACCGCGATCTCCTCGGGCAGAAGGGCGGAGTCCACGACGGCCGGACGTCCACGGCGGAGGTCATGGACCGCCAGGGACACCTGGTTGGGTCCGGCCATCTCCGCGTAGCCCAGCATCTGGGCCACCGCCGGAGACTCCAGGAACTCGTCCACCAGGTCCGTGGCGGCGGCCCTGGAGGTGGTGTTCATGCGCGCCATGACCTACCTCGCCGCCTTCCCGGAGTATCTGCCAGACCACCGGGTGTTCGCGGCCTTCTGCGCCTTCCAGTCCTTGGTGGTGGGCGCGACCGCCTCCTGCACCGCGCGGATGATCTCGGCGGCCCACCTTTCGGCCTGGTGCTCCTGGAGTCTGGCCTCCGCCGCCAACTCCGTGACCCGGCGGGGTGACCCCCCGGAGGCGCGGGCCTTGGCGGCGTCCCTGTCGAGGTCAGCGGCCCTGTTGTAGGCCCGGGCTATAGACGCCAGGAGGTTCTCCTCCCGCTCGTCCAGGACGACGTCGGGGTCCAGCCCGGCGACGGTGGCGCGGATGGCGGCGACCGCGTCGGCCCCGCGCTTACGGCTTCCCATGGTGTGCTCCTGACGGTGGTTTGTGGGTTTCCTACAGAGGGTGTTTCGGTGAGGTCACGGCGGCGGAGGTGGTGTCACCGCCGCCGTGACCCCCCCGGGTCCTGGGAAAATGCGTGCTCGCAAAGTTTCTTGCAATGCCTAGCCGTACTGGGGAGACCCGGGGGGAAGGAACCCCGCCCTGGGTGCCCCTCCGGCCGCCGCGTAGTTGGACGGTGCGACTAGAGGGTTCCCACAACCGTGGTGGCCGGCGACGGTGGCGGAGCACCTTCTCACCACCGCCGCCGGTGCTCATGGACCACGACGACGACCCCGGGGGTGGCCGTGGTCGTCGTGGTGGTCATCGTCAGACCGTCAGGTCCAGGCGGACCGCCCCGGCAACCTCGTCAGCGACCACGTAGCCCAGGCCCTGGGTGGCGCGGATGAGGGTGACGTCGCGGGTGAACCCCGCATCCTGCGAGGTGTCGAACTTCGGCTGGCCGGTCAGCGCGGTGACGATCTTCGTCCGGTCGGTGACCCACGCGGTGCCGGCGGGAACGTGGCGCGACACCCGGAGAGCCAGGCCCGCGACCGTGACGGCCAGGTCCCCGGTCGCGGTCCCCGCCATGAGGTTGCGCATGGCGTCACCCTCCAGAAGTCCTTCATTGCTTCCGCTGGACTTCTTCAGGGTCTGGAGCGCGACGAGCGTGTCCACGTTGACGTGGAGGTCGGTTGCCACACCGCCTGCCGTGGCGATGACGCCCGCCGCCTCATAGACCGCGTCGAGGTTGGGGAAGGCCGTGGCCCCCACGGCGATCTCCGTGGGCGCGGTGATGGACGCGAGACCGCCCTGGGGGGCGGGCGCGGCCAGGAGGTTGTAAAACGCCCGGTCCGCCTGGTCCACGAAGGACCGACCCAGCGACCGCGTGGTCATCTGGATCAGGTCGATCTGCTGGGACATGATCGCCTCATTGGAGATCGGGACGATGCGCGCCAACTTGCCCGGGCGAACCTTCTTGGTCACCAGGTCCGGCGCGGCCTGCGCGATCTCCTGGCCCTCGGCAGTCCACACCGCGTCCACGTCGTCCGCGAGGATCGGGACGTCCACGTCGGCGTAGGTCGAGGTGACGACGGTCGAGGACTGGGCCGCGCGGCTGGTCTTCTTGACGTGCTCGATGAGGCCGGCGCGGAGTTGGACGAGGAAGGCGGGGGACAGACCGCCGTTGATGAACAGTGACTCAGCCATGATGGCGGGACTCCTTCAGGGTGAACGGGACCGCCGCCGGCCTGGTCATCAACCACGGAGGATCTGCCTCACGCGCGTCGAAGGGCGGCGGTGTTTCAGGTCCGCTCGGGAGTCATCCCGTCGGGGCGGGGTGTCTACCCCTGGGTTCGACGGTCGGCGTTTCGAGTCATCTAGTCGGCCGGTGTCGAGGAACCGGGGCGGCGGACGGGCATCTGCCCGCTACCCGCCGCCGCCGTTTCGCAACGACTGTCCCCGTCGAAAGGACACCTCTACTCTACCTCCGTAGAGGACCGCCGCGCTAGGCCACCGCCACGGCCGTAGAGGCCGGGTTGAGGAGGTCCGTGTCGCCCTTCTGGGCAGGTCGCCGGACGCGGCCAGCGGAGACACCGACACGTTGCGCCACCGGGGTGGCCTCTCTCCAGGCCGCGCACTCTGCCAGCACGACGCACCGGCGACAGACCTCCGCCGCCCTCCAGTGGCGGGCCTCCCTCTCCTCGGCCGTCTCCCCGGGGAGGTCGTCGTCCATGAGAGGCTGCCGGCCGGCACACGCGGCGAGACTGGCCCACTCCCCCGGCCACGGTGCGCTGGCCGGGTAGGTCGAGGCCGCCGCGCTCATCCTTCGTCCCCCAGGTCGGGGTGGAGGTTCCGGTGGCTGTCCGCTTCACGCTGGAGGTCGGCCAGGACGTCCGTGTCGCGGTCCCAGACCGCCCGTGAGACGGTCGCGCGGCCGTTCTCCGTGAGAACGTCCAGGGGTGGGTCTGCGAAGTCGTCAGCGGTCCACTCAGCGGCCATCGTCTTCTCCTTCGAGGGTGTAGGGCTGATCCAGCGGGATCACGCCCGCTTCGGTGGTGCGGACGCCGTCGAAGACCTCCGCCGACTTCGGGAAGTTCCAGCGCCACGCCTCCACGGCGTCCGAGTGGCCGGCGGCGAAGGCCAGGCACGCCTGGCCGAAGGACAGGATGCCGGTGGGTGCGTCTGGCCACGTCGAGTAGAGGCGGCGCGGACCGTCCTCGGCGGGGTCCGGAGGTGGCGGGGTGTAGCCGCCGCCCTCCGGCATCCGCGCGATCCACGGTGCGGGCAGGATCTCCCGGAGGCGGAGACGTCGCCGGCCGGTCATCGGCCGGCCTCCTCGGCGTCGTCGGTGAGGTACCGCGACAGATCCACCGGCTCCCAGTCCGACGCCCTCCGAACCACGACCGGGCGAGCCTCCGGGAGGAGGTCCAGGCGCGCCTGTAGACGCCGGCGGTGGTAGCCCTGGCGGTACCCCGGCACCGGCAGGATGGCCGCCGCCTGGTCCCATAGGGCCGGGTCTATCCCGTGCCCCCCGGCCGGGTCCGCTACCTGGAGGCGGTCGATCACCGCCCGCCGGATCTCCCCCGTGGTCTTGGAGTCGAACGCCCGGCCCGTGACCGCTACCAGCGCGGGCTTAAACAGTTCGGTCCAGGCGCACCCGCTGCACGCCTCCTGGATCTCCAGCCGGGGGATCGTGGTCTCCCAGACCTCCAGGGCCAGGTCCACGCGCTCCAGGCCGGGCCAGGTCTGCGCCGCCCGGCGTAGTGGGTTCGTCTTCGTGCTCATCGGTCGGCCCCCTCGGCGTCGTCGGCGGGCAGGAGTCGCCAGGTGTTGTACTCGTCGGACTCCTGTTCCATGAGTCCGTCCCACCTCTCCGGGTGGCCCTCCAGTCGAGTGGCCACGTCGATCTCCGCCAGACGGAGGTAGTGCCGCATGAGGTTGGCGTGGCGCTGGGCGTCCTCCAGGTCGTAGCCGCCGTGAGCCAGGACCAGAACGACGTCGTACCCGCCGCCCTCCCGGGGGATCACACGGACGGGGTTCTTCGCGTCCCAGGTAGCCCTCCGGGCCACGAAGTGGTCCGCCGTGCCCTCGGGCATGGTCCGCGCCGCCTTGTTCAGGGCGTCAGCCAGCCCGGCCAGAGGTGGGTAGGTGTCGGTGGTCGGGCGCGGGTACTGGACTCCGCCGGCCGTCTGTCGTGTCGTGCTCATGGTGTCGTGCTCCTCCGTGGTGGTGCTCCCCGCCGCCTTGCCGGGCGGGGCCTGGTTGGTTGTTGTGGGTGCGTGGAACACGGTCATGAGGAGGGGGGAGATCCGCCGCCGTGGGTTGTTCTAGGTGGCCCAGTCCGCCGCCGGCTTCGTGAGCACGGGACGGTTCTGGGCTTGATTCCTGCCTTCGGCCCTTCGTCCCGTCCCCCTTAAGGGGGGGACGGTCCGTCCGGAGGGGGTTGTGGACGGCGTCCGGACGGCCCACCGTCCACCCTCTGACCTGCGGATATAGGGCGGCGGGGACGGTGCCGGACGGTCCTGGGACGCACCGTCCACTACATACCTCCGGCGGACGGACACCGTCCACCCTCTGACCTGCGGTTTTGTCGATCTCGGCGGAGAGGACCGTCCGGGGACCGTCCACTACAGTCAGACACCCTCGGGAGGCGGCGGCGGAGGTGTTAGTCCTCATCGTCGTCATCGCCCTGGAGGCCGTCCTGGAGGTCGTCGGCGGTGTCGATGTGCTCCAGGAGGGTCCGCTCCTCCTCCGGTGTCGGGGGCGTCATCTCGTCGGCCCCGATCTCCTCCAGGGCGGCCTGGGTGAGGAGGAACCGGGTACCGCTGGCCCCGGTCTTCAGGTGGCCCTTGGCCTCCATGGTTGACCACTCCGCGTTAAACCGCTTCACCCAGTTGGCGGAGGTGATCTTTAGGTCCGGATCCCCCTGGAGGCTCCGCTTAATCTCCTCCTTCGTCCCGCCAGACGTGCCGTGCTGGAACGTGGACCAGATGATGTACGTGATCCGCTGGCGGATGGTGTGTCCAGCCTGGGATCCCAGGACCGGGGGCCTGGCCGGCCGCGCGAAGGGGTCCACCTTGCCGCCGGTGACCTTCCGGTCGGTGTCGGCCACCATCACCACGGAGTCCTTACAGATGTAAGGCGTGAACCCCAGGTCGGCGTGTTCGGCCGCGTTCTTCTGCTTCGGATTCTGGAGTTTGACCACGCCGCGTCCGCCGCCGGCGGAGACCAGGATCATCTCCGTGTCGATGGCCCCGTTCAGCGCGGACGCCCCACGGGGACGGTCGGTCCCGATGGTGACGTGGTGGATGAGGAGGATGCACGCCCCCACGGCCTGCTTCAGCCGGTCCAGGTTGCGCACCAGGACTCCCACCTCGGAGTTCGAGTTCTCTTCCATCCCGGCCGTGTAGCGGGCCTGGGTGTCCACGATGACGACCGTGAACCCCTCCTCCTTCACGTACGCGGCCAGCCCGTCGGGGTCGATGCCCTCTGGGTCGTGGAGTTCTAGGGGTAGGTCCAGCCACTCCACCGCCCCTTCCGGGACCGTGGTCCGCTGGTAGGACTCCCACGCCTCCACACGCTGGTTCAGCCCTGACAGGCCCTCACCAACCAGGTAGAGCACCCGGCCCTGCCGGACCTTATGGCCGTGCCACGGGGTCCCCGTGGCCACGCACAGGGCCATGTCCAGGGCCAGGAAGGTCTTCCCCCGCCCCGGCTCCGATGACAGGCGGGCCAGGTTGTCCAGAAACATCAGGCCGTCGATGACCGGCACCGGCGGCGGGATCTTCTTCAGGGCCGACCGGCCGATGGCGGACGCCTTGATCTTCTCCCTGGCGGCGTCCACCGCCTTCTGGCGTTCCCTGGCCCTGGCGGCCAGGGTGGCCTGGGAGATCAGGGGGTTAGGCTTCCCACTCTTGCGGGCGTTGCGTGCCAGGCTCATCGGAGACCACCGCCCACATTATGAGAGGGGCTTCCCAGAGTCTGGTCCGACACGGTATCTTCAGAGGTGGACCTGGGCGAGGTCTTCGGGGCCGCCTCCACGTGGTGGGGGCGGCTTTCGTTTGCGCTCATGCGTGGCCACCCCCCTGCCGGGCGGCGGGGACGGGGGTCAGGAGGGCGTCGAGGTCTTCGCGGTAGAAGCGGAGACGGCCGCGCGGACCGCCGAGTCGGTAGGCCGGGAGTCGGCCCTCCGAGACCTGCCGGCGAACGAACTTGTCGGACACACCGAGATATTCAGCGGCGGCGGGCAGGCCCATGGTGGGCATGGTGGACATGGCAACTCCAAGGGTGAGGTGGTCGGAGTTGCCGGGACGTCGAAGCCGCTGTTAACCGTTACCGTTGTCGTGAGGCTTGGCGGGCCGCTTGCTTTACCTGGGGGCTTCGTCGTCCACTCCGTGGTGGAACCGGGAGGTTGTTCCCGATACGTCCAACTACTACGCCGCAGGTCAGGCAGGGTGCAACGGCTACAGTGTCGTGGACGCGGCACCTACGCTGTAGCGGGTGTGTAACGGAACGCGCCCGTTGTCCCACGTCAGCGCGACGGCACTACCCCCGCCGGAATAGTGCCGCGCCGCCCACCCCAGTTGTCCACGCGCCCGGGCGTGTCACTCGTCCGCCAGCGCCGCCATCCGCTTGGCCAGGGCGGCATCCCGGCCGGCCGCCGCGTGCTGGTACCTCATGGCCATGGTCGGCGTGGAGTGCCCCAGGCGGGCCATGAGTTCTTTCGTGGTAGCCCCCGCTTGCGCCGCCATCGTGGCCCCCATGTGGCGGAGATCGTGGAGCCGGACCGGATCGGTGACCCCGGCCTTGGCCACGGCCCGCTGGAACGGCTCCCGGAGCCGCGTCGGGGTCACCCGGCCACCGGCGGCGGTGTCGAAGACCAGAGCGTCGGCCCCGGGGCCGGTGAAGGTCTCCAGGTGCGCCGCCAGAGCCTTGGCCGCCGGGGCCGGGAGGTGGACGTCCCGGACACCTTCGGCGGACTTCGGCGTCCCCACGATCTCCTCCCCGTCCACGCGGACGACGGCCCGGCGAACGCGGACCAGGGTCCCGCCGGCGGCCACGTCCTTCCGGCGCAACTCGGTGAGTTCTCCGAACCGCAGACCGCCCCACGCCGCCACCAGGACCGCCGCCCGGTACCGCTCCGGCATGGCGGCGGCGATAGCGGACAACTGGGCGGGCGTGAGTAGCGCCATCTCCCGGCCCTTCGGCGCGATCCCGGCCCCCTTCACCTGGCAGGGGTTCGCCGCCAGGTGTCCGTCGGTCACGGCATCGGACAGGACGGTCTTCAGGAGCGAGTAGGCGCGGGCGTTGGCCGTGGGCGTGTCGTGGGCCTTGCGGATCTCCGCCCACCACGTCCGGATCCGGGCCGGCGTCAGTTCAGCCACGGCCTCCTGGCCGATGTACGGAACGACGCGGGAGGCCCAGAAGCGCCGGTACTCGGCCAGGGTCTTGGGCCTCACGTCCCGCTGGTCCATCCACGCGGTCCCGTACGCCTCCACGGTGACCCTGGCGGCCTTCGCCTCCTCCGCCCGCTCCCGGTCCACCGGGGAGGTCCAGACCTCCAGTTCGATGAGGCGTTCCTCGGCGCGGAGCCAGCCGAAGGCGTCGCCCTTGGTCTGGAAGGTCCGGGGGCCGGTGTACCGCGCGAGATCCGGCCCCGTGTAGCGGGCTTGGTATCGGCCCGATGGTAGGCGGCGGACGCTACCGAACCGCGCCCGCTCCGTGTCCGTCTTGCGTGCCATGTCGTCCTCCTCGTCGTGCCCACCGCGTGCCCAAAGCGTGCCCAAAGGACGGGTAATCGGGGGGTATCTTCGTCCATCTTCGTCTACCTTCATGGACTGTATCGGTGCAGGTAGACGGGCTGTTACGCCTGGTCAGACATGGTGAGGACTCTACCCCGGGTCACTGGTTCAATCCCAGTATCGCGCACCACAGAACGCCCCGGCCCCGGCCGGGGCTTTCCGCGTTGATGCGCCGGCGGCGAGACGGCCTTCGGGGCCCGGCCGCGGACCACACCTGCCACCGGGCGAATCGCCGCCGTACCGGTACCGGACCGTTCCGCCTATGTGATGTGCGTCACTGACGATGGATCTATGACTGCCACGCCCCGACTCCACCATTCGACGACGGTCGGACGGGCTGACGTGGCGAGCATGCGCGGCCGCGTCGTCCACTTCCGTCACACCACCGGTGTCCTCGCCGACCTCCGAAGGACCGCTGCCGACTCATATGAGGTCATCCTCGTGCTCGGCGGTGGCGATGACATCGAGCGGTATGTCATCCGCGGGGTACGGGAGGACGAGAGCCTCCATCTGCACGCGTGAACGGTGCCCCTAGTCTGGGAGGGTGACCGCGCGACTCGACGAGGTTGTAGAGGCTGACCTCCGCCCCCTTCGGGAACTGGCCTCCCGTACGTTCCCGCTGGCGTGCCCGCCCGACCTCGATGCGGGGGTGATCGTGGCCTTCATCTCCGAGCATCTCAGTGAGGAGGCGTTCAGGGCATACATGGAGTCCTCGGACCATGAGGTGCTGGTATGCCGCGCAGACGGGGGCGCGATCGTGGGGTACGTACTGCTCGTAGAGGGCACCGCGATGGATCCCGACTGCGCATCGCAGGTCGTCCACCGCCCCACGACTGGCATCAGCAAGTTCTACGTCGATTCGGAACACCACGGGTCAGGGGTTGCGTCCCGGATGCTCGACGATCTGA
The DNA here is from genome assembly GCF_002999155.1 of Dietzia sp. oral taxon 368. Classification (NCBI taxonomy): domain Bacteria; kingdom Bacillati; phylum Actinomycetota; class Actinomycetes; order Mycobacteriales; family Dietziaceae; genus Dietzia; species Dietzia sp. oral taxon 368. The sequence continues at coordinate 3,104,159 of NZ_CP027238.1, forward strand.
TGGCGAGGAGCCGGCAGTCGGGCGTGCGGAGCGTCTGGTTGGCCACGAATGTCGCGAACGCGCGAGCCCGGAGGTTCTACGTCAAGCACGGGTTCGAGCCCCGCGGGAACCGGATCTTCGACGTGGGCGGCGTCGCCAACACCGACGTCGTCTACGAGCTGCCCCTCTGAGTCCCGCGGCCGCGTCAGGGCGAACGCGGTCGTCGAGTCCGCCCCGGGTGTAGGCCGTCGTGGCGACGATCGGCTGCGCGGAGCGCCGGGGGCGCGGATGGGTGCGTCCGAGCGCGGGTCATCACAGCGTGGCAGGCCAACGCCACCTAACGGATTACGCGCCACCTAAGGGACCCCGCAGGCGTCGCGTTATCCGATAGGCGTCGCGTTATCCGATAGGCGGCGTGTAGGTCGATGGGCGTCGCGTCATCCGATAGGTGACGTCGCGGGTCGAGAACCCGGGCGGGTAGGGGTGAGTCGTCGGCACCGGCTGGACCGCGGCGCCGCGCTGGCGCGGCCGGAGGTCAGACCGGCCGCGGCGCTGCGGTCGGGAACTAGCCAGCTGCGGCCGGAGGTCAGCCGCCGACGGTCTCGAATCGGGACAGCGCCAGCAGGCGCGAGGTCGCCCGCAGGTACTTCTTCCTGTAGCCGCCGGCGACCATCTCCTCGGTGAAGATCGCGTCGAGCTTGTCGCCCGAATTCCGCACCGGGATGCCGGCGTCGTAGAGGCGGTCCGCGAGCACCACGAGCCGCAGCGCGATCGACTGGTCCGGCAGCGGCTTGACCCCGCTCAGGCAGACACGGTTCACACCGTCGACCAGGCGGTTGTACTTGGAGGGGTGCAGGGTCGACAGGTGCTGGCACAGCTCGCCGAAGTCGTCGAACGTCGCACCGTCGACCGCCTCGGCGTCAGCCCGCAGGTCCTCGTCGGTCATCGGGTTCGGGGCCGGCGGCAGGTTGCGGTGCCGGTAGTCCGGACCGTCCACCCGGATGGATTCGAAGATGCCCGACATCTTGCGGATCTCCCGCATGAAGTCCTTGGCCGCGAAGCGCCCCTCCCCCAGCTGCTCGGGCAGGGTGTTGGACGTGGCCGCCACACTGACACCGGCCGTCGTCAGCTCGGCGAGCAGGCGGGACACGAGCATGGTGTCGCCCGGGTCGTCGAGCTCGAACTCGTCGATGCACAGCACGGAGCGACCTGAGAGCTCCTCGACCGCCCTGTTGAAGCCGAGCGCACCCACCACATGCGTCAGCTCGACGAACGTGCCGAACGCCTTGGGCTCCGGGCAGTTGTGATAGATCGAGGTCAGCAGGTGGGTCTTGCCCACGCCGAACCCGCCGTCGAGGTAGATGCCGGTGCCCTGGACGGCCTTGGGGCGCCGGCCGAACAGGCCTTTCTTCGGCGCGCGCCGGGAATTGACCTCCTCCGCGAACTGCCGACACGCCTTGACCGCGGCGGCCTGCGAGGGCTGCGCCGGATCCGGGATGTAGGAGTCGAAGCTGACGTCGTCGAACATCGACGGCGGCACCATCTGGGCCACGAGCTGGTCGGCGGGGACCACCGGGGTGACGTCAACGAGGCGAGAGACCATGCGCAGAGCCTATCGTGGGGGCATTCGACGTCAGAACGGAAGGAGTCCGGGGTGCACACGACACGGCCGCCCGTGATCGACGAGGACCCCGCGGCCCTGGACACCCTCTGGGAGGCGCTGGAGCCGGAGCCCGATCTCGCCCTGCCCCGCATCCGGGCGGTGATGATCTCCACGGTCGACGGCAGCACGACCGTCGACGGCCGTAGCGGCGGGCTCGGCACCCCGACCGACAGACTCGTCTACGACGCCATGCGCGCCCGCGCCGACCTGGTGATGGTGGGCTCCGCCACGGCCCTGACCGAGGGATACGGCCCCGCCAGGATCGCCGAGGCATGGGCGGGCCGTCGCCCCGGCCCGCCGCCGGTGGTCCTGGTGTTCACCCGGAGCCTCCCCGACCGGCTGATCGACCACTGCGCGCCCCTCGGGGACGCCGTCCAGGTCGTCGCCGCACACGGCGTCCCCGGCGACCGCCTCGAGGCCGCTCGCCGACAGGGCGTGACCGTCCACGTGCTGGACCCCGGGCCGCTGCGCGCGGCGGTCCGATCGCTGGCCACCCACTTCGGGGCGTCCGAGGTGGCATTCGAGGGCGGCCCCGGACTCCTCGGCACCTTCCTCCGCGAGGGCGCGGTCGACGAGCTCGTGCTGTCCGTCGCGCCGCAGCTCGTCGTCGGCGGCGACCGCACACCGCTGGCCGGCGGCCCGGGCACCAGCAGGGTGCCGATGCGGATCGCCGCCGCGTTCACCTGCCCACGCGGCGGGCTCTACACGCGCTGGGTCGTCGACGGGGCGGCCGGGTGAGGCGCGGCGGAGACGATCCGGCTCCCCGGCGCCTCGAACAGATGACCCGCGGCGCAGACGATCCGGCCCCCCGGCGCCGCGGCCGGATGACGCGCGCGCTCGGTGCCGTCGTGGCCGCCGTCGCGGTGACTGCGGCCGCCTGCGCTCCCCTACCCGCCACGGGCCCGCGGCTGGCGACGGGCGACGGCCCGGGCCCCGACGCCGACGGTGACGGCGGCGGCCGGGAGTCAGCGGACCGCCCGGAGTGGCTCGCACCGCGCTCCGACCTCACCTGGACACCCTGCGCGGCGGACCGGGCCCGCGGGATGCCGGAGGAGGCCACCGTCGAGTGCTCGACGCTCGGGGACACGCCCGTCCTGCGCCTCACCGCTACGGGCACCCCGGACGACGCGGCGCCCCTCGTCGTCGTCGCCGGTCCCGAGACCTCACCCGACACCCTCACGGCGCGGCTCGCCTCCGCCGGCCCCGAACTCACCGACGCCCGGCCGCTCGTCGTCGTCGACCACCGGGGCCGGTCCGGCGCGGCCGGCGCGTGCCTGTCCTTCCCCGCCCGCCGCACCCTCGACGGACTGGCGGACCGCGGCACCGACCCCACCTCCCCCGAGGTGCGCGGCGCCCTCGCCGACACCGCACAGTCCTGCACCGACCAGCTCCAGGGGCGGGAACTGGACTTCGGCGCCGCGGGCGCCGCCGAGGACCTCGAACGGCTCCGGCAGCAATGGGGGGTGCCCGGGCTCGGCGTTCTGGGGATCGGCAACGGTGCCCGCACCGCCCTGGCCTACGCGAGCGCCCACCCCGGCCGCCTGTCGATACTGGTCGTCGACTCCCCCGCCCCCGCCGACGGCGACCAGGAGGCCGCCGCCCGCGCCGCCCTCGACGGCTCCGACTCCGCGCTCCGGCTCTGGGCCGCCTCGTGCACGCGGCCGGAGTGCGGACCCGGCGACGCCGATCAGAAGGTCGACGCGATCGCCCGGGCCCTCGACCGCGCCCGCGACCCCGGCGCGACCGTGCCCGCGGCGCTGCTGTCCGACGTCGTCCGCTCTGCGCTGGCCGACCTGTCCGGCGCCTCCGCCGGCGCCCCGTCCTCGGGCGACGTGATCCTCGGCGATCTCGTGAGCGCGGCGCCCGACGAGACCCCCGACAGCGTTCGCGATCGCGCCACCGAACTGTCCGGGACGTCCCTGCCGTACGTGGCCGGGTGCTCGGACCTGTCCCGCCGCGTGCCGGTGAACCGCGTCGACGAGCTGAGCTCCGAGTGGGCCGGGACCCCGCCGTTCGGGGAGATCCTCGCCGCGCAGCTGTCCGCGTGCTCCACCTGGCCCGTCCCCGGCCAGGTTCCGGTCAGCGTGCCCGCCGACGTGCCGGTCCTGCTGCTGGGCGGGATCGCCGACCCCGTCGCCGGTGCCGCGGCCGTCGAACCGGCCGCCGCCGCGCTCACCGCCGCCGGCGCCACCGAGGTCCGCACGCTCACCTGGGGCGCGCCCGGATCGCGCGTGGTCCTGCACTCCGGGTGCGCCCGAACCGCGGTGACCGGATTCCTCGCCGACCCCGGTACCGCTGAGGACTCCGCCGCCTGCCCGTCCTGACCGACCGGAGCGCCTCGCCCGACCCCGGAGGGCCAGGCGGTACCCTGCCTGACGTGCCGTTGCCCACCCGAAACACGATGACCGTGCCCCGCGTCCTTGCCCACGTGTTGTGGCCGTTGGCGATCATGACCGTCATCCACCGTGTCCTGATCCGGGCCGTCAACGGCTCGATCACCAACGATTTCGGCACGGTCTACGCCGCCACCAGGCGGTTCCTCGCCGGCGAGCCGGTGTACGCCGAGAACCTGCTGACCGTCCAGCCGCACTACCTCTACGCCCCCAGCGGGACGTTGATGCTGGCCCCGTTCGGGATGATCGACAACTACACGCTCGCCCGCTGGCTGTTCATCGGCCTCAACACCGCCGCGATCATCGCCGCGCTGTGGCTGCTGATGCGGCTGTTCGACCTGGACGTCCGGTCGTTCGCCGCCCCCGCGATCCTGCTGGCCGCGTTCTGCACGGAGGCCGTGACCAACACGCTGGTGTTCACCAACGTCAACGGCGTGATCTTCCTCTGCCAGGTCGCGTTCCTGTACCTCCTGCACCGCCGGCGCCTGTGGTGGGCCGGCGTGGCCATCGGCCTGTCGCTCGCGATCAAACCGATGCTGGCGCCTCTACTCGTGCTGCCGCTCATCCGCAGGCAGTGGCAACCGTTCGTCACGGCCGCCGCGATCCCCGCCGTGGCCATGGCCGCCGGCTGGGCGCTGACCGTCGACGCCCGCAGCTACCTCGACACCACACTGGCCTACATGGGCGAGGTGCGTGACTACTACAACAGCTCGCTCGCGGGGCTCGGTCTGTACTACGGGGTCCCGGAGCCGCTCATCCTGGTCGCGCGGATCCTCGTGGTGGCCGCGACGCTGCTGGCGGTGTGGCTGCTGCTCGAGTACCGCCACAACCACGAGGTGCTGTGGCTCGCCACCACCTCCGGCGTCGTCCTCACCGGTGTGTTCCTCGTCTCCACCCTCGGCCAGATGTACTACTCCATGATGCTCATCCCCATCATGCTCACGGTGGTGCTCGACAGGTCCCTGGTGCGCACCTGGCCGGCGTGGCTCGCCGCCTACGGGTTCTTCACACTCGACTTCTGGGAGTCGACACGCTGGCCGTACTACGGGCGGCTGCTCGAGTTCGCGCACCCGACCCTCGGCTGGCTGCTGCTGTTGGCCACCGTCCTGGTGGTGCTCCTGTGGCGCCGCTCGGACCCCAGCCGCCACGAGCGGATCGCACCGGCTGCCGCGGCGGCGTAACCTGCGGGCATGAGCAAGCCCACCGACAGCCACACCCCCCAGCCCGACTTCACCCTCGACGACGCCGAGTGGCGCCGCCGCCTCACCCCGGCGGAGTACCAGGTCCTGCGGCAGGCCGGGACCGAGCGGCCCTTCACGGGCGAGTACAACGACACCAAGACCGAGGGCGTCTACCGTTGCCGCGGCTGCGGTGCGGAGCTGTTCCGCAGCGACGCCAAGTTCGAGTCGAACTGCGGCTGGCCCTCGTTCTTCACTCCGCTGGCCGGCGACGCGGTCATCGAGCGCGAGGACACCTCGCTCGGCATGACCCGCACCGAGGTCATCTGCGCCAACTGCCACGGTCACCTGGGACACGTGTTCGCCGGCGAGGGCTACGGCACGCCCACCGACCTGCGATACTGCATCAATTCGGTGAGCCTGACGCTCGAGCCCGCCGAGGGCTGAGCGCGACACGCGCGAAAGGGGCCGACCGGATCAGTTCCGGCAGGCCCCTTTTCCGCGCTCTGTCGGGTGAGCGTGGACCCTACGGCAGGGACGCGGTGAGCTGCGCGGCCGTGACGCGCGGCCCGGTGAAGAACGGGATCTCCTCGCGCACGTGGCGACGGGCCTCGGTCGAGCGCATGATCCGCATGAGATCGACGATGCGGTCGAGCTGCGGCGCCTCGAAGGCGAGGATCCACTCGTAGTCACCCAGCGAGAACGCGGGCACGGTGTTCGCGCGGACGTCCGGATACTCGCGGGCGGCGCGACCGTGCTCGGCGAGGATCTGGCGACGCTCTTCGTCGGGCAGCAGGTACCACTCGTAGGACCGCACGAACGGGTACACGGAGATGTACGCTCCCGGTTCCTCCTCGGCGAGGAACGCGGGGATGTGGCTCTTGTTGAATTCGGCGGGCCGGTGCAGGGCGGTGTTGGACCAGAACGCCGTGCTGGCCCGGCCGAGCAGGGTGGTGCGTCGGAAGTCGTTGTAGAACCGCTGCAGGTCCTCGATGTGCTCGGCGTGGGTCCAGAACATGAAGTCGGCCTCGGCGCGCAGGCCGGAGACGTCGTACAGTCCGCGCACCACGACGTCCGTGCCCTCGTAGCGGGCGAGGAAGGTCTCGAGATCCGCGGCGACCGCGTCCCGGTCGTCTCCGAGCTGCCCGGGCGTCACGGTGAAGACCGAGAACATGAGGTAGCGCAGGGTGGAGTTGAGCTTCTTGTAGTCGAGGCGTGCCATGGCTCAATCCTGCCACTTCGCGGCCAGCCGACGGGCCGCGGCCCGTGCCGACCCGATACAGGCGGGTACCCCTACGCCCTCGGTCGCCCCGCCGACGAGCTCCACGCCGGGTAGCCGCTCGGCCAGCTCGGCCCGTACCCCGGCGATCCGGGCGTCGTGACCGGGGCCGATCTCGGCGAGTGCGTCCGTCCAGCGGCGCACCCGCGAGTGCAGGATCGTCGGCACCGAGCCGCACAGTCCCCCCAGCGCGGACCCGGCCATCCGGGTGAGGGCGGCGTCGTCGGAGGCGAGCACCTCGTCGTCGTCGAGTCGCCCGAACGACACCCGCACCAGGTGACCGGGGCGGGTGTCGAGGTGGGGCCACTTGTGGCTCGTGAAGGTCATGGCCTTGAACGGCACCGGTTCGTCGGTTGCGACGAGGATTCCGGACCGCTCGGGGAGGTTCGTCGAGCGGTCGACCTCGAGCGCGACGACGGCCGAGGAGGCCGTGCGGATCCCGGACAGCGCCTGTTCCCCGGCGTCGAGGCCGCCGGCGGCGGTGAGAAGCGGCGCGGCGTGGCGAACAGGGACGGCGACGACGACGAGGTCCGCGTTCTCGGTCCACGACCTGCGGTCGCCGGCGACCGCCAGCGTGTATCCGTTGCCCTCGCGACGCAGGGAGGTGCACCTCGCGCCCGTGCGGATCAGGGCGCCGGAGGCGGCGGCGAGTGCGTCGACGAGGACGCGATAGCCGCCGTCGAGAGTGGCGAACACCGGGCCGGGCGTGCGGGTGCCGGTGAGCTGGCGGGCGGCGGCGGTGAGGCTGGGTGCGCCGCGATCGAGCGCCTCGGCGAGCCCGGGCACGACCTGGCGCAGGCCGAGCCCGCTGCTGGGGGCGGCGTACACCCCGCCGAGCATGGGATCGACGAGCCGGGCGACGACCGCGGGGCCGAACCGCTCGGCGACCAGGGCGCCCAGGGACACGTCCGAGCCAGGCTCCCACGCGAGCGGCAGATCCGCCTCGCGCGCGGCGACTTCCCGCTCGGCGGGGCCGAGCACCTCCGACAGGGCGTCGACGTCCGACGGCAGACCCATGAGGGTCCCGCGCGGCATGGGGACCGCGCGCCCGCCGGTGAGGATGGCCGGCCCGAGCGGGCCCGGGTGGCGCAGCGAGTCGGTGAGGCCGAGTTCGACGACGAGCTGTGAGGCCTCGGGGCGGCGGGCGATGAACGCCTCCGCACCGAGCTCCATGGGCCCCGACGGGAAGTCGACCGTGTGCAGCGCTCCCCCGGGTGACGCCGACGCCTCGAGGACGGTCACGTGGGCGTCGGGGAGCTCCAGGGAAAGCTGGTAGGCGGCCGTCAGTCCGCTGAGGCCGCCCCCCACCACGACGACCCGCGGCGACGTCTCCGTCACTTGCCGGAGAGTTCGTGGACGAGCTCCACCACGTGGGTCACGGCACCCGCGTCGGTCGCGGGCAGGACCCCGTGGCCGAGGTTGAACACGTGCCCGGCGGCGCCGGCCTCGCGGGCGCGGCGCCCCTCCTCGAGGACGCGTCGGACTTCGCAGTCCAGGGCCGAGCGGTCGGCGAAGAGCATCGCCGGGTCGAGGTTGCCCTGCAGGACCTTGCCGGGCACCCGGGTGGCGGCGTCGTCGAGCGGGATGCGCCAGTCCACGCCCACCACCTCTGGGCCGGCTTCACTCATGGCGCCGAGCAGCTCGCCGGTGCCCACGCCGAAGTGCGTGCGCGGTACCGAGGAGATGACCTCGTCGGAGAAGATGCGCGTGGAATGCGGCAGGACCAGGGAGCGGTAGTCCCGCTCGGTCAGCGCCCCGGCCCACGAGTCGAAGAGCTGGATCGCGTCGACGCCCGCCCCGATCTGCGCGCGGAGGAACACGGTCGTGAGGTCGGCGAGCTTGCCCATCAGCGCGTTCCACACCTCGGGGCGGGAGTACATGAGCGACTTGGTGTGCTCGTGGTTGCGGCTGGGGCCGCCCTCGATGAGATAGGAGGCCAGGGTGAAGGGCGCGCCCGCGAAGCCAATGAGGGCCACGGCCGGGTCGAGCTCCGCGGTGATGAGCCGGACCGCCTCCTCGATGGCCTCCAGTCGGTCCGGGGTGAGCTCGGGCAGCGCGGCCACGTCGGACTCGTCGCGGATCGGCTCGGCAACCACGGGACCGGTCCCCGGGACGATGTCGATGTCCACGCCGGCCGCGGCCAGGGGGATGACGATGTCGGAGAAGAAGATCGCCGCGTCCACGCCGTGACGGCGCACCGGCTGCAGCGTGATCTCGCAGGTCATCTCCGGGTCGAAGCACGCCTCGAGCATGGTCGAGCCGCCCCGGACCTCCTTGTACTCGGGCAGGGACCGTCCCGCCTGGCGCATGAACCACACCGGCGTGTGCGACCCGCCCCTGCCCGTCACCTCGTCGAGGTAGGGGCCAGTCCCGGCGCGACGGCCCGGGGCCACGGCCACCCGCTCGGTGGTTCCGGCGCCAGGGGCGCCGCCGGGAAGGGGGGACGAGGACGCATCAGAGTTCAACACGCCTCCATCGTCCCATGAAGTGACCGCCGGGGCCGGTCTGCCCACCCGGCCAGGTGACGGCGCGCCTCTTCCACGCCCGTGGCGGTGGTCGCTAGCGTGTCGACCTGTGAGTACATCGGTCAATGACGGCGAGCCCGAGGTCTTCCGGGCGGCGGTCGAGTCGCTGTCGCGGCTCGAGGTCCGCCCCGAGATCTCGGTCGGCCCGATCCGCCCGCCGCAGCGACTGGCGCCCTATAGTCACGCCCTCGGTGTGGAGATCCTCCCGCCCCGGGGCGACGACGTGCCGGAATTCTCCGACGGCGACGCGTTCGGCCGGCTCATCCTGCTGCACGACCCGTCAGGCGACGACGCGTGGAACGGCACCCTGCGGTTGGTCGCGTACATCCAGGCGGACATGGAGGCCTCGTTGGCGGGTGATCCGCTCCTGCCGCAGGTGGCGTGGAGCTGGCTGACCGAGGCGCTCGACGAGGAGGCCGGACCGTACACGGCCCTCGGCGGGACCGTCACCAGCACGGCCTCCGTCCGCTACGGCGACATCGCCGGCCCCCCGCAGGCCCATCAGCTGGAGCTGCGCGCGTCGTGGACGGCCCTCGAGCCGGACCTCACCGGCCACGCGTCGGCGTTCTGCAAGACCCTGGCGCAGGCCGCCGGCCTGCCGCCCGTCGGGGTCACGTCCCTGCACGGACGGGCGTGAGCGGGCGCCGCCGCGGCGAGACCCCGCCCGGGGCGGCGCCTCCCCCTGCCGAGTACGAGTTCATCGACGACCTCTCCGGGATCGGTGCGGTCGTCGACGCCCTGGACGCGTCGTCCGAGCCGATCGCGGTGGACGTCGAACGCGCCTCCGGGATCCGCTACTCCGAGCGCGCGTTCCTCCTCCAGCTCCGCGTCCCCGGCGAGCCCGCCCTGCTCGTGGACCCGGAGACCCCGGGCCGGACCGTCGGACCGCTCGCCACCGTCCTCTCGGAGCGGCCGCTGCTGTTCCACGCCGCGAGCCAGGACCTGCCGTCCCTCCGCGAGCTCGGCATCCATCCCACGTCGCTGGTGGACACCGAGCTCGCCGGCCGGTTCCTCGGGATCGAGAGGGTCAACCTCGCCGCCATGATCTCCGAGCACCTCGGGATCGGGCTGGCCAAGGCGCACTCGGCCGCGGACTGGTCCCGCCGGCCGCTGCCCGCCGCGTGGCTCGACTACGCGGCCTACGACGTGCTGTTCCTCCACGAACTGGCGGACGAGGTGCTGCCCCGACTCGACGCCCTGGGCCGCCGTGAGTGGTTCGAGGCGGAGTGTCGGCACCTCGTCGACTCGGTCCCGGCCCCGGCCGCCGCCGACCCCTGGCGACGTCTGACGCGCCTGTCGAGTCTGCGCGACGCCCGCCAGCTGGCCCGCGCGCGGGAGCTGTGGATGGCCCGCGACCGCGTGGCCGCCGAGCGGGACATCGCCCCCAAGCGACTGCTGGCCGACGCCGCCGTCATCGAGGCCGCACGGGTAGGCCCGACCAGCCGGTCCGCGCTACTGGCGATCGACGGTTTCGACGGCCCGCAACGCAGACGCCTGGTCGGCGAATGGCTGGCCGCACTGGAATGGGCCGACGGGCTCGGCCGCGAGGACCTGCCGACACGTCAGGGGCCGCCCGCCGAGCATCCCCCGCACGCGTCCTGGAAGCGCAACGAGCCAGAGGCCGCCGCGCTCCTGGACGTCGCGCGGGAGGCGATCGCCGCTCTCGCCGACGACCTGGGCATCGACCAGGGGCTGCTCCTCAAGCCTTCGACACTGCGGCTGTGGGTCTGGCGTGCGGCAACCACCACTCCCGCCGACGACGCCGAACTGCTCCATGAGGTTCTGCGTGAGGAAGAAGCACGCGAGTGGCAGATCGAGTTGACGACCGGCCCCCTGCTCGAGGCGGTGCGCCGGTTCCGGGCGGTGAGCTGACCCGCTGGGTCGGGCCGGATTTGCGGACTACAGCGCGAGGCGGGCCCTGATGCTCTCGGCGATCCCCTCCGCGGTCAGGCCGGCCTCGGCGAGGATCTCGCTGCGGGAGCCGTGGTCGAGGAACTCCTGTGGGATGCCCAGTGCGAGGCGGTCGCCCCGAACGGCAGCGAGGTCAAGGCGTGCCGAGACCGCGGACCCGACCCCGCCGTGGAGTCCGTTGTCCTCGACCGTCACCACCAGGCGGCGGCCACGGGCGGACTCGACGATCGACGCCGGCACGGGGTAGACCCACCTCGGGTCGAGCACGTCCACGGAGATCCCCTCCGCCTCGAGGTCGCGGGCCGCGGCCGCGGCGGTCGCGACCATGGGGCCCACGGCCACCACCAGAACCTCGGCGTCACCCGGGCCGTGGACGCGGTCCACGCCGTCCTCGGAGGTGGCCAGGGCCGGGACGGGCTCGCCCACGGAGCCCTTGGGGAAGCGCACGACGGTGGGGCCGTCGTCGACGGCCACGGCCTCACGGAGCTCCTTGCGCAGGGTGAGCGCGTCGCGCGGCGCGGCCACCCGCACGCCGGGGACGATGCCGGTGAGCGACAGGTCCCACATCCCGTTGTGGCTGGCGCCGTCGGGGCCGGTCACGCCCGAACGGTCCAGCACCAGGGTCACGGGTTGACGGAGGAGGGCGACGTCCATGAGGAGCTGATCGAAGGCCCGGTTGAGGAAGGTCGAGTAGACGGCCACCACGGGATGCATCCCGCCCAGGGCAAGCCCGGACGCGGAGGCCACGGCGTGCTGCTCGGCGATGCCGACGTCGAACATCCGATCGGGGAACCGCTCGCCGAACGCCGCGAGCCCGGTGGGCCCGGCCATCGCGGCGGTGATCGCCACGACGTCGTCGCGCTCGCTGCCGATTGCGCAGAGCTCCTCCGAGAACACCGAGGTCCAGTCGACGGACGACGAGGTCGACAGCGGCTTGCCCGTCTCGGGGTCGATCACCCCGGTGGCGTGCATCTGATCGTCCTCGTTGTTCTCCGCGTGGACGTAGCCCATGCCCTTTCGGGTGACCACGTGAACCACCACGGGGCCCCCGAAATCCTTGGCGAGCCGGAGTGCCGCCTCGGTGGCGGCGAGGTTGTGCCCGTCGACCGGGCCCATGTACTTGAGCCCGAGGTCGGCGAACAGCTCCTGCGGGGACACGACGTCCTTGACGCCGGCCTTGATGCCGTGCAGCACCGAGTAGACCGCCTTGCCGACGACGTCCTTGCGGGCGGTCAGGGCGCTCTTCGTCCGATCCATCGCCTTCTCGTACGCGGGCTGCAGACGCAGCGCGCCCAGCCGCTCGGCGAGACCGCCGATCGTCGGCGAATACGATCGCCCGTTGTCGTTGACGACGATCACCATGGGCCGGTCCTTCGCGGCCGCGATGTTGTTGAGTGCCTCCCACGCCATACCGCCGGTCATCGCCCCGTCACCGATCACGGTGACGACGGTCCGGTCGCGCTCGTCGCGCAGCGCGAAGGCCTTGGCGAGCCCGTCCGCGTACGACAGTGACGCGGTGGCGTGCGACGATTCGACGATGTCGTGCTCGCTCTCCGCCCGGCACGGGTATCCGGAGAGGCCCCCGCGGGTGCGCAGGCCGTCGAAGCAATCCCGGCGCCCGGTGAGCATCTTGTGCACGTATGACTGGTGTCCGGTATCGAAGACGATGGGGTCGCGCGGAGAGTCGAACACGCGGTGCAGGGCGACCGTCAGCTCGACGACGCCCAGGTTGGGTCCGAGGTGCCCGCCCGTGGCAGCGACCTTGCGGATGAGGAACTCGCGGATCTCGCCGCACAACCGGCCCAACTCGTCGGGTCCGAGCCCCCTGAGGTCCGAGGGGCCGTTCACCTGATCGAGCACGCTCATTGCTGTCGACTGCCCCTTCCGTGTCCGACACCCCGATGGGTCGAATCGCCAGTCTACGGGCTGAGGGCCCGCCGGCTCGCCCGCGGTCGGTCGGTCGGCCGCCGACCGCCGTGGCGGTTCAGCGCCCGACCGGGGCATCCAGCACCGCGATACCCTCGACATGGTGGGTACCGGGGAACGCGGCGACGCCACGCAGGTCCGTCAGCGTCCACCCGGCCGCGACGAGCGCGCCGACGTCCCGGGCCAGACTCGCGGCGTCGCAACCGACGTGGACGATCCGTGACCGGGTCACCTCCGCCAGGCGCTGCATGACGGGGATGCCGGCGCCCCCGCGCGGCGGGTCGAGCACCACGACGTCGGGGGCCGGGTGGGCGCCGGCGTCCGCCGCGTGGTCCTCGAGGAAGGTCTCGACCCTCGAGCGCACCGTGTGCACTCCCGGGCCGGCCGCGGACGCCGTGTCCGGGTCGCCGGATCCGGAGGTGGTCGACACCGCCCCCAGCGAGGCCGAGGACGACTCCACCACCGTCACGTCCGCGCCCGGAACGGCCTCCCGCACGGCCGCGGCGAACAGTCCGGCGCCCCCGTAGAGGTCCCAGACGACGGGCTCGTCCGGAAGTCCCGGGGCCTGCGCCACGGCCGTGCGGACCGCCGACGCGTAGTGGGTCGCCGCGCTGCGGTGGGCCTGCCAGAAGGCCTCGGGGGGCAACCGCCACTCCCGCTCCCCCACGCGCCGCACGACGTCGGGTCCGCCGGTGACGAACTCCCAGTCCGCCGCCCGGGAGCGCCGCGCCCGGGCCCGGGTCGCGGCGGATCGACGCGCGCGCGAGCCCTGCCCGCGGGGCTCGTCACGCACCGCGGGCCGGTGGGCGACGTGGACCGTCCCGTCGTCACCGAGCAGCCCGAGGAGCTCGCGTCCGGGGCCCACGTCCGCGACGGTCACCGCGTCGAGAATGCGCGGATCGGGTTGGACGCAGGGCTCCATCACGAGGTCCCGCGACCGCGCCCGACGGACGCCGGGACGGCCATCCGGGCCGGTGACCCACCGGGCGACCGTGCGCCACCCTGTCGCGGTGGCGTCGCCCGCGGGGGCCTCGACCGGGATCTCGTCGGCGCGCGGGTCGATCCGGCCGATCCTGACTGCCTGCTCGGCGAGGATCCGGCCGGCGAAGCCGCGGGCCGCGGCGGGTTCGATGTGGCTCCAATCACAGCACCCGGCTCCGGCGGCGGCCGCCGGGCAGGCGGTCTCCACCCGGTGCGGGGACACGTCGATCACCGACTGCACGGTGCCGCGGCAGAAGGCGCGGCCCGGGTCGTCCTCGACCAGGACGTCGACCGTCTCCCCGGTGATGCCGCCACGGCAGAACACCACCCGTCCCTCGTGCCGGGCGACGAACTCACCGCCGTGCGCCGGGCCGGCCACCTCCAGCCGCAGGACGCGGCCCGTCCAGTCGGTCGTGTGCTCGTGTGTCATCTCGCCTCCGGTCCGCCCAAACGCCCGACGATCGGTTCATTGCGGGCCTGCTCCGCCCGGCCACGCGAGGACGACAGCTGCCACGGCACGCTGGTGACCATGACGCCACGCTCGTAGAGCAGGCGGGTCTTGAGGCGCAGCGCGCTCTGGTTGTGCAACAGCTGCTCCCACCAGTGGCCCACCACGTACTCCGGGATGTACACGATCACCACGTCCCGCGGCGACTGGTCCCGGAGCCGCTTGACGTAGTCCACGACCGGGCGGTTGATCTCACGGTACGGGGACTCGACGACCTTGAGCGGAACGGAGATGCCCCGGCTCTCCCACTCCCTGACGAGAGTGCGCGTCTCGGCGGTGTCGATGTTCACCGTCAGGGCCTCGATGGTGTCCGGGCGGGTCGCCCTGGCGTACGCGAGGGCCCGCAGGGTCGGCAGGTGCAGTTTGGAGACCAGGACGAGGCAGTGGGTGCGGCTGGGCAGCACGACCTCGCGGGAGGAGTCGTCCAGTTCACGCGCCACCGCGTCGTAGTGCCGGTGGATGAGCCTCATCACGCCGAAGACCGCCACCATGGCGAGGACGGCGATATAGGCGCCGGAGAAGAACTTGGTGGACATAACGATGACGAGGACACCCGAGGTGAGGCCGAACCCGACCGCGTTGACCGCCCGCGACCGGCGAGCCCGCCGACGCACCGCCGGGATCTCCTCGTGCTGCAGCCGCCGTGTCCAGTGGCGGACCATCCCGAGCTGGCCCAGCGTGAACGCCACGAAGACACCCACGATGTACAGCTGGATGAGGACCGTGACCCGGGCGTCGAACGCGATCACCAGCGCGATCGCCGCGATCGCCAGGAGCACGATGCCGTTGGAGAATGCGAGCCGGTCGCCGCGGGTGGCGAGCTGCCGGGGAAGGTACTTGTCGCGGGCCAGGACCGACGCCAGCACGGGGAAGCCGTTGAACGCGGTGTTGGCCGCCAGCACGAGGATGGTCGCGGTCACGACCATGACGACGTAGAACGCGATCGGCAGCCCGGCGAAGACCGGCTCCGCGAGCTGCGCGATCATCGTCTTCTGCTGATACCCCTCCGGGGCGCCGACGAGCTGGGTGGCCGGGTTCTCGGCGATACGGACCCCGAGCCTGCGCGCCAGCGCGATGAGGCCCAGCAGGAAAGAGACCGACAGCACGCCCAGGATCGTGAGGGTGATCGCCGCGTTGCGGGCGCGGGGCTTGCGGAAGGCCGGCACCCCGTTGTGGATGGCCTCGACACCGGTGAGCGCGGCGCAGCCCGAGGCGAAGGACTTGGCCACGACGAACGCCAGCGCCAGGCCGGTCACCTCGGCGCCCTCCGCGGGGACGAGGTCGAACCCCGCCGACTCCGCGCGCAGGTCGCGGCCGAGGACCTCGACCTGCACCAGGCCCCACACGATGAGCGCGATCATGGACGCGAGGAACGCGTAGACGGGCACCGCGAACATCGCCCCGGACTCCCGGATCCCCCGGAGGTTGAGCGCGGCGAGTCCTGCGATCGCGAGTACGGCGAAGAAGACGGCGTGGGACTGCACGAACGGGATGGCCGAGCCGATGTTCGCCGCCGCGGCGGAGATCGAGACGGCGACCGTGAGGACGTAGTCGATGAGCAGCGCCGCACCGACCCCGAGGCCGGCGCGGGGACCGAGGTTGACCGTGGCCACCTCGTAGTCACCGCCCCCCGACGGGTAGGCGTGGACGTTCTGCCGGTAACAGGCGATGACGACGACCATGACGAACGCGACCGCCACCCCGACCCACGGGGTGAACGCGATCGCCGACATCCCGGCGATCGACAGCACGAGGAAGATCTCCTGCGGGGCGTAGGCCACCGACGACAACGCGTCGGAGGCGAACACCGGCAGGGCTATCCGTTTGCGCAGGCGCATCGTGCCGATGGTGTCGCTGCGGAAGGGGCGCCCCACCAACAGGCGCTTGGCTCCCACGGAGACCCTGGAGATCCTGGACACCGACACATCGTAGGACCCGCGCGCCGCGGCGGACAGCATCCGCGGATGTGAGTAGCGTGACGTCCCTGGGGCACGAGGGTGCGCCGTGAGGAGTGGGACTCGCGATGAGGGTCGTCGTCATGGGCTGTGGCCGCGTCGGGGCGGCGTTGTCCGCCGAGCTCGACGCCGCCGGCCACGCGGTGGTGGTGATCGACCGCGACCCCGCGGCCTTCGCCCGACTGCCCGAACGGTTCGGCGGTCAGACCGTCACCGGCCAGGGCTTCGACAGAGCGGTGCTCACCGACGCCGGACTCGTCGGCGCCGACGCGTTCGCCGCCGTGTCCTCCGGGGACAACTCCAACATCATCGCGGCCCGTGTGGCCCGCGAGACCTTCGGTGTCGAGCGCGTGATCGCCCGCATCTACGACGCCGGTCGCGCCGAGGTCTACGAACGTCTGGGCATCCCGACCGTCACCACCGTCCCCTGGGCGACCGGCCGGCTCGTCCGGTACGTCACCGCCGGGACGAGTCCGGTGGAGTGGCGAGACCAGACCGACAGGGTCTCCCTCGTGGCCCTCGACGCACCGCCGGGATGGGTGGGCCTGCCCGTCGACCGGCTCGCCGCGGAGGTCGGTGGGCGCGTCGCCGCGGTCACCCGCTTCGGCGAATGCCGCATCCCGGACGAGGACACGCTCGTCCAGTCCGACGACGTCGTCCACCTCACCCTGCCCTCGGAGGCGGTGCGCGGCCTGGAGGACCTGCTGCAGCGAGGCCCCTCCGATGCCTGACCCGACTCCCGACCCCACCGTCGACGACTACGCCGACGGCTCCGGCCTGCTCGCCGACGCCCCGTCCCGGGCGTTCCGCACCAGCTCGATGCGGATCGTCGTGGCCGGCGCCGGGGTCGTCGGACGGTCCATCGCCCGGGAACTGCTCGCGGGCGGCCACACGGTGACCCTGATCGACAAGCGTCCCAGCGTGTTCTCCGCCGACCCGGTCGAGGACGCCGACCAGCAGGTCGGTGACGCGTGCGAGCTCAGCGTCCTCGAGCGGCTCCGTATCGAGGAGGCCGACGTCGTCGTCGCCGCGACCGGGGACGACAAGGCCAATCTGGTGGTGAGCCTGCTCGCCAAGACGGAGTTCGCGGTCGCCCGCGTCGTGGCCCGGGTCAACGACCCCCGCAACGAGTGGCTCTTCGACGACCGCTGGGGGGTCGACGTGGCGGTCTCCACCCCCCGACTCATCGTCTCGGTCGTCGAGGAGGCGGTGTCCGTCGGCGACGTCGTCCGGCTCATGACGCTGCGTCGCGGCGGCGCGAACCTCGTCAGCGTGACCCTGCCCCCGCAGACCCCACTGGCCGGGCGCCCCGTGTCCCGCGTTCGGATCCCCCGCGACGCCGCGCTCGTGGCGATCCTGCGAGGAGGGCGGGTGATCGTCCCCGAGCCCGACGTGCCCTTCGAGCCCGGTGACGAACTGCTCGTGGTGGCCCCCGAGGCGGTCGAGGCCGACGTCAGCGAGGCGATCCTGGGGGGTTGACCGTCACGGCGATCTCCCGCCCGTAGTCCCAGCCCGGCGCCAGGGGCAGGTCGTCCCCGCTCCAGAACCTCCCCGGGTCGTACCAACTGGCGTCCCCGGCGGGCCGGAGCACGCTCATCGCCTCCAGGGTCAGGCCCACGACCTCCGCGCAGTAGGCCGCCTCCATGCGCATCGCGGGACCGGGCGAGACCCGCCCGCGCCGCGGGATCAGGTCCAGGAGCCGGCCGCCGCCCACCTCGTCGTCGTCCCCCGACGCCACCCCCGGCCTCCCGGCCACGACTCCGCCCGACGACCGCCGGCCCCGCAACGCCCAGCGTCCCCGCGCCCACCGCGCGGTGAGGCGACCCGCCGACGGGAACGACACGCCGTCCAGGCGCGCGATCGTCTCCAACAGCGCCTCCTCCTGCTCCGTCCCGACCTCCCGTGAGATCTGCCGGAACCACGCCCGCTGCCCGTACGGGCCCGTCCACTGACGCACCGCGGCCTCGAGGTCGTGCAACTGCACCCCCCGCTGGCGGCGGCCCGTCCACACGTCCGGCAGCGCCCTGCCCATCTCCGCGTGCCACAGCAGGGGCGGCATGTCCTCGAGCACCACCGCGACCCCCACGTGGTTGACCGGCGCGTTGGTCAGCGTCTGGATGAGCCGGTCCGCCGTCGTCCGGCCGCGGAACAGCCACAGGTCCCCGGTGCGTGTACGGTCGGCGGCCGCGGCCAGGGGCACGGTGTCGATGTCCATGGGGCGATCCTGCCAGGGCGGCCGGGCCGGTCGGCCTAGGCTCGACCACATGGCTCCCCGGGGACGACAGTGGCTCAAGATGATCGGTGCGGCCGGACTGGCGGGTGTCGCCGCCTCCGGGATCCTCGCCGCCCGGTCCGAACGACGCCGCCGCTCCTATGAGCCGGACGAGATCCGCGAACGACTCCACGAGCGCTACACGCGTATCCAGGCCCGGCGCGACGCCGCCGGCGGCTGACGACGCCGCCGACGACTGCCGACGCCGTCCGGCCGACGCGGCCCGTGTGCCGATATCCTGGCGGGCACCATGCCCTCGTCCACCTCAGCCCCACCCGAGCTCCGCCGGGCCCGCCACGATCTGCTCGTCCGGCTCGACGAGGTCGGCACCCTCGACGCGCACCGGCTCCGCCCCCGGATCCGCCGGGCCCGCGCCGACCAACTCGACGACCTGGCCCGCCGCGTCGACGAGGCCGCCGAGCGCGTCCGGCGGCGCGCCGAGGCGATCCCGGCCCCCGAGTACCCCGAGCAGCTCCCCGTCAGCGCGCGCAAGGACGAGATCGCGGAGGCCATCCGCGAGAACCAGGTGGTCGTGATCGCCGGTGAGACCGGCTCGGGCAAGACCACCCAGATCCCCAAGATCTGCCTCGAACTCGGGCGCGGCGTGCGCGGGATGATCGGCCACACCCAACCGCGGCGCCTCGCCGCCCGGTCCGTGGCCGAGAGGATCGCGGACGAACTCGGCGTGGAGATCGGCGGCCCCGTCGGCTCCGCCGTGCGCTTCGACGACCGCACCGGACCCGACACCTCGGTCAAGCTCATGACCGACGGCGTCCTGCTCGCGGAGATCCGCCGCGACCGGCTGCTCCGCGCCTACGACACGATCATCATCGACGAGGCACACGAACGCAGTCTCAACATCGACTTCCTCCTGGGCTACCTCAAGCAGATTCTCCCGAGGCGCCCGGACCTCAAGCTCATCATCACCTCCGCGACCATCGACCCCGAACGGTTCGCCCGCCACTTCGCGGGCCCCGACGGTCGCCCCGCCCCGGTCATCGAGGTCTCCGGACGCACCTTCCCCGTGGAGATCCGCTACCGGCCGCTCCAGGTCGAGCACGGGGACCGGGTGATCGACCTCGACCCCCTCGACGCGCTCGCCGACGCCGTGGCGGAACTGCTGCGCGAGGACGACGGCGATGTTCTGGTCTTCCTCTCGGGCGAGCGTGAGATCCGCGACGCCGAGGAGGTGCTGCGTGGCCGGAAATTCCGCAACACGGAGATCTTCCCGCTGTTCGCGCGCCTCACCGCCGCGGAGCAGCAGCGCGCCTTCCGCGCCCACTCCACCCGCCGGGTGGTGCTGTCGACCAACATCGCCGAGACCTCGGTGACCGTCCCCGGCATCCGCTACGTCGTCGACACCGGACTGGCGCGCATCTCGCGGTACTCCACCCGTACCAAGGTCCAGCGACTTCCGATCGAACCGATCTCCCAGGCCTCCGCCGCGCAGCGCGCGGGCCGCTGCGGTCGCGTGGCCGACGGCATCTGCATCCGCCTGTACTCGGAGGCGGACTTCGAGGCGCGGCCGGAGTTCACCGACCCCGAGATCCTGCGCACCAACCTCGCCTCCGTGATCCTGTCTATGGCGGATCTCGATCTCGGTCCCGTCGACGACTTCCCCTTCGTCGAGCCGCCGGACCGCAAGGCGGTCCGTGACGGCATGACCCTGCTCACCGAGCTGGGAGCGCTGAGGGTCGACGACGACGAGCGCCCTCACCTGACCGAGGTGGGCCGCGACATGGCCGCACTCCCCCTCGACCCGCGACTGGCCCGGATGGTGGTGGAGGGCCACCGCAACGGGGCGCTGGGTGACGTGCTCGTGGTGGTCGCCGCCCTCACCGTGCAGGACGTCCGGGAGCGGCCCGCCGAGGAGCGGGACAAGGCCGACCAGTTCCATCGTCGCTTCACCGACAAGACGTCCGATTTCCTGGGCCACCTCAACCTCTGGCGCTACCTCACCGAGCAGCGCCGCGAGCTCTCCGGCAGCGCGTTCCGCAAGATGTGCAAGGCGGAGTACCTGCACTGGCTCCGGATCCGCGAATGGCAGGACCTCAACACCCAACTGCGGAGCATGTGCCGCGAACGCGGCTGGCACCCGCCGTCCGGCCAGGCGTCCGAGGACGATCTGCACAAGGCGATCCTCACGGGCCTGCTCACCAATGTCGGCATGCGCGACGAGGACGCCCGCGAGTTCCGCGGAACCCGCGGCATCCGATTCCAGGTCTTCCCCGGCTCGGACCTGGCCCGGAAGCCACCCCGGTGGGTCATGGCTTCCGAGCTCGTAGAGACCTCACGGCTGTGGGCCCGCGACGTGGCGCGCATCGACCCCGCGTGGATCGAGCAGCTCGGCGGCCACCTCACCCGCACCCAGTACTCCGAACCACACTGGTCGGACGCCCGCGGCGCCGCCATGGCCTACGAGAAGGTCCTCCTGCTGGGCCTGACCGTCGTGGAGGCGCGCCGAGTGCTGCTGTCCCGGGTGGACACTCCCCTGGCGCGGGAAATGCTCGTCCGACACGGGATCGTCGAGGGCCGACTCGACACGCGCGTCCCGGTCATCCGCGAGAACGCCGAGGCCGTGGCGCAGGCGAGGGAGTTGGAGACCCGCAGCCGTCGCCGTGACCTGGTGATCGACGACGAGGCCCTGGTCGCGTTCTACCTCGAGCGGCTCCCCGGCGACATCACCTCCGGCCGTCACCTCGAGTCATGGTGGAAGAAGCGCGGCCACCGCGACCCGGACTCGATCCGGCTGACCCCCGCCGACATCCGGACCTCGGAGGCCGCCCCCGACGCGGGGGACTTCCCGCCGTTCTGGCAGCAGGGCGACCGACGATTCGAGCTGCGCTACGAGTTCGATCCGGGTGTCGCCGCCGACGGCATCACCGTCCGAATCCCGCTGCCTCAGCTGTCCTCGGTGACCACGGCCGGTTTCGAGTGGCTGGTCCCCGGTCTCCGCGAAGAGCTCTACACGGAGATGCTGCGCACCCTCCCCAAGTACCTCCGGCGGCTCTGCTCGCCGCCCGCGGAATACGCCGCCCTGCTCGCCCGGGACGTCACCCCGCGTTCGGCTCCTCTGCCGGTGGCCCTGGCACAGGCGCTGTCCGCCCGGATCGGCACGACGGTCGACCCCCGTGAGTTCGACCCCACGAAGCTCCCCGATCACCTGCGGACGCGGTTCGAGGTGGTCGACGGCGAGACGGTCGTCGCATCCGGGACCGACCTCGGGGCGCTGCGGACGCGTCTGCGGGACAAGGTGCGCGACACCCTCAACACCCGGCTCGTGCCGGACGACGGGCCGTTCCGACAGTGGAGTGCCGACACCATCGGGGATCTCGCCCCGTCGGTCACCGGCACGGTGGACGGCGTCGAGGTGACGGTCTACCCCGCCCTGCGCGTCGATGCGGACGGCATCCACCGGGTCGCGTGCGCGACGGAGGAGGAACGCCGGACCAGGCAGGCGTCGGCGGTACTCACACTGATCTCCACCGACCTCGTCTCCGCCTCGTCGATCCTGCGCGGCCGACCGGTCAAGCAGCGCCTGGCGCTGACCCAGTACCCGCACGGGGGCGTCGAGGCGTTGGTCTCGGACGCCGCGTTGGCTGCCTGCGGACGGATCATCGCCCGCCGCAAGGGCGCTCCGGTACTGACGGTCGCGGACTTCACCGAGCTGCGGAACGCCGCCAGGGCCGAGGTACCGGGGGCCGTGGCGTCGACGATCTCGGCGGCGGTACCGGCCCTGGTCTCGGCCCAGCGGGTGTTCGCGCGCGTGGCGGAGGTCCCGGCGGAGATCGCCGAAGCGGTGTCCCCGTCACTCGAATTCCTCGTGGGCAAGGGGTTCCTGGCGCGTCATCCGGTCGATGTCCTGCCACACCTGGAGCGCCATGTGAAGGCGGTCGGCGTCCGGCTCGACATGGCGGAGACGACTCCCGATCGGCACCGGCAGCTGACGGCGAGGTTGGCCCGGTCGGAGGAGACGGTGGAGGAGGCGTGCGCGGCCCTGCGCCGGCGACCGGGTGGCGCGCGCGCGTCACGCGAGCTGCGGTGGCTGCTGGCCGAGTACAGGGTGGGGCTGTTCGCGCAGTCCCTGGGTACGGCCCGCCCGGTTTCGGCCGAGCGGATCGAGAAGGCGGTG
This sequence comes from Dietzia sp. oral taxon 368, assembly GCF_002999155.1. Taxonomy (NCBI): domain Bacteria; kingdom Bacillati; phylum Actinomycetota; class Actinomycetes; order Mycobacteriales; family Dietziaceae; genus Dietzia; species Dietzia sp. oral taxon 368. The sequence continues at coordinate 3,126,861 of NZ_CP027238.1, forward strand.
GCGTCGGCGCTCGCGCCCCGGGCCCGGCGCTGACCGCTCGCGTCGGCGGCTCGGGGCGGGCGCCGGCCGCCGCGGTGACTGAGCGGACTCAGCGGCTCGTGCGGCGGTCTTTCAGTGCGATGATCTCTCGTTCGAAGTCGTCGGCCGAACTGAACTGCTTGTAAACGGAGGCGAAGCGGAGGTAGGCGACTTCGTCGAGGTCCTGGAGGGGTCCGAGGATCGCGAGCCCGATCTCGTGTGCGGGCACCTCGGAGGCGCCACGTGCGCGGACGGCGTCCTCGACCTGCTGGGCGAGACGCCGTAGGGCGTCCTCGTCGACGGAGCGGCCCTGGCAGGCCCGGCGGACTCCGCGGACCACCTTATCGCGGCTGAAAGCCTCGGTGACGCCGTTGCGTTTGAGGACTGTCAGCAGAGGCGTCTCGAGCGTGGTGAAGCGGTGCCCGCATTCGGGGCACTCTCGGCGGCGCCGGATCGCCTGCCCCTCGTCGACCGACCGTGAATCGATCACCCGGGAGTCCTCGTTGTGGCATGTAGGGCAGTACATTCCCGTGTGGCCCTTCGTCGACCGGACTGCGCGCCTCCCGGGTCGTGGCCCACGGGACGCGGGGACGATTGACCACCGTCCCCGGCTCATTCTAGGAGGCCCGGGTGCCTGTCACGCGTAGGCGGGCCCGCCGAGGAACGCCACGGCCAGGAGCATGATCACCCCGAAGACGATGCCGCAGGCCAGAAGTGCCCACGCGGGCACGTCGTCGACGACACAGGCCGGGGCCGGTGCCTCGATGCGGCAGGCGCGCACTTGATCGGCCGACACCGGACGGGTCCTGTCGGCCAGCCTCGGGGTGGGCATCCGCGAGGCCGTCGGCGCCAGGGCGGGGCGGCGGTCTGCGGGCGCGCCACGGCGGGGCGCGGCGGCGTCGTGCCGACCCACCGGCCGTGCGCCGGGCCGGGTCACGCCGCGTCCGCGAGTCCGCGGATCCGCGGCCGGGTTGGCGTTGACGCCGTGATCCACGCGGTGCATCGAAGCGCGGTGCTCCGCCGGGCAGATCTCCGTCCACCGCACCGTGGAGTCGGTGTGCGAGTGCAGCTCCAGAACGGTCATGTCCACTCCCTGCTCGATACGATGTGCGAAAGGCGTTCGCACATCCGTATGGATTGCTCAGTACATCTGTTCGAATTTGAACACGTCTAGAGTTGTATCACGCGACTCCGACACGATCACCATTCCGCGGTGAAATTCTTCGAACGTGTGTGTGGCGATCCCCGTTCCGGGGTTATAGGGTGTACACAGATGACGACGTCGAACATCCATTCGCCGAAGGGACCCGCCATGCCGAAGCCCGACTTCGACTCACTGACAGACCGCCAGAAGAGTGTGTTGCTGCACATCCACGACACGGTCAAGGAGCGCGGCTACCCCCCGAGCATCCGCGAGATCGGTGACGCCGTGGGACTGCAGTCGACATCGTCGGTCGCCCATCAGTTACGAACTCTGGAGAAGAAGGGCTTCCTGACCCGGGACCCGCACAAGCCGCGCGCGGTCGACGTGCACGGTGTCCCGGGGCAGAAGACCCGCGGTCGCCGGTCCCCGACCAGCGAGGTCCGTCGCCCTAGCGGGGCGGTCGAGCCCGTCTATGTCCCGGTCCTCGGTCGGATCGCGGCGGGTGGACCCATCCTCGCCGAGCAGGCCGTGGAGGAGGTCTTCCCCCTCCCGTCCGACCTCGTCGGGTCCGGAGATCTGTTCATGCTCCGGGTCGTCGGTGAGTCGATGATCGACGCGGCGATCTGCGACGGCGACTACGTCGTGGTGCGGCGGCAGAACGTCGCGGACAACGGCGAGATCGTCGCCGCGATGATCGACGGCGAGGCGACCGTGAAAACGTTCCGCAAGGACTCCTCCGGGGTCTGGTTGCTGCCCCACAACCCGTCCTTCAGTCCCATCCCGGGCGAGCACGCCACGATCCTCGGCAAGGTCGTGACGGTGTTCCGAAAGCTCTGAGCCGCGCTCGATGACGAGAACGCCGCCTGTCCCACGATCGGATCAGGCGGCGTTCTCGTCGTTCCAGCGGGTCAGGCGGCTCCGTTGCGCGTGCCACCATCCGTGACGAACTCGCCGAGCTCACCGGCCACCGAAGCGGGCAGCCGCACCACCATCCGCGTCCCGCGGTCGGTGTGCTCCTCCTCGACCACCGCGCCCTCGGTGTGGACCCGTGCGACCACGTCACCTCGGGTATACGGGACCTCGAGAGTCACCTCCCTGTCCCCGGACGCCACGATCTGCACGATTCGTTCGAGCAGCTCGTCGAGGCCCTGCCCGGTGGCCGCGGAGACGAAGACCGCGTCCGGCAACGCGTGGTGCAGCTCCGTGAGCACAACCGGGTCGGCCGCGTCGATCTTGTTGATAACCAGCAGCTCCCGCGGGCGTTCGGCGTTCTGCTCCTCGACCACCTCGTTGATCACCTTGCGAACCGCATCGATCTGGCGGAGCGGGAACGCGTCGGACCCGTCGACCACGTGCAGCAACAGTTCGGAATCGACGACCTCCTCAAGCGTCGACCGGAACGCCTCGACCAACTGCGTGGGCAGGTGTCGGACGAAGCCGACCGTGTCGGTGAACACGACCGACCGTCCGTCGGGGAGGTCGGCGCGGCGGGTGGTGGGATCGAGAGTGGCGAACAGTGCGTTCTGTACGAGGACGCCGGCGCCGGTGATCCTGTTCAGTAGACTCGACTTTCCGGCGTTGGTGTAGCCTGCGATCGCGATGGACGGAACCGGCGTGGCTCTCCTGCGGTAGCGCTTGGTGTCGCGGGACTGCTTCATCCCCTTGATCTCGCGACGTAGCCGCGCCATCCGCTCGCGGATCCGGCGCCTGTCCGTCTCGATCTTGGTCTCACCGGGGCCTCGCAGGCCGACACCGCCGTTACTGCCGGCCCGTCCACCCGCCTGCCGGGAGAGCGACTCGCCCCACCCGCGGAGGCGGGGGAGCATGTACTCCATCTGGGCGAGGGTCACCTGGGCCTTACCCTCGCGGCTTGTCGCATGCTGGGCGAAGATGTCGAGGATCAACGCCGTCCGGTCGATGACCTTGACGTTGACCGCCTTCTCCAGAGCCAGGAGCTGGCCCGGGGTGAGCTCGCCATCGCAGATCACGGTGTCGGCGCCCGTCGCGGCGATGACGTCCTTGAGGACGCTCACCTTCCCGGAACCGATGAACGTCGCCGCATCCGGCTTGTCGCGTCGTTGGATCAGGGCGTCGCAGACCTCCGCGCCCGCCGTCTCGGCTAGCTGGGCGAGTTCCGCCATCGCGGCATCGGCCTGGGCTGCGGACCCCTCGGTCCACACGCCCACGAGTACGACCCGCTCCAGGCGGAGCTGACGGTACTCGGCGTCGTTGACGTCCTGGAGTTCGGTGGACAGACCCGCCACCCGGCGCAGAAAGGATCTCTCCTCGAGCTGCAGTTCGCCGATAGATGGATCGAGGTCTCGTGTCGGCCGGTCAGCGGCCGTGTGATCGATAGTCATTCTCCGGCATCATCTCACATCGGAGCCGTCCGTGTCCCCTGTGCGGGCGTGTGATATGCACCGCCGTGGAACCGGCCGGCGGCGACGAGAGCGGACGGGCCGGTGAGGGCGGAACCGCTCTCGGTCAGGGTCACCCCGACCTCGCCGCCGGGCACCGACACGACGACGTCTCCCGTACCGCGACCGGCATCGGCGAGGGCCGCCACCGCCGTCGCGACGATCCCGGTCCCGCACGACATCGTCTCGCCGGCCCCCCGCTCGTGGACGCGCATGGCCACTCGGCCGTCGGACAGGGGCGTCGCGATCTCCACGTTGACGCCGTGCGGGAAGAAGTCGCGGTCGAACACCGGGGGATCCCCGACCGGCAGGGTGGCCAGGGTCGCGGCGTCCAATCCGGGGACGACACAGGCCAGGTGGGGATTGCCCATGTCGACGGCCACTCCCGCGAAGGTGCGGCCACCGAGCTCTGTCGAGGACAGCCCGAGCAACCGCGGCTCCCCCATGTCGACCCGGACGGTGGCGTCGTCACCCGAACGGGAGACGATCGTCGCGGGCCGGGGCCCGGAACGTGTGCCGATCGCGATGGTCCCGGCCTCGGATCGCCCCGTGGCGACGAGGGCGTGCGCGAACACCCGGACACCGTTGCCGCACATCTCCGCGATCGAACCGTCGGCGTTGCGGTAGTCCATGAACCAGTCCGAGGCACCCACCCCGTCCGGGAGCGCGGGGAGCACTCCACGATCGACGAGAGCACCTGCGGTGGCGATCCTGAGGATCCCGTCGGCGCCGATTCCACCGCGACGATGACAGAGCGCTCGGACCAGAGCCTCGTCGAGATTCAGCACCGCGTCATCGTCGGGCAGGATCACGAAGTCGTTGAGCGTGCCGTGGCCCTTGAGGAAGGAGATGCCGTCGGTGCTCGACGGCGTGTGGTCCGGAGTCATGACGCGATCGTACTCGCGGCGGGATCGGCGTTCCGCACTGCGGAAATGACGGATGAAGCGCCGTGACGAGGACATTAGAGTCGGTCGGGAGAACGATCCCCTACCTGAGGAGAGCATCGATGTCCGAACGCATCACCGTCGGCGGTATCCAGGTCGACGAGGTCCTCTACGACTTCGTCAACACGCAGGCGATTCCGGGCACCGGGGTCGACCCCGACGCGTTCTGGGCCGGTGCGTCCGAGATCTTCGCCGACCTCGCTCCCCGGAACCGCGAGCTGCTCGCCGCGCGCGACGACCTGCAGTCGAAGATTGACGCGTGGCACCACGAGAACCCGGCGCCGATCGATCAGGCCGCCTACAAGGCGTTCCTTCAGGAGATCGGCTACCTGGTGCCGGAGCCCGGATCGGTCTCGGTGACCACGGAGAACGTCGACGCGGAGATCGCTACGGTCGCCGGGCCGCAGCTGGTCGTCCCGGTCACGAACGCGCGGTTCGCCATCAACGCCGGGAACGCCCGGTGGGGTTCGCTCTATGACGCCCTCTACGGAACCGATGCCATCCCGGAGACCGACGGCGCCGAGCAGGGCGATTCCTACAACAAGGTCCGTGGAGACAAGGTGATCGCCTGGGCGCGCGAGTTTCTCGACGACGCGGCACCGCTGGCCTCCGGCAGCCATGTCGGGACCACCGGGTACGCGGTCGTGGACGGCGCGCTCCGGGTCACCCTCGCGGACGGGGGGACCACCGGGCTGGCCGATCCTGAGAAGTTCGTCGGGTACCTCGGCGATGCCGCCAGGCCCTCTTCGGTGCTGCTGCGCAATAACGGCCTGCACATCGACATCCAGATCGACCCGGACTCCCCCATCGGCTCGACTGACGCGGCCGGTGTCAAGGACGTGGTCCTCGAGTCCGCCGTCACCACCATCATGGATTTCGAGGACTCAGTCGCCGCCGTCGACGCCGAGGACAAGACGCTCGGCTACCGCAACTGGCTGGGCCTCATGAAGGGCGACCTGTCGGAGGAGATCAGCAAGGGCGGCAAGTCGTTCACCCGCGTCCTCAACGACGACCGTGTGTACACCTCTCCCGACGGCTCCGGCGAGGTCCGCCTCCACGGCCGGTCGATGCTGTTCGTCCGCAACGTCGGCCATCTCATGACGAACCCGGCGGTCCTGGACGCCGAGGGCGAGGAGATGCCCGAGGGCATTCTCGACGCGCTGATCACCGCGCTGGCGGGCATGCACGGCATCGCGGAGGGCAACGAGCGCGGTAACAGCCGCACCGGGTCGATCTACATCGTCAAGCCGAAGCAGCACGGGCCGGAGGAGGTCGCGTTCACCACCGAGTTGTTCGGTCGCGTCGAGAAGCTCCTCGGCCTGCCGACCAACACCCTGAAGGTCGGCATCATGGACGAGGAGCGCCGCACGTCGGTGAACCTCGCCGCCTGCATCGCCGAGGCCACCGAGCGCGTCGTCTTCATCAACACGGGCTTCCTCGACCGGACGGGCGACGAGATCCACACCTCCATGGAGGCCGGGCCGATGATCCGCAAGGGTGAGATGAAGTCGGCGCGCTGGATGAAGGCCTACGAGGACTTCAACGTCGACACCGGTCTGGCGTGCGGTCTGCGGGGCCGCGCGCAGATCGGCAAGGGCATGTGGGCCAAGACCGACCTCATGGCGGAGATGCTCGCCGAGAAGATCGGCCAGCCGAAGGCCGGCGCCAACACCGCCTGGGTCCCGTCGCCGACCGGCGCGACCCTGCACGCGACCCATTACCACCGCGTCAACGTCCTGACCCGCCAGGAGGAACTCCTCGCCGGTGGGCGTCGGGCGAGCGTCGACGACATCCTCACCGTGCCGCTCGCGCCGAGCACCGACTGGTCGGACGAGGAGAAGAAGGAGGAGGTCGACAACTCCTGCCAGACGATCCTGGGCTATGTCGTCCGCTGGGTCGAGCAGGGCATCGGCGTCTCTAAGGTGCCGGACATCCACGACGTCAACCTCATGGAGGACCGCGCCACCCTGCGGATCTCCTCGCAGTTGCTGGCCAACTGGATCCGCCACGGCATCGTCACGGCGGAGTTCGTGGAGGATTCGCTTCGCCGTATGGCCGAGGTCGTCGACAAGCAGAACGCTGGCGACGACGCCTACCGGGACATGGCGCCGGACGTCGAGTCCTCGATCGCCTGGCAGGCGGCCCGCGAGCTGATCCTCGAGGGCACCACGCAGCCGTCCGGTTACACGGAGCCGATCCTGCATCGCCGTCGCCGCGAGTTCAAGGCAGCGAACGGGCTGTAACCCCCCGCGGGAATCCGCTGCTCCCCCGCGGGAATCCGCTACTCCCCCTCGGCATCCGCTACCCCTGCAGAGGTAGCGAATCCGGACCGGGAGTAGCGGATTTCCGGTATCGGGACGGAGGCACGTCGTACGGTCAGCCGAGGAGACCCTCCACCGCGGCCCTGAGTACGCCCACGGCGTCGTCCCTGCGGTCTCGGGTGAACCTGGCCTCGGGCCCGGAGGCGGAGATCGCGAACGCGGCGTCGCCCGAGCCGACGGCGATGGCCACGCATCGGACGCCTTCCTCCTGCTCGGACTCGTCGGTGGCGAATCCGCGGCGTCGCACCTCGCGGACCTGTTCGATCAGCGCCTCCACCTCGACGAGGGTCGAGTCGGTGTAGCGGCGCATGCCGGCCCGTTCCAGCAGCGCCCGGATATCGGCGTCGTCATCGCCCGCCACGAGGGCTTTGCCCACGGCGGTGCAGTGGACCTCGACGCTCCGCCCGACCTCCGTGAACATCCGCATCGAGTGGGGCGAGGGCACCTGGGCGAGGTAGACGACGCCGTCGCCCTCGCGGACGGCGAGGTTCGCCGTCTCCCCGGTGCCGTCGACGACAGCCCGCAGAACGGGCTCCGCCCACGAGGTGGTCGCGCGCTGAGCGGCGTCCCCGATCCGCTGGAGGCGGGGCCCGAGGAGGTAACCGCGTCCGGCGTCACGGCGGAGGTGTCCGCTCTCGGCGAGCGTGCCGCACAGCCGGTGGACCGTCGCGGCGGCCAGACCGGTGTCGGCGACGAGCTCGCCGAGATTCGCGCGTCCCCCGCGGCGGGACAGCGCGTCGAGCAGGGCGAACGCGCGGTCGACGGACTGGACGCGGGAACGCCCCGCGCCGGATGCGCTCATCGCGTCCCCTCCCCCAGGATCCGAAGGGCAACCTCGAGTGGCCGCGGGGCGTCGTCGGCGCGATCACGGGTGTCGGTGTCGATCCAGTGGATACGGTGGTCGCGGCCGAACCACGACCGTTGTCGGCGGACGTAGCGGCGGGTGCCGATGAACGTCCTCTCCTCGGCGCGGGCGCGACCCTCGTCGTCGATCCGCAGGGCGTCGTCCATCTCGTCGAGCACCTGGGCGTAGCCGATCGCGCGGCGGGCGGTGACGCCGTCGAGGAGCCCGACGTCGACCAGACCCCGCACTTCCTCCACGAGCCCGTCGGCGAACATCGTCGCGGTCCGGGCGGCCAGCCGGTCGTCGAGCTCGGGTAGCGCGCACCGCAGGCCGATCAGGCGGGTGCCGAAGCGTGGCTCCCCGATCGTCGGGCGGGACGCGGAGAACGGCCGGCCGGTGAGTTCGACGACCTCCAGAGCCCGGACGGTGCGTCGCGGATCGGTGGGCAGGATCGCCCGGGCGGCCTCGGGGTCGACCCGCGCGAGTTCGGCGTGCAGGGCGGCGACACCGATCTCCTCGAGCCGCCCCTCGTAACGGGCCCGCACTTCCGGGTCGGTGTCGGGGATGCTCCACCCGTCGACCAGGGCCTGGACGTACATCATGGACCCGCCGCAGAGGATCGGCACGTGGCCCCGGTCGCGGATCCCGGCGATCTCCCGCTCGGCCTCGTCCCGGAAGTCCGCGACACTCGCGGTGTCGGTGACATCGAGGACGTCGAGTCGGTGGTGCGGGATGCCGCGCCGCTGATCCAGCGGCAGCTTGGCGGTCCCGATCTCCATGCCGCGGTACTGCTGCATCGCGTCACAGTTCACGACCTCGCCGCCGAGGCGCTCGGCCAGATCCAACGCGAGTTCTGATTTGCCGGTGCCCGTCGGCCCGACCACGGCGACGGGGGCCGGCCCGTTCATGACCACCACCCGACGTGGTACCCGACGCCGAACGGTGCCCAGGAGAGACTCCCGCGGGGGACCCGCCCGCCCAAGAGGTCCGCGAGGACCCGCCACGCGGGCCGGCTCCACCACCCGATCTCCGCGGCGACTCCCTCCCCGGGGTCGGGGAGCTCACCGTGGTCGCGGATCCACCGGGCGAGCCGGGAGTCGAGGTCGATGCCGCGCGGGTCCTCGGGGACGGGGGCGCGCGGCGTGAGGGAGGCGGGTCCGTCGGCGACGACGACGACGAGGTCGTCGGCCCCCACCGGCGGCGGGGTGAGCGACGGCCCGGTCACGCCGATGAAGGCCCTCGGGAGGTCGATGTCCGCGCGGTCCAGCAACCACCACGCGATCAGCGCCGGGTCGGGCACGGCCTCGTGCGGTGCCGGCGGGGCACAGGGCCGGCCGACCGGGACGTCGGCCCCCCACCGATCGAGCGTCGATCGGACGTCTCCCAGTGAGCGTCCGCCGCTGTCCGCGCCCACGACCCTGACCGCGGTCGCGTCCCCGACGGCCCGCCGGAGCACCCGGACCACCTCGGCGACCTCGCGTGTGGAGTCCGCGGCCGCGGTCCCGGAGAGCTCGGGCACGAGCGCGGGTGCGCCAGGGACCAGGACGACTGACGTGTTCACACCTCGAAACCCTACTGACCGCCCACGACTCCGTCGCAGGACGCCGCCGGGTGGGGCCGGCGGGGCGTACCCGGGGATACGGCGGACACCCGCGCGACGGTTGGTACACACTAGGAGGATGCCGCGCCGGTCCGAGCCGGGGCGGCGAGGCGACGTCCGGTGCGATCCCGGCGACGGTGCCGTGGCACGCGGCAGAAGGAAATGAGGACGAGATGACCGAGCAGTCACCCACCGCCACGGGCGGAGCGAACGACGGCGGGGCGACCCCGGCACCGGGTCCGCGACCCGGGCCACGGCCGGGCGCACCGTCGCCCGCGGCGCTCGCCCGGAAGGTGGCTCCGCGGCCCGCTCCCGCGACCGATGTCCGGACGACGCGCGGTTCCGACCCGTCACAGTGGGGTCGGGTCGACGAGACGGGCGCGGTGTTCGTGCGCACCGGTGACGGTGAGCGCCAGGTGGGCTCCTGGCAGGCGGGGGCTCCCGAGGAGGGGCTGGCCCACTTCGGGCTCCGCTTCGACGACCTGGCGGCCGAGGTGTCCCTGCTGGAGACGCGTTTGGAATCGCACCCGCAGGACGCGCGCAAGACCCGGGCCTCCGCCGAGGCACTCGCCGAGCAGATCCCGACCGCCGCGGCCGTGGGCGACCTCGATTCGCTGGCGTCGCGTCTCACCGCGGTCATCGAGCGTTCCTCCGAGGTCGAGGCGACCGCGCGTCGGCGTAAGGACGAGCAGCGCGCGGCCGCGATCGCCCGGAAGGAGGCTCTCGCGTCCGAGGCCGAGGAGATCGGCGCGTCCTCGACCCAGTGGAAAGCGGCGGGCGATCGGCTCCGGGACATCCTCGAGGAGTGGAAGACGATCCGCGGGATCGACCGCAAGACGGACGACGCGCTGTGGAGGCGCTTCTCCAAGGCCCGGGAGGCGTTCAACCGCCGGCGCGGGTCCCACTTCGCCGAACTGGACCGCAACCGCGCATCGGTGAAGCGGGTCAAGGAGGATCTCGTCGAGCGCGCCGAGGCCTTGTCGGGGTCGACCGACTGGAACGACACCGCCACGGCGTTCCGCAAGCTCATGGACGAGTGGAAGGCCGCCGGCCGCGCGCCGCGCGAGGCGGATGACGCGCTGTGGAAGCGGTTCAAGGCCGCCCAGGACACCTTCTTCGACGCCCGGCACGCGGCGGCCGCCGAGCGCGATGCCGAGTTCGAGGCGAACGCCGAGGCCAAGGAGGCGCTGCTCGCCGAGTACGAGGGCCGGATCGACCCGGTCGCCGACCTGGCCGCCGCCCGGTCGACGCTGCGGGAGCTGCAGTCCCGGTGGGAGGAGATCGGCAAGGTCCCCCGCGACAGGATGGGGCGGCTCGAGGGTCGCATCCGGGCCCTGGAGAAGGCGGTCGCCGACGCGGCGGACACGGAGTGGCGTCGCACGGATCCGGAGGCCAAGGCGCGCGCCGGCCAGTTCTGGGACCGGGTCCGCGACTTCGAGGACCAGGCCGCCAAGGCGGACGCCGCGGGCAAGGTCAGGGACGCCGAGAGTGCGCGTGCGCAGGCCGCGCAGTGGCGTGAGTGGGCCGAGGCCGCGGAGAAGGCGGTCGACACCCGCTGACGGTGGCACGAACAGACGCCGGGAGCCCGGCCGGTGACCCCGGCCGGGCTCCCGGCGTCTACGCGGGTGTGGTCAGGCCCCGTCGCCGTGCCGGGCGTCATCTTCCAGCCGACGCTGCTCGGGGGTGCGCGACCACAGCACGGCCGCGAGAGTCGCGATCAGGGCGAACACGAGCAGTTCGCTGAGGTACATGCCGACGCCGGGCCCCCCGAAGTCCTGGAAGTCCGGGTTCGGGCCGCGGCCCGACTGACGGAGCCAGATCGCCAGGACCCCGTACACCGCGGCAACGCAGGCCGTGCTCCACGCGATGCCGGCGGCCCACCACTTCTGCGTGAGGATCATCGCGGCGCCGAAGACGATGGTGCCGGCGGAGTACAGCAGGACGAACAGATGGGACGGTAGCGACGTGTACTGGTCGCGGGCCACGTCGGTGAAGAACAGGACGTCGAGTCCGCGGACGCCGTCGCTGTGCGGGAGCGCGAGCGCGGCCGCCAGCAGCACGATGAGGACGGCGGAGGCGAGGTAAGCCCTGCCGATCACGAGGGTGCGGCCGAGGATGCGGTCCTTGGAGCGCAAGTCCGATTCCGCGTTGCGGGTGACCTCCATGATCCCTGCGATCGGGTCGGGTCGGTCGTCGTCGGTGCTCACGTGGGGCATCCCTTCTCGATAGTGGCGGCGGGGGCCGTCTCGCGGCGGAGGGTGGGGAGCCCGAGGCCGACGCCGATGGGCGGGGTCTCGGGCTTGAGGCCCTCCTCGTGGCGGTCTCCGGCGCGGGTGGCGCGGTAGCTGAGGACGCCGTCGTCGGCGAGCAGGTGGTGCGGCGCTGCGGCGGTGACGCGGGTGGTGATGACGTCTCCGGGGCGTACCCGGTCGGCGGCGTCGCCGACGGGCGCGAAGTGCACGAGGCGACCGTCGCGGGCGCGGCCAGTCATGCGGGCGGCGGCGGCGTCCTTGCGGCCCTCGTCTGCGGTGACGAGGAGTTCGACGACGCGCCCGACCTGTGCCCGGTTCTCCTCCAGGGTGATCCTCTCCTGGAGCGCGATGAGCCGCTCGTACCGCTCCTGGACGACGGCCTTGGGGATCTGGTCCTCCATCGTGGCCGCCGGGGTGCCGGGCCGGGGTGAGTACTGGAACGTGAAGGCGCTGGAGAAGCGGGCCTTTTCGACCACGTCGAGGGTCGCCTGGAAATCCTCCTCGGTCTCACCGGGAAAGCCGACGATGATGTCGGTGGTGATGGCGGCGTGCGGCATGGCCGCGCGGACGCGGTCGATGATGCCGAGGAACCGCTCGGACCGGTAGGAGCGACGCATCGCGCGCAGGATGCGGTCGGATCCGGACTGCAGCGGCATGTGGAGTTGTGGGCAGACGGTCGGGGTGGACGCCATGGCCTCGATGACGTCGTCGGTGAACTCGGCGGGGTGGGGCGAGGTGAACCGGATCCGCTCGATGCCCTCGATCCGACCGGCCGCGCGCAGGAGTTTGGCGAAGGCTCCCTTGTCGGAGGGCTCGTCGGGATCGTGGAAGGACCGCCCATAGGCGTTGACGTTCTGGCCGAGTAGCGTCACCTCGAGCACTCCCTCGTCGGCGAGGGCCTGCATCTCCGCGAGGACCTCGCCGGGGCGGCGGTCCACCTCCTTGCCGCGGAGGGACGGCACGATGCAGAAGGTGCAGGTGTTGTTACAGCCGACGGAGACGGAGACCCAGCCGGCGTAGGCGGAGTCACGGGTCGCGGGCAGGGTCGACGGGAAGTGCTGCAGGGAGTCGGCGATCTCCACCTCGGCCCGTTCGTTGTGCCGCGAGCGGTCCAGGAGGGTGGGGAGGTGGCCGAGATTGTGGGTGCCGAACACGACGTCTACCCACGGCGCGCGGGATACGACGGCGTCCTTGTCCTTCTGCGCCAGGCATCCGCCGACGGCGATCTGCAGCCGGGGGTTGGCGTCCTTCCACGGCCGCAGGTGGCCGAGGGTGCCGTAGAGCCGGTTGTCGGCGTTCTCACGGACCGCGCAGGTGTTGAACACGACGAGATCCGGCAGGGCGCCGGACGCCGGATCGGCGTCGCCCTCGAAGGGCACATAGCCGGCGGCGTCGAGCACCCCGGAGAGGCGCTCGGAGTCATGGACGTTCATCTGGCATCCGAAGGTGCGCACCTGGTAGGTGCGGCGGTCCACGCCCTCGGCGGGGGCGTCCTGCGCCGCCGGATGCAGGTCGGTCACGAGAGAATCCACGCAGGCCAGGGTACTCAGGGCGAGGCGTGGGCCGCCAATTCGGCGTCCACGACCGACATCGCCAACCCCGTGGGATAACCCCGCCGGGCGAGGAACGCGACGAGCCGGCGTCGCTCCCCCTGTGCCTCGGGCCCGGAGCGTGCGGCGTCCGGGCGTCTGGCGAGCCGCGCGCGCACCAGTTCCGCGGCCTGCCGTCGCTCGTCGGAGTCGTCGATGTCGGCCACCGCGTGGGCGATGTGGCCCTCGGCCACGCCCTTGTCGCGCAGCTCCCGCTCGAGCGCCCCGCGCGAGCGGCCGCGCCGACGCCGGCGCCCGCGGACCCATCCGGCGGCGAACTCGGCGTCGTCGAGCAGGCCCCAGGCCCGGACGCGCTCGAGCGCCTCCCCCACGGCCGCCGGCGTGAACTCCTTGGCGATCAGCCGCTGGCGCAGCTCGTGTTCACTGCGCGGCCGGTGCCGCAGCAGCCGGAGGGCGGACGTGGCGGCCTCGTGCGCCTCCGGGGCCAGCGGCGGCAGGTCAGCGGAGCTCGACGGCCGGGCCTCGACGGCGGCGATCGCCGCGCGCAGCTCGTCCGCGTCGGGTCCCCCGGCGGCCGGGTCCGGCCGGGTCGACCGGCCGGACATCAGAAGTCGACGGGAACCACGTCGATCGGAGCGTCCTCGTCGGACTCCGCCTCGATCTCCGCGATCTCCGCGCCCGCCCCGATGTTGAGCTTGTCGAGGATCTTCCGCTCGATCTCGTCCCGCACCGACGGGTTGTCCTTGAGGTACCGGCGGGCGTTCTCCTTGCCCTGGCCGAGCTGGTCCTGACCGTAAGTGAACCAGGAGCCGGACTTCTTGATGAAGCCGTTGTCCACGCCCATGTCGATGAGCGAGCCCTCGCGGCTGATGCCCTCGCCGTACAGGATGTCGAACTCGGCGATCTTGAACGGCGGTGCGACCTTGTTCTTGACGACCTTGACCTTGGTGCGGTTACCGACCGCGTCGGCGCCGTCTTTGAGGGTCTCGATGCGGCGAACGTCAAGACGGACGGACGCGTAGAACTTGAGGGCCTTACCGCCGGTGGTGGTCTCCGGTGAACCGAACATCACACCGATCTTCTCTCGCAGCTGGTTGATGAAGATCGCGGTGGTGCCGGTGTTGTGCAGCGCGCCGGTCATCTTGCGCAGCGCCTGGCTCATGAGCCGGGCTTGCAGACCGACGTGGCTGTCGCCCATCTCCCCCTCGATTTCCGCACGAGGCACCAGCGCCGCGACGGAGTCGATCACGAGGATGTCGATCGCGCCGGACTTGACCAGCATGTCCGCGATCTCCAGCGCCTGCTCACCGGTGTCGGGCTGCGAGACGATGAGGTTGTCCGTGTCCACACCCAGCTTGCGGGCGTACTCCGGGTCGAGCGCGTGCTCCGCGTCGATGAACGCCGCGATGCCTCCGGCCGCTTGGGCGTTGGCCACGGCGTGCAACGCCACCGTGGTCTTACCCGAGGACTCCGGGCCGTAGATCTCCACGACGCGACCCCGGGGGAAGCCGCCCACGCCCAGCGCCACGTCGAGCGACAGTGCACCCGACGGGATGACCTGGACCGGCGGCCGGGTGTCATCGCCCAGCCGCATGACGGAGCCCTTGCCGTAGGCCTTGTCGATCTGCGCCAGAGCCAGCTCCAGCGCCTGCTCGCGGTTCTGGGCGGCTCCGGGCTTGCTCGAGCCCGCCTTGGCCTTGCCTGCCATCTCATGCTCCGTTCTCGGTCCGACCCCCCGGCGCCCGGCCGGTCGGTCTGTGTGGTCTTCACTCGCGGACGTTAGCGTCCGGGTACGACACCAACCTCTCGCGCCGGACCCGGCGACCTGCCCCTGTGGAGGAAGCACGCCCTGTGGATCCCTGTGGACGGTGGACCCGCCTACACGTGCATTCGAGTGTAGACGAACGGGTGTTCGAGGTCGAGGGACACGCCCCGCGGATCCGCCTAGCGCAGGTGCTCGGGCACCTCGAACTCGTCGCACAGTGCGAGCCACACGCGCTTGACGGACTCCCCCGCGTCGATGGCCTCGCGTGCGGTCCTACCGCCGCACGCCGCCAGGTGGTGCGAGCGCACCAGATGGTCGGCGCGCAGCGTACCGAACGCCTCGACCGTGCGTGCCTGGAACTCGGTCAGCGTCACGTCTCACCCTCCCCTGCGGACGACGACGGGCCGCCGGCACGCTCGCCGACGGCCCGTTGCCCAGAAATCACTGCTGTTCGGTTTGCGCCTGCTGCTGCTGCGGCGGGGTGGCCGGCTGGGACTGGCCCTGGCCGATCTGACCGGCGGCACCGGAGCCCTGGCCGAGCTGGCCGCCCTCGGCCTTCATCGACGCCCGGATCTGCTCGAGGCGGCTGTGACCGGCCATCTGGGTCGACGCCTGCTCGACCTCGAGCATCCGGCCCTGCACGGAGTTCTGCGCGAGCTCGGCGGAGCCGAGGGCGTTGGCGTAGCGACGCTCGATCTTATCGCGGACCTGGTCGAGGTTCGGGGTGTTGCCGCCCGACGACAGCTCCGACATCGACTGCAGGGAGGCGCTGACCTGTTCCTGCATCTTGGCCTGCTCGAGCTGGCTGAGCAGTTTGGTGCGCTCGGCGACCTTCTGTTGCAGAACCATGGCGTTCTGCTCGACGGCCTTCTTGGCCTGCGCGGCGGCCTGGAGCGACTGGTCGTGAAGACCCTTGAGATCCTCGACGTTCTGCTCGGCGGTCACGAGCTGCGCGGCGAACGCCTCCGCGGCGTTCTCGTACTCGGTGGCCTTCTGCATGTCGCCGTTGTTGCGCGCCTGCTCGGACATCTGCAGCGCCTGGCGGGTCGACCCCTGGAGCTTCTCGATGTCCGCGAGCTGCCGGTTGAGCTTCATCTCCAGCTGACGCTGGTTGCCGATCACCGCCGCGGCCTGCTGCGAGAGCTGCTGGTGCTGGCGCTGCGCGTCGGCGATCGCCTGCTGGATCTGGACCTTGGGGTCAGCATTCTCGTCGATCTTCGAATCGAACAACGCCATGAGGTAGCGCCATGCCTTGGTGAACGGATTGGCCATCGCTGCGTAGTGTCCTTCTGCCGATTCGGACGACGGGTCTGTTCCACGGTACCGAACGACGCCCGTGTGCGACCACCGGGCGACGCGGCGGCACTGTCAGGCCGCGAGTACGGGTTCCGCGAGGGTCCCGGGAGGCGAGACCTCGAGCGCGGCGCGGATGAGGATCTCGCCCAGGGATACGTCGAGCGCCCCCGAGATGGAGGCGAGGAGCTCGCTCGAGGCCTCCTTGCGGCCGCGTTCGATCTCGGAGAGATAGCCCGGGCTGACCCGGGCGGCGTCGGCCACGTCACGCAGGGTCCGGCCCGTCTCCCCGCGAAGCCCGCGCAGGACGGTACCGAGGGTCTCGCGCAGCAGCGGAGTCGCTCCGGGCTGGTCCGGTCGGGGCAGTGTGGTCATCTGGATGTTCGGCATCACCCGGTACAACGCGTCAGTTCCCGGATTCGTTCCCGTCGCCGTCGTCGCCCCCCGTATCCCCACCGGCCGCGGCGACGACCAGCGCCAACGCCGACTCGCAGGCCGCGCGGCGGATCGCGGACCGGCCGCCCGACAGGGACAGCGGCACCGACCACGCCGCGCGGTCCGGGGTCGTCAGGCCCACGTACACGGTGCCCACCGGTCTGCCCTCCTGGGTGTCGGGCCCGGCGACGCCGGTCAGTCCCACGCCCACCTCCGCCCCGCAGCGTCGTGCCGCGCCCGTGGCGAGGGCGCGTGCGGTCTCCGGGGACACCGCGCCGTGGCGCTCGAGGACGTCGGTGGGCACATCGGCGAGCTCGTGCTTGAGGGCGGTCGCGTAGACGACCAGTCCCCCGCGCAGCACGGCACTCGCGCCAGGAACCTCGGCGACGGTCGCGGCGAGCAACCCGGCGGTGAGGGACTCGGCAGTGCCCAGCGTCCACCCGCGGTCGCGGAGCGCGGCGACGGCCGCCGCGGCAGCCGGTGGCGGCGCCACGGGGTCCGAGGGCGGCGGTACGGCGTCCATCCCCGTCTCAGCTCTGCACTAGCGCGGCCCGCCTGGCCTTGACCAGGTAGTCCACGCCGGTGTACACGGTCAGCGCCACGGCGATGCCCATGACGATCCACTCGGCGGGCCACACCCAGTGCGGCAGCGGCAGGATGAGCATGCCCACGCCGACGGTCTGGGTCACGGTCTTGAGCTTGCCGCCCTTACTGGCGGCCACCACGTAGTCGACGCCGAACAGCCGCCAGAGGGTGATACCCACCTCGCGGACGAGAATCACGACGGTCACCGCCCAGAACAGCTCGCCCACGACGGACAGCGAGATGAGTGCGGCGGAGATGAGAGCCTTGTCCGCGATGGGGTCGGCGATCTTGCCGAAGTCGGTGACCAGGCCGAGCCGCCTCGCGAGGTAGCCGTCCACGTAGTCGGTGAGCATGGCGACGGCGAAGACGACGAACGCGCACACTCGCCACCACGGCTCCTGGGCGCCGGCGACGAAGAACATCACGACGAAGACGGGCACGAGGAGGATCCGCAGCACGGTGAGGACGTTCGCGATGTTGAGGACGGGGACGTCGGCGGCGGGTCGCCCGTCCTCGCGCGTGGAAGCAGTCACCCCCACACCTTAGCGAGACGCCGGCGAATACCCTTGGTCGCGGGCGCACCCCCGCCCGTCACCGCCGACCCCCGAGGGAGAGCCACCCATGCCGCTGTTCGCCGTCACCTATCGCTACGAGGCCGCCCAGAGCGAGGAGCGCGAGGACAACAAACCCGCCCACCGTGCGTGGCTGGACGCCCAGGTCACCGCCGGCGCCATCCGGTCCGTGGGACCGTTCGTCGACGGTTCCGGGGCGTTGCTGCTCGTGGAGGCCGACGACGACGAGGCCGCGCGCACGCTCGTGAACGACGACCCCCACTGCCTGCGCGGGATGGTCTCGGAGATCACGGTGCGGGAGTGGAGGCCGGTCTTCGGCGCCTTCGCCTAGGAGACTGCTGAACAAGCTGCGATCCTGGCACGGCCGGTGTGCGTGAGGGTCCGGTTGGCCGTCGCGCGAAGTGCGGGGTTGGAGATTTCTGGGTTCGGCGAGAGGGGCGAGAGGTTCGTGGCGCCCACCGCGGGTTGTTCGAGCCTGTGCTGGGGCAGGAATGCCTGGCCCCGGCCCGCTGATCAGGCCAGGGCCCATGTTCCGTTCTGGCTCGTTAGTCCCATCGCGAGTAGCCGGCGCAGGTTCAGGGCGGCAACGCGGTGGTGGAGCCAGTTGTTGTTCTTCTCGACCCCGCGGTACGGCACGCGGCGGGCACCTCGGGTCAGCCAGGCGATCGAGCGTTCCACCATCGGTCGGTGCTGGCGGTAGACGGTCTTGAAGTCCTCATCGCCGGCCCGCTGGCGGTGCTGGCGTTGCAGCAGGTGGTGCTCGCCGAGCACGACTTTGCGCCCCGTGGCTGAGGTGGTGCACCGCTGACGCAGCGGGCAGCCACGACACGCCGCCCCGAAGGTGGCATTGCCCTTGGCAGACAGGCCACGGGTGATGTTGGCGGGGCACGTCAGGGTGCCCGCCACGGCGTCGAAGGTGAAGTCATCCAGGGTGAACCCGCCCTCGACCGCGGGCCGTAGCGGCCACGGCTTAACCAGGGGCAGCCACTGCTTGCCCGCCAGGGTGTGCAGCATGTCGCCGCTGGCATAGGCGGAATCGCCGAGCACTTCGACCGGCTCGCCGTCGCTAATGGTGGGATCGGCAGTGACCAGTGCCGCACCGACAGCGGCATCGGAGTTGGTCGGACCGTTCGTCTTGGTCAGGGAGCACATGGTGGTCAGGCCGGTGTCGGGCTCGACCACGATGTGGGCCTTGAACCCGTCCTGGCGGCGCTGCCGGGTCTTGTGGGCGTGCCGGGCATCGGGGTCCACGGTGGAGATCACCCGATCCGGCGCGGTGCGGCGGGCGATGCGCCACCGACCGTCAGTGCCATCTGAATCCTCAGCCGGCTCGACATCCTGCCCTGCCACCAGCGCCAACAGGGCGACCGCCTCGGCCGGCTTGCCGCCGGCGGCGGTGATCGCCTCCACATCGAGTGCCGCCAACAGCGCCAAGGCGTCTGCGACCAGCGCGGAGACCAGCTCATCCCGAGCGGCCTGGTCATCCCAGGCAATGCGCGGCTTACCGGCCTCGGAGTAGTCCTGCCCGCACACCGCCGCCAGCCGGGTGCACTCGGAGGCGATCAACTCCTTCGCCCCGGGCACCTCGCGGCCGACCCGGCGGATCTGGGCGATGAGCTGGGTGATCGTGTCCTGGCGGGCGACCGCATCGTCCAGGACCGTTGAATCCAACGCCCGGCGGGTCTTGGTCTTGACCGCACCGGTCTCGGCGATGACCTGGCGCACCACCTCGAAGACCCGCTGCGGTCGGTCACTGGCCGCCAGGCGGCGTCGCCAATAGGTCAACGTCGACGAGTTGAAACCCTTCGCATCGACCGGATACCCGCAGGCGGCCTTCCACCGCAGGTCGAACGTCAGCGCGTCGACTGCCTCCCGGTCTGAGTGACCGAACAGTGCCTGGAGCACGATGACCGAGGCGATCACCTCACCCGGGATCGAGGGCCGGCCCCGGCCCGAGGGAAACAGGTCGGCGAACAACTCGTCCGGGAACAGCCGATCACGGTGCTCGGCGAGCAACGCGAACACGCTGCCGGGCTCAAGAAGATGCCCCGCCACCGACTCCACATCCAACAACTCACGCTGCCGATCCGACTCACCCTGCATGAGACACATCATTTCAGGGCCACCCCAACTCCGCGGGCCGGACACGCACTTTGTTCAGCAGTCTCCTAGGCCCCCTACCCGACCGGCGTCTCGGCGGGTGCGTCGAGCTCGGCGGGCTTGTCGCCGGGATCCTCCTCGGGCGGGGTGCCGCCCTTGATCATCCACAACACGGACGGCAACTCTTCGGGCTTGACCAGGACGTCGCGTGCCTTGGACCCCTCCGAGGGGCCCACGATGTCGCGGGACTCCATGAGGTCCATCAAGCGTCCGGCCTTGGCGAATCCCACCCGCAGTTTCCGCTGGAGCATCGACGTGGAGCCGAACTGGCTCGAGACCACGAGCTCCACCGCGGCGAGCAGGTCGTCGAGATCGTCCCCGATGTCGGAGTCGATGTCCTTCTTGCCGTCGTCCTTGGCGGCTGTGATGGACTCGTCGTACTCGGGCTCGGCCTGGTTCTTGGCGTAGTCGACGACCTCGTGGATCTCCTCGTCGGTGATGAACGCGCCCTGCATACGGATGGGTCGTGAGGCGCCCATCGGGATGAACAGGCCGTCGCCCATACCGATGAGCTTCTCCGCACCCGCCTGGTCGAGGATGACGCGCGAGTCCGTCAACGACGAGGTGGCGAACGCCAGGCGCGACGGCACGTTGGTTTTGATCAGTCCGGTCACCACGTCGACGGACGGACGCTGGGTGGCCAGCACGAGGTGGATTCCTGCGGCTCGCGCCTTCTGGGTGATGCGGACGATCGCGTCCTCGATGTCGCGCGGGGCGGTCATCATGAGGTCGGCGAGCTCGTCGACCACGGCGACGATGTACGGGTACGGCCGGTAGACCCGTTCGCTGCCGGGCGGCGCGGTGATCGCCCCGGACTTCACCCGCTCGTTGAAGTCGGTGATGTGACGCACCCGCGTGGACTTCATGTCCTGGTAGCGCTGTTCCATCTCCTCGACGAGCCACGCCAGCGCGGCCGCCGCCTTCTTGGGCTGGGTGATGATCGGCGTGATGAGGTGCGGGATGCCCTCGTACGGCGTGAGCTCGACCATCTTGGGGTCGATGAGGATGAGGCGCACCTCGTCCGGGGTCGCGCGGGTGAGCAGGGACACGAGCATCGAGTTGACGAAGCTCGACTTACCCGAGCCGGTGGACCCGGCAACCAGCAGGTGCGGCATCTTGGCGAGGTCGGCGGTGACGAAGTCGCCCTCGATGTCCTTACCGAGACCGATGAGCATCGGGTTGTGCTTGGTGGCGGTCTTGGGATCGGTGAGCACGTCGGCGAGCCGGACCAGCTCGCGGTCGAGGTTGGGCACCTCGATACCGACCGCGGATTTGCCGGGGATCGGCGCGAGCAGCCGCACATTGTCGGTCGCCACCGCGTAGGCGATGTTGCGGTGCAGGGCGGTGATCTTCTCGACCTTGACGCCCGGCCCCAGCTCGACCTCGTAGCGCGTCACGGTGGGGCCGCGGGTGAAGCCGGTGACGGCTGCGTCGATCTTGAACTGCTCGAGGACGCCCTGGATGGCCTCGATCATCTGGTCGTTGGACTCGCTGCGCGCCTTTGGCGGGTCACCGGCGGTAAGGAGGCTGACCGGCGGCAGGGCGTAGTCGATGCCGCTGAGGAGCTGGGTCTGCGAATCGAGGCGCTCCGCGTCGCTCTCGGCGGCGGTGTGCGTCGACGGCGTGTTGGTCTGCGGGACGGCCGAGGTGTCCACGGCGGGCGTGGACGGGGCGGGCCTCGCCGCCGCGGGTGTGGCCGCGCGCGCCGAGGGCGCCGGCGTGGAGGCGCGAGGCGATGTCACCCGGGACGGGGTCTGCTCGGCCTCCGCGCCGCCCGTGGGACCTGCCGCGGTGTCCGCCGAGGGATCCTCGCCTGCCGGAAGGACCTCGGTCCGGCGCGGGACGCGCCGGGTCCTGGTCGGGGCGGGAGTCTCGTCGTCGGGCGCGCCGGCGCTGGTGTGGAGGTCCGCATCGGGGGTGTCGCGGTCCGCCCCGGCGCGTGAGGCGCGGGCCATCTCCACCGTCTCGCCCGTGGTGGGGGTGTCGGACCAGGCCGAGACGCGACGCCGTGAACTGCGCCGGGTCGCCGCCCGTCCGGTGTCCTCCGGGGCCGTCGTCTCGGCGATCGGGTACGCCGTGGTCGGCTCGTCGTCCCAGTCGTGCGCGGCGTCGTCGAAGTCGTGATCAACGATGTCGCCGCTGCCGTCCCAGCCGAAGAAGCCGCGGACGACGCCGGGGATCTCGCGAGCGGGCCTGCCCACGATGACGAGGAGGCCGAACGCCACCAGCAGGACGAGCAGCGGGACGGCGACGAACACCGACAGCCCGGCCTCGAGCGAGCCGCCGACGATCCGTCCGAGGACACCGGCGCCGGAGCGCACGCCCTCGGGATCCGTCGGCGAGCCGGAACCGAGGTGCCACAGCCCCAGGACGCCGAGAGCGGTGACGGTCGCACCGACCAGCCACCGCGAGTGGACGTCCGGACGCGGCTCGCGTGCCATGACGAGCACTCCCCAACCGCCCAGCAGCAGAGGGAGCAACGCGCCGGGGGTGCCGACGACCGTGCGGATGCCGGTGTCGATCCATTCCCCCACCGGCCCGGCGGCACCGAACCACACGGCGCCGGCGACGACGATGGCGACGCCGATGAGGATGAGCCCGAGACCGTCGCGGCGGTGCGGCGGGATCACCTTGTCGTCGTCCCCTCCCCCGAGGCCACGGACGCCGTGCCCGACCCCCTTGGCCACCGCGGACCATCCCCCGCGCAACCCGCGACCGACGGCGCCGAACGCACCGGAGGTCCGCTCCGGGGTCGGGGACGACGTCCGGGCGCCGCCGCGCGTGCCCTTCTTGGGCGTGGAGACCACTGCGCCCCGACGGGAACCGCCACTCCGCGACGACGACGGGGTGGACGTGGTCGATCGCTTCGCTCCCGAAGTGGGAGCCGGACGTCGGCCGCCGGGGGCACGGGAGGATCGCGTGCTCGAGGTGGATGCCATGGCCGTCACTCTATCGTCTCGAGCACCACCGGTAACAGCAGCCACACGCGCGGGGGATGTTCTACAGACCTCGCGGAACAGCCTGTAGGGCGTCGATCCCCCGCTGTGCTCCGGAGATGTCGATCTCGACCTCGTCGCGACCGAACGCCCACAGCAGGAGTTCCACCGGATCGGCGGAAACGCTCACCAGTGGCGCGAGGGCCGCGCCCGTCGAGACCGGCGAGATCTTCCCGGACCCGGGATCCGAGGGGGCACGCAGCTCCACCCGGGCGTCGACCTTGCGCAGGAAGGTCCGTGCCACGGTGGTGGCGAGTATCCAGACCCGCTCGAGATCCTCCATCCCGAAGCCGCGCCTGCCCCACCCCGGGGCCCCACGACGCACGTCCTCGTGGTGGACGAGGAACTCGGCCGTGTTGGCCACACGGTCCGCGTAGCGCAGCGGTGAGTACCACGGCGCGCCCGCGGCGATCGCGGCCAGGAGGTCCTCCCACGGTCGCTCGGCCTCGCGGAGCCGGATCTGCTCGAGCCGGTCGGCGAAGGCGGGGACCACGACCCCGGCCGCCGCGTCGGGCCGCCCCTCCCGCACGACGAGATGGGCGGCCAGGTCCCGGGTCGTCCACCCCTCACACATCGTGGGGGCGTCCGGCCCCGCGGCGCGCATCGTCTCCACGAGGGCGCTCCGCTCGCGCTGTGCCAGGCTCGGACGGTCGGGACCCACGGTCTCAGACCTCGGCGACGGCGGAGGTGATCACGGTGGGCACGATCATGGGCTTGCGGCGCCACTTCTCCGACACCCAGCGACCCACGGTGCGACGGACGGCCTGGGCGATTCGGTACGGATCCGTCTCCCCCTCCCCGGCGAGATCCCACAACGCGTTCTCCACCAGTTCGACCACCGGGGCCAGCGCGCCCGGCTCGTCGGTGAAACCCTTGCCGATGATCTGCGGTTTGCTCACTGGCCGACCCGTGCGCGGGTCCACCACGACGGTGGCGACGATGAAGCCCTCCTCGCTCAGGGCCGTGCGATCCGCCAGCACGGTGTCACCGATGTCGCCCGTGGACAGGCCGTCGACATACAGGTTGCCGACCGGCACCTGGCCCACCACGGAGGCCTTGCCGTCGACGAGGTCCACCACAACGCCGTTCTGAGCGAGGACGACATTCTCCTCGGCCACCCCGGTGGCGATCGCCAGCGCCTTGTTGGCCCGCAGGTGACGCCACTCGCCGTGCACGGGCATGGCGTTCTTCGGGCGCACGGCGTTGTAGATGAACAGTAGTTCGCCGGAGTACCCGTGGCCGGACACGTGGATGTCCGCCTCACGACTGGTGACCACGTTCACGCCCATCTGCGACAGGCCGTTCTGGACGCCGAAGACGGACTCCTCGTTGCCCGGGACGATCGACGAGGAGAACAGCACCGTGTCGCCCTCGGAGAGGTTGATCTGCCGGTGCTCGCGGCGGGCCATCCGGGAGAGACCGGCCATGGCCTCGCCCTGTGTACCGGTGGTCATCACGAGGACCTTCTCGGAGGGCAGTTTGGCGGCGGTGTCCATATCCACCAGAACCCTGTCCGGATCCGTGAGGAGCCCCATCTCGAGCGCGATCTCCATGTTGCGGAGCATCGACCGTCCGGTCAGGGCGACCTTGCGCCCGGTGGCGGCGGCCGCGTCGACGACGGACTGGACGCGGTAGACGTTGGAGGCGAAGCAGGCCACCACCACGAGCTGACGCGCGTCGGCGATGAGCCGCTGCAGGGCGGGCCGGACGCCGGACTCCGACGGGCTGATGCCCGGCGTGGTGGCGTTCGTGGAGTCCAGGAGCAACAGGTCGACACCCTCGTCGCCGAACCTCGACATCTTGGGCAGGTCGGTTGGGCGTTTGTCGGTGGGGAGCTGGTCGAGCTTGATGTCGCCGGACATCATCACCGTGTTGTCGCCGGCCTTGATGACCACGCCCAGGCACTCGGGGATCGAGTGATTGACGTCGAAGTAGCGGACCTGGAACTTGCCGAAGTCACTGACGCTGGACTCGTCGACCGTGCGGAACACCGGCTTGATGCGGTGCTCCTGGCACTTGGCCGCCACCAGCGCGAGGGTGAACCTGGACCCCACCACGGGGATGTCGGGGCGCAGCTTGAGCAGGAACGGAATCGCCCCGATGTGGTCCTCGTGGGCGTGGGTGAGCACGAGCGCCTCGACCTGGTCCAGGCGGTCCTCGATGTGTCCGAAGTCGGGCAGGATGAGATCCACGCCCGGCTCCGTGGAGCTGGGGAACAGCACGCCGCAGTCCACGATCAGCAGCTTCGAGTCGTACTCGAAGACCGTCATGTTGCGGCCGATCTCGGAGATGCCGCCGAGCGCGACGATCCGCAGGGCGCCCTTCCGGGGCTTGGGCGGGCGGGGCATGCGCACGGTCATGTCGCCGCCCTGCATGGTCTTGACCCCGCCGAACTCGGCCGTCGACGTGTCGCCGCGTCCGCGGCCCCGGTTGCGGCCGCCGCGGCCACGTCCGCCGTTCTGGCCGCCGGATTCCTGCCCGCCGCCGTTCTTCTGCCCGCCGCCGTTCTGGCCGCCGGCCTTCTGATCGTTGCCGTCCTGGCCGGTCGAGCCGGTACCGCGCCCGCGACCTCGCGAGCCGCCCTTGGACGAGTCCTGCTGGGTCCTGCCCTGCTCTCCCTTGTCCTGGTCCGTCTTGTTCTGCCGACCGCCTCGCTGGCCCCGGCTCTGCTGACCCTTGTCGTCCTGATTCTGGTCCTGCGCGCCCTTGTTCTGCGGGGCTTTGTCCTGCGTCGTCGTGCCGCGACCGGCGCGGGGCGGCGCTGACTCGGCGGCCGGCGCGTCGGCGACCGGGGTCGGTTCGGTGAACTGAATGGCCGTGGCGGGTGCCGGCTCGCCCGAGGGACGGCCGGCGGCGCGGCGGGTACGGCCGCGTCCGCGGCCGGTGGAGGGACTCTCCGTCATCTGGTGACTCCTGCTCTGAGCAGCAACGCCTCGAGGGCCGCTCGCTGCTCGTCGGTGGGTGGTAACTGTGGGAGTCGCGGCACGCCGGCCGGGATCCCGAGAAGTTCGAGTGCTGCTTTGGACATCGACACGCCCCCGAGCGCCCGCTGGGCGTCGAAGAGCGGGAGGAGTCCGAGGTTGATCCGGCGGGCCGTCTCGATGTCGCCGGACAGGAACGCGCTGCGGAGTTCGACCAGTCGCGGCGCGGCCACGTGGCCGATCACGCTGACGAAGCCGCTCGCCCCGACGGCCAGCCACGGGAGGTTGAGCTGATCGTCCCCCGAGTAGTAGACGAGGTCGGAGTGCGACATGACGGTGACCGCGTCGTGGAAGTCACCTTTCGCGTCCTTGACTGCCACGATGTTCGGGTGCGCGGCCAGACCGATCAGGGTCTCGGCGTGGATCGGGACGACCGACCGCGGGGGGATGTCGTAAAGCATCACCGGGCGGTCGGTCGCGTCGGCGACGGTGCGGAAATGGGCGTCCAGGCCCGCCTGGGTGGGCTTGGAGTAGTACGGGGTCACGACGAGCAGCCCGTGCGCCCCGGAGGCCGCTGCCTGCCGGGCGGCGTGCACGGAGTGCGCGGTGTCGTAGGTCCCGACGCCCGCGACAACGGTCGCCCTGTCGCCGACCGCGTCGAGGACGGTCTCGAGGACCGCGATCTTCTCCGCGTCGGTGGTGGTGGGTGACTCCCCCGTGGTCCCCGACACGACGAGGCCGTCGCACCCGGAGTCCACGAGATGTCGCGCGACACGTGCGACGGCTTCGAGATCGACGTAGCCGTCGGCCCCGAACGGGGTCACCATCGCCGTGACGACCGTGCCGAACGGCGCCGGGCGCCCTGTCTCGGCGGGGGCCCGGCCACTACCGGCCGGTGTCGGCCCCGCGGTGGTCACGTGTGTCATGGTCTCCCAGGGTACCCGCAGCCTGGTCCGGATCCCGATTCCGACCCGGCGGGTGTGGTCATCCCTCGAGCACGTACGGGCTTACCGCTATCTCCGATCCGTCCTCGAGAGTGGCGATCTCGAAGTCCGAGAACACGGCCGGCGCGGCCTCGCGCAGCTGCCGCAGGACGTCGATAGCCAGGCCCCGGATCTCGGTGTCGGCGTGCTCGGTGGCGCGCATCCCGATGAAGTGCCGCCACGAGCGGTAGTTACCCGTCACGACGATGCGGGTCTCGGTCGCGTTCGGCAGCACCGACCGGGCCGCCTGCCGGGCCTGCTTGTGCCTCAACATCGGGTTGGGCACGTCCGCGAACCTCTCCTCGAGCCTCGCCAGCATCTCGGCGTAGGCGTCGCGGGAGGCGTCGGTGGCCCGGCGGAAGATCTCGACGAGCTCGGGGTCGTCGGCGATCGCCGGGGGCGGGACGACCTTCGAGTCGTGCTCCGGGACGAACCGTTGGGAGAGCTGGCTGTACGAGAAGTGCCGGTGCCGGATCAGCTCGTGGGTACAGGACCGCGAGATACCGGTGATGTAGAAGGTCACGCTGGCGTGCTCGAACACCGACAGGTGCCCCACCTCGAGGATGTGGCGGAGGTACCCCGCGTTGGACGCCGTGCGCGGGTTGGGCTTGTCCCAGCTCTGGTAGCACGCCCGACCGGCGAACTCCGCGAGGGCGGACCCGCCTTCCGCGTCCGTCTCCCACCCGACCTCGTCGGGTGGGAGGAATTCGGTGTGCGCGACCATGCGGACCTGCCGCCGGACGAGCTCGGACATGATGGGACTCCTTGTGGTGACGTGGTGCGCCCGGCGGTTCAGCCGAGCAGGTGTGCGGCTACCGTGGCCGCGACCTCGGCGACGGCGTCGAGGTCCTCGCGTGTGGGTTCGCCCGTGAGCTGCGTGGCCGGGCCCACGGCCCGCAGGCCCCAGCCGGTGGTGATGCGTTCGACCGAGGTGACGGCACCCGCCGTGTCGTTGTCGCCGTGAACACACAGTGCGTACGGGCGACCCGAGACCGCGCCCTCACAGGTGTAATAGGTCCGGTCGAAGAAGTGCTTGAGTGCTCCGGACATGTACCCGAAATTCGCCGGGGTGAGCAGGACGTAGCCGTCGGCTCGCAGGACGTGGTCGTCGGTGGTGGCCAGGGCGGGGACCGACTCCACCGAGATCCCTCCCAGTTCCGGGTGGGCGAGCCCGGTCTCCAGGGCCTCGAGGATGCGGCGCAGCCGCGGCGACGGCGCGTGGTGGACGAGCAACACGGTGCTCATCGCGGGTCCTTCCCCGGCGCCGACTCGGCATCGTGTAGCTCGATGGCCGTGCGCATGGTCTCGCGCGCCCGGACGCGGTCGCCGGCGTGGTCGTAAGCGCGCGCGAGGCGGTAGGCGGTCCGCCAGTCGTCCGGCGCCGCCTGGTACTCGGCGCTGACACGGTCGAACAGCTCGTCGGCGGCGAGCCGTTCGAGACGGCCTGAGGGTCGACGTTCCAGCCCGGTGAGGTCCAGCTCCACACCCTCGGAGGCGGCCGCGGCCGAGATCTTCTGCAGCTCCAGCCCGTTGCGCACGATGGCCCAGGTGGCCCACGCCCCGACGACGGCGAGCAGGAGGATCCCCACCCCGAGTCCGCGCACGGACAGGTGCTCCGAGGCGCGGATCATCGACCACCCGAGGTAGATCAGGTAGAGGAAGGCCACCACCAGGCCCACCGCGGTGAGGGCCATGACCAGGGGTTTGACGACTCTGTCCACTGCGGGAGACCTACAGGTCCATGAAGGCGTCGAGCCCGACGGTCAGTCCCGGTGCCGCGGCGATCGAGCGGACACCCAGCAGGACGCCGGGCGCGAAGGAGGACCGGTCGAGCGAGTCGTGCCGGATCGTCAGGGTCTCCCCCTGCGTTCCGAGGAGCACCTCCTGGTGCGCGACCAGGCCGGTCAGCCGGACGGAGTGGACGCGGACGCCGTCGACGTCGGCTCCCCTGGCACCGTCGAGCGCGGTGGAGGTCGCGTCCGGCGACGGACCGAGCCGCGCCTCGGCCCGCGCGGCGCCCATCATGGCGGCCGTGCGGTACGCGGTGCCGGACGGCGCGTCCGCCTTGTTCGGGTGGTGCAGCTCGATGATCTCGGCGGACGGGAAGTACTTCGCCGCCTGCACCGCGAACCTCATCATGAGGATCGCGCCGATCGCGAAGTTGGGCGCGACGAGCACCCCGGTGTCCGGGCTGTCGGAGAGCCAGCCGCGAAGCGTTTCGAGACGCTCGTCGGTGAACCCGGTCGTGCCAACCACGGCGTGGATGCCGTTGGCGACGCAGAACTCGAGGTTGCCCATGACCACATCGGGATGGGTGAAGTCGACCACGATCTCGGCCCCCGCGTCGACGAGCGCGCTGAGCGGGTCGCCCTGGTCGACTTCGGCGACGAGCTCCAGATCCTCGGCCGCGCGAACGGCCTCGCAGATCGCCGAACCCACCTTGCCGCGTGCGCCGAGCACCCCGACCTTCGTCACCGTCATCGTCTCCTCCGTGGTCATCGTCGTCCTCCCCCCAGACTATCCGCCGACGCGGGCGAGCAATTCCGCCGCGCCGCCGTCCGGCATGCCGGGACCGACGGCGGCCAGGCACCAGGGCGCGGACTCGGCGCTCCAGTAGTCGGCGACCTCACCGGCGGTGACCCGCCGGAGCCGGGCTACGGAGTCCTCGACCGTCACGACCCGGTCGCGGTCGAGGAGATGTCGCCCGATCCGTGTCATCCGGGACAGGGGGTCGTCCAGGCCGAGCCTGATGGAGCCCGTGAGGTGCCCGATCGCACGGTCCACCTCGTGGGACGAGGGCGCCGCCGTGCGCATCCCGTCGACGACCTCGCCGAGTTCCCCGAGCAGGGATCCGACGCGGTCGACGGGGCAGCCGGCGACCACTGTGAGCAGCCCGGTCGGATGGAACTGGTCCATGCCGGCGTAGACCGTGTAGGCGAGGCCGAGCTCCTCCCGGATCCGTTGGAACAGCCGTGAGCTCAGCCCGCCGCCCAGGACGGCGGTGCCGATCTGGGCGGCCGCGCGGTCACCGTGTCCCCGCGCGGGGGTACGACGGGCCAGGGCGAGCAGTGCCTGCTCGGAGTCCTCGTCCTCTCCGACCAACACCGGAGCGATCGCCCAGCCGGGGTCGGCGCCGTCGGCGCCGTCGGTGCCGAGCCGCCCGCGGGCCGGGACCAGGGACCGGGGGCGGTCGCCGGGCCGGACGGGTGCGTCCGCGCCGGGGAGACTCCGCGCCACCGCCACGGGCAGCGGTCCACAGGCGATGCGGGCGACGAGCGCGTCGTGGTCGATGCGGCCCGCGGCCGCCACCACAACGTCTCCGGAGCCGAGGATGCGCTGGTGGAACGCCTTCAGGGTGTCGGCGTCCAGCGCCTCGACCGACACCTCGGTGCCGATCACCGGGCGGGCGAGCGGGTCGCGCCCCAGCGCCGCGGTGGCCACGAGCTCGCACGCGAGGTCCTCCGGGTCGTCCGCCCGACCGGTCAACTCGTCGAGAACCACGTCGCGCTCCACCTCGACGTCCTCCGGGTCGCAGGACCCGTTGGCCACCACGTCCACCAGGACGTCGACGGCGGTGTCCAGACCCTCGGCGGGGACCTGGACGTGATAGCACGTGTGCTCGCGCCCGGTGTAGGCGTTGAGGTCGCCCCCGAGCAGGTCGATCCGCTCGGACAGTTCGCGCCCGGACGCGGTGGTCGTGCGTTTGAACAGGACGTGCTCGAGGAAGTGGGCCGCGCCGTGCTCGTCAGGGCCCTCGTCCGCGGACCCGGCGCCTATCCAGATTCCGACCGCGGCGGTGTGGCACCACGGGAGCTCCTCGGTCACCACCCTGACGCCGGGGATCGTCCGGTCCACGCGGATCTCTGGGTTCACGGCCCTCCATCGTCGGTCTGCTGCGTTCGGGTCGAACGAACGAGGCACGCACCCCGCGCGGGGTGCGTGCCTCGGATGTGCCCGGCACCTCGGGGCGCCGGACGCGGGATCAGTCGTCGCCGCCGGCGTCCGCGTCGGAGCCGTTGTCGGCGTCCTCGCCGACGGGCAGGAGGCTGATCTTGCCGCGGTTGTCGATGTCAGCGATCTCGACCTGCATCTTGTCGCCGACGTTCACCACGTCCTCGACCTTGCCGACGCGCTTGCCGCCGCCGAGCTTCGAGATGTGGACCAGGCCGTCACGGCCGGGCAGCAGCGACAGGAACGCGCCGAAGGGCGCGGTCTTGACCACGGTGCCGAGGAACCGCTCGCCAACCTTGGGCAGCTGCGGGTTGGCGATGGCGTTGATCTTGTCGATCGCGGCCTGCGCCGACTCGCCGTCGGTGGCGCCGATGTACACGGTGCCGTCGTCCTCGATCGAGACGGACGCGCCGGTCTCCTCGGTGATCGAGTTGATCATCTTGCCCTTGGGCCCGATGACCTCGCCGATCTTGTCGACGGGGACCTTGATCGCAACGATGCGCGGCGCGAACGGGCTCAGCTCGTCCGGCTCATCGATCGCCTCGGCCATCACGTCGAGGATGGTCAGACGGGCCTCACGGGCCTGCGTGAGCGCACCCGCCAGGACCTCGGACGGGATGCCGTCGAGCTTCGTGTCCAGCTGCAGCGCGGTGACGAACATCCCGGTGCCGGCGACCTTGAAGTCCATGTCGCCGAACGCGTCCTCGGCACCGAGGATGTCGGTGAGGGCCACGTAGCGGGTCTCGCCGTCGACCTCGTCGGAGACGAGGCCCATCGCGATGCCGGCGACGGGAGCCTTGAGCGGCACGCCGGCGTTGAGCAGCGACAGCGTCGACGCACACACCGAGCCCATGGAGGTGGAACCGTTGGAGCCGAGGGCCTCGGAGACCTGGCGGATGGCGTAGGGGAACTCCTCGACGCTGGGGAGCACCGGCATGAGGGCACGCTCGGCGAGCGCGCCGTGACCGATCTCGCGACGCTTGGGCGAGCCCACCCGGCCGGTCTCACCGGTGGAGTACGGCGGGAAGTTGTAGTGGTGCATGTAACGCTTGCTGGTCTCGGGCCCCAGCGAGTCGATCTGCTGGGCCATTTTGACCATGTCGAGCGTCGTGACACCCATGATCTGGGTCTCACCGCGCTCGAACAGGGCCGACCCGTGGGCGCGCGGGATGACCTCGACCTCGGCCGACAACGCGCGGATGTCACGCACGCCGCGTCCGTCGATCCGGAAGTGGTCGGTCAGGATCCGCTGGCGGACGATCTTCTTGGTCAGCGACTTGAACGCGGCACCGATCTCGCCGAGGCGGTCGGCGAAGCGGTCGGCGAGCTCGTCGAGCACGGACGCCTTGAGCTCGTCCGTCGCGACCTCGCGCTCCTGCTTGTCCGCGATGCGCATGATCTCGGCCAGCTTGGTCTCCGCGACCTCGGCGACGGCCGCGTACGCGTCGTCGGCATAGGGCGGGAACAGCGGGAACTCGCGCGGCGTCCCGGGCGCGGCGGTGGCCAGTGCCTGCTGGGCGGCGCACAGCTCCGCGATGAACGGCTTGGCGGCCTCGAGCCCCTGGGCGACGACCTCCTCGGTGGGCGCCTGGGCGCCACCGGCGATCTTGTCGATGACGTTGTCGGTGGCCTCGGCCTCGACCATCATGATCGCGACGTCCGCGTCGTCCCCCGAGCCGACGACGCGGCCGGCGACGACCATGTCGAACACGGCCCCCTCGAGCTGCCCGACGGTCGGGAACGCCACCCACTGGCCGGCCGGGTCGGCGGCAGTGGGGATGAGAGCGACGCGCACGCCGCCGACGGGACCCGAGAAGGGCAGCCCCGACAGCTGGGTGGACGCGGAGGCCGCGTTGATGGCCACCACGTCGTAGAGATCCTTGGGATCGAGGCTCATGACGGTCACGACGACCTGGACCTCGTTGCGGACGCCGTCCGCGAAGGTCGGGCGCAGCGGCCGGTCGATGAGGCGGCAGGTGAGGATCGCGTCCGTGCTGGGACGCCCCTCGCGGCGGAAGAAGGAGCCGGGGATGCGGCCCGCGGCGTACATCCGCTCCTCGACGTCCACCGTCAGCGGGAAGAAGTCGAAGTGGTCCTTGGGGTGCTTGCCCGCGGTGGTGGCGGACAGCAGCATCGTGTCGTCGTCGAGGTAGGCGACGACCGAACCGGCGGCCTGCTTGGCCAACCGGCCGGTCTCGAAGCGGACCTCGCGGCGACCGAAGTCACCGTTGTCGATGGTCGCGACGGACTCGAAGACGCCGTCCTCGACCTCGACGGCCGTGATCTGTGGCATGGGTTTCCTGTCGTATCGGGGATGATGGGGCCTCGCGGCGGGACTGCGCCCGCCGGGGCCGCCGGCCATGCGACAGGGCGGTCCCGGTACGACCTCGGTCTTCGATCGAAGCGGCCGGAACGGTGCGCGCGGCTCTCACGACCCCGCGTGCGTCGGGTTCCGGCGGCCACTACCGAGGACCGCCAATCGGACCTGTCGACCACCCCGGCACGTGTGCACCGGCTGGGTTCGAGGCTATCAGGGATGACCGCCCGGGTCACCGGGGCGCGCGGGCGCCGCCCCCGCGACGCGAGGGAGACCGGGCCGCCCGGACGCGGACGATCCCCGCCCTCACGTGGAGGGCGGGGATCGTCGGCGGGACCGGACGGGCCGGTGTCAGCGGCGCAGGCCGAGGCGCTCGATCAGCGCGCGGTAGCGTGCGATGTCGACCTTGGCGATGTACTTGAGCAGCCGACGACGACGGCCGACCAGCAGCAGCAGGCCACGACGCGAGTGGTGGTCGTGCTGGTGGGTCTTGAGGTGCTCGGTGAGCTGCTGGATGCGCCGGGTGAGCAGCGCGACCTGGGCCTCGGGGGACCCGGTGTCGGTCTCGTGGACCCCGTACTCGGCCAGAACGGCCTTCTTCTCTTCGGTGCTCAGCGCCATGATGGCTCCTGGTTGTTCCAGTCCGCGACAATATGAGGCCACCGCCGCCGCGGACCGCAGCAGGGCCGACCGACAACGCTACCAGCCGGGGGCGGTGACCCCAATTCGGGCGCGGTCAGGCCCCGAGCACGGTGCGGGTGCGCCGGACGTCGCGATCCATCGCCACGAGCAGCTCGTCCACGGACGAGAACTTCTCCATGTCGCGTACGTGGTCGACGAAGTCGACGGCCGCCGTCCGGCCGTACAGGTCGGCGGCCTCATCCAGCACGAACGCCTCGACACTGCGCGCGGTGTCGCCGAACGTCGGGTTGGTGCCGACGGAGATCGCGGACGCGTAGGGGCGCCCCGGGACGATCGACCCGTCCACCGGGCCGTCGTCGAGGACGGTGAACCAGCCCGCGTACACGCCGTCGGCGGGGACCGCGGTGTGCTCGGGCAGGTCGAGGTTGGCGGTCGGGTAGCCCAGGTCGCGGCCCCCTCGCCCTGCGCCGTGGACGACGACGCCCGAGACGCGGTGGGGGCGGCCGAGGATCTCCGCGGCGGCGGCGACGTCGGACTCCGACAGCAGGCGCCGGATCCGGCTCGAGGAGACGGTCTCGCCGCCGGCCTCCAGCAGGTCGACCACCTCGCACACGATCCCCCGCTCCGCGCACAGGGCACGCATCGTCTCGGGGGTGCCGGCGGCGCGGCGACCGAACGTGAAGTTGCGACCGACGGTGACGGCGCGGGCGTCGAGTCCGGAGACGAGGACGCGGTCCACGAACTCGTCGGGCTCCCACGAGGCCATCTCGCGGTCGAAAGGCAGCGCGAACACGGCGTCCACGCCGAATCCCCCCGCGATTTCGGCACGCCGGGGAAGGGGGGTGAGGACGGACGGGTGCGTGCCCGGCCGGACGACCTCGACGGGATGGGGGTCGAAGGTCACCAGCACCGGCCTGGCACCGAGTTCGCGACCCGCGCCGACCGCGCGGTCCACGAGGGTGCGGTGCCCCCGGTGGAGTCCGTCGAACACCCCGAGGGCGACGGAGGTCCCGCCGTCGGGGATCACGATCTCGTCGAACGTCCGCCACAGCTGCACGGCGACCACCTTACGCGCGGGGTTCACAGCCCCGCCGGGCGCATGACCACGACCGGAGCGGCTCGGCGTCCGGACTCCGAGACCAGCGCCGCGACACGACCGTCCGGCCCCACGGCGGCGACGACACCGGTGTCACCCCGGGCTTCCAGCCACCGTCCGTGGCGGAGCCCCTCGGCGGCGTCGGCGTCGACGTCGCGGCGGGGGAACGCGGCCAGGGCGGCCGCGTCGAGGTCGAGGGACAGGGTCGGCGCGGCCTCCAGCTCGTCGAGCGTGCGGGCGACGTCGAGGCCGAACGGTCCGACCCGGGTCCGGCGCAGGGCGGTGAGGTGGCCCCCGACGCCGAGCGCGGCGCCGAGGTCACGGGCGATCGCGCGGATGTAGGTCCCCGTGGAGCAGTCGACGACGACGACGAGGTCGATCACCGCCCCGGCGCGGACCCGCTCGAGCACGTCGAACCTGGAGACGGTGACCCGCCGCGACCGGAGCTCGACCTCCTCCCCCGACCGCACCCTGTCGTAGGCCCGCCTCCCGTCGATCTTGATCGCGCTGACCGCCGACGGCACCTGGTCGATCTCCCCCGTCAGATCGGCCACGGCCGCGTCGATCGCGGTATCGGTCACCGCGGAGGCGTCCACGGTCGCGGTGGTCTCCCCCTGGGCGTCGTCGGTGGTCGTGGTCTCGCCGAGGCGAATGGTCGCCTCGTAGGACTTCGTCTCCAGCGCGAGCATGCCGAGCATCTTGGTGGCGCGTTCGACGCCCACGACAAGCACACCCGTGGCCATGGGGTCGAGCGTGCCGGCGTGTCCGACCTTGCGGGTGCCGAAGAACCTGCGCAGCCGCGCCACCACGTCGTGGCTACTCATCCCCCCGGGCTTGTCCACGACCACCAGGCCGGGTTCGGGGGCGGGACGGGGGTCGGGTCTACGCGGCGTCACGGCCCCACGCTATCGACACCCGCGGGCCGTAGCACGATCGCCGAGGCCACGTGGCCGCCCCGGACGGCCCAGCGGCCGTGGAACTCGGTCGCGTCCGGGCCACCGTCCACCGTGTTCGCGTCGACGAGGATCCGCGAGACGAGCGTGCCCCGGACCACCTCGTCGTCGTCCCCGTCGGGAACCAGGGTGATGTGCGCGTCGGCGAACCCCAGCCACCGGTGGGTGATCGGGAACCACGCCTTGTACGTGGCCTCCTTCGCGGTGAACAGCAGCGCGTCCCACGCCACCGACGGCATCTTCGTGCGCGCGGCGCGCACCCAGGCCGCCTCCTCCGGCAGCGACACCGCCTCGAGCACCCCGTCGGCGAGCGGTTCGTGTCGCTCGACGTCCAAGCCCACCGAACGCACCCGTCCGGCCCGGGCCAGCGCGGCCGCGCGCAGACCGTCGGTGTGTGTCAGCGTGCCCACCAGCCCCGCGGGCCACACCGGCGCGCCCCGCGCGCCCCGCAGCACCGGACCGGGCTGCACGCCGAGCCGCGTCATGGCCGCACGCGCGCAGGCCCGCGCCCCGGCGAAGTCGACCCGCCGCCGCTCCACCGCCGCACCGATCTGCTCGACCTCCACCGGATACAACGACGCCAGGAGCGCGGCATCGTCCATGCCGAGTTCCGTGTCGGTCACCACGGCCACGTCGTCGGGGAACAGGTCGCCCGGGAACAGGCCGGGGATCACCGCTCCTCCTCCAGCTCCGGAGCGCTCTCCCCGGGCCGGGCGAGTCGCGGCATGCCGTCTTCCCCGCGCACCCACCGCACCTGCGGCGCGTCCGGGGCGGGCAGGATCTGGCGCGTCAGCGGTTCCGGACGCCCCCGGGCCCCCCACTCGCGCGGGTAGCCCAGTGAGACCTCCTCGAAGCGCACGCCGTCGTGCACGGTCGTGCGCGGGATGTGCAGGTGCCCGTAGACGCACGCGGTCGCCCGGTAGCGGCGGTGCCAGTCGGCCGTCTGCTCCGTCCCGCACCACAGCGCGAAGTCGGGGTGACGCAGGACCCGGGTCGGTTCCCGCAGCAGCGGCCAGTGGTTGATCAGCACGGTCGGGTGGGCCGGGTCCAGGCGCCCCAGCCGGGTCGTGGTGGCCACGAGACGCTCCCGGCACCACGCCACGGCGTCGCCGAACGGGCCCGGGTCGATGAGGAACTCGTCGGACGCCACCACCCGGCGCTCGCGCGCCCCGGCGAGGGCCTCCGCGCGGGCCTGCCCCGCCACGGGGGTCCAGCTGTAGTCGTAGAACAGGAACATCGGCACCACCCACGCCGGCCCGCCGGGGCCGGTCCACAGCGGGTACGGGTCCTCGGGGGTGTCCACCCCGATAGCCCGGCACGCCTCCACCAACCGGACGTACTTCGTGGTGGAAGTCAGGCCCTCGTCATCGCGCCCGATCCACAACTCGTGGTTGCCGGGCACCCAGATCACGCGCTCGAACCGGGCCGCCAATCGCTCCAGGGCGCCCACCACGTGGTCGGCCTTCTCCGCGACGTCTCCCGCCACGATCAACCAATCGCCCGGGTGACCCGGGTGGAGGTCGTCCACCACGTCGGCGTTCCCGCGGTGACCCACGTGCAGATCGGACACCGCCCGCAGCGACGGGCCCGCCGCACCGCCCGCGACCGCGGTCATCCGGCGGCCTCCGGGGTGCGCGCGCCCAGGACGACCCACCGGTCACCGCGCACCCGCATCCCCACGGCGACGAGGCGCATCCCGACGAAGACCCCCATCCCCCACCAGATCCCCGACAGGCCCCAGCCGAAGTGCCGGGTCGCCAGGAGCACGGGCAGGAACCCGAACAACGCGGCGATGACCGTGCTCGTGCGGAGGTACGCCGCGTCCCCGGCGCCGAGCAGGACCCCGTCGAGGCCGAACACGACCGCCGCCGGCAGGACGACCACCGCCATGCCGATGAGCGCCACGACCAGCCGGTCAGCCACCCCGGCGTCGCCGGCCAGCAGGGTGGCCATCGGCTCGCGGAAGAGCACTGTCAGCAGCGCGAGCGCTACCCCCAGGCCGAGTGACCACACGATGACCGCCCGGGCCAACGCCCGACCGTGCGCGGCCAGACCGGCACCCAGGGCGGCACCCACCAGCGATTGCGCCGCGATCGCCACCGAGTCCAGGACGAGCGAGTACAGCGACCACAACTGCTGCGCGAGATGGTGGGCGGCGAGCGAGTTGACGCCCGCCGCGGCGGCGGCCGTGGTGGCGACGGCGAAGGTGATCTGGAACGACGCGGTACGGATGATGAGATCGACGCCCATCCGCAGCTGGCTCACGATCACGGCCCGGCGCGGACGCAACGACCCCTTGTGCTCGAGGACCAACGCGGTGAGGAAACCACCCGCCATGAGCAGCTGACCGGCCAGGTTGGACCAGGCGCTGCCGACCAGACCCATCTCCGGTGCGGGCCCCAGTCCGGGGACCAGCACCACACATCCGACGGTCGACACGCCGATCCCCACGGCCACCAGCACGAGCGGGGTGCGCAGGCGCTGGACACCGCGCATCCATCCGTGGCCGGCCGAGGCGACGAGGATGCAGGGGATACCCCACACCGCCACCCGGAGCCACGCGGCCGCGCCCGCGGCCACCTCGGCGTCCGCGGCGAGAGCGCGGGTGAGCGGGCCCATCAGCGCCGTCACCGCCGCGACCACGAGCGCCCCGACGGCGAGGGCGATCCACGTCGCCTGCACGCCCTCGGCGACCGCATCGGTGCGACGACCGGCGCCGTGCAGCCGCGCGGACCGGGCGGTGGTCCCGTAGGACAGAAAGTTCATCTGCGTGCCCAGCACGAGCAGCACGAGTGCTCCCACGCCGAGGGCCGCGAGCGCGTCCGCGCCCTGTCGGCCCACGATGATGCCGTCGATCAACAGGTAGACGGGCTCGGCCGACAGCACCGGCAGCACGGGCAGCGCGATGGACCACAGGCGCCGGCCGATCGCCCCGACGCCGACCTTCGGCTCCGGCTCCGGCCGCGACGCCGACCGCGGAGCGGTGGGCGCTTGGTCAGCCGAGGAGTCCACTGAGCCTCGCACTCACGGCATCGAGGTCACCGCGCACGGTGCAGCCGGCCGCAGACGGGTGTCCGCCGCCGCCCAGCGCCGCGGCCACGGCGGAGACGTCGATCGCCTCCCGGTCCGCGTCACCCCGGGAGCGCAGCGACACGGCCCACTCCCCCGGCAGGTACTCCTTGAGCAGCACCGCCACCTGTGCCTCGCGGACGCCCCGCAGATGGGACACGAGCGATTCGACGTCGTCCTCATCCGCCGCCGCGATCACCTCGTACGGGACCGCGAGCCAGACCGCTCCCCGGCCTCCCACGGCGTCGGCCTCCAGACGGACGGTGGCGAGCAGTTCTCCCAGGACCCGTAGCCAGGCGAAGGATCGGGCGTCGAGCAGGTCGTACGCGAGGTCCTCTGACTCCGCCCCGGCCTCGAGCAGTCGGCGGGCGGTCTCGTGCGCGTCCGAACCGCCCCACCGGAACGACCCGGTGTCGGTGACGAGACCGGCGTAGAGGCTGGTGGCGATGTCGGCGTCGACAACGTGACCGCCCGCGACGAGCACCTCCAGCACGAGCGACGCGGTCGAGGCGGCGGTGGGATCGAGATACATGTGAGATCCGAAGCCCGGGTTCGAACCGTGGTGGTCGACGACCAGCACCTCGGACGCGGCCTCGGCCAGACGTTCCCAGGCCCCGACCCGGTCGGGGCTCGCACAGTCCAGGGTCACCACGAGGCCGCCGTGGGCCGGCACCCGGGACAGTGGGACCACCCCGTCGGTGCCCGGGATGGCGCGCAACGCGTCCGGGACCACACCGGGGTCAAACGAATGGTGGACGGTCACGCCTACCGCGCGCAGGGCCCGCGCCAGTCCACACGAACTGCCGAGGGCGTCGGCGTCCGGGCGGACGTGACACAGCACGGTCACCTCACGGTGCCGCGCCAACACGTCCGCCGCTCCCGCGGCGTCCACCGCCGTGGTCACCGGTCGTCGTCCTCCGGTCGGCCCTCCTCCGGCTTCCGATAGGGGTCCTCGTCACCGGCCGGGCGCGCGTTCTCGGCCGCACGGCGGACCTGCTCGTCGCTGGCCCGCGCCCTGGCGAGAAGTTCCTCCATGTGCCGCGCGGCGTCGGGCACCGAGTCGAGCGCGAACGTGAGCTCCGGGGTGAATTTGACCCCGGTCTGCCTGCCGACCATGGTGCGCAGACGCCCCCGGGCTGCGGTCAACGCCGCCTCCGCGGCCTCGAGGTCCGGGTCCTCGTCGAGGGTCTCGCCCCGCACCGTGTAGTACAGGGTGGCGACCCTCAGGTCCGCGGTGATGCGCGAGTCGGTGATGGTGACGTACTCGAGCCGCGGATCCTTGATCTCGTGCTCGATAGCTGTCGCGACGATCTCGCCGATCCGCTTACCGAGCCGTCCCGCGCGTCCCTTTCCGGGCATGGCGATCCTCCTTGACATGGTGCGACCGCTGAGCGGTCACGAGTTGACGAGCGCACCGCGGGGGCAGGTCCGTACGATACGGAACCCGCCCCCACGGTGTGCTCTGCGACGTCAGTCGCGCGGCTTCTCGACGAGCTCGTACGTCTCGATCACGTCGCCGATCTTGATGTCGGAGTACGTCACCGTCAGACCGCACTCGAAGCCCTCGCGGACCTCGGTCACGTCGTCCTTCTCGCGCCGCAGCGAGGAGACGGTCATCTCCTCCACGACCACGTTGCCGTCGCGGATGAGCCGCGCCTTGGCGTTACGCCGCATGATGCCGTCGAGCACCATACAGCCGGCGATGTTGCCCACCTTGGAGGAGCGGAAGATCTGGCGGATCTCCGCCTGGCCGAGCTGCTTCTCCTCGTAGATCGGCTTGAGCATGCCCTTGAGCGCGCTCTCGATCTCGTCGATCGCCTGGTAGATGATCGAGTAGTACCGGATGTCCACGCCCTCGCGGTTGGCCATCTCGGTGGCCTTACCCTCCGCCCGGACGTTGAACCCGATGATCACCGCGTCGGACGCCGCCGCCAGGTTGACGTTCGTCTCGGTGACGGCACCGACACCGCGGTCGATGACGCGCAGCTGCACCTCGTCGTCGATCTCGATACCCATGAGGGCCTCTTCGAGGGCCTCGACCGTACCGGAGTTGTCGCCCTTGATGATGAGGTTGAGCTGACTCGTCTCCTTGAGGTGCGAATCCAGATCCTCGAGGCTGATCCGGCGACGGCTTCGCGCGGCCATCGCGTTGCGCTTACGCGCGTTGCGGCGGTCGGCGATCTGCCTGGCCGTGCGGTCCTCGTCGACCACCATCAGGGTGTCGCCGGCGCCGCACACACTGGTCAGACCGATGACCTGGACCGGACGCGACGGGGTCGCCTCCTCGACGTCCTGGCCGTGCTCGTCGACCATCCGCCGCACACGACCGTATGCGTCGCCCGCGACGATCGAGTCGCCGACCCGCAGCGTGCCGCGCTGGATGAGCACGGTGGCCACAGGGCCACGACCGCGGTCGAGGTGCGCCTCGATCGCGACGCCCTGCGCGTCCATGTCCGGGTTGGCCCGCAGATCCAGAGCGGCGTCCGCGGTGAGGACGACGGCCTCGAGCAGCGAATCGATGTTCAGGTTCTGCTTGGCGGAGATGTCGACGAACATGGTGTCGCCGCCGTACTCCTCCGGCACGAGGCCGTACTCGGTCAACTGACCACGGATCTTGTCGGGCTGCGCGCCCTCCTTGTCGATCTTGTTGACCGCCACGACGATCGGCACATCGGCCGCCTGTGCGTGGTTGATCGCCTCGACCGTCTGCGGCATGACGCCGTCGTCCGCTGCCACCACGATGATCGCGATGTCGGTCGACTTGGCCCCGCGGGCACGCATGGCGGTGAACGCCTCGTGACCCGGGGTGTCGATGAAGGTGATCGTGCGCTCGACCCCGTCGACCGGCACGGTGACCTGGTAGGCACCGATGTGCTGGGTGATGCCGCCGGCCT
This sequence comes from Dietzia sp. oral taxon 368, assembly GCF_002999155.1. NCBI lineage: Bacteria > Bacillati > Actinomycetota > Actinomycetes > Mycobacteriales > Dietziaceae > Dietzia > Dietzia sp. oral taxon 368. Next base: position 3,168,583 of record NZ_CP027238.1, read on the forward strand.
CACCCTCGCCGACCTTGGCGGACCGGATGCTGTCCAGCAGTCGGGTCTTGCCGTGGTCGACGTGACCCATGACGGTGACGACCGCGGGACGACGCTCGAGGTCCTCTTCGCCGCCCTCGTCCTCACCGAAGGACAGGTCGAAGGACTCGAGCAGCTCGCGGTCCTCGTCCTCGGGGCTGACGATCTGGACCTTGTAGCCCATCTCCTCACCGAGGAGCTGGAGGGTCTCCGGGGTGACCGACTGCGTGGCGGTGACCATCTCGCCCAGATTGAACAGCGCCTGGACCAGCTGTGCCGGATTGACGTCGATCTTGTCCGCGAAGTCGCTCAGCGAGGCGCCCTGAGCCAGCCGCAGGACCTGCCCACGACCGTCCGGGAGCCGGACGCCGCCGACCTCCGGTGCCCGCATCGAATCGTATTCCTGACGCTTCTGCCGCTTCGACTTGCGACCCCTACGGGGGGCGCCGCCGGGACGACCGAACGCACCCGCGGCACCGCCGCGACCGCGACCGCCACCACCGGGTCGACCGCGGAAGCCACCGCCGCCCGCTGCCGGGGCGCCGCCGCCACCGCCGGGGCGGAAGCCGCCTCCGCCGGGACGCCCACCGGGGCCACCCGGCCGACCGCGACCGGCCGCGGGCCGTGCGACCTGCCCCGGCATCTGACCGGGGTTGGGACGAGGCGGCATGTTGCCGGGGCTGGGACGGGGGCCGCCCTGCCCCGGAGCGCCCTGGCGCTGTGGGGGACGGGGACCACCCTGGCCCGACGCCGGACGTGCGCCACCCGGACGCGGACCGGCCTGCCCGGGGCCCGGACGGGGACCGCCCTGCGGACGCGGGGCGGGCGTGGTGCCGCTGGAGTACGGGTTGTTACCCACGCGCGGCGTCTTGGGCCCGGGTTTCGGACCGGCCGGACGGGGGCCGGGGGCCGGACGGGACGCGGCTGCCGCCGCGCCCGGGGTCGCACCCTGGGCGGGACGCTGTGCGCCGGGCTTCGGACCCGGTGCGGCGGGCTTGGCACCCGGCGTCGGTCCGGCGGCGGGCCTGGCACCCGGCGTCGGTCCCGCTGCGGGCTTGGGGGCCGGTGCCGCGGGGGTGGCACCGGGGGTGGGCGCGGCCGACGGCTTGGGCGCCGCGGAACGCGGGGTCGCAGCCGGACGCGGGCCCGGAGCGGGCCTGGACGGGGCGCCCGGCTTGGGCGCGGGCCCCCCACCGGACTTGGACGCCGGCGCGGCGTCGTCGCCACCTCCGGCCGGTGCGTGCGCCTCGCGCAGGCGCCGGACGACCGGGGCCTCCAGCGTCGACGACGCGGACTTGACGAACTCTCCCTGATCGCGGAGCTTCGTCAGAAGTTCTTTACTGGTGATACCGAACTCTTTGGCCAGTTCGTGTACCCGGGGCTTGCCTGCCACTGCTCTCCTCACTGCGAGGTCTCACGGCAGGGCTGGCCGCGCGACCTCGGTCTACATTCGATGGACGTTCATCGCTGGAGCTTCACGGTGTGCTCATCGTGTCTGGTCCGTTCCTCTACTTGTGCTCCCCCGCCGGGCCGTACGGCCGGTGGGTGGGGTCGTGCCCGGGGCGTAGGGCCTCGAGCACCTCCGAGATCGCGTCCTGGGACACGTTCCCGGCGACTCGCAGGGACCTGATGAAGGCCTTGCGGTCGAGTGCTGTCGCGATGCACCGCTCGTCGCGGTGCACCCAGGCTCCTCGTCCCACCGCCCGCCGACGCGGATCGGGCGAGAGCGTCGCCGTCCGCGGATCGTGGACGACCCGCAGTAGCCGGGAGTCGTGATCCCGACCACGGCAACCGACGCAGGTCCGGATGGGACCCTCGGCCTCGGCGGCGTCGGTCCGCTGGTCCTGACGACCCGGCATGCGGCCACCTCGGTCTCTCGCCGCCCCACCCGTGGGGACGGGTGGACGTGAAGTCACTGTGACAACTGATCAGTCTACAGAAGATGCCGTGTCGACACGAACGGCGCGCCCGACCGCGTGGCGCCGGGGGCCGACGGGCCTCATTCCGCGTCGCTGTGGATGTCGATCCGCCACTGGGTGAGGCGGTGGGCCAGGCGGGCGTTCTGACCTTCCTTACCGATCGCCAGGGAGAGTTGATAATCCGGCACGACGACCCTGGCGGCCCTCGCCTGCTCGTCCGCAACGGTGACCGAAATCACCTTCGCCGGTGACAGGGCGTTCCCCACGAACACCGTCGGGTCGTCGTCGTAGTCGACGATGTCGATCTTCTCGCCGTTCAGCTCCGCCATCACGGCACGGACGCGTGCGCCGTTCGGGCCGATGCACGCACCCTTGGCGTTGAGCCCGGAGATGGTGGACTCGACCGCGATCTTCGTGCGGTGCCCGGCCTCCCTGGCGATCGCCGCGATACGCACCGAGCCGTCGCCGATCTCGGGCACCTCGAGGGCGAAGAGCCCACGGACGAGATCCGGGTGCGTGCGGGACAGGGACACCGAGGCGCCGTGCGGGCCCTTGTGGACACCCACCACGTGACACTTGATGCGGTCGCCGTGCCGGTAGCTCTCGCCGGGCACCTGCTCGGCGGGAGCGATCGTGCCCTCGGTGCCGCCGTTCTCCGGTCCGATGTGGACCACCACGATCCCCCGGGCGTTGGCCCGCGAGTCCGACTGGATGACGCCGCTGACGACTTCGCCCTCCCGGGTGACGAGATCGCCGTAGATGCGATCGGTCTCCGCCTCACGCAGGCGCTGGAGGATGATCTGGCGTGCGGTCGCGGCCGCGACCCGCCCGAAGTCGGAGGGGGTGACGTCGTACTCGCCGATGCGGTTGCCGTCCTCGTCGACCTCGGCCGCCAGCACCGCGACGGTGCCGGCCTTGCGGTCCAGCGCGATGCGGGCCACGCGGTGCGCCCCGTCGGTGCGCTTGTAGGCGGTGAGAAGCGCGTTCTCCAGCGTCTGCACGAGATCGTCCAGGGGGATCTCGCGCTCCAGGGACAGCATGTTCAGCGCTGCCATGTCGATGTTCAACGGTCTTCTCCTTCTCGCGCGCCACGACCGGGGTCCCCCGGCTCCGACAGCAGGTCCAGCTCGTCCTGCGGGGCGGGCCGGAACTCGACCCGGATCACGGCGTGGGCCACCTGGTCCAACGCCACCGGCACCACCGTCTTGTCCCGGCCCGCCCCGGACACGACGCGGACCACCCCCGCGGCCTCGTCGAGGTCCCCGACCCGTCCGCGTGCGGGGCCCTTCGCGCCCTGCACGTAGGTGAGATCCACCTGACGCCCACGGGCCCGACGCCAGTGCCTCGGCTGCTCGAGGGGTGCGTCGACCCCACGGCTTGTCACCTCGAGGGTCACCGGTCGGTCGGGCCCGCCCCATCCTTCGGCGAGGGGATCGAGGTCGGTCGACAGGTCGGCCAGGTCGTCGAGCGAGACTCCGGCGTCCCCGTCCACGACGATCGTCACCCGCCAGGCGGACGAGCGGGCGTCCTCCCGGATGTCCTCGAGGTCGAGGCCGCGGTCGGATACCGCTCTGAGAATGTGGGCCCTGTCGGGCTCGGGGACGATCACTGTGCTCCTGGAGTGCGGACGGGCGAACCCGTCCGGGACGCGGACGGGCCGCATCACTGTACCGCCTCGACGCCCCCACCTCCGAGCCCTGGCAGGATGTCGGAGTGTCCCATTCCGCCCCCGTCGTCCTCTCCCGCCGTCGATTCGTGGGCGCGGCCGTCGGTGTGACCGGGTTCGCGGTCGCCGGTGGCTGCGCGCTGCCCGCGGTCGTCGACCGCCCGGACCCGTTGATCCCGTTGATCGACGCCGCCGCCCGCGACGCCCGCGAGCTGGCGGCCGCGGACGCCACCCACGGGGACCGCGTCGGTGCGTTGCGCGGGATCGCCGACGCCCGTCGGGTGCACGCCGGCGCGCTCGCGGAACTGGCCGACACCGCGGACGAGGGCGCGGCCCAGCCGGTGACACCCGCCCCGCCCCCGGTGTGCCCGCCCGTCGACGAGGTACGGTCCAGGTTGCGAGCGGACGCGGCGCTGGCCGCGGACGTCGCGGCGGAGACCGACGGGGCCCGTGCCGAGATCGCCGGTGCCGTCTCCGCGGCGTGCACCGCCGCCGCCGAGGTGGTGCTCGCATGAGCGGGGCCGTGGGACTGGCGGCGGAGGACGCCGCGGTCTACGGGTACGGCCTCGTCCTCTCCCGCGCCGACGCGAGTATCCGCGCGGCCGTCCGGCGCGAACTGGCCGCCCACCGTGCACGCCGCGACGAGGCGGAACGACTGTGGCCGGGAGCCCCGCCGGCGCCGGTGGGGTACCTCGTGGGACCGGATACCCCGTCCTCCCCCGTCCTCCTGGCCATCCGACTGGAGTCGGACTGCTGTGAAGCGTGGCGGGTGGAGCTCGGCCGCTCGGACTCACCGGAGACCCGCCGCTTCTGCGTGGACGCCCTCAGCGCGGCGGCGGTGCAGCTCGCGCGGTGGAGGACGTTGGTCCCGGGCGCCCCGTTCGAGGCGTTGCCCGGGTTCCCGCCCTCCGCCTGACGGGCCTAGCGCCCGGCGCCGATGAGCCGGATGATCTCCTCCGCGGCGCCGTCGACCGCCACCTGGGTGACATCGCCGGTGGCCCGGTGGCGGAGCTCTACCGTTCCCTCAGACCAGCCGCGACCCACCACGACTACCCAGGGGACGCCGATGAGCTCGGCGTCCTTGAACTTCACGCCCGGTGAGGCCTTGCGGTCGTCGAAGAGGACCTCGAGTCGCGCCCGGTCGAACGCCTCCACGAGGGTCGCCGCCCCGTCGATCGCTGCCTGGTCCTTGTTGGCGATCACCACGTGCACGTCGGCCGGCGCGGCCTCCGCGGGCCAGACGAGGCCCTTGTCGTCGGCGAACTGCTCGGCGAGGACGGCGACCAGGCGCGAGACGCCGATCCCGTACGAGCCCATCGTGACGCGTGCGGGCTTTCCGTTCTCCCCCAGCACGTCGAACCCGAAGGCATCGGTGTACTTGCGGCCGAGCTGGAAGATGTGGCCGATCTCGATACCGCGGGCGAGCGTGAGGGTGCCGTGACCGTCCGGTGCCGGATCGCCCTCGCGGACCTCGGCGACCTCGATCGTCCCGTCGGGCGTGAAGTCGCGCCCGCACACCAGGTCCACGACGTGGCGGCCCGGCGCGTCGGCGCCGGTGATCCATGCGGTGCCCTCGACCACCCGGGGATCGACCAGGTACCGGACCTCGTTGTCCCGGAGCGCCCGGGGGCCGATGTACCCCTTGACGAGGAAGGGGTTGGCGGCGAAGTCGGCTTCCTCCAGGATCGCGACCTCGGCGGGCTCGAGGGCGGCCTCAACCCGCTTCATGTCCACCTCACGGTCGCCGGGCAGGCCCACCGCCAGGAGCTCCCACTCCTCGCCGGGGCGGCGCACCTTGAGCATCACGTTCTTCAGCGTGTCGGCGGCGCCGACCTCTCGGCCGAGACCGGCGGTGTTCGCCCACGCGACCAGCGAGTCGATGGTCGGGGTGTCGGGTGTGTCGTGGACGGTCGCCTCGGGCAGCCCCTCCAGCGGACGTGCGGGGGGCGCGGGGGTGACGACGGCCTCGACGTTGGCCGCGTACGCTCCGTCCGTCGATCGCACGAACGTGTCCTCCCCGGCGGCCGACACCGCGAGGAACTCCTCCGACGCCGATCCGCCCATCGCGCCGGACGTGGCCGCACAGATGACGTACTCGATGCCCAGTCGGTCGAAGATCCGCTGGTACGCGTCACGATGCGCCTGGTACGAGCGCTCGAGCCCGGCGTCGTCGATATCGAAGGAGTAGGAGTCCTTCATGACGAACTCGCGGCCGCGCAGGATTCCGGCGCGGGGCCGCTCCTCGTCGCGGTACTTGGTCTGGATCTGGTACAGGGTGACCGGCAGGTCCTTGTACGACGAGTACTCGCCCTGCACCGTGAGCGTGAAGAGCTCCTCGTGGGTGGGCCCGAGCATCATGTCGTTGCCCTTGCGGTCCTTGAGGCGGAACAGGGCCGGACCGTATTCGGTCCAGCGGCCGGTGGTCTCGTACGGCTCGCGGGGCAGGAGCGCGGGCAGGCTGATCTCCTGGGCGCCGAAGGCGTCCATCTCCTCGCGGACCACCTGCTCGACCCGCCTGAGCGTGCGCAGCCCCAGCGGGAGCCAGGAGTACACACCGGGCGCGACGCGGCGGATGTAGCCGGCGCGGACGAGTAGCTTGTGGCTGAGGACCTCGGCGTCCGACGGGTCGTCGCGGAGGGTGCGGAGGAACAGGTGGGACAGGCGCGTGATCACGGTGATCCAGAGTAGCCGCCGGGGGTGCCGGACCGGCCCGACGGTAGCCTCTGCCGGGTGCGTATCCTCCTCTCGCCTTCCGAGACGAAGTCCGTCGGCGGCTCCGGTACCCCGCTCGATCTCACGGCGCTCTCGCTACCGTCTCTCGGCGACACCCGGAAGATGGTCGCCGACTCGCTGGTCTCCCTGTGCACCGGTGACCCGGAGGCTGCGCGCGCCGCTCTGGGGCTGAGCGAGCGACTCGCGGGCGAGGTCGACCTGAACGCGCAGCTGTGGTCGTCCCCCACCGCCCCGGCCTTGAGCCGGTACACGGGCGTCCTCTACGACGCGCTCGACCAGCCGTCGCTGAGCGGCGCCGCGCGATCACGGGCCGAGGCGCGCCTGTGGATCGGCTCCGCGCTCTTCGGCCTCGTCGGCGCCTCCGACCCGATTCCCCACTACCGGCTCTCCGCGGCGACGAAACTGCCCGGGCTGGGGACGCTTCGCTCGGTGTGGAAGCCGTCGCTCACCGCCGCCACCGCGGCGTGGGCCGACGACCTCGTCGTGGACCTCCGTTCGGGCGGCTACCACCAGCTCGGTCCGGTCCCGGGCGCGGTGACGGTCGACGTGGTCACGGAGTATCCGGACGGCACCCGCAAGGTGGTCTCCCATTTCTCCAAGTTCCACAAGGGGCTGCTCGCGCGGACCCTCGCGACGTCGCGGGCGGAGATGGACGACGTCGCCTCGCTGCTCCGGGTGGCACGTCGTGCCGGCCACACGGTCGAGCACGAGTCCGACTCGGTCGTCACGATGGTCACCGCCCCCTGAGCCGACGACCCCGCACGGGGCATCGCCCCCGGGCGGGCCTCCCCGGGCGGCCTCCCCGGGCGGGCCACCGTCACCCGGCGGGGATCAGCGCCAGCCCAGCTCCGGCGCGACATGGGTGAGGATCGACTCGAGCAGGTGGGCGTTGTAGTCGACGCCGAGCTGGGTCGGAACGGTCACGAGCAGGGTGTCGGCCGCGCTGATCGCCTCGTCGGCCCGGAGCTGTTCGACCAGCTCCTCGGGCTCGGCCGCGTACGAGCGGCCGAAGACCGCACGCAGGCCCGGTTCGATGTCCCCGAACTGATCTCCGCGTTGCCCGCCGCCCAGGAAGTAGCGCCGGTCGGCGTCGGAGGTGATGGCGACGATCGACCGGGATACCGAGACCCTCGGCGCGAAACCGTGGTCGTGGCGCGCCCACTCCTCCCGGAACGCCTCGATCTGCCGGCGCTGCTGGACGTGCAGCGGCTCTCCGGACTCGTCCGCCTTCAGGGTGGAGGACATGAGGTGCATCCCCGTCGAGGCGGCCCACCGGGCGGTCGCGTCGGAGGCGGCGCCCCACCAGATGCGTTCCCGCAGGCCCTCGGAGTGGGGCTCGATGCGCAGGAGCCCCGGCGGGTTGGGGAACATCGGACGCGGATTGGGTTCGGCGAACGCCGCGCCCTCGACCGCCCGGAGGAAGACCTCCGTGTGGCGGCGGGCCATGTCCACGTCCGTCTCCCCCTCCCCGGGCCGGAAACCGAAGTAGCGCCAGCCGTCGATCACCTGCTCGGGCGATCCACGGGAGACCCCGAGCTGGACGCGCCCGCCGGCGAGGAGTTCGGCAGCAGCGATGTCCTCGGCGAATCCGAGCGGATTGACGTAGCGCATATCGTGGTTACAACACTCGTCGACGTAAGCTTGGTTGCATGGTCGAACTGGTAGCGCTGAGGAAGACGAACGAGGTGGCGGCCTACGTCCGCGCCTCCATGGACCGCAAGGGCGACCGCTGGACGGTCGATACGCAACTGAGGAAGATCAGGGCACTGGCCGAGGCCAAGGACTGGACCGTGGTCGAGGTCTACGAGGACAACGCGGTGTCGGCGACGAAGAAGCGTCGAGCTGGTACCCGCTGGGCCGAGATGCTGGACGACGCCCGAGCAGGTCGGTTCTCGATGGTCGTCGCCGTGGACATGGACCGACTGCTGCGGAGCACGAAGGACCTCAACACGCTGATCGACCTCGGCCTGCGCGTCGTCACAGTGGACGGCGAGATCGATCTCTCGACAGCAGATGGAGAGTTTCGGGCGACGATGCTCGCAGCACTCGCCCGGTTCGAGGCACGGCGGAAGGCGGAGCGGCAGATCAGGTCGAACGAGCGCCGACGTGCCGAGGGCATCCCCGCGTCCACATGGAAGGCGTTCGGCTGGACGAGGGAGGGCGAAGTGATCGAGGAGGAGGCCGCCGCCGTCCGGCGGGCCTTCGACGCGTTCCTCGGCGAGCCATCGCTGTCGATCCGGCGCATCCGAGAGGACCTGAACAACGCCGGTCATCTCACCGCGCGCGGGTCCGAGTTCTCCGTCGATGCCGTGCGGTACCTGCTGGCGAACTCGCTCTACGCTGGCTTCATCCGCCACTACAAGACCGGCGAGCTGTACCCGGTGCAGGGCGAGGCGTTCCCGCCCATCGTCGGCGAGCAGACGTGGCGGGCCGCGGTGGCGAAGCTGGAGGACAACGTGCGGAGGTCGGCGAGGCAGGGCAATCAGCCGAAGTACCTCCTGTCCACGATCGGCCTCTGTGGGAAGTGCGGCGCGACGCTCGTCTCGGGGACAAATAGCCGCAAGCAGCCGACGTACCGCTGTGGCGAGCAGTTCCACCTCACCCGCCAGCGCGAGCCCGTCGATGCGATGGTCACCGAGGCGGTGCTCACGCGCCTGTCGTCCGTGGACGTGCACGACCTCGTGATGCCGCAGGAGGACGACGGGCCGGATCGCGAGGAACTGCTGACCGAGCGGAACGCCCTGGTCGAGCGTGTGAAAGAGCTGAGCCCGCTGCTGCGCGACATCCATCAGCCGGTCCTGGAGATCACCGCGGCGATCAACGACGTGAAGGCCCGCATCGATGAGATCGACACGGAGCTGCTGGACCGCTCGGTGTCGGTGGCGGCGAAGCTGCTGGCGGGCGTGGAGGAGGCGGTCGGCACCGCGGAGCGTCGTGAGGTCGTCGAGTCGAAGTGGAAGGCGTTGGACATGGACCGTCGCCGGATGCTCGTGGACGAGCTGGTGACGGTGACCATCGAGCCCATAATGCCGGGTCACGTGAAGTTCGACCCCGATCTCGTGCGGATCGAGCCGAGAAGCGACTGACTCATGACTCGACTCGTCATTGCACTGGTGAGTCGAGTCATGGGAGAATGGTTGCAGACAAGAAGATCCCACCGGGGCCGCGACTTAGAAGCGCGGGGTTCTGCTCCCGGATGAGTAGCCGGTCAAACAGCCCAATTACCGTGGCGGGGAACCGGAAGATACTCATGTCTGAGGACTTCCGATGTCTGTCGTTATCGACGTCCCCCGCGCATCCGCGCTCGACCACCCTCGCCTCGATCAGGACTCCACTCCTTCGCCGCAGGCAGACGGCCACGATCCCGTCATCGCCGCCGCCCGTGCCGCTGGCCGCCGAGCCGGTGAGCGCCTGGCACTCACTCCGCTGACCCCGCGCCAGCGCGCCGCCGTTGCCTCTGTGATGGGTGGTGGTCGCTGATGAGCGCGAACTCCGCCGCCTTCGATCACCTGACCGGCTTCCGCTGGCGTCAGGGCGACCCGTCCCTCGCCGACGCCGAGGCCCAGCTCTACGACCTCGGCGTGCTCCGCTCCGTACTGGAGGAGGCGGTCGAGATCGCCGTCGCCGACGCTCGCGCCGACGGGGTGACCTGGGCCAGGATCGGCGACGCGCTCGGCGTCACGCATCAGGCTGTCATCAAGCGCTACGGCCGGGGCGGTGGTCGCTGATGTACGCCGACGCACGCAACCTCAGCACCGCTCCCACCGACCTGACCCCGCCCGGAGGGCCTGGCCTGGCACCCGCCGAAGGCGGGCTGCCCGTCGTCGTGATGACTGCCCGTAGCCGTGCTTCGCACTCCAAGAGTTACGAGACCCTCATTCGTTCCTACGGGCGCGGCAAGGGCTTGTCGATTGCCGCGCCATGCAACAACGTGCCTGGTCAGCAGCCGGTTCCGCCCTCGCTCCGTCGCGTGGCCTCGTGGGATCATTTTGGGTCTCATTTGGGGGTCAATAGGGGGTCATTTAGGCGCCGCACTCCCTCTGAGACCCTCCGCGCCGCCCGCGGCGGGGGTGGTCGCCGTGGCTAAGCAGGAGAACAACCCGACGAGCATCGGGCTCACGCAATACCTCGATCCGTCGTACTGGGCCTAGGCTGCCGAGGACCCGAACGGGGCCGCGCTGCTCCGGCAGGGTGCCGAGGCGATCCTCGCCTACGTGGTGCAGCGGCTCGAGGCCACCGGCTGCGAGGTCGTCGAGGCCTACGGCATCGTGCACGACAAGGACGAGCGCGAGGTCTGGAGCGACACGGAGAAGGCCCTGGTGGTCGAACTGAAGCCCGAGCACCTGCACGCCGTGATCAAGTTCGCCAGCCGTGCGAAGAGTGCGCCGCTGGATCGGCTCGCGTTCGGCATCGGTGTCGAGCCTCAGTACGTCGAGAAGCCTGGCCGCGGGCGGTACGCCTTCGACAACATGCTGTCGTATCTGACGCACGTGAAGTACGCGGACAAGCACCAGTACGCGCCTTCGGAGGTTGCCACGGTGCGCGGGCCTGAGTATCTCGGGATCGACGCCCAGCGCCGCGAGACGTGGCTGAAGGGCCGCGCCCACGTGAAGAAGAAGGTCGTCGCCGAGAACTTCGAGGACATGCGGGAGCGCGTGCTCCAGGGTGAGATCACGCGGGATCAGATCATGCTCACGGACGAGCTGTTCGACATCTACTCGCGGCATCAGCGGGAGATCGACGACGCGCTGTCGGCCTACGGCCAGCGTCGCGCATACCGGGCAGCGGCGAAGCTCCGCGCCGGTGAGTTCTCGACGCACGTGGTGTTCGTCCATGGGGATGCCGGGATCGGTAAGACCCGGTTCGCCACGGACTTCATCACCGAGGCGATCAACGCGGCGAACGCGCACGGCGAACGGTGGCAGGTCTACCGGGCTGCGACGGGGAACCCGCTTGATGACTGGCGAGGCGAGGAGGTGCTGCTGCTGGACGATCTGCGGGCCTCGGCGATGGATGCGAACGACTGGCTGCTGCTGCTTGATCCGTACAACGCCTCGCCTGCGAAGGCTCGGTACAAGAACAAGGGCGAGGTGGCCCCGCGGCTCATCGTCATCACGGCGACGATCGAGCCTGTCGAGTTCTTCTACTACGCCCGCCAGAAGGGCAACGTGGACGAGGCGCTGGACCAGTTCATCCGCCGCTTGGCCTCGGTCGTGAAGGTCTATCGTGCCGACGACATCAATCGTTACCTCGTGCAGCACATCGGGAAGATCGAGCCCTACGAGTGGCACCAGTGCAGCATCCCGACCGCCGCACACACGCCCGGCATGTACGGCAACGCGTATCACCAGAACGTCGGGTCGCGGGAACTGACCTACGGTCCGGAGACCTCGGCGGAACATGACGCGGAGGGCGCGGTTGCTGAGCTGCTGGGCGGGCTCGCGGTGCGGAGCCCTGACGTGCCGCTGGCGCTGATCGGAGGTGCCGCATGAGCACCGAACGCGATGCGCTCTTCCAGGGGGTCGAGGGGGCCGGAGGCCCCTCGCAAGCAGCCGGGGAGGACATGAGCGCCAGCGAAATGTCCGACACGGCTACTGCTTGCCACTCTGGCGTACAGGTGGAGCAGCAGACCGACTCCCAGGTGAACACCGGTCGGACTGATGCGGAGGCTGTGCGGCAGAGTCACGGCGGCGCGAAGCGTCGTGGGGGCCGCGCGAAGCTCGATACCGACTTCGGAGAGGAGACGCTCATGGCGCTTCGCACTCGTGCGAAGCGGCTCGGGCTGGCTCCGAGCACGTGGGTGCGGACCGTCGTGCGCGATGCGCTCCATGCCTCTCGGAGCGAGGAGCTGGACGCCGCCGTGGCCGCGCACCTGCTCGGGGTCGAGGAGCGCGTGCAGGCGTCTGCTGATGCTCGGGAGCTGGCCGCCCAGGTGCGCCCGCTCGCGATCAACGTCAACGACCTGGACCGCCGTGCTCGCGCGGGTGAGCCGGTGGCGCTGTCGGCGGAGGTGCCCGAGCTGATCGAGCTGCTGCGCGAGGTCCGCGCGCTGCTCGGGGATCGGGCGGCCTCATGAGCACGACGCATTACAGTCCGAGCGCCAGCGCCGCCGACACCGAGCGCTACATCCATGGCAAGGAGGACGAGCGGGGCGTCGCGATCACGTGCGACGTGCCGGGAGGCCCCGGCGCGTTCTCGGCGCGCGCTCGGGCGCTCACGCAGAACACGACGCGCGAGGTCGAGGCGCTGCACTACCGCCAGTCGTTCAGCGACGAGGAGTTCGACCCGAAGAACCCCGAACACGTGCAGCGGGTGAACGATCTGGGCTACCAGCTCGCGAAGAAGATGCACCCGGATTCCGACTGCCTCATCGTCAGTCATGTGGATGGGCGGGGAAAGAAGCCGCACAACCATATTTTGGTCCTCAATCACAACAACCGCACGGGAAAGGCGCTCTCGGACTACCGCACGTTCCACGACCGCAAGGCCGGGAATCAGAAAGGCGTGCAGTCGGCGAACGACGAGCTGATGCGCGATCACGGCCTCTCGGTCGTGAAGCGTCTGGAGCACGCGCCGAAGGACTGGGAGCTGCGCCGCGAGGACTTCGCCGAGGGATCGCTCGACCGCGAGATGGGCGACCGGATGAGCGCTGCCCTGACCGATCCCCGCGCGGTGGACAAGGCCGGTCTCGAAGCGGTGATCGACGAGCAGAACCAGCAGCTCGGCGATGACGGGGAGAGGGTGCCGCGGATGCGGCTGCACAGCCCCGTCAGCAAGAAGGGCAAGCGCGCCGGGCAGGAGACCTGGACGCTCTACATCGAGGACCGCCGCGGCGAGTCCGGGCGCGCCGAGCGCCGCAAGCGCGCGAGCGCACTCTCGGCGGACTTCACCCCGGAGGGCGCGCAGGCGTTCTTCGACTACCACCAGCAGCAGAAGGAGCAGGAACATGAGCGCAGCACTCGACAGGCTGAAGCAGCAGAACGGGCCCGTGCAGTCGCCGCCGCCGCTCGGCAGTCCGGAGACGATGGAGCTGTTGACCTCGATCCTCGCCGCCGTCGAGGCGCAGAATACGAGGATCGCCACGCTGGCCGAGCAGCAGAAGAAGCTCGCGGGGTTCGTGAAGGTCATGGACGAGGAGACGACGAGGCGGCTGGAGCGGATCACGGCCCCGGCGTCGACCTCCTCGCCCTCCAGCGACGTGTCCGCGAGGATCGCGAGTATCGAGAGCAGGCAGAACGAGATCGCGAGCACGCTCGGCGAGTTCGCGCAGAGTCTCAACGGCGAGAGCTTGAACGCCGCGTCGCGGAGCTTGGTCGCGGAGGCGCAGAAGAATCGCGCGGCTACGGCCTCGGCGATTGAGGGGCTCAAGGCGCAGGCCGCGGCGAACCAGAAGCTCTTGAGCCAGGTCGGCGGCGCGGTGCAGCGGATCGAGAAGCGCACCGAGGAACGGGTCGAGAAGGCCGTCGAGCAGGTCGCCGGGGAGGCTTCGACCACGATGACCGCGAACCTCGATGCGTCGAACGAACGGGCCGAGCGGATCATCGCGGCGACGGCGAAGCTGGAAGCGCGTCAGCTCTGGTCGGCGGCCGCGGCGATGTGCCTCGCCCTCCTGCCGGTGGTCGTGGTCGTCGCCGGGCTTTGGATGGGTATCGCCGGGCTCATCACCGGCGCTCAGTGGGCGCTGGACGTGGACGGGAGCGTGTGGCTCGGCATCGGGCGGTGGCTCGCGGTCGGCGCTGGCCTTGCCGGGTCCGGCTACGGGCTCTTCGCGTCCGTCCGGTGGGCCGCCGGTCTCGTGGAGACGTGGAAGGGTCGCGGGATGCCGACGTGGCCGAGCTGGCGCAAGAGGTGACCGTGATTCCCGAGGGCAAGCGCGCGGAGCGCGTGCGGCAGCCCTGCAACTGGACGATAGGTCAGCACACACTGTATAGTTCAGTGCATGCTGACTATTGCTTCGCGCCTCGACGTCATGAACCGGCTGGGCCGGGCCATGGCGGACCCGACGCGCTCCAAGATACTGATGTCCCTGCTCGACGGCCCGAGCCACCCCGCCGTGCTCTCGCGCGAGTTGGGGCTGACGCGGTCGAACGTGTCGAACCACCTAACCTGCCTGCGCGACTGCGGGATCGTGGTCGCCGAGCCCGAGGGCCGCCAGACCCGCTACGAGATCGCCGACCCACACCTGGCCGCGGCGCTGACGGCGCTGGTGGACGTGACGCTGGCGGTGGACGAGAGCGCGCCGTGCATCGACCCGCACTGCTCGGTGCCCGGTTGCTGCGCCGCGACAGGCTCGGAGGACGCTTCGTGAGCGCGGCCTGCGGCTGCGACGAGCCGGCCGCCAGCGCCGCCGAGGAGGTGGAGGAGGAGGCCGAGCGCCCGTGGTGGCGCGACCCGGGCCTGGTGGTGCCGATCCTCTCCGGCGTCGCGTTCGGCATCGGCCTGTTGCTGGAGTGGTTGGGGCTGCACGTCGCGGCGCTGGTCGCGTTCTGGGCGGGCCTGCTGCTGGGCGCGTACACGTTCGCGCCCGGCGCGCTGCGGAACCTGTTCGTCAAGCGGAAGCTGGGGATCGCGCTGCTGATGACGATCAGCGCCGTCGGCGCGGTCATCCTCGGCTACGTCGAAGAGGCCGCCGCGCTGGCGTTCCTGTACTCGATCGCCGAGGCCCTGGAAGACAAGGCGATGGACCGCGCCCGCGGCGGCCTGCGCGCGCTACTCAAGCTCGTGCCGGAGACCGCCACCGTGCTGCGCGACGGTGCCTCGGTCGAGATCCCGGCGAAGGAGATCGCCGTCGGCGACGTGCTGCTGGTCCGCCCGGGCGAGCGGGTCGCGACCGACGGCCTGGTCCGCGTTGGCCGCTCCAGTCTGGACACGTCGGCGATCACCGGCGAGTCGATCCCGGTCGAGGTCGCGCCCGATGATGCAGTGTCGGCGGGCGCGATCAACACCGCCGGAGTCCTGGAGGTCGAGGCGACCGCGGCGGGCACCGACAACTCGCTGACCACCATTGTGGAGCTGGTCGAGCAGGCCCAGGCCGAGAAGGGCGACCGGGCCCGCATCGCCGACCGGATCGCCCGCCCGCTGGTGCCCGGCGTGATGGTCCTCGCCGTCCTTGTCGGCGTGCTCGGCTCGCTGCTCGGCGACCCCGAGACCTGGATCACCCGCGCCCTGGTCGTCCTCGTCGCCGCCAGCCCGTGCGCGCTGGCGATCGCGGTGCCCGTCACCGTGGTCTCCGCGATCGGCGCGGCGACGAAGTTCGGCGTCGTCATCAAGAGCGGTGCCGCCTTCGAGCGCCTCGGCGGCATCCGCCACCTCGCCGTCGACAAGACCGGCACCCTGACCCGCAACCGGCCCGAGGTCACCGCCGTCGTCGCCGCCGACGGGTTCGACGACGCCCAGGTGCTCGCCTGGGCAGCGGCCGTGGAGCAGCACTCGACGCACCCGCTCGCCGCCGCCATCGCCGCCGCGGGCCAAGGAGCGCCCGCCGCGCAGGACGTGACGGAGGAGGCCGGGCACGGCATTGGCGGCATGGTGGACGGCCGCCGGGTGACGGTGGGCAGCCCCCGCTGGATCGACGCGGGGCCGCTCAAGGCCCGGGTCGAGGACCTGGAGGCCGAGGGCCAGACTTGCGTGCTCGTGGCCGTCGACGGCGAACTGGCCGGGGCGATCGGCGTCCGCGACGAGCTGCGCCCCGAGGTCCCCGAGGTCGTGCGCACGCTGCGGGCCCAGGGCGTCGAGGTGAGCATGCTCACCGGCGACAACGCCCGCACCGCGCACGCGCTCGCGCAGCTCGCTGGGATCGGCGACGTGCACGCCGAGCTGCGGCCCGAGGACAAGGCCCGCATCGTCGCCCAGCTCTCTAAGGCCTCGCCGACGGCGATGATCGGCGACGGCATCAACGACGCCCCCGCCCTGGCCGGTGCGACCGTGGGCATCGCGATGGGCGCGACCGGATCCGACGCCGCGATCGAGTCCGCCGACGTCGCCTTCACCGGTCACGACCTCGGCCTGATCCCGCAGGCTCTGCGGCACGCCCGCCGAGGCCGGGCGATCATGAACCAGAACATCGTGCTGTCCCTGGCGATCATCACCGTGCTGCTGCCGCTGGCCATCACCGGCGTGCTCGGCCTGGCCGCAGTCGTCCTCGTCCACGAAGTCGCCGAGGTCGTCGTCATCGCCAACGGGCTGCGCGCCGCGCGTGCCCGCAAGAGCCAAGCGGCGGCTGCGTCGCCTGAGACGGCGTCACCGGCCGCGGTCCGCGCGGACAGAGCCTGAGAGGAGTGGATCGTGGAGATCACGTTGCAGTACTTCGACGGGTGCCCGAACTGGGAGGTGCTCGACCGGCGGCTCACCGAGGCCCTCGACGGCCGATCGGACGTCCGCGTCGTGCATCAGCGAGTCGAGACTGCCGAGGACGCCGCCCGCCTCGGGTTCCACGGGTCCCCGACCGTCCTCATTGACGGCTCCGACCCCTTCGCCGACGAGCACACGCCGGTGGGGCTCGCCTGTCGAGTGTTCCGCACTCCTGCCGGGCTGGCTGGTTCGCCCACCGTCGATCAGCTGCGCGAAGTACTCGATGCGCCTCTATGAGGGTGGAGCACCGCCGGGTTGCGCGATCATCGCACCGACGCTCAGCGCAGGAAGAGCCGCCTTCATCGAAAACCAGCCAGGATTGCCGTCAACGTTGTGCTGTAGAGCGCGCCGACGCTGACAACAAGTGCTACAACCCAGGCATGCGCTAGCGCATGTCCACCACGCCGGTACCGATCTCGATCCGACGGGTCCGGGCGCCGACGGCCGCGAGCAACGGGGCGGGGGTCCCGAGCTGGCGGGCGAAGTGGTGGACCCGGAAGTACGCGCCGTCCGCGCCGAGTTCCTCCGCCGCCTCCGCGAGCTCGACGCTCTGGAGCAACGCGTCGGAGGCGGACCGGACCGCGGAGTCCGGATGGTCCATCCAGTGTCCGAAGGACAGGAAGCCGATCTTCTTGGGTGTGCCCACGACGCCATCATGCCGGAGGTCGGCGCGGAACCGCGGCGCCGCGGACGCGACCGGGTGCGTCAGTCGGCGGCGAGCACCTGTGGGAGGCCGGCGACGTCGCCGATCACGACGATGGCCGGCGGCCGCACCTCGTGCTCGTCGAGGGTCGCGGCCAGGGCGCCGAGGGTGCAACGGTATGTCGACTGGCCCTCGAGGCTGCCGTCGACGACCACCGCGGCCGGGGTCTCGGGCGACCGGCCGCCGGCCATGAGCGACCCGGCGATCGCCGGCGAGTTCTTGACGCCCATCAGCACGACGAGCGTGCCACGCATCCGTGCGAGCGCCTCCCAGTCGATGAGGGACCCCGGGTGTCCGGGGGGGAGGTGTCCGGAGACGACGGTCAGCTCGTGGGTCATCCCGCGGTTCGTGACGGGGATGCCCGCGAGGGCGGGTACGGCGAGCGCGCTGGACACGCCCGGCACGACCGTGCACGGGATCCCGGCCTCCGCGCAGGCCTGGGCCTCCTCGAAGCCACGTCCGTAGAGGAAGGGGTCGCCGCCCTTGAGCCGCACCACGAACTTCCCGGCCCGCGCCCGGCTCACGAGTACCTCGTTGATCGCGTCCTGGGCCATCGCGCGGCCGTACGGGATCTTCGCTGCGTCGACGATCTCGACGTCCGCGCGTAGTTCGGCGAGCGGACGCTGCGGGGCCAGCCGGTCGGCGACCACCACGTCGGCGCGGGCGAGCAGTCGGCGCCCACGGACCGTCATGAGGTCGTCCGCCCCCGGCCCCCCTCCGACGAGGGCGACGGTCCCGCGTAGGGATTCGTCGACCTCCGGGGCCTCGGCACCGGCCTCGTCGAGGGCCTTCGCGACGACGTCGCGCGCCTCGGCGGTCCGGTCGCGGTCACCGGTGAGGACCGACACGAGCATCTGCCCCCGCCGGACGACGGCGGGGGTCACGGCGGTGCCGGACGTGACGGCGTCGGAGCGGACGCAGAAGGTACGGTACTGCTCCGCCTCTGCGGCGACGCGGGCGTTCACCAGGGAGTTCCTGGTCGCGGCCACCGCATACCACGCGCCCTCGAGATCCCCCGTCCGGTACTCGCGGGGTTCCCACCAGACACGGCCCGCGTCGATGAGCCCCTGGAGAGTGGGCGTGACCTCCGGGCTGATGAGGTGGACGACCGCGCCGGCCTCGAGCAGCACGGGGACGCGGCGTTGCGCCACGGATCCGCCGCCGATCACCACGACGCGACGGCCCTCGAGGTCCAGGCCGACGGGGTACGGGTTCACGGGCCGGATCATGCCCCGATCCTATCCGCCGTCGGTGGCGTCCCGGTCGTCGACCCGGGCCGTGCGAGACGACTCATCCCCCGGCCTCGCCGAGGAGGCGGCCGGGGGATGAGGGCGTCGGGACGGCGGCGCGACGGCGCCGGTCGATCAGACCTTCTGGTCGAGCTTGAGTGTCCGGGTGGACCGCTCGAACTGCTCGGTGAACAGCGCCGGCTCCTCGGCGAGCTTGCGACCCAGCGACGGGATCATCTCCTCGAGCGCGGGCTTCCACTCGGCGAACCGGCTCGGGAAACAGCGCTGGAGCACGTCGACCATGGCGTCGACAGCGGTGGAGGCGCCGGGCGACGCGCCGAGCAGGCCGGCGATGGACCCGTCCGCGGCGTTGACCACGGCGGTGCCGAACTCGAGGGTGCCGCCGCGACCGTTGGGCTTGATCACCTGCACCCGCTGGCCGGCGACGACCTTCTCCCAGTCGCCCTCCTGCGCGGACGGGACGAAGTCGCGCAGGGACTCGACGCGTGCGCCGTGGTTCTTGGCCAGCTCGGTGATGAGGTACTTGACCAGACTCATCTCGGTGAGACCGATGTTGGCCATGGGCAGGAGGTTGCCGAGCCGGATGCTCGACGGCAGGTCGAGGAAGCTGCCCATCTTGAGGAACTTGGGGGTCCAGCCGGCGAAGGGACCGAACAGCAGGCCCTTCTTGCCGTCGATGACGCGGGTGTCCAGGTGCGGAACGGACATCGGGGGCGCGCCGACGGAGGCCTGGCTGTAGACCTTGGCCTGGTGCTGCTCGACGAGCTCGGGGTTGGTGCAGCGCAGCCACTGGCCGCCGACGGGGAATCCGCCGATGCCCTTGATCTCGGGGATGCCGGACTTCTGCAGCAGGTGCAGGGCGCCGCCGCCCGCGCCGACGAACACGAACTTGGCGTCGACGGTGCGCTCGTCACCCGTGTGGCGGTTGGCCACCGTGAGGCGCCACGTGCCGTCGGTGTTGCGCTCGAGGTCCTTGACCTGGTTCTGGTAGTGCACCTCGGTGCCCGTGCGGGTGAGGTACTTGACCAGCTGACGGGTGAGGGCGCCGAAGTTGACGTCGGTGCCGTTGGAGAAGTGGCTCAGCGCGAACGGCTGCTCGGGCGAGCGGCCCTTCGCCATGAGGGGGACGAGCCGCTCCAGCTCGGAGAAGTCGGTGGTGTGGTTCATGCCCGGGAACAGCGGGTGTCCGGCGAGCTTGTCGTACCGCTTCTGCAGGTAGTCCTGGCCGTCCTTGCCGGCGACGAAGCTCATGTGCGGCACGGGACGGATCCACTCCGTCGGGTCGCCGAGGATGGTGTTCTCCACCGCGTAGGACCAGAACTGGCGGGAGACCTGGAACTTCTCGTTGACGTTCACGGCCTTGGTGATGTCCACGTCGCCGTCGGCGGTCTTGGGCGAGTAGTTGAGCTCGCACAGGGCGGAGTGGCCGGTACCGGCGTTGTTCCACGCGTCGGAGGACTCCATGGCGGGGCCCTCGAGCCGCTCGAAGACCTGGATGTCCCAGTCCGGCTGGAGCCGACGCAGCAACGCCCCCAGGGTCGCGCTCATGGTGCCCGCGCCGATGAGCGCCACATCCGTCGTTCCGTGCTTTGCCACCTGGTCTGAAGTCACCGGCTACCCTCGCTCATTGGTCGTGGACCCGAATCTCACGTCGACGCGGGGCGGTCCCTCGGGGGCCCGCGCCCACAGGGCTACAAGCCTACTCACGGGGACGCCGCCGCGGCACACCGGACTAGGGTGGTCGTCGTGTCGCCGCACTCCCCCGATCCCGCCGCCCACGGAGACGACCCGCGATGGATCCCCGATCTGCTGGGCCCGTCCTATCGTCGGCGCGAACTCCCGCTCGGGACCGATCCGGACGGCGAGGGGCCGATCTCGGCGACCCTGGTGCGGCACGAGGACGCGCCGGTCCGGCCGGACGCCGCGGTTCTCGTGGTCCACGGACTGTCCGACTACTTCTTCCACACGCACCTGGCCGAGTTCCTCGCCGCGCGGGGGATGGCGACGTACGGCATCGACCTGCGAAAGTGTGGCCGGTCGAGGCGGGAGGGTGTGACGCCTCATTTCACGACGGACCTGGAGAGGTACGACGACGAGCTGGATCAGGCGCTCGAGGTGATCGTCGCCGAGCACCCGGGCGTGCCCGTGTTCGTGTTCGCGCACTCCACGGGTGGCCTGGTGGTCCCCCTGTGGCTGGCGCGGCGTCGCGACCGGTCCGCGCTGGAGCCCGTCGTGGGAGTGGTGCTGAACTCCCCCTGGTTCCAGCTCGACGTGCCGGAGCGCGCCCGGGCCGTGCTCGATCCGGTGATCCGGACGTTGGGCTCGGTCCGCCCGTTCTACCGGCTGCCGTTGCCCACGTCGGACCGGTACGTGATCAGCACCCACGTCGACCACGACGGTGATTTCCACTTCGACACCACCCTCAAACCCCCCGGAGGGGTGGGTGTCCGCGCCGGGTGGCTCGCCGCGGTACGCCGCGCCCAGCGCCGCCTGCAGGCCGGCGTCGGTCTGCCGTTGCCTGTGCTGCTGTTGCGTTCGACCGCATCGTCGGTGGGGACGAGGTCCCGCGGCGGCGAGATCGACGTCGACACGGATCTCATCCTCGACGTCCGGTCGATGCAACGGTTCGCCGATCGCGTCTCCGCGGACGTCACGGACGTCGCCGTCGACGGCGCCCGCCACGATGTCTTCCTCTCCCGCGCCGACGTGCTCGAGGTGGTCCTCGATCATCTCGGGCGTTGGCTCGACCAGACCTTGTCCGCACACCCCAAGGAGTCCTGACCGCAATGACACAGACCCCCTCGCGCCACTTCGATCTCGTCGTCATCGGCACGGGCAGCGGCAACTCGCTGGTCGACGAGTCGTTCGCCGACAAGTCCGTCGCGATCTGCGAGAAGGGGACGTTCGGCGGCACCTGCCTCAACGTCGGGTGCATCCCCACCAAGATGTTCGTCTACGCGGCGGACACGGCCACCTCGGTCACCCATTCGTCGACCTACGGGGTCGACTCGACGCTCGACGGCGTCCGGTGGCCGGACATCGTCTCGCGGGTCTTCGAACGCCGGATCGACCCCATCGCCGCCAGCGGCGAGGACTACCGGCGTCACCGCTGCGACAACATCACGGTGTACGACGGTCACGCGCGGTTCGTCGGGCCGCGCACGATCGACACCGGTACCGGGGAGATCATCACCGCCGACTCCGTCGTCATCGCCGCCGGCGGCCGTCCGTCGATCCCCGACATCGTCACCGAGGCCGGCGTGGCCTACCACACCAGCGACGACGTGATGCGTATCCCGGAGCTGCCGAAGTCCATCGTCATCCAGGGATCCGGCTTCATCGCCTGCGAGTTCGCACACATCTTCTCCTCCCTCGGTGTGGAGGTCACCGTGATCGGCCGCTCCGACGTGCTGCTCAAGCATCTCGACCGCGAACTCGCGGAGCGGTTCACCGCCGCGGCCGGGCGTCGCTGGGACGTGCGACTCGGTCAGGAGATCACCAGCATGACCGCGACCGGTGAGGACCGTCGGGGCGTGGAGATCAGCTTCGAGGACGGCTCGAGCTGCTCGGGCGACGCGCTCCTCGTCGCGACCGGGCGCACGCCGAACGGCGATCTGCTCGGGCTCGACTCCGCCGGGGTGGAGATGGACGGCGCCCGGGTCCGGGTGGACGAGTACGGCCGCACGACCGCCGACGGGGTGTGGGCGCTGGGCGACGTGAGCTCGCCGTTCCAGCTCAAGCACGTCGCCAACCACGAACAGCGCGTGCTCGGGCACAACCTGCGTCACCCCGACGATCTGCACCCGTTCCACCACAGCAACGTCCCGTACGCGGTCTTCACGTGGCCGCAGATCGCGTCGGTCGGCCTCACCGAGTCGGAGGCGCGGGCCGCGGGGTACGACGTGACCGTCAAGACCCAGGACTACGGCGACGTGGCCTACGGCTGGGCGATGGAGGACTCGGTCGGCTGCTGCAAGCTCATCGCCGACCGGGCGACCGGCCTCCTGCTCGGCGCCCACATCATGGGTGCCCACGCGCCGTCGCTGATCCAGATCCTCATCCAGGCGATGGAGTTCGAGATCACGGTGCCCGATCTCGCGCGGCGTCAGTACTGGATCCATCCGGCGATGGCCGAGGTGGTCGAGAACGCGCTCCTCGGGCTGGACTTCCCCGACCGCGGTTTCTAGTCCGCGGCCGACGCGGTCAGGTGAGGACGAAGTCCTCCGGGTCCACGGCGCGGACCTGCTCGCGGTACCGGAACGTGAACGTCGGCCACTGCAGCGAGTTCCGGCCGCGCGAGTCGATGTACCAGCTCGAGCACCCGCCCTGATTCCACACCGTGTGGGCCAGCTCCCGGTCCATGCGATCGGCGTAGGCCCGCTCCACCTCGGCCCGCACCTGGATGGTCCCGCTCCCCGATCCTTCCGCCAGCTCGAGCAGGCGGAGGACGTGCCCGGCCTGCGATTCCAGCATGTACACGATCGACGAGTGCCCCAGATTGGTGTTGGGTCCGTAGAGCAGGAACAGGTTGGGGAAGCCGGCGACGGTGACGCCATTGTGGGCGCGCGGGCTACCGTCCCAGTGCTCGGCGAGCGTGCGGCCGTCCGCTCCGGTGATCACCTTCGAGATCGGTGGCTCGGTCGGCTGGAACCCGGTGCCGAAGATGATCACGTCCGCCGCGTGCTCGGTCCCGTCGTCGGCGACCAATCCTCGCGGCGTGACCGCGGACGCCGCTCCGGGGACGAGGGTCACGTCCGGGCGCGTCAGTGCGGGGAGCCAGTGGCTGGTGAGCAGGACACGTTTACAGCCGATCGAGAAGTCCGGGGTGAGCGCTCTGCGCATGCGGCGATCGCGGACCTTGAGGAAGAGGTAGAACCGCGCGAACCACTCGAAGAAGCGCAGCAGGAACTGCGCGCGGGTGAACACGACGACGTACAGCTCGCGCCCCAGATAGATGCGCCCGCGGACGAGTTTCTGCAGGAGCGGCAGTCGCCGGTACAGCTTCTTGCGGCGTTCGGAGATCGGACGGTCGAGCCGGGGCAGAATCCACCCGGGTGTCCGCTGGAACACCGTCACGTGCTCGGCCGTCCCCGCGATCTCGGGGACGAACTGCACGGCGGAGGCCCCGGTGCCCACCACCGCGACCCTCTTGCCCTCGAGTGGGATGTCGTGTCGCCACCGGGCGGAGTGGAACACCTCCCCCTCGAACGAGTCGAGTCCCGGGAGACGGGGAACCGACGGTGCGGAGAGAGCGCCCGTCGCCGCCACGAGGTGACGCGCCCGCACCTGCCCGCGACTAGTGTCGACGACCCACATCCCCTCGGTCGCGTCCCACTTCGCCGCGGTCACCTCACACGACGTGACGAGCCGCTCCCGTAGGCCTATACGGTCGGCGACCGACACCAGGTAGGAGTGGATCTCGGGCTGGCGTCCGAACGAGTGCGACCACCCGGGGTGGGCGTGACGGGACAGCGAGTACAACGCCGTCGGCACATCGCAGGCGCAGCCCGGGTACGTGTTGTCGCGCCAGGTCCCGCCGACCTCGTCGGCGGCCTCGAGGACGAGAAAGTCGCGGCCCCGCCCCTCGCGCAGGAGACGGTCGGCCATGGCGATACCGCCGAAACCGGCGCCCACCACCAACAGGTCGATCTGGTCCACGGGTCCACGGGGCGAGTCGATCATGCTGGACAGTATGCACTGTCGTGTCCACGCTCCAGGCCGCATCGGGACGACCGTCCATATTCCGGTCCGGGCGGGTCAGGAGCCGGAGGGCAGGGTGAGGATCTCGTAGCCGTCCTCGGTCACGACGACCGTGTGCTCGAACTGAGCGGTCCACGCCTTGTCCGCGGTCGTCACGGTCCAGTCGTCGTCCCAGACCTCGAATCCCGGGCCGCCGAGGGAGATCATCGGCTCGACGGTCAGCGTCATGCCCGGCTCGAGCACCTCGGTCCGCGACGGGTCGTCGTAGTGCAGGACGACCAGACCGTTGTGGAAGGTCGGCCCGACGCCGTGACCCGTGAACTCACGGACCACCGTGTAGTCGAACCTCCGGGCGTAGGACTCGATGACGCGACCGATGACGTTGACCTCGCGTCCGGGGCGGATGGCCTTGATCCCGCGGTTCATCGCCTCCTCGGTCCGCTCGACCAGCAGTCGCACCTCGTCGCTGACCTCGCCGGCGAGGAACGTCGCGTTCGTGTCGCCGTGCGCGCCTTGGATATAGGCCGTCACGTCCACGTTCACGATGTCTCCGTCCCGGATTACCGTGGTGTCCGGGATGCCGTGGCAGATGACCTCGTTGAGCGAGACGCAGCACGACTTGGGGAACGCCTTGTACCCCAGCGTCGACGGATAGGCCCCGTGGTCACACAGGTACTCGTGGACGACCCGGTCGATCTCGTCCGTGGTCACGCCCGGCGCGACGGCCTCGCCGGCGGCGACGAGCGCGTCCGCCGCGATCCTGCTGGCCACGCGCATCGCGTCGATCACCTCGGGCGGCTGCACCCACGCCTCGCCGTTGGCCTCGTCGACGCGGTCGCGCCACACGTACTCCGGACGCGGGATCGAGTCGGGCACCGTCCGTATCGGGGTGGGGTCACCGGGGACGAGGGGCTGGCGGGTGGAGGTGGTCATACCACCAGGATAGGCCGCGTCGAGCCGACCGGCCCCGCCGGTACTCACGGGCGGGGGCGGCGGGTCACCAGATGACGAAACAGATCGAGGCGATGATCACCATGGCCCCGAAGAGGCACATGGTGAGCACGTCGCCGCCCGGGGACCGGCCGGTCTCGTCGGGCTCCACCCGGTCGTCCTGCTCGGCCCCGGTGTCGGGGTCCTGTCGCGGATCCATCACATCACCCCCAACCGGCTCAACTCGGAGACCATGGCCACGCCGAGGATGACGAACACGACGCCCATGAAGGCGGTGTAGGTCCAGCGCCGGGCGTGGTCGGACGCCCAGAAACGCCGCACACTCACCACTCCGTTGACTACGGCGATGACGCACAGCGCGATGCCGACCGGGGCCGCCACCCACCCGGACAAGCTGAGCAGCGGCACGAGGATCGGGATCGCGAGGTACGTGATGAGGCAGCGCACGGCGGACACGAGAACGGAGATCCGGAACGCCCGGTGCGCGCCCGAGCCGGCCTTCCTGTCGATCTCATGGATACCGAGGAGGCGCCGCATGACCCGGTCGGCTCCACGCTGCGACCGGAAACCCGGATCGGCCACGGCACCGCCGACCGGCGCCCCGGTGACGGGCGCAGTCGTGACGGCCGCGGTGGTGACGGGCCCGGTGGTGACGGGTCCAGTGGTGACGGGCCCAGTGGCAGGGGCGGGAACGCTCACGCGGCCCTCCCCTGCGAGGTGCCTTGTCCGGTGATCACCGTCGCTGTCCTGTCCATCGCCGTCCTACCCTCCGTGCGATTCGAGAAATCCGAGCTCACGATCCGACTTCCGGTCCACTGTCCCACAGCGCCCGACCCGGGCCGAAGCCGCGGTGGCCGCGGTACCCCGCTCGGGGTCGGGCCCGCGCGGCGGCGGCCGTGCCGATCACAGCAGGACCGTCGCGTAGTCGACGGCGTCGGTCATGCCGACGCGGCGGTAGGCGGCGCGGGCGGCGACATTGGCCCCGTTCACCACGAGCGACGGCGTGAGCCCGCGGGACCGGAGCGCCGCGCACACCGCGGCCGTCCCCCCCGATCCGAGACCGGCGCCCCGCTTGTCCCGGTGGACCCAAATGCCCTGGATCTGCGCGACCCGCGGGGCGAGAGCGGCGACGTCGGCCTTGAAGACCACCTCGCCCCGCTCGAGCCCGATCCAGGTCCGTCCCCGCGCCAACGAGCGGGCGACGCGACGACGGAACGGGATCCCCGCTCCCACGGCGAACGGGTCGGCGCGCAGCTCCTCGCGATACATGGCCGCGGCGGCCGCCAGAACCGACTCGAACTCCTCTAGGGTGGCCGGACGGATCCCGTCGGGAATCATGGCGGGATCCACCGGGCGCTCCAGCGTCATGAGGTACTGCTGGTCCCGGTACTCCCTGGCCTCCCCCCAGGCGTCACGGAGGGCCGGCCACAGGGAGGCCACCTGCTCCCGCCGACCGTGGACGGACATGGGACCGAGCCCGAGGCCGGCGACCGCGCGGCCGAGCGCGCGGTGATCGGCGTCGTCACCGCGCAGCGGCAGCACGGAGCTGCCGACGAAGACCAGCGACCGCGCGGGACCGCCGAGGGTGAGGAACCGCCCGTCCGCACCGGCCACCACGCCCGACGTCGCGAACTTCTCCGCGGCGGGCGCCGCGACCAGCGGATCGGACGCCAGCACATCGGACACGGCCCGGGACTCGCCCGGGCCGACCTCCCGGCACCCACCGATCCCG
Organism: Dietzia sp. oral taxon 368; assembly: GCF_002999155.1. NCBI lineage: Bacteria > Bacillati > Actinomycetota > Actinomycetes > Mycobacteriales > Dietziaceae > Dietzia > Dietzia sp. oral taxon 368. The sequence continues at coordinate 3,195,605 of NZ_CP027238.1, forward strand.
GTGTCCGGCGCAGCCGTGTCGGTCACGGCCTATCGCGTGACCTTGACCTGGGGGCCTTGGCCCTCAGTGGCCTCCCCCACCGTCTCGCCCATCTCGTCGGCGATCCGCATGGCCTCCTCGATGAGGGTCTCCACGATCGCCGCCTCCGGCACCGTCTTGATGACCTCGCCCTTGACGAAGATCTGCCCCTTGCCGTTACCCGAGGCGACACCCAGATCGGCGTCACGCGCCTCGCCCGGTCCGTTGACCACGCAACCCATCACGGCCACGCGCAGCGGAACGCTCATCCCCTCCAGGCCGGCGGTGACCTCCTCGGCGAGCTTGTACACGTCGACCTGCGCGCGACCGCAGGAGGGGCACGAGACGATCTCCAGCTTCCGCGGTCGCAGGTTGAGTGACTGCAGGATCTGCGCGCCGACCTTGATCTCCTCGGCCGGCGGGGCCGAGAGGGAGACACGGATCGTGTCGCCGATGCCCTCGGCCAGCAGGGCGCCGAACGCGACGGCGGACTTGATGGTGCCCTGGAACGCCGGGCCCGCCTCCGTCACGCCGAGGTGCAGCGGGTAGTCGGTCTGGGCGGCGAGCTGTCGGTACGCCTCGACCATGATCACCGGATCGTTGTGCTTGACCGAGATCTTGATGTCACCGAACCCGTGCTCCTCGAACAGGGACGCCTCCCACACGGCGGACTCCACGAGCGCCTCGGGCGTGGCCTTGCCGTACTTGGCCAGCAGCCGCGGGTCCAGCGAGCCCGCGTTGACGCCGATACGGATCGGGATGCCCGCGTCACCGGCCGCCTTGGCGACCTCCTTGACGCGCCCGTCGAACTCCTTGATGTTGCCCGGGTTGACGCGCACCGCCGCACACCCGGCGTCGATCGCCGCGAAGATGTACCTGGGCTGGAAGTGGATGTCGGCGATCACCGGGATCGGCGACTTGCGGGCGATCGTCGACAGCGCGTCGGCGTCCTCCTGACGCGGGCAGGCCACGCGGACGATGTCGCAGCCGGACGCCGTGAGCTCGGCGATCTGCTGCAGCGTCGAGTTGATGTCGTGCGTCTTGGTGTTGGTCATGGACTGGACCGAGACCGGGTGATCACTGCCCACGCCGACCGGGCCGACGTACAGCTGCCGGGTTCTGCGCCGCGGCGCCAGCACCGGCGGCGGTGCGTCGGGCATACCCAGTCCGACCGGGATCGAGGATGAGTCGTTCACAACAGGCCTTCCGTAGGGGCTGCGGGCCGGGTGCCCACGAGTCCCGACCGCCATTATCCGGGTAACCGGCGACGGGGGCGAGGTGGGTGTGGGTCGGCTCAGCCCGGCAGCAGGATCGGGTTGACGAAGTCGGCGGTGATGACGATCGCGGACACGCCGATCAGCAGGACGAACACCGCCATCGTCAGCGGCGCCAGCTTCTCGTAGTCGGCCGGGCCGCCGGGGGCCAGCCCGCGCAGCCTCCGCACCGCGTCGCGGATCTTCTCGTAGAACACCACCGCGATGTGGCCGCCGTCGAACGGCGTCAACGGCACGAGATTGAACGCGCCGAGGAAGAGATTGAGCCCGGCCAGGAAGAGCAGGAACAGACTCCACAGCCCCTGCTCGACCGCCTGTCCGCCGATGTAGCTGGCCCCGACCACTGACACCGGCGAGTCCTCGGCCCGCTCCGCACCGAAGATCGACGCCGCGACGGCCGGGATCTTCGCCGGGAACGAGATCAGCCCCTCGACGGTCGCCTCCACCATCTCGCCGGTGAAGACGAAGGTCGCGGGCACCGCGGAGAGCGCGTCATAGGTGTTGACCGTCTGATACGCGGGGTCGTCGAGGATCTCCTGCGGGATCCCGTCCTCCGAGAGGCGGACACCGAGCGCTCCACGCTCCTGACCGTCGACGGTCGACGACGTCAACCTCGTCGTCGTCGTCACCTCCTCCCCGTCCCGCTCCAACGCCACCGGCACGGTCTCGCCGGGGCGCGCCGACACCACCTCCGACAGGTCGGCCCAGCTCACCACGGGGACCCCGTCGACGGCGGTGATCCGGTCGCCCGGGAGGATCCCCGCCTCACCGGCGGGGCCCACGCCGATGCCACAGTCGTCCGCACTCGCGCACGTGTCACCGACCACCGCGGCGACCCGGTCGGTCGGGATCGGTTGGACGTCCCGGTTGGCCAGCCCCCACCCCAGGGCGACCGTGTAGAAGAGGGCGATCGCCAGCACGATGTTCATGAACGGCCCCGCCAGCAGCACCGCGACGCGCTTCCACCACGCCTGACGCCACATGGCCTTCGGCTCGTCCTCAGGAGGCAGCCGGTCGTACGCGGTCATCCCCGCGATGTCGCAGAAGCCTCCCAGCGGGATCGCCTTGAGCCCGTACTCGATCCCGCCCCGCCGCACCGACCACAGGGTCGGGCCGAAGCCCACGAAGAACCGGCGCACCTTCATCCCCGACCACAGGGCCACCCTCATGTGCCCGTATTCGTGGAGCACGATCGATACCATGATCCCCAGCGCGAACAGGACGATCCCGACGATCAGCACGACTCAGCCCTCCAGGCCCGTGACGATGGCCGCGGCGTGCCGCCGCGCCCAGGACTCCGCCGCCGCGACGTCGTCGGGATCCCGCGGATCAGACGACCACTCGTCCGCGGCGCCGACGGTCTCCGCCACCACGTCCACGATGTCCGTGAACCGGATCCGACCGTCGAGGAACGCCGGCGCGGCCTCCTCGTTGGCCGCGTTGAACACCGCCGTGCGCAGGCCACCCGCCTCGCCGGCCGCGCGGGCCACCTCGACCGCGGGGAAGGTCCCGGTGTCGACCGGCTCGAACGTCCACGTGTGCGCGCGGGTGAAATCCAGCGGCGTCGACGCACCCGGGATGCGGTCGGGCCAGCCCAGGGCCAGCGCGATCGGGAGCTTCATCGACGGCGGCGACGCCTTGGCCACCGTCGCGCCGTCGACGAAGGTCACGGCCGAGTGCACCACCGACTGCGGGTGGACCGTGACGTCGATCCGGTCGTAGGGCACCCCGAACAGCAGGTGCGCCTCGATGAGCTCGAGAGACTTGTTGACCAGCGTCGCCGAGTTGAGCGTGATCATCCGGCCCATCGCCCACGTGGGGTGGCGCAGGGCCTCCTCGGCCGTGACGTCGGCCAGCTCCGCGCGCGTCCGACCGCGGAACGGGCCACCGGACGCGGTGAGGACCAGCGAGGCCACCTCGTCGCTCGCGCCCGCACGCAGGCACTGCGCCATCGCGGAATGCTCCGAGTCCACCGGGATCAACTGCCCCGGCGCGGCCGCCCCCGTGACGAGCGCGCCCCCGGCGACGAGCGACTCCTTGTTGGCCAGAGCGAGCCGGGCGCCCGAGCGCAGGGCGGCGAGGGTCGGCCCCAGTCCCCTCGACCCGTCGATGCCGTTGAGCACCACGTCCGACTCGACCGCGTCCACCAGTCGCGTCGCCGCGGACGGGCCGGACAGGACCGTCACGTCCGGGAACGCCGAGCCGATCCGCCCTGCCGCGGTCGGGTCCGACACCGCGACGAAGCGCGCACCGGTCGTGCGGATCTGCTCCGCGAGGAGATCGACGCGGCCACCACCGGCGGCCAAACCGACCACCTCGAAGCGGTCGGCGCCGGCCTGCGAGGTCACCTCGAGTGCCTGGGTCCCGATCGAGCCGGTACTGCCGAGGACGAGAACGCGCGTGGTCACCCCGCCATTGTCCACGCCGACGGCCGTGTGTGCCGCATCGGACGACCCCCTCGGGGCCTCCCGCGGCGGGTTAGGCGTCGACCTGAGAACGCGGTGTGACAAACTGGGCACGATGTCGGCGGCCCGCAGGGCTGCCAGCGAGCCGTGAGGAGAACCGGGGAGCATGAGCGCTGACGGACACCACACCAGCAGGGAGATCGTCGTCAACGGGATCAGTTCCGTGGACGAGCCCTCGGTCGCCTGGGGCTGGCACAAGCACAGCAGGATGGTCGGCGTCGCCGTGGGCGGGTTCTTCGTCCTGTTCCTCCTGGCGATGCTCTTCGGGAACCACATCGGCCGGGTCGAGAACATCTGGCTGGTGAGCATCGCCGCGTTCCTGGCCATCTGGATGGTCATCTCGCTGCGTCCCAAGAAGGACGACACCCTCAAGAAGAGCCGGATCCACGAGGTCTCCGCTCACCACTACGCCGCGGCCAGCGCTGTCGCGACCGGCGAGGCAGCCCGGAACCCGGAGGGCGTCGCTCCCGCCAAGCACTGACGACGGGCGGACCATGACGAAGGGCCGCCATCGCTCCCCGGAGCGGTGGCGGCCCTTCTCGTCGGTGGGGCGATCAGCCCTCGGCCGCCAGCTGGCCGCACGCGGCGTCGATGTCCGACCCGCGGGTGTCGCGGACGGTGCAGGAGACGCCGGCAGCGCGCACGGCCGCGACGAAGGCGTCCTGCTGGTGGCGGGGGCTGGCGTCCCATTCGCTCCCCGGGGTCGGGTTGAGCGGGATGAGATTGACGTGCGCCATGGGTCCGAGCCGCTGCGCGAGCAGCCGACCGAGCATCTCCCCACGCCAGACCTGGTCGTTCACATCGCGGATCAGCGCGTACTCGATGGACACGCGCCGGCCCGTGGCGTCGGCGTAGTGGCGGGCGGCGTCCATCACCTCGGTCACCGGCCACCGGTTGTTCACCGGCACCAGGGTGTCGCGGAGCTCGTCGTCGGGGGTGTGCAGCGACACGGCGAGGGTGACCTGGAGTCCTTCCTCGGCGAGCTGGTGGATGGCGGGGACGACCCCGACCGTCGACACGGTCACCGACCGCTGCGAGAGCCCGAAACCGGACGGCGGGGGCGAGATGATCCCGCGGACCGCGGCGAGGACGCGCTTGTAGTTGGCCAGCGGCTCACCCATCCCCATGAACACCACGTTCGACAGGCGCCCCGGTCCCCCCGGGATCTCGCCGTCCCGCAGCGCCCGCGCCGCCACGCGGACCTGCTCGAGGATCTCCGCCGTCGACAGATTCCGCTGGAGGCCGCCCTGACCCGTCGCGCAGAACGGGCACGCCATGCCACAGCCGGCCTGGCTCGAGATGCACACCGTCGCCCGATCCGGGTAGCGCATGAGCACGCTCTCCACCAGCGAGCCGTCGTGCAGCTTCCACAGCGTCTTGCGGGTGGTGCCCTCGTCCGCGGAGACGTGACGCAGCGACGTGGTGAGCGGCGGGAAGAGTTCCTGCCCCACCCGGTCACGCAGATCGGCCGGGAGGTCGGTCATCTCGCGCGGGTCCGCCTCGAGCCGCCCGAAGTACTGGTTCGCCAGCTGCTTACCGCGGAACGAGGGAACCCCGAGGTCACCCATCGCCACCGCTCGGCCGTCGGAGTCGAGGTCGGCGAAGTGGCGCGGGGGCAGCCCGCGGCGGGGGGCGTCAAAGACGAGGGGAAGAGGATCAGCCATGATTCGGCCATTCTGTCAGAAACGAACGCGCAGGACACACCGCCAACGGTGCCGCCCGGGGAGATGAGCACATACAGTTCTGCTATGGCCACACGATCACACGATCCCGTCGACCCTGATCATCCGGGCGCAGACGACGCGCCGGGTGGGCTGCCCGCCGCGCGAACCGATGTCGGCGACTCGGCGCCGGCCCCCCTGGACGGGGCGACCGACAGTCCACGACCGGGCCGGGCAAGCGGGGATGACGTCTACCCCGACACCGCCGGCGGCCTCCTGGGATCGGCATGGGTCGGTCTCGTCCTGGGCGCACTGGTGACGGTCCTGCTGCTGATCTTCATCGCGCAGAACACGACCTCGACCGACGTCCGCTACCTCGGGTGGGAGTTCAGTCTCCCACTGGGGGTGCTGATCCTCCTGGCGGCGATCGCCGGGGCGCTCATCATGGCACTGTTCGCCGGATTCCGGATCCTCCAGCTGCGGATGCGCGCGCGCAAGGCCCGCAAGCTCTCGGCCCGCGCGCACTGACCACGTCGGGCCGGCGGCTCCCCACGCCGTCGGCCCGGGCGGTCCCGCGGCCGGCCCATACGGGCCCGGCCGCTCAGGTGGGCACGACGTAGGTGAAGACGACCCAGACGACGACGGCGCTGGGCAGCACGGAGTCGAGGCGGTCCATGAAACCGCCGTGGCCCGGCAGCATCGTCCCCATGTCCTTAATGCCGAGGTCCCGCTTGACCTGCGATTCGACGAGGTCGCCCAGCGTCGCGGTGAACACGGTGAGGACGCCGAGCAGGATCCCCTTCCAGACGCTGTCGTCGAACATCGTCGCCACGACGGCGGCGCCGCCGACCGTGGCGAACAGCAGCGACCCCGCGAAACCCTCCCAGGACTTCTTCGGGCTGATCGCCGGGACCATCGGGTGTCTGCCGAACAGCACCCCTGCGACGTAGCCACCGACGTCCGAGCACACGACCAGCAGGATGAGCGCCACGACCCGCTGCGCCCCGAACTCTCCGTCGGACAGCATGGCGCCCAGCGAGCCCGGGACGGCGATCCACACCAGGACGAACACCGCGACCGAGGCGTCCCGCATGTAGTTCTTCGGCGCGGTGGTCAACCCGCCCATGAGCAGTCGCCACACCAGCACCACGACGGTGGTCACGGCGAACGCGGCGAAGGCGCCCTCCGCCCCGCTGAGGAAACCCGCCCACACCGTCGCCTGGCCGCCCAGCAGGAGCGGGATCAGCGGGAGCCGGAACCGCGCCTGGCGCAGACGCTTGAACACCTCCCAGGTGCCGATCGCGACTGCTCCCGCGGCGACGATGTACCAGGCGCGGGGGGTGAAGGCGATGCTCGCGATCACGAGCGCGCCGAGGCCGACCCCGACGGGAATGGCTCGGGTCAGGTCCCGGCCAGCGCGCGACGGAGGTGCGGCGGCCGCGGCGGTGGGCCCGGGCGGTCCGGGGGGAGCGGTGTCCACGGCGTACTCCTCGACTGTGAAGGGCGGATCGGGGTGGGAGGTCAGACCTCCATCAACTCGCCTTCCTTGACCTTGACCAGGTCGTCGACATCGGCGACGTAGCGCTGGGTGAGCTTGTCGAGCTCCTTCTCGGCGGCGGTGACCTCGTCCTCGCCGGCCTCGCCGTCCTTCTGGATGCGCTTGAGCTCGTCCATCGCCTTGCGACGGACGCCGCGGACCGCGATCCGGCCGTCCTCGGCCTTGGCCTTGGCCTGCTTGACCAGGTCACGACGCCGCTCCTCGGTGAGCTGCGGCACCGTCACGCGCAGGACCTGCCCGTCGTTGGTCGGGTTGACGCCGAGGTCCGAGTTGCGGATCGCGTTCTCGATGGGGCCGATCTGCGACATCTCATACGGCTTGATGATCAGCATCCGCGGCTCGGGGACGGTGATGCTGGACATCTGGGTGATCGGGGTGAGCGTCCCGTAGTACTCACAGAGCACACGGTTGAACATGCCCGGGTTGGCTCGGCCGGTGCGGATGGAGGCGAGCTCGTCACGGACGTGCTCGAGTGCCCTCTCCATCTTCTCCTCGGCCTCGAGCAGAGTGTCGTCGATCATGTGCGTCTCTTTTCGTTCTCGTCGGTGGCTGTGGTCCGGTGGCGGGCGGGTCGGTCCGGGCTGCTCCGGTCAGAGCTGCTGACCAGGGTCCCTATCTGCTCACCGGCCACGGCGCGAGCGATGTTGCCCTCGGTGAGGAGGTTGAAGACCAGGATGGGCATGTTGTTGTCCATGCAGAGGCTGAACGCGGTGGCGTCGGCCACCTTCAACCCGCGTTCGAGGCACTCGCGGTGCTCGATGCGGGTGAACAGCTCGGCATCGGGGTTCGTGCGCGGATCGTCCGAGTACACGCCGTCGACGGCCTTGGCCATCAGCAGCACGTCGGCCTTGATCTCCAGCGCGCGCTGCGCCGCGGTGGTGTCGGTCGAGAAGTAGGGCATGCCCATTCCGGCTCCGAAGATCACGACGCGCCCCTTCTCCAGGTGCCGCTCGGCGCGCAGCGGGATGTACGGCTCGGCGACCTGCCCCATGTGGATGGCGGTCTGGACGCGCGTGGAGACACCCTCCTGCTCGAGGAAATCCTGGAGGGCGAGGCAGTTCATCACGGTGCCCAGCATCCCCATGTAATCGCTGCGGGCGCGGTCGAGGCCACGCTGCTGCAGCTGGGCGCCGCGGAAGAAGTTCCCGCCCCCGATCACGATCGCGATCTGCGCCCCCGTGCGGGACACCTCGGCGATCTGACGGGCGACCGACTGGACCACATCCGGGTCGATACCCACGCCGCCGCCGCCGAACATCTCGCCGCCCAGCTTGAGCATCACTCGCCTGTAGCCGTCCCGCGGGTCGGTCATCGTTCTCCTCGTCCCGGGCGGATCGAGCCCGTGTCGCGCGTCAACGCCCCCGACGGGGTGTCGTCGGGGTGGCGTGCGGCCCATGGTGGGACCGCGTTCATTCTGCCCTATCGCCCCTGCCGCCACACCGCAGCCCGCCGGACGCGGGGACACCCGGGTCTGCAGACCGCCGACAGACGCCGACGGCGGCACCCGGGATTCCCCCGGGTGCCGCCGTCGTGTGGGACCCCTGGTGACGGGTCCGGGTCGGATCAGGCCTGGCCGACCTCGAAGCGCAGGAAGGCCGAGACCTTCGCGCCGGCCTCGTCGAGCAGGGCACCGACGGTCTTCTTGCTGTCGGTGACCGACGGCTGGTCGAGGAGGCAGACGTCCTTGAAGAAGCCGTTGAGGCGACCCTCGACGATCTTCGGGAGGGCCTGCTCCGGCTTGCCCTCCTCGCGGGCGGTGGCCTCGGCGATCTCGCGCTCCTTGGCGACGATGTCGGCGGGGACCTCGTCGCGGGAGACGTACTGGGCCTTGAGCGCGGCAATCTGCATCGCGGCGGCGCGGGCGGCGGACTCGGCGGCCTCGCCCTCACCCGAGTAGGCGACCATGACGCCGACGGCGGGCGGCAGGTCGGAGGAGCGCTTGTGCAGGTAGACGGCGACCGGGCCGTCGAGCTTGCCCACGCGGCGCAGGACCAGCTTCTCGCCGGACTTGGCGGAGAACGACACGACGGCGTCGGCGACGGTGGCACCGTCGAGCTCGGCGGCGTTGAGGGCGTCGAGGTCCGAGATGCCCTGCGAGGCGGCCACGTCGACGATCTTGTCGGCGAGCGCGATGAACTCGGCGCTCTTGGCGACGAAGTCGGTCTCGGAGTTGAGCTCGATCATGACGCCGTCCTTGATGGCGACCAGGCCCTCGGCGGTGGTGCGCTCGGCGCGCTTACCCACGTCCTTGGCACCCTTGATGCGCAGGACCTCGACGGCCTTGTCGAAGTCGCCGTCGGTCTCCTCCAGGGCCTTCTTGCAGTCCATCATCCCGGAGCCGGTGAGCTCACGCAGACGCTTGACGTCGGCAGCGGTGTAGTTCGCCATGGTGGGGCGACCCTCCTTAAAGGGGTTCGTGATGTGTCGGGAAAGGTGTTGAAGAGTCGGTCGGCGGGCGCGATCGTCTCCACCCTAGACGCCGGGGCGTCCGGGGACGGCCGCCCACCGCCTCAAGACACCTCGGGCCCGGCCCCCGGAAGATCCCCTGGGGGATCGTGGGCGGCCGGGCCCGATGGCGCTCGAGCTGGAGGTGCGGATCAGGCCTCGGTGGCCGGGGCCTCGGCGGGGACCTCGGCCGCGGGGGCCTCGGCGGCGGGCGACTCGGTGCCCGTGACGTCCGCGGCGGGACCCTCGGTGCCCTCGGTGGCGGCGCCACCGGTGACCTGGTCGAGCTGCTCGGTCTCCCACTCGGCGAGCGGCTCGGCCTCCTCGCCGGTGGCCTTGCCGGCCTGCGAGCGGGCCTTCAGGCCCTCGGCGACGGCGGAGGCGATGACGCGGGTCAGCACGGTGACCGAACGGATGGCATCGTCGTTCGCCGGGATCGGGTAATCGACGACATCCGGGTCACAGTTGGTGTCGAGCAGCGCGACGACCGGGATGTTGAGCTTGCGCGCCTCGCCGACGGCGATGTGCTCCTTGTTGGTGTCGACGACCCACACCACGGAGGGGACCTTGCTCATGTCACGCATACCGCCGAGCGTGCGCTCGAGCTTGTTCTTCTCGCGCGTGAGCATGAGGATCTCCTTCTTGGTGCGACCCTCGAATCCACCCGTCTGCTCCATCGACTCGAGCTCCTTGAGCCGCAGGAGCCGCTGGTGCACGGTCTGGAAGTTGGTGAGCATGCCACCCAGCCAACGCTGGTTGACGTACGGCATCCCGACCTTGGCGGCCTCCTCGGCGATGGCCTCCTGGGCCTGCTTCTTGGTGCCGACGAACAGGACGGTGCCGCCGTGGGCGACGGTCTCCTTGACGAACTCGTACGCCTGGTCGATGTACGTCAGGGTCTGCTGCAGATCGATGATGTAGATGCCGTTGCGGTCGGTGAAGATGAACCGACGCATCTTCGGGTTCCAGCGGCGGGTCTGGTGGCCGAAGTGGGCGCCTGCGTCGAGCAGCTGCTTCATGGAGATGACTGCCATGATGGGTTGAGGGCTCGTCCGGCTTGAAAGCAGCCGGACCGCGAGGCCCTCGTCCTCGCTTTCTGGTACGTATCGGGTTGTGCCCACTCGCCGGGCGGCGGCGGGCCCTGGTGTCCGCGCCGGGCCGGACCCCCTGTATACGGGGGCACCTGCTGGTCCGACGTCCGGGAAGGCCGGGGCTCTTCTGCAGCCCCGGGGCCCGGATGCGGCGCCGTTGACCGGGTCGCCGCAGGACACGCGAAGTCGATCGACGAGAGTCGACCGCACGGGAGAGCATATCCCCTCGGCCCCGCACAGCCAAGGCGGGCCTCTCGCCACCGGTCGCCTGACCCTGGGGATGGTCGTCCACCCTGTCCACAACCGGCGCGCCGCCCCTGGCGGTGGGCGGGCCGGTGCGGTGCACTCGTGGCGTGGCGATGATCAGGTCCCGCGGACGGGGTGGACGCGACGGGGCGCCCGCCGGCGTCGTGACCGCGGCGCTCGTCGTCGTCCTCGTCGTCGTGCCCCTCGCCTCCGCCGCTCCGCCCGCCTCCGTGCCGCCCGCCTCGGGGCCTTCCGCCTCGGTGCCCTCCGCCTCGGTGACGTCCGCGGGCGCCGTGTCGGTCGGTCCACGTCCGGCGATGGTCGGCCCCGTAACGGGCCCGCTGTCGGTGGTCACCCCGTTCGACCCTCCGGCGCGGCGGTGGTTACCCGGCCACCGCGGGGTCGACCTGGCCGCGGAGCCGTACTCACCCGTCCTCTCCCCCGCCGACGGGACGGTGTCCTTCGCAGGCGCCGTGGCCGGGCGGCCGGTGGTGTCGATCGACCACGGCGGCGGGCTGCGCACGACGTACGAACCGGTCGCCGCCGAGGTGAGCGCCGGGGACGTCGTCGCCGCGGGTGCGCGGATCGGCCGACTCCTCGCCGGCCACCCCGGGTGTCCGGTGGTGGCGTGTCTGCACTGGGGCGCGCGGGTGGCCTCGGGAGGCCCGTCCGGTGACGACGACGACTACGTCGATCCGCTCGCGCTGTTGGCCGCCACCCACCGTCCGATACGTCTCAAGCCCACACTGCCCGGCGACGGCGTCGGCTGAGAAGCGGCGGCGGCGACCCGATCAGGCGCGGGGATGGGCTCCGCGGTAGGCGGCGCGGAGGCGCTCGGCCGAGACGTGCGTGTAGATCTGGGTGGTCGCCGGCGTGGAGTGTCCGAGCAGTTCCTGGACGTGTCGCAGGTCCGCGCCGCCCTCGAGCAGGTGCGTGGCCGAGCTGTGCCGCAGGGCGTGGGGCGAGACGCGGGGCGCGCCCGGCGTGGCCTCGCTCACCTCGTTGACGATCCTGCGGGCCGCCCGGGGGTCCAGGCGTCCGCCGCGGGCACCCAACAGGAGGGCCGGGCCCGAGCGGGCGTTCATCAGGGTCGGCCGCCCGGTGTCGAGCCAGTCCCGCAGTGCTCGGTCGGCGGGAGCTCCGTACGGGACGGCCCGTTCGCGGTCGCCCTTGCCGATCACGCGGACGAGTCGGCGTTCCGCGTCGACGTCGTCGACATCGAGGCCGCACAGCTCGGCCACCCGGATGCCGCATGAGTACAGCAGCTCCACCACGAGGCGGTCGCGGGCGGCGAGGGGGTCGCCTTCGGCCGCGCCGAGTTCGCTCGTCCGGATGGTTTCGCCCGCCTGGGTGGCGTCGAGGACCTCCGGCAGGTGCCGGCGGGCACGGGGAGCTTCCAGTCTGGCCGCGACGTCGGTCGGGAGCAGCCCGGCGCGCGCCGCCCATGTGCTGAACGAGCGCGCCGCCGCGACCCGGCGCGCGATGGTCGACCGCGCCGCCCCGGCGGCCACCTGGGCGGCGAGCCAGCCCCGCAGGGCGGGCAGGGTCAACGCGGCTCCGAGCTCCGGGCCCGTGGAGGGCCCGCCGTCGCCCGCCGCGAGGTGGCCGAGCAGTCCGCGAACGTCCGATCGATAGGAGCGGGCGGTCGCCTCGGAACGCGACCTGCCGGTGAGGAGGTGCTCGACGTAGTCGTCGAGCACCTCCTCGAGGTGGTCGGAAAGCACGCTCCCATCCTCCTCACGAGTGCGCAAGCGTCCCATGCGTACCGATTGTCCCGGTCCTTCGACGGGCGCGCAACCATCCTGGGGGGGACCCGCCTCAGGACACCGGCAGGCTGAGCTGCATCCCCCCGTCCTCGGATCTGCGCCACCCCTCCGGGCCGCGCACGGCGGCGCCCGTCGACATCAACCGGCCGAGTACGGCCCGCACCGTGGTCGACGCGATGCCGGCCGACCTGGCGACCTCCGCGGGGGCGACCCCTCCGGAGGTCGGGAGCGCCTCGAGGATCCGCCGCGTCACGTCGTCCATCCCGTCCCATGGCGTGGCCTCCCCGGCCGGCGGCGGGGCCGTCTCCCCCATCTCACCGGCCAACTCGACCACGTCCGCGGTGCGCCCGATCAGCACCGCGCCGCGGTCCCGGAGGAGAAGATGGCAACCGACCGACGCGACCGAGGTGACCGGGCCCGGTACGGCACCGACCGGCCGGTCGAGGGCCGCCGCCCACGCCGCCGTGCTCAGCGCACCGCTGCGCGCCGCCGCCTCGACCACCACCGTCGCGCCCGTCAACGCCGCGATGATGCGGTTGCGGTCGAGGAACCGGTACCGCGTCACCCCGGTCCCCGGCGGCTGCGCGGAGATGACCGCGCCTGTCTCCGCGACCTCGCGGAGCAGGCCGTCGTTGCCACGGGGGTACAGGCGGTCGACGCCCCCGGCCAGGACCGCGATCGTCATGCCGTGCACCCCGAGCACGGCTCGGTGCGCGGCCGCGTCGATACCGAACGCGCCGCCCGAGACCACGGTGAACCCCTCCGCCGCGGCCCCAGCGCTCAGATCCGCGGCCACCGTCCGTCCGTACGGCGTGGGTGCCCGGGTGCCCACCACCGCCACCGCCCTGCCCAGTGTCGTCTCCGGGTCGGTCGACCCCCGCCACCACAACCCCAGTGGGCACAACGCGGTGGGGACCCCGCCCGTGCCGTCACGGCGACGCCCGCGTGGCCGGTCGAGCGGCGCGAGAGCGTATCCCGGCCAGCCGGGATCGCCCGGCACCACGAGACGGGCGCCCACGGCCGCGGCCGAGTCGAGCAGCGCCGCCCCGTCCACGTGCTCACGACGGGACTCGGCCTGGGCGTTCAGCGCCTCGCCCGCCCGCCCGGCCCGGATGAGGTCCCGCGCGGCGACCGGGCCGACCGAGTCGACCAGGTCCCACAACTGCGCGGTCGGCCGCTCGGTGACCGCTCCCAGATACGCGTACGCCTCGCGGACGCTCCACGGCACTGCCGCGGCCTCCTGCTCGCCCACCGACATCAGTCCTCTCCTCGGAGCATCAACGCCTCGGCCACATGGGGCTCACGCGGGACGGTCGCCCCGTCCAGGTCGGCGACCGTCCACGCCAGGCGTAGGCATCGATCGACGCCCCGCGCGGACAGCACCCCGTGTGCGAGCGCGCGGTCGAGCGGCTGCAACGCCTTCCGGTCGAGGCCGCACACCGAGCGCAGCACGCGCCCGGGCACCTCGGCGTTGGCCCGGGCTCCCGCCGCGTCCGGGCATCCGGCCCACCTCTCGGCGGCTGCTGCGCGCGCCGCGGCCACCCTGGCGCGTACGGCCGCCGTGTCCTCCACCTCACCGACCGCGAACAGACCCGACCCGATCGGCAGGGTGCGGGCAGCGATGTCGATCCGGTCCCTCAGCGGGCCCGTCAGCGAACGGCCGTACCTCCGCCGAGCGTCCGGCGTGCAGGTGCACGCGTCCGGTCGTGCGCTGCCACACGGACAGTCGTTGGCGGCCATCACCAGCTGGAATCGCGCGGGATAAACGGAGATGCCGTCCCGGCGGGCGATCCTCACCTCCCCGTCCTCCAGGGGCGTGCGAAGGCTGTCGAGCACGCGGGCGGGGAACTCGGCGCACTCGTCGAGGAACAACACCCCACGGTGCGCGAGCGTCACCGCCCCCGGACGCGCGACGTTGGTCCCGCCGCCCACCAGCGAGGCCACCGACGCCGAGTGGTGCGGTGCGACGAACGGCGGCCGACGCAACAGCGGATCTCTCGGGGCGAGCGTACCCATCACAGAGTGGACGGCCGTGGCCTCGAGAGCCTCGCGCTCCCCCAGATCCGGCAGGAGGCCTGGCAATCTGCGTGCCAACATCGTCTTACCCGTCCCCGGCGCCCCGCGCAGGAGGAGGGCGTGCCCGCCGGCGGCCGCGATTTCCACCGCCCGACGGCAATCGTCCTGGCCGTGCACCTCGGCGAGGTCCTCGCGGCGCCGCCCGTTCACTGCGCGCGCGGCCGGCGGGTCCGACGCCAGTGCACCGCCACCGCGGCTCCACACCGCGAGCATCGCCAGCGAGTCCAGGCCCGCGGAGTCGATTCCCCGCACCAGCCGCGCCTCCGCGAGGTTGGCGGTCGGGACGATCGCCCGGGGCAACCCGGCGTCCCGGGCGGCGAGCACCGCGGGAAGGACTCCGCGCACCGCGCGGACGCGCCCGTCGAGGGCGAGCTCGCCCACCAACAGCGTGCCGTCGAAGCAGGACGCGGGCAGCTCGCCTGAGGCGGTGAGGGTCCCCACCGCGAGCGCCAGGTCGAAACCGGAGCCCCGCTTGGGCAGACCCGCCGGCGACAGGGACAGCACGACCTTGCCCGCCGGCCACGACAGGCCGCTGTTGATCACTGCCGCCCGTATCCGCTCCCGGGCCTGCAGCACCGCCGAATCCGGCAGCCCCACGATGCTCACCCCCGGCAGCCCGCGTCCCACGTCCGCCTCGACTTCGACCATCTGACCGCCCACCCCGTGCAGGGTCACCGCCCACGTCCGCCCGAGCGCCACGGCTACATCACGTCCTCGAACAACTCGAGCCGGGGCCGCGACGGATCGGCCAGATCCACCCCGACCACGTCGAAGCAGACCTGACGCCAGCGACCCGGGTGCTCCGCCAGCCAGTGGGCGGCCAGCAGGCGCAGGCGTCGGCGCTTCTTCCCCGTGACGGACTCGGCGGGGCTGCCGAAACCCGTACCGGTGCGGGTCCTGACCTCGACGAAGCGCAGTCTGCCCGCGGAGTCCAGGACCACCAGGTCGAGTTCCCCGACCGGGCACCGCCAGTTCCGGCTGATCACCACCGCACCGCGGGCCTCCAGCATGCCCGCCGCGTGTTGCTCCCCGATCCGCCCCGTCTGCAGCCGCCGATCCGCGCCGCCCCTGGCGGGTCCCGCCCAGTCCCCTGTCATCGCCGTCCTCCCGGCGGCCCGGCCCGTCCGGGTCCGCCGGGGCACACCCTTCCGGACGACGACGGCCCGATCCGCTGGTCGCGGACCGGGCCGGGGGCCTCCTGTGGAGGCGGATCGGGCTGTGGAGAGCGGGGGCCTGCAGGCTACTCCGGCAGACGCAGTTCGGGTTTGTCGAGTTCCTCGATGTTGACGTCCTTGAACGTCAGGACGCGCACGTACTTGACGAAACGAGCAGGTCGGTACATGTCCCACACCCACGCGTCGGACATGCGTACATCGAAGTACACCTCCCCGTCGGCGGACCGCGGGATCAACTCGACGGCGTTGGCGAGGTAGAAGCGCCGCTCCGTCTCGACGACGTAGGTGAACTGACCGACGATGTCGCGGTACTCGCGATACAGCGAGAGCTCCATCTCGGTCTCGTAGTTCTCCAGATCCTCGGCGCTCATCTCGTGCTGCTCCTCGAATGCGCCTGCGCGGCGCGACGGACGTTGGCGTACGACATCCGATGGATGTCGCTGGGACCGAGCTGCTCGATCGCCCTGGCGTGACCCGTGGTGCTGTACCCCTTGTGGGCGGCGAAACCGTAGCCCGGGTACCGCGAGTCGAGGTCCACCATAATCCGATCGCGCGTGACCTTCGCGAGGACACTCGCGGCGGCGATGGATGCGACCACCGCGTCACCCCCGATCACCGCCGTGGACTGGCAACCGAGACCGTCGACCGCGAATCCGTCTGTCAGGACGAACCCGGCTCGCGGGTCCAGGGCGGCGACCGCCCGACGCATCCCCTCGATGTTGCATCGGTGGATCCCGCGCGCGTCGATCCGATCCGGTTCGATCACGACGACCGAGACCGCCCTCGCGCGCCGCAGGACCGCGTCGTGGAGCCGGTCGCGGGCCGCGACTGTGAGCTTCTTGGAGTCGTCCAGGTCCGCGAGTTCCGGGTGGAGCCGGTCACCGAGCACACACGCCGCCACGACGAGCGGTCCCGCACAGGAGCCGCGGCCGGCCTCGTCGACGCCCGCGACGGGACCCAGCCCCCGCCGGGCGAGCGCGGCCTCCAGCGCGAGCCGGCCGTCCCTGCGGGTCACCCGCGCCCGGGTGGGCAGCAGGCGGTGCCCTCGCGGGCGCTCGGGACGTGCCCGGGTCACCCCGCGCTGATGTCCGGCGAGGAGACCGTCCCGATCCTGTCGAACGGGAGGATGATCGCCTGTACCTTGCCGATGATGTTCTCCGCCGGCACCGTGCCCTGGTGTTCGTCTCCCATGTGGAAGCGGGAGTCCGCGGAGTTGCCGCGGTTGTCGCCCATCACCCAGTAGTTGCCCTCCGGGACCGTGACGGGACCGAACGCGCAGTTCAACGGGTTACGGGCCGGCGACGGGTCCTCGTTGAGGTAGGGCTCGTGCAGCGGTTGGCCGTCGACGAGGAGCGACCCGTCCGGCGCACATCCCCCCACGGTCTGCCCGCCCACCGCGATCACGCGCTTGACCATGTCGTTCTGGTCGGGCGGGACGATGCCGATCACGCCGCCGATGTTCTGGAGGGCGCGGATAACGGGGTTGTCCGACCGGATGGACTGGTACCCCTCGTTCCACGAATCGGGCCCCTCGAAGACGATCACGTCGCCGGGCCGGGGATCACCGAACCGGTAACTGATCTTGTCGACGAAGATCCGGTCGCCCGTGCAGCCCGCGCAGCCGTGCAGCGTGGGTTCCATGGACTCGGACGGGATCTGGTAGACGCGACCGACGAAGGTCTGGAAGACGAACACCAGGGCCAGGGCGATCACCACCAGCAGCGGGATCTCGATATACCAGGGCTGGCCCTTCTTCTCGACGCCGCGAGCCGGGGCCCCGTGATCACGGGGTCCCGGCTCGGCGGTCTCGTGTCCGGGCGTGTCGGTGCTGCTCACCCGGATGAGCGTAGTCGATCCCGCACCGCCGACGGCGGCCGAGTCCGACGCGCTCTACGCGCTCAGCGCTTCTCCTTGATCTTGGCGGCCTTGCCGCGGAGCTCACGCAGGTAGTAGAGCTTGGCGCGGCGGACGTCGCCACGCACGAGCACGTCGATGCGATCGATGTTGGGCGAGTGCACGGGGAACGTGCGCTCGACGCCGACGCCGAACGAGACCTTGCGGACGGTGAAGGTCTCGCGGACGCCGCCGCCCTGGCGACGGATCACGACGCCCTTGAAGACCTGGATGCGCTCCTTGGAGCCCTCGATGACCTTGACGTGCACGTCGAGAGTGTCGCCGGCACGGAACTCCGGGATGTCGTCCCGGAGGGACTTGTTGTCGATGAAGTCGAGAGTGTTCATTGTGTTCCTTGCATGTCAGGAATGAGGACAGAGGACCCTGGCGCCCGCCGTCGGGCGGGTCGACCGGTTCGTGCCCCGGATCGGCGCGACCGTCCCCGGGCGCGCGTGCGCCCGAAAGGTCAACCTCGCTAGTGTGCCATCCCCGCCGGAGGTGGCCCAAATCAACCCTCTGGCGGTTCCCAGCCCAGCTCGGCCAGGGTCTGCAGGTCGGCGGCGCTGAGCGGGGCCCTGCCCAGGAGTTCCGGGCGCCTCTCCGCAGTCCGCCGCAGGGACTCGTCGCGCCGCCATCGCGCGATTCTCGCGTGGTCGCCGCTCTTGAGGACGTCGGGCACCGGGCGGTCGCGCCATATCTCGGGTCGGGTGTAGCTCGGTCCCTCGAGGAGACCGTCGGAGAAGGAGTCCTCCTCGTGACTACGCCGGTTCCCCAGCACACCGGGCAGGAGGCGTACCACGGCCTCCGCGATGACGAGGACGGCTACCTCGCCCCCGATCAGGACGTAGTCCCCGATGCTGACCTCTTCGACGTCCATGCGCTCGGAGGCGTCGTCGACCACGCGCTGATCTATGCCCTCGTAGCGGCCGCACGCGAACACGATCCGACGGCGGCGAGCGTACCGGTGGGCGTCGGCCTGGGAGAAGGGCCGCCCGGCGGGGGTCGGGACGATCAGCAGCGGCCGGGAGTCCGGATCCGAGGCGGCCGGCCCGGTCGTCGGCCCGGTGTCGGTCGGGGGAACGAGGTCGTCGAGCGCGTCGCCCCACACGGTCGGCCGCATCACCATCCCCGGCCCGCCGCCGAACGGGGTGTCGTCGACGGATTTGTGCACGTCGTGGGTCCAGGCGCGCAGATCGTGGACGCCGACCTCGACGATGCCCCGGTCGACGGCGCGACCGAGAAGGGCGAGCCGGAGCGGGGCGAGGTAGTCGGGGAAGACGGTGACGACGTCGAGACGCATGATCGGCCCGGGCGGCTCCTCGGCGGCGGGCCCGGTCACGACGTGCCCAGGTCGAGCAGTCCCTCCGGTGGGTCGATGACGCATGTCCCACCGGGGACGTCCACCTCGGGGACCATCTCGGTGACGAAGGGCACGAGCGCGTCGGAACCGTCGGCCAGTCGGATCCCGAGGAGCTCACCGGCTGGGGTGTGGACGATCTCGGTGACCTCGCCGAGCGGTGCGCCCGTGGTGTCGAGGACCCTGAGCCCGACGAGCTGGTGATCGTGGTACTCGTCCGGGTCCTCCGGATCGGGGAGCTCGGCGGAGTCGACCAGCAGGAGCATACCGCGTAGCGCGTCGGCCGTGTCGCGATCGGATACACCGGCCAGGCGCACGAGAAGCCGCCCGGAATGGTTCCGGGCGGCTTCCACTGTGACGTCACGGTCGGTGGCGCGGTCCCCCTTGCCGACCCGGCCGGTGAGACGTGCGCCGGGAGCGAAGCGCTCCTCGGGCGAATCGGTACGGACCTCCACCACGAGCTCGCCACGGACGCCGTGCGATTTGACGACGCGGCCCACGACGAGCTCCATGGTGTGTCAGGTCCTCCGGTTGTCGGTGCGTACGGGCTGGGATCAGCGGTCGGTGTCGACCACGTCGACCCGGATGCCCTCTCCCCCGACGGCGGAGACGATCGTCCGGATGGCGGACGCGGTTCGACCGCCCCGGCCGATGACACGGCCGAGATCCTCGGGCGCGACCGCCACCCGGATCACGGTGCCGCGCCGACCACCACTCGACCGGACGGACACGGCGTCGGGATCCGACACGATGCCGCGGACGAGGTGGTCGACGGCGTCGACGACCATGTCGTTCATCTGTCTCAGGCCCCGGCGGTCTCGGCGTCAGCCGACGCGGCCTCGCCCTCGGCGGAGTCGGTCGACGCGGCGGCCTCCTGCTCGGCCTTCTTGGCCTCTTCGGCCTTCTTCGCCTTGTCGGCCTTGCGCTTGGTGGTGATGGCCTCGGCGGACGGCTCGCCCTGGGCCTCCTCGAGCGCCTTGTTGAACAGGTCCAGCTTGGAGGGCTTGGCCTCCGGGGTGCGCAGGGTGCCCTCGGCACCCTCGATGCCCTTGAACTTCTGCCAGTCGCCCGTGATCTTGAGCAGCTGCTCGACGGCCTCGGTCGGCTGGGCGCCCACGCCGAGCCAGTACTGGGCCCGGTCGGAGTCGATCTGGATGAAGCTCGGCTCCTCCTTCGGGCGGTAGAGGCCGATGGTCTCGATGGAGCGACCGTCGCGGCGGGTACGGGCGTCGGCGACGACGACCCGGTACTGCGGGTTGCGGATCTTGCCGAGTCGGGTGAGCTTGATCTTGACGGCCATGAGCGCGTCTCACTTCCTGTTGTGGGTCACATGGCGATTCAGCGACGCCCGCGCTGCTCGCGGGGTCCGGTTTCGCCTTCCGGGTGACCGCCGCTCGGCCCGGACCCCCGCATGGGGACCCACCGGTGACGGCGTCCAGCGGTCCAGTCTAGACACGCCCGGCCCGCGCGCACCAATCGGTGAACGCGGGCCGTCGGGTCACCGCTTGGGGAACTTGAGGTTGTCCAGATCGATGCCCTCGAGGCCGGGCGGGAGCTGGTCCAGGCCCGGCGGCAGCTGCGACAGGTCCGGCATGCCCCCGGGCGGCATCCCCGGCATGCCACCGGGCGGCATCCCCGGCATCATCCCCCGGTTCTTCGGCGGCGTGGGGCCGCGACCCTTGCCCTTCCCCTTGCCCTTCTTGCCCTTGCGCTGGTTCTTGCGCCCGGCCCCGGGCATCCCCATCTGGCCGGCCATCCGGCTCATCATCTTCCGGGCCTCGAAGAACCGGTCGACGAGCTGGTTGACGTCGGTGACGGTGACACCCGAGCCATTGGCGATGCGTTGACGCCGGGAGCCGTTGATGATCTTGGGGTCGGCGCGTTCCTCGGGCGTCATGCCGCGGATGATCGCCTGGATGCGGTCGAGGTGCTTCTCATCGATGTCGCCGACGGCGGCCTTCATGTCCTTGCCGCCGGGCAGCATGCCGAGCAGGTTCCCGATGGGACCCATCTTGCGGATCATCATCATCTGGTCGAGGAAGTCCTCGAGCGTGAGCTCGCCGGAGCCGATCTTGGCGGCGGTCTTCTCGGCCTCCTTGGCGTCGAAGACCGTCTCGGCCTGCTCGATGAGCGACAGGACGTCACCCATGCCGAGGATCCGGCTCGACATGCGCTCCGGGTGGAAGACGTCGAAGTCCTCGAGCTTCTCGCCGTCCGAGGCGAACATGATCGGGGTGCCTGTGAGCTCGCGGACGCTCAGCGCCGCGCCGCCGCGCGCGTCGCCGTCGAGCTTGGTGAGCACGACGCCCGTGAAGCCCACGCCCTCGCGGAACGCCTCGGCGGTGACCACCGCGTCCTGACCGATCATGGCGTCCAGGACGAAGAAGGTCTCGTGCGGCTGGACGGCGTCGCGGATGCCGCGGGCCTGGGCCATCATCTCCTCGTCGATGCCGAGGCGGCCGGCGGTGTCGACGATCACGACGTCGTGCATCTTGGCGCGCGCATGGGCCAGCCCGCGCTGCGCCACGGACACCGGCTCCTGGACGCCGATCTCCGCGCCGTCCCCGCCGACCGAGGTGCCGGGGTGTGGAGCGAAGGTCTGTACTCCGGCGCGCTCGCCGACGATGCGCAGCTGGTCGACCGCGCCCGGGCGTTGGAGGTCGCACGCCACCAACAGCGGGGTGTGCCCCTGGCCCTTGAGCCAGTACGCGAGCTTTCCCGCCAGCGTGGTCTTACCCGCACCCTGGAGGCCGGCCAGCATGATCACCGTCGGTGGTTGCTTGGCGAACCCGATCCGGCGGGCCTCGCCTCCGAGGATGGCCGTGAGCTCGGCGTCGACGATCTTGACGACCTGCTGGGCGGGGTTGAGCGCCTCCGAGACTTCGGCGCCCTTGGCCCGTTCCTTGACCCGGGAGATGAAGGCGCGCACGACCGGCAGCGCGACGTCCGCCTCGAGCAGCGCGAGCCGGATCTCGCGGGCCGTCGCGTCGATGTCGGCCTCGCTCAGCCGACCTTTTCCGCGCAGGTCCTTGAGCGCCCCTGTGAGGCGGTCGGACAAGGAATCGAACACGGCAACAGCTCCCTGGTTCGCGTCCCGGGAGCGCGCGCGTCCCGGCGTCGTCGGCGACGACTGATCACAGGGTATCGGCACGCGCGACGACCGGCTTCGCGGGCTCATGTCCCGGCAGCAGCGACTCGACCTGACCGGCCGTGCTGAGGACCGCACCCGGGCCGGAGAGTGCGAACACGTCCTCGACCGCCGCGCCCCTGGTCCGGACCACCACCCAGTCGATCCGGGCGCCCGTCTGCAGGATCGCGGAGACGATGCGGGCGAACAGCCCCGGTCGGTCCTCGGCGCGGACCTCCATCATCACGCCGTCCGCGTCGGAGCGGTGCCCGACGAGTACCGAGGACCTGGCCCGCGGGGGACCGATGGGCAGGGCCTCGCCGCGAGCGAGGGCCGCGCGCAGTGATCCCGGGAGGCCGGCGTCGATCGCGCGGCGCAGGTCCTGCCGGAGCACCCGGGCGTCCACCGGGTCGCCGAAGCGCGTGGATACCGTCATTCTCGCGCGCATCCCCCCGGGTGGCCGCAGGTCGATCTCCGCGTCGACGATCTCCAGTCGGTGGGCGGCGAGGACCTCCGCGGCCACCGCCAGTGACCGTCCGGCGCCGGGGGCCACGAGGGTGACCTCGTGTGTGGTGCCCGTGCCCGCGGCGCGGAGGTCGACGACGACGTCGGGGGGACCGTGCCGTCTCGACGCCCGCACCGTCGGGGCCTCGACGGCGGCCGGGCGGGGTCCCACCTGGGCTCGGCACGCCGCGACGAGCGTCGAGTGCACGCCGGCCCGTCCCGCCGTCCACACGGTCGGTCCGGTGGCGATCGAGTCGGCCTCGGTGAGCGCGGCCAACACGTCCAGCGCGACCGTGTCCCAGTCCAGGGTGTCGAGGACGAACTGGGCGGTCTCCGGGTCGGAGGGGTCGCGGCGTGCGGCGGTCCTCGCGAGGAGGAGGTGGTGTCGGACCAGTCGTTCCAGGGTCTGGGTGTCGCGCACGCTCAACCCCATCCTCTCGGCGATCGGCCGGATCATCACCGCGCCGTTCTCGCTGTGGTCGCCCACGCGGCTCTTGCCGAGGTCGTGGAGGAGCGCCGCGAGCAGCAGGAGGTCGGCCCGCGCGACCGAGGTGGTGAGCCGCGACGCCTCGACCGCCGTCTGCACGAGGTGCCTGTCGACGGTGTAGACGTGCGTGCGTTCGCGGGCGGGCAGGTCCCGCACGCCGGACCACTCCGGCAGCAGGCGTTCCCACAGTCCGCAACGGTCGAGGGCCTCGTGAACGGGGATCTGTGCCTCCCCAGAGCCCAGCAGGACCAGCAGGTCGGACAGCGCCTCCGCGGGCCAGCGGCCGTCGGGGGCGGGGCTGCGCTCGGCCAGGACGCCGAGGGTGGACCCCGCCACCGGGAGGGAGAAGCGCGCGGCGGCGGCCGCCACGCGCAGGGGTAGCCAGGGCTCCTCCTCGACGCGCGCGCCACGGGCCAGCGCCACCTCGCCCGCGTGCTCGACCACGCCGTCGTCCAGCGGCCGGCGGACCGGGGACCGCCTCAGCAGCCCGGTGAGTCCCCGCGTCGACAGGGTGGCGCACGATCCGCGGATCGCCTGGTCAGCGGTGAACGCGATCGTGCGGGAGGCGTCGCTGAGGGCACGGGCGAGGTCGAACCGGTCACCGAGTCCGAGGGCACGGCCGACCTCGTCGCCGTACTCCGCGTGTAGCACCTCGCGGGCTCGTCCGGCGACCCGGTGCAGCTCGGTGCGGGCGTCGAGCACGAGCCGGTGCGCGGCGGCCATCCCCCCGGGCACCACCGGCCGGCCGTCGCTGAGGTGCGCCAGCGCCAGGGCGGTGACGAGCTGTGCGTCGCGCAGCCCCCCGACACCGTTCTTGAGATCCGGCTCGCTGCGGTGGGCGATGACGCCGGCGCGATGGCGCCTGGCCGCGGCCGCGGCGACGAGGTCGTCGAAGCGGGAGGCGATCTGGTCACGCCACTGGCGGCGGGCACCGTCGACGACCAGAGCACCGAGATCCGCGTCGCCGGCGATCACCCGCGCGTCGAGCAGGCTCAGGCCCACCGAGACGTCAGCCGCGGCGACGGCCAGGCACTGGTCGACCGTGCGGACGCTGTGGTCGAGGCCGATCCCGGAGTCCCATAGCGGGTACCACAGCGCGTCGGCGAGCTCGCTCACGTCGCGGTCGGTGCGGCGCTCGTGCACGAGCACCAGGTCGAGGTCGGAATGTGGCAGGACCTCCCTGCGACCGAGTCCGCCGAACGCGATGAGGGCGAATCCGGAGCCTGGGTCGACGCCGGCCTCCTCGGCGAGCCTCGCCAACTCCATCTCGAAGAGCTCGCAGAGGGCGGCCCGTAGCGCCGCGGCCGGTAGATCCTCGCGTCGCGCGGAGAGGATCCGTGCGCGTCCGGCCCGCAGTGCCGTGGCACGTTCGCCGTCAGCCGTCGCCGTCATCCCTCTCCCCTTCCCCACGTCCGTCGGATCCAGAGTCCCGCGCCCGTGTCACCCCGCCGGGGCGGGCGTGTTTCGCTTCTGTGAACGGCCCCGCACGGAGCAGGCGCGCACGAGAGCGCGCGGGCCGTCCCCGTCGGGGACGACCCGCGCGCGGAAGCGGGGTGTGCGTGGGTGAACGGGCAGGGCCGCTCAGATGGCGTCGACGCCCTCCTCGCCCGTGCGGACACGGACGATGCTCTCGACGGCGGTCACCCAGACCTTGCCGTCGCCGATCTTGCCGGTGCGGGCCGCGTCGACGATCAGCTGCACGACCGTCCCGGCGGTGTCGTCGTCGACCACCACCTCGACCCGGATCTTCGGGACGAAGTCGACGGCGTACTCGGCGCCGCGGTAGACCTCGGTGTGGCCTTTCTGGCGGCCGTAGCCCTGGACCTCGCTGATGGTCAGTCCGTGGATGCCGGCCTGCTCGAGGGCGGCCTTGACGTCGTCGAGCGTGAACGGCTTGACGATCGCGGTCACGAGCTTCATGTCGTGGTTCCTTTCGAGGTGGTCGGGTCAGCGGATGAGCGCGCTGGTGGAGGGCTCGTACGCGGTCTCCGCGTGCTGGGCGCCGTCGATGCCGGCCTGCTCGTCGGACTTGTCGATCCGCCACCCGAGGGGGCGGCAGATCGCCCAGGCGATCGCGGTCATCACCGCGGTGAACACGAGCGCCGCGACGGCGATCACGATCTGGACCACGAGGAGCTTCCATCCCTCGCCGGAGTAGAAGATCCCGGGGGCGGTGTCGAAGGTGCCAGTGGCGAACAGCCCGATCGCGATCGTGCCCCACAGGCCGGCGACCAGGTGGACGCCCACCACGTCGAGCGCGTCGTCGTAGCCGAAGCGGTGCTTGAGCCCCACGGCGAGGGCGGACAGCACACCCGCGATCGCGCCGAGGGCGATGGCACCGAGCGGGTGGACCGACCCCGCGGCGGGGGTGATGGCGACCAGTCCGGCGACGACGCCGGAGGCCGCGCCGAGGCTGGTGGCGTGCCCGTCGCGGATACGCTCGGCCAGGAGCCAGCCCAGCATCGCGGCGGCGGTGGCGGCGGTGGTGTTGACCCAGGCCAGGCCGGCCGTGCCGTTGGCACCGAAAGCGGAGCCGGCGTTGAACCCGAACCAGCCGAACCACAGCAGTGCGGCGCCGAGCATGACCAGGGGCAGGCTGTGCGGGCGGAAGGCGGTGCGACCGAAGTCGAGCCGCTTGCCGATGAGCAGGACGAGCACCAGGGCGGCCATGCCGGCGTTGATGTGCACGACGGTTCCACCGGCGAAGTCGACGGGGCCCACGGCGGCGGTCAGACCGCCCTCGCCGTCGTCGACCGTCCCGAAGATCATGGCGGCCAGACCACTGTCGGAGTGGGAGAGCAGTCCCCCGCCCCACACCATGTGGGCGAGCGGGAAGTACGCGAGGGTGACCCACACCCCGGCGAACGCGAGCCAGGTGCCGAACCGGACGCGCTCGGCGATCGCCCCGGAGATGAGCGCCACGGTGATGATCGCGAACGTCACCTGGAAGGCGACGTCGACGACCGCCGGGTAGGCGCCCGAGCCGGACATCATCCAGCCGCTCGCGTCCCCGATCACCCCGGACAGTCCGAACATCTCGAAGGGGTTGGCGAACAGTCCGGCCACGGACTGGCTGCCGTAGGACATCGACCAGCCCCACAGCAGGTAGACGACGCCGACCAGCCCCATGGTGCCGAACGACATCATCATCATGTTGAGTACCGACTTCTGCCGGGACATGCCGCCGTAGAAGAGCGCCAGGGCTGGCGTCATGAGCAGGACCAGGGATGCCGCCATGAGCATCCAGGCCGTGTCTCCCGTATCGAACTCCGGCGTCGCCTCCTGGGCGAGCAACGCGACACTGTCACCTATCACGGTGCGGTCCTCCTCGTTTCATCGCGTGGTGAGCGTCTTCTCGCTCCCCGGTCGCCTGTAGAGGTTTCCGCTGCCGTGTTGCGGTGGATGTCCGCGTGTGTTTCCTGACGGTTACACGCGGCGGGCCCCGGTTCCGGTTGTGTATCGCGGCCCGCCGCCCCGGGCCTACGTCCCGAGCAGGGCGTCCACGAACGCCTCGGGGGTGAACGGCGCCAGGTCGTCGGCGCCCTCCCCCAGTCCGACGAGCTTCACCGGCACGCCGAGCTCGTGCTGGACCTGGAAGACGATCCCGCCCTTGGCGGTGCCGTCGAGCTTGGTCAGGACGACGCCCGTGATGTCGACGACCTCCTTGAACACGCGGGCCTGCATGAGGCCGTTCTGCCCGGTGGTCGCGTCGATCACGAGCAGCACCTCGTCGACGGGGGTCTTCTTCTCGACGACCCGCTTGACCTTGCCGAGCTCGTCCATGAGGCCGGCCTTGGTGTGGAGGCGGCCCGCGGTGTCGACGAGCACGGCGTCCACGCCGGTCTCGACGCCACGCCTCACCGCGTCGAAGGCGACCGAGGCGGGATCGGCGCCCTCCTTGCCGCGCACGACCTCGGCGCCGACGCGCTCCGCCCAGGTCTGGAGCTGGTCCGCCGCGGCGGCGCGGAACGTGTCCGCGGCGCCGAGCAGGATGGCGCGGCCGTCGGCCACGAGGACGCGGGCGAGCTTGCCGGTCGTGGTGGTCTTGCCGGTGCCGTTGACGCCGACGACGAGGAGGACGGCCGGCGTCCCGTCGTTCGGCAGCGCACGGAGCGATCGGTCGTACTCGGGGTGGAGGTTGTCGATGAGGGTCTGCCGGAGCAGGTCCCGCACCTCGGCCTCGGTGCGGACCTGGCGGGTCGCGATCTCCTCCCGCAGCCGGTCCACCACGCGCTGGGTCGTGGTGGCCCCGAGGTCGGCCATGATGAGGGTGTCCTCGATCTCCTCCCAGGCGTCCTCGTCGAGGTCGCCCGCGCCGAGGAGGCCGAGGAGCCCCTGGCCCACGGTGTTCTGCGAGCGGGCGAGCCGGCCCCGGAGGCGGTCGAGTCGGCCGGTGGCCGGATCGATGCGCTCGACCGGTGCGACCGGCTCGGGGGTCCCGGTGATGACCTCGGTGGTGGGCGCCGGGATCTCGTCGGAGGGTACCTCGGGCGGCACGACCACCGGCTCGACCGGGGCGGGCTCGACGACCTCGGTGTCCGCGCTCGGACCGGGTTCGACATCCGGCTCGACGACAGGGATCTCGGGTCCGGCATCGACGTCGCGCCCGGGCGCGGGCGACGGCTCGGACGGCGTCGGGGTCTCCGGTGCGGCAGGGGCGTCCGGCCGTGCGTCGGTCTGCGTCGCGGGTGACGCGGCGGGCGGCGCGGCAGCGGAACGGGGCTCCTCCCTCGGGATCGGCTCCTTGGCGGGCGCGGCCACTCCGCCGCCCTGCGCGAAGGAGAACCCCGTCCCGGCCTGGTAGTTGCCGGACCGCTCCTCGCGGGTGAGCTCCTTGCGTTCCTCGGCCTTGGTCAGGGAGATCTGCCGCTTCTTGCGCAGCTGCAGGCCCACGACCAGAGCGATGACGGCCAGCAGCAGCACCGCGGCGACGGCGATGATGATCCAGGTGGTGGTAGTCACGGTGCCCAGTATGGCCGAGGGCGTCCGTCACCATGGCGGCCCCCGGGGTCCCGCGCCCGCCCGGTGCCCCCGGGGACGAGAGGGCGCCGGACCCGACAAGGCCCGGCGCCCTCTCCTCGCGTCAGACGTCGTCCTCCGCGACCGGGCCGCCCTCGCTCTCCCATCGGTCGATCATCCTGACCTTGGTGCGGGAGAACTTGCGTCGCACGCCCACGCCCCCGCGGTCGCTCTCGGGGACGAACCGGGCACCGAAGTACTCGAGGGCGTCGGTGAGGGCCTGCACGGTGAAGGCCTGCACCTCGGTGTCGTCGAGTTCACCGATCCCTCGCTCGTAGTCGCGGATCTTCTGCTCGTCCACACCGGCCGCGGGTCGCGTCCGGCGGAGCGGGGGCCTGACGCCCCGGTCAGCGCATGCGTTGCGAGATGACTTTGGAGATCCCGTCGCCCTGCATGGAGACGCCGTAGAGCACGTCGGCGACGTCCATGGTCGGCTTCTGGTGGGTGATCACGATGAGCTGGCTGGTCTCCCGCAGCTGCTCGAACAGCCCGATGAGCCGCCGCAGGTTGGTGTCGTCGAGCGCGGCCTCGACCTCGTCCATCACATAGAAGGGGCTGGGTCGGGCCTTGAAGATCGCCACCAGCATCGCCACCGCCGTCAGCGACTTCTCGCCGCCGGACAGCAGCGAGAGCCGCTTGACCTTCTTCCCGGGCGGCCGCGCCTCCACCTCGATGCCGGTGGCGAGCATGTCGTCGGGCTCGGTGAGCACCAGCCGGCCCTCGCCGCCCGGGAACAGCACCGAGAAGACGTCGCGGAACTCACGTTCGACGTCGATCCACGCCTCGGTGAAGATCTGCTCGATCCGGTCGTCGACGTCGTCGATCACGCCCTCGAGGTCCGCGCGGGCCTTCTTGACGTCGTCGAGCTGGGCCGACAGGAACGCGTAGCGCTCCTCGAGCGCGGCGAACTCCTCCAACGCGAGCGGGTTGACCTTGCCGAGCGTGGCCAGGTCCTTCTCGGCCCGCCTGAGGCGCCGCTCCTGCTCGGACCGCACGAACGGCATGGGCGGCGGCGGGGTGACGTCCTCGCCGCGCTCGCGGGCCGCCTCGTACTCCGACATCTCCAGCGCGGACGGCGGCAGATCGACGTCGGGCCCGTACTCGGCGACCAGCGCCTCCGGCTCGATCCCGTGACGCTCGAGCACCGCCGCCTCGAGCTCCGAGACCTTGACCTCGAGCTGGGCGCGGACGATCTCGTCGCGGTGGGCGGCGTCCCCCAGGCGTGAGACCTCCGACTCCGCCGCTGTGAGGTCACCTCGCAGGGCGGTGGCCCGGGCACTCGCCTCCGCGCGCGCGGCCGCCAGCCGGTCGCGTTCTGCCGAGGCGGCCGTGATGAGCTCGTCGAGGCGGGCCAGCAGCCGCGCGCCGAGCTCCTCCACGACGCCGGCGACCTCGGCGCCCCGTCGGCGCTCGGCCGCCGCCCGGGCCGCGCGGGCACGGGACTCGCGCTCGGCCTGGGCGGCCCGCCGCAGGGACGCCGCCTTCCCGCGGACGCCGGCGGCCCGCTCCTCGGCGGAGCGGTGCGCGAGCCTCGCCTCCAGTTCGGCGGCCCGGGCTGCCGCCACCTCCGCCTGCGCCGCGACCCGGCCGTCGTCCTCGGGCGGCCTGACCTCGTCGTCGTCGTCACCCGCCCGGACGAGCCGGTCGGACAGCTCGGCGTGCTCGGCGCGCGCGGCGTCGAGCTTGTCCACGGCGATGCGCCGCGACTGCTCGAGGCGGCGCACGTCCGCCTCGGCGCGACGCCTCCGCTGTCCGATGCGGGCGAGCTCGGCGTAGATCTCCTCGATCGCGGCGTCGGACTCCCCGATCGCGGCGAGGGTCTCCGAGTAGCGGTCGGCGCGCTCGGCGTCCTCCGCCTCGGCACCGGCCAGCTCGGCGCGCGTCGTCTCGATCTCGGCACGGACCGAGTCACGTTCGGCGACCGCGGCGTCGATCGCGGACTGGATCTCCAGACCCGTGCGCCCGGACGCCGAGCCACCCACGGTCCACCCAGCGCCGGCGAGCTCCCCGCCCCGGGTCACCGCGCGCACGCGCCGGTCCGCGTCGACCTGCGCGTGGGCGGCGGCCAGGTCGTCGACGACAACCACGTCCACCAACAGGGCGGTCACAGCGGCGACCAGGTCCTCGGGCACGTCCACCACGTCCAAGGCCCACCGGGCGCCGTCGACGAGGTCCACCTCGAGCCGGTAGTCCCCGCCGGGCACGCCGCGGCCCACAAGCCCCGCCCGACCGGCGTCGGCCTCGCGCAACGCGGCGAGCACCTCCCCACGGTCCACGCGGGCGTCCACGACCACCGCGTCGACGGCGGGGCCGAGCGCCACACCGATCGCGCGCTCCCAGCCGTCGCGCACGCCGAGCGACTCCCCCACCGTGCCCGCCACGGCGTCCGCGCCGAGGTGCCGCACGACCCAGTCGGCGCCGTCACCGGCGCCCTTGTTCTGTTCGAGGGTCTCGATGCGCGCGGCCAACCGCGCGATCCGCTGATCGGCCTCCCGCTCGAGGCGCTGCAGCTCGGCCAGTCGCGCCCGGGCGGCCAGGTGGGCGCGCTCCGCGCGGCCGAGGTGCTCGTCGAGGGTGCGCTCGCTCTCGGAGTGGGCGCCGATCCGGGCGTGCACGGCGTCGAACTCGGCCTCGGCGTCGGCCACGGCGGCGCGGGCGGCGGCTGCCTCGGCGTCCAGCCGCGCGATCTCCGCCTCGGTCGACTCCACGCGCGCGGCGAGCGTCTCGACCTTGCCGGCGAGGCGCGCGACGCCCTCCCGCCGGTCGGCGATCGCACGGACCGCCCGAAGGTGCTCGGCCTCGAGCTCGGCCAGGGCCGCCTCGGCCGCGCCCAGCGCCTCCGTCGCGCGGCGGGCCCGGTCGGCGGCGGCCTCCACCTGGCCCGCGAGGTCCTGCTCGTGCGCTGCGGCGCGCTCGGCCTGCCGGTCGAGCTCGTCGGGATCCGTGCCGTGATGGACCGCGACCTCGGCCGCGAGCGAACGGGCGCGGTCGGACGCGATTCGGGCGGTCGCGCGGGCCCGCTCGGCCAGGGTCGACAGGGCGAACCACCGCTGCTGGGCGGCGTCGGCCTCGGGGGTGAGCCTGTCGAGCTCGGCCTGGGTCTCCGCCGCGGCGCGGGCCAGCTCGTCCCGGCGGTCGACCGCCTCGGCGACCCGGTCGGCCAGGCGGGCGCGCACGCTCTCCGCGTCGGCGAGCTCGCGCCGGCGGGTGACGAGGTCGTCGGCGGCCAGCCGGAACGTCGCGTCGCGCAGGTCGGCCTGGATCGTCTGCGCCCGCCGCGCCACCTCCGCCTGCCGCCCCAGCGGCTTGAGCTGGCGTCGCAGTTCGGTGGTGAGGTCGGTGAGCCGGTCGAGGTTGCCCTGCATCCCGGCGAGTTTGCGCTGCGCCTTCTCCTTGCGGCGGCGGTGCTTGAGGATACCGGCGGCCTCCTCGATGAACGCGCGTCGCTCCTCGGGTTTGGACTCGAGGATCTCGGCGAGCTTGCCCTGGCCGACGATCACGTGCATCTCGCGGCCGATGCCGGAGTCCGACAGCAGTTCCTGCACGTCCATGAGGCGGGTCCGGTCGCCGTTGATCTCGTACTCCGCGGCGCCGTCGCGGAACATCCGGCGGGTCAGGGAGACCTCGGCGTAGTCGATCGGCAGGGCGCCGTCGGAGTTGTCCAGGGTGAGCGTGACCTCGGCGCGGCCGAGCGGCTGCTTACCGGCGGTACCGGCGAAGATGACGTCCTGCATCTTCCCGCCGCGCAGGGTCTTGGCGCTGTGCTCACCCATGACCCACGTCAGCGCGTCCACGACGTTGGACTTGCCCGAGCCGTTGGGGCCGACGACGCAGCAGATGCCGGGCTCGAACTTCAGGGTCGTCGGCGCCGCGAAGGACTTGAAGCCCTTGAGCGTCAACGACTTGAGATACACGGGAGTCGATCCTAGGTCAGCGTTCGACGAATCCCGTCAGTCCGCCTCGCGCCGGTTCGTAGGTGTCGACGACGAGGTCCACGCGTCCGGGGGTGTCGCCACCGCGGAGGAGTTCGAGCAGGCTGGAGCACGCGGCCTCGTCGCCCTCGGCCACCACGTGGACGCGGCCGTCCGGCTTGTTGGCCGCGTACCCGCTCAGGCCCAGTTCGAGGGCGCGGCTGCGCGTCCACCAGCGGAAGCCCACCCGCTGGACGTGGCCGTGCACCCACGCGACCAGGCGGACCGGGTCCCGTCCCGGGGCGCTCACTCGGGATCGCGCCCGGTCTCGAAGTGCAGCGCGACCTCGGTACCCGCGGTGATCGTCCGGCCGACGGTGCACGTGGCGTCGACCGAACGGCGGATCATGTCGAGCACGCGGTCGGCCATCGCCGGGTCCAGGCCCGACAGGTCGAGCTCGTAGGTCTCCTCGAGGCGCGGGTAGCGCTCGTTCTCGCGGTCGGCGTCGCCGGAGACGCGGACCGTTGCGGCGTAGTCGTCACCGAGCCGGCGGGAGACGGTGAAGTCCGACGCCATGGCCGTGCACGCACCGAGAGCGATCTTGAGCAGCTCGCCCGGGGTGAACACCCCCTCGACATCGGCCGACCCGATCTCGACCCGTGCCCCGCGCGAGGAGGTGCCCACGTAGCGCCGGGTGCCGATCCGGTCGACCCGGAGCTCCGGGCCGGTGCCCGGGGTGGGGGCGTCCCCGGCGGCGGGTGCGGGATCCTGCGGTGCGGGCTGAGGCGTCTGGGTCATGCGGTCATCGTACGACCGGGCGCCGGCGCGCCCCGCTCCGGCGGCGGGGCGCGGGCTGGCACACGGGGCAGAAGTGCGAGCCCCGGTTCATGAAGTCCTCGCGCACGACGGCGGTCCCGCAGCGGCTGCACGGCAGGCCCGCGCGGCCGTAGACGTCGAGCGACCGGTCGAAGTAGCCGGACGCGCCGTTGACGTTGACGTACAGCGCGTCGAAGGAGGTGCCACCGGCGTCGAGGGCGTCGGCCATCACGTCGCGGGCGTGCTCGAGCACTCCCGTGACGGCGCGCAGGGTGATCGCGCCCGAACGTCGCCGACCGTGCAGGCCGGAGCGCCACAGCGCCTCGTCTGCGTAGATGTTGCCGATGCCGGACACGACGGTCTGGTCCAGCAGGAGCCGCTTGATCTCGGTGTCGCGGCGTCGGATGACCCGGGCGGCGGCGACGGGGTCGAACCCGGACTCGAACGGGTCCGCGGCGATGTGCGCGGCCGGCGCGGGCAGCAGCACCCCGCTGCCGTCGCGGGCCCCGGCCAGCGGCACGACCGTCCACCCGCCGAACGTGCGCTGGTCGACGAACCGGAGCTCGTTGCCGTCGTCGAGGACGGCCCGGGCGTGCAGGTGGCGCACCGGCGGTGCGCCGGCACCCGTGACGAGCATCTGACCGCTCATGCCCAGGTGGACCAGGAGGCAGTCCGCACCGGCCGCGTCGTCGCCGTCGAGGGTGAGCCACAGGTACTTGCCGCGCCGCCGCGCCCCGCTGACGGTACGCCCGGTCAGCCGCGCGACGATCTCGGCCGCGCCCCCGGGCTGGCGACGGGCCGTGCGCGCCCCGGTGACCTCGACGGAGACGAGCGTGCGGCCCACGACGTGATCGGCCAGTCCCCGGCGGACGACCTCGACCTCGGGAAGTTCGGGCACGTCAGCCGGCGGTCCGGTCCGCCGTGGTCCCGTCCAGGGCCGCCCAGGCCTGCTCGGCGGCCTTCTGCTCGGCCTCCTTCTTGGTGCGGCCGGTGCCCTCGCCGAGCGCGTCGTCGCCGACGAACACCACGGCGGAGAAGGTCTTGTCGTGATCCGGTCCCGTCGAGGTGATCTCGTACCGCGCCTTGGGCCGGCCGAGCGACGCGCACTTCTCCTGCAGACTGGTCTTCCAGTCCAACGCCGCGCCCAGATGGGGCACGACCGTCAGGCGGTCGCCGATGATCTTCTCGATCAGGCCGCGGGCCGTCTCGAGGCCGTGGGTGAGGTAGACCGACCCGAACACCGCCTCGAGGGTGTCGGCGAGGATCGAGTGCTTGTCCCGACCGCCGGTGAGCTCCTCCCCGCGGCCGAGCCGCAGGTGCCGGCCCAGTCCGCCGTCGCCGAGCTCGCGGGCGATGTCGGCCAGGACGTAGGTGTTGACCAGGCTCGCGCGGATCTTGGCCAGGTCGCCCTCGGGGCGATCCGGGTACGCGTTGTAGAGGTACTCCGTCACGACGAGCTCCAGCACGGCGTCGCCGAGGAACTCGAGGCGCTCGTTGTGTGGCAGCCCCCCGTGCTCGTAGGCGTAGGAGCGGTGGGTCAGCGCCTGGGTCGCCAGGCCGGCGGGCAGGGCCACGCCCAGGACGGCGTCCAGCGCGGAGGGCTGGTCGGTCACGCGCGGTCCCCGTCGGTGTCGGCCGGGTCGGTCATGCCGAACTTCTCCGCCAGTCCGGCCCAGCGCGGGTCGATGCGGCCGGTCTCCTCGCCGGAGACCCCGTCCGGGGCGGGCGTCTCGGGGTTCACGCACTCGTCGTGTCCGTAGTCGGTGCACGTGGGCGACATGGGGAACTCGAGCCCGAACGCGTCGACGAGAGCTGGTTCGAGATCGATCAGCTCGCCGTCGAGCAGGCGCACCTCGTCCTCCTCGGCGCCGTCGGCCGCGGCGGTCCCGGGGGTCGCGTACATCTCGGTCAACTCGACGGCGACGTCGGTGGTGAACTCACCGAGGCAGCGCGCGCACTCGACGTCGGCCCGGCCGCTGACCGACCCGGTGACCAGCACGCCCTCGTCGACGAACGTCATCATGAGGTCCAGCTCGACCTGCGACCCGCTCGGGATCCGGATGAGCTCGACGCCGATGTCGGAGGGCAGCACGGCGGCGCGCCGCACCGGCTCCATCGCGCCGGGTGTGCGGGACAGCACGCGGGTGTCGAGGACGAGCGAATCGGCGGCCGGGCGGCCGTGGCGGGGGGTGCGGGAGGTGGTGGACACGCCCAGCAGACTACCCGCCTGGCTCAGTAGTCCCCGTACCCGTCGCCGAAGCGCTCGTCGTCACGGGTGCCCCTGCGCGCGGCCGGATCGCGCCGCGCGGTGGGCGCGACACCGTGCAGTTCCTCGCGGCCGCGGGCGACGGTGCGCAGCGTCGCCCCGAGGAACTCCTCGAAGCGGGCCATCTTCTCGTCGATGTAGGCGTCGCACTCCTCGCGCCGGCGCTCGCTCTCGGCGTGGGCGGCGTCGCGCACGCGGGCGGCCTCCTCGTCGGCGATCCGCACGACCTCGGACTCGGACAGCATGCGCTGCTGCTCCTGGCGGGCCTCGGTGATCGTGCGGTCGTAGAGGATGTTGGCCTGCTCGACCAGCCGGTCGGCCTCGGCGCGGGCGCGGGTGGTGGTGGACTCGGCGTCCCGGCGGGACCGGTCCAGCAGCTCGGCGGCCTCGGCACGGGCGTCGCCGACGAGCCCGTCGGCGTGCGCGGTGGCCTCGGCGACCATGCGGTCGGCGCGGGACTTGGCGTCGGCGAGCATCGCGTCGGCGTCCTCGCGGGCGTCGCGCAGGGTCCGGTCCGCCTCGGCGTCCGCGGCGGCGATGGTCTCGCGGGCGGTGGCGTCGGCCTCCGCGAGCACCCGGTCGCGCTGGTCGAGCACGTCCTGGGCGTCGTCGAGTTCACCGGGGAAGGAGTCGCGGATGTCGTCGAGCAACAGCAGGGACTCGTGCCGGGGCACCACGCAGTTCGCGGTCATGGGCAGACTGCGGGCGTCCTCGATCATCGCGTTCAGCTCGTCGAGGGCCTGGAACACTCGGTACACGCTCGTCCCTTCACCGGATCGTCACATTCGTCCCATCAGTGTGCCCGCAACACACGGCGGCGGGCCGGTGCGGAGACGGTGTGTCCGGTGGTCGGGCGATTTCGACCGGGGCGTTCCCGCAGCGCGACGGTTCAGCCCAGACGCTCTCGCAGCGCGACGGCGACCGGCTCCGGCAGCAGGTGCGAGACGTCGCCGCCGAGCCGGGTGACCTCGCGGCACAGCGACGACGACACGAACGCCAGGTCGGCACGCGTCGGCAGGAAGACGGTGTCGACGCCCGCGATGGACCGGTTCATGTGGGCCATCGGCAGCTCGTAGTCGTAGTCGGTGGAGTCGCGCAGGCCCTTGATGACGGCCGTCGCCCCCTGGTCGCGGCAGTAGTCCACGAGCAGCCCGTAGAAGCTGTCCACCCGCACGCCGGGCATGTCCGCGCACACCTCGTCGATGAGCGCCTTGCGCTCGTCGATCGTGAAGGTGCCCTGCTTGTTGGGGTTGGCGACCACGCACACGATCACGTCGTCGAACAGCTCCGCGGCGCGGCGGATGATGTCGAGGTGCCCGAGGGTCACCGGGTCGAAAGAGCCTGGGCACACGACGGTCGTCATGGGGCGACCGTATCAACAGGCCTGGCCATCTCGATCGTGGTCTCCCCGTACGTGCGCTCGAAGATCACGTCGTAGCCGGCGGGCCAGCGCACGGCGGGGTCGCGCTTCGAGCGCTCCCACACGACGAGGGCGTCCTCGGCGAGCCAGCCCCCCTCGAGCAGCGCGCCCAGGACCGACTCGTCGAGCACGGCCGAGCGCTCGTACGGCGGGTCGGCCAGGACCAGGTGGAACCCGCCGGGCACGGGGCAACCGCCCTCGAGGGCCGCCGGGAGGGCCGCCCGTCTGACGGTGGTGCGCAGGGAGGGGGACGACGACGAGGCCCCTGCGGTGTTCTTCTTCAGACAGGCCACCGCCCGGTGGTTCTCCTCGACGAACCACGCGGTGTCGGCACCCCGGGACAGGGCCTCGAGCCCGAGCGCCCCGGAGCCGGCGAACAGGTCGAGGACGGCGGCGCCGTCGAGGTCCACCCGGCTCTCGATGGCGCTGAACAGCGCCTCGCGGACCCGGTCGGTGGTGGGCCGTGTCCCGGCCGGCGGCACGGCGATCGACAGCCCGCGCAGGCGGCCGGAGATGATGCGGGTCATTCGGTTTCCCGTCGCGTCAGTATCTGAACAGGTATTCGGATTCCTCGGAGCCGGCCAGGCGGCGGACGCGCTCGGCGAGGGCGGGATGCCGGTGCAGGCCCGGGTCCGCCTCGAGGATCTCCTCGGCGTGGCGGCGCGCGATCTCGATGACGTCCCCGTCGTCGACCACCGACAGCAGCCGTAGCGCTGACAGCGCCCCGGACTGCGCGTCCCCCAGGACGTCCCCCTCGCGCCGTTGGACGAGGTCCAGTTGGGCCAGGACGAACCCGTCGGTCGTGGCGGCGACCGCGTCGAGCCGCTCCATGGACCGACTCCCCGCGCGGGAGTTGGTCACGAGCAGACACAGACCCGGCAGCCCGCCGCGGCCGACCCGACCGCGCAGCTGGTGGAGCTGGCTCACACCGAAACGCTCGGCGTCCATCACCACCATGACCGTGGCCTCGGGGACGTCCACACCGACCTCGATGACGGTCGTGGACACGAGCACGTCGAGGCGGCCCGCGGCGAAATCGGCCATGGTGGCGTCCTTCTCCTCCGACGGGAGCCGGCCGTGCAGGAGGCCGATTCTCAGCCCGGCCAGCGGGCCGGTGGACAGGTACTCGTGCAGATCCACGGCGGCGACCAACGGCGGTCTGTCGCCGCCCTCGTCGTCGTCCCCCTTCGTCGCGTCGTCGGACCTGCCGTCGTCGGCGTCGATGCGGGAACACACCACGTACGCCCGGTGGCCGGCGGCCACCTCCTCGCGCACCCGCTCCCACGCCCGCGCCAACCACGCCGGCCGCTCGCGTGCGGGCACGACGGACGTCGAGATCGGACGCCGACCCCCGGGGAGCTCGTCGAGCTCGGAGACCTCCAGGTCGCCGAACACCGTCATGGCGATCGTCCGCGGGATGGGGGTCGCGGTCATCACCAGCAGGTGCGGCACCATGCCGGCGCGGCCCTTGGACCGCAGGCGGTCACGCTGGCGCACCCCGAAGCGATGCTGCTCGTCCACCACCACCAGGCCCAGGTCGAAGAAGTCCACCGAGTCCTGGATCAGGGCGTGGGTGCCCACGGCGATCCCCGCCTCACCGGTGACGATGTCGAGCAGGGCCGCCCGCCGCTGGGCGGTCGACATCGACCCTGTGAGCAGCACGACGCGGGTGGCCTCGTCGGCGGCGCCCAGCCGACCGCGCTCGCCGAGGTCACCGAGCATCGCCGTGAGTGACCGGTGGTGCTGGACCGCCAAGACCTCGGTGGGGGCGAGCATGACGCACTGCCGTCCGGCGTCGAGCACCTGCAGCATCGCGAGCAGCGCGACCACGGTCTTGCCCGAGCCGACCTCACCCTGCAGGAGCCGGTTCATGGGCTCGTCCCGCGCCAGGTCGGCGGAGATCTCCTCCAGCACGGCCTTCTGTCCGTCGGTGAGCTCGAACGGCATGCGGGCGCCCATCGCCGCACGGATACCGTCGTCGCGCACCGGGCTCGCCGGCGCCGGGTCCCGCGCGACGAACCGGCGCCGCGCGCCGAGCAGCAGCTGCAGGGCGAGCGCCTCGTCGAAGCGCAGCCGGTGGCCCGCGTGGTCCTTCTCCCGCGCGTTCTCGGGCAGATGGGCCTTGCGCAGCGCCTCGTCCAGCCCCATCAACCCCGCCGCCGAGCGCACGGTGTCGTCCAGGGGGTCGACCACCGGCACCAGGGCCCGCAACGCGGTCACGACCGCGCCGAGCAGATCCCAGGAGGTGACGCCCTCCTTCGCGGCGTAGACGGGCAGCAGCGGGCGGTCGAACAGGCTCGGCCCGCCCTCGGCGTCGATCTCCGCCGCGAGCCGGGCCAGCGCCGCGAGGTCACCCGATCCCTTGAGCTGCCCGCCCTGCCCGGAGACCGGCCGCAGCACCAGGAACTCGGGGTGCTTGAGGTCCGGCGCGCGACGGAAATGCGACACGGTGCCGTCGAACATGGCGAGGGTGCCCACCGGGAGCAGGTACTTGATGCTGCGCCCGGCGAAGAAGACCACCCGGAACTCCGTGTCGCCGTCCTCCACGGTGAGCGTGAGCATCTCCCGGGGCTGGCCCTTCTTGGTGTGGTACGTCCTCGTCCGGGCCGTGGTGACCGTGCCGATGACCGTCACGCGCTCGCCGTCGACGAGCTGCCGCTTGTCGTAGCGTTGCCCGTGCTGGCGGTAGCGCCGCGGCAGGGTGTGCAGCAGGTCCCCGACGGTCCGGTGACCGAACGCCGTGGTGATCCGCTCCGCCAGCCCGGGGTCGAGCACCTCGACCAGGGGCGTGTCCGTGGTGGCGAGCGTCGTCATTCGACCCCGACGTGCGCCAGCGCCCGCCCCGGGCCCGCGGCGTAGCCGACGACCTCGATGTCGGGGTGCGCGCTGCGCAGCCTGGACAGCACCGACTCGGTCGCCGCCTCGTCGTACTCGTCTCCGAACAACACCGTCACGAGCTCCCCGCCGGCGGACAGCATGCGGTCGACCAGCGCGCACACCGCCTCGACCGCGTCGGTCTCGATGAGCGCGACGTCGTGGCCGACAACGCCGAGCAGGTCGCCCGCCGCGCACCGGCCGACCAGGGTGAGGGCGTCCTGCTCGGCGCGGACGAGGTGCGCGTGCCGGGTGCCCGCCGCGGCGTCGGCCATCGAGAACCCGTCCAGGGACAGGGTCGTGATGGGGTCGTGCACGGCGAGCGCGGCCAGCCCCTGCACCACCGATCCCGTCGGCAGGATCAACGCGTGGCCGACGGCGTCCCGCAGGGCGGCGTCGAGCGCGCTGATCCGGTCGCGCGAGAGCTCCCCGTTGGGCAGCACGAGGAGCTCGTCGGCCTCCACGGCCAGCACGGCGTCGACCACACCCTCCCCGTCCTCGCCGGGGTCGACGGTCGCGGCGCCCGCGCCCGCGAACAGCGCGGCGAGCGGGCCGTCCGGAACGACGGCCACCACACGACGCACCCCCGGCTCGCCGCCGGCACCGCCGCGCCGGGCGGCGCCGCCGGTACCCGCGCCCGCGGCGTCGTCGGCGGATGCGTCCCGGCCGCCGTCCCCGGTCGGGTCGAGCATGTCCGTGACCCTGATCTCGGTGACTCGGCCCAGCGGCAGCGCCGTCTCGATCGCCGAGCCGATGTCGTCGGTGTGGACGTGGACCGCCCACCTGGCGTTGACGTCCGAGCCGCCGTCGCCGACCACCACCACGCTGTCGCCGAGCATCCGGAGTGCCGACCGCAGCTCGTCGGCGCGCGCGTCGTCGGAGTGGGTCAGCGAGTACATCACCTCGTAGCGCGTGCCGCGCCCGACGCCCTCGGCGTCGCAGGTTTCACCGGCTCCCGCGCCGCCGGGCCGGCCGTCTCCACCGGATGCCGCGACCGCGGCCGCCGCGGCGGCGGGCTCGGACGGCGTGAAGTACTCCGGCCGCTCGGGCGTCTGTCCCGTGAGCACCTCGACCATCGCGTCGAGCAGGACGAGCAGGCCCCGGCCGCCGGCGTCGACCACCCCGGCACGGCGCAGCGCCGGCAGCTGCGCGGTGGTGCGGTCCAGGGCCCCCGCACCGGCGTCCGCCGCCGCGCGGGCCACCTCGACCAGCGAGTGGGCCGAGGAGCGACCCGCCGCCGAGGCGGCCTCGCGCAGGACCGTCACGATGGTCCCCTCCACGGGGTCGCTCAACGCGTGGTCGACGAGCGTGACCGCCGTGCGCAGGGCCCGGCGGTAGGTCGAGGCGTCGACGACGGTGAAGGTCGCCGCCTCACCGACCGCACGGAGCACCTGGGACAGGATCACCCCGGAGTTGCCGCGCGCCCCGTGGACCGCGCCGTGGCCGAGCGCGACCGCGATCTCGCGGGCGCCCGCCGTGCCGCCGCCCTCGGCGATCCACGCGTCCTCACCCTCCGCACGGTCCACGGCCGCGCGCATCGTGTAGAGCAGGTTTGTCCCGGTGTCCGAATCGGGCACCGGGAAGACGTTGAGGGCGTTGATCTCCTCGCGATGGAGGGCGAGCATCTCGACCGACCGCCGCGCCCACGTGAGCAGTCCGTGCGCGTCGAGGGTCGACGGACGGTCCTCGACATGTGTCGACTCCTGCGTCATCACCCCTCCTCACCACACGACCACCCCTGTGGTGCAACTCCCGGCCGGCGCGGCCAAGCCTAGTACCCTCACCACTCGACAGCCGTCCGACTAGCCGAGACGGCCGATACGACCCGGGAGCAGCACGATGACCTTCGACCTCGCCGACACCCCGCTCGTCACCCTCTCCGAGGGCGTACTCACGCTCCCGATCTCGCTGGAGGGCAAGGGCAACTCGCTGGACTCCGACGCGGTCGACCAGGCGTCGGTCGCGCTGCGCGCCCTGCTCGCGGGTGATATCGAGGCCGGCGCGGTCCTCCTGGTGGGCCTGGGGGCGAACTTCTGCGCGGGCGGCAACGTCCCGGGCTTCGCCGCGGCCCCCGACCGCGCGGAGCACGTGCGTGAGCTCGCCGACCGTCTCCACGCGGTCGTCCGTCAGCTCGACGAGCTCCCCGTGCCGATCGTCGCCGCCGTCGCGGGGTGGGCGGCCGGCGCCGGAGCCTCGCTGGTCCTGGCCGCGGACTTCTCGGTCGGTGGCCCCGGCACCCGACTGCTGGCGGCCTACCCGGGAATCGGCCTGTCCCCTGACGGCGGGATGTCATGGCGCCTGCCCCGCGCGATCGGCCAGGGGGCGGCGCGGGCGTTCATCGTCGGCAACGAGCCGATGGACGGGGCGCGGGCGTACCAGCTGGGCCTGCTCACGACGTTCGTCGAGGGCGACGTCCGCGAGGCCGCGCGCGAGCTGGCCGTGCGCCTGGCCGCCGGGCCCCGCGAGTCCCACGCGGCCGCCAACGCCCTGCTCCGTGCCTCGGAGTCCGCGACGCTCGCCGAGCAGCTCGACGCCGAGCGGGATTCCATCGCCCGCCTGGCGGTCTCCCCCGACGGGGTGGAGGGCGTGGACGCCTTCGTCGCCAAGCGCACACCGGAGTTCGGCGGGCGCTGACGCGGCAGGGCGGGCCGGCCGGCCGGCCCGCCGGAAACGGTCTGCCTCTACGCCTGTCTGGGCTCGTCGGGGAGACTCCAGTCGACCGGCTCCACGCCGAGTCGACGGAGCTCCTCGTTCGCGCGGCTGAACGGCCTGGAGCCGAAGAAGCCCCGCGACGCCGACAGCGGTGAGGGGTGCGCAGAGGCGATGACCGGGGTGTCGCCGAGCATCGGCGTCAGTGACTGCGCGTCACGCCCCCACAGGATCGCCACCATGGGTCGCTCGCGCTCGACGAGCGCCTCGATCGCCCGCTGGGTGATCTCCTCCCAGCCCTTACGGCGGTGGGAGGCGGGCTCGCCCGGGGCCACGGTGAGCACCCGGTTGAGGAGCAGCACCCCCGCCCGGGTCCACGCGCCGAGGTCACCGTGTGCGGGGGCCGGCAGCCCGAGATCGTCGGTGTACTCGCGGTAGATGTTGACCAGACTGCGTGGCAGCGGGCGCACGTCCGCCTCGACCGCGAAGCTCAGTCCGATCGGATGGCCGGGCGTGGGGTAGGGATCCTGGCCCACGATGAGGACGCGGACGTCGTCGAACGGCTGGGTGAACGCCCTCAGGACGTGGTCGGCGGCCGGCAGGAAGCCCCGGCCGGCGGCGTTCTCGGCGCGGAGGAAGTCGCCCATCCGGTGGATCCGCTCCTCGACCGGGGCCAGGGCCTCCGCCCAGCCGGGGTCGAGGAGGTCGGCGAGCGGCGCGGGGGCGCGTCGTGTGCTCACCGGTCAGTCGAGGCGTCGCAGGTCGGCGCGGTAGCGCATGGCGTTGTCGTGGTACATCTGCGTGTTGCCCTCGAGCATCGCGGGGTCGACCTCGTGGCCCTCCCGGATCTTCGCGGGCATGCCCATCGCCATGCGGCGGTCGGGCAGCTCGAACCGCGGGGGCACCAGGCATCCCGCGGCGACGACGGCGCCCGAGCCGATGACGGCGCCGTTGAGAACGATCGACCCGGACGAGATCAGCGTGCGGTCGCCGATGGTCGCGCCCTCGATGTGGGCGTTGTGCCCGACCACGCAGTGCTCGCCGATGATCGTCGCGTCGGTCGCCGTGCAGTGCACGATGGTGCCGTCCTGGATGTTGGACATGGCGCCGACCTCGATGCGCCCGTAGTCCCCGCGGAGCACGGCGGTGGGCCACACGGAGACGCCGGGCCCGAGGGTCACCCGCCCGATGACCACCGCGTCGGGGTGGACCCATGCGTCGGGGGCGATGTCGGGTTCGAGGTCTCCGAGTGCGTAGACGGCCATGCGTCCACCCTAGTTCGCGCCCCGCGCAGAGTCCCAGCCCCCGGGGACCCGCGGCTCGCCGTCGAGGGTGACGCGCCCCGGCTCACCGGCCCGGACGGTGCCGATCACTGTGAACCCGGCCGGCGGGGTGACCCCGGGCGGGAAGGTGCCGAGCAGGCCGTGGTCCTCGCCGCCGTCGAGCACCCAGTCGGTGACCTGCGCGTCGGGGTCGGCCGCACCGAGCGTCCCGGCGGCCTCGTACAGGAGGGGGTCGACGGGGAGCGCGTCCATGGTGAGATCGGCGGCTACGTCGGACGCGCGCGCCAGGCCCGACAGGTCACGCAGCAGGCCGTCGCTGACGTCGGTGAGGGACCGGGCGCCGGCGAGGCGCGCCGCGGTCCCGAGCCCGACCGGGGGCACCGGGACGCGGTGCGACTGCTGTAGAGGTCCGTGA
This sequence comes from Dietzia sp. oral taxon 368, assembly GCF_002999155.1. Taxonomy (NCBI): domain Bacteria; kingdom Bacillati; phylum Actinomycetota; class Actinomycetes; order Mycobacteriales; family Dietziaceae; genus Dietzia; species Dietzia sp. oral taxon 368. Next base: position 3,239,401 of record NZ_CP027238.1, read on the forward strand.
GGATGTCCGGCGAGGAGGAGGGCGAGGCCGGCCGCCGAGCGCCCGGGGGTCCCGGTGAGTGCGACGGTGTCCCCGGGCCGCGCGCCGTCGATCCGCAGTGGTCGCGCGCCGCGCGGGAGGGTGCCGAGCGCGGTGACGCCGACGACGACGAGGTCGGCCCTGGTGAGATCGCCGCCCACCACGACGGCACCGGATCGGGCGGCTTCCCCGTGGATCCCCGCGGCGAGGTCCTCGATCTGCCCCATGGTCGTCCCGGCGGGTACGGCGAGGGCGACGAGCACCCGGGTGCAGTCGGCGCCCATCGCCAGGACGTCGGAGACGTTCTGGGCCACCGCCCGGCGCCCCAGGTCGGCCCAGCCGGTGAAGTCCAGTCGGAAGTGGGTGCCCTCGACGAGCATGTCGGTGGTGACCACCGTCGCCTCCGCCGGCCCCAGCACCGCCGCGTCGTCCCCGTTGCCCACGGGATCGTCCGGGTGGCCGTCGCCCGGCCCGCTGAGGACGGCGAGAACCGCCGCCTCCCCCGCCCGTGCGACGGTCAGATCCCGGTCGGGGCTGACCGCATGCATCCAGGTCCCGGCCCGGTCTGACACGGCGGCCACCCCTTTTCCCGTGGAGTCGCACGCCGGGAGCTCCGGCGTGGGTCTGTAGCGTTGCCGTCAGGCTAGCGGCCGCGCCCCGGGGCGGTCGCCGTGGGAGGAAGGACGACGCGACGTGGCTTCGAGGGATTCGGATCCGGCCGACCGGTACGACGCCGGACCGAGGGATGCGGGTACCGCGTCCGCGGCGCCGGTCTCGAAAATCGTGGTGGCGCTCGCCGTCGTCATCCCCCTCGCGATGCTGGCGGTGGTGCTGGTGATGATGCGCGGCATCGGCGACGAGGCGGCCGAGGAGGCCGCGAGCGAGCCGGTGGCCGCCGTCGCCATCCCGGCCCCGGGCGCGGGGTCCGAGGAGTGCGTCGCCCTGATCGAACAGCTGCCGGAATCGCTCGGCGACGCCGCCCGGGTGGCGCTGGTCGAGCCGGCGCCCGAGGGAACGGCCGCGTACCGGATGCCGGACGCCGAGCCGGTCATCGTGCGGTGTGGGATGCCGGCCCCGCCGACGTTCACGGTCGGCGTCGCGCTGCAGGCGGTCAACGGCGTGCAGTGGTTCAACGAGCCCGATCCGGATCCGGCCGTCACGGCCTCCACCTGGGTAGCGGTCGACCGCCCGCAGTACGTGGCGGTGACCCTGCCCGAGGGCAGCGGCACCGGCCCGATCCAGGATCTGTCCGACGCCATCACCGCCGCGCTCGAGGAGGTCGAGCCGGACCCGGCCCCGGCGGGCTGACCCGCCCGAAGGCGCCCCGACGCCACTCGGCAGGGCCCCACCGCGCCCTGAGGTCAGCCGCGGGCGATCGCGGTGCGGATCAGGGTGTCGAGCAGGCTCTCGTAGTCGACCCCGGTCGCCGCCCACATCTGCGGGTACATCGAGATCGGGGTGAATCCCGGCATCGTGTTGACCTCGTTGATCACCGGTCCCTCGGCGGTGACGAAGAAGTCCACGCGGCTGAGGCCGCGGGCGTCGAGGGCGTGGAACGCCTCGACCGCCAGGGTCCGTAGCTGCTCGGTCTGCTCCGCCGGGAGGTCGGCGGGCAGATCGAAGGTCGTCACGTCGTCGAGGTACTTGGTGTCGAAGTCGTAGAAGGCGTCGCCCTCCGTCTCGCCCTCCACCCCGGTCGGTTCGCCGGGGATGTGCAGCTCGGCCGGCAGGCTCGCCTCGACCCGGCCGTCCGGGTACTCCAACACGCCGCACTCGATCTCGCGGCCGACGATCGCAGCCTCGACGATCACCTTCTCGTCGAAGCGGCGGGCCTCGGCGATCGCGGCGTCGAGGTCGGCCGCCCGAGAGACCTTGGTGATGCCGATGGACGAACCGCCGCGGGCCGGCTTGACGAAGAGCGGCAGCCCCAGACGGTCGCGGTCGGCGGGCGAGAGCGTCGCGGTGCCGGGCCGCAGGACGACCTGACGGCCGATCGGGAGCCCGGCCGCGCCCAGCACGACCTTGGTGAACTCCTTGTCCATCCCCGCGGCGCTGGCGAACACACCCGGCCCGACGTACGGGATGCCGGACAGCTCCAGCAGCCCCTGGATGGTCCCGTCCTCGGCGTGCGTGCCGTGCATGACCGGGAAGACCACGTCCACCCGGGCGATCTCCTGCCCGGCCCGGTCGCCGTCGGCGAACCGCAGCACGCCGCGGTCGTCGGTGGACAGTCCGAGGGCCACCCGCGGACGGCCGGCGTCGACCACGGGCATGATCCGGTCGGCGATGCGCAGGTCCGCCGTGTCGTCGGAGCCGAGGGTCCACGCCCCGGCTTCGGTGATGCCGACGGGGATCACCTCGTAGCGGGAGCGGTCGAGGTGACCCATGACGGCACCGGCGGACACGCAACTCACGGAGTGCTCGGAGCTGCGGCCGCCGTAGAGGACTGCGACGGTGATGCGATTCACCGGGCCGAGGCTACTCGGGCTTGGTGCTGCGTCTCATGAGGCGCACCGCCACCTCCACGGCGTCGCCGCCCTCGTGGCAGATCTCGTGGACGGCCTCGGTGAGCGGCATCTCGACCCCGGCCCGCCGGGCCAGCTCGCGGATCGAGGTGCACGACTTGACCCCTTCGGCGACCTGGCCGTTGGTCGCCCGCTGCGCCTGCTCGAGGGTCTCGCCGCGGCCCAGCCGTTCCCCGAAGGTCCGGTTGCGCGACAGCGGCGAGGTGCAGGTGGCCACGAGGTCGCCCAGCCCGGCCAGCCCGGCGAACGTCATCTGGTTGGCCCCCAGCGCCACCCCGAGCCGGGTGGTCTCGGCCAGCCCCCGCGTGACGAGGGTGGCCATGGTGTTGTCCCCCAGGCCCATCCCGGTGGCGATCCCGCACACCAACGCGATGACGTTCTTGGTGGCGCCGCCGATCTCGCATCCCACGACGTCGGTGTTGGTGTACGGCCGGAAGTACGGGGTGGAGAACGCGTCCTGGAGGCGGGCGGCCCGCTCCTCGTCCGAACACGCGATCACGGTGGCGGCGGGCTGCCCCTCGGCGATCTCGCGGGCGAGGTTCGGCCCGGACAGCGCGGCGATGTGGGACCCCGGGAGACCGAGGACCTCCGCGACGACCTCGCTGATGCGCATGAGGGAGCCGGTCTCGATGCCCTTGGCCAACGAGATGACGCCGGCGTCGGGTTCGAACGAGGGGACCCAGGTCTCGAGGTTGCCACGAAGGCTCTGCGAGGGCACGGCGAGCACGACCTCCTCGGCGCCCTCGAGGACCTCCGCGGGATCTGTGGAGGCGGACACGCTCGCGGGCAGCACGATGTCGGGCAGGTAGGTGGGGTTGCAGTGCGCGCCGTTGATGTCCGCCGCCACCTCCTCGCGACGGGCCCACATCACGACCTCGGACCCGGCATCGGCGAGCACCTTGCCGACCGCGGTCCCCCAGGACCCCGCTCCCATCACCGCGATCCGTGCCATCTTCGCCTCCCGGCCCTCGTCGTCCCTGCCCGCCGACCGCGGTGGTTCCCGGCAAACGCTACCCGGTGCGGGACGCCGGGGAGGCGCAGCTGGCAGGATGGCGGTCGATGAGCACAGCTGAGGGCGGCGCGACCGGCACTGACGGCTGGACGATCGTCGTCCCCGTCAAGGCGCTGGACCGCGCGAAGAGTCGCCTGGACCCGGTTCTGCCGTCAGCCGGGCGGAAGTCCCTGGTGTTGGCGATGGCCACGGACGTGCTGCGGGCGTGCCTCGCCACCCCCGGTGTCGGCCGGGTCCGTGTCGTCTCGGTCGCCGATCCGCTCGTCCGGGATCTGGCGGCCCGGGTCGGCGCGGAGTTCGTCCCGGAGCCGCCGCCGGCCCCCCGTCCCCACGTCGACCCCCTCAACTCCGCCCTGACGGCCGTGCTCGCCGACGTCCGCGGGCCGATCGGGGTCGTCGCCGCCGATCTGCCCGAGCTCCGCCCACATCACCTCGCGCGCATCCTCGCCTCCGCCGCGCGGCATCCCCATTCGACGGTCGCGGACCATCGCGGGGCGGGGACCACGATGTCGTTTTGGACGGGCGCGCCCGACTCCCGCGTGTGCCGGTTCGGCCCCGACTCCGCTGCCCGGTTCCGAGCGGGCGGCGCCGTGCCCGTCGGCGTGGCGGCCGATCTCGCCGCGGCCGGCCGGGACGTCGACATCCCGGCCGATCTCGCCACCCTCTCGTCCCGCGACGTCGGCGCCGCCACCGCCGGGGCACTGCGCGACCGCTCGACACGGCACGCCACACGCGCGGACGGGGTATCGGCCACAATGGTGCCGTGACCGTAGAACAGCACGCCCTCCAGGGACTGCCCCGACCTCGTGACCGCTATCTCAACCGTGAACTGAGCTGGCTCGACTTCAACGCACGGGTGCTCGCGCTGGCCGGCGAGAAGGGCCTCCCCTTACTCGAGCGGGCCAAGTTCCTCGCGATCTTCGCCTCCAACCTGGACGAGTTCTACATGGTGCGCGTCGCCGGCCTCAAGCGACGTGACAAGACGGGGCTGTCGGTCCGGTCCGCCGACGGTCAGACGCCCGCCGAGCAGCTCGGGCGGATCAGCCTACGCACGCGCGAGCTGTGCGACGAGCAGACCCGGTTGTTCCGCGACGAGATCCGTCCGGAGCTGGAGGCGAACGGCATCCGGATCCTCCCGTGGTCCGACCTCACCGCGGACGAGCGGTTCTCGCTGGCGGAGCTCTTCCGCAACTCGATCTTCCCGGTGCTCACCCCGCTGGCGGTGGACCCGGCGCACCCGTTCCCGTACATCTCGGGCCTGAGCCTCAACCTCGCGGTCATCATCCGTGACCTCGACTCGGGGCAGGAGCACTTCGCCCGGGTGAAGATCCCCCACAACGTTCCTCGCTTCGTACGGGTGGATCGCGGTGGTCCGGACGAGTACTCGTTCGTCCCCGCCGAGGACATCATCGCCGCGCACCTGGGCGAGTTGTTCCAGGGGATGGAGGTCGTCGAGCACCACGTCTTCCGGGTGACCCGCAACGCGGACATGGAGGTCGAGGAGGACCGCGACGAGGACCTGCTGCAGGCCCTCGAGCGTGAACTGGCGCGCCGCCGGTTCGGGTCGGCGGTGCGGCTGGAGATCGCGGAGGACACCACCCCGCGGATGCTGCGCATCCTGCAGCGGGAACTCGATGTCGACTCCGCCCACGTCATCCGGTTCTCCGGTCTCCTCGACCTCACCGGCCTGTGGCAGATCCACGGGTTGGACCTGCCCGACCTCAAGGACCCGCCCATGGTCCCGGCTACTCCCCCGGCCTTCGGGGAGCGGGAGACCGCCCGCAACATCTTCGCCTCCCTGCAAGAGTGCGACGTCCTCGTCGAGCACCCCTACGACTCGTTCGCCACGACCGTGCAGCGGTTCATCGAGCAGGCCGCCGCGGACGAGGACGTGCTGGCTATCAAGCAGACCCTCTACCGGACCTCCGGTGACTCCCCCATCGTCAACGCGCTCGTCGACGCCGCGGCGGCCGGCAAGCAGGTGGTCGCGCTGGTGGAGATCAAGGCCCGGTTCGACGAGCAGAACAACATCCGGTGGGCCCGCGAGCTCGAGCAGGCCGGCGTCCACGTCGTCTACGGCCTGCTCGGCCTCAAGACGCACTGCAAGACCTGCCTGGTGGTGCGCAAGGAGGGTGACCGGCTTCAGCGGTACGCACACATCGGCACCGGCAACTACAACCCGAAGACAGCGCGGCTGTACGAGGACGTGGGACTGTTCACTGCCGACGAGGAGGTCGTGTCGGACCTGACGGACCTGTTCAACCACCTCACCGGGTTCTCCAATGTGAGCAAGTACCGTCGTCTCCTGGTGGCGCCGGAGGGGATCCGCTCCGGCATCATCGAGCGGATCGACCGCGAGATCGCCCTGGCCGAGGAGGGCCACGATGCGGGCATCCGGCTCAAGGCCAACGCGTTGGTGGACGAGCAGGTGATCGACGCCCTGTACCGCGCCTCCCAGGCCGGCGTGCCGGTGGAGATCGTGGTGCGCGGCATCTGTTCGCTCCGCGCCGGGGTCCCGGGGCTGAGCGAGAACATCCACGTCCGGTCGATCCTCGGCCGCTTCCTCGAGCACTCGAGGATCCTGCACTTCCGTGGTGCGGACGAGGTGTTCATCGGCAGCGCGGACATGATGCACCGCAATCTCGACCGCCGGGTCGAGGTGATGGTCACCGTCTCCGACCGCCGCCTCAAGGAGCAGATCCACCGCATCTTCGACTCGGCGCTGGACCCGGCGACCCGCAGTTTCCATCTCCAACCGGACGCGACCTGGCGACGCATGCCGGCACCGGAGGACTGGGACGACTCGGTCGATCACCAGGAGCGCATGGCCTCCGAGCACGCGGGGTTCCGTAACCGATGAGCCCGAAGTCGGGGAGGTCCAGGGTCCGCGTAGTACCGGCCGCCGGAGCGGTCCTGTACCGGATGGACGGCGACTCGCCGCTGTGTGCGGTCGTCCACCGGCCGCGCTACGACGACTGGTCGCTGCCCAAGGGCAAGGTCGATGCCGGCGAAGCACTGCCGGTCACCGCCGTGCGCGAGATCGAGGAGGAGACGGGCTTCACCGCCGAGTTGCGCTCCCGGATCGGAACGACCGCCTACCCCCTCAAGGAGAACACCCGTAAAGAGGTCACCTACTGGTCGGCGCTGGCCACCAGCGGCGACTTCGAACCCAACTCCGAGGTCGACGAGATCCGCTGGGTTCCCCTGGACGAGGCCAAGCGGCTCGTCTCCTACCCGCTCGACCGCAAGATCCTCACCCGTTTCGACGACGCGCCCCGCGCCCGGTCGATCCTGCTGCTCGTGCGGCACGCCAAGGCGGGGCGCCGGAGCGAGTGGAGCGGTGACGACGACCTGAGGCCGCTGGAGAAGGACGGCCGGGCGCAGGCCGAGATGTTGGCGCCGATGCTGAGTGCGTTCGGCGTCACCCGTCTCCACAGCGCGCCGCGGGTCCGGTGCGAGCAGACGCTCGCACCACTGGCCGATGAACTCGGGGAGTCGGTCGCGACCGAGCCGGCCCTGAGCGACGAGGCCTACCTCGACGACCCCGCCGCGGCCGTGTCACGGCTGACCCGGATCGCCGCCGGTGACGGGATCGCCGCGGTGTCCTCGCAGGGCACCGCCATCCCCGGGATGGTCTGCGATCTGGCCGGGCCGGCAGGCCTCGACGTGGGCGACGCGTCCACGAAGAAGGCCGGCGTGTGGGTGCTGGGGTTAGACGGCGGGGCGGTGGTCCACGCCGACTACTACCCGAGCCCCCTACCGCTGTTCTGAGGCGCGGGCGGCCCTGCGGCCGGGCGGGTCAGCTGACCTTGTCGCGGAGTCCGACCCCGTTGGCGTGCAGGCCGCCGAACGACTGGTGCGAGCTCGACCGCTTGGCGGCGAGTCGCCCCTCGGGCAGCGTCTCGGTGCCCTGGATGACGGATTTGAAGTACTGGCCAGGCCGGAACACCGGCGAGTAGGTCGGCGGGACCGGGATCGACTCGCCCGTGTGGGGGTTGCGCGCCACGCGGGCCGCACGTGCCCTCTTCTCGAAGATGCCGAAACCCATGATCGTGATGGATTCCCCGGACGCCACCGCCCGCACGATGATGTCGAGGGTGTTCTCCAGCGCCTCGGTGGCGAGCTGCTGGTCTCCGCCCATCCGGTCCGCCAGTTCGGCGATCAGGTCGGCTTTGTTCACGTGAGGATCCCCCTTCGGGTGAGTATGCGCCCGCGGCTTTCGCAACCACACGGAATGAATATAAGCATACTCACACAGCCAGGCCAGACGGGGGACAATACGAAGGTGACTCCGTGAACTCTCTACGCGCGTCGATCAGCGGGGGGTGGTGACCGGTTTGAACGCCGGCCGCCGGCTCTCGAACGCCTCGATATCGTCGGCGCGCCGCAGCGTGAGGCCGATGTCGTCGAGACCCTCCATGAGCCGCCAGCGTGTGTAGTCGTCGATGTCGAACGGTACGGTGACATCGCCCGCGGTGATCGTACGGGTGACCAGATCCACGGTGAGCTCGACACCCGGTCGCTCGTCCATCACTTTCCACAGGAGCTCGACGTTCTCCTGTTCGACCCGGGCGGCCACGAGGCCGGACTTACCCGAGTTGCCTCGGAAGATGTCGGCGAAGCGCGACGAGACGACCACGCGGAAGCCGAAGTCCATGAGGGCCCACACCGCGTGCTCCCGCGACGAGCCCGTCCCGAAGTCCGGTCCGGCGACCAGGACGGAGGCACGGTCGTACGGCGCGCGGTTGAGGACGAAGTCCGGCTCGTTCGCCCGCCAGGAGGAGAACAGGCCGTCCTCGAAGCCCGTGCGCGTGACGCGCTTGAGGTACTCGGCGGGGATGATCTGGTCGGTGTCCACGTTGGAGCGGCGCAGCGGGGCGCCGATGCCGGTGTGGGTGGTGATCGGCTCCATGGGTTGTCAGGCCCCCTTCTCGGGCTCGAGATCGACGGGTGAGGCGAGGTGCCCGAGCACCGCGGTCGCCGCGGCGACCGACGGGCTGACCAGGTGGGTGCGCGCCCCCTTGCCCTGGCGCCCCTCGAAGTTGCGGTTGGAGGTGGACGCGCACCGCTGGCCGGGCAGCAGCGAGTCGGGGTTCATGCCCAGGCACATGGAGCAGCCCGGCTGGCGCCACTCGGCGCCGAACTCGGTGAACACCCGGTCCAGGCCCTCTTGCTCGGCCTGCTGGCGCACGCGCATGGAACCCGGCACGACGAGCATCCGCACACCGTCGGCGATCCTCTGCCCGTCGATGACCTCGGCGACGGTGCGCAGATCCTCGATACGGCCGTTGGTGCACGACCCGACGAACACGACGTCGACGGGCACCTCGCGCATGGGGGTGCCGGCCCGCAGGTCCATGTACTCCAGGGCGCTCTCGGCGGCGATACGCGCGCTCTCGTCGGTGAACGACTCCGGGTGCGGCACGGACGCGCCCAGCGGGACACCCTGACCCGGGTTGGTGCCCCAGGTGACGAACGGGGTGAGCGCCGAGCCGTCGATCACGACCTCGGCGTCGAAGACCGCGTCGTCGTCGGTGCGCAGGCTGTCCCAGTACCGCACTGCCTCGTCCCACTCGTCGCCCCTGGGCGCGTGCGGACGGCCGCGGAGGTAGTCGTAGGTGGTCTGGTCGGGCGCGATCATGCCCGCCCGCGCGCCGGCCTCGATGCTCATGTTGCAGACGGTCATCCGGGCCTCCATCGAGAGTTTCTCGATGGCCTCGCCGCGGTACTCGATGATGTAGCCCTGCCCCCCGCCGGTACCGATCTGGGCGATGACGGCGAGGATGAGGTCCTTGCCCGTCACCCCGGGCTGCAGCTCGCCGGTGACGGTCACGGCCATCGTCTTGAACGGGCGCAGGCTGAGCGTCTGGGTGGCCATGACGTGCTCGACCTCGGAGGTGCCGATACCCATGGCGATGGACCCGAACGCCCCGTGGGTGGACGTGTGGGAGTCGCCGCACACCACCGTCATGCCCGGCTGCGTCAGGCCCAGCTGGGGGCCCACGACGTGGACGATCCCCTGGTCGAGGTCGCCCATCGGGTACAGGCGGACCCCGAACTCCTCGCAGTTGCGGCGCAGGGTCTCGATCTGGACGCGCGAGGTCTGGTCCGCGATGAGGTTGACGGCGCCGCCGACGATGTCGGTCGGCACGTTGTGGTCCTCGGTGGCCAGGGTGAGGTCCGGACGGCGGAGCTGACGGCCGGCCAGGCGGAGTCCGTCGAAAGCCTGGGGGCTGGTGACCTCGTGGATGAGGTGGAGGTCGATGAAGATGAGGTCGGGCCCCCGGGACTCGCCCTCACCCTCTCCGCTGACCACCACGTGGTCGTCCCAGACCTTCTCGGCCAGGGTCCGCGGTCGCGTTCCGCCGGTCACGGTCTCAGTCATCACGCCTCCAGTCCACGTCCCGGATGAGCCTTGGATGGATTCTCACCATGTAGGACGATATAGTCGAACTGTGAGACAGTATAGCGGGATCGGGGTCCTCGACAAAGCCATGACGGTGCTGCACGCGGTGGCCGAACAGCCCTGCGTCCTGGCCGACCTCTGCGAGCGGACGGGACTGCCGCGCGCCACCGCGCACCGCCTCGCGGTGGGCCTGGAGATCCATCAACTGCTGTCCCGCGACGACGCCGGGGTGTGGAGCCTCGGGCCCGGCCTGGCCAAGCTCGCGGCCCACGTCTCCGACTCTCTCGCCGACGCCGCATCCTCGGTTCTGCCGCGGCTGCGTGAGATCACCGAGGAGAGCGTTCAGGTCTACCGCCGGGACGGCGACCGCCGCATCTGCGTGGCCTCGGCCGAGCCGCCGACCGGCCTGCGCGACACGGTGCCCGTCGGCGCGGTTCTGCCCATGAACCGTGGTTCGGGGGCCAAGGTTCTCGCCGCGTGGGCCGACCCGGCCACGCAGCGCACCCTGCTGACCGACGCCACGTACACCGATCGCCAGCTGACGGAGGTCCGCCGGCGTGGCTGGGCGCAGTCCGTCGCCGAGCGGGAGGCGGGCGTGGCCTCGATATCCGCGCCCATCCGGGACTCGACGGGCACCGTGGTCGCGGCGATCTCGGTCTCCGGGCCGGTGGACCGCATCGGCCGACGGCCGGGCGCGAAGTGGGCCGCCGACCTGCTCGCCGCGGCGGACGCGATCCACAAGCGGCTGTAGGGCGGCCTACCGGCACGCGGCCGACCTCAGGCGGGCCGTCGCCCGCGAACGAGCCTGTCCAGTACCCACGGCAGGCTCGTGGCACTGGGCTGGCGCACGGCTGCCACGAGGTCGTCGTCGCGGGGGTCGACCCGCGCCACCTGGACTCCCGGACGCCGCAGCTCGCGGTACGGCCGGGGCTCGGCCCGCGCGTCCACCTCGAATCCCAGGGCGCGGATCTCCGCGCCGAGCGGCGAGTCCGCCGCGAGGGTGGCGACGGGGGTGTCGGGTCGGGCGCCGGTTCCCACGACGACGGCGAGGGCCTCGACCCCGAGACGCCGCTGACCCCGGGCCCACACGTCGAGCGCCTCCTCGGCGGTGGCGATCGGCGGTCCGGGGTCGCGGTGGAGGGCGTCGGCCACGAGGCCGAGGTGGTCCCGCCAGCCCGGTCGCCCCCGAGGGTCGACGATCACGGTCGCCAGGCGCTCGTACCCACGTAGCTGGTCGCCGGTGACGTCCGCGGCGGCCAGGACGAAGGCGTCGACACCGAACGGCAGCAGGGACCGCAGACTGGGCAGCCCCGGGCCGTCCCATTCCGGGCGCGGCGGGGCCGGCCGCCCACGCCACGGCCGCGGTCCCGTGCCGTCGACCGCCCACGCGGCCTCCGGCTCGAGGTCGAGCGCGTGCAGGACGTCGAGATCGGCCGAGGAGAGCGCGATGAGACGACGCGGCGGCGCGTCCGGCGTGGGTGTCCTGACCGGTTCCGGCGGGGCGAGCGGGTCGGTCGGCGGAGCGGACGGACTCGTCGTCGCCCCCTTCTCCGCGCCGCACGCACCCAGGGCGGTGAGGGACAGCCCGGCCCCGACGGCGAGGCGGAACAGGTCACGGCGCGAGGTCACGTGGTGATCTTCGCACGCGCTCGAAATGCAGGACGTCCCGGCTCGTCAGTGACGAACCGGGACGTTCTGCCTGGTACCCCCGATGGGATTCGAACCCACGCTACCGCCGTGAGAGGGCGGCGTCCTAGGCCGCTAGACGACGGGGGCCTTGCTCGCTGCTCCATCACAGTAGCCGACACGTGGACGCGGAACCAAATCGGCGGAACCACGTCGTGGCGCACAACAAACTTCACCCGGTGCAAAGATGCACTCGGTATACTTATTCCGTTAGGATTCCTCCGTGAGCTCTCCCCCCGACACCTCCCTGCGGACACACGACGTGCCCCCTCGTGCGGACGCCCCGCGTGACGACTCTCTGCGCGACCGGAAGCGCCGCGCGACCCTCCTCGCCATCGAGGACGTCGCCACCGCGCTGGTCCTCGAGCACGGGTATGACGCGGTGACGGTCGACCAGATCTGCGCGGCCGCCGAGGTCTCCAAACGCACGTTCTTCAACTACGTCGCCTCCAAGGAGGCCGCGGTCATCGGCGCCACCCCACAGGACGTCCCCGAGGCCGAGCGCGAGGAGTTCCTCGACCGGGTCGATCCAGACGTCCCCCGCGCGCTGATGCGGGTCTTCCTCGCAGGCTTCGCCGCCGCCCGCATCGCGGACAGGGAGCAGACAGCCATGCTCGTCCAACGCCGGCGTGACATCTTCCGGGCCGAGCCGCAGCTCGGTGCTGCGCGGATGACCGCCTCGTACCGGTTCCAGATCGAGCTCGTGGACCTCGTGTCCCGCCACCTCGACCGGCATCCGCGGCTGCGCCGACTGCCCGGGGTGAGCGCCGAGGCCGAGGCACGCGCGTGCGTCGCGCTCGTCGCCGCCTCGGGGAACCTCGGCATGGCCACCTGGCTGAACCGCGACTCCGCCTCCTTCGACGACCTCCACGCCGACTGCGCCACAGCCCTGCGCCAGCTCGCCGTGCTCGTCGGCGAGCCCTCCTCCACCGCCATCACCACCGACGGGATCCCGCATGAGTGAGACTGACATCCGCACCACCGCGGCTCCGCCCGGTGCCGAGCGCCCCCTTACCCCGGCGCCGACGCCGCACAACGTCCCGCTGGTGTTCACTTCGCTGCTGCTGGGGATGCTCATCGTGTCCCTGGGGCAGATGATCTTCGCCACCGCGCTGCCCACGATCGTCGCCGACCTCGGCGGCGTCGACCGCATGAGCTGGGTCATCACCGTCTACCTGCTCACCATGACGATCGGCCTGCCCGTGTACGGCAAGCTCGGGGACCAGATCGGCCGCAAGCCGCTGTTCGTCGCCGCCATCCTGCTGTTCTCGGCCGGTTCGCTACTCGGCGCTCTCGCCTCGAACATCGACCTGCTCATCGCCGCCCGTGCCGTCCAGGGTCTCGGCGGCGGCGGCCTCATGGTCCTGTCCCAGGCCATCGTCGCCGACGTCGTCCCCGCCCGACAGCGCGGACGGTACATGGGCGTCATGGGCGCCGTCTTCGGGCTGTCGTCCGTCCTCGGCCCGCTCCTCGGCGGATTCTTCACCGAGGGGCCCGGCTGGCGGTGGGCGCTGTGGTTCAACCTCCCGGTGTGCCTGATCGCCCTCGTCGTGGCCGTCGTCTGGCTGCGCCTGCCCAACCGCGGGAGCGGACGCCGCACCGACTGGCCCGGCACGGTGCTCATGGCCATCGGCACCACCGCACTCATCCTTCTCTCGTCGTGGGGCGGCAACCGCTACGACTGGACCGACCCGGTCATCCTCGGCATGGGCGCGCTGTTCCTCGTGTGCGCCGTGGCCTTCGTCCGGGTAGAGCGTCGTTCCCCTCACCCGCTGATCCCGATGACGCTGTTCGCCGAGCGCAACTTCTCGGTCTCGACCGCCGCCGGGCTCCTGATCGGCGTAGCGATGTTCGGGTGCATGGCCTACCTGCCCACGTACATCCAGATGGTCCACGGTCTCGGCCCCACCGCGGCCGGCCTCATGATGATCCCCATGATGATCGGCATGATGGGCACGTCCATCGTCGTCGGCAACATCGTCAGCCGAACCGGCCGCTACAAGTGGTACCCCGTCGTCGGCACTCTCATCATGGCCGTCGGGCTCTGGTTCATCGGCTCGCTGCGGGCCGGTGACACCCTTGTCCACCTGGGCGTGGTTCTCTTCGTGTTCGGTTTCGGGCTCGGCCTGTGCATGCAGCTGCTCGTGCTGATCGTCCAGAACGCGTTCCCCATCACCATGGTCGGCACCGCGACCGCGTCCAACAACTTCTTCCGCCAGATCGGCGGCACGATGGGTTCGGCCATCGTCGGTTCGCTGTTCGTCAGTCGGCTCGCCGATCTCATGAGCGAGCGCATCCCCGCCGCGGCGGCCCAGCTCGGACCCGAGGGCGCCCGGGTCGCCGAGACCTTCGCCCACGGGGCGGGTGCAAACTCCATGAGCCCGGAGATCCTGGCCGGGCTGCCGGGTCCCCTGCACGACGCGATCGTCGGGGCGTACAACGACGCCCTGGTGCCGATCTACCACATCGTCGTCCCGCTCATCCTCGTCGCGACCGTGCTGCTGCTGTTCGTCCGCGAGGACACCCTCAAGGAGACGGTCGACTGACCGTCCACGAGGCGCGCCCATCGGTGCGCCCTTCGGCCGCGGTCCGCCGCCCTCACCCCCTCACCCCCGTGCCCGCGCTCACCGCGCGCCGGCGCGGGGGTGAGGAGTCCGACACGGGATCCGTACGCACGACACACGGCCCCGTCACGCGGCGTCACTAGCGTCCGACGAGTGACCACGCCTCACCTCACCGCTCCCGACCACACCGCCTCCCACCAGACCGTGCTGCGGTTCCTGGCCGCCCCGACCGACGTCGGGACGGGTACCCAGGTCCATACCGGCCGCATCCTCGAGTGGATCGACAAGGCCGCCTACGCGCTGGCCGCGGGATGGTCGGGTGGGTACGCCGTCACGGCCTACGTCGGCAACGTCCGTTTCTCCCGCCCGATCGCCTCCGGGGACCTCGTGGAGGTGTCCGCCCGGCTCGTGCACACGGGCACCTCCTCCATGCACATCCAGTGCGACGTCCGCGCCTGCGATCCCGCACGCCCCGGGTACCGGCACTGCGCCGAGTGCCTGGTCGTCTTCATCGCCGTCCGCGACGGCGCGCCCACCCCGGTCCCCGCCTGGCGGCCCGCCTCGAGCCTGGAGATCCACGAGTCCGACGAGGCGGTCATGCGCATCGGGCTGCGCAAGGACATCGAGCGCGCGATGGCGCAGCAGGTCTACTCCGAGGCCGGCACCGCCCCGCGATCGACGCTGCGCCTGCTCGCCGCCCCCTCGGACGTCAACTGGGGAGGCAACGCCCACGGTGGACGGATCATGGCGTGGATCGACGACGCGGCGAACCTGTGCGCGGCCCAGTGGTCGGGTACCCCGTGCACCTCGGTGTACGCGGGCGGGGTGCGCTTCTACCATCCGGTACGGATCGGGGACGTGGTGGAGGTGGAGGCCCGCCTGCTGCACACCGGCCACGAGACCATGCACGTCTCCGTGCACGTGCGCTCCGGGGCGGCCACCTCGTCCGCCCGCACGCTCAGCACGCACTGCCTCACCGTCTGCGCCGCCCTGGGCGCGGACGGGCGCCCCACCCCGGTCGCACGGTGGTCCCCCGTGTCCGCCGAGGACCACGCCCTGGACGCCCACGCACGCGACCTCGTCCGGCTGCGGGCGCGGGGACGGTCCTCGAGGCGGGCGCCCGCCTCGAGCTGAGCGATGCCGCCCGAAATGCGGAAGACGCCCGGAGCGATGTGCTCCGGGCGTCGTCACGGTGTACCCCCGATGGGATTCGAACCCACGCTACCGCCGTGAGAGGGCGGCGTCCTAGGCCGCTAGACGACGGGGGCTAGGACACGGATCCACAGGGGATCCGCTGTGAGCACTCGCGTGGAGCACTCCGCTGGCCTACCAGGACTCGAACCTAGAACGGCTGAACCAGAATCAGCTGTGTTGCCAATTACACCATAGGCCACTATTTTCACTTCTCCGCCGCTCTTCAGCGACCTCGAAGAGACTACCAAACCTCTGTGGGTGAATAGCAAATCGCCTGGTCAGTGGCCTCGTTTCTCCGACGGCTGGATTCGGCCACGCCCGTCATCCGTCGACGGGCGCGGCCGCTCTCATCAGCCGGCGACCGGTGCCGAGCGGAGACGGGACAGCGTCGCCTCACGGCCGAGCAGCTCGATGGACTCGAACAGCGGGGGCGAGATGTGCGAACCCGTCACCGCCACCCGGACCGGGCCGTAGGCCTTGCGCGGCTTGATGCCCAGGCCGTCCACTAGGGCCCCGGACAGCGCGGCCTCGATGGCGGGCGTCGTCCACTTCTCGAGAGAGCCGAGGGCGGCGATCGCCGCGTCGACGACCTCACGCGACCCGGGCTTGAGGTTCTTGGCCGCGGACTGCGGGTCCACCGTGAACTCCGACTCGTCCACCAGCAGGAAGCGGATCAGCTTCCAGGCGTCCGACAGAACCACGATGCGGGTCTGTAGCAACTCCGCCACGACCGCCCACCGTTGCTGGTCGAAGTCCTCCGGCAGCGTCAGTCCGTCCTGGGCCGGGTGGGCGACGAGGTACTCGCGCAGACGCCGTGCGAACTCGTCGGTCGGCAGCTGCCGGATGTGCTCGGCGTTGATCGCGTCGGCCTTCTTCTGGTCGAAGCGGGCCGGGTTCGCGTTGACCTGCCGGACGTCGAAGGCGTCGACCATCTCCTGGAGTGAGAACACGTCGCGGTCCTCTGACAGGCCCCACCCGAGCAGCGCCAGGTAATTGAGCAGGCCCTCGGGCAGCATGCCTCGGTCCCGGTGCAGGAAGAGGTCCGACTCGGGGTCGCGTTTCGAGAGCTTCTTGTTGCCCTCACCCATGACGAACGGCAGGTGACCGAACTCGGGCACACCGTCGGCCACGCCGATGCGCTCGAGGGCGCGGTACAGGGCGATCTGCCGCGGGGTGGAGCTGAGCAGGTCCTCGCCGCGCAGGACGTGCGTGATCTTCATGAGGGCGTCGTCGACGGGGTTGACCAGCGTGTAGAGCGGGATCCCGTTGGCGCGGGTGAGCGCGAAGTCGGGGACCGTGCCGGCCTTGAAGGTCGTCTCGCCGCGGACGAGGTCGTTCCAGGACAGGTCCTCCTCCGGCATCCGCAGGCGGATCACCGCTCCGCGACCCTCGTCGCGGAAGGCCTGCTTCTGCTCCTCGGTGAGGTCGCGGTCGTACCCGTCGTAGCCGAGCTTGGGGTCGCGTCCGGCCGCCCGGTGCCGGGCCTCTACCTCCTCGGGGGTGGAGAAGGACTCGTAGGCCTCCCCCGCATCGATGAGCCGGCGCACCACGTCGATGTGCAGCTCACGCCGCTCCGACTGGCGGTACGGCGCGTACGGACCGCCGACCTCGGGCCCCTCGTCCCAGTCCAATCCGAGCCACCGCAGCGCGTCGAGGATCGCCTGGTAGGACTCCTCGGAGTCGCGCGCGGCGTCGGTGTCCTCGATCCGGAAGACGAACGTCCCACCCATGTGCCGGGCGTGCGCCCAGTTGAACAGTGCCGTCCGCACGAGCCCCACGTGGGGTGTGCCGGTTGGCGACGGACAGAAGCGGACGCGGACATCGGAGGCTGTCATGAGGCCCATCCTAGAGACGGTCCCGGCTCGCACCCCCGTCGAGGACCGGCCTAGGATCAGCGGGTACCCGTGGCAGGCGCCTGCAGGACGGCGCCCCACGGACCGAACCGAGTCGAGGGAGGCGAGCCGTGGCGTCAGGGCTCCACCCCGACGTCGGACGACCAGTCACAGCCCCGGACTTCCTGCTCTCGCGGCCGACCGGCTCGCTGCGCACGCAGGGCGCCCTCGCCGCGTTCACCGATCCCGCCGACGCCGCACTGGCCCTTCGTTCGGGCTCCTGCGGACTCGTGGTGGGTGCGATCGGTTTCGAGCCGGACGCACCGGCCGCGCTCGTGGAGCCCGACGTCGTGGTGCGCACCGACGGCCCGCTCGAGCCGCCTGCGTATTTCCGCGCGATGCGGACCCGCGCCCACATCGCCGAGGAGATGCCCACGGCGGCAGAGCACCGGGCGCGTGTCGCGACCGCGATCGCGGGCGTGCGCGCCGGTGAATTCGACAAGGTGGTGTTGGCCCGCGCGGTGCGACTGGCGGCGGACGAGCCGATCGATCCCCACGCGGTGTGCGCCGCCCTCATCGACTCGAGCCCCTCGGCCGACGGGTATCTCGTCGACCTCTCCCCCGCCGGCGGTCGCTACTCGGGCCGCGTCCTGGTGGGTTCCAGTCCCGAATTGCTCGTCCGTCGCCGGGGTGACCTGGTGGAGTGCCACCCGTTGGCCGGATCCGCGCCCCGTTCCGCTGACCCCGCCGCCGACCAGGCCGCGGGCCGCGCGCTGCGGGCCTCCGGGAAGGATGCCTCCGAGCACGCCTTCGTCGTGGACTCGCTGGCTCGGTCACTCGGGCCGGTGTGCACCGACCTGGAGATCCCCGAGCACCCTTCGTTGACGTCGACCCGGGAGATGTGGCACCTCGGGACCCGGATCCGGGGGCGCATCGCCGACCCCAGGACCACCGCTCTGGACCTGGCCCTGGCCGTCCACCCCACCCCCGCGGTGTGCGGGACGCCGACGGACGCGGCCCGCCGCCTCATCGCGGGGATCGAGGGCGACCGGGGGTTCTACGCAGGTGCGGTCGGGTGGTCCGACTCCGGCGGTGACGGCGACTGGATGGTCACCATCCGGTGCGTCGAGATCGACGCGGACCGCGCCGGGGCCGTCGCCTGGGCCGGGGGCGGGCTCGTCTCCGACTCCCAGCCCGACGACGAGGTAGCGGAGACCGGGGCCAAGCTGCGGACAGTCCTGCGGGCGGTCGGCGCCGCGTAGGCCACCGGAGGCCGGGCCCGCCCCGGCGCAGCCTAGGCCGCCGGGGTGGAGCCCGGCGGCACGCGGGTGGGCTACCTGTCGACGACCGGGTTGGTCAGCGCACCGATGCCCTCGATCTCCACGGTGACGCGGTCACCGGGCAGCATCGCCCCGACGCCTGCCGGGGTGCCGGTGAGGATGACGTCCCCGGGCAACAGGGTCATGACCCGGCT
Source organism: Dietzia sp. oral taxon 368 (assembly GCF_002999155.1). Taxonomy (NCBI): domain Bacteria; kingdom Bacillati; phylum Actinomycetota; class Actinomycetes; order Mycobacteriales; family Dietziaceae; genus Dietzia; species Dietzia sp. oral taxon 368. Next base: position 3,258,112 of record NZ_CP027238.1, read on the forward strand.
GACGTACTCGATGATCTCGCCCACGGTGTGCATGAACTGTGAAGTGTTGCCGTCCTGGCGCAGCTCGCTGGTCCCGTCCTCGTGCGTGAGGGTGGTGCGGACGTCGAGTCCGTTGGGGTCGAGGTCGGTGACGATCCACGGACCGAGCGGGCAGAAGGTGTCGTAGCCCTTGCCCCGCGTCCACTGTCCGTCGGAGAGCTGCTGGTCGCGCGCGGTGACGTCGTTCGCGCAGGTGTAGCCAAGGATGACCTCGTGCGCGCGGGCGGCGGCGACGTCGCGGCACGGCTGCCCGATCACGACGGCGAGCTCGCCCTCGTGGTCGACCCGCTCGGAGCTCGGCGGGTACGCGATGGCCGCCTCGGGGCCGACGACCGAGGTGTTGGGCTTGAGGAAGATCAACGGCTCGGCGGGCGCCGGCGATCCCATCTCCTCGGCGTGGTCAGCATAGTTCTTGCCGACGCACACGATCTTCGACGCCAGGATGGGCGCGAGGAGACGCACGTCGGCCAGCGGCCACTCCCGGCCGGTGAACTCGGGGGTACCGAACGGGTGCTCGGAGATCTCGGCACAGGTCAGCGAGGAGGGGTCGGCGATGTCCCCACGGACCTCGACGAAGGCGAACCCCTGCGGATGGGCGATACGGGCGAGACGCATACCGCGATCCTAGGGCGTACGGAGGTCACGTAGGACGCGTGCCCCACGGTCGCGGAGCTCGGCCACCTGTGCGAGGTACAGCTCAGCGCAGGCGAGCGCGTCGACGGCCGCGTCGTGCGCGCGGTACCGGGGAAGCCCGTAGCGTCCCCGGGCACCCCACAGGCGCAGCTCGTCGGGCGAGGGATCCGCCGTGAACCCCATGTCGATCCCTCCGCCGGAAATCCGTCGCTGCAGCTCGAGCGTGTCGACGGCCTCCAGCGGCGGGCACACGCCGTACACGCGCTTACACAGCGCGCCGAGGAAGTCCACCTCGATCATGCTGTAGTGCGCCAGCAGGACACGTCCGGTCAGGGCGGCGAGCACCCGGTCGAGCACCTCTGCGATCGCGTCCCCGTGCGCCACGTCGTCGTCTGTGAGGCCGTGCACGGTAGCGCTCTGGCCCACCCCGCCGTCGTCCCCCGGCCGGTCGTCCGGCCGCAGCAGCATCGACCCGGCCCCGCCCAGCACGATCCGGTCCCCGTCGACCGGCACGAATCCTACCGACACGACGCGGTCCCGCCGCGGGTCGAGGCCCGTCGTCTCCACGTCCACGGCCAACAACCGAACCTCGTCCAGCGGTGTGGCGGCGCCCGGCGGCGGTGTCCGCAAGAAGGTGCCTAGCGGGCCGTCGGGCACCCGGCGCGCCGCGCGCCGCCGACGGGCGGCCGTCGTCAGTCTGCCCAGTCCCGTCACATCTGCCCGACCCGGTACTGGATGGCCAACGCGGACTGCGCGGCCGCGATGATGCGGAACGCCGCCCGCAAGCGGTGCCGGTCCATCGTGCCGAGGATCGACGGGTCGACGTGGTTGTCCAACTCGATCCCGTCGGCGATCTGGCGCGCATGGTGCCGGTAGGCCAGACCCCTGAGGAATCGGATCGCGCCGGACAGGTTCTCGGCATCCGTCCGGGCGATCACCCCTGCGGCCGCCGCGGCCTCGAGTCGGCCCAGCGTGGAGACCTCCGGCAGCCCCGCCGACAGCGCGTGCAGCCGGGCGATCTGGACGACGGGCGCGATGCCGCCCGCCTTGATGTCCAGCGTGTTGCGGTACTCCCCCCGGCGCGCGACCACGAGTCCCCGGAAGAACCCGAGAGGCGGTTGCCACTCGCAGGCGATCCGGGCCAGGTGGGCGAGGAACCGTCGGCTCCCCCGGGGCCTGGAGAGCATCTCGCGGCGGACCCGGTCCACCAGTCGCCCGGACCCGTGGACGGCGCGGATGTCGAAGAACACCTGGCTGTGCAAGACGGCGTCGGGGTCGGGCGCGCCCACCCAGTCCCGCACCCGTCGTTCCCAGTCGGACGCGGTGCGCCGCCACTGCGGGTTGCTCGCCATCACGTCGCCCGGGCACCGCGGGAAGCCCGCCCGGTCCAGGCCGTCGCAGACCCGGTCGGCGAGTGCGGCGAAGTAGTCGTGGGCGCCCGCGACCGAGTCGGCGGCGTCGTCGAGGATCAGGGCGTTGTCCTGGTCGCTGGACGCACCGAGTTCGCCGCGGGCCTGCGAGCCGAGACCGACCCAACAGTAGGCGGCGGGCGGCGGTCCGAGGTCGGCCTCGGCCAGGCCGAGCAGTCTCCGGGTGGCGGCGTCGGCGGTGGCGGTGATGACGCGCCCGATGTCCTGGGGTGCGGTCCCGCGCCGCACGAATTCACCGATCAGCGGCAGGAGCCGCTCCGCCAGCCGGGCGACCGTGTCGGCGTCCGGGGCGCGGGAGATCCGCGCGGCCAGGTAGACGGGGTCGGCCTGGGCGAGCCGGAGCAGGTCGCCCGTGGTGACCATCCCCATCGGCGCCCCGTCCTGGCACACCGGTAGATGGTGGACCCCGCGCTCCATCTGAAGCAGCGTGGCGTCGAACGCCCGGGTGCGGGCGTCCACCGTCACCGGGTCGCGGGTCATGATGGTCGACACCGGAGCCTCGGGGTCCCCGCCGGCGGCGACGACCTTCGTGCGGAGATCGCGGTCGGTGAAGATTCCCACCACACGCCCGGCCTCGACCACCGCGAGCGCCGACACCCGCTCGACCGTCATGAGCTGTGCGGCCTTCCGGATGGGGGTGTCGGGCCCCACGGTGACGGCGTCCCGCGTGAGTAGCTCCCCCACCGGCGTGCCGAGGGCGTCCCCTCCGGCCGCGGCGGCGCGGGCGGATGCCAGATCCTGGCGGATCCGGTCGTTACGCGCGCCGAAGAAGGCGCGCAAGGCGGGATGCCCGGCGGCCAGCTCGTCGAACACCTCGCGGGACATCTCGAGGAGCAGGGTGTCCGCCGTGGCCACCATGAGGTAGCGCGACAGGCGGGACTCGGTGAGGGTCGAGTAGCCGAAACAGTCGCCCTCGTCGCGCGCGTCCAGCAGGGTGCCGTCGGGATCGCACACCTCGACGGCGCCGGTCCGGATGATGTGAAGGTAGTCGTTCGGCGTCCCCGGTTCGATGATCACCGAGCCGCGGCGATGGTAGCGCTGGGACAGCAGGGCGGGAAGTCGGTCGAGTTGCTCCGACGGGAGACCGTCGAACGGCGCACAGCGTGCGAGGAAGTCGCGCACCTCGGCCAGTTCCACGTCCACGCCTCTACTGTGGACGCTGGCGGCCCGCGGTGTGATCGCTTCACGCGATTCACACCCGCGGGCCGAGGGGTGGGACGGTCCGGCGAGCCGACGCCGGGGAGAAAGCCGGGCCTAGGAGCTGACCGCGGCGACGATCCGGTCCCCCACCTCGGAGGTGACGACGGGTGCGTCGCCGCGCGAGCCGAGGTCCGCCTCGACGGCGGCCTCGACGCGCGCGGCCTCGTCCTCCTTGCCGAGGTGGCGCAGGAGTAGGGCCACCGACAGGATGGCCGCGGTCGGGTCGGCCGTGCCCTCGCCGGCGATGTCCGGAGCCGAACCGTGGACGGGCTCGAACATCGACGGGTTGGTGCCGGAGGCGTCGATGTTGCCGGACGCCGCGGTGCCGATCCCGCCGGTGACGGCCGCGGCGAGGTCGGTGATGATGTCGCCGAAGAGGTTGTCGGTGACGATCACGTCGAAGCGCGCGGGGTCGGTGACCAGGTAGATGGTCGCGGCGTCGATGTGGCAGTAGTCCACCTCGACACCCGGGAACTCGGGCGCGACCTCGTCGACCGTCCGCTGCCACAGGCCACCGGCGTTGACCAGCACGTTGGTCTTGTGGACCAGCGTGAGCTTGCCGCGGCGGACCTGCGCGCGGGCGAACGCGTCGCGGACGACGCGCTCCACGCCGAAGCGGGTGTTGACCGACGTCTCGGTCCCGATCTCCTGCGGGGTGCCGACGCGGATCGCGCCACCGTTGCCGGTGTAGAGGCCCTCGGTGCCCTCGCGCACCACAACGAAGTCGATCTCGCCGGGGTTCTTCAACGGGGTGGCCGAGCCGGGGAACAGCCGTGAGGGCCGGAGGTTGACGTGGTGGTCGAGCGCGAACCGCAGCGGGAGCAGCATGCCGCGTTCGAGCACACCGGCCGGCACGGAGCGCGGGTCGCCGATGGCGCCCAGCAGGATTGCGTCGTGTTCCTTGAGGCTGGCGATGTCGGCATCGGTGAGGGTTTCGCCGTTGCGCAGGTAGCGGCGGGCCCCTAGGTCGTACTCGGTCGTGCAGATGTCGGGCACCAGCGCGTGGAGGACCTTGAGCGCCTCTGCGGTGACCTCGACGCCGATGCCGTCGCCGGGGATGACTGCGAGCTTCATGACGGTGAGGGTTCCTTTGCTGCTCGTCAGTCGAGGTTGATCTGGGTGGCGGTGGCGCCGAGGTCGGAGACGATCCGGTCGATCGTCGGCTCGGCGACCGCACGGTCCACTCGAAGGATAAGCGACGCGCCCTCCCCGGTGGCGTCCTGGCTCAGCGCGGCGGCCTGGATGTCGATGCCCTCGCCGCCGAGAATCGAGCCCACCTTGCCGAGCACGCCCGGGCGGTCGGAGTAGTGGACGAAGAGGTTCTGACCCTGCGCGCGCAGATCGAAGCCTCGCTCGTTGATCCGGACGATCTTCTGGACCTGGTCCAGGCCCGAGAGCGTCCCGGTGACCTTCCCGGTGGAACCGTCGGCGGCGACGGCCGTGACGGTGACGGTGCTGCGGTAGGACTTGGACTCACTGCGGGTCTCGACCGAGTGGGTGACGCCGCGCTGCTCGGCCATCTGGCCGACGTTGACGAACGTGGCCGGCTCGTCGGTGATGGCGGAGAACAGGCCGCGCAGGGCGGCCAGGCCGAGGACGTCGACCTGCTCTGCGGCGAGCTCGCCGGCGACCTCGACGTTGACGGTCGTGGGCACGCCCGGGCACAGGTGGCCGGCGATGAGGCCGATCTTGCGGACGAGGTCCAGCCAGGGGGCGACCTCGTCGCCGACCGGGCCGCCGGAGACGTTGACGGCGTCGGGGACGAACTCGCCGCGGAGCGCGAGCAGGACGCTCCGCGCGACGTCGGTGCCGGCGCGGTCCTGGGCCTCTGCGGTCGAAGCCCCCAGGTGCGGGGTGACGACGGTGTTCTCGAGCTCGAACAGTGGCGAGTCGGTGCAGGGCTCGGTGTCGAACACGTCGAGCGCGGCGGCGCGGACCTTGCCGGACTTCAGGGCGTCGACGAGGGCGTCCTCCACGATGAGGCCGCCGCGGGCGGCGTTGACGATCACGACGCCGTCCTTGGCGCGGGCGAGACGCGCGGCGTCGAACAGACCGGCGGTCTCCTTGGTCTTGGGCAGGTGCATCGTGATGATGTCTGACCGGGAGACCAACTCGTCGATGTCCACGAGTTCGATGCCCAGCTGCGCCGCGCGGGCGGCCGGCAGGTACGGATCGTAGGCGATGATGTGGGTCTCGAACGCCGCCAGCCGCTGCGCCACGAGCTGCCCGATGCGGCCCAGGCCCACGACTCCGACGGTCTTGCCGAGCAGCTCGACTCCGTTGAAGGAACTGCGCTTCCAGGTGTGCTCACGCAGCGTGGCGTCGGCGGCGGGGATCTGGCGGCAGGCGGACATGAGCAGCGCGACGGCGTGCTCGGCGGCCGAGTGGATGTTGGAGGTGGGCGCGTTGACCACCATGACGCCGCGCTCGGTGGCGGCGGGGATCTCGACGTTGTCCAGGCCCACACCGGCACGGCCGATGATCTTGAGGTTAGGGGCCGCGGCGAGCACCTCGGCGTCGACCGTCGTCGCAGAGCGCACGAGCAGGGCGTCGGCGTCGGCGACGGCCTCGAGGAGCTTCGGACGATCCGGGCCGTCCACCCAGCGGACCTCCACGGCGTCGCCGAGCGCGTCGACGGTCGACTGGGCGAGCTTGTCGGCGATGAGGACGACGGGACGTCCGGATGCTGTCACAGTGGGATCTCCTCGGTGTCAAAACGGGCAGGGCCAGTCTAGGCCACAGCCTCAGAGCCCCCGACCAGTGGCCGACCCGTGCCCCGACGACAGAACGACCAGTGGCCACCGGCGGCGCCGGGGCCTACCGTGGCGGCATCCCATCGCTGCCCACCGCCGACGCCCGACGAAGGACCACGATGTCCCGCAGCCGCAGGCTCACCCGACAACCGACCCGCCTCCCGGACCCGTGGCTGCCCGTACTGGCCCCGGCTCGCGGCCCGACGGCGGTCGCGACCTACCTGCGGGTGCACCTATACGGTGCGGCGGTCGGTCGCAGCCTGCTGGACCGCTGCATCAGCGCGGTGGACGCCGCGGACCGTGAGCGTCTGGTGCCGCTGCGCGAAGAGTTCGAGCAGGAGATCGCGGTTGCCTCGCGTCTGCTCTCCGAACTCTCGATGGTCGGTGCCCCGGGCCGGCGGCTGCTGCGCCTGTCTTCGGAGATCGGCCTGTCGGTGTTGCCAGTGGGCCCGGTGATCACCGACCCCCTCGCGCGGCTGGGCGTGCTCGAGACGCTGCGCACCCTGGTCGTGGCCAAACGGTCCATGTGGGAGTTGCTCGCCGCGTCCTGGGTGGCGGACCGCCCGGGAACGGCGCGAGACGACGACGTCGGCGATGACGACGACGAGGCCGGCGGTCCGCCCACCCGCCGCGTCCTACGGGGGTTGGCCGAGCAGGCCGAAGAGCAGGAAGCACTGCTGGAGCAATTGCGCCGCACCTACGGCCTGGCGGTGTTCGAAAGAGCAGGAGTCGTTCGAGCGGGAGTCGAATGAGCGCGCCGGGGAGCTTCCGCGCCGACGTCGCGGTCGTGGGCTCCGGCCCGAACGGCCTGGCTGCCGCCCTGCTGTGCGCTCGCGCCGGTCGCGACGTGGTGGTGCTCGAGGCGCAGGACACGATCGGCGGGGGCTGCCGCACCCTGCCCATGGACGACATGCCCGACGACCTCGGGTCGGGCCTGCTCGTGGACCCCTGTTCGGCCGTCCATCCCATGGCCGGGGCGTCCCCGTTCTTCCGGGATTTCGACCTGGCCGCCCACGGGGTCAATCTGGTCACCCCGTCGGTCCAGCTGGGCCATGCGCTGCCGGGGCGGGACGCGATCGTCGTGCCCGCCGACCCCTCCCCCGACTCGCTGGCGATGGGTCTGGGGTCACGGGCGGAGGCCGAGGCGTGGACATCCCTCATGGGCCCGGTGGGGCGCCGCAGCCTTGACGTGGCGGCCACGGCCCTGTCCGACCAGCGGTCGGTACCGCCGGTGGCGGCGACGGCGGCACTCGCCGGCGCGTTCGTCCGCGCCCACCCCCGCGGGGGCGTGGCGGATCCGCTCGGACCGGACGGGCGGACGCTGCTGTCCAGCATCTCCTCGCACTCCATCACCCCCCTGTCCTCGCCCGCGGCGACGGGCGTGGGACTGGTACTCGGCTCGCTGCTGCACTCCCCGCTCGGGTGGGCGCTTCCTCTGGGTGGGAGCGGGGCCATCACCGCCGCGCTGGCCGAGGCCCTGGTCGAGGCCGGGGGCCGGATCCGGACAGGGGTCCCGGTGGAGTCCCTCGCGCGCCTCGACGCCCGACACGTGGTGTTCAACACCTCCTCCCGGATCCTCGGCCGGATCCTCCTGGCTTCCGAGCCCTCCCCGGCAATCGCCCGTCGTGCCCGACGCCTGCTACGCGCCCCGATCGGTGGCGCGGCCGCCAAGGTCGACCTGGTGCTCTCTGGTCCGGTCCCCTGGCGGGACCCCCGGCTCCACGAGGCGGGCACGGTCCACCTGGGCGGCGACTCCGAGCAGATCGCCGTCGCTGAGCGCGACGTCGCGGCGGGCCGTCACGCCGAGCGCCCCATGATCCTCGTCTCGCAGCCCTGGGTGACCGACCCGGGCCGGGTGGCCCCCGACGGGCGCCGACCCCTGTGGACCTACGCACACGTGCCGGCCTGGTCCGACCGCGACCAGACCGAGCAGGTGCTCACCGCACTGGAGGAGGTCGCGCCGGGCGTCAGGGACGTGGTGGTGGCTGCCCGCTGCATCCCCGCATCACGCATGGGAGAGCACAACCCCAACTACGCGGGCGGCGACATCGCGGCGGGCCGCGTGGACCTGCGGGGGCTGGTCGCCCGCCCCGTGCCGCGGGTCGACCCGTTCGCGACCGGCGTGCCCGGCGTCTGGCACGCCTCCGGCTCGACGCCGCCGGGGCCCGGCGTGCACGGCATGGCCGGACAGCACGTGGCCGACCGGATCCTCAGGGACTGAACGGCACGACGGTCCGGGCCCCGGTCACTGGTAGGAGACGAACCACGGCCGGGGCTCGACCGCCATGGTCTGTTCCGGCGTGAACGTGGGCGTGTCCTCGTCGTAGAAGTTCTTCCACGCCATCCAGATGTCCGGGGACAGACCCGCGCGCAGGACGTCCCACGTCTCCATCTTGAGCTGCGGCGTGCCGTGGCCGTCCGCGTGCAGGGCGATCGCCACCTCGGGCCGCGAGGTGTCGATCCTGTCGCGGTCGGTGATCATGGCGAGGCTGAACTGGTGGAGGATCAGCAGCTTCTGGGGCCCGCCGCTGTCGCGCGTGAGGTCCGCCAGCCAGTCGGTGACCCGGTTGATCTCCTCGGCGTCCACGGACCCGATCTGAGCACCCGGCTGCTGCCCCGGATCGAGCTTCCACTCGGGGTCGAGGGCGAGCCCGACGTTGGGACGGGTGAGCAGTTCCTCGAAGATCTTCGCCTGGTCCAGGAGGTCGGCCATTCCGGGCTGGAGGTCGATCACCGCGTACCCTCCGGCCTCGGTGATGGCGTCGATGAGCGGGACGAACTCCTGCGGGTCCCACTCGTTGGTGAAGTTGCCGTCGGGCCCGGGGGACGTCGAGGCGACCGTCGCGATGATCTCGAACGCCGGGATGACCGGCTCCGGGGAGTGCGGTTGGTACTCCTCGACCAGCCGCTGCACCCGCGCCACGCTCTCCTCCGGCCCCTGCTCGCCGAGGATCCCCAGGGCAGGGGTGATCGGCGTACCGTACGCTGCCACGAACCGCCGTCCCGGGAACAGCAGCTGTCCCCCACCCGGCAGCTCGGGAACGGTCCGTGCCTTCTCCACGCGGTCCCCGAGCTCGTCCTCGGTGCCCCACCCGGGCCCGAGTGCGTAGACCGCCCCGGCGTCCCGGACCGCCTCCACGGACCCCCCGTCGACCCGCGGGTCGGGGGCACGCAGGTGCGACACCGCCGCGCCGACCGCGACGGCCGTGGCGATCGCCGCGACCGGGGTCTCGTCGTACACGAGCACGCTGGGCGCGCCGTCGCCGTCCCATGCTGGTTCGCCGCGGTCGAACGACTCGGTGCCCGCTCCCGCCCCGTCAGCGGCGGTGAACTCGCCGGCCGCCATCAGCGCCGGCGTCCCCGGCACCTGATGGACGGTGACGTCGTCGATCCGCCCCTGAGGGACCTCGACCTCGGAGTCGAACGTGATCCCGGTCAGCTCCTCGAGCTCCGCCCGACCTCCCGGAGCGTCGACCACCTCGCCGTCGTCCGGGGTGAAGGCCACCCGCCCGACCCGCAGCACCCGCTCGGCGCCGAGCCGCGAGACCTCGTCGGCCAACGCCGCGTCCCCGCCCTCGACGGCGGTGAGCATCGGTGCGTGCAACCCGACCGCGACGGAGGCGGCGCGCGCCTGCGAGGCGGCGTCCGGGGCGGCCACGATGACAACCGGGGCGGAGTCCACCAGCAGTCTCGCGGTCTCCACACCGGACCCGTCGGACTCGGCGGCGACCCGCGTGCCCTCCACTTGGGCGACCTGGGTTCCCGTGCCGTCGCCACCGGGGTCGGACGTGCACGCCGCGGTCGATCCCACCAGGGAAACGGCGAGGACCGCCGCACCCACTCCTCGGTTGAAGTGGCGCACGGCGGTCCTCCTACAGCTGTCGGAAATCGATCCCGGAGGACCCTACAGGGGCCTCACACGGAACGCTCCCGCAACACTCAGGCAGTCTCCGTGATGGGACGGTCGACCCAGCTCATGAGGTCGCGCAGCTTCTGACCGGTGACCTCGATCGGGTGCTCCGCGTTCTCCTTGCGCAGCTGCTCCAACTCCTTGTTGCCGCCCTCGACGTTGGCCACGAGGCGCTTGGTGAACTCGCCGTTCTGGATATCGGCGAGGATCTCCTTCATGCGCTCCTTGGTGCCGGCGTCGATCACGCGCGGGCCGGAGAGGTAGCCGCCGAACTCCGCGGTGTCGGACACCGAGTAGTTCATGCGGGCGATGCCGCCCTCGTACATGAGATCCACGATGAGCTTGAGCTCGTGAAGCACCTCGAAGTAGGCCAGCTCGGGCTCGTACCCGGCCTCGACCATGACCTCGAAGCCCGTCTTGACGAGCTCCTCGGTGCCGCCGCACAGCACGGCCTGCTCACCGAACAGGTCGGTCTCGGTCTCGTCCTTGAAGGTGGTCTTGATGACGCCGGCGCGGGTGCCGCCGATCGCTTTGGCGTAGGACAGGGCGAGCGCCTCACCCTCGCCCTTCGGGTCCTGCTGCACGGCGATGAGCGCCGGGACGCCCTTGCCGTCGACGAACTGACGACGCACCAGGTGGCCGGGGCCCTTGGGGGCGACCATCGCGATGGTGATGTTCTCGGCCGGCTTGATGAGGCCGAAGTGGATGTTGAGTCCGTGGCCGAAGAACAGCGCGTCGCCGTCGTTCAGGTTGGGCTCGATGTCGTCGGTGTAGATCTGCGCCTGCGAGGTGTCGGGGGCGAGCAGCATGACGACGTCGGCCCACTTGGCAGCCTCGGACGCGGTCATGACCTTCAGGCCGGCCTCCTCGGCCTTCTCGCGGGACTTGGAGCCCTCGCGCAGGCCGATCACGACCTCCACACCGGAGTCGCGCAGGCTCAGCGAGTGCGCGTGGCCCTGCGAGCCGTAGCCGATGACGGCGACCTTGCGGCCCTGGATCAGCGACAGGTCCGCCGAATCGTCGTAGAACATCTCCACTGCCATGGTGGATTCCCTTCGTTTGTTAACGGTAAGTCGAAACCGGGTTACAGGTCGAGACTATCGAGTGGTGGTGATGGACTTGGGACCGCGTCCGAGCGCGACCATCCCGGACTGGACGATCTCGCGGATGCCGTAGCCGTCGAGCATCCGCAGCAGCGCGTCGAGCTTGTCCGGCGTGCCCGTCGCCTCGAGCGTGAGCGACTCAGGCGAGACGTCGACGATGTGCGCGCGGAACAGGCTGGCGATCTCCACGATCTGCCCGCGGTTGGTGGCGTCGGCACGGACCTTGACCAGCGTGAGCTCTCGGGCCACCGAACCGGCCGGGTCCTGTTCGACGATCTTGATGACGTTGACCAGCTTGTTGAGCTGCTTGGTCACCTGCTCGAGCGGGAAGTCCTCGACGTTGACCACGATCGTCATGCGGGACAGCCCATCGGTCTCGGTCGGGCCGACGGCCAGCGACTCGATGTTGAACCCGCGCCGCGAGAACAGCGACGCGACGCGCGCGAGCACGCCGGGCTTGTCCTCCACCAGCACGCTCAGGGTGTGGGAACGAGCGCTCACTGATCCTCCTCCTGCCCGGCGATGACGGCGGCGTCGATCCGCTCGGTCACCTCGTGGATCTCCGTTGCGTCGTCCGCCGCGGAGTCGGTGTCGTCGAACAGCGGCCGGATGTCCCGGGCCGCCATGATCTCGTCGTTGGACGTGCCCGCCGCGACCATCGGCCAGACCTGGGCGTCCTTGCCCACGATGAAGTCGATGAGCACCGGGCGGTCGTTGATCTCGCGCGCCTGGGCGATCACGTCGTCCACGTCCTCGGCCCGCTCACAGCGCAGCGCCACGCAGCCCAGCGCCTCGCCGAGCTTGACGAAGTCCGGGATGTGCATGGAGTGCGTCGACAGATCGGTCTGCGAATAGCGCTCCTCGTAGAACAGCGTCTGCCACTGCCGCACCATGCCGAGGTTGCCGTTGTTGATGAGCGCGACCTTGATCGGCGCACCCTCGATCGCACAGGTGGCCAGCTCCTGGTTGGTCATCTGGAAGCAGCCGTCGCCGTCGATGGCCCACACCTCGGCGTCCTGACGACCGAACTTGGCGCCCATCGCGGCGGGCACCGCGTAACCCATCGTGCCGAGACCGCCCGAGTTGAGCCACGTCCGCGGCTTCTCGTACTGGACGAACTGGGCCGCCCACATCTGGTGCTGACCGACGCCCGCGCAGTACACGGCGTCGGGTCCGGCGGCGGCACTGAGGCGCTCGATGACGTACTCCGGCGACAGGGACCCGTCCGACTGCGGCGCGTAGCCCAGCGGGTACTCGTCACGGATCTCGTCCAGCTCGCCGACCCACGTCGACGGCGCGTCCAGCGCACCGGAGTCCCGCTCACCGCGGAGCGTCTCGACGAGCTCGACGAGGACCTCCTTGATGTCCCCGACGATCGGCACGTCGACGGCGCGGTTCTTGCCGATCTCGGCCGGGTCGATGTCGGCGTGGATGACCTTCGCGTCCGGTGCGAACGTGTCGAGGCGCCCGGTGACCCGGTCGTCGAAGCGCGCACCGAGCGTCACCAACAGGTCGGACCGCTGCAGCGCGGCGACGGCGGCGACCGTGCCGTGCATGCCGGGCATCCCATAGTGCAGCCGGTGCGAGTCCGGGAACGCGCCGCGGGCCATGAGCGTGGTGACGACGGGGATGCCCGTCAGCTCGGCCAGCGCCATGAGCTCGGCGGAGGCGTCCGCCTTGATGACGCCGCCGCCGACGTACAGCACCGGTCGCTTCGACCGCGCGATCATCCGGGCGGCCTCGCGGATCTGCTTGCCGTGCGGCTTGGTGACGGGCCGATAGCCGGGGAGCTTCATCTCCGGCGGCCACGAGAACGTCATCTCGCCCTGCAGGACATCCTTGGGGATGTCCACCAGCACGGCACCCGGACGGCCCGTCTGGGCGATGTGGAACGCCTCGGCGATCATCCGCGGGATGTCGTCACCGTGAGAGACCAGGAAGTTGTGCTTGGTGATCGGCATCGTGATGCCGGAGATGTCGGCCTCCTGGAAACCGTCTGTGCCGATGAGGGCGGTCCCCACCTGGCCGGTGATAGCCACGATCGGAACCGAGTCCATCTGCGCGTCCGCGAGTGGCGTCACCAGGTTGGTGGCACCTGGGCCCGAGGTCGCCATGCAGACGCCGACCCGACCGGTGGCCTGGGCGTAGCCGGTGGCGGCGTGGCCCGCACCCTGCTCGTGCCGGACGAGCACGTGCCGGACCTTGGCCGAGTCGTAGAGCGGATCGTAGACCGGCAGGATCGCCCCGCCGGGGATGCCGAAGACCACCTCGGTACCGATCTCCTCGAGGGACCGGACGACGGCTTGCGCGCCCGTCATCCGCTCGGGGGCCGCCGGGCGGGCCTTCTGGTCTGCGCCCGGACGGGGTCCGGGCTGTGCCGTTGGTGCGCTCACTTCAACTGTCCTTCATGCTGGTCGTGGAGCTTGTCGTTCGTCGCCTCACCCGGTCCGGTGGGACCGGTGGAACCTGGCAACAAAAAACCCCCGACGGCCAGAGGGCCGGCGAGGGTGCGCGTCGGGGGGAAGCCAGGTTGCGGCTCAGGCGCCGACGCGCCGGCCGAGTACGAGACCGTTCCAGGTGTTCACGCGGCCCAGACTAGGCCCCGGCCGTCCATAGCGTCAACTCGTGGAACGGCGATCCCACATAGTGGACCGTGCGAGAATCGAGGACATCATGAGCGCCCCATTCAGAACCCCGGTCCCGGAGTCCACCCCGCGCGACCAAGCCCTTTTCCGCGTCAACCCCATGTCCTACATCGTCATCGCCATCCTGGTCGTGGCCATCCTCTGGCCCGTCGCGGCCTACCCACTGGCCCTGGGCTGGCTGGTGCTGATCCCGGTGGCCTTCGCATGGTGGGTGGCGAGGACCCGCACCCGGCTCGACGAGCGCGGAGTGCACCTGTCGACCTGGCGCTCCCGGCGCTCGGTCTCGTGGGACGAGGTGAAGGGCGTGATGTTCCCGAAGAAGGGCTTCGCCCGGCTCGTGACGACCTCGGACGACTCCCTACCGATGGGCGGCGTGTCGTTCCACGACCTCCCGCGCCTGTCCGCCGCCAGCCGGGGCCGGATACGCGACCCCTATTCCGCGCCCGGACCCGAGCAGCCCTGATATTCACCGGCCGACTGACACCCGGTCGCCCAGCACCAGGCTGACAGCACCCCGGCGTTGCCGATCGCGGCGGCCACCATGACGACGAGCGCGTAGAACACCGGCGGCGGGTCGTTGGAGACGCCCGCCGGCAGCGGGTTCCACGCCGAGACGTCCACTCTGATCGGGTCCTCGAAGGCGAGCGCGGCGCCCGCGCCCACCGAGCCGCCCTTCGCGCCCACCGGGGCGTATCGTGGGGAGGTCACGGCGCGTCCGGGGCGCCCCGCGGGTGCGGCCCCTCCGGCCGCCCGCCCCCTTCGAACCGGATCGAGGTCCCATGCCGCCCCTGAGGTCACGAACCAGTACCGCCGGACGCAACGCCGCGGGGGCCCGGGCCCTCTGGCGTGCGACCGGTATGACGGACTCGGACTTCGGCAAGCCGATCATCGCGATCGCCAATTCCTACACGCAGTTCGTGCCCGGCCACGTCCACCTGAAGAACGTGGGCGAGATCGCCGCGGAGCAGATCGCGGCGGCGGGCGGCGTGGCGCGGGAGTTCCACACCATCGCGGTCGACGACGGCATCGCCATGGGGCACGCCGGGATGCTGTATTCGCTGCCCAGTCGCGAGATCATCGCGGACTCGGTGGAGTACATGGTCAACGCCCACACGGCGGACGCGTTGGTGTGCATCTCCAACTGCGACAAGATCACGCCGGGCATGCTCAACGCGGCCATGCGGCTCAACATCCCCACGGTGTTCGTCTCGGGCGGTCCGATGGAGTCGGGCTTCTCGGTGGTCGTGGACGGCGTCGTCAAGGCGGGTTCCGACCTCATCACCGCGATCTCCGCCTCGGCGAACTCCGCCGTCGACGACGAGAATCTGGACGCCATCGAGCGATCGGCCTGCCCGACATGTGGGTCGTGCTCGGGGATGTTCACCGCCAACTCGATGAACTGCCTCACCGAGGCTCTCGGGCTGTCCCTGCCGGGTAACGGTTCCACGCTGGCCACGCACAGTGCGCGTCGCGAACTGTTCGCCGAGGCGGGTCGCCTCATCGTTGACCTGTGCACGCGCTACTACCGCGACGAGGACGACTCGGTGCTGCCGCGCGCGGTGGCCACCAAGTCAGCCTTCACCAACGCGATGGCTCTGGACGTCGCGATGGGTGGCTCCACGAACACGGTGCTGCACATCCTCGCCGCCGCGCAGGAGGGCGAGGTCGACTTCGACCTGCACGACATCGAAGAGGTCTCCCGCCGGGTGCCGTGCCTGGCCAAGGTCGCCCCGAACTCGGACTACTACATGGAGCACGTCCACCGGGCCGGCGGCATCCCCGCGATCCTCGGCGAGCTGTACCGCGGCGGCCTGTTGGAGACCGACGTCCACTCTGTGCACTCGACCTCGCTCGAGCAGTACATCGCCGACTGGGACATCCGCAGTGGCACGGCCACCGAGAAGGCGGTCGAATTGTTCCACGCCGCCCCGGGCGGGGTGCGGACGATCGAGCCCTTCTCCACGGACAACCGGTGGGAGTCGCTCGACACCGACGCGGAGGGCGGCTGCATCCACTCGGTGGATCACCCCGCGACCGCGGAGGGCGGCCTCGTCGTGCTGCGAGGCAACATCGCCCCCGACGGGTCCGTGTTCAAGACCGCGGGCGTGTCAGAGGAGAACTTCCACTTCTCCGGGCCGGCCAGGGTGGTCGAATCCCAGGAGGAGGCGGTGTCGGTGATCCTCAACAAGACGCTGCAGGCCGGTGAGGTCCTGGTGGTGCTGTACGAGGGGCCTGCCGGCGGCCCGGGGATGCAGGAGATGCTGCACCCGACTGCGTTCATCAAGGGCGCGGGCCTCGGCACGAAGTGCGCCCTCATCACCGACGGTCGGTTCTCGGGCGGTTCCTCGGGGCTGTCGATCGGACACATCGCGCCCGAGGCCGCCTCGGGCGGCCCGATCGGACTGGTGCGTGACGGCGACATCGTGACGATCGACGTGGCCACGCGCTCCATCTCGGTGGAGGTGGACGACGACGAGTTGGCCCGCCGCCGGGAGGAGAAAGGACCGCTACCGTGGCGGCCGGCGAACCGGGACCGGAAGGTCTCGACCGCCCTGCGTGCGTACGCCTCGATGGCGTCGTCGGCGGACAAGGGCGCCGTCCGGATCCTGCCGGACTGATCGCGGATGCGGGCCGACCGCCGGCGAGCGGTCGGCCCGCTGCGACCGGCCAGCCAGTCGGCGGCACTGTCGGCCCGCAGTGAGGTCAGCCCGCGGTGATGGGTGCGCTGTCGGCGGTCGATGTCAACGGGTTGGTGCCGTTGAGGAGGTACCACACGAGCCCGGCGAGCACGACGACGATCACCAGCCAGACGATCCCGCTGAACCGTGGGCGGTGCGACCATCCCCACTTGCGGTCGGCGGCCCACCGCCCGGGTCCGGTGAAGAGCAGCGTCAGCAGCGCCGCAGCGTAGAGGATCGACGGCTCGAGTCCCCGCGAGGTGTCGCCGAGGACGGGAATGGGGTCCGCGCCGGTCAACCGGACCGCGATGCCGAGCCCGACTATCCCGAGGAGGCCGGCCGCGGCGATGGGCGTGGCCAGCCCTACGACGAGCATGACGCCGGCGACGAGCTCGACGGCTCCGCCGGCTATCGCCAGCGCGCGGGCCATGTCGAAACCGGAGTCGGCGAGCGTCTCCGTGAACCCGTCGATCCCCGGCCCGCCGAACAGCCCGGCGAGCTTCTGCAGGCCGCGCATACCCAGCAGGACGCCCACTACCAGGCGGAGGACGAACAACCCGAGGTCGATGGTCCCGCGCCTACCGATCTCGTCGCGACGGGCGGGCGTGATGGTTGTCGGCTGCTCGCCGAACGGCAGTGGCGCGGACATGTCGTACCCGCCCGACTCGGCGAACTGCGAATAATCGGTGCGCCCGGCGGCCGGGAACGCGGTGGTGGCGGTGTCGCCCGTCCCGCCGCTCGCGCCCGTAGCCGCGCTCGCTCCCGTGCCCTTGGTGCCGGGCACGTCGAGCGGGTAGTCGACGTCGTGGATGATCTCGGTCCGGGCGTCGTCGTCGCCGCGCTTTGAGGGAGTCACCCCTCGACTGTAGGCCGCGGCCGCCGCGGGGACCCGTAGGACACGGCGCGCCGTAGTCTGGTCGGCATGAGATCGCTCGCGCTCGTCCTGACGCTCGCCGTCGCGGTGTCGGGCTGCGCGAGGTTCGACGATCGCCTGGAGGCCCCGTTCACGCCGGCACCGGGCCCGGGGGCGGGGGCCGCGCCGCCGCCGAGTGCACCCGGCGCTCCGACTCCCCCGCCGACCTCGCCCTCCGGCGAGCCCGAACCGGCCCCTGAGACCGGACCGTGCGTGGACCCTGATCCCGCTGTGATCGCCACGTGTCTGGGTCCGGCCGTCGCCGTGGCCGGTCTGGGTGACGGGGCGCTGGTCGCGGAGTCGACGGGTGCGGTACGGATCGTCTCGCCGGACGCGGTTCCGGAGGAGTTCGGGCGGGTGGATCCGCGGGGCGGTCGGGTGGCCGCGGTCGCGCCGTCCCCGGATTTCGCCCAGGACCGGTTGGTGTATCTCCTCGTCGTCGGCGATGGACCCACACGCGTCGAGCGCCTGGCGCGCGGCGACGCTCCCCGCACGGTGGCGGAGCTCGCCCCTGCTGAGAGCGGCGGCCTCGCGTTCGTCGCGGACATCCTCACCGTCGGCGTCGGTTCGGAGCTCGTGCGGTTCCCGTCGTTCACGGGGATCGGTCGCGCCGAGCGGCCCGAGGTGATCGCGCGCGATCTGGGTGGCATCCAGGCGCTGTGCGTCCACGACGACGAGCTGTATCTCTCCACGGTGACCGACCGTGGTGCCGCACTCCGCGCCCCGGGTCGGATGGTGTGGACGTGGCCGGACCAGCGTTCGGCGGGTGGGTGCGCGGCCGGCGAGGGGACGCTGGCGATCGCGCTACCGGACGCCGAGCGGGTCGATACCCTGCAGACCGCCGGCGGTGCCGCGCGTGGTCAGCCCGAGGCCCTCGCGGAGGGGCGCTACGGGCGGCTCACGGGCCTCACCGTGGTCGGCGGGGGCATCCTCTTGGCCGGGACCACCAACAAAGCCGGCGGCTCCCCTGTCTCGACTGACGACCGGGCGGTCATCCTGCCCGACTCCGGTGGTGGCCGGGACGCCCGCATGTGAGTCCTACTCGAACGCTTGTGCGATCTCGGACCGCCCGGTATGCTCGTTCTCATGTTCGAGTGAGGGTGCGGCGCGGGCGGGGGGGTGACCGGGGTGGATACGACGACGAGGGCGTTCGGTCTCGGCGCGCTGCGCGCGGTGGAGGAGCCGTTGGAGTCGTTGGACGCCTCGGCGCTGAGCGAGGTGGCGCGGTCGGTGACGCTGGCGCAGAATCTGGCCGGGGCCACCCGGTTGCATGCCGCGCACCTGCTGGTCGAGAGCTTCACAGCGCTGGACGAGGCCACCCACGGCGGCCCCGGTGCCGATACCCGTCCCGCGCACGCCCGCCTGGACCCGGCCGACCGGGCCCGCCACCACCTCGCCGCGGCGATGGCCCTGACCGGCTGGCACGCCCGCCACCTGGTCACCGCCGGCGTGCAGATCCACACCCGCCTGCCCCGCCTGCGCGAGGCCGTCGAGCGGGGGCTGCTGCCCGAGCAGTTGGCCATCGACGCCGCCTGCCGCCTGGCCGGCATTCCCGACGACATCATCGGCGGTGTCGAATCCGATGTCGTGGCCCGCCTGACCCGCGACCTGGCCGGCGGTCACCGACCGAGCCGCACCGCCCTGGACACCACCGTCGACGCCTCCCGCGAACGCCACGACCCCCAAGGCGCCGGCGATGCCGTCGACGCGGCCGCCGACAAGCGCACCGTGCGGTTCCGCCCCGAACGCGACGGCATGACCAGCATGTGGGCCCACCTGCCCTCCGGCGACGCCGAGAAACTACGCCGCCGCATCGACGCCGTCGCCCGCGCCGCCGCCGAGTCCGGCCATCCCCGCACCCGCAACCAACTGCGCGCCGACGCCCTGGTGGCCCTCGGCGATCCCAACACCACCGACATCGCCGACCCCCTACCCGACCACCCCGCCGACGCCGACGCCGACGTCGGCACGGCCGCCGCCGCCGACGACGCTGGCGCTGGCGCGGGTCGTGCGCGGCTGGGGGCCTCGTGGGGCACCGACCAACCGATCCGCATCTCCGTGATCAACAGCATCACCCGGGGCATGCCCAACCGCGTGGAGTTCGTCACCGGCGCCTACGCCAGCTTCGACTGGCTCTGCGAGGAACTGCTCTCCGGCGGCGACGCCAAGGTCCGGTTCGAACTACTCGACCCGCAACCGGGCACCGAGGACACCCCCGAGGCGGCGCTGAAGTACCGCATCAGCCCCGCCCTGGCCGAACGGATCCGCCTGCGCGACGGCACCTGCCGCCACCCGGGGTGCACCGTCGATGCCCACGACTGCGAGATCGACCACGTCATCGCCTTCGACCACCAGCGCCCCGAGCTGGGCGGGCCCACCGCCGAGTGGAACCTGGTGTGCCTGTGCCGCAAGCACCACCGGGAGAAAACCTTCGGCCACTGCGCCTACCGGCCAGGCCCGCTCGGCGAACTGACCATCATCACCGAGACCGGACACGAACACCACACCCGACCCCACGGCCCCCTGGCCCAGGCCCGCGACCGCATCCTCGACCACCGCTGGCACCACCACCTCGACCGCCTCATCGCCGACGACGGTCACCTCACCAACCCACCCGGGGTCGAACGCGACGGACCCCGTCCAGCCTGATCGGCGGGGCGAGGTCCGGAGGCGAGGGACGACCGATGACGTAGTCGGTCGTACCGCCTAGGGCGTGTCTCCCATAGCTGAGCGGTGACCCGCGAGACCGTGGCCGTATGGGACAGACGAAGTCACGATTTCGCCAGTTCACCGACGAGCAGTGGGAGCGGATAGAGCCCCTGCTGCCCTCCAATGAAGGGCGGCAGGGGCATCCGTTTCGCGACAATCGCAAAGTCGTCGAGGGGATCATCTACCGCTACCGAGCAGGTATTCCCTGGCGGGACCTACCCCGCGAGGAGTTCGGTGCGTGGCAGACCGTGTGGAAGCGTCACGCCCGCTACGCCCGGGACGGGACCTGGGATCGCATCCTGCACGTGATCCTGGCCGATGCCGACGCGGCCGGAAAGATCGACTGGAACGTCTCGGTCGACGCCACCATCTGCCGCGCTCATCAGCACAGCACAAATACGACGCGCCCTGAGCAGGACACAGGGGGCAGGGTCGAATCACAAGAACCGGCCCTTCCGGGACTGTGAACCCGCAGGTCACGGCATCGGCCGCTCGCGAGGAGGGCTGACCACCAAGATTCACAGTGCTGTCGATGGCCGCGGCCGACCGCTGGCGAACGTGATCACCGGTGGGCAACGAAACGACGGCGCGATGCTGGCCGAAGTCCTGGCCGATATCCACGTCCCCCGCCACTGCAAGGGCCGACCCCGCACCCGCCCCGACGCGGTGATCGCAGACAAGGCCTACTCGTCCGGCACGATCCGCCGCCAGCTCCGCAGTCGCGGTATCGCCGCTGTCATCCCGGAGAAAAGCGACACCATCGCCGCTCGCGAACGCCGCGGCAGCCGCGGTGGCCGACCCCCGAAACTCGACGCTGACCTCTACAGAGGCCGAAATGTCGTCGAGCGATCCTTCGCTCTGGCCAAGCAAGGGCGAGCGCTGGCCACCCGCTACGACAAACTCGCGATCACCTACCGCGCCGCCGTCACCCTCTGCGCAATTCTCACCTGGCTACGCCGATTGGGAGACACGCCCTAGCTGCAGGCGGCGATCACCAGCTCTTTCACGCGAGCCGGGTCAGCTTGTCCGCGGGTGGACTTCATGACCGCGCCGACGATCGCGCCGGCGGCCTGCACCTTGCCGGAGCGGATCTTGTCCGCGATATCCGGCTGAGCGGCGAGCGCATCGTCGACGGCCTTCTGGAGCGCGGAGTCGTCGCGGACCACCTCGAGGCCCCTGTCCGCCACGATGTTATCGGGCTCGCCTTCTCCGTCGAGGACCGCGTCGACGACCTGCCGGCCCAGCTTGTTGGTGAGCTTGCCCTCCGCGACCAGCTCGATGACCCGCGCCAACTGCGCCGGAGTGATGGCGAGGGCGTCCAGCTCGAGGCCCCGCTTGTTGGCCTGCTGCGTCAGGTAGGACACCCACCAGGACCGGGCCTCGGCGGGCGGCGCGCCGGCATCGACGGTGGCGAGGATGAGGTCCAGTGCGCCGGCGTTGACGAGATCGCGCATCTCCTCGTCCGATACGCCCCAGTCCGCCTGCACGCGCGCCCGACGCACCCACGGCAGCTCCGGCAGCGTCGCTCGGATCGACTCGATGAGCTCCTCCGTCGGCTCGACGGGTGCCAGGTCCGGCTCGGGGAAATAGCGGTAGTCCTCGGCCGACTCCTTCGGGCGACCGGCGGTCGTCGTTCCGTCCGATTCGTGGAAGTGCCGGGTCTCCAGGACGACCTCTCCGCCGGACTCGAGTACGTCCGCCTGGCGGCACATCTCGTGGCGCACCGCGATCTCGACGCTGCGCAGGGAGTTGACGTTCTTGGTCTCGGTGCGGGTACCGAACTCGGTGGCGCCCCTGGGCATCAGGGAGACGTTCGCGTCGCAGCGCATCGACCCCTGATCCATCCGGACGTCGGACACGTCGAGACTCCTGAGGAGATCACGCAGCGCCGACACGTAGGCACGGGCGATCTCGGGGGCCCGCTCCCCGGCCCCGACGATCGGCTTGGAGACGATCTCGATCAGCGGGACGCCGGCGCGATTGAAGTCCAGCAGCGAGTGCGTGGCGCCGTGGATGCGGCCGGTCGCAGAGCCCACGTGCGTGGACTTCCCGGTGTCTTCCTCCATGTGGGCGCGCTCGATGTCCACGCGCCAGGTGGAGCCGTCCTCGAGCTGGACGTCGAGGTAGCCGTCATGCGCGATCGGCTCGTCGTACTGGGAGATCTGGTAGTTCTTCGGCTGATCCGGGTAGAAGTAGTTCTTCCGCGCGAACCGGCTGTACGGCGCTATCGAGCAGTTCAGCGCCAGTCCGATCTTGATGGCCCACTCCACCGCCTGCCTGTTGGCGACCGGCAACGCGCCCGGCAGGCCGATGCACACCGGACACACCTGCGTGTTGGGCTCGGCCCCGAACGCGGTCGGACACCCGCAGAACATCTTGGTGTTGGTGTGCAGCTCGACGTGCACCTCCATACCCATGACGGGATCGAAACGTGACACGACCTCGGTGAACTCCATGCGGAACAATCTAGCCGAAGAGGCAGGCGGCCTCGCGGTAGCGGTCCTCCGGAACGGTCTTGAGCACCGACACGGCCTCCTCGACCGGCACCATCGCGATTGACTCCCCGCGCAACGCCACGATCTGACCGAAATCCCGGCGGTGAACGGCATGCGCTGCGTGCACCCCGAACCGGGTGGCAAGGTTGCGGTCGTACGCGGTCGGCGTGCCGCCCCGCTGGATATGGCCCAGCACAGTCGTGCGGACGTCGCGGTTCATGCGCTCACGGATCGCCGTCGCCATCTGCTCCGCGACACCGGTGAAGACCTCGTGCCCGAACTGGTCGGTGCCACCCTCGCGCAGGGTCATCCCGGAGCCCTCGACGGGTGTCGCGCCCTCGGCGACCACGCAGATGCCGTAGGCCTCGCCCATCTGGAAGCGACGCTTCATCACCTTGCACACGTAGTCGATGTCGAACGGGACCTCGGGGATCACGATCATGTGCGCCCCCGAGGCGAGCCCGGCGTGCAGGGCGATCCAGCCGGCGTGACGGCCCATCACCTCCACCAGCATCACCCGCTCGTGGGACTCCGCGGTCGTGTGCAGACGGTCGATGGCGTCCGAGGCGATCGACACGGCCGTATCGAAGCCGAAGGTGTAGTCGGTGCCGCCGACGTCGTTGTCGATGGTCTTGGGCACGCCCACCACCGGGATGCCGTTCTCGGTGAGCCACCGGGCGGCCTTCAGCGTCCCGTCGCCGCCGATCGCCACCAGGGCGTCCAGGGCGTGCCGCTCGAGCGTCCGACGGATCTCCGGGAGGCTGGCCATCAGGACGTCCGGGTTGAGTCGGCCGGTCCCGAGGATCGTGCCACCGCGGAGCAGGATGCGGTCGATGCCCTCGTCGTCGAACAGTGGGACCGCACGGTCCTCCACCAGGCCGGACCACCCGTCCTGGAAGCCCAGGACCGGCGAGTCGTACTCGGAGTTGGCGGTGCGGACCAGGGCGCGGATCACCGCGTTGAGGCCCGGGCAGTCGCCGCCGGCGGTGAGGACACCTATACGCACGTCGAGCTCCTCTCGGTTCCCCCGCAGTCTAGGGGCGCGCGGCCTCCCGCCGCGCGGGTCACCTCGCCCGGCGGGTCACCTCGCCGGGCTCGTCGACGGCTCCGCGTGCGACCGATCGCCCGTTTTGAACGCCATCGTGGCCAGGCCGCCGAGCAGGACGACCACCGCGGGGAGGAACATCGAATCCGCGACCGCCTGACCGATGTCCCCGTGCGCGACCTGGCGGGCCTGCATGAGCGCGCCGATCGCGGCGGACCCCAGCACGGCGCCGACCTGGCGAGTGGTGTTGTACACGCCGGACCCGGCGCCCGCGGAGGCCAGCTCGAGGCGGCGCATCGCGGTGGAGGACGTCGGCGCCCACACACACCCGTTTGCCACCCCCATGAGGGCGATGGGGCCGAGAAGGACGAGCACCGGCGTCTGCGAGTCCATCACCAGCGCCAGCCAGAACAGGGAGATCGCGAAGGAGAAGTAGCCGACGCCCGTGAAGATCCGCGGGTCGAGGCGGTCGGCCCACCGACCCACGACCGGCGCGAGGACACCGGCGACCAGTGCCATCGGCAGCAGCATGAGCCCGGCCCGTGTCGGGGTCAGCTCCTTGACGCCCTGAAGGTAGAACATGAGCGGCACCATGGTGCCCGCGGTGACGAAGCCGATCGTCGACACGCCGAAGGTGCCGATCGAGAAGTTGCGATCGCGGAACAACCGTAGAGGCACCAGTGGTTCGGTACGCACGCGCGACTGCCACCACACGAACAGCGCGAGCGCCACGACCCCGGCCACGATCAGCGCCGCGGTCGTACCGCCCCAGCCGTGTGACTCGCCCTGCTGGATGCCGAACACGAGCAGGAACATGCCGATCGCCGACAGCACGATCCCGGGCACGTCATAGGAGCGCGTTCGAGTCTCCAGCACCGGTACCCACAGCCACACCAACACCACGGCGAGCACGCCGAACGGGATGTTGACGAAGAAGATCCACCGCCAGTCGAAGGCGTCGATCAGCACGCCGCCGAACACGGGACCGACCACCGACGCGATACCCGCCACCGCGCCCCACGTTCCCATGGCCGCGCCCCGACGCTCGGGCGCGAAGACGCGCGTGATCACGCTCAACGACTGCGGCGTCAGGAGCGCGGCCCCGACACCCTGGAACACGCGGGCAACGATGAGCATCTCGACGTTCGGGGCCAGGCCGCACCACAGCGAGGCGCCGGTGAAGACGACCAGTCCGGCGATCGCGACCGTGCGCGGCCCGATCTGGTCCCCGAGCCGCCCCGTGAACAGCAGCGGGACCACGTACGCCAGCAGGTAGGCGCTCGTCACCCAGATCACCTGGTTGGTGCTGGCACCGAGCTGGGTGACGAACGCGTCGGTGGCCACGGCGACGATCGTCTGGTCCACCAGGATCATGAAGAACCCGATGACCAGGGCCGCGAGGGCCTTCCAGGCGTCCCGCTCGGGGACCGTGGTCACCCGATCGCGCCTCTCGCGGCCTCGTACGCCGCGCCCACCCGGTAGAGGCGGTCGTCGGCGAGCGCCGGCGCCATGATCTGCAGGCCGGCGGGCAGCCCGTCGACCAGGCCGGAGGGCACGGACATGCCACAGTGCCCTGCGAGGTTGAGCGGCAGCGTGCACAGGTCGAACTGGTACATCGCGACCGGGTCCTCGACCTTGTCGCCCAGCGGGAACGCGGTCGTCGGCGTGGTGGGCGAGACGAGGACGTCCACCTTCTCGTAGGCGGCGTCGAAGTCGCGCGCGATGAGCGTGCGTACCTTCTGCGCCTGGCCGTAGAAGGCGTCGTAGTAGCCGGCCGACAGGGCGTAGGTGCCCAGCATGATGCGACGCTTGACCTCGGGCCCGAAGCCGGCCTCGCGACTGGCGGCCATGACCTGGTCGGCCGACCCGTCACCGGTCCGCAGTCCGTAGCGCATGGCGTCGAACCGTGCCAGGTTGCTGGAGACCTCGGACGGGAGGATGAGGTAGTAGGCGGGCAGCGCGTACCGGAAATTGGGGCACGAGACCTCGACGATCTCGGCACCCAGCTCGCTCAGGGTCTCCACGGCGGCGCGGAACGACTCCTCGACGCCGGGCTGGTAGCCCTCGCCGGAGAACTCCGTGACCACGCCGACCCGCAGGCCCGTCAGGTCACCCTTCGCGCCCTCACGGGCGGCGGCGACGACGTCCGGGACCGCCACATCGAGGCTTGTCGAGTCGCGCGGGTCGTGCCCTGCGATGACCTGGTGCAGCAGCGCGGTGTCCTCGACGGTGCGGCCACACGGCCCACCCTGGTCGAGCGAGGAGGCGCAGGCGACGAGACCGTATCGAGAGACGGTCCCGTACGTGGGCTTCACGCCGACCGTCGCGGTGAGCGCGGCGGGCTGTCGGATCGATCCACCGGTGTCGGTGCCGATGGCGAGCGGGGCCTGGTGGGACGCGAGCGCCGCGGCCGAACCGCCGCCCGAGCCGCCCGGTGTACGGCTGGGGTCCCAGGGGTTGCGGGTGGGCCCGTATGCGGAGTTCTCGGTGGACGACCCCATGGCGAACTCGTCCATGTTGGTTTTACCGAGAATCGGGATACCCGCCTCCCGCAGCCGGCCCGTCACGGTGGCGTCGTACGGCGAGCGGTACCCCTCGAGCATGCGGGAGCCGCACGTCGTGGGCGCGTCGGTGGTGGTGAAGACGTCCTTGAGGGCGATGGGCACGCCGGCCAGCGGCCCGAGCACCTCACCGGCGGCCAGGCGGGAGTCGACGTCCCGGGCCGCCGCGAGGGCCTCGTCGGCACCTACGTGCAGGAAGGCGTTGATCTCGCCGTCGACCTCGTCGATCCGGTCCAGATGCGAGCGGGTGACCTCCTCCGAGGACACCTCTCGCGCGGCGATCCGGCCCGCCAGCTCGGCGGCGGTGGCGGTGGTGAGCTCGGTCATGCGTCCTCTCCCAGGATCTGCGGGACCTCGAAGCGTTGCTCGTGGGCGGCGGGGGCCTGGTCGAGGGCCTGCTCGGGGGTCAGTCCCGGGGTGACCACGTCGTCCCGGTACACGTTGCTGATCGCGGTGGGGTGGCTCATCGCCGGGACGTCGTCCGCAGCGACCTCGGAGACGGCCTGCACGTGGTCGAGGATGTCGGTGAGCTGCTGTGCGAACGAATCCAGCTCGGAGTCGCTCAGTTCCAGGCGGGAGAGCCTGGCCAGATGCGCGACGTCCCCGCGTGAGATCGAGGTCACGTGCCTGCCCCTTTCCGTGGCGTGGTCGGTACCGGCCCAGCCTAGTCAGGCCGCGGGGGTGCGGCACAATGGGCGTCATGTCTTATCTTCTCCGCGTCATGTTGCCCGACCGACCGGGCAGCCTCGGCTCCCTCGCGGTGGCCCTGGGAACCGTTGACGCGGACATCGTCAGCCTCGACGTCGTGGACCGTTTCGACGGCGTCGCGGTCGACGACATCGTCGTGGACGTCCCCCACGGCACCTTCCCGGACACACTCATCACGGCGGCCGAGCGGCTCGACGGCGTGGTCGTGGACTCCCTGCGTCCGTTCGGCGGGATCCTCGACGCCCATCGCGAGCTCGAGCTGATCGACGCGGTCGCCGGGGCGGGCAGCGGGGCCGCGCAGATGCTCGCCGACGAGCTCCCCGCCGCGCTGCGCGTCGGCTGGGCCCTCGTGCTGGAGGTGACCGGCGACGCGACGTGTCGACTGGTGGCGCGCGGGGAGTCCGCGCCGATGTGGGACGGGGGCGAGGTCCCCGTCGTGTGCGGACTGGCTCGCGTCACCGCTCTGTCTGACGACGACGAGGTCCCGGCCGAATGGACGGCGATGGACACCGCGTTGGCGGCCGCGCCCCTGAACGCCGGGCACGTCCTGGTGGTCGGTCGGCCCGGCGGCCCCTCGTTCCGGCCGTCGGAGATCGCCCGTCTCGGTTACCTCACGGGGATTCTGCGCTCGCTGCACGCCGGCTGAGGCGCGCCGTCACCGGTCGAAGTCTGCCACGTCCGGTTCCGCGGTCCCGGCCGGGGCGGGCCCGCTCTCCATGAGCTCGACGAAGCCCGCCTCGTCGAGGATGGTAAGACCCAGCTCCTCGGCCTTCGCCGCCTTCGAGCCCGGGTTGTCGCCCACAACCACGTAGTCGGTCTTCTTGGACACCGAACCCGAGGCCTTGCCGCCGCGGGCGATGATGGCCTCCTTGATGCCGTCGCGGGTGAAGCCCTCGAGGGAGCCCGTGGCGACGATCGTCAGCCCCTCGAGCGTGCGCGGGATCGACTCGTCCCGCTCGTCGGCCATCGAGACGCCGGCCGCCGCCCACCGGTCGACGATCTCGCGATGCCAGTCGACGCCGAACCACTCGACCACCGACGCGGCGATCGTCTGGCCCACGCCGTCGGTCTCGGCCAGCTCCTCCTCGGACGCGGCGCGGATCGCCTCCATCGTCCCGAACCTGGTGGCGAGGGCCCGCGCGGCCGTGGGACCGACATGACGGATCGACAGGGCGACCAGGACCCGCCACAGCGGCCGGTCCTTCGCGGTGGCGAGGTTGGCCAGCAGCTTGCGTCCGTTCTCGGTGAGCACGGTGCGCTCGGGCTCGGCCCCCTCCTCGATCTGCTTCCGGGTGGCCTTGTCGATACGGGTATAGAGGTGCGTGCGGAGGAGATCGGCCTCGGTGAGATCGAAGAGCCCGGCCTCGTTCTCGAGCACCCCACTGGCGAGGAGGTCGGACGCGCCCTCGTATCCGAGTGCCTCGATGTCCAGCGCGTTACGGGAGGCGAGGTAGAACAGCCGCTCGCGCAACTGGGCGGGACACGACCGCTGATTGGGGCAGCGCCAGTCGGCGTCGCCCTCGCGGGCGGGGGCCAGGACGGTGTCGCACTCCGGGCAGCGCTCGGGGAAGACGAACTCGCGCTCGGTCCCGTCGCGTCGCTCGACCACGGGACCGAGGACCTCGGGGATCACGTCGCCCGCCTTGCGGATCACCACGGTGTCGCCGATGAGCACACCCTTGCGGATGACCTCGGTCTGGTTGTGCAGCGTCGCGAGCGAGACCGTCGACCCCGCGACGAGAACCGGCTCCATGTAGGCGAACGGGGTCACGCGCCCGGTCCGGCCGACGGAGACCCGGATGTCGAGCAGCTCGGTCATGACCTCCTCGGGCGGGTACTTGTAGGCGATCGCCCACCGCGGGGCCCGGGAGGTCTGGCCGAGGCGACGCTGGACGGCGCGGTCGTCGATCTTCACCACGAGACCGTCGATCTCGTGTTCGGGGTCGCTGCGGTGCTCTCCCCAGTACCGCATCCGCTCTACCACCTCCTCGACGCCGGTGGCGGGCGCGGTGTGCGGGGAGACCGGAAGGCCCCAGTCCGCGAGCGCGAGGTAGACGTCGTGGAGACTCTCGAACGTCGCACCCTCCACCGCCCCGAGCCCGTGGCAGTACATGCCGAGTCGACGTTGTGCGGTGATTGCGGGGTTCTTCTGCCGCAGCGACCCGGCGGCGCTGTTGCGGGGGTTGGCGAACGGTGCCTTGCCCTCTGCGACGAGCCGGGCGTTGAGCTCGGCGAAGTCGTCGAGGCGGAAGAAGACCTCCCCGCGGACCTCCAGCAGCGAGGGCACCGGCCTGTCCTCGGTCGGGGTGAGGGTCACCGGGATGTCCTCGATCGTGCGGGCGTTGAGGGTGACGTCCTCGCCGGTACGCCCGTCGCCACGGGTGGCCGCACTGACCAGCTTGCCGTCGCGGTAGACCAGATTCAGGGCCACACCGTCGATCTTCACCTCGCACAGGAACGGCAGCCGGTCCTCGGGCACGCCCGCCTGCTCGACCGCGGAGGCGACCCAGTCGCGCAGCTCCTCCTCGGAGAAGACGTTGTCGAGACTGGTCATCCGCTCCAGGTGCTCGACCGGGGCGAAGTCCGTGGAGAACCCGCCGCCGACCAACTGCGTGGGCGAGTCGGCGGTACGCAGTGCCGGGTACTTCTCCTCGAGCGCCTGCAGTTCTCCGTACAGACGGTCGAACTCGGCGTCGGAGACGATCGGCGCGTCCTTGACGTAGTAGCGGAACTGATGGTCGCGGACGGTCTCCGCGAGCTCGGTCCACTCCTGCCGGATCTCCGGCGGGACGTCCCCGGTGCCGGCGGGCTCGGTGTTCTCCTCGGGTTGGCTCACACAGACAGGTTATGGTGCACGCGGCCGCGACGCCTCCGCGGTGTCGGAGCGCTGGCCTACGGTGAGCCCATGAACAACGACATCACGCTCCCCGCCACCATCGACCGGAACCGCCTGCTGGCCTTCGACCTCGAGACGACCGGCCCCGACCCGCGCACGGCCCACGTCGTGACCTCGGCCCTGATCGAGATCGACGGGCCACGCAAGAGGGAACGGAACTGGCTGGCCGATCCCGGTATCGAAATCCCCGAGGGGGCGACCGCGGTGCACGGCATCACCACCGCCCACGCGAGGGAACA
This sequence comes from Dietzia sp. oral taxon 368, assembly GCF_002999155.1. Classification (NCBI taxonomy): domain Bacteria; kingdom Bacillati; phylum Actinomycetota; class Actinomycetes; order Mycobacteriales; family Dietziaceae; genus Dietzia; species Dietzia sp. oral taxon 368. The sequence goes on from NZ_CP027238.1 coordinate 3,288,069, forward strand.
CGGTCGGCCTCACGCAGAGGTCATCGCGGAGACCGTGGAGGTCATTAGGCAGGGATGGCGCGATGGGCGCACGCTCGTGGTGTTCAACGCGTGCTACGACCTGACGATCCTGCGCCGGTGGCACCCGACCTTCGAGGTGGCCGGCCCGGTGATCGATCCCTATGTCGTCGACCGGGCCGTCGACCCCTTCCGCAAGGGCAAGCGCACGTTGGAGGCACTGTGCGGTCAGCACGGGGTCCGCCTCGACGCCGCGCACGAGGCGGTCGCGGACGCTCTCGCGGCCGCACGCCTGGCGTGGAAGATGCTGGGGACGCAGCAGGAGTTGTCCGGCTGTGACTGGCGCGAGTCCAACGCCCAGCAGGCCCGGTGGCACGAGGCCCGCCAGCGGGACTTCGCCGCCTACCTCGAGCGCTGCGGGAAGGACGCGTCCGACGTCAACACCCAGTGGCCGATGGCGGCGGTATAACCCCGGCCGGTCACTCGGCCATGCGGGACGCGGTCTCCGCGACGAGTCTGGCTCCGCGGAGCGCCGCGGCGGCCCCTGGGGCGGAGACGGTCTCGTCTGCCGTCGGCGTGAGGACGATCGAGGGAAGGCCCGAATGGGGCGGCGCCCCGAGTCGGTCGAGAAGCGCCAACACCTCCGCCGCGGGCCGTTCGGCCTCGGCGGAGGTCAGCGGCGGCCCGCCGGCACCGGGCAGGCCCTCCAACTGGAGGGTACGGCCGTCCCCCAGCAGGGTGCCGGCGGCGTCGAGGGCGGCGTGTGACCGCGCGGAGAACAGTGGTGAGGCGGGCACGCACGCGCCGTCGAGAGGCGTCTCGCCCCGGGGCGGCTCGGTGATCACGGACCAGACCGGAGGAGCGCCCGGATCCGATGTCGCCGGGACGCGGACCATGACCTCGGCTGCGCCTGCGTGGCGGAGGGCGTCCCCGAAGCGGCACAGCGACAGGGCGAGCTGGTCCGCGGGGACGGCCGCGATCGGGTCGAGCCGGCTGGGCGACTGCACGGTCCCGGCGACCACCCTCCAGAGCAGTGGCTCGTCGAGCAGGACCCGGGCGCCCGCACGCAGTCGGCTCGCGAGCCGCGCGGCGAAGCCTCCCGCGCCCTCGCCGAGGGAGGCCGCCAGGTCGCGTCGGGCACCGCGGTCGGACAGGACCGGCATCCCGCCGGGCAGTTCCACCTGCGCCGCGAGCGACCACGGGCCCACGATCCGTAGCTGGAGCCGACGACGATCGGGCTCGGGCACCTCCTCGGGGTCCCTCGCCAGCTCGTCGGCCTCCTCGAGGGCGTCGCCGTCACGGTCGAGATGGTCTGCCGCCCGCCGGGCGAGGCGGCCCGGCGAATCGGCGAGCCGCCACCCGCGCGGGGTGACGTCCGTGGGCAGATCCGCGAGCATCGCGAGGGTGCGGCCGATCGCGTCCGCGCCCGGACCACGGTCCGGCAGCTCCGGCAGGAACGGCAGGGCATGACACTCCCCCATCACGACGCGGGCAGCCTCGCGAGGATCGGTGCCGGGCATCGGGCCGGGACCGGTGCTGGACGGAGCGGGGCCCACCTCCGGCGTCACACCGTCTCCGTCGCCGGGCGGGAGGCGGAGATGGTGCCGCTGCCCAGGACGCGGTCGCCATCGGGCTCGGAGCGGTACAGGACCGCGGCCTGCCCGGGCGCGACCCCGCGGACCGGCTCGTCCAGGGTGATCTCGAGCGTGGCGTTCGCCCCGCCCCCTACGCGCCGGACGTGCGCCGGGGCGGCCTCGCCGTGCGCGCGGATCTGCACGTGGCAGTCGGTCTCGCGGATCTCGTCGTCGACCAGCCAGTACGGCGAGGTGGCCGTCATGGCGACCGACAGCAGGTGATCGGCGCCGCCGACGGTCACCGTGCCGCTGTCGGCGTCGATCGCGGTGACGTACCGGGGGCGGCCGTCGGCCGCGGGCCCCTGCACACCGAGCCCCTTGCGCTGGCCGATGGTGAACCCGTGGATCCCGTCGTGGCGGCCGAGCTCGTCACCGGTGTCGGCGTCGACGACCGCGCCGGGACGCACCCCGATCCGGGCCCCGAGGAACGCACGCGTGTCGCCGGACGGGATGAAGCAGATGTCGTGACTGTCCGGCTTGGAGGCCACCGGCAGACCCGCCGCCTCCGCCTCGGCGCGGACCTGCGACTTGAGCGAGTCCCCCAGCGGGAACATCGAGTGAGCGAGCTGCTCGGGGGTGAGCACGCCGAGGACGTAGGACTGGTCCTTGGCCGCGTCGACCGCCCGCCGCAGGACGGGCCGGCGGGAACCGTCGGGGAGCTCCTCGGTCGACAGCCGCGCGTAGTGCCCGGTCGCGACGGCGTCGAACCCGAGCGCCATGCCGCGCTCGAGCAGCGCCTCGAACTTGATGCGCTCGTTGCAGCGCAGGCACGGGTTGGGCGTCTCCCCGCGGGCGTAGGACTCGACGAAGTCGTCGATGACGTCGGCCCGGAACCGCTCGGCGAAGTCCCAGACGTAGAAGGGGATCCCCAGCAGGTCCGCGACGCGGCGGGCGTCTCCGGCGTCCTCGCGCGAGCAGCAGCCCCGGGATCCGGTCCGCAGGGTCGCCGGATCGGTGCTGAGGGCCAGGTGCACGCCCACGACCTCGTGGCCGGCGGCCACGGCACGGGCGGCGGCCACGGCGGAGTCCACTCCCCCGCTCATCGCGGCGAGCACTCTCATGATGCGCTCATCCCGGCGCGGGCCATGCCGAGACCCGCGACGCGGGCGCGGTCGGCGGCGGGGCCCAGGGCGGCTATCGCGGCGTCGATGTCGTCCTCGGTGGTCGTGTACCCCAGGCTGAGCCGCAGGCTACTCCGGGCCGAGGCGTCGTCGGCACCGAGCGCGAGGAGGACGTGACTGGGCTCGGCGACCCCGGCGGTGCACGCGGAGCCGGTCGAGCACTCGATGCCGGCGGCGTCCAGCAGGAGGATGAGCGACTCCCCGGAGCATCCGGGGAAGGTGATGTTGGCGATCCCCGGGAGGCGCTCGCCGCCCCCGTTGGCGATCGCACCCGGGACCGCCGCGAGCACGCCGTCGACGAGACGGTCCCGCAGCGCGGTCAACCGCCGAGTCTCGGCCTCCATCTCGCGGACGGCCTCCTCGAGCGCCACGGCCATGGCGACGACGCCGGGTACGTCCACCGACCCGGAGCGCAGGTCGCGCTCCTGCCCGCCGCCGAAGCCGATCGGCAGGCACTCGGCGCCGCGGTCGAGGATCAGCGCGCCCACACCGAGCGGGCCTCCGAACTTGTGGGCGGACAGGCTCAGCGAGGTGACGCCGAGGGCGGCGAAGTCCACCGGCACGTGCCCCACGGCCTGGACGGCGTCGGTGTGGACCGCGGCGCCGACCGCGCGGGCGTGGCCGGCCACCGCCGCGACGTCGCCGAGGGTGCCGATCTCGTTGTTGGCGAGCATCGTCGCGACCAGGGCGAGGCGGTGGCCGGCCTCCTCGGCGAGCTCGCGAACGGTGTCCGGGTCGACGGCGCCGCGCTCGTCGACGGGCAGGAGCCGGACCTCCTTGTCCCCCCCGCGCCCGGTCGCCAAATGGGCGGCGGCGTCGAGCACGGAGTGGTGCTCGGTGGCGCCGACGGCGACGAGGTCGCCGTCGTGCGCGGCCGCCTGGCCGAGGATCGCGAGATTGTCGGACTCGGTGCCGCCGGAGGTGAACACCACCTCCGAGGGTCGACACCCGAGGTGGTGGGCGAGCGACTCGCGGGCCTCCTCGACGCGTCGCCGCGCTCGGCGACCGGAACCGTGGAGGGAGGAGGCGTTGCCGACCACCGAGGCCGCCTCGGCGTAGGCGGCGACGGCCGCCGGACGCATCGGGGTGGTCGCGGCGTGGTCCAGATAGTGCACGGGGCGCAAGGTGGGCATATCGCAGGCAAGGATACGCCCGGATGCGCCGGACCCCGGCACCGCAGGGGTGCCGGGGTCCGGGACGCGTCCGTCAGACACGGTGTACGGGGCTCACTTGCGGGCGTTGATGGCCTCGGTGAGCTGCGGGGCGACTGTGAACAGGTCGCCGACGATGCCGTAGTCCGCGATCTCGAAGATCGGGGCCTCCTCGTCCTTGTTCACCGCGACGATCGTCTTGGAGGTCTGCATTCCGGCGCGGTGCTGGATGGCGCCGGAGATCCCCAGGGCGATGTACAGCTGCGGCGACACGGTCTTGCCGGTCTGGCCGACCTGGAACTGGCCCGGGTAGTAGCCCGAGTCGACGGCGGCACGGGAGGCGCCGACCGCACCCTTGAGGGAGTCGGCGAGCGGCTCGACGACCTCCTCGAACTTCTCCGCCGAGCCGACACCGCGGCCACCGGAGACGACGACGGTCGCCTCGGTGAGCTCGGGGCGGTCGCCACCGACGATCGGGTTGCGAGAGATGACCCTGGCCGCGTTCTCGGGCTCGGGGACCTGGACCTCGACGACCTCGCCCGCGCCCGCGGCCGGGGACGCCTCGACGGAGCCCGGACGGACCGTGTAGATCGGGGTGTCGCCGGAGACGGTGGCCTCGACCGTGTAGGCGCCACCGAAGATCGAGTGGACTGCGGAGCCGTCCTCGCGGATCTCGATGACGTCGGTGAGGACGCCCGAGCCGGTGCGGGCCGCGAGACGACCCGCGACCTCCTTGCCCTCGAACGTGGCGGCCAGGACGATCGCGGCGGCGCCCTGCTCGGCGAGGCCGGCCAGGACGTCGACCTTGGGGGTGACGAGGTAGTTCTGCACCGCGTCGCCCTCGGCGACGTAGATCTTCTCCGCGCCGGCCTCCTTGAGGGCATCGGTGAGCGCGGCGGCGGTGCCGGTCTCGCCGAACACGACGGCGGACGGCTCGCCGAGCGCGCGGGCGGCGGTCAGCAGCTCGTTGGTGACCTTCTTGAGTTCGCCGTCGACGTGCTCGACCGCGACGAGGACTTCAGCCATGGTGGGTTCTCCTTGAAAAAGACTGTGATGAGTCGGTCGGGGTGAGCTCGCGTCAGATGAGCTTCTGCGCCACGAGGTACTTGGCGATGTCGTTGCCGCCCTCGCCCTCGTCGACGACCTTCTCACCGGCCGCACGCGGCGGCTTGGGCGCGGAGGAGGTCACGGTCGACGCGGCGTTGTCCTTGCCGACCTGGCCGGCCTCGACATTCGCGTCGGCCAGGGTGAGGGCCTCGACCGGCTTCTTCTTGGCGGCCATGATGCCCTTGAAGGACGGGAACCGCGGCTCGTTGATCTTCTCCGCCACGGACACGACGCACGGCAGCGAGGCCTCGACCTCGAAGATGCCCTCGTCGGTCTCACGCTCGCCCCTGGCGACGCCGTCGGCGATCTCCAGGGTCCGCATGTGGGTGAGCTGGGGCAGACCCAGGTACTCGGCGAGGATGGCCGGGACCGCGCCCATGCGACCGTCGGTGGCCTCGTTCCCGGCGATGACCAGCTCGGTGCCCTCGATGGTGCCCAGGACGTTGGCCAGGGCCCACGCCGTCTGGACGACGTCGGATCCGTGGAGGCCCTCGTCGTTGAGGTGCACGGCCTTGTCGGCTCCCATCGACAGGGCCTTGCGGATGGCCTCGGTGGCGCGATCCGGGCCGGCGCACAGGACGGTGACCTCGCCGCCGTTGGCCTCCTTGATCTGGAGCGCCTGCTCGACGGCCTTCTCGTTGATCTCGTCCAGGACCGCGTCCGCGGCCTCGCGGTCCAGGGTGTAGTCCCCGTCCGAGAGCTTGCGCTCGGAATAGGTGTCGGGAACCTGCTTGATCAGTACGACGATGTTCGTCATGGGCCTGCGTCGACCTCCTGCGAGTCGGGGCGGGGTGCGCCCCCGTCATGACCGGGCGCACCGGATTGTGATCCTGCCTGACACAATAACGCCACCGGCGTCACGGGGGCGGGGCCGGGTTCGCCCGGTCAGTTGATCCGCTTCTCCCAGCCCGCCCACGCGGCGTCGCGCAGTTCGTTCTTGCGCACCTTGCCCGTCGACGTCCGGGGCAGCGCCTCGGTGAGCTCGACCGCGCCCGGCACCTTGTAGCGGGCGATCTTCGTGCGGCAGTGCTCGATCACGCCGGCCTCGTCGAGCTCCGACCCGGGCCGGACCACGACGTACGCCTTGGGCCGCTCTCCCCACTTCTCGTCGGGCATGGAGACGACCGCGCAGTCCACGACGTCGGGGTGCGAGACGATCGCCTGCTCGACCTCGATGGTGGAGATGTTCTCGCCGCCGGAGACCACCACGTCCTTCGCGCGATCGAGTAGCTGCACGTACCCGTCGGGGTGCATCACGCCGAGGTCTCCGGAGTGGAACCACCCACCCGCGAACGCGGCGGCGGTGGCCTCGGGGTCGTTGAAGTAGCCCTTCATGACACCGTTGCCGGTCATGACGACCTCGCCCATCGTCACGCCGTCGGCGGGGACGTCGTTCAGGCGGGTCTCCCCCGGCGAGGTGCGCTCGACCACGCGCACGGTGTCGGCGTGGATCATCGCGACGCCCTGGCGGGACTTGAGGCCGGCACGCTCGTCGGGGTCGAGGTCGGCCCAGCCGGGTTGCGGGGTGCACACGGTGAAGGGGCCGTAGGTCTCGGTGAGGCCGTACACCTGGGTGACGTCGATCCCGAGATCCTCGAAGCGGCGCAGGATCGTCGGCGAGGGCGGGGCCCCCGCGGTGATCATGCGGATCCCCTCGATCGGCCGGGCGGCCGGGTCGTCCGCGATGGTGCTCAACACGGCGGGGGCACCGGCGAGGCGGTTGATCCCCTCGTCGTCGAACAGTCTCCAGATGTCCTCCCCGCGGACGGCGCGCAGACACACGTGGGTGCCCCGCGCCCCGGTCAGGGCCCAGGTGGTGCACCAACCGTTGCAGTGGAACATCGGCAGGGTCCACAGGTACCGCGAATCGGCGTCGAGGCCCTGCGTGATGATCTCGCCGAGCGCGTTGAGGTAGGCACCGCGGTGGGTGTACATGACGCCCTTCGGGCGGCCGGTCGTGCCGGAGGTGTAGTTGACGGCGATGACGGAGTCCTCGTCGGCGACGGTCCACGGCACGGGCTGCGGCGAGGCGTTCGCGAGCCCCTCCTCCAGCGCCTCGGCGCGGGGGCCGAAGCGGGTGACATCGGGTTGGGTGCCGTCGGCGTCGGGGGCCACCAGGACGAGCCGCAGCGCGTCGGGGACCTCGTCGCCCAGGCCGGCGAGCAGGTCGGCGTCGGCGATGAGCACCTCGATGCCGGCGTGGTCGACGATGTAGGCGATCTCGGCCGGGGCCAGACGGGTGTTGAGTGCGACCACGGCTCCGCCGGCCAGCGGGACGGCGAACTGGGCGAGCAGGGCCTCCGCGGAGTTGGGGGCGAGGACGCCGACGCGGTCGCCGCGCGCGACGCCGCGCATCTTCAGCAGCGAGGCCAGTCTGGTGGCCCGGTCGGCGAACTCGGCGTAGGTCTGGCGCCGCGGGCCGTCGACCACCGCGGTCGCGTCGGGTGAGACGCGCGCGGCCTTCTCCAGGAAGCTCAGCGGGGTCAGCGCGGTGTCGAGTCCGGAGTTCGCTGTCATCGGGGTGTCCGCCTTCCGTCGGGCCGGGGCCGGGGCTGGTGCCCTCGCGGGCAGGGTGAGTGTCGTCACGGTATCGGCGGAGCGCGCTCCGCGAGTGGCGGTTCCCCCGGGCGTACCCCTGGGTCGCCGGGCGCTCGGACTACGCTTACGCCCTGATCACTCTTTCGACGGGGGGACCTGTGGCACCGGCATCGTTACCGCGCACCGTGCGGTCCCTGGTCGTGGCCGGGCTCGCCCTGGGCGTGGCCTCGGGCTGCGCGTCGGACACGCCGAGCGGGGGCGCGCGCCTCGGCCAGGCCGCGAGCTGGTCGTCGGTGGCCGGTGGCCCGCCGAACTCGTCGCGGGCGCACGCCGGGGTGTCGGACTCCCCCGAGCTGCTCTGGTCGCGCACGCTGGGCGCCCCGGCGATCGGAGTGGCGTCCTCCGACGGGATCGGCACGTCGTTCCAGGCGACGGTCTCCGAGCGCGGCTGCAACCTCTTCGCCCTGACCGCCGACGACGGCCGCAAGCGGTGGTGCTCGCGGATGCCGACGGACGGCCCGCGCATCACGGCGACGGTCGACGGGCGCGGGTCACTGTTCGTCCCGGCGTACGGCGGGGTCGCGGCGGTGGCCGCCGAGGGCGAGAACCGGTGGTTCGCCGCCACCCGCGGCGTGCCGACCACCGTGACGTTGATGGACAACCGCCACCTGCTGCTCGTCTCCCACCTCGGGGTCGCGCGTGTAGTCAACGCCCACACGGGTCTGGACGTCACCCCCGAGCTGCGTCTCACCGGTGACGTCGTGACGGACGATCCGGCCTACGGTCTGCCGTGGTGCGCCACCGGCGCGCGGGGGTGTCCGGTGCCGGCGACGGCGGCCGTGGACACCGACGCGGCCACGGCGTACCTCACCGCGTGGACGCCGGGCGCGGCGGAGCCGGAGCTGGTCGCAGTGCGGTTGGTCGGTGACGACGCGCCCGCCCTGGAGGTCCTGTGGCGCGTCCCTCTGACCGAGGGCCGGCTGGGCGTGCCGGTGGTCCTGTCGGGTGACCGGGACGAGGTCTACGTGCACGCCGCGGACGGCGCCCTCGCCGCGTACCGGGCGGCCGACGGCGCCGAACTGTGGTCGGTGCCGGTCGGGTACCGCCCGGACGCCTCGCCGGCGTTGCTGCCCGACGGCACCCTCGTCACCGCGGGCCGCACGACGACCGTGTGGAGGGGTCCCGACGACGAGCACGACGACGACGCGGGCCCGGCGCCCGTGGTGGCCGTCCGCCCGGTCGACGGGACCGGCCGCGAGGTCTGGCGCCGGGACGATCTGCAGCAGCTCACCAACCCTGCCGCGACCCCGGACGGGCAGGTGATCGTGGCCGTGCGCGCGGGCGGTGGCGGCGGCGAGCCCGGCATCGCCGTACACGTGCTCGACGGCGGCGACGGGCGGACCGTCCACCGGCTCGAGGTGCCCGCGGCGTCGGGTCCCGTGTCGGGGCTCAGCGTCGATTCGGACGGTCGGATCGCGTTGACGACCGCGATGGGCGCGGTCTACATGTTCGGCTGATCCCCGGTGGCCCGGGTCCGGGGCCCGCACACGAACACCACGGCCGACGTGCCGATGCGGGTGACCACCAGCGCGAGCGGCCGCGACCCCGACAGCGACAGCGAGCGACGCAGCACGTCCGGGTCGGTGTCGACGCCGCGCACGAGGATCTCCAGCGACCCGCAGTCCCGCGCGCGCAGGGCGAGACGCAGCTGCTTGCGGTCCAGCCGACACCGCTCGAGCACCTCGAACCCGCTGTGGCCCGGAGGGATCCGCGGGCCGGTCAGGTGCGCGATCCGCGGGTCGAGCTGACGGAGCCCGTGTCTGCGGGCCCAGTGCCGCACGAGCCCCGCCCGGACGACCGCCCCGTCCGGGTCCACGATGAACCGCTCGGGTTCGGGGTGGGCGGCGACCTCGTCGTCGTCGCCGTCGGTCACCTCCTCCACGTGCACGGCGACACCGTCCGCGGTCAGGCGCGCCGGTCCCCACGGGCCCGGCGCCCCGGCGGCGGCGGTGCGCACGACCGTCGCGCGTCTCCGTACGCCCCCGGCCAGGCCCGACGACCACAGGCAGGCCTCGCGTACCGAGCCGTCGAGGGAGACCAGCTCGACCTCGCCCTCGTGGCCGAGGGCGGAGGTGTCGAGTCCGGGCGCGCACTTGATAACGTGGTCGCGGTCCGTGGCCACGGCGAGGAGGTCCGGCAGCGGTGGGCTGAGCTGCGCCGGGTCGTGGATGCGGCGTCCCCCGGCGCGGCGGGCGGGATCGGCCACCAGCACGGCGTCGCGGCTCGGCGGCGCGAGCGCGTCCGCCACACACACCAGCGCCCCGGGGACGTTGTGGGCGGCCATCCGCGCGCGCACCGGGTCGAGGTCCGAGCCGATCACGCGGCCGGCCGTGCGGACGAGCTCGGTGAGCTCGGCGCCGACCGAGCACGTCACGTCGTGGACGTCCCGGCCCGCCAGGCGTTCGGCGCGGAGGGCGGCGACGGGCCAGGCCGTGGCCTGCTGCACCGCCTCGTCGGTGAGAAGCATCGCCCCCGCCCCGCGGATCCGGCCGTGCGCGCGGGCACGGGCGGTGACGACGTCTATCGCCGCGGCCGCGTGCTCGGCGTCCGCGCGGCGCACGGTCGCCGTCGAGGACACGACGTGGGCCCGCGACCAGTCGAGCCCGGCGGCGAGCTCGATCAGGTCGCGGCCGGCGTCGGTGCGCAGGAAGTCGAGGTCCTCGGGGGTCACCGCCGCAAGGTTAGTTCCCGCCGGGCGCGATGGCCCGTTCGGTGGCCAGCACCTCGGCGACGTCCGCGGCTCCCGCGAGGTCGGACAGCACGTCGAGGGTCGGCCGGAGCATCCCGAGGTGCCCGAGGACGCCGGCCTGGGCGGCGTCGTCGGCGCGGATCCACTCGGCGGCCCGGGCCTCGCTCGTCCCGCCGTCCGGTTCCGCCCCCTCCGGCAGTGCGGCCACGAAGAACAGCGTGTCGTAGCGCCGCGGCGGCCCGACCGGGGTCGTCCAGCGGTCCCACGGCCGCAGCAGGTGCGCGGACAGCACCAGGTCGTGGGCGGCCAGGAGCGAGTCGAGGTCCCCGTGCCCCGCGTCGAGCGCGCGCCGCTCGGCGACGCCGGGCGACGCCGGGGGCACGGCCGCGGGCGTGGTCGGGCGCGGGGTGGGTTCCGCCGGCTCGGCGAGCAGGACGCCGGTCTCCTCGAACAGCTCGCGCGCGACCCCTCGGACCGCCGCGGCGGCGCGGCCCTCGTCGATGCCGAACCGCTCGGCCCACCACCGCGGCGCGGGCCCCCGCCAGGACCGCGTGCCGTGGTAGTCGCGCGGCTCCACCCCGCCGCCGGGGAACACCGACATGCCCGCCGCGAACTGCATCGTCGACACGCGGTGCTGCAGGAACACCTCGACTCCCCCGCCGACCCGGGCGTCGCGGATCAGCGCGACCGTCGCCGCCTCACGGATCGGGACGGAGTCCGGCGCGTATCCCGCGTGGGTGTCCCCGCCGCCGCCATTCGCGCCCGCCACGCCGGTCACGCCCGTCGGTGCCGGCCCGATCGGCGGGCACGGCGGGCGAAGTAGCGGCCGTCGATCGCGTCGACCGTGATCGACTGCGCGAAGGCCCGGCTGAGGTTCCCGGAGGTGATCACGTCGTCGATGAGCCCCATGGCGGTCACTTCACCCTCCGCCAGCAGCATGGCGTGGGTGAATCCCGGGGGGATCTCCTCGACGTGGTGGGTCACCAGGACCGTCGCGGGGGCGTCCGGGTCCATGGCCATGTCCCCGAGCCGGGCGACGAGGTCCTCGCGGCCGCCGAGATCCAGCCCGGCGCCCGGCTCGTCGAGCAGTAGCAGTTCGGGGTCGGTCATCATGGCGCGCGCGATGAGCACGCGCTTGCGCTCGCCCTCCGAGAGTGTGCCCCACGTCCGGTCCGCGAGATGTTCGGCGCCGATCGACTCCAGGGTGTCGGCGGCGCGGTCGAAGTCCTGCTCGTCGTACCTCTCCCGCCAGCGGCCCAGGACCGCGTACCCGGCGGAGATGACGAGGTCGCTCACCACCTCGTCGCCGGGGATCCGGCCCGCGACGGCGACCGACGACAGGCCGACCCGGCTGCGCAGCTCGGTCACCTCCGTCCGACCGAGCTGCTCACCGAGGATGACGGCTGTGCCCGTGCTCGGGTACTCCAACGCCGAGGCGATCCTCAGGAGCGAGGTCTTACCCGCACCGTTGGGGCCGAGCACCACCCACCTCTCGTCGAGTTCGACCTGCCAGGTCAGTGGCCCCACGAGGGGCTTGCCGTCCCGCCGGAGCGAGACGTCACGCAGGTCGAGGACGAGGTCGGGGTCGATGTCGATGGCGGTGCTCACGACGCCCATCTAACCGGTTATCGCGGCCCCGGGTGGGGAGGAACACGACTCGCGCGGGTTAACCGGAGATGACGGCCCTGAAGGATCGGCCCGACTTCGCTAGCGTCGACGGTGACGGACGTCGCCACTTCGCGGCGCCGACCCGCAGCCGGAAGGAGCACCGACGTGAACGACCGTCTTGCCATCGACGAGGTCCGTCCCCTCGTCTCCTGCGGGAGGTTCCCGTCGAAATCGGTGGTCGGCGAGATATTGCCGATCTCGGCCGTCGTCTGGCGGGAGGGGCACGACGCCCTGTCCGCCAGCCTCGTGGTACGCCGACCCGGCGGCCTCTCCTCGCGCACCACGATGGCGCCCGGTACCGAACCCGACACCGTGCACGCCCTGTTGCCCACCGACGTGCCCGGCATGTGGTCGTTCCGCGTGGAGGCCTGGTCCGACCCCTTCGCCACCTGGCGCAGCGGCATCATCAAGAAGATGGACGCGGGTCAGGACGCCGACGTGCTGGGCAACGAGTTCGAGGTGGGCGCGCGCGTGCTCGACCTCGCGGTCGCCCGGGCCACCACCGCGGGGGAGACCGACCGCGCCGCCCTCCTCTCGGGGGCCGCCGACGCGCTGCGCGGTGACGGAGACGCGGCCACCCGCACGGAGCGCGCCCTGTCGGCGGAGGTCGCCGCGGCGCTCGCCACCGACCCGGTGCGCGAACTGGTCACCGTGGGGCAGACCCACCGGGTGTGGGTCGATCGCCGCGAGGCTCAGTTCAGCTCCTGGTACGAGTTCTTCCCCCGATCCACCGGCGGCTGGGACGCCGAGGGCAGACCCGTCCACGGCACGTTCGCCACCTCGCGGGCGTACGTCGACCACGCGGTCGACCTCGGTTTCGACGTGGTGTACCTGCCGCCCATCCACCCCATCGGGGAGATCAACCGCAAGGGTCGCAACAACACACTGACCCCCGACCCGGACGACGTGGGGTCCCCGTGGGCCATCGGTTCACGGGACGGCGGCCACGACGCCGTGCACCCCGACCTCGGTACGACCGAGGATTTCCGGCGTCTCGTCGAGTACGCGGGCGAACGCGGCGTCGAGGTGGCCCTCGATCTCGCGCTGCAGTGCGCGCCCGACCACCCGTGGGCCGCCGAGCACCCGGAGTGGTTCACCGTCCTGCCCGACGGACACATCGCCTACGCCGAGAACCCGCCCAAGAAGTACCAGGACATCTACCCGATCAACTTCGACAACGACCCCGAGGGCATCTACGCCGAGGTGCTGCGCGTGGTCAGGCACTGGACTTCACTGGGCGTGCGGATCTTCCGTGTGGACAACCCGCACACCAAGCCCGCCGACTTCTGGAACCGGCTCATCAGCGAGGTCAAGCGCACCGAGCCCGACGTGCTGTTCCTCGCCGAGGCGTTCACCCGACCGGCCCGGCTGTTCGGGCTCGCCAAGCGGGGGTTCTCGCAGTCCTACACGTACTTCACGTGGAAGACCAGCAAGGCCGATCTGGTCGAGTTCTGCGAGCAGCTGCTGGCCCACGTCGACGAGGCGCGGCCCAACATGTTCACCAACACCCCGGACATCCTGCACGAGTCGCTCCAGCGCGGCGGCCCGGCGATGTTCGCGATCCGCGCCGCCCTCGCCGCGACCCTCTCGCCCGCCTGGGGCGTGTACTCGGGCTACGAACTCTACGAGTGGCAGCCGGTCGCCGAGGGCAGCGAGGAATACCTCGACTCGGAGAAGTACGAACTGCGGCCCCGCGACTTCGCGGCCGCCGAGGCCGCCGGACAGTCGCTGGCGCCCTGGCTGCGCGCGCTCAACCGGATCCGGCGCGAGCACCCCGCGCTCCAGCAGCTGCGGACCCTGCACTTCCACGACGTCGACAACGACCAGATCCTCGCCTACTCCAAGATCGATCCCGCCACCGGCGACACCGTCCTGACCGTGGTCACCCTGGACTCCCTCGGCGCGCAGGAGGGCACCCTGCACCTGGACATGGCGGCGCTCGGCTACGACGACGACGCCCGGTTCAGCGTCCGCGACGAGGTGTCGGGCACCGAGTTCCACTGGGGGTCGAGCAATTACATCCGGCTCGAGCCGTGGTCCGCGGTCGCGCACATCGTCTCGATCCCACCCTGCTCCGAAGCACGTAGGGTCGAACTGTCCTACCGAACGCACACCGTGGATTGAGGCGAACGACCATGGGAAAGCACAAGAAGCAGGACCCCGCGACCGCCCGGCGCCGGCCGGAGAAGACCTCGTCGTCGTCGCCGTCATCCCCGGCGGCACCCGCGACACCCGGGCCGGCCGCGAGCCCCGCTCCGGCCGCCGCCCCGCATCCCACGCCCCTCACCGACGAGGTGCTCGGTCGGCTGCGCGCGGGCACCCACCACGATCCCCACTCGGTGTACGGGACGCACCGCGACGGAGACGGTTCCGTCGTGCGCACCATGCAGCCGGGTGCGGTGTCCGTCGAGATCGACTTCGGTGACCGGACGGTCCCGATGGAGCCCGTCTCCGACGGCCTGTTCCAGGCCGCGCTGCCCGAGGCCGAAGTGCCCGACTACCGCTACCGCGTCGCCTACGCGGACGGCCACACCCGCACCGTCGCCGACGGTTACCGGTTCCTGCCGACCCTCGGCGAGGTCGACCTGCACCTCATCGGCGAGGGGCGCCACGAGCGCCTCTGGGACGCACTCGGTGCGCACGTCCGCACCTACGACTCCCCCACCGGGCCGGTCACCGGCACGTCCTTCGCCGTGTGGGCACCCAACGCCCGCGGTGTCAGCGTCGTCGGCGACTTCTGCGGGTGGAACCCCGTGGCACTGCCCATGCGCTCGATCGGCTCCTCCGGCGTGTGGGAGCTGTTCGTCCCCGGCGTCGGCGACGGCGCCGTCTACAAGTACCGCGTCCGCGGCGCCGACGGCCGGACCGTCGACCACGCCGACCCCATGGCCGTCGCGACCGAGGTGCCCCCCGCCACCGGGTCGAAGGTGTTCACCTCCGCCTACGAGTGGAACGACGACGAGTGGATCGCCGCCCGAGCGACCCGCGACCACTCCCGCTCCCCCATGACGATCCTCGAGGTCCACGTCGGCTCCTGGCGCCCCGGCCTCGACTACCGCGAGTTCGCGCACCAGCTCGCCGAGCACGTGCTCGAGACCGGGTTCACGCACGTGGAGCTGATGCCCGTCGCCGAGCACCCCTTCGGCGGGTCGTGGGGCTACCAGGTCTCCGGCTACTTCGCCCCCACCAGTCGGTTCGGCTCCCCGGACGACCTGCGCTACGTGATCGACCACCTGCACTCACACGGCATCGGCGTCCTGGTGGACTGGGTCCCCGCGCACTTCCCCAAGGACGAGTGGTCCCTCGGCCGGTTCGACGGCACCCCGCTGTACGAGCACGGCGACCCCCGGCGCGGTGAGCAGCCCGACTGGGGCACCTACGTGTTCGACTTCGGCCGGCGCGAGGTCCGCAACTTCCTCGTCGCCAACGCCCTGTACTGGGCGGACGAGTTCCACGTCGACGGCCTCCGGGTGGACGCTGTCGCCTCGATGCTCTACCTCGACTACTCCCGCGACGAGGGCCAGTGGACGCCCAACATCCACGGCGGCCGCGAGAACCTCGAGGCCATCTCGTTCCTCCAGGAGGTCAACGCCACCGTCCATCGCAAGCACCCCGGCGTCCTCACCGTTGCCGAGGAGTCCACCTCGTGGGGCGGCGTCACCTCCCCCACCTACACCGGTGGGCTCGGCTTCTCGATGAAGTGGAACATGGGCTGGATGAACGACACCCTCCAGTACGTGGGCCTGGACCCGATCTACCGCGGCTACCACCACGGCGAGATCACCTTCTCGCTCATGTACGCCTGGAGCGAGCGCTTCGTCCTCCCGCTCAGCCACGACGAGGTCGTCCACGGGAAGGGCTCCATGTGGGAGCGCATGCCCGGCTCCTCGTGGGACCGCGCCGCCGGGATCCGCAGCCTCTACGCCTACATGTGGGCCCACCCCGGCAAGAAGCTTCTCTTCCAGGGACTCGAGTTCGGCCAGACCACCGAGTGGAACGCCGAGCGCGGCGTCGCGTGGGACGACCTCGAGGGCTGGGAGGGCGAGTACCACCGCGGCATCCGCGACTGTGTGCGCGACCTCAACGCCCGCTACGCCGAGAACCCCGGACTGTGGGCGCTCGACGACGATCCCTCCGGCTTCTCGTGGATCGACGCGAACGACTCCGAGCACAACACGCTGTCGTTCCTGCGGACCGACCACGACGGCAGCACCATCGCGTGTGTCGTGAACTTCTCCGGCGCGCCACTCGGCGACTACCGCATCGGCCTACCCGAGGGCGGCTACTGGGAAGAAATCCTCAACACGGATGCCGAGGCCTACGAGGGATCCGGCGCCGGCAACTACGGCGGCGTCCACGCCGAGCAGGTCTCCCACCACGGGCGGCCCTACTCCGCCGCGATCACGGTCGGTTCCCGCGCGACCGTGTGGCTCCGCCACGCCGCCACCGCATAGCGGTGAGCCGTCGGCGGACTCTCGGGGTGGAGGCCGCCGACGGCTCGACGCGGTTCACCGGCGGCCCGACGCGGGGCCACCGGTGATGCGTTAGTACAGGGCGCTCGCCAGGTCGCGGCGCGCGGCCAGCACCCGCGGATCATCCGCCGGCAGCGCGTCGAGGAGCTCCAGCAGCCTCGCGCGCAGGGCGGCACGGTCGTCGCCGGCGGTGACCCGGACGGCGCCCACCAGCCCGGAGAAAGCGGTCTCGTACTCCCCGGCAAGCAGCGCCGCGTCCGCGGCCCGCAGCGCCTCGGGCACCGTTCCCTCGCCCGCGTCCGCGACCTCCGACACTCGCCGCGCCGCCCGGACGTACTGCAGCGCCTCGACCAGCGTGTGATCGCCGGGTCGCGCGTCCACGAGCGCGGTGAAGTGCTCCTCGGCGGTCGCGAGATCCCCCTCGGCCAACGCCTCCTCCGCGGCGTCCCGCTCGGGATCCGACTCCTCGTCCGGCTCGGCCTCCCCGGCCTCCGGGGCCGGGCCGCTCAGCTTGCCCTCGGTCGCGCGGAGCACGGCCGCGAGCCACTGGCGCAGGGCCTCCTCGGGCTGTTCGCCCTCGAAGTCCGCGAGCGGCCGCCCGGCCGCCACGGCGTAGACCGTGGGCACCGCCCGCGCCTGGAGTGCCTGTGCGATCCCGGGGGCCACGTCGACGTCGACCGTCGCGTGCACCCACTGACCCCCGGCCTCCTCTGCCAGGGCCGCCAGCGTCGCCGTCAGCGCGGTCGGCGCCCGCTGCGACACGAGCTCGAGGATCACCGGCACCTGGTCGGAGCGGACGAGGACCTCCTGCTCGAAGGAGGCCTCGTCCACCTCCACCCGCACCCGCGACCCCCCAGCCTGCGGCGGACCGCCCTGACCCGGGGCGCGACCGGGGGCGGCCGCGTCCCGACGGGTCTCGGCCCGCTTCTTCAGGCCGGAGAGATCGACGGCGCCGGCGAGCGACGCCGCGAGCTTCTGCTCGGCGGCGGACGGGGGTCGGTTACCTGGTCTCGTCACGTATCCGATCCTGCCACGATGCCCGGGCGGGGGTGTCAGCCGGCTGCGGGCACCCGGATGATCAGGGCGTCGCCCTGGCCGCCGCCGCCACAGAGCGCGGCCGCGCCGAGTCCGCCGCCCCGCCGGGCGAGCTCGAGCGCCAGCGTGAGGACGACGCGGTTACCGGACACGCCGATCGGGTGGCCGATCGAGATGGCGCCGCCGTTGACGTTGACCTTGTCCGAGCTGAGCTCGAGCATCCGGGTCGAGTGCAGACCGACGGAGGCGAAGGCCTCGTTGAACTCGAACAGGTCGATGTCCTTGACGTCGATGTCCGCCCGCTTGCAGGCGTCGAGGACCGCGTCGGCGGGCTGGTGCTGCAGCGTCGAGTCGGGGCCGGCGACGGTCCCGTACCCGACGATCTCGGCCAGGACGGTCCAGCCCTCGGCCTCGGCCCGCGCGGCGCTGGTCACGATGACCGCGGAGGCACCGTCGGAGATCTGCGACGACGACCCGGCCGTGATGGTGCCGTCCTTGGAGAAGGCCGGCTTGAGCTTGGCCATCGACTCGGGTGTGGAATCGGGGCGCACCCCCTCGTCGGTGTCCACGACGGTCTCGCCCTTGCGGCCCTTGACCGTGACCGGCACGATCTCGTCGGCGAACCGGCCCTCCGCGGCAGCTGCGGCCGCGCGCTGGTGGGAGATCGCGGCGAACTCGTCCTGGTGCTCACGGGTGATCTCGAGCTCGGCGTTGCGGGTCTCGGTGAGCGCGCCCATCGGCTGGTCCGTCGGCACGTCGTGAAGGCCGTCGAAGGCCATGTGGTCGAGGACCTCGATGGAACCGTACTTGTAGCCCGACCGACTCTTGGGCAGCAGGTGCGGGGCCTGCGACATGGACTCCTGGCCGCCCGCGACGACGACCTCGGAGTGGCCCGAGCGGATCGCCTGGTCGGCGAGCGCGATGGCGGTGAGCCCGGACAGACACATCTTGTTGATGCTCAGCGCGTCGACGCGCTTGGGGATACCGGCCGCGAGCGACGCCTGCCGCGCGGGCATCTGTCCGTTACCGGCGGACAGCACCTGACCCATGATCACCTGGTCGACGGCCTCGGCGGGGACGTTACCGCGCTCGAGGGCGGCGCGGATGGCGATGCCGCCCAGCTCGGGGGCGGACAGGGACGACAGGCCCCCCTGCAGGCGGCCGAACGGGGTGCGGGCACCGGAGACGATGACGGTGCGGGTGGGGTCGGCTGTCATGGGACACCTTCCGATCGAGGGGAAACGACTGTACTGGCCAAACTACCGGGACGGGGGAACGGATAACGTGGCAGGTATGACCACTACCCCAACCGGCCAACCCCTGCTGCCGTCCGAGCTCGTCGTGGCGATCGACCACGTCGGCGTCGCGGTGCCCGATTTCGACGTCGCAGTGGCCTGGTACCGCGACAACCTGGGCATGGAGAACCTCCATGAGGAGGTCAACGAGGAGCAGGGCGTGCGCGAAGCGATGCTCGGCTCCCCCGGACGCCCCGAGGGCAGCGCCCTCCTCCAGGTCCTCGCACCGCTAGACGAGACCTCGACCATCGCCAAGTTCATCGACCGCAACGGGCCCGGCATCCAGCAGATGGCGGTCCGTGTCACAGACATCGACGCGATCACCGACCACCTCACCGGCCGCGGCGTCCGGGTCCTGTACCCCGCGCCCAAGCGGGGCACGGCGGACTCCCGCATCAACTTCGTGCACCCGAAGGACGCGGGCGGCGTGCTCCTCGAGCTGGTCGAGCCCGCCGCCGATCAGCACTAGGCGCGACGGCCGCGCCCGCGGCTAGGGTGGGGGTATGTCGAGCATGCACACACCCCCGGCGACCATCGAGCCGTTCGCGGTGGTGCGCAGGGGTTTCGACCGCGAGCAGGTGACGGCCGCCCTCTCCCGCCTCGAGGCCGAGACGGAACTCCTGCGCGCTGACCGCGACGCCGCCGTCGCGCGCGCCGACCGGGCCGCTGCAGAGGCCGGGCGGGCACACGACCGCGTGCGCGAGCTGGAGTCCCGCGTCGCGGAGCTGGGACGGGCGCCGGTCACCAGCGACCAGATGTCGGATCGCCTGTCCACCATGCTCTCGCTCGCCACCGCAGAGGCCGCGGCCATACGCGACGCCGCCCTCTCGGCCGCGGATCGCGTCCGCACCGAGGCCGACGAGGAGACGTGGAGACTCCGGGAGACCGCGGCCGCCGAACTGTCGGACGTCCGCGCCCGGGCCGCGGCCGTCCGGACAGAACACACCGTCGTGCTCGCCGCGGCCCGCACGCGGGCGGAGGAGATCGTCCGCGCCGCCCAGCGGCAGGCGCGCGCGCTCGACGAGGAGGCCGCCCGTCGTCGGGAGCAGATCGACGAGGATTTCCGACTCGCGTCGGATCTGCGCCGCAGCGAGTCGCTGCGAGAGGAGCGCGAGCGCCACGACGCCGCGGTCGCCGCCGCCGACGCGACGCGCCGTGAGGCGCACGAGGAGGCGCGACGGATCGTCGACCGGGCCCGCGACGAGGCGAGGGCCGTCACGGCGCGGGCACGCGCGCACGTCGAGGAGCTACGGGACCTCCGGCTGCGTGTGGTCGGCGATCTCACCGCGATCCGCGCGAGGCTCGAACCCGTCCCCGGCACCGAGGGCGACGACGTGTTCGAGCTGCCGCCGGAACCGGGGTTCAGCTCCAGCGACGAGTGAGACCACGACGGCCGCGGCCAGCCCAGCATCCGGCGTGCCAGTGCCGTCGCTCGTCGTCGCCGCCCGGCCGGTCCGGCCAGGCGACCACGTGAGGTGTTCCCACGGTGACGAGGTGGTCGCAGCCCGGGCACCTGTAGTCCTTCGTAGCCCGTGCCGCCGGGATCCGTCGGACGTGGTACGGATCGGGATCGCCGGCGGGGCCGGACTCGAGCGGGCCGCCGCCGAGGCCGTCCCGCCGGGGCGCGGGGGGTTCGCCGCCGCCGCGCCGGTGTCTCCTGGGCATCTGCCTAGCTCAGAAGAGCCGTAGGTCGGTGGACTCGATGCCGCGGAGAGTGTCGTAGTCGAGGGTGACGCAGCGGATTCCCCTGTCAGTGGCGAGGGTGCGGGCCTGCGGCTTGATGACCTGTGCGGCGAAGATTCCGGTCACCGGGGCGAGCAGCGGATCGCGGTTGAGCAGCTCCAGGTATCTCGTGAGTTGTTCCACGCCGTCGATCTCGCCACGACGCTTGATCTCCACCGCCACTGTCACACCGTCGGCGTCACGGCCGAGGATGTCGACCGGCCCGATGGCGGTCATGTACTCGCGGCGCACGAGGCTGTAGCCCGGCCCCAGGGTCTCGATGTGTTCGGCGAGCAGTTCCTGCAGGTGGGCCTCGACGCCGTCCTTCACGAGACCCGGATCCACGCCGAGTTCGTGATGGGAATCGTGGTGCACCTCGGCCACGGTGATCCGCAGCTGCTCCCCCGCCTTGTTCTCCACGATCCAGAGGCGGTGATCAGGGTTCTCCGGGTGGTCCTGTTCGGTCAGTGAGCAGGGCGGCGTCATCCAGTTGAGCGGCTTGTACGCCCGGTCGTCGGCGTGGACGCTGACCGAGCCGTCGGCCTTGACGAGCAGCAGGCGCGGCGCCATGGGAAGGTGCGCGGTGAGACGGCCCACGTAGTCGACCTGACAGGTGGCGACGACGAGACGCACGGATTCCTCCTGGATACGGGCAGTGAACCGCTGGGAGCGGGCAGCGGACCGAGAGCGCGGTCCCGGGGCGTCAGCGGTGGGGACGCCGTGGGCGTACCTGCTCGGTCGAACAGGCCTCGACCCATGCGAGCATCCCGGTCAGTTCGGCGGGCGCGAGGCACAGCTCACCCTCGACGACGGAGCCCCCGGGATCGGTCCCGGAGAAGGGCACGATCACCTCGCCCTCCTCGGCCACGTCGAGCTCGGGACCGGTCGGTTGTCGTCGCGCCCCCAGTGCGAGACTCCGACGGTCGAGCCGTACATCGGCTCCGAACCGGACGCTGCCCAGGCGGTAGAAGGCGACGTCGGTATCGGAGTACCGGACCGCTCCGTATCGCCACGACTCCTCCCCCGTCCTGCGCACGAGGACCGACGTGGAGTTCCGTCGGACGACCACCAGACGATAGACCGCGGCCGCGACCACCGGGATCAGGACGAGCAGGACGACGACACCGAGAACGATCTCGATGGGAGCCGTCAATCTGCTCAACTCCTTCCGGTGGCCGCGGCCGGGGGTGCCGGTCGGGCCGGAGGTCGACTTAGGCGCCGGCCTTCTCGATGGCGCGGAGGCGACCCCGGGCCTTTGCGGCGGCGGCGGCGTCGTCGCCGGCCTCGGACAGCGCCTTCTCGGCAGCGGAACGGTCGATCGCGTCGGACCACTCCGCCGCCTCACCGAGGATACTGACCTTGTGGGCGGTGACCGAGAGGAAGCCACCCTGGACCGCGGCGACCTTCTTGCCCTCGTCGGTGTAGACGGTCACGGTGCCACCGGCGTCCAGTTCGCCGAGCAGCGGCTCGTGCCCGGCCTGGATGCCGATCTCGCCCTCGGTGGTCTTGGCGACCACCATCGTGGCGGTACCGGACCAGAAGCGGCGCTCGACCGTGACGAACTCGACTTCGATGTCAGCCATTGTCTACGGTCACTTCCCCGAGAGCTTCTTGGCGGCCTTCTCGACGTCGTCCAGACCGCCGATGCCGTTGAACGCCTGCTCGGGCAGGTGGTCGAGCTCGCCCTTGCACAGCTTGTCGAAGGCCTCGATGGTCTCGGACAGCGGCACGACCGAGCCGACCTGGCCGGTGAACTTCTCGGCGACGAGGAAGTTCTGGCCCAGGAAGCGCTCGAGACGACGGGCCCGCTGGACGGTGACCTTGTCCTCCTCGGACAGCTCGTCCATACCGAGGATCGCGATGATGTCCTGGAGCTCCTTGTACTTCTGGAGGATCCGGATGACTTCCTGCGCGACGCGGTAGTGCTCCTCGCCCACGATGCCGGGCTCGAGGATGCGGGAGGTCGAGGTGAGCGGGTCCACGGCCGGGTAGATACCCTTCGACGCGATGGAGCGGGAGAGCTCCGTGGTGGCGTCGAGGTGGGCGAACGTGGTCGCCGGCGCGGGGTCGGTGTAGTCGTCCGCGGGGACGTAGATCGCCTGCAGCGAGGTGATCGAGCGCCCGCGGGTCGAGGTGATCCGCTCCTGCAGCTGACCCATCTCGTCCGCCAGGGTCGGCTGGTAACCGACGGCGGACGGCATACGGCCCAGCAGCGTCGAGACCTCGGAACCGGCCTGGGTGAAACGGAAGATGTTGTCGATGAACAGCAGGACGTCCTGGCCCTGCACGTCGCGGAAGTACTCGGCCATCGTCAGGGCCGAGAGGGCGACGCGCATACGCGTCCCCGGCGGCTCGTCCATCTGACCGAACACCAGGGCGGTGTCCTGGAGAACGCCCATCTCCTCCATCTCGAGGAAGAGGTCGGTGCCCTCACGGGTGCGCTCGCCGACGCCGGCGAACACCGACGTACCGGAGAACTCACGCGCGATACGGGTGATCATCTCCTGGATGAGAACGGTCTTGCCGACACCGGCGCCACCGAACAGGCCGATCTTGCCGCCCTTCACGTACGGGGTCAGCAGGTCGATGACCTTCACGCCGGTCTCGAGGATCTCGGTCTTGCCCTCGAGCTGGTCGAAGGCCGGCGGCTCGCGGTGGATGCCCCACTGCTCGCCGTCCCGGCCCGTGCCGGGGGCGTCGAGGCAGTCGCCGAGCGCGTTGAAGACGTGGCCCTTGACGACGTCGCCGACCGGCACCGAGATCGGCTTGCCGGAGTCGACGACCTCGGCACCGCGGACGAGACCGTCGGTCGACTGCATCGAGATGCAGCGCACCATGTTGTCACCGAGGTGCTGGGCGACCTCGAAGGTCACCGTCTTGGCGACGGCCGGGAGGGTGATCTCGGCCGTGAGGGCGTTGTAGAGGGCCGGGAGGGCGCCGCGCGGGAACTCCACGTCGACGACCGCGCCCAGGACGCGGGAGACCCGGCCGGTGAGACCGGCCGTGCCCGTCGTGCTCTGATCGGTTACAGCTGTGGTCATTGTCTAGTCACTTCCTGCGCTCGCGGCGAGCGCACCGGCTCCGCCGACGATCTCGCTGATTTCCTGGGTGATCTGTGCCTGACGGGCCTGGTTCGCCTCACGGCTGAGGCCCTCGACGATGTCGGTCGCGTTGTCCGTCGCCGACTTCATGGCCGTACGACGGGCCGCCGACTCCGACGCCGCCGACTCGAGCAGTGCGGCGAAGGCCCGGGTCGACATGTACCTCGGGAGGAGGTTGTCGAGCAGGGTGTCGGCGTCCGGCTCGAAGGTGACCTCGGGCTTGAACTCGGCCTCCGGGGAGTCCATGTAGTCCTCGCCCAGGTCCAGCTCCTCGATCTCGACCTGGGTCTCGATCGGCGCCAACCGCCGCGCCTTGGGCGTCTGGGTCAGCATGGAGACGAACCGGGTGTAGACGATGTGGACCTCGTCCACGCCCTTACGGGTCGTGTCGCCCTGGTGATCCTCACCGAGGAACTCCGCGGCGTCGAACGAGTCCTCGCCGCCGACAGCGAACGCCTTCGACAGGAGCTGGAAGGCCGGCCGGGCCTCCTGGTAGTCGGGCTTCTCGGAGTGCCCGGACCACGAACCGGCGAGGGGGATCTCCCGGAACGTGTAGTAGACGATGCCCTTGTTGCCGAGGACGTAGATGTCCACCTCGCGACCCTCGCCCTCGAGGTACGCGATGAGCTCGGCGGCCTCCTTGAGGACATTGTGGTTGTAGCCGCCGGCCATGCCACGGTCGGAGGTCACCACGAGGACCGCGGACCGCTTGGGATCCTCGGGCTCGTTGAGCATGCGGTGCTGGATCGACGACGCACTCGCGAGGTCGGTCAGGATCGCCGTGATCTGGTCCGCAAACGGCTTCGCCGCGGCGACCCGTGCCTGGGACTTGGAGATCTGCGAGGTGGCGATCAGCTCCTGGGCCTTGGTGATCTTCTTGGTCGAGTTGACCGACTTGATCCGGTCGCGGAGTTCGCGCAGGTTGGCCATGGTCTCAGATCACGCTCCTCTCGCCCGAGTATCGGATGGCTGTCATCGCGAGGCCTCAGGCCTTCTTCTTCTTGGTGACCGTCAGCGTCTCGCGGTCGATCTCGTCCTCGGACAGCGCCTCGGCCTCGGGCTCGTTGACGACCCGCGAGCCGTCGGAGGCCACGAAGCCCTCCTTGAACTCGTCGGTCTTGGCCTTGAGGGTGGACATCGAGTCGTCGGACAGCGCGGCGCCGCCGGCGATCTGCTCGTAGACGTCGGAGGCGGCGTGGTGCAGGTGCTCGAGGAGCTCGTTCTCGAAGCGACGCACGTCCTCGACGGGGACGCTGTCGTAGAAGCCCTCGCCCGCGAGGTAGATCGACACGATCTGGTCCTCGACGGCCACCGGCGAGCTCTGGTCCTGCTTGAGGATCTCCACCAGACGCTGGCCGCGCTCGAGCTGGGCCTTGGAGGCGGCGTCGAGGTCGGAGGCGAACGTCGCGAACGACTCGAGATCGCGGTATGCGGCCAGGTCGAGACGCAGCGAGCCGGAGACCTTCTTCATGCCCTTGGTCTGGGCGGCGCCGCCGACTCGGGAGACGGAGATACCGACGTTGACGGCCGGCCGCACACCACGGTTGAACAGGTCGGACTCGAGGAAGACCTGGCCGTCGGTGATCGAGATGACGTTGGTCGGGATGAACGCCGAGACGTCGTTGGCCTTGGTCTCGATGATCGGCAGGCCGGTCAGCGAGCCGCCGCCCATCTCGTCCGAGAGCTTGGCGCACCGCTCCAGCAGGCGGGAGTGGAGGTAGAAGACGTCACCCGGGTAGGCCTCGCGGCCCGGCGGGCGACGCAGCAGCAGCGAGATCGCACGGTAGGCGTCGGCCTGCTTCGACAGGTCGTCGAACACCACGAGGACGTGGTTGCCCTGGTACATCCAGTGCTGGCCGATGGCCGAGCCGGTGAACGGGGCGAGCCACTTGAAGCCGGCGGAGTCGGAGGCCGGGGCCGCGACGATGGTCGTGTACTCCATCGCGCCGTGCTCCTCGAGGGTCGCCTTGACGCCCGCGATGGTGGAGCCCTTCTGGCCGACCGCGACGTAGATGCACCGCAGCTGCTTGGTCTTGTCGCCCGACTCCCAGTTGGCCTTCTGGTTGAGGATGGCGTCGATGCAGACGGCGGTCTTGCCCGTCTTGCGGTCACCGATGATGAGCTGACGCTGGCCGCGGCCGATCGGCGTCATGGCGTCGATCGCCTTGATGCCGGTCTGCATGGGCTCCTCGACCGGCTGGCGCTCGAGGACGGAGGGGGCCTGCAGCTCGAGGGCGCGGGTGTCCTCCGACTCGATGTCGCCGAGGCCGTCGATCGGCTGGCCGAGCGGGTTGACGACGCGGCCGAGGAAGCCGTCGCCGACGGGCACGGAGAGGACGTCACCGGTGCGACGGACCTCCTGGCCCTGGGCGATCTCCTCGAAGTTGCCGAGGATGACCGCGCCGATCTCGCGGTCCTCCAGGTTCAGCGCGACGCCGAGGATGCCGCCCGGGAACTCCAGCAGCTCGTTGGCCATCGCCGAGGGGAGACCGCTGATGTGCGCGATGCCGTCACTGGTGTCGACGACGACGCCGACCTCTTCCTTGGTCGCGTCGGTCGAAACAGTCGAGGTGTAGTTCGCAATCGCGCTGCGGATCTCATCGGAGGAGATCGTCAACTCCGCCATGTCATTCCTGCTCTCAAAGTCGGGATGTGCTTTATAGGTGTGTGCCGAGCCTCGACCACTGGAGACCGCAGCTCGTCGTTCGACCGGTCGAACCGGTCAGCGCAGGGTGCGCCGCAACGCGTCCAGGCGACCCGCCACGCTGCCGTCGATGATCTCGTCACCCACGCGGACCACCGCCCCGCCCAGCAGGGCGGGATCGACGTCGTTGTGGATGGCCAGCTCGCGGCCGTAGATCGACGCGAGCCGGCCACGGAGGTCGTCGGTCTGCTGCTCGGTCAGGGGCTCCGCGCTCGTCACCACGGCCACGGCGCGGCCGCGCAGTTCCGCGGCCTGCCGGGATATCTCCATGAAGTCGTCCGCGGGCATCCCGGCCGGCCGGGCGACGGCCTGGGAGGCCAGCGCCTCGGTGACCGCGGTGACCTTGCCGTAGAGCACCTGGGCGAGCAGGGCCCGCTTGGCGTCCGCCGGCGCGGTCTTGTCGGCGAGGGCCTGCTCGAACTCCGCGTCGCCGGCGACGATGCGGCCGAGCCGGAACAGCTCGTCCTCGACCGTCTGGAGCTGGCCCTGCTCCTCCGCGGAGCGCAGGAGCGCCTCGCGGCCCAGCAGGATCAGGCCCGCCCGCAGTTCACGCGGGTTGGACCAGTCCCGGGACACCGCAGCGAGCAGGAGGTCGAGCGTGGTCTGGTCGACCTTCCACCCGAACACCCCGCGGACGAGGTCCTGGCGGGCCTCCACCGGGGCGGACGTGTCGGCCACGGCGACCCGGAGTGACCGGTTGTCCTCCAGGACGTCGACGACCTGGAAGAGCTCCTGGCCCACCTTCGCACCGGTCGCCCCGCCGGCCGGATCGGCGGCCAGGGCGGACTTCAGTGCCTCACGGGTCTGGTCGAGCGCGTCGCGACTCGCTGCGTGCATGGACTCCACTTCCCTTAGTTCTTGCCCGCGCCGGGGACCCGGTCGAGGTCTGCCAGAAAGCGGTCGATGGTGCCGGAGCGACGGACGGAGTCCGACAGCTGCTCACCCATGAGCCGCTCGGCCAGATCGACGGACTGACGCCCGAGATCGGAACGGAGTTCCGCGACGATCTGCTGACGCTGGGCCGCGAGCTGCTGGTTGCCGGCGGCGACGATCCGGTCGCTCTCGGCCTGCGCCTCGGCCTTCATGTCCGCGAGGATCTGCTGGCCCTGGGCTCGCGCGTCGTCGCGGATCTTGGCCGCTTCGCTGCGCGCCTCGGCGAGCTGGGCCTTGTATTTGGCCAACTCCTCCTTCGCCTCGGCCTGGGTCTGCTCGGCACGACGCAGACCGCCCTCGATCCGCTCCTCTCGCTCATCGAGAACCTGCTGGAACTTCGGAAGGATGAACTTCCAGAACAGCCAGAGGATGACGGCGAGCGGGATGAGCGACCAGACGATGTCATACAGCGGAGGAATGAGCGGGTTGGGGCTCTCCTCCAGGGGGAGTGTTTCCCCCTCGGCCGCCAAGATGGCGATGACGTTGTTCATGGTGCGTCCCTAAGAGGTCGGTGTGTCGTCGGTCAGAACAGGAAGCCGGCGACGATACCGATCAGGGCGAGCGCCTCGGTGAAGGCGATGCCGAGGAACATCGTGGTACGGAGGGTGCCGGCCATCTCGGGCTGACGCGCCATACCCTCAACGGTCTTGCCGACCAGAATGCCGATGCCGATGCCGGGGCCGATCGCGGCGAGGCCGTAGCCGATCGCGCCGTAGCCGGTGACGGTCTGCTCGGTGGCCTGGGCGAGAGTGACGATGTCCATGGGGTTTCCCTTTCAGATGGCCGGGGCGGGTGGTTCCGCCCCGGTCGGACGTGGGTTGTCTGATTGACGGGTGGTCGTGTCAGGCCTGTCGGCCCGGGTACTAGTGGTTCTCCGCGTGGAGCGCACTGTCGATGTAGACGGCGACCAGCAGCGCGAAGATGTAGGCCTGCAGGAAGATCACCAGCAGCTCGAAGAGCGTGAACGCGACGGACAGCAGCGAGATGCCGGCGGAAAGGACCGTCCAGCCGTTGAGCTGCCAGAAGAAGAAGTTCGACGCGCTGAACAGCAGCACCAGAATCAAGTGCCCCGCGAGCATGTTCGCCATGAGTCGGATGGTGAGCGTGGCGGGGCGCAGGATGAACGTGGAGACCAGCTCGATCGGCACCACCAGCAGGTGCAGGGCCGGCGGCAGGTTGGGGATCACGACGCTCGCCTTGATGAAGCGACCGAAGCCGTAGCGCTTGGATCCCGCGTAGATGAACGTGACGTAGCCCAGCAGGGCGAGCACCAGCGGGAAGCCGATCCGCGCGTTCGGGGAGATGTTCAGCCCCGGGATGATGGCCGGCAGATTCATCGCCACCACCGCGAAGAAGATCGTCGCGATGATCGGGAGGAAGCGGCGACCCTGCTCCTTGCCGAGGATCTCCTCCGAGATGTGCACCCGGACGAAGTCGAGACAGATCTCCGCGACGTTCTGGACGCCCCGCGGCACCAGCTTCGGGTTGCGCATCGCGATCACGAGGAACGCGAGGAGAACGACCGCCATGAGGAGTCGGACCAGCATGAGGCGGTCGAGGGTGAAGGCACCGCCGGCGAAGTCCGTCAACCACTGCTCGGCAGGGAAGAACTCCTTGTCGATGTTCGGGGGGTGGAACTCGCCTTTGAAGGCCAGAAGCGTGGTACTCAGTGTGTTCTCCCCTGGTCGTGTCGGGCGACGGGCGCCCCAGCGCGTTCGGTATGAGCGGCCCGGAGTTCGCGGCCGGATCGGGTCAGCGCGCGAACGTCGTCAGGCCACGTGGCAGCCCGGTGACGTGCTCGTCTCACCGTCGTAAAGAGTAACACCCCGGTCTCGGTCCGTGACGGCAGGGGCACCCCTCAGGACACGGTGGGTTC
Organism: Dietzia sp. oral taxon 368; assembly: GCF_002999155.1. Taxonomy (NCBI): domain Bacteria; kingdom Bacillati; phylum Actinomycetota; class Actinomycetes; order Mycobacteriales; family Dietziaceae; genus Dietzia; species Dietzia sp. oral taxon 368. Next base: position 3,317,172 of record NZ_CP027238.1, read on the forward strand.
GACGTACGGCGTCCGGGTCTTGAGCACGGCCCACGTCTCCCCCGCGAGCACCACGACCAGCGAGACGATGATCGTCACGCCGAAGGCCGTGTGCGAATAGAAATCGAACTGTGCGAGGGCGGCGACCACACCCATCGCCACCAGAAGCTTGAGGAGCCACGTGCCCAGCACGACCGCCGCGGTGGTCTGCGGTGCGGAGCGTGCGGTGGCGATGACGACTATCGCGGTGGTGAGCACGAACGCCCCGCCGATCCCGGCGCCCATCAGCGCGCCCCACAACCCGGGAAGACCGTCGACGAGGGCCCAGACGATTGCGCTGATGACGGCGAGCACGGCGAGTGCCAGGACGCCGAGCCGGACCGCTTTGCGCAACGCGGTGGTGTGCGGGCTCTCGGCGGGACGGTCGTCGGGTGCGGGCGCATCAGTCATGCCGTGCAGCCTAGCCGGATGCGGTCCCGCCTCCCGTGTGGTGTTGCGCCCGCGAGCTGCGGAGGCGCGGCACCAGGGTCGCGGCCAGCACGAAGAGCAGACCGGCGGCGACGAGCGGCACGATCACCTCGGTGGGCAGCATGGTCGCGCCCACGGCGCCGAAGGCGATGAGCGAGACCCAGGCGTAGATCACGAGGGCGACGCGGCGATGGGAGTGACCCAGTGCGAGGAGGCGGTGGTGGAGGTGCATCTTGTCCGGCGCGAACGGGCTGCGGCCCGCCCCGACGCGGCGCACGACCGCCATGACGAGGTCGAGGACGGGCACGAACATCGCCGCGGCCACGACGATCACCGGCGAGAGCAGCACGATCATCTCCTGCGGCCCGTACAGGCTCTGCGAGATCTTCCCGGACGCGCTGGTGGAGGCCGCGGCGAGTACCAGTCCGATGAGCATCGACCCGGAGTCACCCATGAAGATGCGCGCGGGCTGGAAGTTGTGGGGCAGGAAGCCCAGGAGCGCGCCCGCGAGCACGGCGGTGACGAGCGCCGGCGGATAGGCGCCGACCGTGCCGCCCTGGTCGAGCATGATGCCGACGGAGAACACGCAGATGGCGAGCGCGGCGATCGCGCCGAGGCCGGCGGCGAGCCCGTCGAGCCCGTCGACGAAGTTCATCGCGTTGACGATCGCCAGCGTGAAGACGACGGTGAGCAGCCCGGCCTGGAGCTGGTCCAGGACGAGGATGTTGCCGTCGCCGAACGGCAGGTACACGAGGGTCCACGACACGCCCATGGCCACCAGGACGCCGGCGGCCGCGGCCTGACCGGCGAGTTTCGTGACGGCTCCGAGGCCGAGGATGTCGTCGACGATCCCCACCAGGACGATGACGCCGCCGGCCATGATGGTGGCCTCGACGTCGGGCGCGAAGGGCGGGAATGCGCGATTGAGGGCGGGGAGTTGGGCGGCCAGGTAGACGGCGACGAGCAGCCCGGTGAAGACGCCCACCCCGCCGAGCCGGGGGGTGGGCACGACGTGCACGTCGCGCTCCCGCGGATAGGCGAGACCGCCGATCGCGGGCGCCACTCCCCTGACGAGTCCGGTCACGACGAAGGTGACGAGACCGGCGGTGACACCGATGAGCAGGAGCTCCCGGAACGGGATCCCGATGCCCACGGCTCAGCCGCGCAGGGCCGCGGGATCGATGCCGAGGACCTCTCCGACGCGCTCGGCGGTCACCGCACCCTCACGCACGATGCGCGGCGCGGCCCCGGTGAGATCGACGATCGTCGACGGGGCCCCGATCGCGCAGGGACCGCCGTCGAGATACACGGCGACGGAGTCGCCGAGCTGCTCGCGCGCCTGGGCGACGGTCGTCGCCGGCGGCTGTCCGGAGACGTTGGCGCTGGACACCGCGAGCGGACCGACCTCCCGGAGGAGCTCGATGGCCACCGGGTGCAGCGGCATGCGCAGCATGACGGTGCCGCGGGTGTGGCCGAGGTTCCAGTTCAGCGACGGCGCCTGGTGCACGATGAGGCTCAGCCCGCCGGGCCAGAAGGCACGGATGAGGTCCCGGGCGGGGGCGGGCGTGCTCACGACGAGGCCGTCGATGGTCTCCCATGATCCGACCAGCACGGGCACGGGCATGTCGGGCCCGCGGTGCTTGGCCGACAGCAGCAGGTTGACGGCGTCGGGGTCGAAGGCGTCGGCGGCGATGCCGTAGAGCGTGTCGGTGGGGGTCACGACCAGCCTGCCCGCGCGCAGGGCGCCGGCCGCGGAGCTGAGGCCGACCTCGCGGCCGGTGTCCTCGGTGCAGTCGTAGGTGATGGTCACCTGGTGGTCCCCTTCCGGGCGCTCGTGACGACCTCGTCGTCGTCGTGGGTGTCACCGTGGTCGCCGACGGTGCCGCGGCGCGCGTCGAGTCGCCTCGCGGTGACGAACCGCGGCCGACCGGCTAGGTCGGTGTGCTGCTCCACGGTACCGAAACCCCCCTGAGCGGAGATCACCGCGGCGACCGCGTCGCCGGTCGTGTCGTCGTGCTCGACGGCGAGGAGGCCGCCGGGCGCGAGGAGCGCGGCCGCGAGGTCGACGAGGGGGACGACGACGACGAGGCCGTCCCCTCCCCCGAACAGCGCGGTGGCCGGCTCGTGCGCGAGGACCTCGGCGGGCAGGTCGTCGGTCACGGGGATGTACGGCGGGTTGGACACGACGGCCGCGACCCGGCCCCGCAGGTGCACGAGGGTCTCGGGAGCGGTGGCGTCGGCGTGGTGGATCTCGACCGGCGTGTCCCCCGCCGCCGCCCGCTCGTCCGCGTTGCGGCGGAGCCACTCGAGGGCCGCGTCGTGCAGTTCGACGGCGTGCACGCTTGCATCCGGCCGGGCGTGGGCGATCTCCAACGCGATCGTGCCGCTGCCGGCGCAGAGGTCTACCACCACCGGTCCGGGTCCGGGCGCGGGAGCGGGCGCGGGCAGCGCGGCGAGGGTCCACCCGACGAGCAATTCGGTCTCCGGGCGCGGGATGAACACGCCGGGCCCCACGGCCAGGTCGAGCCGACCCGAGGCCGCACGGCCCAGCAGGTACTGCAGGGGCGTCCGATCCCGCGCGCGGGCGGCCACGATGCGCTCGACCTCTGCCACCGCCGTGGCGTCGAGGTCATCGGCGATCATGAGTCGGCCGCGGTCGATGCCGAGGACGTGGGCGCAGATGAGCTGCGCCTCGACGTGTGCCGAGTCGACACCGGCCGCCTGTAGCGTCCGGGTGGCCGAGCGCACCACCTCGGCGGCCGGGGCGGGGCGGGGATCCACGACGTCAGCAGCCTTCCACGGGCTAGGTGTACTGTCCACGCAGGTTGTGTACGCGGTCTGCGGGTGAGGCGCCTCTTAGCGCGGTGTGGCCGCGGTGGAAATTGTAGTGGTGCAGGAAGGCCGGTAGACGTGCCGCGCGGTCGGCTTCGCAGGAATAGGGTTCGGCGTAGGCCCATTCCTCGAGCATCGTGCGGTTGTAGCGCTCGACTTTGCCGTTGGTCTGCGGCCGGTACGGGCGAGTGCGCTTGTGCGTGACCTCGGTTCCGAGGGCGTCGGCGAAGGCATGGGAGCGGTAGCAGCTGCCGTTGTCGGTCAGGACCCGGCGCACGGTGATACCGGCATCGGCGAAGAAGGCCTCGGCCCGCTTCCAGAACTCGGCCGCGGTCTCCTTGCGCTCATCTTCCAGCAGCTCGCTATAAGCCAGCCTCGAGTGGTCATCGACAGCGTTGTGGATGTACCAGTAGCCCATTCGACGCTTGCTGTTGCGCTTTCCCTTGGCTCTGCCGAGGACCTTGTGACCACCGCCATCGGGGATGCGGCCGAGCTTCTTGATGTCCACGTGCACCAGATCGCCCGGTGCCTCGTGCTCGTAGCGGCGCACCTGCCGCTTGCCGGCACGCACCGGGGCGCCGGTGGCCGGGTCGGTGAACGACAGGCGCAGACAGCCGTAGCGGGACAGGATCTTGTGCACGGTCGAGGGCTGCATGCCCAGGTGGTAGGCAATCCGGGCCGGCCCCCACCGGCGGGACACGCGCAGGCCGATCACCCGCCGCTCCCGCCGCCGCGGTGTCCGGCCCGGGCTGTGGTGGGGCCGGCTGGAGCGATCGACCATGCCGTCCTTGCCGTACTCGCGATACCGGTTGACCCACTTGCGCACGGTGCCCACCGAGACGTTGAACCGCTCGGCAGCACGGACACGGGTCCAGCCGTCCTCGACGACACACCGGGCCAGACGCAGCCTGCCCGTCGGAGTCAGCGGGGCGTTACCGTGGGACATGAAGACCTCCGTTGTGAGTGTGGTTGCTTTGTCGCTTTCACACCTCACACGGAGGTCTTCCTTATGTCAGCCCGCCATGCCGACCAGTGACACAACGTCCGTGGTCAGTACAGCTAGGCCTGTTCCATGCGGCGACGGCGCTCCTCGGCGGCGAGGGCGTCGAGCACCGCGTCGAGGTCGCCGTCCAGCACGGCGTCGAGATTGTGGGCCTTGAACCCGACCCGGTGGTCGGCGATGCGGTTCTCCGGGTAGTTGTAGGTCCGGATGCGCTCCGAGCGGTCGACGGTGCGGACCTGGCTGGCCCGGCCCTCCGCTGCCTCCGCTCCGGCGGCCTCCTCCGCCGCGGCCTGGAGCCGCGCGGCGAGCACCTGGAGGGCGCGTTGCTTGTTCTGCAACTGACTGCGCTCGTTCTGACACGTGACGACCGTGCCGGTGGGCAGGTGGGTGATGCGCACCGCGGAGTCCGTGGTGTTGACGCCCTGCCCGCCCTTGCCGGACGAGCGGTAGACGTCGATCCGCAGATCCGACTCGTCGATCTCCACAGGGCCGACGTCCTCCGGTTCCGGGAAGACCAGCACTCCGGCGGCCGAGGTGTGGACACGACCCTGCGATTCGGTGACGGGCACCCGCTGAACGCGGTGCACGCCACCCTCGAACTTCAGCCGCGACCAGACCCCGTCGCGCGACGGCTGGCGGGAGCGGATGGAGAACGACGCGTCCTTGTAGCCGCCGAGGTCGGACTCGGTGACGCCGAGGACCTCGACGATCCACCCGTGCTTCTCGGCGTACCGCGTGTACATGCGGGCCAGGTCCGCCGCGAACAGCGCGGACTCCTCACCGCCCTCGCCGGACTTGATCTCCATGACCACGTCGTCGGCGTCGTGCGGGTCGCGGGGCGCCAGGAGATCCGCCAGTCGTGCCTCGAGCTCGGCGGCCTCGGCGTCGAGACGGTCGGCTTCCTCGGCGAACGAGGGGTCGTCCCCCGCGAGTTCGCGGGCCGCGGCGGCGTCGTCGCGGGTTGAGACCAGCGCGCGGTGACACTGCACGATCGGGGTCAACTCGGCGAACCTCTTGCCGACCCGGCGCGCGGCGGCCGCGTCCTCGTGCAACGTCGGGTCGGACAGCTGCGCCTCGAGGCCCCCGTACTCGGACAGGACGTCGTCGATCGAGGACGGCGACCGTCCCGCGCCCTGGGTCACTCCTCGTCCTGCGGCAGCGTGGGCGTCGTCTTGGCCACCTGCAACAGGAACTCGTAGTTGGTGTTGGTCTTGCGCAGCTGCGACATGAGCAGGTCGATGGCCTGGTGGGTGTCCAGACCCGAGAGCACCCGGCGGAGCTTGTGCATGATGCCCGCCTCCTCGGGGCTCATGAGCAGCTCCTCCTTGCGGGTACCCGAAGGGCCGACGTCGACGGCCGGGAAGACCCGGCGCTCGGCGATCCGACGGTCCAGCTTGAGCTCGGCGTTGCCGGTGCCCTTGAACTCCTCGAAGATCACGGTGTCACCGGCCGAGCCGGTCTCGACCATCGCGGTCGCGATGATCGTCAGGGACCCGCCGTTCTCGATGTTGCGTGCCGCGCCGAGGAACCGCTTGGGCGGGTACAGGGCGGTCGAGTCGACACCACCGGACAGGATGCGCCCCGAGGCCGGGGACGAGTTGTTATAGGCGCGGCCGAGACGCGTGATCGAGTCGAGGAGGACGACGACGTCCTGACCCAGCTCCACCAGCCGCTTCGCACGCTCGATCGCGAGCTCGGCGACCTGCGTGTGGTCGGACGGCGGACGGTCGAAGGTCGAGGCGATGACCTCGCCCTTGACCGACCTCTGCATGTCGGTGACCTCCTCCGGTCGCTCGTCTACGAGGACGACCATCAGGTGGCATTCAGGGTTGTTCGTGGCGATCGCGTTGGCGATGTTCTGCAGGATCGTGGTCTTACCGGCCTTCGGCGGCGACACGATGAGGGCGCGCTGCCCCTTGCCGATCGGCATGATCAGATCGATCACGCGGGTGGAGATGATGTTCTTCTCCGTCTCGAGCCGCAGCCGCTGGTTGGGGTACAGCGGGGTGAGCTTGGAGAACTCCGGACGCTGGCGGGCCTGGTCCGCCGGGCTGCCGTTGACCGTGTCGATGCGGGCGATCGGATTGAACTTCGCTCGGTTCTTCCCACCCTGTCCGCCACCGCGGCCGCCACCCTGGCCACCGCCCGGACCGTCGTGCTGTCCGTCGGACTGCCCGTCGCGGGGCATCTTGACCGCGCCGGTGATCGCGTCACCGCGACGCAGGCCGTAACGACGGATCATGTTCATCGACACGTAGACGTCGTTGTTGCCGGCGAGGTAGCCGGAGGTGCGCACGAACGCGTAATTGTCGAGGACGTCGAGAATGCCGGCGACCGGCTGGAGGACGTCGTCCTCCCGCACCTCGGTCTCACCCTCGGCCGGGCGGTTGCCGCCACGATTGCGCTCGCGACGCCGGCGACCACGACGACCGCGGCCCCCGCCGTCGTCGTCGCGGTTCTGGCCGTCGCCACGGGGGCCGTTCTCGCCGCCGTCCTGGCCGCCCTGGTCGTTCCGGCTACCCTGGCCGCCCTGGTCGTTCCGGCTACCCTGGCCGTCCTGATCGTTGCGGCCACCCTGGTTGTTCCGGCCGCCCTGGCTGCCGCGGTCATTGCGGCCGCCCTGCTGGTCCCGGGAGTCCTGGTCGCGGTTCTGATGACCGCGCCCCTGCCGCTGGCCACCGCGGTTGCCGTCCTCGCGGCGCGACCGCTCGCCCTGGGCGCGTCCGTCGCCCGGGGAGCCGCCCTCGTCGCCCGCCGGTGCGGACTCGCCGCCGTCGGCGCCGTCGCGCGTCTTCTCCCCCGCGTCGTCCGCCCGGTTGCCGCGTCCGCGGCGACCCGTACCCGTCGACGGTGCCGGCCCATCGGCCGAGGGGGACTCGGACCGCGCGTGCGCATCCTCGCGGCGGGGCGCGTCCGCCTGTTGCGGTGCGTCCGCCCGGCTCGTGGCTTCTGCCTCGCGCGGGGTCTCCGCCTGACGCGGGGTATCAGCCTGGCGCGGGGTCTCGGCGCGGCGCGGTGCGTCGGACTGAGCGGGGCGGCCGCCCCGCGCGCCTTCGATCATCGCGACGAGGTCGCCCTTGCGCTTACCCGACAGGCCCTTGAGGCCCATCTGCTGCGCCAGTGCCTTGAGCTCGGGCAGTCGCATCGCCGACAGCGCGGCACCCTGGGGAGGGGTGGAAGTGGTGTCCGTCGAGGTCACAAGGATCCTTTCTGGGCCCGGGGCCGGGGCGGTGTGTTCCGCCTCGCATCGAGCAGGTGTCCGGGAAGCGGACTCGGCGTCCCGGGGTGGCCACGTGGGCCTTCCGCACCGGCACAATGGCCGGGCACGGATCTTTCGTCTGAGGGGGATCCACGCGAGGGGAGAACCGCCCGATGCGGGGGATCCCTGTACGTCACTCGCCGATCGGCCGCTCCGACCGAGACCGACCCACGTCGTACCGACCTGCAGCGGCGGGAATGGAAGTGGGATGACTCGGGACGCGGGGACGACCGGGCGCCCGTGACTGAGGTACAGCATACTACCCGGATGCCGATCTCGTGCACATCCCCCTCACGCGGGTCGCGACCGGCGCGAGGGGCGGTCTCCCGGGCCGGTAACGTACACCACACCGAAGGGCGCACGAGGTGGAGGTGACCGTGTTCGGAACCATGGCGGACACGCCGTTGCTCGTCTCCCGCATACTCGAGCACGCCGCCGAACGACACGGCGGTTCCACCGTCACCGGATTCGTCGGAGATCTGGAGCCACGGCCCGTCCGCTTCGACGTCGTAGCCTCGCGGGCCGCCGCCACCGCACACGCGCTCGCCGGCCTCGACGTGCGCCCCGGCGACGTGGTGGGCATTCTCTCCGGCGCCCGCACGGAGGTCGTCGAGCTCATGTTCGCGCTGCCCGCCATGGGCGCCGTCGCATTCCCCGTGAACATCCACCGTTCGGAGGACTTCATCCTCTCCGCCCTGAGGGACAACCGGGTCGAGGTCGTCGTGGTCGATCCCGAACTGCTCCCCTCGGCGTACGCCGTGGCCGCACAGGTCGAGACACTGCGCCACCTCGTCGTCGTCGACGCCGCCGTCCCCTCCGCCCCCGGCGACATGCGCGCCGAGGTCCACGCCCTCGAGGCCCTCCTCGACGGGCAACCCACCACCTACCCGTGGCCCGAACTCGACGAACGCTCCGCGGCGGCCATCGCCTACACCTCGGGCACCACAGGCGCCTCCAAGGGCGTCGCCTACACCCACCGGTCCATCTGGCTCCACTCCATGCAGATGTGCATGGCCGAGAGCGCGGCGCTACGCAGCGGCGACACCGTCCTGACCACCATCCCCATGTACCACGTCATGGCGTGGGGACTCCCCTACGCGGCGTTCATGTCCGGCGCGGGCATCATCACCGCCAGGCCGCGCCCGGGGAAGGTCATGAGCACCGGCGCAGACGTCGCCGGACTTCTCGCCACCTACCGACCCAACAAGATGGCGACCACACCCGCCACCCTCCAACGACTCCTCCAGCGCCTCGAGACGAACCCCCAGCAGGTCGGCCACCTCAGCGAGGTCCTCGTCGGCGGCTCCCCCGTGCCCGAGGCGCTGTTCGACGCGTTCGTCAAGCGCCACGGCGTCACGATCATGCAGGCCTACGGCCTCACCGAATCCAGCCCGATCGCCGCGTTCGCGCGCCCGGACCCGCACTCGTCGGCCACCTACCGACGCGCACAGATGCTCGGCCAGGGCAGGTTCCCCGCCGGCGTCGAGGCGCGCCTCGTAGACGGCGACCGAGTCCAGCCGAACGACAGGTGGTCCGCCGGCGAACTCCAGATCCGCGGACCGTGGGTCACCGCCGGATACCTCGGGGACGAGGCGTCCGACCGGTTCGTCGACGGATGGCTCCGCACCGGCGACGTGGGCACCATCTCGCCGAGGGGCTACCTCGACGTGGTCGACCGGGTCGACGACATCATCGCCTCCGGCGGCGAGCTGATCTCCACCGTCGAGCTCGAGCACGCGGTGCTGCGCGACGACCGGGTCGCGGAGGTCGCCGTCGTCGGCGTGCCCGACGAGCGCTGGGGAAACCGGCCCCTCGTGCTGGTGCGTCTCAAGGCCGGCGCCACCGCGACCGCCCGCTCGCTGTGGGACGGGCTCGACGGGCTCGTCGAGCCGTGGAAACGCCCCGATCACTGGGCGTTCGTCGACAACATCCCCCAGACCACCGTCGGAAAGTTCGACAAGATCCGGATCCGCGCCCGCCACGCCGCGGGCGAATACCAGGTCACGACGATCGCGCCGGGCGCGGCGCGCTGACTCCGGTCGGCGAGGCGCTGCGCGGCGCGGCGTGGCTGCGCCGCCGGTCGGCGCGGGGTGACGCGGCTCAGGCGCCGGTCAGCCGGCCGCCACGACGCGGGCGCCGTCCGCGATCTCCAGGTCCCGGACCGTCCACCCCTGCCGCTCGGCCAGTTCCCGCAGATCCGAGGGGAGCGCGCCGGTGCCGAGCACCAACACGGTCGGGCCCGCACCGGAAACCGTCGCGGCCAGCCCGCGCTCGCGGAGCCGGGTGACCCACTCGGTGGTGCCGACCAGGGCCGGCGCGCGGTACGACTGGTGCAGCCGGTCCTCCGTCGCGGCCAGCAGGTGCTCGGGGTGGGAGGCCAGGGCGACCGACATGAGCGCAGCGCGGCTCGCGTTGAACGCCGCGTCCTCGTGTGGGACGGTCGCCGGCAGCAGGCCCCGGGTCTGGGCGGTCGAGGACGTCTCCGACGGCACCAGCACGGTCGCCACGATCGACGGGTCGACCTCCATGCGCACGGCCCGGTAGTGGACGCCGTCGGACGACCGCTCGGTCCACGAGACCACGACGCCGCCCAGGACACTCGCGGCGGCGTTGTCCGGGTGACCCTCGAACTCACTCGCCAGCTGCACGAGATGGTCGGTGGACAGCGCACCGTCCATCAGTCCGTTCGCCGCCACCAGTCCCCCGACCGCGGCCGAGGCCGACGATCCGAGACCGCGCGAGTGCGGGATGGAGTTGGAGCACGAGATCCGGACGCCCGGCGCTCCGACACCGCCCGCCCGGAGACCCGCCTCGACGGCCTTGGCCACCAGGTGCGAGGCGTCCTCCGGCACCTGGCCGGCGCCCTCCCCCGAGACCTCGAGCTCGAGACCCGAGGCGATGACGGTCACCGTGATGGTGTCGTACAGGCCGAGCGCGACACCGAGCGCGTCGAACCCTGGCCCGAGGTTCGCGCTCGAGGCGGGGACCTCGATCGTCACCGTCCGGCCGACGGGCAGGATGCGCCCGCCTGAACTGCCGAAGACCTCCGGGCCGGAACCGTCCACGGCGCTCACTGCAGACCGAGAGCGCCGGCCACCGCGGAGGGGTCCACCGGCACGGGCTCGACCTCGGGCATGCCCAGCAGCGCCGTGTCCGGGTCCTTGAGACCGTTACCGGTCACCGTGCACACGATGGTCTGCCCGGCCTCGAGCTCGCCGTTCGCGTGCGCGTCGAGCAGGCCCGCCACCGACGCGGCCGAGGCGGGCTCGACGTAGACGCCGTCCTTGCCGGCGACCGTGCGGTACGCCTCGAGGATCTGCTCATCCGTGCGCTTGCGGAACGTCCCGCCGGACTCATCCCGCGCCGCCACGGCCCCGTCCCACGACGCCGGGGCGCCGATCCGGATGGCGGTGGCGATGGTCTCCGGATCCTTGACCGGCGCGCCGTCGACGAGCGGTGCCGCACCCGCGGCCTGCACACCCATCATCCGCGGCCGGGACGAGATGACGCCGTCGGCGTTGTACTCGGTGTAGCCCTTCCAGTACGCGGTGATGTTGCCCGCGTTGCCGACGGGCAGGAAGTGCAGGTCGGGCGCCCGGCCGAGGACGTCGACGATCTCGAACGCCGCGGTTTTCTGCCCCTCGATACGCACCGGGTTCACGGAGTTGACGAGCCCGATCTCCGCGTAGGTGGCGGTGGTCTTGCGTGCCAGTTCCAGGCAGTCGTCGAAGTTGCCGTCGACCTGGATGATCGTCGCGCCGTGCATGACCGCCTGGGCGAGCTTGCCGGCGGCGATCTTGCCCTGCGGGATGAGCACCGCGCAGCCCATGCCGGCACGGGTGGCGTACGCCGCCGCGGACGCCGACGTGTTGCCCGTCGACGCGCACAGCACCGCCTTCTGGCCCCGCGCCTTCGCGTCCGTGACCGCCATGGTCATGCCGCGGTCCTTGAACGAGCCGGTCGGGTTGAGGCCCTCCACCTTGAGGTACACCTCGCACCCGGTCACCGCGGACAGATGGGTGGCGTGGATGAGCGGGGTGCCGCCCTCGTACAGCGTCACCGGCTCCCAGTCGGACCCGATCGGCAGGCGATCCCGGTAGGCCTCGATGAGGCCGGGCCACCGGCGGTGCACAGGCTGGTGGGTGTTACTCATTCGGTGTCCACTCCCTCGAGACGGATGACGCTGGTGATGGCGGTGACCGCGTCCTGGTCCGACAACGCGGCGACGGTGTCCGCCAGTGCTCGCTCGGTGGCCAGGTGGGTCAGGACGGTGATCTCGGCGGTCGGCTCGACGTCCTCCGCCTCGGCGTCGGGCACCTCGACCTCGGTCTGACGGACCTGGGCGATCGAGACCCCGTGAGTGGAGAACTCCGTGGCCACCTGTGCGAGCACACCCGGCTTGTCCGCGACGCGCATGCGCACGTGGTACCTGGTCGAGATCTCGTCCATGTTCGCCACGGGCAGGGCGGCGTACGTCGACTCGCCGGGCGCGCGGCCCGCGCCGGCCTTGTTGCGCGCGGCCGCGACCATGTCTCCGAGTACGGCGGAGGCCGTGGGCGCGCCACCCGCGCCCTGACCGTAGAACATGAGGCGACCAGCCGCCTGGGCCTCCACCACGACCGCGTTGAACGCGCCGTTGACCGCCGCAAGCGGGTGGCTGTTCGGCAGCAGAGCCGGGTACACGCGCGCCGAGACCGCCTCGGAGCCATCGCTCTGACGCAGCTTCTCGCAGATCGCCAGCAACTTGATGGTGCAGTCCATGTCACGCGCGGACTCGAAATCGTCGGGCGAGATGCGCGAGATTCCCTCGCGGTAGACGTCCCCGGCGGTCACGCGGCTGTGGAAGGCGATCGAGGCGAGGATGGCCGCCTTGGCCGCGGCATCGTAGCCCTCGACGTCCGCCGTCGGGTCTGCCTCGGCGTAACCCAGTCGTGAGGCCTCGGCGAGCGTCTCCGAGTAGTCCGCGCCGGTCGAACCCATCTCCGACAGGATGTAGTTGGTGGTGCCGTTGACGATGCCCACCACGCGCTCGACCTGGTCGCCGGCCATCGACCGACGCAGAGGGCCGATGACGGGGATCGCGCCGGCGACGGCCGCCTCGAAGTACAGGTCGGTGTGCGTCGAGTCAGCGGCTTCGGCCAGTTCGTCGGTGTACTCGGCGAGCAACGCCTTGTTCGCGGTGACCACGGCCTTACCGTGGCGCAACGCCTCGAGCAGGAGGGGACGTGGGAGGTCGATGCCGCCCATGAGCTCGACGACGATATCGACGTCCTCGCGCGAGACGAGCGAAGCCGGGTCCGCGGTGAGCAGATCCGGGTCCAGTCCGCGGTCCTTGGTCAGGTCTCGGACGGCGACGCCGCGCAGGGCCAGGGGCGCTCCGATGCGGGCGGCCAGCGCCTCGGCGTTCTCGGTCATGTAGCGGATCACCTCCGTTCCGACGGTGCCCATCCCGAGTACCGCCACTCCCACGGGTCGCACATCCGACGCGGTTACGTCGCTCACTGTCCCACCTCCAGGCTCGTCAGATCGTCCAGGGTTTCACGGCGCAGCATCAGTCGTGCCCGCCCGTCACGCACCGCGACCACCGCGGGACGCCCGATCAGGTTGTAGCGACTCGACATGGAGTAGCAGTACGCGCCGGTGGCCGCGACGGCCACCAGGTCGCCGGGGCCGGCGTCCTCCGGCATCCACAGGTCGCGGACCACCACGTCACCGCTCTCGCAGTGTTTGCCGACGAGCCGGGACACGACCGGCTCGGCGCCCGAGGCGCGTCCCACGAGCCGGGCGTCGTAGACGGCGTCGTAGAGGGCCGTGCGGATGTTGTCGCTCATGCCGCCATCGACGCTGATGTACCGCCTCTGCTCGCCCCCGGCGAGATCGACGTCCTTGACCACACCGACCTCGTACACGGTGACCGTCCCGGGGCCGGCGATGGCGCGGCCGGGCTCGACGACGAGAGTCGGAGGGGTCAGCCCCGCGTCACGCGCGAAGCCTTCGACGATCTCCCGGAGGGAGGCGGCGAGCCTGGCCACCGGGGGCGGATCGTCCGAGGGGACGTAGCTGATGCCCAGCCCTCCGCCGAGGTCGAGGTGGTCGAGCTGAGCCGTGCGTTCCGCCCCGAACTCGTCGACGATGTCGCGCAGGAGTCCGATGACCCGGCGCGCCGCGAGCTCGAATCCGTCGATGTCGAAGATCTGCGAGCCGATGTGGCTGTGCAGGCCGGTGAGCCGGATGTGCGACGCGGCGAAGACAGCCCGGACCGCCTCCATCGCCGCGCCGCCGGCGAGAGAGAAACCGAACTTCTGATCCTCGTGCGCGGTGGCGATGAACTCGTGCGTGTGGGCCTCGACGCCTACGGTGACGCGGATGAACACGTCCTGGATCACGCCCTCCTCGCGGGCGATCCGGTCCAGCAACTCGATCTCCGACATCGCGTCGATCACCACGTGGGCGACGCCGCTGCGCACCGCGTACCGCAGTTCGCCGGCCGACTTGTTGTTGCCGTGCACGGTGATCCGCTCCGGCGGGAAGTCCGCCCGCAGGGCGACGGCCAGCTCGCCCCCCGAGGCGACGTCGAGACTGAGCCCCTCCTCGGCGACCCAGCGGGCCGTCTCGGTGGTGAGGAACGCCTTGGACGCGTAGTGCACGCGGTCCGCTCCCCCGAACGCGCCGGCCATCTCGCGGCAGCGTGACCGGAAGTCGTCTTCGTCGATCACGAACAACGGCGTCCCGAACTCGGCGGCCAGATCGGTCACCGGCACACCGGCGATCTCGACGACGCCGTCATCGCGCCGACGGGCGCCCCGCGGCCAGACCGAGGGGGCCAGCGCCATGAGGTCGTCGGCGTCGGCGGGCCTCTCGGCGATACTGGGTGCGTGCGGGACCTCGTGTCGGGCGCCCGCGGGATGCGCGCTCACATCCTCTCCGGGGCGGTGACGCCGATGAGGCGGAGGCCGTTGGCCAGCGTCTGCCGGGTCGCCGAGCTCAGCGCGAGCCGGGCCGCGTGCAGGGGCCCGGGCTCCTCGTCGCCCATCGGCAGGACCCGGCAGGTGTCGTAGAAGCGGTGGTAGGCGCCGGCCAGTTCCTCGAGGTACCTCGCGACGCGGTGCGGCTCGCGCAGGTCCGCGGCACTGGCGACGACACGGGGGAACTCGCCGATGGTCCGGATGAGGGCGCCCTCGCGGTCCTCTACGAGCAGTGCCAGATCCGCGCCCTCCGTGGTGACCCCGAGGTCGGACGCGTTGCGCGCGAGGGAGCAGAGACGGGCGTGCGCGTACTGCACGTAGAAGACGGGGTTGTCGTTGGTCGCCGACGTCCACAGCTTCAGATCGATGTCCATGGTCTGGTCGACCGAGGAGCGGATCAGCGCGTAGCGCGCGGCGTCGACACCGATCGCGTCCACGAGGTCGTCGAGCGTGATGACGGTGCCCGCCCGCTTGCTCATCTTCACCGGTTCGCCGTCGCGCACGAGGTTGACCATCTGGCCGATGAGCACCTCGATCGTCGCCGGATCGTCGCCAAGCGCCGCGGCGGCCGCCTTGAGTCGTGCGATGTACCCGTGGTGGTCGGCGCCCAGCATGTAGATGCACAGGTCGAATCCCCGCTCGCGCTTGTCGAGGAAGTAGGCGATGTCGCCGGCGATGTAGGCGGCGTCGCCGTCGGACTTGAGGACCACACGGTCCTTGTCGTCCCCGAAAGCGGTGGAACGCAACCACCACGCACCCTCGGACTCGTACAGGTTGCCATTGCGCTTGAGCGTCTCGATCGCCCGATCAACGGCGCCCGAGGTGAACATGGAGTTCTCGTGCGTGTAGACGTCGAAGACGGTGCCGAACTCGGCGAGCGAGTTCTTGATATGGGAGAACATCAGGTCGACCCCGGCCGCGCGGAAGGTCTCCAGCGCCTCGTCCTCCGGCTTGTCGAGGACGCCTGGATGCGCGGTCATCACCTGCGCGGCGATGTCCTGGATGTATGCCCCGGCGTACCCGTCCTCCGGGGTCTCCTCGCCACGTGCAGCAGCGGCCAGCGAGCGGCTGAACCGGTCGATCTGGGCACCGTGGTCGTTGAAATAGTACTCCCGGGTGACCTCGGCTCCGGAGGCCTCCAGGACGCGGCCGAGCGCGTCACCGACGGCCGCCCACCGGGTGCCGCCCAGATGGATGGGGCCGGTGGGATTCGCGGAGACGAACTCGAGATTGACCCGTCGGCCGTCCATCGCGTCGCCGTAACCGTACCGCTCCCCCTTCTCGAGCACGGTGGCGACGAGCGAGCCCTGGGCACCGGAGTCGAGCCGGATGTTGAGGAAACCGGGACCGGCGATCTCCGCCGACTCGATGCCCGGGTCCTGCGCCAACGTGTCCGCGAGCGCCTGTGCGAGGTCCCGCGGCGCGGACCCGGTCTTCTTGGCCAGCTGCAGCGCGACGTTGGTCGCGTAGTCGCCGTGTTCGGGATTGCGGGGCCGCTCCACGGTCACCGTCTCCGGAACGACCGAGGTGTCGGCACCGCGCTCGGCGAGAACGGCGATGAGGGCGGCGCGGATGACGGCGGCGAGGTCGGCGGGAGTCACGTCTGACCATCCTAGATGTCGGCACGTCGACCCGGGAATCGGCGCCCGTGGGCGAACCGGCGACCCGCGCTGGAGGACACCCGATGCGGTGTCCGCCCGGGCCCGGTGCTACGATCAGTTTCGCTGTTCGACCGGCTCCGCCACGCGGGTCCACGAGACAGCCTCCGGCCCCTGAGGGCCGGTATCCCGCCCTCGTAGCTCAGGGGATAGAGCGTTGGTTTCCGGTACCAAAGGTCAGGGGTTCGATTCCCTTCGGGGGCACGACACAAGCCCTCTCCCGCCTGCGCAGTCGCAGGATCGGGAGAGGGCTTGTCACTTATCCGGGGCGGGCGCCGGGAGCAACGCGGCAATCGCCGGGCCGGTGGGCGGCGCACCTGATGAGCCCCCTGCCGCGGCGTCACCGTGGCGTCACCGCGGCAAGGTGATGCCGTCTACCTTCCCGACGCGCTGCACGACCCTTTCGAAGATGTCGGTTAGCATTCCGACCTCCTCGGGCGTGAGCTCGTCGATGAACAACTCGCGGACCTTCTCCACGTGCTTGGGGGCCACGGCGGCGATCGCCTGGGCGCCGGCCTCGGTCAGGGTGACGACGGTGCCGCGACCGTCCTCAGGGCATTCGCCCTTGGCGACCAGACCGCGCCCCTCCATCCGACGGACCTGGTGGGAGACCCGGCTGCGGTCCCAGCCCAGCGCTGCGCCGAGTTCACGAGCACGCAAACCCTGCTCGCTGCCCTCGCTGAGGCTCACGAGTACCGAGTAGTCGGACTGGGACATCGAGGCGTCACGCTGGAGTTGCCGTTCCATCGCGAGCTCGAGCAATTGATTGGCGTCGCGGTACCGCCGCCACATGCGCTGCTCATCGTCGCTCAACCAGCGTGTTTGACTCATGTGACTATTACAGCACGACGTTCCTTCGCCGAGTGTCCAGGCTCTACCCCGCCACCCGCACTCGATCAGTCCGCGTTCACCCGTTGGACGCACCCGATCGCTGCATAACGTGCGTCCGGGCCCCACCGATGCCGGCGAAGCGCGCCCGGTCGCACGTTAGCACGATCACCTGTGAGGTCGCCGCGGCCGCGGCGATGACCGCTCCCATGGTGAGCCTGCGTGTCGGGTCGGTGTAACCCATGGTGTCGTCGAGGAACACCGGGACGCCGTCGTCCCCGACGAGACGCGCACACGCGATCCGGACGATCACCGCCAACTGCTCCCGCGCTCCACCGGACAGTGACTCGTAATCCACTGTGACATCTCCGATCCGCCGGGACAGGATCGTCAGGTCCTCACCGAGCCGGACGTCGAAGTCCCGCCCGTAGACGAGCGACCCCAGTTCGACGACCGCACGGTGGAACGGCTCCTGATAGGCGAGCAACGCCTCGGAGCGCCGGGCGACGAGCGTTCGGTGGAGTAGGTCCGCCGCGCGGGCCCGACGCCAGAGGGCGGCGTTCTCCCGCTCCGCCGCGTTCAGCTCGCGCTCCGCAGTGGCGACCGCCTCGAGCCGTCCCTGGTCGCCGATCGCGTTGACCCGACCGAGCGCCGTCGCCACCGCCGCGGCGGAGTCGCGTTCCTCCGCCGCGAGTGTGGCGAATGAGGCCCGCGCGTTCTCGAGCAGATCCGGCGGTGCATCGGCGAGCGCGTCCTCGAGCGCGGCCCTGGCCTGCTGCGCCTTATCCCGCGCCGACTGGGCGTGCTCGCGTGTCTCCGCCTCAGCCTCCTCCAGGTCCCGGTCGGAGACCGCCTCCCTCGCGGCGCTGAGCGCGTCTCTGCACTCGCCGAGCCGTCCGGCGGCCTCGGCGGCCAACGCCGCCTTGGTCGCGTGCTCGGTCCTGAGGGTCGCGGCCTCGACATCCGCGGCGCGGTCGTCGGCCCGGCATCGTGCGAGCGCCTGTTCCGCGTTCGCGGTCTCCTCCGCCGGGTCCCCGGCCCCGTCGGCATCGGGTGCCGCCGGCCCGCCTTCCTCCTCGGCCGCCGGTTCCGGCGCGTCTGCCAGCAGGGCCCGCAGGTCGGCGCGCCGGTCCTCGAGATCCTGCGGGTTGTCGGCGCCGAGCAGGTCCGCCCGACGGCGCCTCAACGCGGCGACCTCGGCCCGGAGCCCCTCGGCGCGCCGTGCGCGCTGATCCGCCTCCTCGACGGAGTCGATGCCGAGGTCGGCGAGGAGCCGGTCCCGTTCGGTGCGGGCGGCGTTCTCCTCCCGCCTGACCGCCTCCGTGTCGCCCGCGGGGACGACCGTGAGGGAGACCGCGCCCACCTCGAAGACCGTCTCCTCGACGATGTCGCGGGTCCACCCCGTCCCCGCATCGAGGCTCTCCCCCGCCACGCGGACGTCGCCCTCACCGGCGATCTCCACCCTGGGCGCGCTGGCCGCGCTCCGGGCGACGGCCTGCCGGAGCGCGTCCTCGGCGCGGCGGCAGGCCTCGACGGCGCCGTCGGGAACCGCGATCGCGGCGAGGTCGGTCTCCTTGCCCCGCAGCTCCTCGCCGAGCGTCTCGAGCGTCCGCAGCAGGCGCTCGATCCCCTCCAGATCAGCGCGCCTCCGCGCCCGTTCCTCATCCGCCCGGACGGCGTCGAGTCGAGCCCGGGCACGGGACACGCGTTCCTCGGCTGCCTCCAGCTCGGCACGGGCGCGGTCGGCCCGGGCCTGCGCCGGCGCCATCCGTTCGGCGGCCACCGCCGTGGCCGCCGACAGGTCGTCGTGCCGGCGTTGCTCGTCCTCGGCCCTCGCGACGAGTGCCCGACGCTCCCGCAGCGCGCCGGACGCGGCGTCGTGCGCGGCCACGGCGCGGTCGAGTTCGGCGTCGGCGGCGGCACGGGCACGGCGCAGCTCGTCCACCACGCGGCCGGCGGCCTCCAGTCTGTCGACCTCCGCGCGCAGCGTGGTCAGTGACTCCTGCCGCGCCCGGTGGACGGACGCCTGCGCCTCGTGATCGGACACCGCGGCGTCGAGCTCGGCGTGGCGTGCCCGCGCCTCGGACAGGGCGCCACGTGCCTCGGCGAGCCGCGTCTCCGAGCGCGCGAGTTCACCCGTCGGCTCGCCCCGGCGGGCCGTCAGGTAGCGGTTGCGTTCCTCCGCGACCCGGTCCATCAGCGAGTCGTCACCGGTGGGGTCCTCTCCGCCCGCGGCGGCGTCCAGGGCGCGGCGCAGAGAGCCCATCCCCTTGGCCGCGTCCACCTGACCCACCGGTTCGTCCTGCGCGATCCGCAGTGCCTTCCACAGCGACCGGTCCACCTGGCGGTCCAGCAGGTCGCGGACGTGGTCGTGCGCGTCGTCGCCGCTCAGCGCCGGGCGCGTAGAACCCGGGAACTCGAGTGACGTCCGCTTTCCGCGGACGAACTCCTTGCGGTACCGCATCCGCTGCCCGTCGACCGTGAACTCGGCCTCCACCACCACCGGCACGTCCCTGCCCACGGGGCTCGCGGCCTTGATCTCCGCGCGGCCGGACGACGCCTTGTGCTCGAGGAGCATCTCCAGGGCGTCCATGAGGCTGGTCTTGCCCGATTCGTTCGGTCCCTCGATCACCAGGACGCCGCGCGGTTCCAGTTCGACCTCCTCGCGGACCACCCCTCGGAAGTCCTCGAGCATGAGTCGGTGCAGGATCATCGCGTCGCTCCGTCCACGAGTCGGTACAGCAGACTGAGGGCGTGGCCCGCGTCCTCGGCCTCGGCCCCGCCGGACCCGGCCATCGCGACGAGATCCGCGACCGCGCGGCCCGCGTACCCGTCGACCAGGTCCGTGAAGTCCGTGTCCTCGGCCCGGACGACCAGATGCGTCCGGGACTGTCGCAGGTAGGCGGCGGCGAACAGCGCGTCCCACGTCTCCAGAAGGTCGTCGATTCGCGCCCGGAGAGCGACCCCGACCGTACCCGTGAGCCCGAGCTTGAGCACCGTCCGCGGCTTGTCGTCCATGGCCTCGATCCGCTCCGCCAGGGCGTCGAGATCGGCGTCCGTGTCGATCCGGGCGTCGATCGCACGGAACGACCATCGTCCCGTCCGTAGCGGCGTGACCGTGCAGGCACCCCGCTGCGACGGGGGCACGGCCAGGGAGAGTTCGACGAGCAGGGCGTGGCCCGAGTCGCTCTCCACATCGTCGAAATCGGTGGTCTCCGGGCTGCCCGAGAACCAGATCCGCTCACCGGAGCCGACCCGGGTCACCGAGTGCCGGTCGCCGAGTGCGACGTAGTCCAGCCGACCCGATCCGATGGCCTCCTCCAGGGGGGCGACCGCGATCGCCTCGACCGACGGCGAGTGACCGCCGTAGATCTCGTCCGTCCCCCCGTGGGCGACCAGGACACGCAGACCGTCCGTCGGCTCCAGGGAGTCCAGCAACGCCGGCAGTCGGGAGGGATCCGGCCGCTTGGATGTCCACGGGACGCCCACGACCTCGACGCCGGGCACAACCTCGACCGGCCCGGTGCCGTCGAGCACGACGACGCCGCCGCCCTCGACCGCCGGCGCGAAGTCCCTGCAGCGGAACACCGACGACACGTCGAGCGGGTCGTGGTTGCCGGGTAGCACCAACACCGGCACCGGGAACGCCGCCAAGGCCTCGACCGCGCGCAGGACGACCGAGCGCGGCACCGCGTTGTCCTCGAAGGCGTCGCCGGCCACCACGATGAACTGCGCCCCGTGTTCGGCCGCGAGCGTGCCGAGCGCCTTCACGGCGGCCAGCCGGTCGGCGGTGTAGACGGCCTGCGACTCGCCTCCGAGGAACCGCCGGGTCATGCCGAGCTGCCAGTCGGCGGAGTGCAGGAACCGGATCGTCTCGCCGTCCCGTGGGGTGATCATGGCCGCATCGTAGGACGCCGGTCCGACACCACGGCCGGCGCGGGCCCGCTCACCGCCGTCGGTACCTGCCGAACGCGTCGAGGAAGTCCTCCAGATCGGCCACGACCCGCAGCTGCTCGAGGGGGTCGTTCGTCGTCGCGGCGGCGAGTCTGCGGGTGACGGGCGCGTCCAGGAGGTCCTCGAGTCCGGCCGGCTCCGGGGACGGCACCGTCGGCAGGACCGGCTCGGTCCCCCACAGCGCCTCCTCGACGTCGACGGACACCTCGTCGTCGTCCCCTCCCCTCAGGACGGCGCCGAGGTGCTCGGCGCTCAGGCCCCGCAGCGCGAACATGACGTCCGGCCTGGCGTCCCACCACTCGACCATGATGTACGCGGCCGCCAGCACGTGCAGGCACGGCCCGGGCTGGACGGGACACCGGCAGGAGTGCGAGGTGTCGCCGTGGACCGCCGGGAGGAGGAGGAACCCGACGGTATCGGAGAAGTTCCCCGCGAGCGCGCCGATCACGCCGCCCTCCTCGCGTCTCAGGGCGGTGCGGAGGGCGTCCGAATCGGCGGCGTCGAGGGGGGCGAAGGTGAACTCGACGGTGAACGGTTCGGGTCGGCTGCCGTCGACGTCGCAGCGTACGGACCGGCCCGCGTGCTCCAACGAGAGCACCCTGTCGGCGCGCGCGGCCTTCCGCGCGAGGTACGCCTCGCCGCGCGTGACCCCGGATTCGAGGTCGCTCGTCCACCGCCGGCTCCACATGTGCCCGCCGAACGCGCCGGCGCGCGCCCTCGCGCGGATGCCCTTTCCGCCGTTCATTCCTCGTCCCGCCCCTCGTCGGTGAGTTCCACCAGCGCCGCGAGATCGGCGTCGGCGAGTTCGGTCAGCGCACCCGCGAGCGGGCCCAACGTCAGCTCCGCGAGGTCCCGCTTGGCCTCGAGCAGTTCGTCGATGCGGTCCTCGACCGTCCCCGGGGCGACGAGGGTGCGGACCTGGACCTGCCGCGTCTGACCGATCCGGTGGACGCGGTCGGTCGCCTGGTTCTCCACCGCCGGGTTCCACCACCGGTCCAGATGCACGACGTGATTGGCCTCCGTCAGCGTCAGACCCGTCCCGCCCGCGCGCAGCGACGCCAGCATCACCGGCGGCCCCTGCGCGCTCTGGAACTCCTCGACCATCTGCGCTCGACCGGCCGCCGTGACGCCACCGTGGAGGAACGGCACCGAGCTGGCCGCCCGCCGCTCGAGCAGGGGCAGGATGAGGTCCCCGAACGCGCGGTACTGCGTGAACAGGAGGACTTTCTCGCCGGCGTCCAGGATCTCCGTGAGAACCTCGTCGAGCGCGGCGAGCTTTCCGGAACGGTGGCGGCCACCCCGCAGGAGCGCGGACCCGTCCCCGAGATAGTGGGCGGGGTGGTTGCACACCTGCTTGAGCGCGGTGAGCCCGGCGAGGATCGCACCCTTGCGTGCGGTCCCCTCCGACTCCTTCACCTGCTCCATCATGTCCTCGACGACCGCCTGGTACAGGGTCGCCTGCTCGCGGGTCAGGGGCGCGTCGACCCGGATGTGCAGCTTGTCCGGCAGGTCGGCGAGCACCCTGGGATCCGATTTGAGGCGCCGCAGGACGAACGGCGCGGCCAGAGCCCGCAGCCGCGAGGCCGCGGCCTGGTCGCGGTGCGATTCGATGGGCACCGCGAAGCGCGCGCGGAACGTGCCCGCCGACCCGAGCAGACCCGGGTTGGCGAAGTCGAGAACCGCCCGCAGCTCGTCCAGCCGGTTCTCGACCGGCGTGCCAGTGAGGGCGATCCGGTGCTCCGCCGGGATCGAGACGATCGCGCGGGCGACCGAGGTGGAGGGGTTCTTGATGGTCTGGGCCTCGTCGGCGACGAGTCGGCGCCACGGCACCGCGGCGAGCAACTCGGCGTCACGGGAGGCGGTGCCGTACGACGTGAGGACGAGGTCGGCGGCGCCGAGCAGCCCCGCCGCGTCGTCGCCGCGCTCACGTGAGGGGCCGTGGTGGATGCGCACCATCAGCTCCGGGGCGAAGGTCGCGGCCTCGCGCGCCCAGGTGGCGACCAGGGTGAGGGGCGCCACCACGAGGGTGGGGCCGAGCACGCCCCGGGCGCGCTCGGAGGCGGTGAGAGCGAGGACCTGCATGGTCTTACCGAGCCCCATGTCGTCGGCCAGGACGGCGCCGACGCCAGCGCGGGCCAGCGCGGACAGCCAGCGCACGCCCTCGAGCTGGTAGGGACGCAGCGTGGCGAGGAACCACGCCGGGAGGTCGACGGGCATCGACGACGAGGGGATCCAGTCGAGGGTCGTCGGCGCCTCGATCTCGACGCCCTCCGCCTCCTCGGACATCATCGCGGCGGCGAGGGCCGGCGCGGTGACCCGCCCGCCACGCCTGGCAGCGAGGAAGCGGGCCGCGCGTCGGAGCGCCCCCGGATCCGCACGGACCCACTGACCGCGGAGCCGGACGAGGTCCGAGGCTGCGTCCAGGAGCATCCGGACCTCGGTGGCGTCGAGGGGAACGTCGTCGACGACCATCTCCCAGTTGACGTCCGCCAGCTGGTCCAGTCCCAGGCGGCGACCGGAGTCGATGTTCTCCGTCCCGGGTTCCGCGACGATGACGCGCACGGCGGTCCGCACCCTGGTCCACGCTCGTGGCAGGAGCACCTCGACGCCCCGCCCGCGCAGAGCCTCGACCCCCTCGTCGACGAGCTGCACCACCAGCTCGGTGGGGAGTAGGAGATCCGGGCCGTCGGCCGCCGGTACGGCGCGTCCCAGGGGTGTCCAGCAGCGCACCGCCCGGTCGACGACATCGCGGACGGCGTCGCCGACCGCGGTCGCGTCCGGCAGGTCCGAGAACGGGCGCAGGGTGTCCGTACCCGTGCGCACCAGGACCTCCAGCCGCCACAGAACCTCCGCGTCGGCGGCGCCGTCCCGGCCGGCATCACCGTCGCCGTCCCGGTCGACGTCCACCTCCCCGGACGGTTCCACCACGCGGAAGACCACCTCGACGTCTCTCGCCGCCGCCGCGCGACCGAACTCGCCGATCGCCTCGGCCAGCGCGTGGCCACCCGAGGTCACCTCTCCCCCGACGATCAGGGCCGTGCCCAGCGCGCTGCGCCGGTCGGCGGCCAGCGGAGCGAGGGACATACGGGCGTGCTGATCCGCCAGAGCCGCGAGCAGCCGGTCGAGATCCTCGCGGTCCGACACCAGACCGTGGCACCGGCTCAGGCTCTCCGCGGCCCACGCTGACACGACGGGTGAGGCCGCGAGCGCCCACGAGGCGTTCCAGGCGCCGTCGGACCGCGACATCGTCGGAACGACGTGTCCGGCGCGGACGAAGGCCGCCACACCGGCGGAGAGCGCCGCGAGCGCCCGCAGCCCCGGGCCGACCCAGTGCTCGGCGACGTCCGCCATCCCGCACAGGTCCACCGCCGAGGCCACCGAGACGCGGATCCCCGGGACGGTCGCCGCGCGGACCCGGCCCTCGAGCGGCACCCGCACCACGATCCGGTGTGTGAGCGAGAACCCGTCGAGCAGCTCCACCACCTCCGGCGGGGCCCCCGCCCTCGCGACCGCGGTCACCGAGGCCGCGGGGGCTATCGAACCGGGCCGGCGCAGGCCCGTCTCGCACCACAGGCCGACGACACCTGACTGCCACACGGCGTGGAGTCGGGGGGCTGGCGTCCGGGTCACGCCCACATGTAAGCACGCCGGACCGACACGGCTCCGGGCGCACGCCCCCGCTGTGGCGCGCGGTTCCTCCACAGGGCCCGTCCCCCTCCACAGGCCGACCGCCGCCACCGCGTGCGCGGGCGGCGGGATTCGAGGCCGGTGTCAGGATCGGTCCGTGATCCGGAGAGTGCGGCTGTGGACGTCGGCGCGTGCGGCGGCGGGCCCTTGGCCGCCGCCGGGTCGGCGCACCACCGCACGCTCGAGGGTGGTCCCGCCCCTCGCACCGCGGGCACTGGCGGTCGCGTCGGCGGTCCTCGTGGCGGTGATCGTCGTCGCCCGGCTCGGCCAGCCGCCCGACTCGGCGCCCGGCAGCCCCCCGAAGGGAGCCGTCCTCGCGCTGCTGGAGTCGGTGCGCGTGGTGGACGCCCGCGAGCCGGTGCCCGGATACGACCGCGAGTGCAGCGGTGCATCCGCCTGCGTGTTCGGGCCCGCCTGGAGTGACACGACCGAGGCGCCAGGGTCGGGCAACGGGTGCTCGACCCGCCACGACGTCCTGGCGCGTGACCTGCGCGGGGGGACCCCGGTACCCGGCTCGCCATGCGAGCGGGCCGGTGGCGTCCTCGTCGACCCGTACACCGGGAGGACCGTCGACGTGGGCGTCACCGGGCTCCGCGGGATCCACATCGACCACGTGTACCCACTGTCGGCGGCGTGGGACCTCGGCGCGTCGGCCTGGCCCTCGAGCCAGCGTGCCGCCTTCGCCAACGATGTCGACCACAATCTGCTGGCCGTCACCGCCGCGGTCAACACCGGGAAGAGCGATTCCACCCCGGCCGACTGGCTCCCGCCGGACCCGGCCCGTCACTGCTTCTACGCGTCCCGGTACCTCACGGCGGCGACGGTCTACGGGCTACCCGTGACGAAGTCAGATCATGCGGCGCTCGCCGACGCCGCCCGCCGGTGTCCGGCCGGGCGGTGAGGCGGCAGGCTGGTGTCGACACGGACTCCCCGCGGGAATCCGTGTCAGTAGCGGTCCTGCCCGCCCCCGGAACGCCCGCGGAACCCTCCGCCGCCGCGACGGTCGTCGTCCCCCCGGCGGAAACCACCCCGGTCGTCGCGCCGGTTGTCGCGCTTGTCCTCCCGGCGATCCCCGTGCCGCTCACCGCGACGGTCGGAGTAGCCGCCGCGGTCACCGCGATCGTCGCGCCGGTGGCCGCCCCCGCGCGGCTTCCCGCCGCGGTCGTCCCGGAACGAGGAGGGCCGCCCCGCCGGCGCACCGCTGTCGGGTCGGATGTCGATCTCAGCGCCGCCGACGCGGATGCCCTTCATGGACTCGAGCTGATCCGAGGGAAGGCCGGCGGGCAGTTCCACGATCGAGTGATCGAAGCGGATCGAGATACGCCCGATGTCGCCCCCGCTGAGGCCGGCCTCGTTGGCCAACGCACCCATGATGGAACCGGGCTTGACGTTGTTCCGCTTGCCCACCGCGATCCGGTACTGGGCCATGTCCCTGCCCGAGCGCGACGGCCGCGGCCCGTCGGAGAAGTTCCGCGCGGGACGGTCGCGACGGTCGCCCCCGCGGTCGTCCTGCCGCTCACGCCGCTGGGGACGCTCGGGCTCACGCATGAGGAACTCGTCCGAGTTGCGGGACTGGGTGGCCAGTGCGGCCGCGATGTCGGCCATCGAGACCGAGTGCTCGGACGCGTACTCCTCCACGAGCCGGCGGAACAGCGCGATGTTGGGGTCGTCGAGGCTCTCGGTGATCGACTGCGCGAACTTGGCCATCCGCATCTCGTTGACGTCGTCGACGCTGGGCAGCTGGATCTCCGTGAGCGGCTGCCGGGTCGCGCGCTCGATCTGGGACAGCAGTCGACGCTCGCGGGGGGTGACGAACAGCAGTGCGTGCCCGCTCCGGCCGGCGCGACCCGTGCGGCCGATGCGGTGGATGTACGACTCGGTGTCGTGCGGGATGTCGTAGTTGACGACGTGGCTGATACGCGGCACGTCGAGGCCGCGGGCGGCGACGTCGGTCGCGACGAGGATGTCGGTACGCCCGTCCTTGAGCGCCTCGATGGTGCGCTCGCGGAGATTCTGGGGGATGTCGCCGTTGATCGGGGCGGCGGAGAAGCCACGTGCGCGCAGCCGCTCGGCGAGTTCCTCCGTCGCCGACTTGGTCCGGACGAACATGATCATCGCGTCGAAGTCCTCGACCTCGAGGATGCGGGTCAGGGCGTCGAGCTTGTCACGGTGGTTGACCAGGACGTAGCGCTGCTGGATGGTCGGCGCCGTCGACGTCTTCGAGGCGACCTTCACCTCGGTGGGATCGGTGAGGTACTGCTGTGAGATCCGTCGGATCGCGGACGGCATGGTGGCCGAGAACAGGGCGACCTGGGTGCTCTCCGGGGTGTCCGAGAGGATCCGCTCGACGTCCTCCTGGAAGCCCATCGCGAGCATCTCGTCCGCCTCGTCGAGGACGAGGTGCCGCAGGCCGGAGAGATCGAGCGTGCCCTTCTTGAGATGGTCGATGACCCGCCCGGGAGTGCCGACGATGATCTGCGCGCCCCGGCGGAGACCCGAGAGCTGGATACCGTAGGCCTGACCGCCGTAGATGGGCAGGACGTTCACCTGGGGCATGCCCGCGGAATAGGTGACGCACGCCTCGGCGACCTGGAGCGCGAGCTCGCGGGTCGGCGCCAGGATGAGGGCCTGGGGGCTCTTCACCGACGGGTCGATCAGCGAGAGGATGGGCAACGCGAACGCGGCCGTCTTGCCGGTACCCGTCTGGGCGAGCCCGACGACGTCCCGCCCCTCGAGGACGAGGGGGATCGTGGCCGCCTGGATGGCGGACGGCACTTCGTAGCCGACGTCCCGGACCGCCTTCGCGACGGCGGGCGCGAGACCCATGTCCGCGAAGGTGACCGCGGCATCCTCAGCGGAAGACTCGTCGCGGGGGGCGTCGTCGCGGGACCCGGCGTGCGCGGCTACGGGTGTTTCGGGCGTGCTGGCGTCGGTGTCGACCTCGTCGCCGGCGGTGGCGGTACGGTCCTCGTCGTTGTTGTCCATGAGGCTTCACATGCTACGGCCTGCGAGGTCGGTTGAGCGACACGGCTTACGCAGGTCACTCCCCCGCGGCCACCCTGTCGGCCGCCTGTCGGGGTTCCCTGGCCACGACCCAGGGCACCACCGCCGCCAGGAGGAGGACGCCTGAGACCGCGAAACCCGTCGCGTAACCCAACCGGTCCACCACCAGGCCGACGACCACGGGGCCCAGGATCGCCCCGGAATCACTCGCCATCTGGAATGTGGCCAGTACCTTGCCGCCGGCACGGTCCGCACCGATGACGTCGGCGACCGCCGCCTGCTGTGCCGGGTTGAGGATCCCCGCACCCATGCCGGCCACCACCGACGCCGCGACGAGGAGTGGAACGGTGTCGCACCATCCCAGGGCGATGGTCGTCACGCCGGAGACCACGAGACCGGTAATCACCATCGGCCGCCTCCCGAAACGGTCCGACAGTCTGCCCGCCACCGAGACCACGGAGGCCGTGCCCACCGCGAAGGACGCCAACGCCGTGCCCGCGATGCCGGCGCCGGCGTCGAAGTTGGCCGCGGCGAACAACGGGATGATGGCGACGCGAACGCCGAACGAGGTCCAGCCGTTGACGAAACTGGAGATCAACGCGGCACGGTAGCCGCTGTGACGCAACGCTTCGCCGACGAGCAGTGGCTCCTGCTCGGGGGACTCGTCATCGGGTGAGCGTCGACGGCCGCCGCGCAGGAACACGGCCACCACGCCGGTCGCCACGAGCAGGGTCCCGGCGTAGACGAAGAACGGGACGCGCATCCCGAACTCCGCCAGCAGTCCGCCCAGCACGGGCCCGCCGATGTTGCCGATGAGGAACGCGGTCGCGTACAGCCCGGCGATCCGTCCCCGCTCACCCGGCGGTGAGAGCCGTGTCAACAGCGCCATCGCGGAGATGGTGAACATCGTGGACCCGAGGCCACCGAGGCCGCGGAAGACCAGCAACTGCCAGTAGGACTGCGCCAGGCCGGTCGCCAGGGTGGAGACCGCGACGATGAGCAGGCCGGTCATGTAGACCCAGCGCTCCCCCATCCTGTCCACGAGGAACCCACCGGCGGGCGCGAACACCAGGCGGAAGAAGGCGAAGGCACTGACCACGACCGAGGCGGCCGCGACCGACACGTCGAAGTCGCGGGCGAACTGCGGCAGCACCGGCGCCACGAGTCCGTACCCGATCGCGACCGCGAACGCGGCCACGACGAGGACCCAGATGTCCGCGGGCAGGCGGGGTCGCGGCGAGGACCGCGCGGCGTCGCGGTCCTGCGTCGTGCCCCTCACGCCGATCGGAGGACGCGCGCTAGCACGTCGGCACCGAAGTGCAGCGCGTCGACGGGCACCCGTTCGTCGACGGCGTGGAAGTGCCCGAACACGTCGAACTCGTCGGGCACACGCAGCGGGACGAAGCCGTATCCGTCGATCCCCAGCTCGGAGAGATGCTTGTTGTCGGTGCTGGCGGGCAGGAGATAGGGCACCACCAGGGAGTCCGGATCCGACTCTCGGACGGCCTCGCCGATCACGTCGACCAGGGGGGCGTCCGCCGGAGCCGCGATGGGCGGCTGCCAGATCCACTCGACCGACACGTCGGGCCCGAGTTCCCGCTCCACCTCCGCGCGGAACGTCTCCTCGCCGCCGGGCAGGACACGGCAGTCGATCTCGGCGTGCGCCTCGGTCGGGATGACGTTGGTCTTGTACCCGGCGGACAGGACGGTCGGCGACGCGGTGTGCGACAAGGAGGCGGCGACGAGCGGGCCGAAGTGGCCGAGGACCTCGAGGCGGTCCGGCAGCTCCGCGACGTCCCCGCTGCCGCCGGCGATTCGGCCGACCGCCGCGGCCAGCGCGGTGTTGGCCTCGGTGGGTTCCACCGGGAAGTCGATGCCGGCGACGCGGTGGACCGCACCGGCGATGGCCGCGACGGCGTTGTCGGGCGTGGGGCGCGACGCGTGTGCGGCAGCACCGTGCGCGGTCACCTTCGCCCAGGCCACGCCTTTCTCGGCGATCGCGATGGGGTACAGACGACGTCCCGCCACGGGCACCGACCATCCGCCGACCTCGCTGAGCGCCTGGGTCATGCCGTCGAAGAGCTCGGGGCGTTCGCGGACGATCCACTTGGCGCCCATGATGCCGGCCGCCTCCTCGTCGGCGAAGAAGGCGAGTAGAAGGGAGCGACGGGGGACGATCCCCTCGCGGCGGTAGTGGCGCACCACGGCCAGGATCATGCCGATCATGTTCTTCATGTCCACGGTCCCGCGGCCGTAGAGCCACCCGTCCCGGATCTCCCCCGCGAAAGGCGGGACGGACCAGTCCTCCGCGACCGCCGGCACCACGTCGACGTGACCGTGCACGACGAGACCACCTGCGTGCGGATCCTCACCCTCCATCCGCGCGAACAGGCTTCCCCTGCCCGGGACCGACTCCACGAGTTCGCTGTCGATGCCGACCTCGCGGAGGTACTCGGCGATCCGTAGACAGACACGGGTCTCGCCGTCGCCGATCGTCGCGGGATCACCGGTGTTGGTCGAGTCGATGGCGACGAGGTCGGCCGTGATCGAGACGGCCTCCGCGCGCATCCGCTCCCGGGCCTCGTCGGTCATCTCGTGGGCGTCGGTCATCCGAAACACTTCCCTTCACCACGGTAGGTGGGCCAGCGGTCCACGAGGGCGGGCCCGTCAGCAGTCTCGTCCACCACGTGCAGCGTGTCGAACCGCTCGCACAGCTCACCGGCCTTGGCGTGCCTCCACCAGGCACGCCCGCCGATGGCCACCTCCCCGCGCACGGGCGTCTGGACCTCTCCGGCGCCCTCCCGGCCGAGGTATCGCAACCCCGCCGGCGCGACGGGCACGGGCAGGCGATCGCCGCCCGGTGCGCCCGAGGCGACGTAGCCCCCGTAGAGAAACGTGGTCAGTCCGGGCCCGGGCCTCCGCACGGCGGGCAGTGCGAACATCAGGGCCGGCCGTGGCGTGAAGGACCGGTAGGCGTCGAACAGCCCCGGCACGTAGAGGCCCGAACCGGCGGTGACCTCGGTGACGGCGGGAGCCGCAGCGCTCTCGGCGACCGACCCCGAGCCGCCGGAATTGACGATCTCCGGCCACTGACCGGTGATGTCCGCGATGACCTCGGCGACCGAACTACGGACCCCGCGGAGCCGCCGCATCGACAGCCGCTTCACCATGCCGACCCCGGGGACGTCGTCCGGCACCCCTGCGACCTGCGCCTCGTAGAACATCGAGCCGACCACACGGAACCCCTCGCCGGTGGCGTGACGCACCAGGGGTGCCACGTCCTCCGGGCCGCGGAGGGGGGATCGCCGGACCCCGAGGTGGACCGGACCCAACCGCAGCGACGAGTCGACGTCGATGCACACCCGCGCGTCGCCCGCCCCGGCCTCGCGGGCGATCTCCAGCTGCCGCGGGTGGTCGACCATGAGGGTCACGGCGTCGAGCGCCGCCGCATCCGCACCGAGGCGGCCCAGGGCCGCGCGGTCGACGGTGGGGTACCCCATGAGAACGTCGTCGCACCCCGAGTCGACGAGCCACAGCGCCTCGGAGAGCGAGTACGCCATGACGCCACGGACCGCCTCGTCCCCGAGCAGGTCCGACCCGAGTACCTCGCGGAGCACCCCACGCGACCGCACCGATTTACTGGCGACGCGGATCCTGGTGCCACCGGCCCGCCGGCGCAGATCCCGCAGGTTCGCCCGCAGGCTCGGCAGGTGCAGCGCGGCGAGCGGCGCGTCGATGTCGGCTGTCGCGGCGTCCAGGGCGCCGACGACTCCGAGCTCATGGGCCCGGGCCGGGCTACGCACCGTCGGCGGGCCGCGCGTCCCGCACCACGAGGTCGACCGCACGGTGCAGCAGGTCGTTGGCCTCGTCGTCGTCCCGGTAGATCTGCCACCGCAGGCTGATGCCGGTGATGATCGACAACACCACCCGCACCATGTCGTCCAGGCCCATGCCCCACCGCAAGCCGGCCGACTCGGCGGTGCGCTCCAGGACGGAGCGCACGATCGCCTCGTTCGACTCCTGCTGGTCACGGGCCAGCCCCACCTCCGGCAATCCGTGCGTCCGCAGCGAGTACGAGACGATCTCGTAGGTGAGCAACTGCCGATCCGGCGACGCGGAGATGACCGCCCAGATCAGGTCGATCGCCTCGTACAGCCGCCGGCGGAGGCCCTCCGTCCCACGGGCGCCCGAATCGAAATCGACGCTCACGAAGGCCCTGGCTGCCTGGTGCACCTCGGAGTTCACCGCGCCGATCACCTCTCGGAGGAGTTCCTCCTTGTCGGTGTAGCAGTAGTGGACGACACCGAGGGAGACGCCGGCACGCTCGGCGACGCCCCGCACGGTTACCGCCCCCAGGCCGTCGTGCTCGGCGATCTCCAGCGCGGCCCGGAGGAGCTGCGCCCGGCGCTGATCGGCAGGTAGTCGTCTGGTCACCCGTCCATGGTACGACGGCGAGCAGGGAGTAGACACCGATAACAGGGCACCGCCCCCGCGGCCGACCGGGCCCCCACCGAATCTTCAGGTCGATCGTCCAGGACGGCACCCGGCCCGGCCGCCCGCGGGTACTCTCTCGAGCCATGACGACCTCTGTGGCCTCCTGGCAGAACTGGGCCGGCAACGTGCTGGCGGCCCCGTCGGAACGGCGGGCCCCCACGACGGTGGCGGAGGTGAGCGACGTGGTGACCGCGGCGGCGGAGCGTGGTGACCGGGTCAAGTGTGTGGGCGCCGGACACTCCTTCACCCCGGCCGCGGCGACCGACGGGGTACTGGTGTCCCTGGACGACCTCACCGGGATCGAGTCGATCGTACCGACCCGCGACGCGGCCGGCCGGGTCGACGGTGCCGACGTGACGGTCTGGGCCGGGACCCGCCTACACCGGCTCGGCCCGCTGCTCTGGGACCTCGGGTTGGCACAACAGAACCTCGGGGACTTCGCGGAGCAGTCGCTCGCCGGCGCCGTGTCCACCGGGACCCACGGCACCGGGTGCGGGGCGCCGGGTCTGCCCGCCACCGTCGTCGGACTGCAGCTCGTCTCCGCCGACGGGTCCGTCTTCTCCTGCTCACCGACCTCGCATCCGGAGGTCTTCGAGGCCGCGCGTCTCGGAATCGGCGCGCTGGGGATCATCACCAAGATGACGATCCGATGCGTGCCCGCCTTCGCCCTGCGGGCCGAGGAGAGCCCGTGGACGCTCTCGGCGGCACTACGGGACCTGGAGGGATTCGCCCGCTCCGCCGACCACGCCGAGTTCTTCTGGTTCCCGCACACCGACGCGATCACCGTCAAGCGCAACACCCGCTTACCCGGGGACACTGAGCTGAGCCCCGTGGGCCGTGTCCGCGAGCTGGTGAGCGACGAGTTCCTGGCCAACGAGGCGTTCGACGCGTTGTGCCGCGCCGCGACGCGCAGGCCCACCCTGACACCCCGGCTCAACCGCTTCGCCTCACGGGCGCTCACCGCCCGCGAGTTCACGGATCGCGGCTACCGCGTGTTCGCGTCGCCGCGGCGCGTGCGGTTCCGCGAGATGGAGTACGCGGTACCCCTCGGAGCGGCCTCCAGCGTGCTGCGCGATCTGCGAGACACGATCGATCGGTCCGGCGTCGTCACGCCGTTCCCCGTGGAGGTGCGGTTCGCCGCCGCCGACGACGTGTGGATGTCCACGGCGCACCACCGCGAGGTGTGCTACATCGCCGTCCACCAGTACCACCGGATGGACCACACCGAGTTGTTCCGGCTGGCCGAGTCAATCTTCCTCGCATCGGGCGGGAGACCGCACTGGGGCAAAATGCACACCCGGACCGCCGCGGACCTGTCGACGATGGTCGAGCGCTTCGACGACTTCCTCTCGGTGCGCGACCGACTCGACCCCGATCGGCTCTTCGGCAACGAGTACACCGAGCGCGTACTGCCCTAAGGCGCGCCCCGCCCCGGGTTGCGTACCGTGGTGGTCCGAGCGGCCCGAGCCGACCGCCCGCCACGACCCCCAGGAGTGAGTGACCAGTGCCCGACCGCGTCCCCGCCGAAGCCTCCGGTCCCGCAGCGGGGGTGGTGACGGCAGCCCTGCGCCGGGCTATCCGAGGTCAGGCCGGCGCCGCCCGCGCCTATGTCCGCCAGCTCCGTCGCGCGCACCCCGACGAGTCGCCCGCGCGGATCCGTGAACGTCTCGACAGCCGATTCCTCACCGCCGTCACCGCATCCGGAGCGGCCGTGGGCGCCGCCGCCGCCGTTCCCGGCATCGGCACGGTCGTCGCGTTCGGCGCGGTGGGAGCAGAATCTCTGGTGTTTCTGGAGGCGGCCGCCTTCTACACGATGGCGGTGGCGGAGGTGCACGGTATCGACGTCCGAGAGGGCGAGCACGAGGAACTCCTGGTCATGACCGTGATGCTCGGGGCGTCCGGCACGGCGATCCTCGCCAACGCGGTCGGGCCGTCCGGCGGCGCGGGTTCGCTGGCGAGCAGGTCGCTGCACGTGCCGGGCCTCAAGGAGATCAACCGCCGCATGCTGAGTCGTTTCGCCCGCAAGTTCGCCGTCAGGCGCGCCGGGCTGGCCGTGGGCAAACTCGCGCCCGCCGGGCTCGGGGCCGCGGTCGGTGGATGGGGCAACCGGCGACTCGGGAGGACGGTCGTGGAGACCGCCGACGCGACCTTCGGCGCGTCCCCGAAGGAGTGGCCCACCGTATGAACAGACGACCCGGCCCACCGTGTGAACCCACGGTGACGGGCGAGTGGCATCCCCCTGTCAGGTGAGATCGGAAAGCCCCGATCGGGCAGACGGTCTAGCCTGGATCCATTGACGTGTGAAACCCACCACAGAATCAGAGAGGCACCACAAGATCGTGAGCAACAACGTCTCACAGTTCGGACAGAACCAGTGGCTCGTAGACGAGATGTACGAGCGGTTCGCCCAGGACCCGTCCTCGGTGGACGAGTCCTGGCACGAATTCTTCAAGGCCAACCCGGAGGCCGCCTCCTCCACCGGGTCCGGCTCCACCAACGGCACAGCCCCGCGCGGAACGGACGGAGCCGAAGACCGGGCGCGGTCCGGCGGTGAGACCCGTGCGTCGTCGAAGCAGTCGGCCAAGGCGACGGGTGCGACCGCCTCGGCCGAGACCGGGTCCTCGGCGGAGAAGAAGACGAAGAAGGCCGCGGATCTGACTGTGGACGATGTGACGCCGACCGCGTCCGCCAAGGACGTCGCGGCCAAGCCGGACGCCGACGCGTCCCCGCGTCGCAAGGCGCGGGGACAGGGCGTACCCGCCCCCTCGGGAACCCCGGAGACACGCAGGAAACCCGATACGCCTGCGGTCGGCAAGCCCTCCCGTCCGCAGTACACCCCTCCGCAGGAGACGGAGACCAAGGCGCTGCGCGGTGCGGCCAACGCGATCGTCAAGAACATGAACGCGTCGCTCTCACTGCCGACCGCGACCTCCGTCCGCGCGGTCCCGGCCAAGCTGATGATCGACAACCGGATGGTCATCAACAATCATCTCAAGCGCACACACGGTGGGAAGATCTCCTTCACCCACCTCATCGGGTACGCGATGGTGCAGGCCATCAAGGCGTACCCGAATATGAACAACCACTACGAGGAGATCGACGGCAAGCCGCACACCGTCACCCCGGCGGGGATCAACCTCGGACTGGCCATCGACATGAAGACCAAGGCCGGTCGCTCGCTCGTCGTCGCGGCCATCCGCAACTGTGAGGCGCTCGACTTCCGCGGCTTCCTCGACGCCTACGAGGACATCGTCGCCCGCGCCCGCGAGGGCAAGCTGACGATGGACGACTTCTCGGGCGTCACGGTCTCGCTGACCAACCCGGGCGGTATCGGCACCGTGCACTCGGTGCCCCGTCTGACCGTGGGTCAGGGCGCGATCCTCGGTGTGGGCGCCATGGAGTACCCCGCCGAGTTCCAGGGTGCCAGCGAGGAGCAGCTGGCCAACAACGCCGTCGGCAAGATCACCACACTGACCTCGACCTACGATCACCGGATCATCCAGGGCGCGGAGTCCGGCGAGTTCCTGCGTGAGATCCACCGCCTGCTCCTCGCGGACGAGTTCTACGACGAGATCTTCGACGCCCTCGGCATCCCGTACGAGCCCGTCCGGTGGCGCCAGGACATCACCGATCCCCGAGTCGACAAGGACGCCCGCGTCCTGGAGCTCATCGCCGCGTACCGCGATCGCGGCCACCTCATGGCCGACATCGACCCACTCGACGGGAAGCACGCGCAGCGGCGCCGCACCTTCCACCCGGATCTCGACGTCAACTCGCACGAGCTCACCCTGTGGGACCTCGACCGCAGGTTCTCCGTCGGTGGATTCGTCGGCAAGGACAAGATGCGTCTGCGCGACGTGCTGGCCGCGCTGCGCGCCGCCTACTGTCGCAAGATCGGCATCGAATACACCCACATCCTCGAGAACGAACAGCGCCAGTGGATCCAGGAGCGCATCGAGGGGGTCGACGACAAGCCGACCGTCGCCGAGCAGAAGTACATCCTGTCCAAGGTCAACGCCGCCGAGGCATTCGAGACCTTCCTGCAGACCAAGTACGTGGGTCAGAAGCGGTTCTCCCTCGAGGGCGCCGAGTCCGTCATCCCGATGATGGACGCGGTCATCGACGAGGCCGCCGAGTTCAGCCTGGACGAGGTCGTCATCGGCATGCCGCACCGCGGTCGCCTCAACGTGCTGGCGAACATCGTCGGCAAGCCCTACCGCCAGATCTTCACGGAGTTCGAGGGCAACATGGACCCCTCGGCCGCGCACGGTTCGGGCGACGTGAAGTACCACCTCGGCGCCGAAGGCATCCAGTACCAGATGTTCGGCGAGAACGAGATCAAGGTCTCGCTCACGGCCAACCCGTCCCACCTCGAGGCGGTCGACCCGGTTCTCGAGGGCATCGTCCGCGCCAAGCAGGACCTCATCGAGGACCCGGAGTGGCGCGCCGAGTACCCGGTCGTGCCGCTCATGCTGCACGGTGACGCCGCGTTCGCCGGCCAGGGTGTCGTCGCCGAGACGCTCAACCTCTCCCAGATCGACGGTTACCGCACCGGTGGGACGATCCACATCGTGGTCAACAACCAGATCGGGTTCACGACCGCCCCCGAGGCCGGCCGCTCCAGCCAGTACGCCACGGACGTCGCCAAGATGATCGGCTCGCCGATCTTCCACGTCAACGGCGGCGACCCCGAGGCGTGTGTGCGCGTCGCCCGCCTCGCGATGGACTTCCGTCAGCAGTTCAAGAAGGACGTCGTGATCGACCTCGTCTGCTACCGCCGTCGCGGGCACAACGAGGCCGACGACCCGTCGATGACCCAGCCGCGGATGTACGAGGTGATCGACGGTAAGAAGAGCGTCCGCCAGTCCTACACCGAGGATCTCGTCGGCCGTGGCGACATCACCGAGAAGGAGGCGGAGAACGCCCTGCGCGACTTCCAAGGCCAGCTCGAGCGCGTCTTCAACGAGGTCCGCGAACTCGAGAAACACCCGGTCAAGGCCTCCGAGTCGATCCTGCCCAACCAGCCGCTGCCCAAGCGCCTGGTGACGGCGGTGGACGAGTCTGTCATCCACGCGATCGGCGACGCCTTCGGCAGCCTGCCGGAGGAGTTCCACATCCACCCGCGCGTGAAGCCGGTGTACGAGGCACGCCAGAAGATGGCCTACAACGGCAACGTCGACTGGGCCTTCGCCGAGCTCCTCGCGCTCGGCTCGCTCGTCCGTGAAGGCAAGACCGTCCGCCTGGCCGGCCAGGACTCGCAGCGCGGCACCTTCACCCAGCGGCACGCGGTGGTGGTCGACAAGACCACCTCCGAGCCCTACTCCCCGCTGCAGAACCTCGAGGACGCCGAGGGCCGCTTCGAGGTGTGGAACTCGGCGCTCACGGAGTACGCGGGCCTCGGCTTCGAGTACGGCTACTCCGTCGGCGACCCCGACGCACTCGTGCTCTGGGAGGCGCAGTTCGGCGACTTCGTCAACGGTGCGCAGATCATCATCGACGAGTACATCTCGTCCGGTGAGGCCAAGTGGGGCCAGAAGTCCTCGGTCACCCTGCTGCTCCCCCACGGCCACGAGGGCATGGGCCCGGACCACACGTCCGGCCGCATCGAACGGTTCCTCCAGCTGTGTGCGGAGGGCTCGATGACCGTCGCCCAACCGTCGACCCCGGCGAACTACTTCCACCTCCTCCGCCGCCACGCCACCGACGGCATCAAGCGGCCGCAGGTGGTGTTCACGCCCAAGTCGATGCTGCGCAACAAGAAGGCCGTCAGCGCGATCGCGGACTTCACCTCCGGCAAGTTCCGGTCCGTCCTCGACGATCCGACGTTCGCGGACGGGTCCAGGGACGCGGGCAAGGTCAAGACCATGCTGCTGGTGTCCGGCAAGCTCTACTACGAGCTGGCCGCCCGCCAGGAGAAGGAGGGCCGCGACGACATCGCGATCGTCCGCCTCGAGCAGCTCTACCCGATCCCCCACCGCCGCATGCGCGAGGCGCTGGACCACTACCCGAACCTCACCGAGGTCCGCTGGGTCCAGGAGGAGCCGGCCAACCAGGGCGCGTGGAGCTTCCTCGCGCTCGAACTGCCGGAGCGGATCGACGACTTCCCGCCGCTCAAGCGGGTCTCCCGTCGCCCGATGGCCGCCACCTCGACCGGCCTGAGCAAGGTCCACGCCGTCGAGCAGAAGGCTCTGGTGGACGAGGCGTTCGCCTGACCCACCCGAACCGGGAACGGGGCCCGGCCGCCATCGGCGGCCGGGCCCCGTTCTCCTATGCGGCGCGCCGCCGCCGGGCCGGTCAGTACCCGTGCGAGTCCAACCAGTAGTTGGCCAGGGCGACGGGGGTTGAGGTCCCGAACTCCACACCCAGCAGCAGCTCACGCACGTCATCGGTGGTCAGCTCTCCGCTGATCCGGTTGATCAGACTCAACTGGTCCTCCGAGAGCGAGCCCTTGCGGAAGACGGGCACCAGGTTCTGGGCGCGGACCGCGTTCTCGTCGTCGTCCAGTGTCACGATGTCCTCGGGGAGGCCCACCGGGTCGGCCGACTGGACCAACCCCACGCCGATCTCCCCCGCACGCAGGGCGTCGAACACCGCACGAGGATTCGGCCCCAACGGGATCCGACGGCCGAAACCGCAGTCGTACGTCTCTCCCACGGCGGCGGCCAGGTCGCCGTCAGCGAGGGCCTCCTGCCTCGCGCCGAGCGTGAGCTCACCGCACCGACCGGCCAGGTCGGACATCGTCCGCAATCCCCGGGTCTCCGACGTGTTGCGCGTGACCACGTACACCGGCGCGTCCTCGGCGGGTGCCGGGTCCGCGGCGGTGACCCCCTCCGGTAGCGCGGCCATCATCGCGGCATACACCTCGTCCCCCTCGGTCGCCGTCGCACCGGGGTCGAAGGCTCCCAGGAGCTCACCGGTGAATCCCACCGTGAAGGTCGCGTCTCCCGCGACGACGGACTCCACGACCTCCGCCTGGGTCCCGGATTGGGGTCGCGCGGTCACCCGCGAGCCGGACCGTACCAGCGCGTTGCCGTAGATGTGGCCCACGATCTCCGCCTCACCGAACGAGGCCGTCTCGATCACCGCCACCGGGTCGTCCCGGTGCGCCGGCACGATCGACGACTGCGCCTGACAGCCGGACAGAGCCATCGCCACCACACCCGCGAGCGCCACCGCGCGCCTCCCGGGCCGCCCCACCGTCCGCAGCACCCGACCACGTCCTTCCTCACACCGACCGCACCCGTCAGCGCGGACATCTCGTCCGACAGTGTCCCAGGACCGTCCCGGCGCCGTCACGCCGAGGCCCCACGTGGTCGCCGTCCGGAGTCGACGGGCCGTCCGTCAGCGGGTCAGGCCGGGGTTCACGGCGGACCGGGCGGGATCGGTGACGTCGATCCCGGCTTCCGCCCACGCCTCCTCGAGTTCGGCCGCACCCTTCATACGGACCCACGCCGCCTCCGTGTGGGTGACCGGCACGGCCCGGAACACCCGGACGGGTGCCGCGTCACCCGGCAGTTCGACGTCCGGGATCTCGGGGGCACGCAGCACCACGGCGGTGAACGCCGCGCCGGGCCACAGCGGCTCGCCCAGGTCGATCAGCGCGCCCTCGGACAAGACCAGTCCCTCCACCGCGGGCGCGGCCGCGAGCACGGCCAGGGCGCGCACCACGCCGTCCACACCGCCCCGGAGCACGAGGCTCAGCTCCGCGCGCGGCGCTGTCGGATCGGGCACGAGCGCCGACGGATCCCCCATCGGCTCGGCCGAACACCCCAGCGAGACGTACCGCACCACACCGCTCTCCACGTCCACGAACCGGAGGATCCGGATCGGCGCGGTGCCGAGGAACGTCACCGACGCCTCCTGCGGCTCCGGTCCGTAGCGCTCCTCCAGGTGAGCGCGTACCGCCGCCGGAACCGTCGACCCGTCCGCAGGGCCTCCCGGTAGCACTACTTCAGCCCGAGCCGGGCGAGCTCGTCGCGCACCCGCTCGGCGTTGGCGGGTTCGCACAGGACGTCGTAGCGGCCCGCGACCAGCTGGGAGGTGGACGCGAAATCCCGCTTCCCGCGGGTCGCGGCGTAGGACAGCGACGCCGAGACGACGCCGAACACGGAGCCGCCGACCAGACCGGTCAGCACCACGCCCCACATGGGTTGCGTGAAGATGCCCAGGAGCAGGCCGATGAACAGGCCGAGCCACGCGCCGGTCGCCAGCCCGCCCAGCAGGACCTTCGGCCAGGTGAGTCGGCCCGTGACCCGCTCGACCTGCATGAGATCGACGCCGACGATCGTGACCTCGTGGACGGGGAAGTCCTCGTCGGCGAGGTGATCGACCGCCGCCTGGGCCTGCGCGTACGTGGGGTAGGAGCCGACGACCCACCCGGTGGGCGGTGTGGGCAGACCCGGCGTCTGGGCGCCCCGGGCGCGCGCGCCCCGCGGGTTCACGGGAGTGGTCATGAGGTCCGTCCTTCCGTTTCGTTCCCGGCGGGGTCCCGATCCGAGACGGTCATCCCGGCCGCACGGCCACGGGCGGAGACGACCAACGCCATCTTACGGCTGGCCTCGTCGAGCATCTCGTCACCGAACATCACCGCACCGCGGGCGCCGCCCTCCACCGAGGTCGAGCGCGCGTAGGCCTCGAGGATGGCCTCGGCCTTGTCGAACTCGTCCTGACGCGGGCTGAACACCTCGTTACCCGCGTCGACCTGCGCGGGGTGCAGGACCCACTTGCCGTCGAACCCGAGGGCGGCGGTGCTGGCCGCCGCGCGACGGAAACCGTCCTCGTCGCGGACTCTGAGGAACGGACCGTCGATGGCCTGAAGGCCGTGCGCGCGGGCGGCCACCAGGATCGTCATGAACACGTGGTGATAGGCGTCGCCCGGGGCGTACCCGTCCGGCTGCTCCCCCACCGTCAGCGTGCGCATCCCGATGGAGGCCATGAAGTCGGCGGGACCGAACACGAGCGTGAGCACCCGCGGGCTGGCCGTCGCGATCGCGTCGATGTTGGTCAGACCGAGGGCGTCCTCGATCTGCGGCTCGATCCCGATGTGACCGACCGGCAGGCCCGCGGCCTTCTCCACCTGGGTCAGCACGAGGTCGAGCGCGGCGACCTCCGCCGCGGTCCGCGCCTTGGGCAGCAGCAGTGCGTCGACGTGCGCACCCGCCCGACCGACGACCTCCGTGACGTCGCGGACCGTGTACTCGGTGTCCCAGGCGTTGACGCGCACCACCACGGTGGGCGCCGCGAACCCACCCCCGCCGAGAGCGGCGACCACGTTCTCGCGAGCCTCCTCCTTAGCCGGGCCCGCGACCGCGTCCTCGAGATCCAGGAAAACCTCGTCCACAGGCAGTCCCCGCGCCTTGTCGATCATTTTCACACTGCTGCCGGGCACGGCGAGGACCGTGCGCCGCGGCCGGGCGCGCAGGTCCGCGATCGTCGAGGCGGCGTCCGCCGACGGCGCGGCTGTCGCGTGGGGGGCGGCGGTCATCGTGGGTGGCACTCCCTTACGTCCGGTACGGCGGGCGGGCGCCGCCTGTCGGTGACTAGGTTGGTCTGCATGGCGAACCTCAACAAGGCCTTCGTCGCCAGGCTAGCCGGATTGTCCGTGATCGGCCCTGACGGGGACGACATCGGACGAATCCGGGATGTCGTGGTGACGATGCGGTCCGGGCACAAACCCCCGCGGGTCATCGGGCTGGTCGTCGAACTACCCACGCGGCGCAGGATCTTCGTGCCCATGCTCCGGGTCGCCTCGATCGACCCGAGGTCGGTGTCGCTGGTGTCGGGGACCATCAACCTGCACAGGTTCCAGTCCAGGCCCGGGGAGAACCTCGTGCTGGGCGCCCTGGTGGACTCGGTCATCGGGGTCGAGCGCGACCAGCCCGCGGGCGAGCGCTCCGGGTCCCGGGGCCGCCCGGCCCGGTACCAGGTCGTGGACGTGGAGATCGAACGCCAACGCTCGCGGGACTGGCTCGTGTCGCGGCTCGCCGTCCGGGAGCGCCGCGGGCGTTCCCCCCTCGGCCGGCGCGGAGAGGTGTCGATCCACCCGTGGAACCGCATCAGGGGCCTGGACGACGCGATCGGCACCCCTGAGCACGGCGCAGAAAGCCTGGTCGAGCAGTACGCGGACCTCCGCCCGGCGGACGTCGCGATCGCCCTGCGCGAGCTGCCGGAGGTACGGCGGCTGGAGGTCGCCCGCACCCTGGACGACGAACGGCTGGCCGACATCCTGCAGGAGCTCCCCCACGACGAGCAGACCGAGATCGTCACCCGGCTCGAACTCGAGCGTGCTGCGGACGTCCTCGAGGCCATGGATCCTGACGACGTCGCCGACCTCCTCGGCGAGCTGCCCGAGAAGGACGCCGAGTCGTATCTCGAGCGGATGAACCCCGAGGACTCGTCGAACGTCCGGCGTCTGCTGACGTTCGACGCCGACACCGCCGGCGGGTTGATGACGCCCGAGCCGATCATCCTCTCGCCGCAGACGACCGTGGCGGAGGCGCTGGCGCACTGCCGCAACCCCGACCTCAGTCCGGCGCTGGCCAGCCTTGTCTTTGTCGTCCGCCCTCCCACGGCCACCCCGACGGGTAAATACCTGGGCTGCGTCCACATCCAGGCGCTGCTGCGCGAGCTCCCCTCCGCCATGGTCGCCGAGACGGTGGACACGAGCCTGTCGGCGTTGCGCCCCACCGACTCGGTGGACGCGGTGACCCGGTTCTTCGCCACCTACAACCTCGTGTGCGGCCCCGTCGTCGACGACGAGGGGCACCTCCTCGGCGCGGTCGCGGTGGACGACCTGCTGGATCACCTTCTGCCCGAGGACTGGCGGGACATGGACCTGCACGACGACACGGAGACGGCCCGATGACCGAACCCACCGTGAGGTCGTCGCTGTCCACGCCGATGACCTCCCGCCGACCCCGGATCAGCTTCGACTCCGACGCGGTCGGTCGGTACAGCGAGGCCGTCGCCCGGTTCTTCGGCACCGGCATGTACCTGCTCATCCAGACGGTCGTGGTGATCGTGTGGATCGTCATCAACGTCGCGGTCGTGGCGCTGCGGTTCGATCCGTACCCGTTCATCCTCCTCAACCTGGCGTTCTCGACCCAGGCCGCCTATGCGGCGCCGCTCATCCTGCTCGCGCAGAACCGCCAGGAGGACCGCGACAAGGAGTCCGTCAAGGAGGACCGGCTCCGGGCCACCCAGACCAAGGCGGACACGGAGTTCCTCGCCCGCGAGCTCGCGTCGGTACGCCTGTCGGTGGGCGAGACCGTCACACGCGACTACCTGCGCCGCGAGCTCGACGACCTCCGGGATTCCGTGGAACGGATCGAGACGATGCTGGCCGGCTTCCCCGCCGCCGGAGGTAACGCCGATGGCGGGGAAACCGATCCAGACGACAGGGGCCGGGGGTAACCTCGCCCCAGACGAAGCGTCGCGGGGGCGGTGCACGGCCGTCGCGCCGCCCGTTACGTCGTAGGGGGAATATCTTGCGCCGAATCGCGCACACTGCAGACCGTCGGGTGCTCACCAGTGCAGCCGTGACCGTCGGAGCCATCACGGTCCTCGCCGCGGTCGGGCTCACGATCGACACGAGC
This sequence comes from Dietzia sp. oral taxon 368, assembly GCF_002999155.1. NCBI lineage: Bacteria > Bacillati > Actinomycetota > Actinomycetes > Mycobacteriales > Dietziaceae > Dietzia > Dietzia sp. oral taxon 368. The sequence goes on from NZ_CP027238.1 coordinate 3,360,896, forward strand.
CGCCCCGCCGCACCCGACATCACGCCGCTGGCCGAGTACTCGCCGGAGCCGCCTCTCGCGACGACGCCGCCTCCCGGCACCGACCCCACCACCTCGGAGAAGATCCCGGAGCCGCCGGTCGACCCCGGCGCCGCGCACATCGAGCCGGCGACGATCCCCGACGGCCCACTCGGGATCCCGGGCATCGCCCTGGACGCCTACCACCGCGCCACGGACCGGCTCAACGCGGAGCGCCCCACCTGCGAGATGGACTGGACCGTCCTCGCCGGGATCGGCCAGGTCGAATCCAACCAGGGCCGCGGGCTCTTCGACGTGCGCGGCGACACCATCGGCCGCATCGTCGGCCCCCGGCTCGACGGCTCCCTGCCGGGCACCGCCGTCATCACCGACACCGACGGCGGCAGGTTCGACGGAGACCCCGACTTCGACCGTGCCGTCGGGCCCGTCCAGTTCATCCCGTCCACCTGGGCGACGCTCGGGCGCGACGGCAACGACGACGGCGTCGCCGATCCGAACAACATCTACGACGGTGCCCTGGCCGCGGCGACGCTCCTGTGCAACCAGGGCGGGTCCATGGCGGACCCGGCAGCCCGAACCCGCGCGCTCCTGGCCTACAACAACTCGCTGGCGTATGTGGCCAACGTCAACGCGTGGGCACACGGCTACGCGATCAATGCCTTCCCGCTGCCCTCCGATCTGCCGGAGATCCACCGACCGGAACCCACGGTCGAGCCCCCGCGGCCACCAGAGCACTGCCCCGAGGGCTGGGAGGGCGAGCCGACCGCCGCGCCGGAGCCCGCGGAGCCCGGTGAGCCGGAACCGCCGGTACCCGGCTGCACGGAGGTCACACCGACGACGACGTCGCCCACGACCGAGGTGTCGGCGACGGCGCCGTCGCCGACAACGACGGAGTCGTCCCCGGCCGCCGCGCCCGCGCCGGCGCCCCCCGCCATCCCGGGCCTGCCGGTGATCGAGTTGCCCTGTATCCCGCCGTTCTGCGTGCCGCCGCCCCCGGCCTGAATCGTCACCGGGTGCCGCGACGCCTAGACTCGGGGCATCATGAGTGCACCCAGCGAAGAATCGATCCGCGCCGCACTGGCCAAGGTCGATGATCCGGAGATCCGCAAGCCGCTCACCGAACTCGGCATGGTCAAGGGCGTCGAGGTGGACCCCGCGACCGGCCGCGTCGATGTCGGCATCTACCTGACCGTCGCCTCGTGTCCGATGAAGGACACGATCAGCGACCGCGTCCGCTCGGCGGTGTCCGACGTCCCCGGCGTCGGCGAGGTCGCCGTCGAGCTCGACGTGATGAGCGACGAGCAGCGCACCGAACTGCGCAAACACCTGCGTGGTGACGCGGCCGAACCCGTGATCCCGTTCGCCCAACCCGGCAACCTCACCCGTGTCTATGCGGTCGCCTCGGGGAAGGGCGGCGTGGGCAAGTCCACCGCGACGGTCAACCTGGCGACGGCGCTGGCCTCCCGAGGACTGTCCGTGGGCGTGCTCGACGCGGACATCTACGGGCACTCGATCCCGCGGATGCTCGGCACCGACGCCCGGCCGACCCAGGTCGAGCAGATGATCCTCCCGCCCGTCGCGCATGACGTGAAGGTCATCTCGATCGCCCAGTTCACGAAGGGCAACACCCCGGTCGTCTGGCGTGGCCCGATGCTCCACCGGGCGCTGCAGCAGTTCCTCGCCGACGTGTACTGGGGCGACCTCGACGTCCTGCTGATGGACCTGCCCCCGGGCACCGGCGACGTGGCGATCTCGATCGCCCAGCTCATCCCGTCGGCGGAGATCCTCGTGGTCACCACTCCACAGCAGGCAGCCGCCGAGGTCGCCGAGCGTGCGGGGTCGATCGCGCTGCAGACCCGTCAGCGGATCGCCGGTGTCATCGAGAACATGTCGTGGCTGGAGTTGCCCGACGGCACCCGCATGGACGTGTTCGGTACCGGCGGCGGCGCGGAGGTCGCGGCCAACCTGTCCCGCTCGGTCGGCGCACCCGTCAAGCTGCTCGGTCAGGTGCCGCTCGAACAGGCCGTACGCGAGCACGGGGACGAGGGCACGCCGATCGTGCTGGCCGAGCCCGGGTCACCATCGGGGCGCGCGTACCGCGACATCGCCGACGGCCTGGCCGTACGGCCCCGGGGCCTGGCGGGGATGAACCTGGGGATCGACACCACGCGTCATCTCTGACGGATCGGCCTCTCCCGTGGTCGGCGGGCGTCACTCCCCCGCCGGCCGCTCGCCGGGTCGCCTACCGCCTCCGGGCGGGTGACGACTCACCCGACGTCCGCCCTCAGGTGGCGTCGAGGTCCCAGACCGGACCGGGGGCCGGTGCCGTGTCGCCGGGGGCGTTCGCGTCCCGGGTCGCTGCGGGCGGGGTGGCGGCCGGCGGTCGGGTCGACCGGCGCGGCTCGGCCGCGGTGCCGGCGCCCGCCGACCCGGCCGCACCGGTGGGAGCGGCGGCGCCGAAGTCCCCGGTGAACAGGGAGTCGTCGCCGTCCAGCAGGTGCTTGGTGACCATGGCACGCGGGCTCATGCCGCGCAGGTCGTTGAGCTGCTTGAGCGGCTCGCGGAACTCCTCGAAGTCGGTCCCGTAGTCGTCCTTGAGCTGTTGCTGGGCGTTGCTGGCGAACTCGCGGACCTTGCGGATCGCGGACGCCAGCCAGCGGGCGGCCTCGGGTAGGCGCTCAGGACCCAGGACGACCAGTGCGATCACCCCGAGAACCAGGAGCTCGGACCACCCCACGTTTGTGAACATCGCAGTCAGGATACGTCGTGGCGGGCGCGAGTGGGAGCCTGGCGTGCCCGGGTGACCCCCCGGGCTCAGCCGAGCGTGGGGCGGACGGTCAGTTCGACGCGCGATCCGCCGCGGATGACCTCGACCGGGACGTCGATGTCCGCACCGGCGCGGCGGACGGCCACCACGAGCTCGTCGGACGAGCGGACCTGTCGCTCGCCGACGCGGGTGACGACGTCGCCCTCGCGGAGGCCGCCGGCCTGGGCGGGCGACCCCTCGCGCACGTTGACGATCTCCGCGCCCTCGACCGCGCCGTTGTCCGCCTTGCGTGCGTTGACCCCGATGGTCGCGTGCCGGACCGACCCCTCGGTCATCAGCGAGGTGGCGATGTCGCGGACGTCGTTGACGGGGATCGCGAAGCCGAGGCCGATGGATCCGCCGGACTGGGTGAAGATCGAGGTGTTGATCCCGATGACCGCGCCGGTGCCGTCGATGAGCGGCCCGCCGGAGTTGCCGGGGTTGATGGCAGCGTCGGTCTGGATGGCGTCGATCACCACGTCGCCGTCGGAGGTCGACTCCCCCAGCGCGATCGGCCGCCGGGTCGCGGAGACGATGCCCTCGGTGACCGTCCGCGCGAGTCCGAGCGGGGATCCGATCGCGATGACCTGCTCCCCGACCTGGACGTCATCAGAGTCGCCGAGGGTGGCGACGGTGAGGTTCTGGACGTCCTCGACCTTGAGGACCGCGAGGTCCGTGGCCGGGTCGCGGCCCACCGTCTCTGCCGCGGCGCGGGAGCCGTCGGGGAAGATGACGTCGATGTCTGCGCGGTCGGCGGCACCGTCCATGGTGACGACGTGGTTATTGGTGACGATGTAGCCCTGAGGGTCGATGACGACCCCGGAGCCCTCGCCGCGGGCCGACGGTGTGGAGACCTGGATGTTGACGACGGCGGGCTGGACCCGCCGTGCGACCTCCCCGACGGGATTGTCCGGGCGCAGGACGTTGTCGGGCGCGTCTGCGATCCGGACGGTCGAGGTGGTGAGGACGCGGGCGGAATCAGCGACGACGGCGCCGACGGCACCGCCGGCGAGGGCGACGACGGCGACGGCCGCGGTCGCCCCGGCCAGCGCCCGCCTGCTCAGTCGGCGCTCGAACAGTGCCTCGGAGAGCGAGAGCCGAGCCGGTGGGGCCTCGTCCGCGCCCGACAGGTCTACCGGGCGCGGCTCGGGTGGAGCCGCCACGGCGGGTGCGCCGAGACCGACCGGGGCCTGCGGGTCACGCCAGGGGTCGGGCGTGCGCGGCGGGGGCGTGGCGGCTTCGTCCTGCCAGTCCGGATGACGTTCGATGCCCCGTGGGCTCTCCGGGCCGGGGCCGAAGGCCTGGGCCAGGGCGGGGTCGGCGTCACGGTCGATCCCCGGGCCAGCGCGACCCACGGCACCGGTGTGGGACGCGGGGTCGAATCCTCCGGAGACGCCGTCGGGGCGGGAGAACAGGGCGACGTGCTCCGGCTCGACGGCCGGTCGGTGGATGGGTGCAGGCTCGCGCAGGGGACGGTCGGGGGCTTCGTCGCGCCCCGTCGACCCGCGCACGCCATTCTGGTCCTCCACCCGACCCACCCTAACGGCCGCGTCGCCCCAGCCGACGAAGTAGCCTCGCCCACGCGGTCCCGGACGTCTCCGCGGGAGCGGGCGTCCGGGACCGGTCGTCGTCTCGCGCGGGAGCGGTCGCGGCCGGGTCCTCCAGATTCCGTAGCCGCTCGAGGAGCTCGCGGGGCATGTGGATGGGTCCCGATCCCCGTAGCGCATGGCGCGCCTCCCGCTGCCCCTCGACCTCGCGGCGACAGTCGGCGCAGCGGGCGAGGTGGGCGTCCGCGCGCGATTGGCCGGCCTCGGGCAGGCGGCCGTCGACGTACGCGGCCGCGGCCTCGATGGAGAGATGATCGGTGGACAGGAACTGCTCTCGCACCCGCGGCGGCCCGGTCCGGCCCGCCACCTCGCGCGCGGACGTCTGCGACAACCTGAACTCGGGCGCGGAGCCGCGCCCGTGACGATGTCGATCCACGCCACGCCCTCCCGACCGTCGTCCTGCGGGACGGCACCGCGCCCCGCTCCTGATGGGTCAACGTCCGCCACGGCTCCGCGGTTCCCGCCGTCGGACGCGGCGGATCAGCTGGAACGCTGGTGCGCTCCGGTGACCCCGGCGGCCTCGAGTTCGGCGCGCAGGGCGGCGCGGCCGCGGTGGATACGGCTGCGGACGGTACCCATCTTGACCCCGAGGATGCGCCCGACCTCCTCGTAGCTGAGGTCCTCGATGTCGCTGAGGACGACGGCCGCCCGGAACTCAGGGGTCAGGTTGTCGAGCGCCGCCTGAAGGACGGGGTCGAACGTCTCATCGGACAGGACCTGCTCCGGACTCCGCTCGCGCCCGGGGACGCGTTCGGCGTCCTCGGGGAGGGTCTCGAAGCGGATGCGCGAGCGCCGCCGGGCCATGTCGAGGAAGAGGTTGGTGACGATCCGGTGCATCCACCCCTCGAAGGTCCCCGGTTTGTAGCGGTCGAGGGACCGGAAGACGCGGATGAACGCCTCCTGCGTGATGTCCTCCGCGTCATGGGCGTTGCCGCAGAGCCGGAACGCGAGGCGGTAGACCCGGTCACCGTGCTGGGCGACGAGTTCGGACCACGTCGGCATGTCCTCGGCGTCGCCGGTCGTGTCGAATCGTGCGGTGCCTGCCGACTCGTCGGGGGCCACCGGGGCGATCGTCGTCCCGTGCACGGTTCGTGAGTACATGCGCTGCCGCCGCCTTCCGGCGCGGGGCCCGTCCCCGCGCGGTGGTGGATCGCGCCCTCGTGACGCGACGTCCGACCACTCTCCCCTACCGGTCTGTCCTCACGGTATACGCGTACTGAGATCGCACTGAGAGTTTCGTACCGATCAGGTCACCGCGCGTTGGTCGCCGCTGTACCGGTCCGCGGCGATACGCTGCTCGGGTGTCCGATTCCTCTGATCTCCCCGCCACCGACCGCTCCGGGACCGACGGGCTGGCGCACCGGAGCGCGGCCCTCGTCGACGACTCCCTCTACGCCCCGGCCCGCGCCGAGGCCGACGAACTGGGTGCGCCCTCACCGGACGCCCCGACCGCGGAGACCATCCGGATGATCGCCCGGCTCAACGGCACCCGCGCCGCGGTGTGCATCACGCCGGCGCCGGGCGTCCCCGCACTCGCGATTCTCGCGGCGGCGGGCCAGGGTTCCGGGACCGTGGTCACGTGCATCACCGAGGATCCGCACCACCTGGATGCCGCGCGGGCCGCGGTCCGCCGGGCGGGCCATCCCTCCTCGGCGGCGCGCTACATCGCGGCCCGCCCGCTGGAGGTCGCGGACAAACTCGCCGACGGCGCGTACGACCTGGTGGTCGCGGATGTCCCCGCCCACTCGGTGACGCGCCTGATCTCCCGCTCGCATCAGCTACTGCGTTCCGGTGGGGCACTCGTGCTCATCGGTGAGCACGCGCCCCTGCCGGAGGACACGGACCTCCCGGAGCACGCCCACGTCACGCTCCTGCCGGTGGGTGTCGGGCTCACCGTCGTCGCACTCTGACCCGTCACACTCTGACCCGTCGCGCCGCCCGGCGATCAGCCCGGCAGGGACGTGACGGTGTTCTTGGCGACGCTGACGACGCCGCCCGCGCTGACGGGGAACCGCTTCCGGTCGCGTTCGTGGTCGACGCCGATGAGGTCCCCGTCGCCGATGTGGCAGTTCTTGTCGACGATCGCCTTGCGCACGACCGCGCCGCGGCCGATACGCACACCCGGCATGAGGACACTGCCCTCGACCACGGCGCCGTCCTCGACGACCACGTTGTTGGACACGACCGAATTGCGCACGGTGGCCGCGGAGATGATCGTGCCCGCACCGACCATCGACTCCTGCGACATCCCGCCGTTGACGAACTTCGCCGGCGGCAGATTGTCCTGCTGGGTGCGGATGGGCCACCGGTCGTTGTAGAGGTTGAACACCGGGTGGACCGAGACGAGGTCCATGTGGGCGTCGTAGAACGCGTCGATGGTTCCGACGTCACGCCAGTAGCCGCGGTCACGCTCGGTCTCGCCGGGTACGTCGTTGCGGGCGAAGTCGTAGACGTACGCCCGCTCCTGCTCGACCAGGGCGGGGATGATGTCGCCGCCCATGTCGTGGGAGGAGTCGGGCTTCTCGGCGTCCGCCCTCAGGGCCTCGATGAGCGCATCCGTGGTGAAGATGTAGTTGCCCATCGACGCGAAGGTCGCGTCCGGGTCGTCGGGGGTACCGGGCGGATCGGACGGCTTCTCCACCCAGCCGCGGATGATGTCGTCCTCGCCGGCGTCGATACAGCCGAACGCGAAAGCCTCGTCGCGGGGGACGCGGATCCCGGCGACCGTCACCGCGGCGCCGGTGGCGATGTGATGATCGAGCATCTGGCGCGGGTCCATGCGGTACACGTGGTCGGCGCCGAAGACGACGATGTGGTCGGGCTTCTCGTCGTGGACCAGGTTGAGCGACTGCAGGATCGCGTCGGCCGAACCCGTGTACCAGCGGGGTCCGAGTCGCTGCTGGGCCGGCACGGGGGCCACGTACTCGCCGCCCATGCCCCGCATGTGCCACACCTGCGCGATGTGGCGGTCCAGGGAGTGGGACTTGTACTGGGTGAGGACGCAGATGCGCATGAACCCGGCGTTGACGAGGTTGCTCAGCACGAAGTCGATGAGTCGGTAGGACCCGCCGAACGGCACGGCCGGTTTCGCGCGGTCCGCCGTGAGCGGGAAGAGTCGCTTGCCCTCGCCGCCGGCGAGAACGATTCCTAGGACATGCGGCTGGTTCCTCACGACCCCACCGTATCGACTCCGCGCGACTCCTCATGGGGCAACGGGCGCTTTGACCCCCGCCGCGCGCCCGGTCGTCACCCCGGCGACGGGCGGTGTTCACCGGGCACGCCTCGGGCGGGGGCCCGAGCGACTACCTTGGCCGGTGTGCGAGTAGCGATGATGACGAGGGAGTACCCGCCGGAGGTCTACGGCGGGGCCGGGGTGCACGTGACCGAACTGGTGGCGAACCTGCGACCACTGTGCGACGTGGACGTGCTGTGCATGGGCGCGGACCGCGACACCGCCCGCGCGTTCCGCCCCGACCCGGAGCTGGGGCCGGACGCCAACCCCGCGATCCAGACCCTGTCCGCCGGCCTGCGGATGTCCGTCGCGGCCGAGGGGGCGGACATCGTCCACTCCCACACCTGGTACGCCGGGCTCGCAGGGCATCTGGCCGGTCAGCTCTACGGCGTCCCCCACGTGGTGTCAGCGCACTCGCTCGAACCGAGCCGCCCGTGGAAGGCCGAGCAGCTCGGCGGCGGCTACCGGGTCTCGTCGTGGTCGGAGCGCACCGCGTTCGGAGGCGCTGACGCCGTGGTCGCGGTGAGCGCCCGGATGAAGGACGAGATCCTGCGTGTCTATCCCGAGGTCGAGCCGGACCGCATCCACGTGATCCTCAACGGCATCGACACCGCGGTGTGGGCGCCGGTCGAGACGTTCTCCGGGGAGAACTCGGTACTGCGGCGCCACGGGGTCGACCCGGACCGGCCGATCGTGGCTTTCGTCGGACGGATCACCCGGCAGAAGGGCGTGCCGCATCTCGTGCGGGCCGCCCGCGATTTCCACCCGGACGCCCAGTTGGTGTTGTGCGCGGGCGCACCGGACACCCCGGAGATCGCCGCCGAGATGGAGTCACTGGTCGCCGAGCTCAGGGCGGCGCGTGACGGCGTCTTCTGGCTGCGCGACATGCTGCCGCGAGAGGAGGTGATCGAGATCTTGTCCGCCGCGACGGTGTTCGCGTGCCCGTCGGTGTACGAGCCGCTGGGCATCGTCAACCTCGAGGCCATGGCGTGTGACACCGCCGTCGTGGCCTCCGACGTCGGTGGGATACCGGAGGTCGTCGTCGACGGCGAGACGGGCGTCCTCGTCCACTACGACGAGTCGGCGACCGTGGCGTTCGAGCAGGGGCTCGCGGAGGCGGTCAACGAACTGATCGCGGATCCCGAGCGGGCGGCGCGGATGGGCCGGGCCGGCAAGGAGCGGGCCGTGTCCCGGTTCTCGTGGCAGGCGATCGCCGAGCAGACGCACCGGATGTACGCCTCGCTGCTGTAACGCCGCCCCCGTCAGGGTCGGAGGTCGCCCAGCGGAACTCGGTAGGAACGCACCTCGACGTGCAACCGGACCGGTCGGTCGTCGGCGCCGAGGGCGGCCTCCAGCCGCGCCCGGTCGAGGTGCACCCCGCTGGGCCCCATGAGCGCGAGGTCGACGGCGACCGCCGCGAGCACCTCGGTGTGCTGGTCTACGACGCGGACCGGGCCCGGCTCGAAGGCGCCCGCCAGCTCCGAGTCCAGCCTCGCGGCCTTGTCCGGCGCCGGCTCGAGCAGTCCCCCGGCCGAACGAAGCGGTTCCAGATGGCCCTCCCCGGGCACCGCGACGACCAGTGTCCCGCCCGGGCGCAGCACGCGCGCGAACTCCGACGGATTGCGGGGCGCGAAGACCACCTGGAGGAGGTCGACGCTGTCGTCGGCGAGCGGGAAGCCGTCCCACGTGTCCGCGACCAACGCGGCCGCCGCGGGGTGCGCGCGGGCCAGGCGTCGGGCGGCCGCCGCGGAGATCTCCGTGCCGATCCCCACCACGTCGGCCCCGCCGGCGTCCCGGCCGACGGCGTCGAGAACCCCGGCGAGGTAGTGGCCGGTTCCCGCGCCCGCTTCGAGGACGACGCGGCGGGAGACGGACCCGGCCGGGGCGCCCGCCCCGATAGCGTCGCGGGCCACCGCCGCCAGCTCGTCGAGGACCCCGTCGAAGAGCCCCGAGGACAGCACCCGGTCGCGGGCCGCGACCTGATCGGCGGTGTCCCCGGGGAAGCGCCGACCCCGGGGGCCGAAGAGGCTGAGATACCCCTGGCGGGCCCGGTCGAACGGATGCCCGGAACCGCACGTGACGCCCTGGTCGGTCGCCCGCATCGCCTCCCCGCAGAGCGGGCAGCGCAACAGGGGCACGATCCGTCGGAGGGCGGGTCCGGGGGTCACGCCCGCGGTCGATCCGCGAGGTCGCGGAGCAACCCGAGCAGCGTGCGGGTGGCGAATCCCGTCGCGATGGGCCCGACCTCGTCGATCTCCTCGGGAGAGCGGGCCGGCCCGGCGATGTCGAGGTGCGCCCACGGGCGGCCGTCGACGAAGCCCTCGAGGAAGAGCGCCGCGGTGATGGCGCCCGGTCCCTTCGGTGCCTGGCGGCGGTCGGCGACGTCGGAGCGGACCGCCGGACGCAGATCGTCGGGGAGCGGGAGCCGCCACCACCGCTCCCCCGCCCTCGCCCCCGCGGCGGCGACCCGGTCGGCGAGATCGTCGTCGGTGGCCATGACCGCACCCGTCCGCATCCCCAACGCCACCTTCATCGCGCCGGTGAGCGTCGCGACGTCGATCACCACCTCCGGGTCGCACTCGGCGATGCCGTGAGCCAATGCGTCGGCCAGGACCATCCGGCCCTCCGCGTCGGTGTTGGTGACCTCGGAGGTCGTCCCGCCCACATGGGTGACGACGTCGCCCGGACGGTAGGCGGAACCGGAGAGCATGTTCTCCGCCGACGGCACCACCACCGTGAGATCCACTCCCGTGTACGCGGGCGCGGTGTCCGCGCAGAACGCCTCCGCCGCCGCCACGACGGCCGCCGAGCCCGCCATGTCGGTCCGCATGAGGTGCATGCCGTCGGCCGGTTTCACCGAGATCCCGCCCGTGTCGAACGTGATGCCTTTGCCCACCAGCAGCACCCGCGGGCCCGGGCCGGGGCGACGGGCCACCAGAACAGCCGGAGGGTTCGCCGAGCCACCGCCCACCGCGAGCACGCCGCCGAACCCGCCGGAGACGAGATCCCCACCCGAGAGGACGTCCGCGCGCATCCCAGCGGCGCGCAGCGCCCCGGCCATCCGCCCCACCAGCCACTCCGGCGTCTTCCGGTCCGAGGGGGCGCCGGCGAGATCGCGGGCCGCGGCCGTCGCCCGCGCGGCCTCCACCGCCGTCGCCACCTCACGGGAGACGCGCTCCTCGTCGTCGTCGTCGCCCCCTCCCGGTCGCGCGGTGACCACCACCACGAGTTCCGGCGCCACCGGCGCGGGGTCGGCCGCGAACACGTCCTGGCCGCGCGCCCCCAACAGGTAGCCCAGGACCACGTCCACCACCCGGTCTGTCGGGACCTCGCCGGGCACCGAGACCGCCACCGGTTCGACGGACCCGGCCTCGCGGAGGTGACGCGCCAGCGCCGCGCCCGCGCGGCGATGCCCCAACCCGTGGTCCACGGCGCCCGACCAGCCCGAACGCGGCGTCGACCCGTCGACCTCCACCTCCAGCACGGCACGCCCGTCACGGACGGTCACACGGACCTCCCGGGCCAGGCCGCGCGTCACCCGGCCGGCCTCCGGACGACGCACCACGACGGGCCGCGCTGCCGCGGGGACCTCACCGGACGCGACACGGACCGCGGGCAGGGGGCGGCTGGGGACATCGGACATCGGCGGTACCTTCCGGTGACATGAGTCGGCGCATCCGCCACGAGGGTCGGATGCGCCGGCATCGGTGGGACGATCGATCAAGAGGTGGCCTGCGTCAGCTCCTCGCCGAGCGACTTGGCCTCATCGGGGGTCAGCTCGACGACCAGCCGACCGCCGCCCTCGAGAGGGACGCGCATGACGATCCCGCGGCCCTCCTTGGCCGCCTCCATCGGTCCGTCACCGGTCCTGGGCTTCATAGCCGCCATCAGGTCGATTCCCTTCGTCCTAGTCCGCGGGGCGCGCCCTGCCGGGCGCCCGTGCCCACGATCGGTACTGCTCCAGTGGATACAACAGATTCTAGCGCGTCCGGCCCGACTCGGACGTCGTAGCAGACCGACCGTCCGCACCACGCACCCCGCCGACCGCGCCGCCGTCCGCCCCGACGGGCGCGCCGTCACCGACGGCGGTCTCCCCGAGCCGCGCCCGCAACCGGTCGATCTCCAGCGCGGCCTGCTCCAGGGTCCAGTCGACCTCGGCCATCGTGTACCCGCGCGCGGACACCCCGAGGCGTACCGCCCGGATATCATCCCCGGACAGCGGGCCCTGCGGCAGGCGGGTGACGGTGTGGCCCGCCTCCACTGCGGGCAGCAACTCCGAACGCCCGAACACCAGCAGCGACAGCGCGAACAGGCCCGAGGCCACGATCAGCGTCACGACCACGTAGACGACGATGGTGAGCATCGCGCTCCCCTCCTGTAGTGACGACCGCCGCGCCCAGTCTCCCACACGGGTCAGGCCAGACCGCGTACAGTCCGCGCAGGTCGGCGGGTGCCCACGATCGACGCGACCATCTCCAGGGCGCGCAGCGTGCCCGGCACGTCGTGCGTGCGGAACACCCGTGCGCCGAGGTAGGCGGCGACCGACGTGGCCGCCAGCGTGCCCTCCGCGCGGTCGTCCACCCCGGCGTCCAGGGTCTCGCCGATGAAGTCCTTGTTGCTCAGGGCCATGAGCACCGGGTATCCCACCGCCACGATCTCGTCCATCCGCCTGAGCAGTTCGAGCCCGTGGAAGGTGTTCTTGCCGAAATCGTGGGTCGGGTCGATGAGGACGCCGTCGGCCGGCACCCCCGCGGCCAGCGCCCGCTCGGCCGCGGACGTGAGCTCCTCGACGACGTCACGGACCACGTCGGCGTACCCCACCCGGAACGGGCGCGTCCGCGGCACCGCGCCTCCGGTGTGCGAGCACACGAAGCCCGCGCCGGCCTCCCCGGCCGCGGTGAGCACCCCGGGGTCGTGGCCCGCCCACGTGTCGTTGACCACGTCCGCCCCGGCCGCGAGCGCGCGCCGCGCCACCTCACCGCGCCATGTGTCCACCGAGATGAGCACGTCCGGGTGCCGCCCGCGCACCGCCTCGACGAACGGCACGACCCGGCGGGTCTCCTCGTCGACGTCGACGAGGTCCCCCGGCCCGGCCTTGACGCCGCCGATGTCGAGGACGTCGGCCCCCGCCGCCACGACCTCGTCGACGCGGCGCATCGCCGCGGGATCGGTGAACGTCGCGCCGCGGTCGTAGAACGAGTCGGGGGTGCGGTTGACGATCGCCATGACCAGGGGGCGGTCCACCGGCACCGGCCGACCGCACAGAGTGGGTGCCACGACCGGCCGGGGAGCGGGGCCCGGCTGGGTGGCGGGCTGGTTGGCGGGCTGGGTGGCGGGCGAGTCGCCGGGCGTGGTCACCTGCGCCCTCCACAGGCGTCGAGGGCAGCGTCGAGATCGTCGCGCACGACCAGGCGGTCCAGCGCCGCCGGCTTGACCAGCCCGGCCTCCGCCAGCCCGTCGACCCAGTCGAGGAGCGGGCGGTAGAACCCGATGGGGTCGTAGAGCACGACCGGCTTGTGGTGGAACCCCAGCGAGGCCGAGGTCCACATCTCGAACATCTCCTCCATGGTCCCGATCCCCCCGGGCAACGTGAGGAACGCGTCCGAGCGCTCCTCCATCTCCCGCTTGCGTTCACGCATGGTGGTGACGACGACGAGCTCGTCGGCCGCCGTGTCGGCGACCTCCCGCACCCGCAGCCCCTCGGGGATCACCCCGACCGTCCGGGCGCCGCCCCCGCGGGCCGCCTCGGCCAGCGCGCCCATCATGGAGACGTTGCCACCGCCCGAGACCAGCGACCAGCCCCGGCGGGCGATCGCGTCGCCCACCTCGGTCGCGATCTCGAGCAGGCGCGGGTCGTAGGTCGAGGACGCGCAGTAGACGCACACCCGACGGTTCGGGACCGGCGCCATCAGCGCTCGACCCCGCGGTGCTCCTCGCCGATGAGGTCCTCCCGCTGCTCGGACGTCAGCGCGGCGCGGTGGTGCGCCTCGCGGATGAACTCCACCGCCTCGGGCACCGAGTCGGTCACGAGGAACAGCTCGAGGTCGGACGCCGAGATCATGCCTTGTTCGGCCAGCGTGCCGCGGATCCAGTCCACCAGCGGGGACCAGAAGTCCACGCCCAACAACACGATCGGAAACCGGGTGATCTTGTCCGTCTGGACCAGGGTGATGGCCTCGAAGAACTCGTCGAGGGTGCCGAATCCGCCCGGCGTACACACGAACGCCTGCGTGTACTTGACGAACATCGTCTTGCGGATGAAGAAGTACCGGAAGTGCAGACCGAGGTCGACCCACCGGTTCATGCCCTGCTCGTGGGGGAGCTCGATACCCAGTCCGACCGACTGACCGTCGGCCTCCCACGCGCCCTTGTTGGCCGCCTCCATCTGGCCCGGGCCGCCGCCGGTCACCACCGCGTAGCCCGCCTCGGACAAAGCGCGGCCCAGTTCCACCGCCTGCTCGTAGGCGGGGTCGCCGGGCCGGGTGCGGGCCGAACCGAACACGCTGACCGCGTCCCTCAACTCCGCCAGGGCGCCGAAGCCGTTGACGAACTCGCTCTGTATGCGCAGGACCCGCCACGGGTCGGTGTGCAGCCAGTCGGTGTCCTGGTTCTTGTCCAACAGTCGCTGGTCTGTGGTCGTGCGCTCGCCGTCCTTCTCTCGACGGACGAGGACGGGTCCACGCATGTGGACCGGGTCGTTGGGGGCCATGGGCCGTGTCTCCTTCTGTGCTCTGGTGAGTCGGGCGGCGGCGCGGGACCCGGGCTCGGGCGGGGCCCGGCGCCATCTCAGCCCGAGGTGGTGAGGTAGTCGCGCAGAGTCCGGGTCACCTCGGTGATCTGGACGGCGGGACAGTGCTCATCGCGCTTGTGCGCCAGTCCGGGGTCGCCGGGTCCGAGGTTGACCGCGGGGATCCCCAGAGCGGCGAACCGGGACACGTCGGTCCAGCCGTACTTGGCGCGGACCCGCCCGCCGGCCGCGCGGACGAGGTCCGCCGCCGCGGGGGCGCTCAGCCCGGGCAGCGCGCCCGGGGACAGGTCGGTCAACTCCCAGTACAGCCCCGGTTCGGTCGGCGGGACCTCGCCGGTCTCCACCCGGGGGAGCCCGGCGAGTCCGAGGGCGTCGAGCGCGTGCGCGAGGGCGGCGTCCGTGTCCCGGTCCGGGGCCGAACGGAAGTTGACGTCGAGCCACGCCTCGTCCGGCACGGTGTTGCCGGCGACTCCCGCCGACATCCGCACCGCCTGCAACCCCTCGCGATAGACGCAGCCGTCGATGTCCACCGACCGGGCCTCGTAGGCCGCGAGCGCCCCGAGCACCGGCGCGAGGCGGTGCACCGCGTTGTCGCCGAGCCAGCTGCGCGCCGAGTGTGCTCGCACACCGCGGGCGTGGACCCGGATCCGCAGGGTCCCCTGACACCCGGCCTCGATCAGTCCGCCGGTGGGCTCACCGAGGATCGCGACGTCACCGACCAGCCAGTCGCGGTGGCTGCGCTCCAGGTGACCGAGGCCGTTGGCCGTCGCCTCGATCTCCTCGCAGTCGTAGAGCACGAGGGTGAGGTCGTGGACCAGGTCCTCGCTGTCCGCCAGGAGAGCGAAGAGGTGGAGGAACACCGCGTCCCCGGATTTCATGTCGACCGTCCCGCAGCCGTGCAGGATCTGCTCGTCGGCCTCGCTGGTGACCCGGCAGGGGACGTTGTCGGCGAGCGGCACCGTGTCGAGGTGCCCGGCCAGCACGACCCGGCCCGGCAGCCCGCGTCGGGTCCGGGCGAGGACCCGGTTGCCGTCGCGGATCACCTCCGTCCGCCCCGCGGCCGGGCCGGTGAAGGCCGCGACGGTCGACTCGAGCGCGGCGTGTACGGCCGTGGCGATCGCGTCCTCCTGCCGCGAGGGGCTGGGGATGTCGACCAGGGCACGGGTGAGGTCGACCGGGTCGGCGGTCAGATCGAGGGCGGCGGTCACGGTCTCCACCCTAGTTGCCCTGGCCCGGTGTGCGACTCGACCGTGACCGGTGTGCGTCCGGGCGGACCGCTAGCATCGGGGCCATGAGTGCACATGGAGCCGTGGCCACCGGAATCGCCACCCTGACGTCCGACCACACCGTCCTCGACGTGTGGTACCCCGAACCGGAGCTGGGCGCCGCCTCCTCGAGCGGTCACGCCGTCCTGTCCGGCGACGAGGTGCCCGCCGAGCTCGCGTCCCTGACCGGGCCGGACGAGGACCGCGGGGTCGAGCGGGTGGCCGTGCGGGTCGAGATCTCCGACCTCACCGAACCACCGGCAGACGCCTACGACGCCTACCTACGCCTCCACCTGATCAGCCATCGCCTCATCCGACCGCACTTCGCGAACATGGACGGCCTGTTCGGAAAGCTCACCAACGTCGTGTGGACGAACTTCGGCCCCTGCGCCGTCCCGGGCTTCGAGTCGGTCCGGGCCAGGCTCCGCGCCCGCGGCCCGGTGACCGTGTACGGAGTGGACAAGTTCCCGCGCATGGTGGACTACGTGGTCCCGTCGGGCGTTCGGATCGCCGACGCCGATCGCGTCCGCCTCGGCGCGCACCTGGCCGAGGGCACCACCGTCATGCACGAGGGCTTCGTCAACTTCAACGCCGGGACGTTGGGCGCGTCGATGGTCGAGGGCCGCATCTCCGCGGGCGTCGTCGTCGGAGCGGACTCCGACGTGGGCGGCGGGGCCTCCATCATGGGCACCCTTTCCGGGGGCGGCAAGGAGACCATCTCGATCGGCGAGCGCTGCCTCCTCGGCGCCAACTCGGGCGTCGGCATCTCGCTCGGTGACGACTGCGTGGTCGAGGCCGGTCTCTACGTCACCGCCGGCACCAAGGTAGACGTCCGCGCCGGGGCCTGGGCGGAGCGCGAGCCGGTCAAGGCCGGTCAGCTGTCCGGGATGGACAACCTGCTGTTCCGCCGCAACTCCGTCTCCGGTGCGGTCGAGGCCGTTCCGTGGAAGCGCGAGGGCGTCGAGCTCAACGCGGATCTGCACGCCAACGACTAGAGACGCGTCCCGCAACGACAGGACGGCTCCGCACACCCCACTCGGGCGATGTGTGCGGAGCCGTCTTCTCGATGTGCTGTGCAGGACGCGGGGGCCCGGGCCGGGCGGTCAGGCCAGCCGGCGCACGGCCTCGTCGACAGTCGCGTCTGTGGCGGTGAGTGCGATGCGCACGTGCCGCGCACCGGCGGGGCCGTAGAATTCGCCCGGCGCCACGAGCACGCCGCGCTCAGCGAACCAGTCCACCGTGTCCCGGCAGCGCTCGTCGCGGGTCGCCCACAGGTAGAGCCCGGCCTCGGAGTGGTCGATCCGGAAGCCCGCGGCCTCCACCGCCGGCCGCAGACGCGCCCGGCGGGCCCGGTACCGCTCGCGCTGTTCGTCCTCGTGGGTGTCGTCTGTCAGGGCGACCGCCATCGCGGACTGCACCGGCAGCGGCATCATCAGCCCGGAGTGCTTGCGCACCGCGAGCAGCTCCGCCACCAGGGCGGGGTCGCCGGCGACGAACCCGGCCCGGTAGGACGCCAGGTTGGAGGTCTTGGACAGCGAGTGCAGCGCCAGCAGCCCGGTGTGGTCGCCGTCGCACACGCGCGGGTCGAGGATCGAGGGGGCCTCCCCCTCCCACACCAGGCCGAGGTAGCACTCGTCGGAGGCGACGATCACACCGCGGTCGCGTGCCCAGCCCACGACCTTGCGCAGATGGTCCACGCCGAGGACCTTGCCGCTCGGGTTGGACGGCGAGTTGAGGTACAGGAGCGTCGGCGACGACGGTCCGAGTTGCGTGAGCGAGTCCGCGCGCACGACCGTGGCCCCGGTGAGCAGGGCCCCCACCTCGTAGGTCGGGTAGGCGACCTCCGGCACGACGACCGTGTGGCCCGGGCCCAGGCCGAGTTGTGAGGGAAGCCCGGCGATGAGCTCCTTGGTGCCGATCGCGGGCAGGACGGCGTCGGTCGTCAGGCCGGTGACGCCGTAGCGCCGTGCGAGGGCGCCCACGGCGGCCTGCCGCAGTGCGGGTGTGCCGACGGTCGTGGGATAACCGGGTTCGGCCGCGTCGACGGCGAGCGCCTCGCGGATGACCGGGGCGACCGGGTCGACGGGAGTGCCGACCGTGAGGTCGACGAGCCCGTCGGGGTGAGCCGCCGCGCGGGAGCGCGCCTCGGCGAGGGTGTCCCAGGGGAACACCGGGAGCGCACGCCCGGGCGGTCGACGCTCCGGGCGCGACACCACCGGGTTCACTCCTGGTTCATGGGCGGGAGTGCCTTGATGAACGGCACGTCGTAGTCGACCTTGCCGACCTTGGCCGCCCCGCCCGGCGAACCCAGCTCGACAAAGAAGTCGGCGTTCGCGGCGTTGTACTCGGTCCACTCGTCCGGGACGTCGTCCTCGTAGAAGATGGCCTCCACGGGACAGACCGGCTCACACGCGCCGCAGTCGACACACTCGTCGGGGTGGATGTACAGCATCCGTCCCCCCTCGTAGATGCAGTCGACCGGACACTCCTCGACGCAGGACTTGTCCATCACGTCGACGCACGGCTCTGCGATCGTGTAGGTCACGTCAGCCACCTTCCTCGTAGCGGTATGGCCAGCATCGTATGCCACGACACACTCCGATGCCGAAGCCGCCCCACGCGCGGTTCCGGCTATGTGACGACCGCCACGTGAACGGGGCGCGGCGCGGGCCCGTACAGGGTGTCACGCCGGCGGGCCGGGCGACCGATCCCGGTGGCGATCTCCTCGATCTCCGCCGGCGACTTGGCCGAGCCGTTCTCCGCCCCCGCCATCCGCGAGATGGTCTCCTCCATGAGGGTGCCGCCCAGGTCGTCGGCGCCCGACCGCAGCATCGTCCGCGTGCCCGCCACGCCGAGCTTGACCCAGCTGGTCTGCACGTGGTCGATGGCCCCGTGCAGCATGATCCGCGCCAACGCGTGCACCGCCACGTTCTCCTCGCGCGTCGGCCCGGGACGGGCGGCCCCGGCGAGGTACAACGGGGCGCTGCGGTGCACGAAGGGCAGCGGCACGAACTCCGTGAACCCGCCGGTGCGTTCCTGGATCCCACGCAGGGTCCGCAGGTGCGCCACCCAGTGGCGGGGCGTGTCGACGTGGCCGTACATCATGGTCGAGCTCGAGCGCAGGCCCACCTCGTGAGCGGTGGTGACGATGTCGATCCACTCGGCGGCGGGCAGCTTGCCCTTGGTGAGGACCCAGCGGACCTCGTCGTCGAGGATCTCCGCGGCGGTGCCCGGGATGGTGTCGAGACCGGCGGCCCGCAGCTCGGTGAGCCATTCGCGTACGCCGACCCCGGAGCGCGACGCGCCGTTGGAGATCTCCATGGGGCTGAAGGCGTGGACGTGCATCGACGGCACCCGCTCCTTGACCGCGCGCACGAGGTCGGCGTAGCCGGACACGGGCAGGTCCGGGTCGATCCCACCCTGCATGCACACCTCGGACGCCCCGGTGACGTACGCCTCGTACGCCCGGTCGGCGACCTCGGCGGCGGACAACGAGAACGCGTCGGCATCACCCTTGCGCTGGGCGAACGCGCAGAACCGGCAGCCGGTGTAGCAGATATTGGAGAAGTTGATGTTCCGGTTGACCACGTAGGTGACGGTGTCCCCCACCACGTCGGCGCGGATCCGGTCGGCGAGCCCCGCGACGGCCGCCAGGCCGTCCCCGGTGGCGGTGGCCAGCGCGAGGTACTGCTCATCGGTGAGGCCGGCGGGGTCCGCCTCGGCGGCGCGCAGCGCGGCCACGACCTCGGCGTCGGCCCGCTCGGGGACCAGCGCCGCGGCCCCGAGCTCCGCCGCGCGGGCCCGGATGACGTCCCAGTTGCCGAAGGCCTCGCCGATGTCCGACCGGGTGTCCGTATTGCGGCCCTCGGAGTCGATCGCCGTGTGCAGATCGGTCCGTCCGCTCGAGTCCCAGTCGTCGTCGGGCTCCTGCCAGGGCCGTCCCTGCGGCTGCACCACCTCGTCGTCGTCGCCCGACACGGCCAACCCGCTGGCCGGGTCGGCCAGGGCGCGGACGTGGCCCGCCACCCGCGGGTCGATCCAGGCGTCTCCCCCGCCCACGTAGCGCGGATGGGCGGTGAGGCGCTCGGTGAGCGTCCACCCGCGCGCGGCGAGGTCCGCGGTGAGCTCGTCCAGGTGCGGCCACGGCCGCTCGGGGTTGACGTGGTCAGGGGTCAGGGGCGAAATGCCCCCCAGGTCGTCCACCCCGGCGTCCACCAGCGCCAGCACGTCACCCCGGTCGACGAGGTTGGGCGGTGCCTGCACGGCCACGCGCGGCCCCAGCACGAGTCGCGCCACGGCGATCGCGGCGAGGAACTCGTCCCGGTCGGCGTCGTCGGCCGAGCGCATCGCGGTGTCGGGCTTGGCGCGGAAGTTCTGGACGATCACCTCCTGCAGGTGGCCGAACTCGCGCGCGAGCCCGGCCAGCGTCAGCAGGCTCTCGGCGCGCTCGGTGCGGTTCTCCCCGATCCCCACGAGGATCCCCGTGGTGAACGGCACCGCGAGGCGGCCGGCATCGGTGAGGGTCCGCAGCCGCACGGCCGGGTCCTTGTCGGGGCTGCCGTGGTGGGCGGCGCCCGGGGTGGTGAACAGGCGGGTCGCCGTGGTCTCGAGCATCATGCCCATCGACGGCGCGACGGGCTTGAGCCGCGACAGCTCCGCCCAGCTCATGACGCCGGGGTTGAGGTGCGGCAGCAGGCCGGTCTCCTCGAGCACGCGGATCGCCATGGCGCGCACGTAGTCCAGCGTGGAGGAGAAGCCGCGCGATTCGAGCCACTCGCGCGCCTCGGGCCACCGCTCCTCGGGCCGGTCCCCCAGGGTGAACAGCGCCTCCTTGCAACCGGCCTCCGCGCCGCGGCGGCACAGCTCCACGACCTCATCGGGGTCGAGGAACATGCCCTGTCCGGCCGCGCGGAGCTTGCCCGGCACGGTGACGAACGTGCAGTAGTGACACCGGTCCCGGCACAGGCGGGTGAGCGGGACGAAGACCTTGCGCGAGTAGGTCACCACGCCGGGGCGTCCCTCGTCGACCAGACGCGCGTCCCGACGCGCGGCGGCCAGGGCCATCAGGCGGTCCAGGTCCCCGCCCCGCGCGGCCAGCAGCACCGCGGCCTCGGTCACGTCGAGCGTGAGGCCGTCGGCGGCGCGGCGCAGGGCGCGGCGCATGGCCGACGGCGTGGGCTGGGGATCGGCGGGCGGCACGGCGGGATCCATACCCGCGATGATGCCCCACCGCGGCGGCGGCGAGAGCGGAGCGGTGCTCCAACGGTGGTCACGGGCTTACCGGCGCCAGGCTGGCGTTACTGTTGTCGCCATGCCCGATCACGCAGTGCCCCTCCGCACGAACGGGGACCCCCTGGTCTCCTCCGCGGCGCCCGGCCAGGGGGGCGCCCACGCTCTCCGCGAGCCCCGTCCGGCCGACGACGGCGGCTCCCCCGACGTCGTTCCGGACGCCGGTGACGCCCTGCTCACCTCCAACCGGGTGCTGGTGACCGCGCCGCGGCACCGTATCGAGAAGCGGACCGCGTTGCTGTTCGTGATCGAGGGGATCTGGTCGTGGGCCGTCCTCGCGGGCCTGCAGGTCGCCTGGTTCTACTGGGGTGACAACGTCATGGGCTTCTGGAACTGGGTCGCCCTGGGCGTGACGGTGCCGTTGGCGTTCATGGGCATCGTCGTGGCGCCGTGGTGGCGCTACCTGGTCGCCCGGTGGGACGTGTCGGACACGGCGGTGTGCTCGCGCCAGGGGTGGTGGACCACCCAGTTCCGCATCGCCCCGTTGGCGCGACTGCAGAGCGTGTACACCACGCGGACGCTGTTCGAGCGCTGGTTCGGCCTCGCGACGGTCAACGCTACCACCGCCTCCGCGCAGGGGACGGTGCAGATCCGCGGCCTGAACCTCGCGGACGCCGAGGCGTTGGCGCAGCACCTCATCGCGATCGCCAACCTGGACGCGGGGGACGGGACGTGACCGCGCCCGGCGCGGGGGGACGACCTGACGGCGACGACGACGAGGGCCGCTCCCCCGTCGACACCGCCACCGCCCCGGAGGCGGGACCGGCGGAGGAGGTCCTGGCGGCCGACGAACCCGCGGCGGCGGAGAAGGTCGACCCGGAGGCGCCGTGGGAGCGCCTGTCGTGGCGGATGCTGCTCGTCTATCCGCTCGGGATGCTCACCCGCCTCCTGCCGCTGTTCCTCGTCTCCCTCTGGCTGGGTTCCAACCGGAGCAACTACTGGTTCGAGATCGTCATCGTCTCGATGGTGATCCTCGGTGGCGTGCTGCGGTGGCTCTCGACCAGCTACCAGGTCGGCCGCACGCACATCATCCTGCGCAAGGGCTTCTTCAGCCGCCAGGTCGTCACGGTGGCCCGGCAGCGGATCCGCAGCGTGGACACCGAGTCCGACCTGTTCCACCGGGTCCTGAGGGTCTCGATCGTGGAGGTGGGCACGGGCCGCGCGGACTCGGGTAAGTCGGACGCCGAGCGGTTCCGCCTCGACGCGATCGACACGGCGCTCGTGGAGCCGCTGCGCGACGAGCTGCTCAAGCACCGGCGGGCGCTGGATCCCTCCCTCTCCGAGGAGGACGAGGTCCAGTGGGGGTCGAAGTACGGCGAGGACATCGCGCAGTGGAAGGTCACGTGGGCCCGGTTCGCCCCGTTCTCCTTCATCGGGTTCGGCGTCCTGTTCTCCCTGTGGCTCATCACGTGGCAGATGGGCGACATGCACGACCGGATCATGGACCTCGCGGTGGTCGAGGGCACCATCGCCTGGCTGGACTCGCTGGGGCAGCCGTGGGCGTTCGTGGGCAAGGGCGTCGCCATCTGGGCGGTCGCCGGGGTGCTGGCGGTCATCACCTACGCGATCCGCTACGGCAAGTACGCGCTCACCGACCACGGCCAGCTGCTCTACGTGCAGAACGGTGTCCTGCGCCGTAAGCACCAGGCGCTGGACAAGGCCCGCCTGCGCGGCGTGGAGATGCGCCTGCCGGTGTACCTGCGGATGCTCGGGGGCGGCCGCCTCGAGCCGATCATGACGGGCACCAAGAAGGGTGCCACGGCGTCCACGCTGCTGCCGCAGGCACCGATCAAGGACGTGCGCCGCGTGGCGATCCGCATCCTCGGGGACCCGACGCCGGTGACCGTCCCGCTGCGTCGTCACCCGTGGAAGGCGGCGCGGCGTCGCATCACGCGCGGCCTGCTGCCCTTCTGGATCGTCGCGGGATTGATCGTGCTCGTGCGGATCGACTCCGGCCCGTCCGCCGACATCTGGGTGGAGTGGGGAATCCCGGCCGCGCTCGTGCTCTTCCTGCTGCTCGCGGCGGACCGCATCCGCATGCTCGGGCACGCACTCCTGCCGGGGATGCTCGTCACCTCGCACGGGTCGTGGACCGCCAAGCGGACAATCCTCGAGGCCGACGGGATCATCGGATGGACCGTCACCCAGTCGGTCTTCCAGCGTTCGGCGGGCGTGGCGACGGTGGCGGCGGCGACCCCGGCCGGCAACGGCGTCTACTCCGTGATGGACATCGATGCCGACGAGGCGTGGGCGCTGGCCGAGGCGCTGACGCCGGGCATCACCGACGTCTGGCACCACGACGCCGACCCGGGCGGCCGCGTGTCACCGTCGTTGGGGGTCCGGCGCGGGTGAGACCCGCAGGGTGGCCACCCACAGCGGGATGAGGCCGCCGAAGACCAGCAGCGCCAGACCGCGCAGGCCGACGGGCACCGGCATGTCGCCGCCCGGGCCCAGTTCGAGTGCGACGAGCGTGAGGATCCACACCAGGGCGGGGAACGCCGCGACGATCCTCCGGTCCGACCACGTCGAGGCGACGCGCACCAGGAACAGCGACCAGGCGCCCGCCGCCAGCACGCTGACGGGCATCGGCACGGGGCCCAGGTACATCGTCAGCCATGCCGAGGCCAGCACGCAGCTGGCCGCCGCGCCGATCGCCAGCAGCACCAGGGCGACCCCGAACTCGACCGCCGAGGCGGGCCGGGCCGGGCGGACCGGGTCGGTAACCGTGGGCACGGCGGCCGCACCGGCCGCACCGGCCGCGGCGGTCACGACGCGTCCCCGCGGAGGCCGTCGAACAGACGGGCCGAGCCGGGCTGGCATGTGACGTAGGGCCCGTCGTCGCCGGACCGGTCGTGGGCGATGTACCACTCCACCTGCGGGACGGGCTGCAGGACGCCGTTGGTCAGGGCGAGGAACCACGGCTCCCCCTCGGGCCCGGGCACGAGCTCGAGCTGGGTGGCGTGCCCGGTGAGGGCCTCCAGCTTGGCGGCGTAGTCCGCGTCGTCCAGCGGGACGCGGTGGGTGAGGCGCGAGTCCGGCACGGACGGCAGTTCGTCCGGTTCGGCGTGTCGGAGGTGGGCGGGCGGCTCGGGGTGCTTACGGTCGAGCTCGGAGCGCGCGGTGACGGTCCACGCCACCCGGTCGGGCCGGTGGGCGGACTCCTCGACCGCGGCGTGCACCATCTCGTGGGCCCGGATGTGATCCGGGTGTCCGTACCCGCCGCGGGGGTCGTAGGTCACCACGAGGTGGGGTCGGAAGTCGTCGAGGACCGCCACCAGCTCGGCGACGGCCTCGTCACCGGACCGGACGAACGCGCGCGGATGGTGGGCCGACGGCGTGCCGGACATCCCCGAGTCCCGCCAGCGGCCGGCCCCGCCGAGGAACCGGGTGCGGTCCACGCCGAGGGCGCGCAGCGCGATCCCGAGTTCCCCGATCCGGTACCCGCCCAGCTGGTCGGCGCGGTCGGCGACGAGCCCGGACAACGCATCTCCGAGGACCTCCCCCTCCTCGCCGAGGGTGCAGGTGATCACGCGGACCTCGGCGCCGGCCGCGACCAGCGCGGCGATCGTGCCACCGGTGGTGATCGCCTCGTCGTCGGGATGGGCGTGCACGAACAGGGCGCGCAGCCCGTCCGCGGCCGGGGTCGCGGGCGTCGGGGTCATCCGGTCCTCCTCCAGGTGGGTGCGGTGTCGAAGACGTCGGTGACCGGACGCGTGGCCCGGGCCCCGCCGTCGGGGTCGGTGCCGGGTCCGCTCACGTCGACCCCGTCGGTGGCCAGCAGCAGGGTGGGGCGCACGAGCGGCACCCGCAGTGCCAGGTCGGCGACGCGGTCTCCCGCGGCGACCAGATCGGGTGTGGCCGTCGGTGCCGATGCGTCCCCGCCGGACACGCCCAACGCCCGGTCGAGCACGGGATCGCAGATCCCGGAGACGTCGGAGGCGCGGGCGGTGGCGTCCCGGCCGATCGTCCGGGGCGGGGAGGTCGGGGCGGTACTGGTCGCGCCGGCGCTCACGGTCGTGTCGGTGGTGCGGCGCTGGCGGCTCCGGCCGGTGTCCGGCTCGGGCGGGGACAGGCTCGGCACGGTCGTGCGGGGCCGGGCCGGTGTCGTGGTCGCCTCCTCCGACGTGGCCGAGCCGGACGTGGACGCGGACGCGGACGCCCCCGATCCCGGTCGGGGAGCGGCCGGGGCGCAGGCGAAGCGGGAGACGGCGGCGAGCTCCGGCTGCCCGTCGGTGCTCTGCCAGCCGACGACGGCGTCGACCAGACCGTGCGGCAACGCGTCGGCGTACAGAGCCGTCGACCCGAGTTCCCACACCCGGGCGCCGATCCCGGCGCCGCGCAGCTGGTCGGCGACGGAGTACGCGGCGGTCACGGCGCGGTCGTCGGTGGCCTCGACGCCGAGCGTGAGGGAGAGCGGGACCTCGTCGCGCTGCCAGCGCGGACCGGTCAGGGCGAAACCGGCTCCCGTCAGCGCGCGTTCGGTCAGCGCGGGATCGGCGGTCGTGGTCACGGCGGACCCGGCCGGGAAAGGATGGGATGTCACCTCGGGCCGCGCCTCCCCCGTGACGACCCGCCCGATCACCTGCGGGTCGAGAGCGGCGGCGACGGCGCGACGGACCGCGGGCTCGGACACGGTCGGGGCGACGGTGTTGAACGCCAGCTCCAGCTGGGCGGTGCCGGCCAACGGCGTGCCCGTCACCCCGGGGACGGTCTCGGAGACGTCCCTGGCCACCGGCGTCGCGGAGACCAGGGCCATCGACCCCGGACCGTCACGCAGGGCCGCCCCGAGCTGGCCGGGGCCGGTGGCGCGGCGGACGACGATCTGCTCGATCTCCGGGGCCCCGGCCCAGTAGCGGTCGTTGCGGACGAACTCGATCTCGCCACGGCCGATGTCGGCCGCACGGATCATGAACGGCCCCGCGCTCATCACCGGCAGCGCCTCCATCGAGCCCTGGAAACCGTCGGGGGCACCCTTGAGGATGTGCGCGGGCAGCATGTGCTGGAAGAGTGACCGCCAGTGCGCGGGTACGGACTCGAAGACGACGTCGACGACCTTGCCGCCGGCGCCGGAGCGCACGTCGACGATCTGCTCGTAACCGGCGGGGTCGACTACGCCGGGCTGACCGGTCATCTGCCGCCACAGGTACTCGAAGTCCTCGGCCGCCACCGGGACGCCGTCGGACCACTGGGCCTGCTGATCGATGGTGTAGCGGATGGTCTCTGGGGCGTCCGGCAGCGGTGCCGCGGACAGCAGCAGGTCGCGGTTGAGGACGGGCTCGCCGTCGACGCCGGGGACGAACGCGCTGGGGAGCAGCAGCGAGGCGACGAGGTCGGTGTCCGCACCCTGGTCGGCGAGGAGGTGTGGGTTGAACCCCGCCTCGACACGGTCGAGCGCGAGGAGGATGCCGCCGTCCGTGAGACTGACGGCCGTGCCGTCGGTGCGGTCGTCGCCCACGACCGTTGGGGGTGGGGGGTCGGCGACGCAGCCGGAGGCGACGACGAGGGCGAGCGCGGCGCCCAGTACGGCGGATGCCCGCCGGCGCGCGTACACCCCCGTCGTCCTCACGGCCTCACCTGCGTCAGCTGACGGACTGCTGCTCGCGGGACTTGGCCTTGCTGCGGGCCTTGGCGCGCTCGGTCGCGGTGAGCGCGACCTTGCGCACGCGGATCGCGTCGGGGCCGACCTCGACGCACTCGTCGCCGGCGCAGAACTCCATGGCCTCCTCGAGCGAGAGGTTGCGGTGCTTCTGCAGCGTCTCGGTGGCGTCGGAGGTGGCCGAGCGCATGTTGGTGAGCTTCTTCTCCTTGGTGATGTTGACGTCCATGTCCTCGGAGCGCGGGTTCTCCCCCACGACGACGCCCTCGTACACCTCGGAGCCGGGCTCGATGAAGAAGTCGCCGCGATCGGCCAGGCCGAGCAGCGCGAACGCGGTGGCCTTGCCCGCGCGGTCGGCCACGAGGGAGCCGGTGTGCCGCGAACGGATCTCCCCGACCCACGGCTCGTAGCCGGCGGACACGGAGTTGGCGATGCCGGAGCCGCGCGTCTCGGTCATGAAGGTCGTGCGGAAGCCGATCAGGCCGCGGGCCGGGACGAGGAACTCCATCCGGACCCACCCGGTGCCGTGGTTGCTCATCTGCTCCATGCGACCCTTGCGTGCGGCCATGAGCTGGGTGACCGCGCCGAGGTACTCCTCGGGCACGTCGATGGTCATGTGCTCCATCGGCTCGTGGACCTTGCCGTCGATGCGCTTGGTGACCACCTGGGGCTTACCCACGGTGAGCTCGAAGCCCTCCCGGCGCATCGTCTCGACCAGGATGGACAGCGCCATCTCACCGCGGCCCTGCACCTCCCAGTCGTCGGGACGCTCGGTGTCGAGCACCTTGAGGGAGACGTTGCCCACGAGCTCCTGGTCGAGGCGCGCCTTGACCATCCGTGCGGTGAGCTTGGTGCCGCCGTTGCGTCCGGCGAGCGGGGACGTGTTGACGCCGATGGTCATGGAGATCGCGGGCTCGTCCACGGTGATGGCGGGCAGCGCGACCGGGTTCTCCGGGTCCGCGAGGGTGTCGCCGATCATGATGTCGCTGATACCGGCCACCGCGACGATGTCGCCGGCCACGGCTTCCTCGGTGGGGACGCGCTCGACGCCCTCGGTCGCGAGGAGCTCGGAGATCCGGACCGACTTGGTCTCCGTCTCGTCGTTCGGCAGATGGTGGATCCACGCGACCTGCTGCCCTTTGCGGAGGCGGCCGTTGTGGATGCGGACCAGGCCGATGCGGCCGAGGAAGTTGGACGCGTCGAGGTTCGTCACGTGCGCCTGCAGCGGGGCGTCGGCGTCGCCACGGGGGGCGGGGATGACGTCGTAGAGGAGCGAGAAGAAATCGTCGAGGTTCTCGGCGTCCGGCTCCTGGCCGTTGGCCGGCTGGGTCGTGGAGGCCTTGCCGGCGCGACCGGAGGCGAACACGACGGGGAGTTCGAGGGCGCGCTCGGCGGCGGCCTGGGCATCGGGGTCCTCGAGGTCCGAGGCGAGGTCCAGCAGGAGGTCCTGGGCCTCCTCCACCACCTCGTCGATGCGGGCGTCCGGGCGGTCGGTCTTGTTGACCACGATGATCACCGGCAGCGACGCGGCGAGCGCCTTACGCAGGACGAAACGGGTCTGGGGCAGCGGACCCTCGGACGAGTCGATGAGCAGCACGACGCCGTCGACCATCGACAGGCCGCGCTCGACCTCACCGCCGAAGTCGGCGTGGCCGGGGGTGTCGATGATGTTGAGGACGAGATCGGCACCGCCGGAACCCGCGCCCGGGCGGCGGACTGCGGTGTTCTTCGCGAGGATCGTGATGCCCTTCTCGCGCTCCAGGTCCCCCGAGTCCATCACGCGGTCCACGAGCTCGGCGCGTTCGTCGAATGCGCCCGACTGGCGCAGCATCGCGTCGACGAGGGTCGTCTTGCCGTGGTCGACGTGCGCGACGATCGCGACGTTACGGAACTCGGTCTGGGCCATACGCTGGGTTCTCCCTCGGAGGCTTTCGGCGCCGAGGCGGCTGGGGTCGCCGCCGGGGCGCGTGGCGCGGGAATCGGCGGGGTCTCCCGCGTGATCCACAAGCGCGTCCGGTCGAGCGCGCGTTGCGTGACCACTTTACCCGTTGATCGGCGCGGCGCCGCTATCCCGACCTCCGCCGGTGCCGTCCGTGCGCGCGCGATGTTATTTACATCACGCACAACATCTGTAACATCAGACCCAGCAAGCTCGCCAATCCGGCTCCGCGTGTCCCCGATACGGGGGCACTGTGAGAACATCGAGCGGTCGCCCGGTCGGCCGCCGACCGGTCCGCCCGCCCCTGCCGAAGAATGGACTCGCCAGTGACCCGCCACTCGCTCAGGACCTCGCTTCAGACCCTCGGCCTCGGAGCCGCCGCCGCCGTCGTGCTGGGGCTAGCCGCCCCCGCCACCGCCGGCGCCCAGTCGCTCGACGAGCTCGGGCGCCCGACCGAGCCCGTCCTCCAGGCGATCGAGGACCTCGCCGCGCAGCAGTGGATCCCCGAGGAGACCCGCGGCACCATCGCCCGTCTCGTCGGTTTCTTCCGCGGCACCGGCGAACCCGGCACGCCGCTGCCGGAAAACGGGCCGGTCCTCGCGCAGTTCGCCTACCCGACCATCATGCAGCATTGCATCGGCGGGGAGCAGACCGCCGTGGGCGCCGCGACCGCGGTGCCCGGCCCCGCCGACCTCCCGCTGCCCGGCATAGCGCCCGGTCATCTCGGTTTCATCTTCACCGCGCTGGGCACCGAAGGGGTCGCCGCCCAGCAGGCCCAGCCCATGACCGTCGACTGGTTCAACATCAACAACGGCCGTCGCGGCACGACCGTCCTGGGATACAACGGCCTCAACGAGGGCGGCCCGGCCACCATCAACGGGGTCGCAGACACCGGCCCCGGGCAGGTGCTCATGCTCCTGCAGGGCGGGGTCACCACAAACCTCGAGAACGGCGGGACCTCCAACTGCGTCGCCTTCCCCACTGTGGGGACCGCGCACGTCAGGTGATCACTGCGCACGACCTCAGGGAGGCCCGATTCGCCCTCGCCGGTGACGGGTCTCTCGTCGTCCTCTCCGGCGCCGGGATGAGCGCCGAGAGCGATGTGCCCACGTTCCGTGACGCGCAGACCGGACTGTGGGAACGCTACGACCCCGCCGCGCTGGCCACCTCGGAGGCGTGGGCGCGCGACCGCGACACGGTGTGGGCCTGGTACCGCTGGCGGGAGAACCTGATCTCCCACGCCCAGCCGAACGCCGGCCATCTCGCGGTGGCCCGCGCCGCGGAGCGCCGCGACGTCATCGTCGTCACTCAGAACGTCGACGACCTGCACGAACGCGCAGGCTCCCCGGTCGTGCACCACGTGCACGGCAGCCTCTTCTCGCA
The DNA here is from genome assembly GCF_002999155.1 of Dietzia sp. oral taxon 368. Taxonomy (NCBI): domain Bacteria; kingdom Bacillati; phylum Actinomycetota; class Actinomycetes; order Mycobacteriales; family Dietziaceae; genus Dietzia; species Dietzia sp. oral taxon 368. The sequence continues at coordinate 3,390,779 of NZ_CP027238.1, forward strand.
CCGGTGCGACACCTGCGGAACGCCGATGGACGTGGGCCCGCCACCCGTGGCGGCCGTCGGCCGTCTCGCACCCCCGCACTGCATCGCCTGCGGCGGCCGGGCCAGACCTGGGATCGTGTGGTTCGGGGAGATGCTCCCCCCGGGCCCCTGGGAGGAGTCGGTAGCCGCGATCGACAGGGCTGCCGCGGTCCTCGTCGTCGGCACCTCCGGGCTGGTCCACCCTGCGGCCTCGCTCCCCGACCTCGCCGCCGAGGCCGGCATACCCGTCGTGGAGGTCAATCCCGGCCCCTCAGGCCTGGCGCCCGCGGTGACCGTCCACGTCCGGGCCACCGCCGGCGAAGCCGTGCCCGAGATCCTCTCCTGACCCGCTGGAGATGGCGTGGACAGGCCCCGTCGGCCGGACTAGTGGGCATCTCCGTTAGTTCGTCGGGGGTCATGCTGCGCGGAGGGTGCCGTCGTTGTTGAGGCGGTCGAGGTGGCGGTTGAGGTCGTCGCGGGTGTACTTCCAGCCGAACGGTTCGGCGCTTCGGTTGTAGCGATCCTGGAACGCGAGGATGCGTGCGGCGAGATCGTCGAGGTCTGCGAAGTCGCCGGTGGCGATGGCTTTGCGCTGCAGGATCGAGAAGTAGATTTCGACCTGGTTGAGCCACGAGGCGTGCACCGGAAGGTGCACCAGGACCGCGTTGGGAAACGCATGACGCATCCGGTCTTTCGAGGCCTGACCTGCGTGGGATGAGCCGTTGTCGACGACCCAGAACACTCGCTTCGCGGATGCGTATGGCTCTTGGGTCATCACCTGCTCGACCAGTTCGGTGAACGGGGCGATCCCTGTCTTGGGTGCGGTCATCCCCATCACGCGGGCCTGGTGGACGTCGTAGGCGGCGAAGTAGGCCAACGTCCCACCGCGGCGGTACTCGAACTCCACGCGCCGCGGCTGACCGGGCCTGGCGGGAGTCTCGGCGTGACGGCGTTTGAGGGCTTGGAGCTGTGATTTTTCGTCCGCACTGATGACGTACTCATCGTCGCCGAGAGCAACGCCGTTCCAGCGCCGGTGGTACAGGTCCAGCACCCGGGCGGCCTTGACGGCGAAGTCGGGGTCGCGGGGAAAAATCCACGACCGGTGCTGCCACGGCTTGATCGCATCTGCGGCCAGCCAGCGCCCGATCGTCGCCGACGCCACGGGGCGCACCAGCCCTGTGGCCACGGCGTGGGCTCTCAACTCGGCGGCCGACCATCTGGTCAGTGGCAGACCGTGGTCAGCCGGGCGCGTACACGCCAACGCTTTGACCTGGGCGACCTCGACGGGGGTGAACACTCGCGGTCGTCCCGAGCGGGGCCGATCTTTGAGACCCTCCAGGCGCTCGGTGCAGAACCGATGCCGCCACTGGCGCACCGTGTCTTCGCACACCCCGACCTCGCGGGCGATCGCAGCGTTGGCATCACCGGCAGCGGCCGCCAGGACGATCCGGGCTCGCAGTACATCGCGGTGCGCACAACGAGCAGCGTGCGCGCGGCGGGTCAGCACGTCGCGTTCTTTGCCGGACAGGATGACGATAACGGCGCTGGTGGGAGGCATGTTCATTTCTGACGCACCCAGCGGCGCCCGCCAAGCCGCCACGCCGGAACAAGCCGAAAGTCGAGGGCGAGAAACGGCGGCGGCGATGATGGAGACCATGGCCAAGATCCCCGACTCGACACAGACCTCACTGCGACAGAAACTCCTGGCCCGCGCTGCCGAACGGTGGCCCCAGATCCAGGCCCTGCACACCCGCTACCGGGCCGGATTCGCCTACATCGATGCCACCTTGACCGACGGGGACGAAGTCAAGCTCTGCCGACTGCGCTACGCCGGATCAGCCAGCCAGTGGGGTTTTGCGATCTACCGCGCCAGCCACGACGACTACCAGCAAGCCGCCCTGCCAAACGGATGGCCCTCAGGCACTCCCGCAGAAGCCCTCGACACCGCCTGCGGCCTCTATCTCGGCGACCCCACCGCCTGGATCACCGACCCCCGACGAACTAACGGAGATGCCCACTAGCATTCCCGGACGCGGGGTCGTGTTCCCGTGCCGTCGCTCTTCCGACCCGGGAGTGCTCTGATCGGAGGTCACCTGAAGTGTCCGACTCATCCACGAGAACGCCGTCCACGACGTCCGTCGTCGCCGCCGAGGTCCTCGGCACCTTCTGGCTCGTCCTGGGAGGCTGCGGCAGCGCGGTGTTCGCCGCCAAGCAGATCGCCTCGGTCGATGACACCAGCTTCCAGGTGGGCATCGGCTACCTCGGCGTCTCCCTGGCCTTCGGCCTCACCGTCCTCACCGGCGCCTACGCACTCGGCCATATCTCCGGCGGGCACTTCAACCCGGCCGTCACGGTCGGTGCCTGCACGGCTGGACGCCTGCCGTGGGCCAAGGCGCCGCTGTACATCGTGAGCCAGGTCGTGGGCGGCCTCGTCGCCGGCGCCGTGATCTTCCTCGTCGCCAGCGGGAAGGACGGCTGGTCCGCGGCCGGCAACATGGCGGCGAACGGCTACGGGGCGAACTCCCCCGACGGCTACGGCCTCCTCTCGGCACTTGTCATCGAGATCGTGCTCACCGCGGTGTTCGTGTGGGTGATCCTCGGCGCCACCGACCACCGCGCCCCCGCCGGGTTCGCCCCCGCCGCGATCGGCCTCACGCTGACGCTGATCCACCTCATCTCGATCCCCGTCACCAACACCTCGGTGAACCCGGCCCGCTCCACCGCCGTCGCGTTCTTCCACGGTGACGGAGCGCCCGGCCAGCTCTGGCTGTTCTGGGTGGCGCCGATCATCGGCGCCCTGATCGCCGGCGCGCTCTACGGCCCGCTCTTCGGCGAGAAGGTCGGGGCCGCGGTCACCGCGCGAAGCAACGCCTGACCCCCACACACACAAGCGTCGGCCCCGTGGGATCGAATCCCACGGGGCCTTTTCGCTTATCGGTCGCCTGCGCCTAGGAGCATGGGTCAGTAATGGCTCGAAGCGCGCCGAGAGTACGGCGGAGTGCGTGAGAGCGTTGCGCTCGGGCCGGCGTCACTGGCGGACAGGTATTCGGTTTGCGAAGCCGCGGTGATGGCGTTCAGTCCGCGGGTCAGCCTGTAGGTCGCCCGGGCCTGCCAGTTCAGGCGATCTGGAGGCCGCCGAGCCCGGTGGCGCCGATATGACCGTGGAGCTTTCGCAGGTTGTGGCAGGCAGCGAGCAGTAGCCATTCACCGCGGGCGGCGTCCAGACCGCGAATCAGGAGTTGCTTGCCGTTCTGCAGGGTGCTCATCTGTCCGAAGACCGGTTCGACGATCGCTTTGCGCCGGGCGTAGACCGCTCGGCCTTTCTTCGTGGCGAGCTTGCGGGCCATGCGCTGCTTGTCCGTGGCGCTGGCCGGGATCGGTCCCCGGGGGGCGATCGGCGCCGGTTCCCCGCTGCGCTGTCGTCCGGTGGCGATGAAGAACTCGGTGCCCTGCTCGCCGGTGACCTCGGCGGAGGCGGCGAGGTTCGCGGCTGAGCAGTACCCGGCATCGGCGAGCATCTGCTTCGGGGCCTGCCCCGTGTTGCTGATGGCCTGCTCGGTCATGGGGATGAGGTTGCCGACGTCGGCGGCACAGTCGTTGACCTCGGCCGCCACGATGATCTGATGGGCGGCATCGACCACGGCCTGGCCGTTGTAGCACTGAGCGAACGACCCGTCCCCGGTGAGCATGATCTTCGACTCCGGGTCGGTGAAGTTGCGCTGGGCCTTCGGCCTGGGCGTGGCGCGCTCGGCGGCCTCAGCGGCCTTCTGCGCGACGGTGTCTTCGTCTTCGCCCTTACCGCGGGCCTTAGCCTCAGCCTTCTCCGCCGCATCGGCGGCGGCGTCGGCTTCCAGAGCAGCTTTGGCCTGGCGCAGCTTGACCAGGCGAGACTCTCGGCGGGCCAGCTCATCGGGCAGCTCGTCCCCGCGCCGGTTCTTGCCGAACTTGGCGTCCTCGGCCTTGTCGATGGCCTCGGCGGCGGCCAGCAGATCGGAGACCTCCTGGGCCAGTACCTTCTCCTTGTCCGTCAGCCGCGCGTACGACATGGCCTTGCGTTTGGAGGCGTTCGCCCGCAGCTTCGTCCCATCCAGCGCGACCTGTCCAAGCGTGACCATCCCGGCGGCCTGGCACAACGCCAACGCCTGCAAGAACAGGTTGCCCAGCGCGGCCAGGTGCCTCTTGCGAAACCTGGCGATCGCGCGGTAGTCCGGGGCCGCCCCGGCCGCCAACCACCGGAAAGCGACGATGTCGGTGCAGGCCTTCTCGATCCCGCGGGAGGAGCGCACCCCCGTGGTGTAGCCGAAGATCAGCAACCGCACCATCAACCGCGGATCGTACGGCGGGGCCCCGCGCCCCTCCTGGTAGGAGACGTAGATCCGCGATAAATCCAGGTGCTCATCGACCAGATCCGCCACGAACCGTGCCAGATGATCGGCCGGAAGCCAGTCATCCAGCGACGGCGGCAGCAACAACCCCTGGCCCGGGTCGAACGCCCGAAATGTCTTGCCTGCGCCCACCGGCTCGACCTCGCCCTGCCGGTCAGCCCGCTCGACGCGGAACTCCTCGGCGGCGAACAACCCTTCCTCGCCCATGACGACAATTATCCCGCCGAACCCGCCCCATCAGCGGACCTGAACTGGCGTGTTACTGACCCACGCTCCTAGCGACGCGGGTCGTCGCGGTCGCTCCGGCCGAGGAGCTTGTCCACGATGCCGGGTTTCTCGTCCGGATGGCCCGTGCGGTCGGGGTGGGCCGCCCGGTCGGCGCCACGGCCGTCGTGGCCCGGGCCTTCACGATCGTCGGCCATCGCGTGTCGTCCACCGCCGGTCGCCCCGGCGTCCCGACGCACACCGCCGCCCGCCGTCGCGTCGTGGCCGGCGAGATCGGTGCGGTCGTGGTCCAGACCACCGCGGGCCTGGGTGTCACGGTCCATGCCCTGCCGGGCATAGTCCTGCTGTGTGCTTCCCGATTTCTCGTGGCCGTGCTGGGCCCGGCCCTGCTGTGCGTGGTCCTGACGTGTATCACCGTGGCGGAGATCGTCACCGCCGACCTGGCGGTCCGTCCACCCGGCGTCCTGGTGGCGATCATCGGCACGGTTGGACGCGACCCCGGCGGCGCCCGGACTGACTACTGCGCCACCGGCGCCACCGCCGCGACCGCGGTCGTCGACGCCACGATCATCCAGGGCACGGTCGTCGCGGCCACGGTCGCCGAGGCCCCGTCCGTCATCGCGGTGGCGGTCGTCGTGGCGGCTACCACCGACCACGTCGTCAGCTCGGTTCTTGGGGTCCAGCTGGTCGGCCCGGTTCTCCATCGAACGAACATCACGTCGCTGATCGTCGAGGGTGGACCGGTGGTCGTTCGCTTCGGCGCGCAGACGATCGGCCTCGGCGGCCTTCGCCTTGGCCTCTTGCTCGGCCGCGCCCGCGCGATGCTCGTGCTCCTCGACGACCGAGCGCTTCTGCTCCAGCTGCGCCTCCCGCTCGCGTGCGTCCCGCCGGAGCTCAGCCGCCTCGGCGAGCTTCTTTTTGTTCCTGCTCTTGACTGCTGCCGCGACGAGCACGACGATCAGGATCACCGCGATGACCGCGATGATGATCCAGATGACGGGATCCATGGGTGCCTCCGTAGTTGGGGTCACTGACGACCGGACCGTAACTCCGGTCACAACGCGGCGCCACCGGATCACTCACGTGCCGCCGCCCCGGCTCCGGCGCCGGAGCCGGGCCAACGCCCACCATGCGTACCCGATGGCGGAGAAGATCACGAGCAGTGCCACCAGGACCATGATCGGCGCGGAGATCGCCACCAGACTCAGACCGAGCGCCGACACGTCCTCGACCGAGGACGGGACGGGCGCGGCGGCACCTGCGGGCCCCGTGTTGGCGACGGTGCGGGCGGCGGACAGCCCCATCCCGGTCAGGATGACGTTCATCGGCTCATTGTTCCGCGCCGCGACTTCTCGGTGACTAATGCACGGTACGGGGCAGCAGGCCCGCCTCCCTGGCCTCGCGGCTCAACCGCTCGCGGTGGTCCGGGTGCGCGACGTCGATGAGCGCGGCGGCTCGCTGGGACACGGACTTGCCGCGCAACGACGCGATCCCGTACTCGGTCACCACGTTCTCGATGATGTTCTTGTGGGTGGTGACCGGGCTGCCCGGCGTGAGGGAGAGGGTGATGCGGCTGATCCCCTTGGAGGTCTGGGAGGGGGTGACGATGAAACCGTGCCCTCCCGGAGAGAAGGTGCAGCCGCGGGCGAAATCCGCCTGCCCGCCCGCGCCCGACCAGTACCGGCCGGCGATCGTCTCGGAGGCGGCCTGCCCGTAGAGGTCGACTTCGCTCGTGGCGTTGACCGAGTAGAGGTTGTGCTCCTGCCCGATTACCCGCGGGTCGTTGACGATGTCCACCGGCAGCATGGCCACCGATGGGTTGTTGTGCAGCCAGTCCATCAGCTTCTGGGAGCCGACAGCGAAGGTCGTGACGTGCTTGTAGGGGCGGCCGGTCTTCCTGGAACCGTCGATCACGCCTGCGTTGACGAGGTCCATGACGCCGTCGGAGAGCGCCTCGGTGTGGATGCCGAGGTTCTTGTGACCGGTCAGCCGTGAGAGGAACGCGTTGGGCAACTTCCCCACGCCGAGCTGCAGGCACGCGCCGTCGGGGACGCGCTCGGCGATCCGGTCGGCGATCGCGTTCTCGATCTCGCCGGGCACCGCTGGCTCGGTGGTGATCAGCGGCACGTCATTGCGGGTCACCCCCACGACCTGCGAGATGTGGATGTGGTTGCGGCCGAAGGTCCGCGGCATGTTGGCGTTGACCTCGACGAAGAACGGCACCTGCCCGATGAACGAGGCCACGTAGTCGGCGTTGGTGCCCATCGAGAAGAAGCCGTGTTCGTCGATCTCCGACACGGTGGTGATCGCCAGACCGGGGGGACTGAACTCGCGCAGAGTGGCCGGGATCTTGGCGAAGTCCACAGGAATGAGGTCGCAGTGGCCCTCGTGGAAGTTCTTCCGCGAACCGGGCCCCAGGAAGTAGTCGACGTGGCGCAGCCGACCGGGATACGCCCCCTCCATGAAGGGCAGCGACTCCCACGGGTCCATGTGGTGCACCGTGACGTCCGTCAATCCGTCCGCCCCGGCGTCCAGGGCCCGCAGGAGCGCCGGGGGCGCGGCGTTCTGTATCGGCGAGATGACGTGCATCCCCGGCGTCACGTGGTCGAGGACCGCCTCCGCGGGCAGCTCCTCGTACTCGACCGTCCTCATCGCGGGCACCTGCTCTCGGTGGTCGGGGTCAGCGCGACGCCGGGGCCCCGGCACCACCGGGTCTCAGCTCAACGCCGGGACGACCTCTCGCTCGAACAGCTCGAGACCCGAGGTGTCTGTCGCGATCTCCGGGAAGTAGAAGATGCCGTAGTCCATACCCAGGTCCCGCAGCGCGGTGAGCTTGTCGACGATCTGCCCCGGCGTCCCGACGCCGGGCAGGCCCCGGTACGCCCCCAGCTGGCGATCCGCCTCGTCCGCGCCCACGTGACGCGCCATGCGGTCGCGGAGTGAGGCCAGCCGGTCGGCGACCTCCTTCTCCGTCTCGCCGATGGCCACGTTGTAGTTGGCCGTCATGGTGATCTCCGCCGGGTCGCGGCCCAGATCCGCGCAGTGGCCTCGCAGGACCTCCGCCTTGTGGGCGAAGCCGTCCGGGGTGCCGTCGAAGTTCGTGTAGTCGGCGTACCGGGCGGCGATCCGCAGGGTCTTGCGCTCTCCCCCGCCCGCGACCCAGACGGGGATGCCGCCCGGCTGCAGCGGCTGCGGCTGCACGATGGCCCCGTCCACCCGGTAGTGCTCGCCCTCCAGGGAGACGACGCCCTGCGCCCACGCCTCGCGCATGATGCGCACGCCCTCGTCGAGCATTCCCAGTCGTTCACCGGCGGACGGGAAGCCGTAGCCGTACGCGCGCCACTCGTGCTCGTACCACCCCGCGCCGATCCCCATCTCGACCCGGCCACCAGAGATGTGGTCGACCGTCGCGGCGATCTTCGCGAGCAGGGCCGGGTTGCGATACCCGAGACACGTGCACATCTGGCCGAGCCGCACCCGCGAGGTCACCGCACCGAGCGCCGACATCAGGCTCCACGCCTCATGGGTCGCCTCGGACGACGTCAGGGGCGAGGTGTGCATATGGTCGTAGACCCAGACCGACTCCCACGGGCCGGCGTCGGCTCGGGCCGCGAGATCGGAGATCACGGGCCAGTGGCGGTCGGCCGGCACGTCTACCAGATCGAGGCGCCAGCCCTGGGGCAGGAAGAGACCGAATCGCATGGCACGAGCGTAGCGTCGCACCGGCGGTTCCCGGCGGGATCGAACCGGCCGGGCCCGATCCCCCCGGCGCCCGGCCCATGTCAGACACTGGAGTCCTCGTCGTCGTCGGGCGGATCCAGCCTCCCCGCCTCCAGGGTGAAGCCGGACGGCCGCGCCCCGTCCCGCGCGGCGCCCAGCAGCGCCACCCGGACAGTGGACTCGTCGGCACCCGGCTGCGGCTCCCCGATGCGCGCATCGGCCGGCACCTCGACCCCGGCGTCGACGACGGCGGTCTCCACCCGCGCCCCGGAACGCACCACGGCGCCGGGCAGGATCACACTGTCGCGGACCCGGGCGCCCTCCTCGACGACGACTCCGGAACCGATGACCGAATGCTCCACGACGCCGCACACGACCGCGCCGTGACCCACCAGCGACGTCGTCAGCCGGGCGTCCGGGCCCGTCCTGGCCGGTCCGCTGAACGTCGAGGCGGTCCGCAACGTCCAGCCCGGGACGTCGAGCTCGTACGCGGGAGGCTCGCCGAGCAGATCCATGTGCCCCGCCCAGTACGACTCGACGGTGCCCACGTCGCGCCAGTACTCGTCGTGCCGCCACTCCCGGGCCCGCCCGGCCCCGACCATCGCCGGAAGGACGTTGTCGCCGATGTCGCCCATGTCGGCGCCGTCCCCGTCATCGCCGTCGGCGGCGGCGTCCGCGTGCGCCTTCTCGAGGTAGCGGATCAGGGCGGCGGTGTCGAAGGCGAAGATCTCCGCGCAGATGAGGTCGGTGGCCGGGTCGTCGGGCTTGTACGCGTAGTCGGTGATCGTGCCGTCGTCGGCCACGCGAACCACCCCGTAGCGCCCGGCGTCCCCGGGATCGACCCGGGTGGTGACCATGGTGACCTCCGCGGAGGACTCCAGGT
>NZ_CP027239.1:0-227619 GCF_002999155.1 Dietzia sp. oral taxon 368
GCACCCGCCGCGTCGACCCGGCCGGCGTCGTCACACACGCCAGCCACCGTTCGCGCCGGGCCATCGCCCCCGACGAATCGAGCGTCTCGTCATAGACGGTCGGCACCACGCCCGGGGCGCTGCCGTCGCCGGCGACGACACCACGAGCACTCAACCAATCCGACAACTCGCCCGGCCCGCGCGTCTCGAACATGCGGATCTCGCGTTCGGAGAACACCTCACGCCCAGAGGTCACCAACGCCGCCGCCTGCTCGGTGATCAACAGGCGGTGCAGCATCTGCGACGCCTTCGGTCGCACACCCGTCGACAGTGGGTGGGCCGCGCCGAGGACAGTGCGCTGACCGTCCAGGGTCGGCCACACCACGGGCCCGGCCCACGGCATGGAGTTGTCGCGTTCCAGAAGGCCACCCTCGACCATTTTGCGGATCCGCTGGCGGGCCGTCTCCCACGAACCGTCGTAGAAGAACCGGGCCGCCTGGCGGACGCTGATCACCGTGAACCGCGACAGGAACCCCAACAGTTCCATGTCGCGGCCGTCGCGCCGCCACCCGTCGCCGCGCGTCAGACCGGACCGTTCGCCGCGGGAACGGCGACGACGCTCACGCGCCGCGCGGTGCTCCGTCATGCCCCCTTCCAGGGCCTCGAGCTCCGCCTCCCACGACCGCAGTATCCGAACCACGCAACTCCCCTACCGGCAGGCAACACGTTCACCAACTACCTCACCAACGGGTGGTGAGATTACACAAACCCACCGTACCCCAGACACCAGCCGTAACACGCCCGAAACCTCACCACCCCAGCCCCCCACCCACACCCCGACTAGATCGAAAAACCCCAAGCACCCACAAGGTGCAACAACCCCAACGAGACCACGCGGCCCAAAGGCCACAACGGTGACACCGGGGCAGTGCACAACGATGCCCCCAGCAACGCTGGGACCACCCGACCACGCCGCGAACCGCATGCGACAGCCACGACCCGGAGGGCCGCGGCAGTCGACCACCGGTCCGCCCCGCAGGGTCGGTGCCGCACCCTCGCTCGCCGCGCCGGGTCGGGGCCTCGCCCACACCAACAGTGACCCGCCCGGGGGGCGTGCCAACTGTGGTGGGGCTGGCCCACGACCGGACGCGTCTCGCTTGCGGGGCGGCCCCTCGATGTCGGCGGGCAGGCAACGGCAGGCAGCCCACAGCGGTGGGCCCCACACCCCACACCCGGCTCACCGCAGGCGGTGACCACCAGGGGCGCGATGTGCAGTCCGCCGCTTCCGCGATGTGGGTGCCGCGGGCATCACCGTGGGTGGGGAGCACTCGCGGCGTGGCCACGCCAACGGTGTGTCTGGGAGTGGTCTTGCGGTTGTGTTCACGCCACCGTTCGGGGCCGCCCTGCCGGGCGACCCTGCTGTGGGTGGTCGGGGTGTTGCCTGCCGCTGTGGGCTTCGCGGTTGGCTGCGGTTGTGCACTGCGTGGGGGTGAGCCCCGGGAGGGTCGCTGACGGTTCGGCAGTGGGCTGCCCGTAGGAGACTGCGCGCGGACGGTGACCGAAGTGGCGGGGGGTGCGGCGAAGCCGCGCCCTGTGCCGGGAGGCTGCCTGACGGTGGGCCACCGGGGCGGGCCGGGTGTCGACTGCCGCTGTGGGCAGCGCAGGCAACTGCCGGCAGCAGGCCGCGGGGCGCGGGCGGCCAGCCGGCGGCACCCCCAGGCGGTCAACCACCGCAACCCCCCGCAAAGGCCGCCGACTGGCGGGCAGGACACCAGCCACCGCCGGAAGGGTGGCGCGCCAGCGACGCCCCATGGGGTGCGGCGAAGCCGTGCCCCATCAACCCCCCACACAGCCCGGCGGCCCGCGACACCAGACGGCGACCCGTGCACTGCGCCGCGGCAGGGGGCAGCCGCGCGGTGCACAGCCGAGGGGCAGCGCCCAGCCGCGCCGGCCGGCCGCCCGCTACGCGGGCAGGCCCGGCGCGGCCCGGCAGGCGCACCCGCGCCGGCGGCGGGCAGCGCGACGAGCTCCAGGAGATCGCCCCAACGCCAGAGGCACGGAAGGGCGTCCTACGACAGGGGCAGGGCGCAGCAAACCAGTGGGGCCGTGACGGGCGGCAGGTGGGTCACCGCCGGGGAAGTTCACCGCCAGCTGTGGACTTCGGCAGAGGTCGGCAGAGGGTGCGGCGTAGGTGGTGGGTCACCGTCGGGTGCAACCCCAGTCGGATGTGGGCGTGCGGGCTCGGCGGGTGCTGGGTGGGTTGGTGGGTGGGTTGCGGTGGCGGGCGCGCGGCGCGGGGTGGGGGTTGTTTTTGTTGGTGGGGGGTGTGGGGGGTGCGGCTGCTGGTGCGCGGAGCGCGGGCGCCGCGGAGGTGCGGCGCTGTAAGGTAGTGCCTGCACCTGCATGGGGGGACGAGACGGAGGCGTGGCGGATGGTTCGGATCTCTGGGGACGTGGCGGCGGATCGGGCGGCGGCCGGCGCGCGGGCTCGGGCGGCGTTGGCGGCGGAGGCCAGGGCGAGGGCTGCGTTGGAGGCTGCGCAGGACCGCTCTGGGGCGGCGTTGGCGTTGGCGCGGATGGCTGGGGTGCCGTGGCGGGAGCTCGAGGGCGACCTCGGGATGTCGCGGCAGTCGTTGGTGGAGCGGCTGGCTCGGTGGGGTCGCCGCACGGGCGGCGGCGAGGGGACCAGATTTGCTCTTCCGTCGGCGGTGCTGGATCCCGGCTCGGGTGGGGTGGTCGATGACGGTCAGGGCGAGCCGCCGGCGCTGTGGTCGGACCCGGAGGTGCGGGCGCAGACGGAGGCCGCGGTGCGGTGGGTGACCCACCGGGCCAGGGTGACGGCGAGCAAGAAGACGGGGGACGAAGAGTTGGTGGCTCTGTGCCGGGAGTTGGCGGGGCGGGCGGAGCGGGCGGCGCTCGCGGAGGCCCGTCGGTTGGCGGGGATCCCGGGGACAGATTCGCGTCAGGCCGGGCAGCTGGTGTTCCGGGCTGCCGCGGCGGTGGCGCCGGCCGGTGACGGCTCGAGCGAGAGCTCCGGGAGCTGACGTGAAGAACGGGCGGCCGAGCGGGCCGGCCCGCAGGGGGACGTGTGGCCGGGGTGGGCCTGTCTCCCTGGGAGACACCGGCGGTTTCTGTCCGCCCCCGGCGGCAGGCCGTGCCCGGGTCGTCGAGCTGCTTCTGGATCGCCCACATCGCCTGGGGTCTGACCCGGCGGCGAGTCGGCGCCGCGCGGCCCGGCCACCTTCACTGGCTCTGGGCGTGACGGGGACCAAACACGCGATTGGTGGCGGGCCTGCTCCCGCGGGCCACTCCCCCGCGGCCGGCACCTCGCCCCAGCCGTCCGCCCCCGCCGGGCCGCCGAGTGGGTCAGGGACAAGAATCGACCAGCTCCCCCGCCGACGCCGCGCACCGCAGGGCGGCCCGGACCGTCGCCGATCAACCCCCGGGGGCAGACGGGCCCAGCGGCCCCCAGCGGCCCCTCGCGACGGCGCGGCCCGGGATGGTCCGCGAGGTCCGGGCCGGCGCCACAGTCACCGGCGGCGGGTGCAGGGTAGGGACCAGACGGCGACCCTCGCCGCCCCTTCACCATCGGAGGCACGCCATGACCCTCGCCAACCCGTCCCTCACCAACCCGTCCCTCACCCCAACCGGCCGCCTGGAGAACCTGTCCGATCGCGTCACGAACCTGCGCGACCGCCTCGACGGCCTGCGCGACAGAGAGCACCTCAGCGAGTGGCTGCGCGACGACCTGGACTCGGTGCAGACCCTGCTCGACCGCATCGACCGTGCCGTCGCCGAAACGCTCGGCCGGATCCACTCCCTCACCCGCTTCGGGGACGAGATGTGCTCGGAGTCAAAGCAGCTCGCGAACACGCTCGTGCTCGCCGAAGACCCGTGGATCAACTACGCCCACGCCCGCCTGGCCGCCGCCAACATCACCTACCTGGCCCTGCGGCCCGCCCCGTGTCGACGCCCCACCCACACCCGGCAGCGGGCAGCCCGCCCGTCCGCGGGCCGGCCCCGTCACCGGTAGCCGACGAGGACAGCCCCGCCGCGCCCGGCACCGGGCCGGCTGGCGGGCCCCGGCACCGTGCCAGCGCCGCGGTTCAGGCCGCACACGGCAGGCCGCCGGCAGCGGAGAACGCTGCTGCAATTCCCGCCGGACAAGGGACCGTATCGGGGTAGCGCGGCGGCACCCGCCCAGCGCCGACATCCCCTGACCGGAAGGCCCACCCATGACCACCACCGCAGCCACTCGCATCGTCGCCAATCCCGACCTGACGGCCGGGGATCGCATCGCCACCCCGGACGGCTGGGTCACCCTCGAAGGGGACGCCGTTGCCAGCAGTCGAGCCCCGGACATGGTGTGCGTCGACGTCGCCGCCGGAACCCTGTACCTGGCCGCGGCGCAGTCGAGCCGAGTCCTGGACCAAGATCTCCACGACGAACCGCTGCTCGATGAGACCTACCTGGAGAGCAAGGGCTACAGCTCCGCCGACATCGAACTGTTCGCCCTCGGTCTGGCCCTGGGGCAAGGACGCGCCGCCGGCCTCACCGACGCCGCCACCATCCACCGGTTCTGCCTCGCCGACCCCGACGACGTCGACCGGCTCCTGACCTACACCGGCCACAGCGACCCGGGCCAGCTCCATCCCACCGCGGACACCGCCCTGGACTTCATCCAGAGCTACCGCGACTGAAACTGCGCCGACCGGGCAGCGCCGCCCGGGCGGGGCGGCGGGGCCCCGGCCCGCCTGGCGCATCCCCGCTGTTCACACTGGGGACTGGACGACCTGCGCGGCCTTGGCAGTGTGCCCACCTCAGCGCTCCGGCCCGGTCGCAGCTCACTGTCTCCCACGGGAGACGGCACCGGCCCCTGTCCAGCCATCGGCGCTGGTCTCTGGCGGACGGTAGTGGTCGTCGACGCGACCCCGGAGTCATAGGGCAATTCGCCCCTGTTCATGATCGAATACTCATGATTGCTCGTCAGTGAGCGGAAAGAGGTCGAAAGTGTCACTCCGTAGACAGCTTGCATGCGCGGGCATCGCGCTCGCAGTAGCTGGAGCTCCAGCCGTTGCCCATGCCCAGTCCCTCAACTTCGGGTCACTCGGCTCCACCGGGCCCGCGCAGCCCGCGCCGCCGACGGCAGCTCCGTCGTGGCAAGACCAGCCAATCCCGTTTAGAGCCTCCGGATCGAAGAAGTGGCGAGGCGAGGGCTGGAGCACCTCCTGCTACATCCGCGTTTCCATCGACCTGAGCTACTGGAACGCCGATACCCGTTGGTTCTCCATGTACCCCGATCTTCCCTACGGAGAGCTCTACGCAGTAAACGACAACACCGGAGAGGCCAAGTACCTAAGCCTCACGGGCGGAGACGGCCGGTTCAGCGGGGGAATCATTGCCAGCTACGGGCTTCTGGACCGGTTCCCCGCCGGGGAAACCTCCATCGTGCGGATGGAAATCCGCACGAGGGACGGCGAGGTCACTGTCCTCGGTACGGCGCCCGTGACCATCCCCGCGGAATGCCCGGTCAGCGACGAGGAAGCACTTGCAAAGTTCGGTCCGAACCAAGTCGGGGAACTTGCCCGCCAGATCACCCCGGACGGGCTGACGCTGACCCGCTCCTGACCTACGCATCCTGCTGACATTCGGCAAGCGGACAGAAAGGATCGGGTGCCGGATTCCGGGCTGGAGGCCGGCCCCCGCACCCCGGCGCGGGCGCAGCTCACTGTCTCCCACGGGAGACAACGACGGCTCCTGTCCGTGACTGTGCGCAGGTCACGGGCCGCCTTCTGGGGCGACGACATCTGCCCGGTCTGGTTCGGCGAGACCGACGTCCCACGCTGACCGGCTGCTGCCGCCCAGTCAGACTCAGGTGAGAGTGTTCAGGCATGAACGCGCACCCCTTCTCCGCGACGATCGAGCAGATTCGACGCGGCCCGTTCGTGCCGGGCCGCAACGCCGACCCCGATGTGCTGGCCGTCAAGCACACCCACATTCGGGATCCGCATGTCGCGCCGATCAACGCGCTAGCCGACCGGGTCGCCGACGCCGAGGGCATCGACCGTGGCCTAGTGCCGTACGTCGACCCGCAGATGGGAGGTGTCGAGGCAGCGGTCCTGGCGCTGCTGGACAACCCGTCGACCAAAGCCGAGGCGGGGACAGGATCGGGCCTGCTTAGCCTGGAAAATGACGACCGAACCGCCCGCTTCTGCGCCGAGCAGTACAACCGATTCGGACTCGCCCCAGGCGAGGTCGTGCACTGGAACGCCGCGCCCGCCCCCGTCCCCGGAGCAAAGAACGGAGCCTCGACCGCCGCCGAACGCGCTCGAGGCGCCCGATGGCTTCACGACCTGCTCGACCTGCTGCCGAACCTGCAAGTGGTACTCCTGATGGGCCGCAACGCCAGAGACGGCTGGAGGAGATCCGGTCTGGCGCCTGCAGGCATCCTCATCCCCGCGCAAGTGCCCCACCCCTCAGGTCGGGGCATGGCCAACACCGATGCGCACCCACGGCTGCACCGCGGCCTGGCCGCCACGATGACCGCCCTGCACGGCCCAGGCCTGGCCACCCCGCCCGCACCGTCCGCCAGCGGACACCGAAAGGCCACCTCCACTCCCCCGAGGTCCCCTGCAGCAGTCAAGCCCGCCTCGCAGATACCCGCCTCCACCGCGGTAAACCCGGACCTCACTGCCCGAGCCGGGTGGCAAGGTGACGCCATGACTCCATCGCCCACGCCACAGACCCAACCCATACCGTCTGACGGCGCCGTCTGGGGCTGGTGGCCCACGTTCGAGCACTACTCCAGCACCGGGTCGAACCCCTGGGGCGTCTCGACCAATCTCAAGCAGGTGGAGGCCGCCATCGACCGTCACGACGGGCCACCGCGCAAGACGAGCCCGATTGCTCGACTGACCTCCACCGGGTGGGTTCTCGAAGCCAAGCGGGGCAACGGTCGCACCATCGACATGAAGCCTCGCCAGGCCGACAGGTACATCAACGCCCGCGCCGGCGGCCCCTGGGGCAACCAAGGCAAGGTCCCGCCCTCGCACGAGCTGACCCGCCCGACCGTCCACCTCGACAAGTAGACGGACCGGGCCCTGCGTTCTGTCCCACGGTTCGATCCGGGACGGCGCAGACCGGCGTAGCGTCTTCCCGTATGTGCGGTCGGTATTCGGTAGCGGTTAGTGGCGCTGACCTGGTCGACGTCCTGCAGCTCGATGGAACTGAGCCAGGGTTCGAGTGGGCGCCTGCCTACTCCGTCGCCCCCAGAACACGTGCCCCGGTGATCCGTGACCGCGTGGTCGGCGATCAGCGGGTCCGGGAAGCGCTCCTGCCCACGTGGGGCCTACGGCCGTCGTGGGCCAAGGAGAAGGGGCCTCGCCCGATTAACGCGCGCCTCGAGGGGGTCGCCACCAACGGGATGTTCCGCTCGGCCTTAGCCTCAGCACGCGTCCTCGTCCCGATGACCGGGTACTACGAGTGGCAGGAAGCCGTAGAGGACGGCAAGACGGTCAAGAACCCCTCCTACGTCCACGCCTCCGACGACGAGCTCCTGGCCGCCGCTGGGCTGCTCGCGTTCCACCGCGACGGCGACGAGGAGGACTGGAAGGCGACGTTCACCATCATCACCCGCACCGGGGAAGACGCCGCCGGCGAAGTCCACGACCGGATGCCGGTCTTCCTCACAGAGGCGGCGTGGAACACCTGGCTGAACCCGGAGAAGATCGCCAAAGACCAGGCCGGCGATCTACTCGACCTGCTCGACGGCGAATCCCGCACCGTCGCATCAACCCTGCAGACCCGCCCCGTGTCCCGGGCAGTGAACAACGTCCGCACCGTCGATCGCCATGACGCCAGCCTCATCACGGCCGTGCAGCGGCCACCGCAGAGCTGATCCCAGGTCCGAGAAGGCCAGCCCGACCGGGTCGCTGTCCAGCGGAGCGCCCGGCCGACGCGGTCACTCGACGAAGGCCCGCTCCAGCTCGTCGGACAGGCGGACAGACGCGTCGACGCACTGCGACGCCAAGGAACCGATCGTGCCGAGGAACTCAGGCACGCGTGGGGTGTCCTGCAGGTCCCGGACCAACTCCATGCGAGCGAACACGTACAGCGCATCGGCCATCTTGGTGACGAGGGTGTCGATTACTTCGATGTCGCCGGCGGTGTCGCGGACGCTCCCCGCGACCGCGGATGCAGCCAGGACCAGCTGGCTGATCATGGCGTCCACGGCCATGAGCTCGTCGATTCGTGGATCGGTGCCGCCGTCGGTCGCCGTGGCCAGGTGTGATCGGGGGTCGCCGCCTTCGGCCTCGAAGTAGGCCGCCAGTAGAACCTGGGTCGATACGGTCGCCGCCGCCAGCATCCCGAGCCCCTTAGTGAAGACCGCCAGCGGCAGCACAACCATCTCGGGTTCACCGTCGAACACGGCGCCGTTGTCGGCGCAGGGGCCCGCAGTGAGGTACCAGTCCTCGAGCTCCTCTTTGATCTCGTCGCAGTCGTCGCCGTTGATGCTGTCCGGCCCGCCGGGCACCAGGCGATGGGCGATCAAGATGAGGTGGCACCAGTCGCTGGGCAGAAACGCGTCGAACGGCTCCTCGTCGGGGTCCTCCCGGCCTGGGCCGCCTGGGTCGGTGCACACGTTGTCGGGGATCCACCGCAACCACGCTTCCACCTGGTCGGGCAGCATCTCCGCCCCGTGGTCCGCCAGGGCGGTTCGTACGGTGTCGGTCAGTGGGCCGGGCCAGGAGTCGTCCATTGGCCCAGTATGTGGCCGCGGCGCAGTGCTTCGGACCGACTTCGTCGACATCGGCGACGGCCACAGCCGGCCCGATCGAGCTCGCGGTTGAGGCGGTCACGACATGCTGCTGCACCGCGGGGCGGGGACGTGACGATGGATCGGCATCACCCCGCGTAGTGGACTGCGCGGGCCGCCCCGCAGCTCAAGGAGTACGACCATGCCGAACTGGGCCACCTGCACCATCTCGTTCGCCGGACCCACCCAGGGGGTGGCGGCCATCCGCGACAGTCTCGCCCCGGCTCCGGCGGATCCGTCGGAGCTGCGGTTCGACTTCAACAAGCTGTTGCCGACGCCTTCCGAGTTGGATGCCGTCATCTCGCCGCTGCGGGTGGTGGAGACCCAGGAGGAGGCCGACGAGATCAACGGTGATTCCGACCGGATCTGGGCCGTCACGCGGGCGACGGCGGAGCGCTTCATTCAGGACTTTGGTGCCGTCAACTGCCTCAACTGGCGACGGGCAAATTGGGGAACCAAGTGGAACGGGCACTGCGCCGAGATCCTCCTCGACTGCCCCGGCGACGTGATCGTGCGGTTCGACACGGCCTGGACCGAACCCGGCCAGCTGTTGCAGGCCATGAGCCAGAAGCACGGGCTGACCATCACCGGCGGAGTCATCTACGAAGACGGCAGCGAGTTCTTCCCCGTGGCCTACTACCCCACCGGGACTTGCGACACCGCCGAGGCCGCAGAGTTGTTCGCGCGGCGCTTCGTCGTACGTGAGGAGACCGTCTACGACCCGGACGAGCCTGAGTCCACCTGGGTCGACCGCTGGATCGAGCTGGCGTAGAGGGGACCGCCCCCCGCCCGGTGCACGGGCGGATCAGCGGCGCCACGCCCGCACGAGGGTGTGGGGCGCTAGCGGGGCGTCCTCGGGGCCTTTGATGTAGGACTCGATCCACTGGGTTCGGCGCTGGGCACGGCCAGTCCCGTGGGCCTGCTGTCGCCAGTGCCCACGCACCACCCACCGGGTTGAGTAGCGGCGGCCGCTATCTTCGCTGCCGGCGGTCTCTTCCGGATCCGCGGGGACCGTTCGCATGGGCCGGGCATCGACGACCCGCACCTGCCCGACGGGCACCGTCACCGACTCAGCAGCCCTGCTCTCGCCTGTCCGCGGCTGCACGTCCCGGGCGCGGGCCACGGCCGGCATCGCCATCAGATGCAGGGCCGCCGCCAAGAACGCGGCCACCCCCAGGTTTCGGGAGAGGCCTTGTCCTTTCCAGTCATCGGGGATCGAGACGCTGTCGGTGAAGTCGACTGGCATCGGCAGTGTGGCGCTGAAGTGGTCGATCAAGCCACCGCGGAGAGATCGGAGCGGTTCCGGCTTATTCTCCATCTTCGTAAGAATTTCGATGTGAATCCCGTTTTCAGCCGGGAACCATAACAGTCCGTCGATTGGAACGAGGTCATCCGCAAGCCGGCTGTCGCCGGGGGAGACCTGGGCTCTCTTTCGCTCGAAGGAAGAGCGGCCGGGCAGTGATGTCTCGAACACCATCATCCCGACCGGCCATGTTACGTCCTGTATATCGAGGCCAGGTATGTCCTGTGAAGCGTCCATTGTGATGTCTGCCATGTCCGAGGACACCCAGAACAGTTCCGCCTCACAAGCGGCGTCAGCAGCGTCCTCCATGCGGCGAAAGTCCAGCAGGAGCCCATCAACTGCAGACTGCTGGGTGGCCTCGTCGAAGCCCATCCGAGTGGCCTTGTCCAGAAGCTCGTCGGCCTGCTTCGGCCGCTCACGGTAGTTGCGAACCAGGTTGTCTCGGAGCCCGGCCACCGCGTACGGGGACCAGGACTGCTTGCGTCTCATCGGCGGAGAGTGATGGGTTCGGTCATCCCAGAATCGTAGAACGTCCACACGTCCGCGGGCGGAGCTTGTGAACTGCTGCACCCGCGAGAGCCGGGCAGAGGGTGGAGCCACCAACCCACCCCTGGACCGGAAAGCCCCGACATGACCTCCACGCTCGATTGCCCCACCGCCACCAACCTCAACGAGCTGCCCCACATCCCGCACCCCGAGTTCAAGTCCCGCGTCCTGCCCACCCTCAAGGGCAAGGGCCACCAGCCCGGCAAGGGCATCGGCCAGTACACGACCGGCGCCACCGACGAGGGCTGGGGCCGCGTGTACGTCGTCGTGACCCCCGAAGTGGACTGCCCCACCGTTCTGCGGCGCCCGCGCGCCCGCTCCAACACCCGCCCGATGGCGCTGTTGCTGCCGCGCCTCGACGAGGGCACCTACCCGCACCTGGTCGGGCTGGCCCGCAGCTACAGCCACGAGTTCGTGCTCCGGGAGGCCGTCGGCGACGACGCGGGCCGCGCGGTGTGCGTGATCCGGCCCGGCAAGGTCGCCGCCCCGCACTGGACCCACCGGCGCCGCGACCCCCGCCACTGAGCGGACGGGACCGCCGCAGTCGAGCCGATCTCTCGGCGAACCCGGTTGCGGCGCCCCGCGGACGTGCACGGGGCGCCGTCTCCCCGGGAGACAACTGCTACTCCTGTCCGGTTCTTCTTCGAGGTCAACCGGTACCTGCGATCAGTTCTGCTGCACCGCCGGCAGGCCATCAGAGGGTGGAGTCACCACGAAGAACCCACCCCTGAGGAGCTCGCCATGACCGACATCCTGACCGCCCCTGCCGCCGGTGCCGCCGCGCAGGAGCTCACCTCCACGCCGCGCCTGGCCACCCTCGTCGACGCCGCCCTGGGCGCTTACGGCGACTGGGGAGCGGCGACGGCCACCCTCGACGCCTGCACTGGCTCGGCCGTCGAGGTGGAGACAGCCCGCGTGGCCAAGTACGACGCGTACTGCCGCTACAACCGACGGATCGACTCCCTCGCGGAGGCCTCCGGCCACCTGATCGCCGTCGACGCGCTGGCGAAGTTCACCGGCACCAAGTACGCGGTCGATGCCGGCATCCGCTACCTCCACGCCTCCAACGCCGCCTGGGAGCACGCCCTGGACAACCCCGAGGACTACAACGGCCTCTTCGACCCGCACTGACCCACCCAGACCACTGAGGGCGGCGCCTGCAACACCGCAGGCGCCGCCCTCCTCCGAGAACGGGCTTCACCTCGCGGCCAGCGAGAATTGCCCGGCCGAACCCTGTTCCCGCTACAACGCAGCGCGGTTTCCACGCTGCGAATGCGTTTCGTTTAGACCCTCACCGGGCAAGCTCAGCGCCCCAAGTCGGGGCGGAGAATCGGCTTGTCACCGAGCATCATCCGGGGCTCACCGATGGACAATTCCGTCCCGTTCTCAAGCTCACTCCTGCTGAATGTCTCGCTCACTCCGCTGAGCCCGAAGCTCACCTCGTAGGGGCCACCCTCGCCCACTTCCACTGGCGTGAAGAAAGTGAACTCGCAGTGCCTGCCGCTCTTCATGGAGAGAGTCAGGTCGGTACTCCCGACCTGCTCTCCGCTGGAATCAACGATCACAGCGCGGTCCGTGTCCGCCACTTCTCCCCTGCACCCATCGCCGTTGACGGACCCGGTGTTGTCGACCACCCGCAATCGGGCATCGAACGTGGACGGCTCACTGCTGCAGCCGACGAGGCTTGCGAAGACGAGCGCACCAACACCCGATAAGACGGCCGCCGTCCGAGTTCTGCTGTTGATCATTTGCAGAGACTAGCGACGCCGCCCATTCTCAGTTCGCACTATGTCCAGAACCTTCTCTGCGGTCCCCTTTTCAGCCAGGTTCGTCGTCTCGGCGGCGCCCTCGATCGTCGAGCAGGCTTCACCCCGATCAGCGACGTACTCGGCCTGGTGGACGACGACGCCGCCAGCAAGCTCTCCCGCACTCGGCTCGAGCGACCGCAGCCCCTCCAGATGGCGGGGTCGGCGCGTTCTCGTCCTGTCCGCCGGACCCGATGGCATCTTCGCAGGCCCGCACCTCTGGGCTGCCAGGCTGCTGCTGCACCGCGGTCGGCCCGGCGGAGAGTGGTGGCACACCGACCTGAGGAGCTCGCCATGACCGCCAACGCCCAGTACGCCGCCGACGCCGCCCGCACCGCCGCCCGACTGATCGAGTCCGGCGCCATGAACGCGGACGCGACCTGCGCAGAGGCCGCCGGAGTCGCCGCCCGCCTGCAGCCCGAGGCCGCCGCGGTGGTCGACTCGCTCGCCGTCATGCCCGCCAGCCCCGAGTATCAGGCCGCTGTCGACTGGAACAACGCCCTGCTCGACCTGCTGATGTACGCACACGCCCAGGACGCGGACGCGCCCATTTCAGCCTGATGTGCGCAGATCGGTTGAGGCGACCAGCACGAATGGCGCGAGGCGCGTGTCGAGTGGACGCAGGCGCCCTCGATCTCCAAACATCATCAGCGACCGCGGGAGACCACCCTCGCGGCGCGGACTTCACACTCGAGCAAAGGATCGTCGATGCACCACGACCCGGTCACGTACGTCACCGCGGAGCTGAAAGCTGCCGTAGATGAGGCTCATCGAATCGGTCGGCGGCGAGAGGAGGGCATCGCCACTCCGGAGGATGACCTCCGAGCCCGCTTCCTCGAGGGGAATCTCGACGCTCTCGATAGGGCGCGGAGGATCCTCGGCACCATCGACACCGACCATCGGGAGCTAGTCGTCGCCCACCTCAAGTTCGCCCTGAATCAGTCGATGGTGCAGGGCGCACCAACAGAGTGCCTCCAGGGGTTCGCCCGCGTGATTAACGATCTCGACGATCCGCACAGTCCGATCCGTGCCGCCGCCACAGCCAATCCAGACGTGCCCTGATAACTAGCCCCCTCAGCCGTGGTCGAGCTCGACACCCGGGCCGCGTTCGTCTCCCCGGGGAGACACCGGCCCGCCTGTCCACCCAAGATGCCTGGTCACGGCCACTCGACGCGCGGTTGTGCTGCACGGCCAGAGGCCTCCCGCATCGTTGCTCTCACATGGAGCGGGACCGGCCCGCGCCCGAGTGTGAGGAGCCCACCATGAGCGTCACCTTTCAGCCCGACGAGGCACCCGTCGTCGGGTACCGCGTGGCCGACTTCGCCGGTGGCCGAGCCCCCGAGCTGTTCGACGACCGGGACGACGCTGTCGCGGCCATGTGCGCCGCCGAGTCCGCAGGCCGCGTCCTGCCCGGCTGCACCGACCCGGTTGGCATCACCAGCATGGGCGGCTACTTCATCGACGCCGTCACCTCCGACCTCGATCAGGCGCCCAGCATCAACGTCTCCAACATCAACGCCGTCAGCGTGCTGGAATTGCTGGGCTTCGCGCACGACGGCGAGGTCGACCTTGTCGGCTCGTGCGACGCGGAGCAGTTCGAGGGTCGAGTCCTCACGGCGCTGGCCCTGGCCCCGGCCGACGCCGGAGTGCCCGCCTACGAGGCCGCAGGAGCCGGCGGAGCCACCATCGTCGAGTGCGGCCGACGGCCCGGCTACCACCAGGACATCCTGGGGCGTCTCTACGCGATCTGCGCGTGGGCCCGTGCCCGGCAGCGGCGCATCGTCTGGTCCTGATCAGTGGGCGGCCCGGTCAGCCTGGCGCGGGGTGTGCGCCGGCGGCTCGGGCCGCCATGGGCGTCGCCTGTCCGCCGGCGGCGGCCAGCACGAAACGGCCCGCCACGTGTGTCGACGCTGCCCGCCAGACAGACGCGCCCCTCGAGACGCTGCTGCACCCGGGCGGGGCGCCTCGACAGTGGGGGCATCACCCGTTCCCGACTCCCCAGGAGATGACCCGTGACTACTCCCACCACCGGCCCGTTCTGCCAGGCCGAGCCCGACACCAGCCCGAACGCCGACGGGCAGGCCCACGTGGCCTACTACGCCGGCCACACCTCCTTCGTCTGGAACGGCGGGGACCTCATCGGCGTGTGCCCCGGCGGCTACGGCGAACCCATCACCGACTGGATCCCCGCGCCCCACGGCGCGGCCGAGATGACGACGGCGCAGGCGCTGCTGTGGATCGAATCCGCCGCCGACCTGTACCTGACCAGCCAGCGGACGTAGCCGGCAGCCGGGCCGGGCGTCGCCGCGCACACCGCCGGTGATGCCCGGCCACTGCCGTCGGCTCATCTCGAAGGTGGCCGCGCCGCCCCCAACGCTGTCCGCTCGATACCCAGGTCGCAGGTGCAGGGCCGCCGCTCTCACCTGCTGCACCAGGCGAAGCCGGCGAGACGCTGGAACCACACCGCAGCAGCCAGCCCCCGGGAGGACGCCATGATCCGCATCAAGATCGCCGCCACCATCACCACTGACGAACCCGCCGACGTTTTCGCCCTGCACGCCGACGTCGCCGCCGCTGCCGAGGACGCGATCATGTTCACCGTCGCCGACACGCAGGTGATCGTTGACGTCGCCGGCCCGGACCTGCCCGCCGTGCTCGCGGTCCTCTCCCCCACCGGCGCCCTCGGCCAGATCGCTGTCTCCGCCGCTGAGCAGCCCGCACAGCCCGCAGCCTGACCCCGCGGACCGAGCGCCCCCGCCGGCCGGTGAGGGGCGCCTCGGCGTGCGCCCGAACCGGGCCTTCACGTCGCCTGTGCGGGCCGACGCCAACGGGGAAGGCCCCGATCCTGCCTAAGCGGGATCGGGGCCTTCTGTGGGGCTCGTAGGTCAGGAACCGACCTGGCCGACGATGTCGGCGAGGCTGCCGATCGGCTCGGCACTGCCGGAGACGCTGCCGAGGGAACCGGTGAACGGCAGGCCGGCGAGCAGGTCGCCGATGATCGGCAGGTTGGCGATGGTGTCGTACGCGCCGAGCAGTCCGGCGATGCCGTTCAGGGATCCAGAGATCATGGTGCGCCCTTTCAAGAGGTTTCCGATGGGTTGTAGGCGCAGGTGCCGCGCCCACCGGCCAGACGGTAACAGCGGCCCATGCCGGCGCCTGGGTTCCCAGCGAGGGCGGTAATGCCTCGACCTGTCCGACCACTCCCCCGGCCCGGCCAGGGCGGTCGGCTCGCGTGCGCCAGGCGCCGGTTCTGGCAATGCTGCACCGGCACGGGCCGGGCAGATAGTGGAGGCA
This sequence comes from Dietzia sp. oral taxon 368, assembly GCF_002999155.1. Taxonomy (NCBI): domain Bacteria; kingdom Bacillati; phylum Actinomycetota; class Actinomycetes; order Mycobacteriales; family Dietziaceae; genus Dietzia; species Dietzia sp. oral taxon 368. The sequence continues at coordinate 15,742 of NZ_CP027239.1, forward strand.
CACCCACCACCGAGGAGGCCTCCGATGACCACCACCACCGCAGCCACTGACCCGACCGACACCACGATCCATGGCCCGGCCGGCAGCTACACGCTGGTGTTCCGGGGCCACCGCAAGCCCGACGCGATCCGCGCCCTGAGCGCCAAGGGGCCGATGCCCTACGGTGCCGACCACCTCTGCGTCGGAGTGAGCATCATCGACGGCTACACCGTCGCCAACAACGACACCTTCCGTCGCATCATGGACTGCCTCGGCTGGGAGATCACCGAGGTGACCGGGCTCCTGGACCCCAGCGGAACCACGACCTGGCTCGGCGATCCCGTCGCCGCCTGACACGCCCTCGCCCCGCCAGCGGTGTCACCGCCCTGGCGGGGCCGAACCCTGATCGGAGACAGGCCGTGAACCGCTACGCCCACACGCTGGTCGAAGAACTCCACGCCGCCGGCTACGCCGCCGAGGCGCCCTGGCCCACCGGCGGCGAATGCGAGCAGATCGGCCTCCAGGTCGGCGCCCTGGAGGTCGGCATCACCAACGGCGATGCCGCCCTCCCCGACGGCGAAGTGCACGACGGCCTGATCGCCTATGTCAGTGCCCGCGACGCCGACGGTGACGAGCTCGACGCAGTCCCGCTCCCGCCGGGAGGCAGCATCGTCGACGCAGTGGCTCAGCTCATCGACCGCCTGACCTGACCTCCAACCGGCGTCTCCCACGGGAGACGCCGCGATTCCTGTCCGCGTCCCTTGGCTGCTCACACCCCAGCGACGGCCGATCGACATGACGCGGAACAGGCTGATTTCAGCGGTGCTGCACCTGCTCGCGGGGGCACCAACGTGGTGGGCGAAGGCACGTCACCCACCTCCAGGAGGCAGCCATGGGCGCCCATATGTACGCCGCGATGCACCGCATGCCCGACACACGACCGGGAGAATCCACGAAGGACGCCTACCGGCGGGAAATCGCCGCAACCAGCGACCGAGACAAGGTCATCGCCGCTACCCTCCCCGGCGTGTTCCTCGAGTGGCCCGAGGACCTCGAGGTGCCGTTCGACCCGGACTTTGGACCCGATGACATCTCCGCCGCGGAGATCGACGCCTTGGCCGCGAACCCGCGGGTCATGGACTTCATCGAGGCGCGCCTCGCCACGGCCGTCGACTCCGTCGTGTCGCGTGAGAGCACCACCTGGAGACTGTTCGGCATCGACGTGGCGATCACCGGTGGCATGTCCTTCGGCGATTCCCCGACCGAGGCGTTCGACTCGCATGTCCTGCTCGGGGCGCTGCCCGCCTTCGAGATTCCGCTCGAGGCGCCCTCCCCCTCCCCTGGCGCGTAACTCCAGCAACCGAACCCCCAGGCACGGCGCCCCGCCCACCATTGGTCGGGGCGCCGCCCCGCTGCTCGGAGGACCCCGTGACCGGTGCCGGTTCGTGAACTGCAGCCGAGGCATCACGCGGATCGGGGACGCGAGCCCCACTCGGGCATGAAACGCGACTGGGACCGGTAACCCCTACCTGCAACACCTACCCGGAACAGGTACCGCCAACCCGTAGGCCTACCAAATACCGGACCGGCTACCGCCAGGGGTTAACGCCAACCGATACCGGCACCCCTTGGGTACATCCCATACCCGCGAACCCATACACGTAAGGGTTCGGGGTAACCCTTACCCGCACCCCTTGCCGCACCGCCGTGACGTGCACCAAGCAGCGACTCGACGACTCGGGAATAATGCCACTGCCGGCGCGTGTACCGATTCACGCATGCCCCCGGTGCCGGCCGCAGCCCAGCGGCGTGGCGGGAGCCCCAGCCGCCCTCGGCAGCCTGTCCGAAGCGGCACGACCCGGCCGTACCCTAAGACGGCCGCCTACCCGCCAGAGGAGCTCGACGTGCCCCGGAACAACTTCCTCCGCTTTCCCTCCGACAAGGAAGGCGAGAAGTACCAGTACGCGCGCACCGCGAACATGGTCATAGCGATCACCGCATCAATCGGCCTGTGCATCGTCATGCTCGCTCTGTACGCGACGGTGAGGTCTTCCCTGCTGTTCGTCGCGGCAGGCATCAGCGCAGGTGTCGCGGTGGGGCTCTGGTACCTGACCAAGCCCCCGGTCGACGAGGAACCCTAGGAGCATGGGTCAGTAATGGCTCGAAGCGCGCCGAGAGTACGGCGGAGTGCGTGAGAGCGTTGCGCTCGGGCCGGCGTCACTGGCGGACAGGTATTCGGTTTGCGAAGCCGCGGTGATGGCGTTCAGTCCGCGGGTCAGCCTGTAGGTCGCCCGGGCCTGCCAGTTCAGGCGATCTGGAGGCCGCCGAGCCCGGTGGCGCCGATATGACCGTGGAGCTTTCGCAGGTTGTGGCAGGCAGCGAGCAGTAGCCATTCACCGCGGGCGGCGTCCAGACCGCGAATCAGGAGTTGCTTGCCGTTCTGCAGGGTGCTCATCTGTCCGAAGACCGGTTCGACGATCGCTTTGCGCCGGGCGTAGACCGCTCGGCCTTTCTTCGTGGCGAGCTTGCGGGCCATGCGCTGCTTGTCCGTGGCGCTGGCCGGGATCGGTCCCCGGGGGGCGATCGGCGCCGGTTCCCCGCTGCGCTGTCGTCCGGTGGCGATGAAGAACTCGGTGCCCTGCTCGCCGGTGACCTCGGCGGAGGCGGCGAGGTTCGCGGCTGAGCAGTACCCGGCATCGGCGAGCATCTGCTTCGGGGCCTGCCCCGTGTTGCTGATGGCCTGCTCGGTCATGGGGATGAGGTTGCCGACGTCGGCGGCACAGTCGTTGACCTCGGCCGCCACGATGATCTGATGGGCGGCATCGACCACGGCCTGGCCGTTGTAGCACTGAGCGAACGACCCGTCCCCGGTGAGCATGATCTTCGACTCCGGGTCGGTGAAGTTGCGCTGGGCCTTCGGCCTGGGCGTGGCGCGCTCGGCGGCCTCAGCGGCCTTCTGCGCGACGGTGTCTTCGTCTTCGCCCTTACCGCGGGCCTTAGCCTCAGCCTTCTCCGCCGCATCGGCGGCGGCGTCGGCTTCCAGAGCAGCTTTGGCCTGGCGCAGCTTGACCAGGCGAGACTCTCGGCGGGCCAGCTCATCGGGCAGCTCGTCCCCGCGCCGGTTCTTGCCGAACTTGGCGTCCTCGGCCTTGTCGATGGCCTCGGCGGCGGCCAGCAGATCGGAGACCTCCTGGGCCAGTACCTTCTCCTTGTCCGTCAGCCGCGCGTACGACATGGCCTTGCGTTTGGAGGCGTTCGCCCGCAGCTTCGTCCCATCCAGCGCGACCTGTCCAAGCGTGACCATCCCGGCGGCCTGGCACAACGCCAACGCCTGCAAGAACAGGTTGCCCAGCGCGGCCAGGTGCCTCTTGCGAAACCTGGCGATCGCGCGGTAGTCCGGGGCCGCCCCGGCCGCCAACCACCGGAAAGCGACGATGTCGGTGCAGGCCTTCTCGATCCCGCGGGAGGAGCGCACCCCCGTGGTGTAGCCGAAGATCAGCAACCGCACCATCAACCGCGGATCGTACGGCGGGGCCCCGCGCCCCTCCTGGTAGGAGACGTAGATCCGCGATAAATCCAGGTGCTCATCGACCAGATCCGCCACGAACCGTGCCAGATGATCGGCCGGAAGCCAGTCATCCAGCGACGGCGGCAGCAACAACCCCTGGCCCGGGTCGAACGCCCGAAATGTCTTGCCTGCGCCCACCGGCTCGACCTCGCCCTGCCGGTCAGCCCGCTCGACGCGGAACTCCTCGGCGGCGAACAACCCTTCCTCGCCCATGACGACAATTATCCCGCCGAACCCGCCCCATCAGCGGACCTGAACTGGCGTGTTACTGACCCACGCTCCTAGCTGTCGGCTGGTTCGGCACCCGCGGCAGAACTGCTGCAGTGCATGAACGCCCCAGTGCACTGGTCGGCACCACCCGCCCAGCGCTCTCGGAGGACTGCAATGCACGCCCCTCGCCCGAACTCCACTCCACGCCCAAACCGCTCCCCCGCCACCGCAGGAGAGTTGCTCGCCCTCCAGATCACGATGTGCATTGCGCTTCTCTCGGTCGGCATGCCGCTGCGCGAATCGCATCCCTTTCTTGCGGGCTTACTGATCGGCTTGTACATCTGCGCATCGCTGCCTGTGCTCCGCGGTATCTCCCGCTCCCCTTCCCGCGAACCGGAACGCCGTTTCGGCGACTGAACGGACGCCACCGCATGGCTTCGCCGGCTTGCCCCGGCGCCCCTCGAGACGGGCCGCTGGCGCGAAGTCGCGCTCCATTCGTTATCTGTCGCCTATCACTGACGTTGCGGCGTTGGCCCCATTGGCCCCACAACACCCATTGGTACCGCCGGGGTACGTGGGTACAACGGGGTCGCTGGGGGCGATTCACCAACAGGCACATCAGGACCTTGTTGCCCCAACTGGCCCACAGCCCACGGTGCCCCCAAATGCCCCGTTGTGGCGTACAGGGCCTCGAGGGCGTCTCGACCCGGCTGCCCCACGTGCCCCGTCGCCCCGCGTGGCCCCAGTAGCCCACGAGGGGCACGCCGGCCCAGGGGCGCCATTGGTTCGCGCGGGGGCCGCGGGCCACACCGGCCCAAAGGTGTCCACCGGGCGACAGGCCCCGACGGGGCGCAGAGGGTCGTGTGCTCGCACCGGACTCGGAGGAACCCGCGTAGCAGTCGACGAGCCACCCGATACGCCCGCCCACGACACTCCGCCGCCTCAAAACAAGCGAGGCGTCTCAGGCGTTAGGTATCTAGCCCCATTGGCCCCACATGCCCCGAAAGGGACGACCGGCCCAGCGGGGGCGTGAGTCCCAATAGGGCCTTCGGTGCAGGCCGCCCCTCTTGCCCTCTTGGTCCACGCTGCCCCTGGCACCCCAGCTGGGCGCAAGGGGTCATTGGCCCCTTACGGGCCGTTGGGGGATTTGTCCCCGCAGGGTCGGTTGATCCACTCGGGGTCACTTTCCCCACTGGGGCGACTTGGCCCGTAGGCCCCAGCCGCCCCTTTGGACTATTGCGGGCATTTGGCCCCGGTTGCCCGTCTGGGGCGGACAGGGGCACTCGCCCCTTTTGACCTCACCCCGCGAGTGCAGCGAGTGGCGACACATATCGCTGATAACGTGGCCGTATCCCACCCCTGAGAGGAGCCCCAATGCCCGAGATGACGCCCGGACTGGTGGCGAAACTGCCCGATAAGGCTCGTGATCGAACGCTGACCATGGCTGCAGCCAAGGGCGGAATCGGCAAGACCACCACAACCGCGCAGGTCGCCTATCCGATCGCGCAGTTCGGGCTGCGAGTGCTCCTGATCGACCTCGACGCCGTCGCCGGGCTGTCCACCATCCTCGGCGCGATCGACGACGGCCCTGGGGCAGTGGAGTTCCTGGACTCGCCGGGCATCGACAAGGACGAGTGCGTGCGCCGCCCGCCCGCGTGGCAGCCCAGCCCTGACGTGCCTTTCAGCGAGGGAGGCGCGCTCCTTCCTGGCGGATGCGTCGACATCATCCCAGCGACGCCGGGCATCGCAGAGTCGGTCGGCCGGCAGGACCCTCGCTCGATCAAGCGTCTACGACGAGCGCTCAACGACGACGACTTCGTCCTCGACCGCTACGACCTGGTGATGATCGACATTCCCGGCGCCGACAGCGTCATCGTCGACATGGCAATGCAGGCATCGCGCAACCTGGTCTTGACTCTGCTGCCGGAATCCCAAGGGCTCCGAGGGTTCAGCCGCACCGTTCTCCGTGCGAAGCAGGCGTACGAAGAGGATGGCCTGAACTTCAACGTGATCGGCGCAGTGACCAGCCGATACGAGAGGAACCGCACTGAGCACAAGGACGTCATGCGCGTCACTCGCAAGTTCTTGGCCGAGCAGCTCGGACCCTCGACTCTGTGGCTCGGACTTCCCATCCCGGCCCGGGCGTCCATCAGCGATGCCAACCGGGCACAACGCCCACTGGCATCGCGGAACGCCTGGCGGGACAACATCTCCAATCGAACGCGCGGCATGGACGCTGTCGCGGCCTTTACGGCGATCGCCATCGCGATCGTCCGCGACGTTCTCGGTGACGAGCAGGCCGACGAGATCGTTCGAGAATTTACCGAGGTCGGGCTGGGGGAGTACCCGACCAATCTGCTGCTTTCCGGTGTCGGAGTGACGCGTGCTCCCCACCAGGACGACGACTACCCCGAGGAGGACTGATCATGGGTACGGGATTCGGGCCAGACAAAGACGAAGCCGACCTGGCGGCATTTACGACAGCCCCGACCCACGTCAGTGGCCGCACTTCGCCTGTCCGGCGAGACGAGTCGGCCGACGAGGAGTCGCCCGCGAAGAAGACCCCCGCCAAGAGGTCCGCCACGAAGCAGGCCACCGCGAAGAAGGCGCCCGCCAAGAAGGCGCCGATCCCTGCGTCGGAGCCGCCGAAGAGGCCCAAGGTGTCGCTTCCTCCCGGTCTCTACGAAGAGATGCACCGCGTCGTGAACAGGTGGCTCGTCGAAGACATCGAGCGGATGGATGCGTACCGCAAGCCTCTAGGCGTCGAGAACACCGTGATGGTCACCCTGTTGGCCTTCGCGACCGCGACGCTCAAGGCCGAGATCGAGAAGGACGGCGGGGCCAGTACGAGTTTCCCGGACTTCATTCCGCGCAAGTAGCGAGCACGGAAGCGACGATCTAAGCAGGTAGGTGCCCCTTTTCGCGCGGGTCTGGCCTCCGGCATGCCGCGAATGTTCGGCAATCGCCAGTACGTCATGGTTCCATGACGTTCATCGGAACAGACTGCAACGAGAGGCACACCATGGCCGTGACCGTCAGGTTGACGGACCAGCGGGCGTCCGAGTTGTCGACCCTCACTCGCCGGTGCGACCGCACCGCCGTATGGGTTGCCACTCAAGCGCTCCTGGCCGCCGCACATGCCCACACCACCACCCCGATGCCGTTGGCCGACTACCTCGGCCGGCAAAAGCACACGCGCCGCATCTTCATCGAGTTGCGCGGCGACGCCCTGGACCTGGTCGACGGGCTGGCGATCGCCCACACAGTGCCCGGCCATGCAGCACCGTCACGTCACACGATCGTTCGGGCCGCGCTCGCTCGCCTGGTCGACTCCTGCGGCGGCGCCGAAGCAGCTGCTGCGCATCTCGGAGGATTCGACGCAGATGGCGCGGAGGGAGGGGAGAGGCATGACCATGCTGCTGCCCAGAACTAGCGCCACCTCAGCGGACCTCACCGTCGCTGCCGCGGCACTGCTTACCAGGGCTGTCTGTCGATACCTCGCCACTGGCAAGCCCCTGTCGAAGTCCGACATTCCCATGCAGGCCAACCTCCTTCGCTCAACGCTGGGGGCCGGCGCTCGCCTGATCACCGCCGACGAGGCCTGGGACGAGCTCGCCGAGCGAGGGCTCATCACCGGTACTCGTCAGCAGTGGATCCCGGCAGCAGGGGAGGTGTACCCCAATGGCGCGTAAGTCCACCGGTGGTGGGTTCGTCACCATGACCAAGTCCTTCGAGGAGGACATGGCGGACTGCTCGCTCGCCGAGATCGGCCTGATGTCCCTGCTGATCACCTCGAAGGCCACCACGCCAGTCGGGACCGTCTACCGCCGCCACGAGTGGTCGGAGCTGCCCGGCTCGAGCGCCGATACGGTCAGCAAGCTGCTCGAGGGACTCGAGGCCAAGGGCAAGATCGTGCGGGATCACCACGAAATCCTGATCCGCTCCTGGGTTCGCCACCGCTGTTTCAGCACCCCGAACTTCCTCAAGGCGTGCAAGTACACGCTGGAAGTGCAGATGCGAGCACCCTTGCTGCGCGTCGTGGTGGGGACAGAGCTGCTCCGCAAGGACATCGCCTCGATCGAACCAGCCCCTTCCACTCGGGGGAGCAAGGACGCCGCAGGCCGCGTGTTCACGAAGGGCCGCAACGCCCACTACGAGGCCCTGGAGTTGATCTGGGAGGAGCTCACCGGGCAGAAGCTGCCGGCGGCCGAGACGATCACCGGCTCACTCACAGAACCGAACCCCACGATGCTCGACCAGCTCATGGGAACCCGGGACTTCGAGCACGCACTACCTGAACTCGAGAACCGGAACTGGGTGTGCGTCGAACCATCCCTCGCTGTCGCGATCCGCGAGAAGCTCCACGGCCCGAATGTGAAGCCAATCCGTGGCACCCGGACGGCCACCTAACCGACCGATCTTCGCGGCCCTTCCGCCCCCGCCGACGACGGCGGGGTAACCCTTACCTGTAAGGGATGCGGAAGGGTTGCGGAAGGGTTACCAAACCACATGCGCAACACGCTTATGCCAGCTTCCTCACGCCTCCACGGCGCCAATCCACGTGCGTCGGTCCAGGCTCCAGGGCGCCATTCGAGCGGCATTTGTGCAGGTAGACGGACTGTATCTCTCGGCGGGGTAACCCTTTCGGTAAGGGTTACCGAAAGGGTTACCGAAACGGATACCGCAAGGGTTACCGAAGCGGGTGTCTTACCTCGCGGGCGCGCGCAGGAATTAGAAATTAGATCTACCTGTGGTTGCTGTAGGTGGGTGGGGGTGTGGGGGAGGGAGTTCACGCCCTGCGGCGGACAAGCCGCCGCCCCGAGGGCTCGCCTGGCGGCTCGCCCCCCGAGGAATTCGCCCACCGATCTCGGAAAGCTCCGCCCCCACCACAGGCCGGTCATGGCTGCCCGAGCGAACCAGACACCACACGCGCCCGTGCCGCTGCGACGCTCATGCCGCCCCATAGCCCGGAATCGGCCCGCATTTGCTCTGTGCGGCCCCGGGAGCCATCGCGGCGCCCGAGGGGCGCGAACCACGACGATAGGAAGCCAGAGGGCCACACAGGCCGCCACAACGGCCGCCACTAGCCAGCAGGAGGGGCCGACGTGAGCACACTCGACGACGACGATGTCGAGGCGATCGCACGCCGCGTCGCCGAACTGATCGCCCCGATGCTTGCTGGCGTCACGCCTCGCCCCGCCGCCGACAGCCCGACGCCTGGCGCGGCCGGTCAGCGCCTGAACGACTGGATCCACAGCCACCACCCCGCCATCGTGAGCGGCCTTGAGCCCTCCGCGGCGGCATGGTCCGCGGCTCTCGTCGACGCAGCAGGCGAAACCGACCCGGTGGACGTCCTGACGTGGGCCTGGTCCGAGAACTGCCCGACCAGCTACTGGCGCGAACACCACCGCCCGGTTCTGGCACCGACTCCGCGGGAAACCCGAAGGGCCGATGCCAGCACCAACCGCCGATACCGGCACGGGCCGTGGCTGCAGATGCTCGCCGAACATCGACTCCACCTGGCCGGCCGGGACGATGACCTGGCCGCCGTCGATGGGCTTATCGCCGATGTCGCCCGAGCCATCAACACCACCGGAACGCGCTCCGCCGCCATCTCGCTGAGCTCCAGGAAGAACGCGCTCACGATCATGGCCGACCCCGGGAATGACCCACAGACGGTGGTGGAAATCGTGCGGTGGTGCCTGGCCGAGAAGCCGCACTGGAGATCCAACCTGACCGGCGTTCCCAAACCGGCGACATTCCGGGCCATGCGAGGGGACTGGACGTCTGCTGGGCAGGGCTTTCGGCTCGACTCGATCGAGGACGGAACGTTGCGTCAGCACGTGTCTGACCTGGCGAAAGGGTGGGTCTACTACCTGTCTCGCACCTTGGGGCAGGACATCACGATCAGCTCACGGACCCTGCATCGGATCCATGGTCTCCTGCTTGGGGACAGCACCCAGCCGGCTGTGCCGACAACCGATGTGCAGGACACCATCCGATGGATCTGCGACCCCCAGTCCGGGCGCAGTCGCTACTACACCGACAGCTTCGATTTTCCCCGGCCAGACCGGGCCCGCAAGGCGCTTCTTGACATGCGTAGTGGACCGCCCGCCAGTAGCGGCGTCACCGCCACCAACTCCGCTGCTGGCGGCCTCGTCGGCGATCACGCCGACGACGAACTCAAGGGGATGCTGTGACCAGCTCGATCGTGCACGCAACCTGCACCCGCTGCGGCTCAGACGTGCACCGCACTAAAGCACTCGTCGACGACAGGCCCGATTGGCGACAGCACGTGGTGTGCATCGACTGCCGCGAGGCGGCGGAACCGGCGGGCGCCCAGGTCGCACAGATGATCGCCGAGCGCACCCGACAGCGCTGGTCAGACAAGGCAGCGGCGTTCGATGCCGGAGCCCGGCTGGAAGACGCCTACCTGGATGCGACGCCGGCCTCGGCGTGGCAGCAGCTAGCCCACGAAGCGTTGTCCAAATGGCGCGACCCAGAACTGCCCCGCAGTCGAAGTGGGCTGATGATCTGCGGACCGACGGGAATCGGGAAGACATGGGCCGCGTTCGCACTGGCCAATGCTGTCGCCGACCTCGGATATGGAGCGGAGATCAGGGTCGCCTCCGAAGTCGAACTGATGGGGCCGCACGTGGCGACGTGGCAGCTCGAGGACCGACTCAGACGCTGGATTGATGGCGCGGTGATGGTCCTGGTCGACGACATCGGTGTCGCGCCTAGGCACCGAGACCAACTCCAGGCGGCATGGAAGATGCTGGCCGACCTGATCAGCTCGCAGCCTCGCTCGATGTTGGTGGTGGGCACCTCGAACCGGCAGTCGTGGAGCAAAGACGCCGGGCTGACTGAATGGGTGGGGCAGCAGACCGCGTCGCGACTGCGGTCGTGGACGTCGATCTGCACCACCGGTGCGGTCGACAGGCGCACAGGGGACACCCACGAGAACTGGTTGCGACAGACGGGCAGGTCGCAGTGAGCGCGGCGGCCTCGGCATGCCGTGCAGGGAAGATGAGTGCGACAGCGAACGTGGAAAGGAGGGGTGAATGAGTCCGAAACCGTGGGAAGTCACTGACGACGACTTGGCGCAGGGGCTCGGGCCTACCAGTGCCACCAAGGGCGACGAGCTCGACGACCCCGACGGCTACGGCCTGCTCGACAGCGACGACGACTTCGAGGAGTTGGACGACCCGTGGTCGAGTGACAAGCCAGCCGCGGCGCCGGCGGCGACACCGGCCCGCCCCATCGAGCCGCAATCCGAGTCCCCGAACTTAGCCCCCGCTGCCACGGAGCCCGAGCCCGCCGCAGAGCCGACGACCGTCGACCACACGGCCCCGGACGAGGATCTGTCCGGCGAGGCTCCTCCGGGGCCCAGCCACGAGCCTGAGAGCTCGGCGCCGGCTTCGGAGGCGTTCGCCCCAGCACAGCCGGAGCAGGAAACTCCTGCGGTCGACGACGCCGACGACTTCGACGACTTCTGGGATGAACCTGTCGCCCCCGACGATCGCGCTCCGGCCACCGCGGGCTACGACTTGAGCGCCTCGCCGGGTGGTGCGGGCGAACCAGCCCCGCGGACAGAGCCCGCCCCAGGCGTCGGCGGGACCGCGGCAGATCACGATGTCAGCAGCGCCGACCCCGACGATGAGGACCCGGACGGCACGCTCACGGTGACGTTGCGTCGCAATCGGGAACCGCAGCAGCCCGGCCCGACCCGGTCGTACCGGACCTCGAGCGAGGCGCGTCGCCCGGTCAAGCCGTCGGAGCGGCGCCACAAGATGGATGTGGCGCCGGTCAAGCAGGGGCCGATGGCCCGCATGAGGAAGATGCTGACCGGAGACGCCGATGTCTCGCGGGCACATGAGACGTCGGCGAAGCGGGACACGATCCGACCGCTGAACGTGGTGGTGCTCGGCAAGAAGGGCGGCGTGGGCAAGACCGTCGTCACCACGCTGCTCGGCCACACTTTCGCGTCTGTGCGTAAGGACCGTGTCTTGGCGGTGGATGCCTCTCCGACAGGTGGAAACCTGTCCGCCCGATGCCCGAAAGAGGGGCTGGGCACGGTGGTGTCGCTGCTCGATCAGCTCGAGTACGTCACGTCCTACGCCAACGTGCGGGAGCACACCGCCAAGGGCGACACCGGGCTGGAGGTGCTGGGAGCCGATGTGACCAGACCTCAGCGGCCGATCACCGGCCCGGACTACCGACGGTTGATGGACGAACTGCGCCGCCACTACCAGCTGATTTTGAGCGATACTCCGGGCGACATCACCACTGCCTCCGCGGACGGCCCCGACGGGATCGTGCCGGCCTTGCTGGACGAGGCGGATTTGCTGGTGCTGGTCGCGGAGGGTGTCGACGGCGCCAACGCGGCGACCTGGCTGGTGAATTGGCTCAAGGCCCGCCTTCGGGACACCGATGACCGTCATCTGGAGAAGCTGCTCGATGACCTGATCGTGGTGGTGAGCTCCCGGTCTCCCAGGAGCAACGCCAAGCCGGACCGGATGGCGAAGTATTTCAGCGAGGAGATCGCTCGACGGGTGGTACTGCTGCCGTTTGATCCGGTCGTCGAAGGTGGGTTGGAGATTGACTACAACCTGATCTCGCCGAAGACGCGAAAGGCGATGCTGGAGCTGGCAGACGCGGTTACTGGTTCGGATGCGTTCACCGGTCGGTGAGCGTCACAGGGCCGAGGTCGGCCCATGGGGTGATGCGCTCGCCGGTTTCGGTGTCTGTGACGGTTTCGGGCCTGCCGGTGCCAGGGCGGGCGAGGAGCCTGTTTGGGTACTGGCGGGCGAAGTCGCAGATAGACGGGGCGTAGGCATGGACGGGCTCCGTCGCCGAGCCGGAGGGGCGGGCGACGCCGTACTTGGTGGCCGCGGCAGTGAGGGACTCGCTCCGAGTGGTGGCGCACACCAGCAACAGCGAGTCGCTGGTGAGCTGGTAATCGGCGCAGGCCTCGCGCAGGGCGCCGGTGGTCGTCACCGCTCGTACCCATACGGGCAGGCGGGACGGATCTGGAGTAGTGGTCACACCCGCAGCGTAGGAGGCGGGCGTGCGGGTGTGACGTCCCCGGCCCATCGGGGACTGGACGCTGTTGCTGCGGCAGGTGTCGGAGTCCCCTCATAGGGTCTGACCACTGAGAAGACGATGCGCACAGACGGCAGGGAGGGCAGCGGCATGGCATTGACAACTGTGCAGCGGGCCCGCCTGCGGTCGGCCGCCACCGCTCTGGTCAAGTCCGGGGACAGTACGGCCGCACTGCGTGCCGCGACTCGCCCTGACCCGTGGCCGCAGGGCCTGGCACAAGTGGTGGTGGAGGAACTGTCGTCGCGCCGGCCGAAAATGATGGCCTTAGGCGTGGACGTGGCGCTACTGCCGGTGCCGGCATCTGCCGAGGAAGCCTCTCCGTGGGCGCTCTCCGGGACGGTGCGGGAGCAAGCCCCGGTTGTCGATTGGTCGGTGCCGGACAAGGTGGAGGTTCGGACCGCCGCGGACGTGCTGGCCGATGCCGCTAGCGCGGGCCCACTCGAGTTCGATGCGACCTTGGATGGGCTGCGCGGGGTGCCGATCTCGGACCTGGACGGGGTGGGGGAGAAGGCCCTGGAGCGACTCACTGGCGCGGGGATCACCTCGGTGTACGACCTGATGATGTGGGTGCCGCTGCGATACGTGGACCGCACCCAGATCACCCCGCTGGCGGATCTGCAGCCGGGGATGGAGGCGACGTTCATCGCACGGGTCAAGAGGGTGGACACCAACTGGGAGAAGTCGTACGTCCGGTTGACCGTCGGGGACAACGGCGCCGACGTGTCGATCATGTTCTTCCGGGCGATGTGGATGCGGTCGCGCTTCCGCAGTCGTGACCTGGTGATCGTGCAGGGCGACATCGGTGACTTCAATGGCCAGCTGTCGATGAGTTCCCCGTTGATGGAGAAGCTCGACGATGCTGGCGCACCGCTGATGGCGATCTACCGGCAGTCGGCGAAATACGAGGTCAACACGTGGATGCTGCGTCGTGCGGCGACCGATGCGCTGCGCCGCATCCCAGCCCTGGACGATCCGATCCCTGACCGGCTCGTGTCGGGAAGGGGCCTGCCGGGCCGGCTGGAGGCGCTGCAGGCGGTGCACCTGCCGGACGATAAGCCGTCGGCCGACCGCGGGCGTGACCGTCTGGCCTACGACGAGCTGCTGCGTCTGCAGTTGGCGCTCGGGGTGCTGCGGCACGCTCAAGCCGCCGAGCCCGGCGTGACCCACGCACCCACCGGCAGGCTGACCCGCCGCTGGCTCGAGTCGCTGCCGTGGCCGCTGACCGGTGCCCAGTCGCGGGCCCTGGAGCAGGTGCGCGCGGACATGACCTCCGCCCAGCCGATGAACCGGCTCCTGCAGGGCGACGTCGGCGCCGGCAAGACCATGGTGCTGGCCGGTGCCGCGTTGATGGCTGTCGAGGGCGGCTACCAGGCGGCACTGCTGGCCCCGACGGAGATCCTGGCCCGCCAGCACCATGAGGAGCTGGCCGAGGCGCTGGGCCCGCTGGGGCTGCGCGTGGACCTGTTGGTGAGCAAGAACCTGCCGCGGCCCCGCAAGGAGGTGCTGGCCGGCGTGGCCGACGGCGCAGTCGACATCGTCGTCGGCACCCATGCCCTGCTGACCGACAAGGTCGTCTTCCACCGGCTCGGTGTGGCGTTGATCGACGAGCAGCATCGGTTCGGGGTGGACCAGCGGGCCCTGCTCGCCGCGAAAGGCCCGGACGGGGCGGCGCCGGACATCCTGCAGGCCACAGCCACGCCGATTCCTCGCACCGCGGCGATCACGACCTACGGCGATCTGGCGTTGTCGATCCTGGACGAGAAACCTCCGGGCCGGTCGCCGATCGACACCCGCTGGGTGGAGCACCAGGTCAGCACCGCCAACCGGGCGGCCGGGCCATGGCAGGCGATCCGCGAGCAGGTCGCCGCGGGCCATCAGGCGTTCGTGGTGTGCCCGCGGGTGGTGGTCTCCGGCAAGGAGTCGGAGACCAAGCAGGCCGCCGCGGCGCAGGAAACCGCAGACGAGCTCCGGGACGGCGCGCTGGCCGGGCTGCGCATCGGGCTGGCGACGGGCAAGCAGCACCCGGATGAGCGGGCTGCGCAGATGGCCGCGTTCAAGGCCGGTGAGCTCGACGTGCTGGTCGCTACCACGGTCATCGAGGTCGGGGTGTCGGTGCCGAACGCGACGGTGATCGTGATCCTCGACGCCGGTAACTTCGGCTTGGCGCAGCTGCATCAGCTGCGAGGCAGAGTGGGTCGCGGTAAGCATCCCGGGCAGTGCTGGCTGGTCGCCGAGACCAAGGGCGCCGACGGTGCGGCCCGCATGGAGGCGATGGTCGAGACCGACGACGGGTTCGTGCTGTCGGAGAAAGACCTGGAGATCCGCGGGCCCGGGGCGATGACCGGCACCGCGCAAGCCGGCCGCGATGCCGGGCTGCGGGTAGCGGACTTGCTGCGTGATGGGCGTATCCACCTGGCGGCCCGCGCGGACGCCCAGTCGATCCTGCAGAGCGACCCGAAGCTGATGCGGCACCGCACCCTCAAGACCGAGGTGGAGCTGGCGCTGGGGGAGGACGCCCACTACCTGACCAAGAGCTAGCCGGCGGGCCGCATACCAGGCGGTCGCCCAAATCGCGTGGGTGCTGCACCTGTCGTAGGCGTGTTGGACGATCGCGGCACGCCCACCAACGAGGAGGAGCAACCATGGACCTCGATAACTACCGCGACCCGTTCGGCCGCATCAACGTGCCGATGGTGCGAGCACTCAGCCGCGCGGGAACCCGCCTGGTGATCGTTGGAATTGCCCTGCTTCTGGTGGCAGCGATCGTTGGAGCGGTGGCCGGCGACGCGCTCGACTGGAAGGGCAAGCTCCTCGTCTTCGCGCCGGGGTTCTTGGCGACGGTGGCAGGGGTGGCGTGCAGGTTCGCAGCGCAATCTCGCCTGACCGACCTGCGGTAGGCGAGTAGGGCTCACCGTCACGCGCGGTTGGTGAACGCCATAAACTGGCAACTGCTGGCGTCGCGGACGCCGGTTCCCCACACTGCGCCGTAGATCGGAAGTCGATGCCGACCAACCCACATCCCCTGTCCCGGGCCAGGGCAGCGGCGGCTTGCGCCGGCGCCGCGGCGCTCCTGCTGCTCACCGGATGCGGGCAGTCGTCCGCCCCGGCGGCGGATGTCGACTCGACGACCAGTACCTCTGCCATCACCTCGACAGCAACGCCGAGCAGCACCACCGAGGCCACGAGCTCGAGCACGACCGTCACCGAGACGGAGAACGTCGTGGCTGAGGTCCCGCCGGCCGTCACCTACGCTCCGGGGCCTCCCTCGTACGCGGCCCCGACGCCGGCAGGGGTGACCTGCGGTGACGGGAGCTTCGCCGCGGATTACTCGCAGTGCTACGACAACTACCCGTACCTCGGGGCGCGGCAAGCCCCGCCCCCGCCAGGGATGTTCCCCGCTGAGATGACCCCGCTCGATGCCGCCGACGCCGGTGTCACGCTCGGCCCGTACTGCGGGCCGGTGGCCCTGGCCAACGGTTGCGTCGAGCCCGGCGGCCAGTAGCCCCACAGGCATGCCGCGGGAAGCGTCGACGCCCGTCGGCCTTCGGGCCCGGCCCCCGCTGCTGGCTACGATCTGACGATGCACGCTGACGGCCACTTCACTCAGGTCAAAGTCCGCGCCGGAGACACTTCCGATGGTGCGGAGCGCCTGGTTTGGACCTCGGACATGCTCTCAGTCGAGGAGATGACCCCCACGGTTCGTGACGACGGCGGGATGACGATCGTCGCTGGGGAGTTCCACGGCCACGCCGCCCAGGTTGGGACGTGGGTCGGGCCCGACGGGCTGCAGCTTGACGAGGCAGATCCCGCCCCGCCCGAGTCAGCTGATTCCGGGCCCGTGCGTTACGTCGTGTGCCGAACCCTGCGTTACGGCAACGAGCACCAGGAGCTGGTGAACGTCGGCGCCGGGGCCGTCGAACTCTCCGACCACGAGGTGGAGCACTTGTGTCGGGCGCTGCTGTCCGATCTGTTGTGCGGTGCCGATGGGGATGCCGCGGCGGCTGCCAGGTTCGCGGGCCAGGCGCCTACCTACC
The DNA here is from genome assembly GCF_002999155.1 of Dietzia sp. oral taxon 368. Lineage (NCBI taxonomy): Bacteria > Bacillati > Actinomycetota > Actinomycetes > Mycobacteriales > Dietziaceae > Dietzia > Dietzia sp. oral taxon 368. Next base: position 32,638 of record NZ_CP027239.1, read on the forward strand.
GCACGATCGTCTGCCGATTCCCTGCCGAGCACGAGGGGGTCCGTCACGGCACGTTCCTCTTGGTGCTGACCGAGGGGCTGCGTCAGATCCGGGTGGTCGGCCAATGCCAGACCTACCGTCAGGCGCACACCTACGACGCATCTGCGCTGGTGGCTGCCGATGTGGACGACATCTGGTTCACCGATGACAGCGAGATGATCGTCAGGCGGGTAGCGCTGAAACTGATGCGCGGCGTCCCGGCCCTCTACTCGATCTCGGTTCAGCACGCCGGCTACCGGGGCGCCTACGAGGTCAACACCCGGCAGGAGGATCCCGACCTCGAGCTGACCGCCTCTGAGCGCTTCATCGCCCGCATGCTGGCTCGCCTGGTCGATAGACGGCGCGGCGCCGAAGCCGACCAGGCCTGGGCCAGTGCCGGACCCGTCGTGTGGCCGAACCTGACGCTGATGGTCGACGAAGCCAACGCAGCGTGGCGCGAAGAAGAGGACCTGTGCTCTGAACTGGCCGAGCACGGCCTTCTCCAGGATCCTTACGCGTTCGACTCTCCCGACGACAGTTGGATCTTCCGCGAGGGACTGCGCTACAGCGACCTGATCCACTCCACTGTCCTGTGGTGAGCGCCAACCCGGTTCGTCCTGCAGGGGCGCCTCTCGCGGGCGGCGGCGTCTGGGCCGCGGACCAGTAGCAAACGTCCGCAGGCCATTGCTGGCTGTGCGCGGCCAGGCGACTCTGAGGACACTGCGGTAAGCACGGAGCCGGGGCGTTACTGCCGACTTCGACAGCGTCTACTGCGGTGCGTCCAGCTCGGGCATGGCGGTCGCCCATCGGGCCAGATCATCGGCGGTGGCGGTCAATGCAGTCAGTTCGGCCCGCAGAACCTCGGCTACTCCGCTGGCGTTGGCTGTCAATGAAGTGAGGTGCTCGGCGGCGAGTTCATTTCCGGGCATGCCCCCGACCACCTGGGCTGCCAGATCATCGGCTTCCGTTGACCGCAGACGGTTGAGCTCGTCCAAGCGCTCACCGATGTCGCTAACAGCCATGTGCAACGCCACCAGGGACACGACTCGCTCACGCAGCGAGGCCACGCCGGCGTCGTAGATGTTCTGACGCCCTTCCCACACGGCTACCGCCTCGTCGCCAAGCAGAGAGGGTCGTTCTCCATTGGATTGGCGCAGTCGCGCGAGGGATGAGACGAACTTGCCGACCTGGATAGCTTCTTCTCTGAGATTGATCTGGGCGCGTGGCCCGGCCAGGGTTTCTGACCTCCAGGCAGGGGAGTTCTGCAGCGCCCCGGTTGCCTTAAAAGCAACGTCGAGCAGGAATTGTTCGTCGCTGGTGAGGTGTTCTGGCGCGCGCTGTGGGGACGAGTCGAAGGTACCGCGGAGGCCTCTTCTGGCGCTGGCCCGCCAGTGAACGGCCAGCTTTAACGTGCTCGCGGCGACGATCAGCAGAACGACGGTGGTGATCATGGTGACGAGAACTGCGGTTGTCACCCCGGCAACCATGGCGATCGCGGTGAGTCCTGAGACGCTGATGCCGCCAGCAAGGAGCAGCGTGGGGAGTGGCTCCAAGGAGATTGAGGCTATCGGAGGCGAGGTGTAAAGCTCGGCGGGCCTTAGAGTGGGCTTCGCGGACTTCCGTGCCGGCGCGTACTCGTAGGGGACGGGGTCGCTCGCGTGGTATCCGCGTTCTTGGAGGTCGAAGGCGACGGGCAATCCCTGTCGCACTGCTTCATCGAAGCGCTTCTTGTCGGCATTGTTGGCTGGCAGGTAGAGGTCGCCGACAGTGCGTCCCTTGGCCATCTCCACGACTACTTGCGGATCGTGGGAGGTGGTGAACATGGCGAGGTGCTTACGGGCTCTCGCTGTGAGGGACTCCCGGAGTTGGGCAGGCGCGGCGTGCTGGAGGGCTTTATCAGCAGCTGTGGAGGCGACGCTGTCTGGTTCCTGACGGGTCATAGTGAACCTTCCGGGAAAGTCGCCGAGGCATACCGCTCGGGCGTTTGTCTGGGCTGGTTGGAGAGGTAACCGTATCGGCGGTCCTTGCCGGCTGTGGTGCCGCGAAGAAAGCAATCAGGCCCGGCCGCTCAGCGATGCTGCACTCTGTCGGGTCGATTGCAGTGTTGAGCCATCAAGCCCACGCCATCCGGTCGTGGGGGTACGTCAAAGGAGTTACCCATGGAGCCGATCTCCAGGATCCTTACGCGTTCGACTCTCCCGACGACAGCTGGATCTTCCGCGAGGGACTGCGCTACAGCGACCTGATCCACTCGACTGTGCTGTGGTGAGCGGCGGGCGAGATTTCACCTGGGACGGCACGACTGGCGAAGACAATGGATTCTCGGATTCTCGTCTACTGAGGAAGCCCTTCGCCCATGAACGATCCCGTGATTTTGCTCGACATCGACGGCACCTGCTCGCCGATGTGCGCCTCGAATCTTCTTCCCGGGCGGTGGGAGCCCTGGGTGCGCGGCCAGTTCGGATGGAACAAAGGCTGGACGTCCGCGGCGATGGCCACCGCTCTACAGTCGCTGGCCCAGATTGCGGACGTACGGTGGTGCACCGGATGGGAGGCCGAGTCCGCGGCTTACGGCGCCGCCCTGGGCCTGGACTCACCGTGGATTCCCCTCGGCGCCGGCTGCTCAGAACGCATGTGGAAGCTGTCCGCAGTTGATGCAGCGCTGCCCGATCGCCCGGTGTGGTGGATCGACGACGAGCACGACGATTCCAGCACTCAGTGGGCGGAGACGCGGACGGCTCGTGGGGTCCCCACGACTGTAGTGGCGTGCGCCCGAACGTCGGTCTGACCTCGTACGACGTGCAGGCCGCCGCCCGCTGGGTTGGTGGGGTCGCGAGGCGGTGAGTGAGTGGCTTGCAGACTGCTGCACCGCGCCGGCTGCAGCGGAGAGTGAGTGCAGCCCGTTCACCCACCCCTCAGGAGGCTCACCATGACCGCACACCGTGGAGTGCTCGTCGAACCCGACGGCACCGTCAGCATTGAGACCTTCGACTCCGTAGATCTGGAGGCGCTCAGGACAACGGTCGGCGCACGCTACGTCGATGTCGTCCGGGTCGCGAGCATGGGCGGTGCCGATGATCTGACTCTGGACGCCTGGGTGGATGACGAGGGGCTGTTCACCGCCGAGTTCAACCCGGTCGCCAGTTTCATGGTCGCCAGCCTGCTGGGGGCGACCTGCCAGCGCTTTCACGGCAAGATGCTGTTCGTGGCCGGAAACACGACCACCGGTGACAGCGTGGGCCTGCCGGCGGTCACCGAGAAGGCACTTGTCGACTTGGGGGAGTACCTGGCCAAGTCGCTGTGATCGCGCGGGCAGGGCCCGCTCGAGTGCAGACGGGGCGGGCTCTGCCCGCTGCCTGGGCACGCGGGCGCACTGTCCGTGATTAGCCCCAGGCCGGCGTCCTGCCGCTGGTCTCGGGCGTGCTGCACCGACACGGGCAGGGGAGAGGGTGGAGCCCGACCGGCCCGCCGCCCTTGGGCCATCTGAGACGAGGAGGAAGACCATGACTGACGCCGCCCGCACGATCACCTTCGCCAGCGGAAACCTGCCGGGAAACCCGCACAGCAGCAGCGCCCACGAGTTCGCCGAGTCGGCTGAGGTGCTGGCCCTCGTCCACGAGCAGCGCACCGCGAACCTCATCGCCCTGCTCAACACTCCTGATGTGCCCACCAGTGACCGCTCGGCCCTGCTGGACGCTGTCTACAAGAACCTGGGCATCGAGGTCACGAAGCCCGGCGATGGGGGAGCGGCTCTCAACCTGTGACCTGACACGGCCCCGCCCGACCAACGGGCGGGGCCGTCCCGCATCCGACGCCAGCGGTGGAGATGGTCGGACAGAAAGCCCCCGAAAGCACGTAAGTTCTGGCTGCGGCCTGCACCTCGGGCGCAGTGGACCTCGGCGAAGGAGACAACGGCAGTGCGCGACGACGAATCCCGCTCGCTGGGGCGCGCCATCCGCGCGGCCAGGCTGGAGGCTGGGCTGACCCAGCTCAAACTGGCGGTCGCGGTAGGGGTCAGCGCCGGGCAGATCGGTGTGTGGGAGCGCGGTCGGGTCTCGCCTGCACGCGGCCGTGCCGCCTACGTGCCGGAGGTGTCCCGCGAGCAACTCGAGGCGATCGCGGCGGCGCTGGGCTGCGAGGTCGCGGCCATCGCTGATCGGGCGGCGCTGTCCGCCGCCACCCGGCTCATGCTCGGGTTGGAGCCGCTCGGCCCGGCCAGCACCGTCATCGCCGGGATCGAGTACGACCTCTCCGAAGCCGAGACCGACCGGGTCGCTGCTTTCGTCGCGGGCCTCATCGCCGCCCGCGAACTGCACTGATCGTCCACTGCTGCACCTGTCGCGGGCGCCGAGACAGTGGTTGCAGACAGCGACGCGAACAGCGCGGAGCGCCCGAGGCGAGGAGCCCATCATGGACCTGCAGACCATTCAGTTCGACACCCTCGACGCCGACGCCCTGGACCGCCTCAAGCGGGCGGAGGACAACCTGCGTTTCGACGGGGACCACGATCCGCTGCTGAACCTGCGCGGCCTGATCACCGACCTCAACTCGGTCGGGGTCTGGCCGGGGCGGGACGTGCTCGCCACCCCCGAGGGCGGACTGGTCTCCGACGGACTGGACCTCAAGGTCAACATCACCGGGTTCACCTACGTGTCGTGCTTCATCGACTCGATGGACGAACTGGTGGGCGACGAGGGCTGGACGTGGCGAAGCATCGCCCAGGCCGTCACGGACCGCCTCAATGAGGAGATCCAGGCTGCTCGCGAAGCGCTGATCGCCCCGGCCTACACCTGACGGGCAGACCATAGGCCCCGCACCCGAACCGGGTGCGGGGCACTTCTTTGCGCCACGGTCCCGCTGTCCGAGCTGCTGGCTGCCGCAGCACCCTTCGCAGAGGACGGGGCCTGGCGATCTCGCCTGCTGCACTTCCCGAAGCGCATCCGATGCTGATCGGGACATGCACCCCTGGCGGAAGGACACCCCGATGCGCTCACTGGACCTGGTCTTACACGCGATCACCGACGACGAACGGGCACGGCTCGACGACACGGCCTCACAGCTGCGCGAACCCGACGACTGGAACGCCGGCACCCGTGGACTGTGGCGCTTCTCGTATGAGGGGTTCGACAGTCTGCGCCATTTCGTGAACGCCTTGGCCGATTGCGGGGGCCTGCAGTGGGCGCAGAGGGGCGGGTTCGACCTGCTGGCGACGTTCGAGTCGGGCGACGGCTCGAACGACATGGACGACGGCCTCAACATCTCCGTCGCCTTGCACCTGGGCGACATCCAACGCTCGTTCTCGCCCCTGATCACCGTGTTCGTGGACGACGTGGCCGCGTTCCTGGGGGAGGAGCCCACCGTGGAGTCCGCCGCGACCGCGATTCGCGACGCGCTCAACGAGACCCTCGCGCATTTCGCGGCCGAGTAGACGTCCCGATCGCCGCGGCCAACTTCCAGCACTTCGACCGAAAGGCCCCACCATGACTTCGCTGCTGATCAACTTCGACGACCTCGACCCCTCCGACCGTGCCGACCTGGAGGATCTGGCCACCTCGCTGGTCGAACCCGCCGACCACCGCTCTGAATGGGAGGGCCGCTGGTCCAAGTCGTTCCGCGCCTTGGACGCACTGCGCAGCCTGATCAACGAGTTCGCCGCCCACGACGTGCTGCGGTGGGCCGACGGCACCCCGGCCGGGGCGACGGCCTCGTTCGACTCCGACGGTGAGCAGACCGACACCGAGTTCATCAACATCTCCGTGCTGCTGCCGACCAAGAACACCACCGGCCGGTTCGGGGCGTTCGTGATGTTCCTGGTCTCCGACATCGACGACCTGCTGCCGGCGAGCGAGCGCACCGCGGCCACCTGCGCCGAGGCGGTGGCCCGGGCACTGGGCGACGCGGTCGCCGATGCGTGCACTGCTGCCTGAGTCGGCGGGCCCCTCCGGGGCCCGCACCGGGCGGGCGGCTGGCGCTGTCCGGCCAGGTCGAAGCACGGCCGGTCCCGCCGAAGGGAGGGGCAAGCGAGCGGTCGGCGGCACTGCTGCACCCGCGGCAACGGCGGAGACGCTGACGGGGCAGTACCCACCCCGCTCGAGAGGAACCGCCATGCACGATGACACCTCCACCCCTGATCCCCGCCCGCTCGCCGGTGCCGCCCTGGTCCTGCTCGGCGACGCCGTGCCACAGGAGACGGTCCGGCAGTGGTGGCAGGCCGCCCGCCACGTCTCCCGGCAGACGGTGGCCAGCGGCCAGCCCAGCCCCGCCCAGCAGGACGGGCAGGTGTGCATGACTGCGTTCCTGGGCGAGGTGCACCGACTGCTCGGGGAGGACGACGTGGCCCGCGACGCGGCGATCAGCGCAGCGGCCTCGCAGGCCGACCTGATGGCCTTCCTTGCCACAAAGGAGCCGATCATGCGGGCCGCGATGCCCGACTACCTGCCGATCCTGCAGGGCTACCTGAACCCGTGAGCCTGGCACTGGGTGGGGCCACGGGCCTCGCCCAGCGCCTGCCGTCCCGGGCCCGCGCTGTCCGGGGGTCGGCAGGCCAGCCGCGACCTGCGGTGAGAGTCGCAGCCGTCGACGACTGCTGCACCTGGCGGACGAGAAGGGAGCGTCTTGGGCAGCGACGAACCCCGACAAGCCCAGGAGCAGACCGATGGCACACACCACGTTCCCCGCGATCTTCCGCGACACAGCCCTGCTGACCCCCGCCCCCGCGCACGCTGACAGTGAGGTGATCGGCGTGGACCCGCAGACCGGCTACCACGTCCTGTGCGACGGGCACTTCGATCCGGACACCGTCCCCGCTGAGGTGCGGGCGGCTAAGGCCAGCGACTTCGCGGACTACCTCAACCTGCTGGCCCGCCGACTGCGTGCCCGCATCCACGACACCCGGTCGGCCTCGTGGGAGGGCGACTGCGAGGTGCTGGCGGCCCGAAACCTGATCGAGGAGTTCGCCGGCTACATCTACCGTCGCGACCTGCGCGAGGCCGAAGCCCTGCAGGCCGAGCTGATCACGCAGCGGGAGGACCGGCTGGCCGGCAGGCCCCTGCCGGAGTGGCGCAACAACGGGCCGGCCCGCCCGGCGATCCGTCGTGCCGCCGCCCTGGCGGGCATCTACCGGCGTCAGGCTGCCGCGCTGGCCCCGGCCACGGCCGCTGCCTGAACGCCCCCAGCGACGACCATTCGACGAGGAGAGACGATGAAACCGATCGACGCCACGAACTGCTTGACTCTCGACGACCTGCGCCCCATGGCGCTGGAGGAGTCCGCCGACGACCCCGACCATCTGAGCGCCGTCATCCGGTACACGCCGGGGGAGTGGGACGCCACGATGGGCAGGCTCATCGAGGCCACCATGCGTGACTTTCTGGAGGACGCCCCGATGCGTGTCACGGTGGAGTACCTGACACCCGACGAAGGGGACTGGATGCGCCTGACCGGCGAACTCGTCGCACTCACCGCAGGCGGCGACGCCGTGTTCCTCGGAGGTGACCGCGGCCAGAAGCCGACCCAACGCAAGACCGTCCCGCTTGAGGACATCTACACCCTCGCGTTCTGAGGGGGCGCTGCTATCCGCTGGGCCGGGGCGGTCCGCACCGGTGGGGCACTGCTGGTTGGTGGTGCGCTTGAACGTAGCCTCCTGGCCCCTCCTCGCGAAGTGGAGTCGTGCGCTTGCCCGGGCAGGAAGTCCTACGTTCGCGTGAAGAACTAGACAGGTCGTCCACACCGCCGCGGGCTAACCAAGCCGCGCTGTCCGCAGTTCAGCTGGGACACGCGCCCTCCGCCCAATCGCGAGGCGATCATTGCTCCCGCAGGCGGCGCTACCCGCACGTCGTTGATTCCGAACCTTTCCCCGGCCTGCGCACGGCTGCTGTGGTTGCCGCCGGACTCGGTGAGGGTGCTGCACCGTCAAAGCTCAGGGGCACAGTGGGCTGATCGGAAACACAGCCCGCGTCGAGGAGGCCCCTGATGAGCACTCAGCACACCATGGAGGAGCGCATGAACGCACTGTTCGGCGAACCGGTCGACCTGCCCACCGTTGACGAGCTCGTCGCTTCCGGAGACCTCGTCGATGCGACTGGCTCCTACGCTGCCGGCAACGCCAGCGACCCCGACCGGCAGGCTCGGCTGCTGTTCAGCGCAGCCGCCTGGGACGACCTCGCCGCCTGGGACGAGAGGAACGCCGCCTACCAGGATGTTTCGGGTCGAATCCACGACGTGGTGACCGCTAGCAGGTTCTGGCACCCGCTGACCGGACGGTGCAACTCCCGCATGCTCGGCGAACGCACCGTGTTCTCCCTGACTCGGATCCCGAACACGCCCAGGGCGACGATCCCGCGACACACCAACGCCACCATCTACCCCGCCATCGACAACGGGCGGCTCACGCTCACCTTTCGACTGGCCTACGAGTAGCCCCGGGCCGCAGGCGATCGCCGCAGCCGACAAGCGGCGAGGCTATACCGGTCCTCGTTGTTCGACCCGCCAACTGTCGACTTTGTCAGCGCCAGGGCTGGCTACAGTTCGGCTATGGCACCGCGTCGCAGCTCCGAGGAGTCCCCACTGCAAAAGAACGGGGAGTGGCTGGCGCGACTCAATCGGTTGTCGCCCGCTGTCGATACCTGGCACAAGCGGTCCAAGAACCCGCAGCCACCCGATCCGGGAAGCTCGCTCGCAGCCGACTCGATGGCGGGGCTCAACGTGGACAACCCAGTCTGGTACTCGATGTGCGTCTCTTCCGAGCATCTCCACTTCTCGCTCGAGGCAATGCGAGCAACCGGGACGTTGTATCCGACCGCCTACATCACGGTCGCCCGGACGGCGCTCGTCGCTGCCGTGAACGCTGTCTGGGTACTTGCGCCCCGGACCCGGCAGGAGCGTCGCGAGCGCGCGCTCACGCTTCGCGCCGAAGACCTTCGCTCCCAGATAACGGCCATTGGCAACTTGCCAGCCGTTGACAGTGAATCCGAGGAGGTACAGCAGAAGCTCCTGGAGCAGCTGCGCGAGCGGCAATCTGGCCTGCAGGCGACCGCAGTCGCGCTGGGGATCGAGAGAGACGTGGAAAATCTCCGGCTGAATCAGACCGAAGCGATCAAATGGGTAGCTCGGAGCGTGCCCGATCTCGACGATGACCTTCTAGCTTCTGGGGTGCAGGCGATCTGGCGTTCAGGGAGCGCAGCCGCACACGCCCAGTACCACTACGGGGTGATGCGGGCCGCCAAGGATGAGACCGTGCCCGAACAGTCGGGAAGCTCAATCGTGAGGCTCAGCGGAGACCTCGACAAAGACATTGGCCCAGCCTTGGCCGCGGCAGCAATGGTTCTCAACGAGGCGTTTCGACTGTTCGACCTCCGGCGCGTTGCGCATCTGTCGTAGCTGAGCGCTGCGCGCACGGTACGGGCGGCTGTCCGCCGCTCGCTGCGCAACATCTGCAGGGTCGACGACATCGCCGATGGGGCGTCCGCCATCTTCGAGCCGGCGCTTCGCGGCTGTCCGCGCCGACTGCCCCACCACCTGCCGGTCCTTCCCTCGGCGCTGCTGCACTCTGCGCGGCGGGAGGCAGGGTGATCGAACCCGATACCCCGTGACCGAGGAGCGAAGAGATGACCCCACTGCTGTACCGCGATCACCGCGTCAACGTGAGCGACCTGGCAGCCGATGCCGCAGGGCTCGGCGACTTGGTGAACGCCGGAGACCTGGTCGATGCCACTGCCATCTACGCCGTCAGCGTGGGCGCAAACCCGCACGAGCTGCCGCGGCTGCTGTTCACCCGCCAGGCTTGGTACGACGTCGCCGCGTGGGATGAACACAACACCGCCCACCAGAGCGTCGCCGGCCGCATCTGCAAGGTCCTGGCCGCCGCCGAAGCCCTCGACACAGCAACCGGACACCCGACCCCAGTGCGGGCGGGGCAGCGTCGTCGAGTGTGGGTTGCGCGGATCCCCAACGCGCGGATGGCGTCGATGGCCGCTGCCACCAACGTCGACCTGGTCGAACTCCCCGACGGTCACCGAACCGCACTGCTGTTCTGCGCCACCTACGAGCCCTGACCGCCAGGAACCCGGGCCCCGTCGCTGACAACGCGCAGCCCTGACCACCCCCGACCACATAGGAGGCCCCAATGCCTCGGAAACTCACTACTGACCAGCTGGAATGGCTCAGCGACAAGTGCGATGACCTCGACCTGAACCTGCGCACCGACTACGAAGGGCGCGGCCACTACGAATCCCCGGGCGTGGGCATCGTCTGCCAGTCGCACGAGCTGGGCCTCGCGGCCCTGCTGATGGCGGCGACACTCAGCCAGGACAGCACCGGCATGGACTGGGATGACGTGCTCCACGAGCTCGACAATGCGCCCGCCCCGTCGATCGACTCGCTCGGGCTGTCTTCCATCGCCTACTGGCCCGGCCTCTCAGCCTGACCTCGACCGTCCCGGCCCAGACGGGCCTGAAAGGAACCACCGATGACGAACTGGCTTGCCGCCATCGCTCACCTGCCCACCTGGAGCGGCTGGGGCACCCTCTTCCGCACCGCCCGCGACGGGGCAGCCTGGTGACCGCGATGCTCAGTCCCGCCCGCCATGCGAGGGCTGCCGACGTCGCAGCTGACCGTGCAGAGAACGCCGCCTACCGGAGCGACCAGGCCGAAGCCGACCGGCAGGCAGGTCTCGCCCGCCAGCACGCCGACCAGGCCGGGGCGCTGGCCGCCCGGCACCCCGGTTCGGCAGCCGACGTGGACGCCACCGATGCCGACCGTGCCGCCGAGCGCGCCGAGCGGGAAGCCCGCAGCCTCACCGCTGGCTGAACGGCCCGACCGCGCCCACCCCGAACTCGAGGGGGTGCGCGCGGTGCCGCGGCGAACGCTCGCCCTGTCCGGCCCCAGCGCAGCACCGGCCAGCGGCAAGGCGGACCCGCACAGCCTCACCAGCGGCAGCTGCTGCACCCGCGAAACCGGGGGAGAGGCTCAGTGCATCCCGCAGACCCACCCCAGGAGGCCCCGATGAGCGCCACAACACTGACTCAGCTGCTGACCCGCACAAAGGCCGGGCACGACTGTTACCTCGACGCTGCCCGCCTGGCCTCAGACGGTGACCTGGCCGCCGCCGCGGTGATGGCCCGCTACAGCGTGGACGCCTACGCCGATGCCGCTGAGATCACAGCAGGCCTCGACGGCGGCAACATCGGCCGGCCCCGCATCTACGTCGCCTGTGCCGAGAAGTCCGCCGCCGTGGCCGCGATGATGGCTCAGCTGGCCACCCTCGCCGGTAGCGACTCCCTCAAGGACGCGGCCGTCTCGGCAGAGTTCGCGGCCCGCGCGGTGCGCCGCGCCCGCATCGCCGTGAATCCGCGACTGGACGACAACGACCTCTCCGACGCCGGCCTCGCCGCAGCCAACGAGATCGCGGAAGCGTTCGCCGCGGTCAGCCAGTTGGCCGACGAGGCGGTAGCCCACGCAGATGACGCCGCACGGTATGCCGACGAGTGCGAGAACACGCAGGTGGCGCAGGACGCACAAGACGTGGCCTCGCAGGCGCGAGCCGCCGCGGTGAAGGCGGTGCGAGCGGCCGGGGTGGCGATGTCGTTGGCTCCCGGCGCCTACTCGACGGGGGCGACCGCAGCCCCCGACCGCGCCGACTTCGCCGTCACGGCGGCGACCGTTGCCGACCGTGCCGCCACCAAGGCAGAGCGGCACGCCGAGCAGAAGACGGCCAGTGAGGCTGTGACGTCCCTGCGCAGCCGCATCGCCGACCCCCGCTGACCCCTGCACTCCACGCGCACCGCAAGCGAGATCACCCGCCTGCGATGCACCTATGACTCGATCTGACGAAAGGCTCTGCCATGTTCTCTCTCAAGGCATCGCCGATGGCCGATGCGATGCTCACCCGGGCATTGTGGAAGCCAGCGCCCGCAACCGACCTGGACGCCTACGCCGCGGTCCTCCACACCGTCGACGACGCCGCCGCATGGGAATGGAACGGCATCCCCGCGCACGTCGAACCGTTCTTCCAGTCGGGCGACGACACCCCCGATGCCCTGTTCGTCTCCGCCCGGTTCGGGGCGCTGGCCGCATCGCTGATGGTTGAGCTCGACACCGAACAGTTGGCCCGGGCTGACACCTGGGGTGGAGTACTCGAGATGGTCACCGACGACCTCAACGATGCCCACGCGAGCCTGCTCAGGAGCTTCCCGCCAGCACCACCGCGGGCCGACGGGCTGGGGCAGCGACTGGTGAACCGCGACAGCATCCGCGCCGAGATCGACGACAACCCGAACCTGACAGAGAGCCAGCGACTGAGGCTGATGGCAGCCCTTGACAGTGAGATCGACGACGCGATCGAGGCGTGCACCCGCAGTGTCGAAGATCAGCTGTACGCCGTGCACGACGAGTTGCAGGCACTGGTCGTCGCCGACCTGACCAGCTGACCACTCCCACCCCGCCGGTCGCCTTGGCCGCCGGGGTGGGTTCCGGCCTGCCAGGGGATAGGGCTGTCCGCCGCCGGTGGCGATCATGGGCGGCCTAATCTCCACGACATGACACTTCGCGGGGTGGTTGCCGTTCTCATGGTCTCGGCCATGGGCCTAGCCGGGTGCGGGGAAGACTGGTCGGCCGAACCTGAACCGCCCACCGAGGCAGAACTCGTCGTAGAACGTGCCCAACAGCGACAGCAGCAACTCGACGCCGAGCTCGAACGGTGGCGGGAACTCGACTTGGACGACCATATCGTCGCGCCGATGGGCGAACCGATCTCCGATCACGTCCTCACCACGTCGCTTGGCGAGCTCTACATCGACGGCTTCGGACTCTGCACCGATGTGACGATCACCAACAGCGGCACCCTGCCGAGGAAAGTGGGAGCGAGAGATTGGACCACCACCTACCCGAGCGGCTTCACCAGCCAAGGCCGCATTGTCAAAGGCGACGTCTCCGGCCGCAGCCATTGGTATCGGCGAGGCTTGATCATCGTGCAACCCGGTGAAACCCGGACCATGCAGATCTGCCTTGGTGGCGCCGACGAACGCGAGGGCATCAAACCGGGCCTGTACAAGATCAAGTTCACTCCAGCGCTGATGCAAACCCACGTCTGGCTAACCGTGATCTAACTCTGGCGCTGCAGTTCGCCGGTTAGGTTCCGGCTTCTCAGGGGAGCTGTCCGCTGATTCGCCTGGTCTCGGCACTGATGGTGGCGTGATGGTCTGCTGCACCGGCGGGGTGGGATCACACGGCCCTGCTAACCCAAAAACTACCTTTACAGATGTAGAGGCGGGCAGTTAGCCACCCACTCGATAGGAGCAAGACCATGACTTTCATTGCACCCGCAGCCACCATCCTCGTCGGAATCCTCGGCCTGATTGGCGTCCTGGCCACCCTCCGCCAGCGCGCCCGCGCAGAAGCCACCGACCGGTTCTGGAAGCGCCTCATGTGGGCGCTGGACGCGGCCATGAGCGACGACCCCCGCACCCGCGAAGCCGGGGAACGAACCCTACTGGCCCTTCGCCGCCACCCGGAGGCCACCGCCCACGACCAGCACCTCATCCGTACCGCCCTCAACGGCAATCGCCGCCACCCGCTGACCTAGAACCCCACACCTGCGCCCCGCCATCACGCGGGGCGCTTTCCGTTCTCGGCGCTGCGGGCTGTCCGCACCGCCGGCGCCGCCGCGCACCTTCACTAATTCGCCTGAGCCCCGCCTCGGCCAGCGGGGCGTTCATCGTTCCCCCCGACCACGCGATCAGCACACGGGCCACGCGTGAGGTCCGCGACGCCAGACTCTGCTGCACTCGCGGACCGCCAGGGCACAGTGAGCACACCCGGTTCGCCAACACGCGGCGACCGAAACAAGTCCCGGGCCCCCGTTGCTGACCACGCGCGGCGGGGGCCCGCACACACGACAGCAACACGAGAACGAGGTCACTATGTCTTTCCGCAGCGAATGGTTCGACGCCGGCAGCACCCACGTCGGGCTTCTGACCGAAGGTGACGACCCCGACTGGTGCGACGAGCCGGTCACCGGTGAGGTCGCCGTCGTGTTCTCCGGCGACACCGGCGCCGTCATCGAGGGCAGCAAGGACGCCGTACGACGTCTGCTCACCGCCGCCCTGGACGGTCTCGACAGGCTCGGCTGATCCGATCCCCGTCGCTCTGGACGGTAGCCGTGAGGCCACCGCAGACGGTTCAAGGAAGGAATGATCATGGAATCTGTTGACGCACTGATCAACTTGACCTCGAACTTCGCGCTGGCAGTGGCGGTGATTGCGGGGATCGCGGGCGGCTACAAGCTGGCTGTCGGGGAGCCCGGTACCGGAGTTCGGCTCGTCGCCATGTCGGTCGTACTCGGCGGGTTCCCGTTGATCTCGAAGGTCATCATGCCGTGGGCCGTCGAGCTGGGGTCTGCTGCTGAACCGTCCGCAGCTCCACCACAAGGTCCCGACTCTCAAGCGCCGATCGACTCGCCGCAACCGCCCCCGCCGCCCCCGTCGGCAGATCCCTTCTCGGAGATTCCGCCGATCGCAGTCGGGGAGCCCGTCGAGCTGCCGGCATGGTTCTGGCCCGCCCTTGGTGGGAGCACGCTCGTGGTCGTGCTTGTGCCCCTCGTTGTGATGCTGGGCATCCGCGTGCTCGCAAAGCGCCGTCAGCAGCGCGAACTGCGGAAAGAGATCGAACGGCTCTGGAGCCTGCACGATCGGAGCTTGCGCAAGCTCAAGCGGGCCTACACCGCGGCCGAGACCGATCCGTGGACCGCGTTCCGCCGACCGCTGCTGACTGATGTGACCGAGCCCCTGACCGCGCAGTTCCACGAGAAGTTCGCCCGAGCCCGAGAGCTGGATACCGAGTATCGACCCACCAACAGGGAGCTGGTCGACCGTTTCGGTGACGCCGTTCGTGAAGCCACCGCCGCGTGGACGGCTGTCGACCAGCACGCCCGCGCTGTCGCCGTGCCCACCACATCAGACGCTGAGCGACGCCGCCTGCGCCGGGCCGAAGACGCTCTGCGGTTGGCGCTGGACGAACGCGCCAGCCCCGCCGAGCGGGCCGTCGCTCTGGCCAGAGTCGAGCAACTCATCGCAGGACTGACGGCGATCCCCGACAAGGCGCGCGCGGCCGTCGTCGCCGAGTTGGAAACCACGACGCGGCTGGCGCTCACCAGCGGATGATCGCCGGAGCTTGGCACTAGGCTGACACAGTCGCAGGCAGGAAAAAAAGGGGATCTACATGCAACGTGCCATCGGATACGCGCTACTCGCGGTTGCGGTGGCGATGCTCAGCGTGGCCCTTCTGCGGTTACGCCGCGGCAACTACCAGCCTGCAGTGGGCCTCGCCGTGAGGCCGCTGATGTTCGCCGCCGCCGCGTGCAGCGCAGCCGGATCCGTGGTCTTGTTCACCTCCTAGCCTGCGCACCTCCGGGGGCGCGGGCCAGAAGGTTCGCGTCGGAGTCGCCGGATACCGTGCCTGCCCGTGGACGAGCTCGCCGAGAAAATTCGTGTCGCCTCTGAGCAGCTGGACCCGGCCCGGTTCCTGGAGCTGCTCAGGTGGCACCGCGTCGTGGCCGGCCTACCCGAGCTGGACTGGTCGCAGCCTGGTGTCTACAAGAGGGCTGTCGACGAGCTCACCCCCGAGCGAGCCGCAGAACTCCTGCGAGATGTACGGCGCACGGCCCGAGATCCGCGCGGTCACCGGCACGGCGCCGACGGCAAACCCCAGTTCCGGCAGGGTCGAACCCTGCGTAACCGATTCAACTGAGCGTCCCGGTGCACGACACCGTGTCGGACTGTCCGAATAGTCTGAACCAGACCCAGGCGAACAACGGAGGACCCACCGATGGCAACTACCGATGCTGGCGACGACCTTCTGCGGCTGATCGGCGTGGGCAGCGGCTGGGACTTCGATCCGCCTCTGCCGGCCCTGTGGGCCCGACGGCTTCGCCGCGTAACCGGGACTCATCCGTCGGGCGCCCGCCTGGAGCTGGTGTGGACCCTCACCGGGGGCATCGCCGACGCGACCACGTGGGTGAGCGCCCGCGGCGCGGTCGTGGAGTTCGCGCCGATCGTGCCGCCGGCCCGCGATGCCCTTTTGATTGCGCTGTTGACCACGCCAGATGACACGCAGCAGCAGGCCGACGAGACTGTCGCCACGCACATCGCCGATTTCTGGTCGACCACCCCACGCAAGCTCAACGACCGCGTCCGGGCGTCGATGCTGGAGGGACAGCCCGAGCCCCAGCGCCAGCAGCTCATCGACCACATGGAGCTCGTTGACCGTCGCCTCCAGGCCTACCATCAGCGCAGCCAACAGCGGGCCCGGCGCCGCGGCTGGCATCCCCCGACACCCTGAATTGACGCGCGGGAGCCGTCGACCGGCCACGGCCTGTCCACGCCGTCACCGCGGGGCGCCCCAACGAAACCGGCGCCATCCGACCGGTGCATGGAGCTGCTGCACGCCCAGGCGGCGGCGGCACAGTGTGGGCATCTCACCTACCCAACCGGGGCGGGTGACCGGCCCGAAAAGGGGAGCCCGATGAGCAACGCCGATCCCGTCATGGCCCAGCCCAGCCGCGCCACCTTCCACGTGGAAATGACCCGAGTGGTCGAAGTGACCATCGACATGCCGGACGGGCACACCCTGGACGACTGCTCCTCCCATCGGCTGTGGCGCTGGCCCGACAGCGTCCTGGAGGCGATCGAGGACGCTGTACGCGAGGAGCTCGCCGACGAGAGCGCTACCTCCCTCCTTGGCGGCATCTCCGAGATCAGCCACTCGGACGGCGACGCCGCCACCGGATGACGCCGCCACCCGCCTCTGCGATTCGAGGAGAACCCATGACCCACACCTATCCCACCCCGACCCACGCCGAGCTCACCTCCCACGGAATCACAGCCCGCATCGACGCCAACTACGACGCAGCCACCGCAGCAGACCCACTCGGCGCGTTCGCCAGTGTCACGGTGGCCGGCCACCCGGACGTGGCGGTTCACGTCCACTCCTCAACCACCGTCGACGGCGCAGTGACCGTCCTGGTCGACGCCCCCGAAGGCACGACAATCCGATTCGACGTGAACGACGCCAGCGTTGCCGAGTCCGTCGTCGGGGAAGCATCCCGCCTGGTCGACGACGACTAACGGTCATCCGCCGCCCCGGGTGCTCGACTAGTCGGAGGTCGGCGACCTCCATCGCCGGAGAGTGTCCAGCGCTCGACGGTGCCCGGTGTCCCCGCCAGTAGGTTCGTGTTTGCGGAAACGGTCGACCGCCCCGACGAACCGTTCGAGCTCGGCGATCGCACGTCCGAGATCGCCCTGACTCTCGTACAGCTGCGCCAACGCCATCGCCGGTCCAGGAGCCACCGTGTACCCGGCCAGCTGCGCCCCACGTTCAGTGGCGTCGCGCATCTCGCACAGCAGAGCCTCATACTCGCGCCACTTCTGTGCCCGCTCCAACCGCTCCACCTCATCCCACCAGGACGTGAAGTGCCGACCCCGGACCGCCTCCGCGGCCTCAGCGGCATCCATCAGGTCGAAGTAGTCGTCGTCCTCCATGCGAACACCGTAGGACGGTCGAGCACTCACCACGCCCACTGTCGTAGACCGCCTCGTATCTCCCGGCCTGTCCGCAGCCCCCGCCCTGACTCTGCTTCCCCTCCCGGTTCGCTCGCATGGCCACCGTGCAGTAGCTGCTGCACCTCGCCGATGCCGGGAGATCGTCGGAAGGAGCCGCCCGATCGGGTGGCCCGACCACGACGAAGGGCACCGCGATGACCACCACCCCCGACACCGACTTCCCAGCTGGCCTGCTGATCCAGGTCGTTCGCCCGGCCCCCTCGACGTACGGGGACCTGACCCTTGGGGGAGTGTCGGCCGAGGCGAAACAGCTCACCCTGATCGGCATCATCGACGCCGACGGCGACTACGAGCAGCTGCCCAAGCAGTCCCGCGTCTTCCCTGCCCGCCCCGACGCGCCCGCCGTGGTGCTGGATCGCACCGCCGGTGGGTTCCCGATCCTGGTGCCCGCCAGCCACCACCCGGAGACGGGATGGGGCCGGGTTCGTACCCACACCATGGCCGGCGGCAACTTCGGCGCCTCCTCCGACTCCCGGGTCGGCGACGCCCTGCTGGCGGTGAGCGGGTCACGCTTCTACGGGGCCGTGGCGATCCACGACCGCATCGAACGCTGAACGCGGAGCTACTCTCGGCGCTGCGCGCCGATCGGAATCCCGCCACAACCCCGCCACTCCACGGGACCTACCCGCGGCACCTACTCGCTGCACGGGCAGGCATACGGCCTTCACCGACCCCGCCGCGCCGGGTGGGCTGCCGACCCGGCGCGGTGGGTGAGTCATCGTCCCGGTCACCTCACCACGGGCCCACCTCGAGAAGTTTGACGACGCCCTGGCCGATGACCGCTGCGGCTGTCACCTCCGTGAGCCACGAGCCGAGCCGCCGAACCCACCAGCCGAGCCGCCGAATCCACCGGCCCGCCCCGCCGTCGTCGCCGCCGTAGCCGTTGCTTCCCTTGTTCCTCATCTCGACGTACCCCTTGGGGTTTGGGCCCTCGCCGGCTGCGTGGGCCTGTACCTCTTCACTGGGAAGCCGCAAGGTTCACAGCATCACCCCGCGATCCGACCGGGCCCTGAGCTCGCTGACAGTCACTACATCTGGACCAGCTGACCCGGACCTGCCGCGCAAGGGGAGGGGCCGGCCACCCGCCGGGCTGTCCGAACCGGGGGCCAGGTCAGCGCATCGAACCTCCGCAGCCGATACCGCGGTACTGCTGCACCCCGAGGGAGCGGGCAGAAGGTGGAGGCGACAAACGACATCGCCCAGGAGGACGCCATGACCACCATCGCTGACCGCGCCGCCGAGATCCTCGCAGGCTGGGACGCCGACGACGCCGCCGCCAAGGAGCGCCTCGAAGCCCACACCGCATGGGTCACCCACATGGTCGAGGTGGAGCGCATCCGTCCCGAAACCCTGCCCTGCATCCACGGCACCGCCTTCTGGCCAGACCGCGGTCAAGTCTGCACCTCCTGCGAGTCCGAGGCCGAGGCCATCGCCTACGACTACCGCACCCCCGAGGAGGTCGCCGCCGACCGCCAGCGGGCCGCCCTGGCTCAAGCGGAGCGGGAAGCAGCGCACGCCGCCGAACCCGGCTCGTGGACCGATCACCCGTTCTGACCAGCCACACGCCCACACGAGGAGGACTCGATGACCACGATGACACTGACCGACGATGACCGCGCCGACACCGCCGCCGAGTCCGGCCGCGAGTTCGACATCCCCGCCTGCGCTGTGTCGGAGGCGATCGGCCGAATCGACCGCGCGAACCGCCGCCTCGAGCGGGCCGGCATCGAGTCCCGGTTCGTCTACGAGCTCACCCCCTACGAGCACACCGCCACCCGCGACGGCATCACCCGCACCGAACGCCGCGTGGTGCTGACCATCAACTCGCCTGCCCTGTCGTTCGGCGGGTGGCGGTTCCAGGCGGCCCTGGACATCATCGACGGGCAAGCCATCGTCTCCGCCCCGCCCGGCGTCGACCTGTCGGACTGGGAGCGGCCAGACGCCCACCAGTGCGACCACTGCGGCCTCAACCGGACCCGCACCCACTCCTACGTGGTGCGCCACGAGGACACCGGCGAGCTGCGCCAGATCGGGCGTTCCTGCCTGCCCCTGTTCCTGGGAGTGCGCCCGGCCGGACTGTGGGCCTTGCAGTGGGACTACGACGACCTGGAGATGTTCACCGACCGCGACGCCCACGGCAACGCCCCAGTCGTGGTCACGTCCTACGACCCCCGCGAGCTGCTGGCCCTGACGACAGTGCTCAGTGAGCGTGGGCGCCGCTACGTCTCCCGCGCTGCGGCCGGTGATGGCCGCACCGCCACCGCCGACATCCTGTGGTCGATTCTGGATCCGTCGCCGTACGAGACCAGCCAGGTGCGGGCGTGGCGCGAGGAGATCACCGCCGCCGCGGCACTGGTGCCCGCCGGCGACATCGACGACATGATCGCCACCGCCACCACGATGGGCGACTCTGACTACGCCCAGAACCTGCGAGTATTGGCTGGCCAGGACCACATCCCGGCCCGCCACGTCGCACTGTGGGCATCCCTGGTCGGCGTCTACTTCCGCCGAGAACGAGACAAGGACCGCCGGGCCGCGCTGCCGGAGCTGACCGGCGGCTACCTGGCAGACAAGGGCGCAAAGATCGCCGACATCACCGGCATCGTCACCACGTTGACCAGCTGGGAATCGGACTACGGCTACCCGCCCAAGACGGTCACCCTGCTCGTGGTGCACACCGACTGCGGTCACCTGCTCAAGTGGCAGGGGACGGTGCCCGACGAGGTCGACGGCCAGCGCCTGGAGTGCGGGCAGCGCGTGACCATCGCCCGGGCCACGGTCAAGGCCCACGAGCAGTGGAAGGGCACCCCGCAGACCCGCATCGTCCGAGCAAAGCTGACGCGTCCCGCCACCGAGTAGGGGCGCCGCCGGTGGCCCTCACGAGCCGGTCAGGCGACGCCTCAGATGGCCTGCTCGTGGAGGCCGTGCCTACCTTCTCGTGGAGGCCGTGCCCGCCTTCTCGTGGAGGGGGTGGCCCCCTTCTCTTGGAGAAGTAGAGAGCCCTTTGGATCTCCGCTGAGGCGGGGCGCCCGCCGCGGGGCGCCGGCGCTGTCCGGGCCAGCCGGCAGAGCGTTGGCCGCCCGCCGCCACCCGCTGCCGCCCGGGGCGAGCCGCCGCCGGCGAGCGTGCGGCGCCGTGGCCCGCGCGAGTGCTGCTGCACCCGTCGACTCCGACGAGAGGCTGGCCACGTCACGCAGCCCACCCCGAAGGAGCCCCCTAATGCGCAGCCACAGGCTCAGCCTCAACTACTTCACCGCGCCAGCGCCCGCTGGCGTCAGCGGTGACTTCTGGATCGACTACCTCGAGGACGTCCTGATCGACCTCAGCCGCGACGACGTCGGAGACGCCATCGCCAACCACTCGGCGTACCCGCTGGAGGACTACGTCCCCGACGGCGGTAAGTCCGCGGTCCTGACATGGCTCAACGAGCAGGTGGCGGCGCTGCGCCACGGCAGCCGCCACGTCGAGATCCTCTACCCGCCCGGACTGACCATTGACGGCGAGCCCGCCGCGCTGGTGACGGCCAGCGACGACGGCATCGACTGCGCCTCACAGCAGGCGACCGCGTTCGCGATGCTCGCGTGGCTGGTCAACGACCGCCAGGCCCAGGACCACCGCCGCGACTTCGCCGCCTAGCCCCTCCCAACGGCCCCGGCCCCAGCACGCGGGGCCGGGGCCCTCTCGCTGCCGCCCACCCGGCCGCTCTGTCCAAACGCCCGCAGGTCGCTCGTGGACCTGCCGCAGCGGCATGACCGGCCCATACCTTTACTCCAGCTCATTGACAGGTGGGTTCTCTTCTCCGCCTCGCAGATCTGCTGCACCGGCGCGAGGCACCGAGACGATATGGGCACACATCCAGCCAGCACAGAGGAGCAGGCCATGAAGGCAACAGACACGGTCAGGCAGGGAGCAACCGCCCTGGCCCGCCACCTGGCGGCCGGAACGGGAGCGGGCCTGCGGCTGCTCGTGCTGGTGACCATCGACCACGCTCTCGACACCCCGCTGCCCCGCTACTGACGACCGCCCGGCCGCGCGGCTCAACAAGACGTGGCCACAGTCCCGCGAAAGGACATCCCATGAGCACTGAAACCACCCACTTTGACCGCGCCAAGATGACGGACCGTGTCGGCAAGCTGTTCGCCAAGGCTGCCTCCACCTCCAGCGAAGAGGAGGCGTCGGCGCTGCTGGAGAGGGCGTTCGCGCTGAGCGCCAAGTACGGCATCGACGAGGCGCTGGCCCGCTCGGGTGGCGACATCGACGCGGCGGAGATCGTCACCGTCACTATCGACGTCACCGGCCGTTACCAGCCCGACCAGATCGGCCTGGTCGCCTCGATAGCGAACGCGTTGCACTGCAAGGTGGTCACGGTCCAGGCTGGCCAGAACCGTAAGTGCATGGTGGTCGGTGCTCGCCGTCACACCGATCGCGTGACGATGCTTGCGGGCTACCTCATTGGCATCATGCTCACGCGCGCCGCCAAGACGCGTCCCTCGCATCCGGGAGTGCCGACCGTGGCCCATCGCAAGAGCTTCATGACGGGGTTCGCCTTCGCGGTCGGGTCCAGGTTGGCTGCGGCGGAGGACAACGCCGTGCACGACAGCGTCGACACCAAGGGTGCGGCACTGGTGCTGGCCAGCGATGCCGACCGTGCGGCGGCCGAACTTGACCGTCAGTTCCCCACCGCGGTGCCCGGTCGGCGCCGAAAGGTCGGCGTCTCGGGAATCGACGAAGGGCGCAGCGCCGCCAACGACCTCGACCTCGGCCAGGCCCGGTTCGCCGGCCACCGGCACGCCCTGACCGCCTGACCGCCTGACCCCAGCGGCGGTCAACGGACCAGCCCCCGGCGGATCCCCGCCGGGGGCTGCACTTTCGCCCGAGCTCGCTGGCCCCCCTGTCCGCTTCGCCCGCCGAACGCACACCGCCAGCAGGCCCTGACATGGCGTGTGATCTGCGCGTTTATGGCTGCTGCAGTTTCCGGACGGCGCGAAACGATGAGTCGGTCAGCGCATCCGGATGGAAGGGGAACAGCATGGCAATTCCGAAGAGGCTCAAGACGGTATTCGCCCTAGCGCAGGACCACGGGTGGACCGTCACAGAGACCAAGGACGGGCACCCCGCCCTAGTTCCCCCGAAGGGGACGGTCGATCACCAAGGCAGGCCGGTGGCGCTCGTAGCGTTCGCGAAGACCCCCTCGGACCACCGCGCCGACAAGAACGCCATCGCGGCGCTGCGTCGGCTAGGGCTCGGCGTCCCGGCAAAGGGGCATACTAAGAAGAAGGCACAACGATGATCTGGGAAGAGGTGACCGCAATGACGAACCGCCACTGGCAGGTGTTCGCCGATCTGGCGGCCCGCGACCACGCCGCGCACGCGCGGGTGCTCGAGGCGGTCCCGGGCGCGGCGCTGACGCACTTCGCGGACGGCAGTGCAGAAGCCACGATGATCATCGACGCACCCACCCAGCACGAAGCCACCCTGTTCGTGCGGCTGGCGCTGCTGGAGCTCGACTTGGAAGCCACCGGCCTGTCGGTAGAAGAGACCGGCCCAGACGACGTTGGTGAGCCGTTCGAGCCACTGGACTTGGCGGACCCGGCGATGGCCCGGGCGCAGGAGTGGGCGCACTCCCTGGCCCGACCCATCCCGGCCCTGACCTGACACACCACTGACGTAGCCGCTGCTGCCCGCCTCGCTCATTCCGGGGCGGGCAGCGGCGATTTCGCACTCCCCTCGGGCGGCTGGCTGTCCGGCCACGCCCCCCGGCCGCGGCACCGCCGGCGTCTCGGCAGAGCTGTGCCGGCATGCCCGTCGGGTTAACTGTGCGGACCCCGCCGACTGGCAGAGGCGCGACCGTGAAAAGAGGTGCTCGTGGACCCGTTGTTCGACCTGGACCTGGCCGTCGCCGGCCTACCGGACGATGGCGGACTGTTTCCCGCCGGAGCCGCAGCCCCGCACCTCGAGGAACCGGCCCTGGGGCGCCACGGACAACTGGTGTGGTTCTGGCATCCGGGCCACGGCGAGACCGTCGTAGGCACCTGGTTCGGCCCCGGTCCCCGCGCAGACGCCATCGCCGTCACCTACGGCGGCGACCTGCTGCTGATCGACACCACAACGTGGACGATCACCGTGTGACCCCAGCTGCCGTCGGACAGGCCCGGGAGCATGCTGCCGGCCGGGCCCGCGAGCTCGCTCAGGGGTACGGGTCACCACACTCCGCGCGACGGCCGAGAAGGTGGGATCCACACCCACCCCTGCTCGAAAGGCCCACCATGACGATCGCCTCCCTGAACACCGTGACGGGGCTGCTCATCGCAGTCGACGGCACCACGAGCCGCCAACCCCTCCACCGCGTCGAAGGCACCGTCCTGGCCGGCCTGCAGGGCCTCGTGGGTGCCGAGGACGTCGAGTCGGTGCCACTGAGGGACTGCCCCAACAAGCCGGGTAGGACAGTCGACGCGTGGGCAGCGGCCGGAAGCGACCTGCAGCCCAACTGGGTAGCCACCGCGCTGGCAGCCCTGGTCAGTGACGATCACCGCCGCGTCCTGCACGGGCCGGTTGTACTGCTGACGACAGACCAGCGCACCGGGCGTTGTCACAGCCTGCCCTCCGAGCTGGTGGGTGGGATCGGAACCGCCGCGTCCCGCCTGGCGCAGGCCTCGACGATCGCAGGGAAGGTCGAGCATGCTCTGCGCGCCTGACCCGCCCAGCTAGAAGCGGCTCCACGGCATGCCCACCCCTTAGGGTTTTGCTCATCGGAACAAAACTCTCAGGGGAGGCGACTGCGGGTGTGTATCGCAGAAGACCAGCCCGGCGGGCCCAAAAGGTGCCCAGCCGACACCGCCAAAGCGGTCGCTGACGCAGAAGCTCGAGTGCAAGCGATCCTCGCCCAGCGAGAGGAAATCGAAGCCAACCTCGCCCTGATCGAAGCGAAGTTCCTGTCCGGTGACCCTGCAGCGGTCGCCGCGGACCTGGATAGCGCCAAGACCGACCTCGACTTCGCCAAGACCGACCTCGAGGAAGCGAGCGAGCACCACGGCCTTCAAGAGAAGCTCGCCCAGGCACAGAAGACGCCAGCGCAGACCTACCTCGAATCCACCGAAGCAGACCTCGCCCAAGCCGAACTGGACGCCGACGAAGCCCGCAAGGCCTACCAGCGGGTACAGCGCAAGACCTCCGCCGCGAAGAAGAACCTCGCCGAAGGCGAGACGACCTCCCCCGAACTGGAAGAGCTCGAGCAGCAGAAGCTCGAAGCCAAACTCCACTGGGACACCTGCAAGGCAGATGTGAAGCTGCAGGAAAAGCGCGTCGCCGAAGCCGGCCAGTTCATCAAAGACGAGAACCTCGGCCGTGAATGGGCCGCATCCACAGACCTGCCAGAAGAAGAGCGGGATGCCTACCTGGCTGGGCTGTCCGACGAGGATCTCGAGGCGATCGGCCGGTACCAGGCCCACGGTCTCCGGGCCGAGATTGACGAAGCGCTGCCCGTTGGCGGGACTCCGACGATCGACGACCGTGAACGTGACACCAGCATCTACGGTCCTGGCACCATCACCTGGCACCACGGTGGCGCGGTCGAAGAGGTCGAAGGTCGAATCCTGGACGCCGACACCGCCATCTACCGCAAGGGCTACGGCGACTTTTACATCCTGCTCAAAAACGGTGACGAGTACGAAACTGTCGGGCAGGCCGATTCCAAGGCCGCAGCAGTGGCCCAGGCGAACCAGATTCCGGTCCTGACCCAGATGGAGCCGCTACCTGACGGTGCCACTGAGCTGCAACGCGAGGTGTGGCAAGCCAAGGCGGAACTGCGGGCAGGTGCAGCGGAGCAAGCCGCGGTGGTCTCATCGGCGAAGGCCCAAGCCGAGGCGCGGGCAAAGCTCGCCGACGTCGAGGGGGCAGCCCGGGACCGCGTGGTGGACCTCAGCGTGGTGGGCCCGGTCCAGGCTGAGGCCAGGGACGGCCGGCTGCGGCACGTCAAGCGCGAACGGGAGAAGGCCGCCGACGCCGCTGGAGCCAAGGCCCGCGAGGAGGCGCTGGCTGCTGGAGCGTCGGCGGCGGACGCGGACAAGGCGTACGAGACGGCCCGGCGGAAGTCGCTGGGCACCGTGACGCTGCGCGGCGGGGTGATCCCGCATTTCAACCACCGCATCCCCCCCGAGAGTCTGGGGCAAGACGGCTACAACGCCCTGGCGCGCAGTGGCATCCGCGCATGGGGCGTGGAAACGGCGAACGACTACTCCGTGATCGGGAAACGACTCGGCAGCCCGCAGTCGTGGGGGTTCCACGGTGGGCCGCACAATCTGCAGACGTCGAATATCGACGAGCTGACCAACCGGGCCAGGCCCTTCCTGAACAACGAGCTCACCGCAGCGGAGCGCAAGTCCCTGACGGCCTACACGGGCGGGATCTACCAGAGCATCAACGCCGCGGTCACCGGGCGGGACAAGAACCCGGCGTCGAGCATCGCCACCCACGTCTCCCGAATTGAGTCAGCGTTCGGCAAGTTGGCGGCCTCCCAGAAGCACGCGGAGCCGATGGTCGTCGTGCGTGGCACGGGCGTTCCGTCGGGTTGGAAGGGCACCACGAAGGAATTTCTGGACAAGACCTTCACCCCAGGCAGTCGCGTCGAGATTGGAAAAATTACCTCTACCAGCACCAAAACGTCGATCGCTTCCGGGTTCGGCAACGGTAAGGACCCGTACGTCATGGCGATCCGCTCACGCACCGGGCTGGCGGTCAAGAGCATCTCCAGTCACAGTCACGAAGATGAGGTGCTGATGACGATGGGCACCAAGATGCGCTGCGTCGACATCCAGGAGAAGGGGATGCACGGCCGCCCGACCGTCTACCTCGTGGAAGAGGACCTCGTCGCTGAGGCCGAAGATGGGCTGTGATTGGGGCAGTTGATCGTCGGTGCTGCTGCACCGCGCAAGCCCCATGATTGACTCGATTCATACCAACGGACTGAGCCTTACACCGAGGAGGACTCACCACCGGAAAGGACACGACATGAAGGTCAGCAAGGAACAGATCCAGATTCTGAACGAGCACATCGCAGAGAACCCGGACCAGGGGCCGCACGAGATCGCCCGCTACATCGCCCGCATCACTGACATGGGTGAAGACGACACTTTCGCCCTGGCCACCATCGTGAAGCACCTCAAGAACGGCGACCCGCTCCCGGCCGCGTACCTGGCCGAAGACCAGGGCGACTGATGAGCCAGGCAGACAACACGGCCCGCTACGCCAACGCGCTGATCGGCGGAGCCGCCGGCGACGCCTGGGGCTACCAGGTCGAGTTCACCAAGTACCCGAAGATGCCCGCCTACCCCGTGAGCCCGCCGGCCGGCGACTGGATCATCTCCGATGACACCCAGATGCTGCTGGCGACCCACAACGCGCTGCACGATGTCGTGGACTTCGATGACATCGACGAGGTGGCCGAGGTGATCCTCGACCGGTACCTGGACTGGGCGGTAGACCCAGACAACAACCGAGCGCCCGGGACGACGTGCATGAGTGCGCTCTGGAACATCGAATCGGGCAAGCATTGGAACGCCGGCGGTGCCCGCTACTCGGCGGGCTGCGGCGCGGTCATGCGGCTGGCCCCGGCTGCGTTCGCCCCGCAGCAGTACCGGCGAGGTCTGGCCGTGCTGCAGGCCGTCGTCACCCACCGCCACCCCAAGGCCGCCCTGTCGGCGCTGCTGCTGTGCGATGCCTTCACCGTCGCCGGCCAGGCACCGCTCCTGGAGCACGCCCGAGCTGACCTGATGACGCTCGCGACCCGCCTGCCGGATGCGTGGGCAGACGACGACTACCTCCTGCGAGTCCTGGCCCTGCTGACCGACGACCCGCACGCCTACCTGTCTTCCGCACTTGGCCCCGAGCCCGGCCGTCGCGGGCCGTCGATGGAGCAGGCGTTCACCGCAGCGGCAGAACGTCTGGCCATCGAAACCCACTCCACCGGCTGGGCTGGTGACCCCTGCGCCGGAATCGGCGAAGGTTGGGACGCAGCAACCGCCACCGCACTGGGGATGCTGGCCGCCGACCTGCACCGCAACGGCCGCCTCGGCCCGGTGGAGGCCATTGCCTGGGCGGCGACCAGCAACGGCGACTCCGACTCAATCGCCACCCTCGCCGGCGCCCTCATCGGAGCCGCCAGCAGCGACCCCGGATTCTGGGGCGACCACCAGCTGGGCCTATGCCTGGAGCCGCGCTACGCAGACGAAATCGACAACGCCGCATCGCAGGGCCCCGCAAGCACCCTGGCCGGGGTATCAGCAGCCATGGATCGACCAGTGGGCCTGACAGGCGTCTAGAAGGCCGAGTGTTCCGCAGGCTTGAAGACGCCGCGCGGGTCAAGGAGTCGGTGCGGGTCTTCACCACGACGGGGCAGACCTTCGTTGGCCTCCCGTCGTTCCGGCACTCCTGCGCGCGGTCGGCTTTTCTCTGACGGCGGAGGAGATGACGTCCATGGCGGGACGATGCGTGACTGCCTACGCGGAGCCGTCCGTAATGATCGAGCTGAATAACGCGACCTTCGTGAGCGGCAGCACCAGCGTCCACTCCTGCGCTTTGGAAGGCACGATGGCCAGGTACCCGACGCCTTGTTCCCAGGCGTCGACACCCATCAGGGTGTTGCCGCTAAGTCGCGCTGCAGCCGGGTGGTCAATGGCGCGAAGCTGGTCGGCGACGCCCTGATCGACGGTCACGTTCATGCGTTGGGCGGTTGCCGGGAGCAACGTGGGGAGGATGACGACATCGGAGTTAGGGGATAAGGACCCGACTCCGCTGAGTACCGACGCAAGGTCGTCGATCTTCCCGGGCAGGTCCGCCACGTCGTCGGACAGTCGTCGCACGGCATCGGAGAGCTCAGACAATGCAGCTTCGCCGAGGCCTTCGTCATTCGGTTGCATGGACAGTGCCCCTCCCGTTGATTGCTCGTCGATTCTGGCACGCGAAATGGCCCACCGAGGGCGGTCGCCGCCGAACGGTGCGCCACGGTGGAGGAGCTGTTGCCAGGCCGCTCGTTCGAGACGGTGCGCTACGACCTGCTCATTCACTAAGGAGATCAGTTTCAGGCGGCGTGATCCCCGGGCTCGCCCCATCGCACCCAGTCGCCGTCGTCCCAGTTGTAGCCGCGGTGCCAGGCCGCGTCGGAGACGATGTCGCGCACCTGCGGAGTGCAGGTGTCGGTGATGGCCTTGTCGGCGGTCAGCCACAGAGCGTCGGTGACCCGCATGAGAGCTGTGGTCTCCGCCGGTGACAGCTGTTCGAGATCGACATGCTGGGCAAGTCGGTTGAGCACATCCGCGGTGGTGCAGATCGGGAACCGATCGGCCTTGAGCCGGTACCAGACATCGGGCACCGCGTAGAGCTCATTGATGTCGGTCGAGCGGTCGGCGATGACCTGCAAGACCTTCATCGGGGAGGGGTGGAGCAGGTACTTGATGACCTGCGGTCTCACCGGCTCGTACTCGTCGGCCACGCCTTTGCGCTTCTTGAGGCCATTGCAGTCGTAGCCGCCCACTTCATCGAACTCGTCGGCGTTGATCCACCGCTTGTCGAGGATGTCCTGGTAGCGGCGCATGTGGGCGGCCTGCTCGGCAGTGACCTCGACAGCGTCACAGTCCAGCAGCTGCTGGACTGTGATGCCGTGGTTCCACTGCGGCGGTGTCTTACCGGGCTTGTGCTCGGTGCGGGCCAGCTCTGTCCGCTCTCCGGCAGGGGAGTAGTCGACTGCGGTGAAGTCGGCGCCGTTGCCTGACTCCTCGACGACCGGGGTGCGACCGCCGGGCCAGTCTGCCGGGTCGAGCTGCGGGAACAGGGCCAGGACCAGGGCCTCGCGGAGGTGCTCACTGTGGTCGGTGGCCAACTGGGCGATCGCCTTGTTCAGCGGCGCCTCGAGGAAGCCGAAGCCGACGCCGGTGGAGCGGTCGATCCAGCGGGAACGGATGGGCTCGGTGTAGGGGGTGCGGGGCGTGTTCATCGTGGGTTCTCCTTTGCGGTGGTCAGCTCTGGTCTTCGCCGCGGGCGTGGAAGGCGGTGATGGACTCGGTGATTCCGTCGACGATTTCGGGGATCGAGGTGATGACTCCGACCTCGTTCTGCAGTAACGTCAGCGCCTCGGCGCTCAGGGGCAGACTGTCGCCTGTCTCGGGATTCCCGGCCTGCAGAACCACTGGTCCGTGAAGGACCGCGTTGTCTGCGCCGAGTGCCTGGGCGAGCACTGTTGCCGCCATGTTCCGGGGCCGCTCGTAGGCGGACATGCGCCCGTACCAGAAGTCGAGTGCCATGCCGTTCAGCACGGCGGCAAGGCGCGGCCCGGGCCGTCGGTTGAGGGACGGGTTGACGGGCAGGACCTCGGCTCGTCGGGCGCCGATCAGAGGGTAAATGTCCTCCAGGTCGTGAATGTGCGGCTGAGTCTCGACAGGCCAGGTCGTGCCGTCGACGGCGATCACGAGTGCGGTGGCTTGGTTGCTCATGGTGGGTTCTCCGTTGTGGTTGTCAGTGGTTCTCGGAGTGGGTGCGCAGGATGGCTACGCCTCCGGCGGGTTCGCTGGTCAGCGATTCCAGGTAGAGGGGGCCGTTGCCGTTGGGGGAGCGGACCTGGAGCCGGCCGCCGGGGAGGGCTTCGATGTGCCAGCCGCAGACCATTGCGGACTGGGTGTCATCGCTGGGGACCGCCTCCGGCTGGTAGTCCCACAGCTTGATGGGGTTGGCTGCGCCTCGGACCCAGGGGTTGGGAACTTCCTGTCCGATTAGGTCTGCCCGCTCGGGGGCTGCGCCGAGCTCGAAGACAACCTTCCCGCCGCTGTCGTCTGGGCGGCTGTGGCCGAGGACGCGCCACACGCCGACGATGGTGTTGTCGCGCACGGCTGCCAGATAGTCGCCGTAGCCGCGGATCGACTCCTCTGCGACCTTCCAGTACTTGCTCGCGGCCTCCATGAGCTGCTGTTCGGTGACGGCTCCCACGGCCGATCGGCTGACGTTTACAAGGATCATGTCCGGTCCCTCTCTCGATGTTGTGACGCTATCTAATTTAGATACGCACGGCCTTGTTGTCAATACGTCTTTGGAAGATGTTCCGAGGTTCTGAACCGAGACGCTGCTGCACCTGGGATTTGTGCCGGAATCATCGCCGAAGACAACGACGTCTTCCTGGTGAAAGGAGCCCGTCATGGGTTCGATCAGCTATCCCAAGTCCCCTGGCCGCACGACCGACCAGGAGCTGCGGGCCTACCTGGCCGAGAACCTGCCCGCCGGCCATAGTGTGGTCGCGCAGGCCACCCGGCCTGCACTTGATTATGAGTTCTCCCGCGAGTTGTTCGCAGCGGTCGAGGACGGCGATGGCAACGTCACCTGCCACGTCCTGCTGGGCGGCTCCCAGAACGGAGAGATGTACATCAAGGCCCTGCATGAGGACATGGGTCCGTGCGTGAACCCGGATCCACCCGCGCGCGTGCTCGCTGCACTGACGCCGACGGACTCCAAGTACGCCCTCGAGTTTCGTGCCGCCGCGGCCGATGCGTTGGAGCGCAAGAAGGTGGCGAAGGCCATGATCGGCCTGCACCTCCGGTTCGACGTCCCGTTCCCGTACCCGGGCGAGGACGCCGAGCGCACCGACTTTCGTGTGCAGTCGATGAGCAGGTTCACCCGCCCCGACGGCACCGGGCTTTACCGCGCACCCAAGGGCTGGTGGATGCGCACCTTTCGTGTCGTCCCTGCGGCTGATACGGCGGCTTGAGCCCCCGCGACGAGAGCCCCGCGTCATGGCTGGCGCGGGGCTCTCGTCGTATGCGGACTGTTGCTGTCCGGCAGTAGCAGTTCGGTCAGCCCTAATCGGCCTTATCGTTCGTGCGGCGCCGGTCTGCAGCGTCGACGAGGTATCCAGCCAGACGATTATTTTTGCCGTCACTGGCCGCGTAAGCGGTGAGCGCCTCAGCGAGGTTCTGCTCGGAGTCCTGAGCGTCAGAGAGTGCCTGGTTCAGTTGCTGGAGGTCATCGGCGATGTTCTCCCAGAATCTCGTGAAGTGCTCACGGCGAGCGTTCATCGCAAGCTCGTCGAGACCAATCTCCACTCGTTTGAAGGCGTCGAGGTCCGCAGTGGTCATGTCTCGCACTGCGCTCTCGCGGGTGAGGCGGGATCCATCAGGTGTAGTCACGGTTGCTCCGATCATCGTCACGTGCCTCAGTAGCACCAGTGGCCGTTGCGAACGCCACAAGTATGTACGTCAGGAGTGTCGAAGTGCCACAGTGCGGGCAGAGGCGGGTTTGGCCCCTGCTGCACTGTGCGCTCCGGGTGGGACAACTGGGGGGACCAGCCCCGAACGACAGGAGACCAGCCATGACGAAACCGACCACTGCAGGGGCGCTCGACGTCTCTGACCAGCAGGAGCAGGACGCCCTCGACCAGACCGGCATCTTGCGCCGCCTGGTCACCATCGAAGCCATCCGCGCAGAAGCCGGCGACAACCCGAACCTGACACCCGCGCAGCGCAAGATGCTCCTGACAGCATCCGATGTGGCGATCCTCGAGGCAATCGACATCGAAGCCCTCGCCATTGAGGACCGCCTGTTCGCACTCCACGACGAGCTGCAGGCGCTCGTGGTCAACCAGATCGCGGCGGCATGACCATCTCGACACGGGAAGGCGAGCCCGTGACCATCACCCTGTCGGACCTGCAGATCACGCCCGCCGGCCCCTACGTCGACGCCGGCACCCCCGCCTCCCACTGGGAGGCCAGCATGGACGACGACGCCTTCTACTGGGGCGCCCGCTACACCGAACCCCTGTTGTGGGCGGTCGGCGGGCACGAGGGCCCGTCGCTGGTCAACGTCACCGGGGCGCCGGGGCTGGACCTGGTGCTCGACGTGACCGTGAACAACGACGGGTTCACCGGTGGGCCGATGCTGTGGCTCTCCCCGGTCCTGCGCCACGCCGGAACGCCGCTCCTGCGGCTCGGCTGCGAACCGGTGTTCATCGAGAACCTGCTCGGCGACTACCTCGACGAGCACGGCGACGTGATCGCCAGCCCCGACACCGTGCACGCCACCGAAGACGAGTTCCTGGCCGCGCTCGCGCCCCGCGTGTGCCAGCAGATCAACGCCCACCTGGCCACCCAGACCGCCGTGCAGATCACCGTGCCCGACGTGCCCGGCTGGCAGCGCGACCAGACCATCGTCACGATCACCGTGCCGTCGACGATGGGGGAGGACCACCGCCCTGCCGCGGCGGAGATCGCCGACCGCCTGGGCGAGCACTTCCAGCTGGACGTGGTGACGGGCCAGTCGACGGTGGTGGGGCAGGTCGAAGCGTTCGGGCTGGGACTGCGCGAGCTCGCCCCCGCCCTGGACTGGGACGGCATCCTGACGCGGCCCGACACCGACGGCGCGTTCCTCGACGCCACCGGCCCGGCCGACGCGCTCACCCCGGCGGCTCGCCGCTACCTGAGCGTGATGCGCCGCAGGGGCTGCGTCGGGGTTGAGACCACCGTCGACGGCGCCCACGTGTTGGGCCCCCGGTAGCCACACGACCCGGTATCAGCGCCCCGCCCCACCGCCGTGGGCGGGGCGCTTGCCGCGGACCCGCGCCCCTGCAGCGGCTGTCCGCCACCCCGCAGCACCCCATCGCACGCAGCGTCGGCTCGCCGGCGGCAGGGCCGGCCGCGCAGACTGCTGCACGCCCAGACACCGGCGGAAAGGTGAAGCCCATCGAGGAGCCACACCGCGCCCCTCACCCCGCCGGAACCACCAGGAGGACGCCATGGGCCACACCACCACCGTCGAAGGACGCCTGACCATCCCCACCCGCGCCGTGAACGCGTGGGCCGCCAGCGCACACTCGGACGCGAGCACCGACGAGGCGCGGCGCGAGGAACTGCTCGCGGCCCTGGCCGAGCGGGTCAGCTGCGACGCGGCCGACCCCGTGCACACGACCGTCAACGCCGACGGCGAGGTGACCGCGTACCTGGACGGAGACTGGTGCAGCTCCTACATCGAGGACACGCTCACGGTCCTGGCGGAGAACGGCGCCACCGGCCGCGTCGTGTTCCCCGACGAGGGCTGGGGCTACGAGCTCGCCGCCAACAAGGTGCGTGAGATCGAGGCGGGCCAGATGTGGCCCGAAGACCAGATGCTGGTCCTGCAGGTGAGCGCTCCCGGGCGGGACCGGCACCGCGCCGTCTACTCGACCGATCACGCCGTGTGCCGGGCGATCCACGCCCTGCACGCCGAGTGGTTCGGCCGGAACTCCACCCCGGCCGACCTCGACGCCGCTCTCGCGGCTCTCATCGCCGCTGGCGCCGAGGCCACCTGCGAAGCGCTCCCGTTCGCCGCCTGACCCTGCACCGCGTCGGCCCGCACCGTGGACAGGTGCGGGCCGACGCCCGTTGGGCCCCACGGCGCGACCCCTGCCAGCCCGCTGTCCGGCACTCGCCGTGGTCCCCTTCGGGACGACACCCGCCGCCGGGGCGCGGTCCACGCCCGGCGCCCACCACTGCCGATTCGGGCGTGCTGTACCCCAGTAGTCGCCGGGCAAGGTGGTCAGGTTCGCCCGACCGGTGGGCTACGGCGGCGAGCATGCCGACCGCACCACGTTCCGGGTGCAGACGATGAGCCGGTTTACTCTCCCCGAGGGGCCAACACGGTTCGTTGCCCCGAAGGGGTGGTGGATGCGGCCCTTCACCGTTATGGAGGACTGAAGGCGGGCCCCTGGATCGACGACGAGAGCCCCACACAGGGATGGTGTGGGGCTCTCTTGCGGGACGGAAGGAGACGGCTGGTCACTCCCCGTGTCGGAGCGGACTCTCCGCCGCTTGAGTTGCCGCGGCCTGCCCATTGTTGGGAGCCGACGTCCGGCTGTCCGCGACCTCGATGGAGGACGACTGCAGGTTCAATAGCGCGAGCAGGTCGGCGGACTGAGTGTTGATCTCCGCCAGGTGCTCGACCGCCAGCTCATTGCCGGGAATGGTCGCGGCGATACGGTCCGCCAGTGCTGCCCTTTCGCCGGAGGGAGTGTCGAGCTGTCGCCCGATCGCCTCCACGACCATCTGCAGCGCCACCTGCTGCTCTACCCGCTCACGCAGGGACGACAGGCCGGCTTGATAAACCGCGTAGTCGTCCCGCCA
Source organism: Dietzia sp. oral taxon 368 (assembly GCF_002999155.1). Classification (NCBI taxonomy): domain Bacteria; kingdom Bacillati; phylum Actinomycetota; class Actinomycetes; order Mycobacteriales; family Dietziaceae; genus Dietzia; species Dietzia sp. oral taxon 368. The sequence continues at coordinate 67,394 of NZ_CP027239.1, forward strand.
CTTGGTCTGCGCCTCAGCATCGAGATGCACCGGGATGTCACCCAACGCTCGCCGCAGGTCCTGGAGAGCACCAGCCGCGCGAATGGTCTCAGAGGCCTCCGCTCGCAGGTCGACGCCCGATCTCCACTCGGCCATACTGGCGGACTTCCACATCCGGGACGTACTGCCAGCATGCAGGTCCCACAGCGCAGCAGCAGAGTGGCGGACCAGACGCGATTCGTCGCCGCCTTCCAGATGGTCGCGGCGAGCGCGCGCATTGGGCCTGTCACCCGCCTGGGCGCGCGGCAGGACCCACACGTCCTCTCCAGGCTTCGGCCCGAAGGCTTCGGTGACGCCGATGGCGCAGCCCGCTACGAGAATCGTGATCGCGAGCGCAACCATGATCAGATTAAATTGCGTCTCCGCAATCGCTCCCGTGTGCAGGAACATCTGCGCGGCGAGGCCTATGGGTATGGGGATGACGACAGCGAGCACCATGGACGCAATCGGCTTCTGCTTGATGGGTGGGCGCCCCAGCAGTGTTGAGCCAAACGGGCTCGCTGCCGGCCGCAACATCGCACCAGACCACTCGTCATACGACGAGTCCCTTGCGACGCGAGCAACCATGCTCCTGTCCGGCTCGCCCTCGAGCTTCTTCCTCGCCTGATTGATGAATGGCTCCAGCAACCTGCCCGAATCATCCGGCTTCGGGATCGACATTTCGCCCATGGCATCTCCTCACGTTGCGGTCGGCGTGCCAGAAAGTGTCCCACCGACTCATGCCGACGAACCCCGCGCTAAGCAGTCGCCCCGCATGGTCTTCATCGCCGTCTACTGCAGTCCGAGAACACGGGTGAAGGGTGTGGGCATCGGATCTCGCCACCCCACAGGAGGAGCCATGATGGCCACCAAGCAGTACGCCGGATACGTCGACGACGCCGATCTCGACTCCAACCCTGACTTCGCCCGCACGCAGCTCGACAGCTACTCCAAGGTGGTCGCCATGCTCCGCCACTTTCCCCGCGCCGAGACCTACAGCAACACCGCCACCGCTGCCGACTGCGAGCAGATGGCCACGATGGTTACCGACCGCATCGGCGCAGGATGGGGCCGCACTAGCGGAATGGTCGTTGCCCGGCACCCGAAAGGCACGCTCCACCTGTTCGCCGGCGACATCGTGGGCGTCACCCCACAGTCGGTGCAGTTCTCCAACGGCACGGTCATCCCGTGCAGCCGCATCATCGCGGTGGGACTGCAGTGATCGCCTCCGGCACGACCACCACGGTGGTTCAGCTTTCGGACCTGCGCGTCTACCCCGCAGGCAACTACGCCGCCACCAACCGGCCCGCGCCACTGTGGGAAGCCAACTACACGGACGACCCCGCGAGATTGGGGCAGCAGTTTGTCGACCCGATTATCGAGGCCGTAGGGCCGCATTGCGGGCCGTCACTGCTGAACGTGACCGGAGCGCCCGGCGTCTATCTGGGGCTGGATGCCGCGATCACCAACGACGGCTACTCCGATGGTCCGCTGGTGTGGCTGATGCCGTGCCTGATCGTCGCGGGCCGGGAGGTGCTCCGGCTCGCACCGGAGCCGCTGGCGTTCAGCGACCTTTACCCCGAGCACCTGGGAGGGGATGGCGAGGTGATCGCCAGTCCGGACGCCACCCACTCGAGTAACGCCGCGTTTCTGGCCGAGCTCGCGCCGCGTGTGTGCGAGCGCCTCAACCTCTACTTCGCCTCCCGCCACGAGACCGCTCTGACAGTGCCGGAGGTGGACGGGTGGGCGCGGGACTGCGCCTGGGTGCGCATCGAGACTGGCCTCTCCTTTGATAAACGGGGGCGCCCAGCTATCGCCGACACCGCTCGAGCCGCAGGTGAGGCGTTCGGGCTCGCGTCGGTAGGCCCGCGATCCACGCTGTACGAGCAGCTCGAATCACTCGCGGCCGGCGTGGTGGAGCTCGCTCCCCGCATGGAGGCGGACTTTGTGGGCCACGACGGATCGGGTGGCCCGTTCGTCGACTTTCACGGCCCGGTCGATGCGTTGACTCCCGCCGCGCGGTCCTTCCTGGCCGAGCTGTCAGCCGATCGCCGGATGACGATCGAGGCCGTGGTCGACGGGGCGGAAATACTGAGAGGGAACTGACCCGGATTGCACAGCGGACGGCGAGAGTCGTGACCTGCGCCGTTGTCGGCGCAGGTCACGAGGGGGACTGTACGGATCAGGAGTAGCTGTCGAGGACTTCGCGGATCTGGGCGACGATTTCTCGGTCGGTGTTTTCGGCGTAGTCGATGAGTCGCTGATCTCCGCCTTCGGAGGGTTCGAGCACGGCGGCAACGAGGTCGCCGATCGCGGTGCCACGCCGGTAGAGGCGGACCTCTTCGCTCGCCAGTAGTGGGAGGGGGGAGGGAAGGTGTCCGAGTCCGTAGCCGGCGAGTTCTTTGGAGATGTTGGTGACAACCGTTTCCCCGAGGCGGCTGACCCCGTAGGCGTCGCGCAGTTCGCGCATCTCGGTCACGTAGATGGTGTTGTCGTCGACGTGCTCGCCCAGGTAATCGAATCCGCTCATGGCTGTCCTGTCTCTCGGGGGTCAACGCTGGACCCGTTAGTCGCAAGTTTACGGGAGCGGCTGTCACAAAACCACTGACAACGGTGGGGCTAACGTAGTGCGTCTGCGAGTTACGATGCATGTCGTAGGCTGGGTGGCAACACTGCAGGTTCGGCCCGGACAAAAATAATGGGCGCCTCGCCCGGTTTTCGCTCGGTGACAGAAACGATGGATTGCGTCATCGCATTTCGAGTTTTTGCCGCCCCCCTCCGAACTGGCCGTTTCCGGGTGACAGAAACGGTGACAGAAACAAATCTCAAATAACCTAGTTGTGTCATGCGTTTTGACCACACGTCGCTCTGTGGCGGACGAACAGGAAGGTAGGCATACCGTGGGTACCCAAAATCAGGCCAGAAGCGCCCAGAACCCCTCCGATTACGACCCCTTCGAGCTCGTTTTCGCGCCGCGCAGACCCCTGATGAACCCCACCTTCGACCTGAACCAGGACTCGTGGACAGGCACGGTCTACGGCTACGCCCGGGTCTCGACCGCCGACCAGTCCCTCGATCATCAGATCGACGCCCTCCGTCAGGCCGGCTGCGAGAAGATCTACACCGAGAAAATGAGCGGCACCCGCAACGATCGCGAGCAGCTCAAGAAGCTCTGCTACGAACTCGAGCCCGGCGATACCGTGATCGTCACCCGCCTGTCCAGAGTCAGCAGATCGAGTCGCGACACCATGAAGCTCATGGACGCCTTCGCGGAAGTGGGGGTCCGGTTCCGTGCCCTCTATGAGGCGATCGACACCGCCACCAGCACAGGCAAGCTGTTCCTGACGATCTTGTCGGGGCTCGCCGAAGCTGACCGAGAGACCATTGTGGCCTCGACCAACGCCGGGCTCGCCGCGGCCCGCGCGCGTGGAAAGAAGGGCGGTCGGCCGCCGGCCATCGACACCGAGAAAGCCAAGCGCATCCTCGACTACATCGACCGGCTCAGCCTGGACATCGGGGAGACCGCCGACATCGTCAAGGTCAGCAAGCGCACCGTGCAGCGGTTCCTGGCGGAGAAGAAGGAATCCGACGACGCCGGCAACGACGACTTCTACAACAAGTACGGACTGTCCAAGAAGGCGATGGCCAGCGACGTCCCCACCAGCCCCGACCCCATCGCCGAGCATGTTGCCTAACTTCGCAGGTCAACACCGGTGAAGGTGGCCCGCGGCGCCTCGGCCCGCGGGCTACTGCGGTGGTGCTGCACCCACGGCCGCCGGGGAGAGGGTGGGTTCACGCCCGGGCAGAGCGCCCGGCCACCACTTCGGGAGGACCCATGGGAAACAGCACCACCATCAAGGGCGAACTGACCATCCCCACCACCGCGATCACCGCCTGGGCAGATGCCAACGACCTCGACCCAGCCACCGTCGACGTCAAGGCCGAGCTCTACTCAGCCCTCTTCGTGCGCTGCTCCGAGAACGTCGACCCGGAGGACGCCATCCACGAGATCAAGGCCACCGACGATGAGGTGACCGTCAACCTGTACGGCGACTGGGCCAGCGGGGTGTTCGACGATCTCCTTCGCGAGCTCGCCGGCCACGGGGTACGTGGCCGCATCACGTTCCCCGAAGAGCACTGGGGGTACGACCTCGAAAACAACGCCGTGACCTGCATCGAAGCCGAACTGATGTGGCCCGACGAGGAGGCCACGCTCATCACCGTCGACGCCCCCAGCCTGGGAACCCACCAGGCGATCTACACCCACGATCGGCCCGGCCGCCGAGGCATGGCCACGCTGCTGGAGCGGTGGCTAGGACAGAAGTCGACTGCCTGCGACCTCGACGAAGTGCTCGCCGAACTCGTCGCCGCCGGCGCCACCGTCACCCGCACCACGGTGCCGTTCAACCCCTGACCCGACGGGCGGTGCAGGCCCCGCGCCCGCCAGCACGGACCGCAGCAGAAGGAACCACCACCATGTCGAACAACACCGGCCCCACCATCTCCAACTGGCCCGCTCAGGACCTGTGGCTCGGCCAGTTCATCTACCTGGACGGATCCAGCTGGGTGCACATCGCGCAGTCCCGCGCGGCCGCGTTCGAGGCGCTGGCAGCGAAAGAAGAGCTGGAGATCCCCGCGGGGCAGACCGCGCAGCAGGTTGTGGAGGAGATGCTCGGCGAGTCCGAGACAACCTCCTACAACGTGACGCCGGTGGACTCCACGAGCTTTGCCTGACCGTCATCGCTGCAGGTGCCCCCAGGCTTTCCCCTGGGGCACTGGTACCTGCGTTGCTGACGGCTGCCGCCGACGGAGTGGACTGCAGAGGGCCGTTTTCGCGGCGGCTACTGGAAGAAGACCGGTTCGCCGAGCTCGTCGGCCCAGCCCTCGGGCAGCCTCCACTCGACGCGGTTCCCATTCACCGCGTAGCCGATGATGTCGGGACCGCCATTCTCGGTGCCGACAGGGACGCTCAAAGTGGTGGCTCCCTTCGCTTTCGAGTTGGGCGGCAGATTGAGGATCTGTTTCGACCCGTCGCATGAGAAGACCAGGTCGTCGTCGAGGCTATTTACCTCGATATTCTGGATCACTTCTCCCTCGTCGTTAGCGTAGTAGAAGTCCGAGGACCACAGCCACTCTGGATATTCGTATGTGCCCACCTCGACATCGGCCTCGAACTTGATTTGGCGAATCTCGCCGGTGACCCCCTCCTCTGCGAAGTCGGGGATAGAGTCGTAGCTAACCGCTTTGCATCCGGTCGCGTCGAGACGCGAGTTGGAGATAGTAATCAGAGGGGTTCCAGTGTCGTCTGTGAGCGTGACCGGTTCACCGAGGGCGACCTCGACCGCACCGCGTTCGTTGGTTTCCTGCACCTGCTCAGCAGCGGTCTCAGCGGGGGATGCGGCAGGCTCAAAGCCACCGTCGTCGTCGTTGCTGCACCCCGCCAAGGTGAGCGCGGATATGGTGAACGCCACTGCGGGAAATAGGCTTCGTTTCATGCCGCTCAGAGTACGGTAGCGCTCTCACTTAGGTGCACAGTAGCGGCATTTGTCTCGGCTGGATTCAGCTACGCTCGTGTCAACCGTAAAGTGCGACTACGATTGCATTCGACCGGCCACCGACATGGAGCGCGGTTGATCCATTCCGGCGACCAGAGTCAGCATTAGGAGCGCATATGGCTGTCCGTTACGAAACCATTTACGTCGACGATCTCGATGGCGCCGAAATAGAAGGCGGCCGGGCTGAAACGATCGAGTTCGCCTTCGACGGCAAGACCTACACAATCGACCTCGACGAACAGAACGCCGCCGCGTTCCGTGAGGCCATTCAGCCGTACCTCTCGGCGGCCCGCCCGGCGGACAACGGCAAGAAGCGGGCAGCCAAGACCGCCCGCCGCTCGAGCTCCTCGACCACCAAGAGCGAGACGGGGAAGATCCGCGCGTGGGCCCGAGCCAACGGCTACACCGTGTCTGACCGCGGCCGGATTCCGGCCGACATCATGGAAGCGTACCGCGCCGCCAACTAGGGCGTGTCTCCCATAGCTCGGCGGTGACTCGCGAGACCGTGGCCGTATGGGACAGACGAAGTCACGGTTCCGCCAGTTCACCGACCAGCAGTGGGAGCGGATCGAGCCCCTGCTGCCCTCGAATGCAGGGCGGCAGGGGCATCCGTTTCGAGACAACCGCAAGATCGTCGAGGCGATCATCTACCGCTACCGAGCAGGGATCCCGTGGCGGGATCTGCCCCGCGACGAATACGGGGCGTGGCAGACGGTGTGGAAGCGCCACGCCCGCTACGCACGGGACGGGACCTGGGATCGTATCTTGCACGTGATCCTGGCCGATGCCGATGCGGCCGGAAAGATCGACTGGAACGTTTCGGTTGATGCGACGATCTGCCGTGCTCATCAGCACGGCACGAACACCACCCGCCCTGATCAGGACACAGGGGGCCAGGTCGAATCACAAGAACCGATCCTTCCGGGACTGTGAACCCGCAGGTCGCGAATGTGGTCACCGGCGGGCAGCGCAATGATGGTGCGATGCTCGCTGAAGTACTGGCCGACATCCATGTACCGCGCCTTGGCCGTGGCCGGCCTCGCACCCGCCCGGACGCGGTGATCGCAGACAAGGCGTACTCGTCCGGCACGATCCGCCGCCAGCTCCGCAGTCGCGGTATCGCCGCCGTGATCCCAGAGAAGAGTGACACCATTGACGCCCGCGCCCGGCGGGGAAGACGCGGCGGCCGGCCGCCGAAACTCGACGTTGACCTCTACAGAGGGCGAAACGTCGTTGAGCGCTCCTTCGCTCTGGCCAAGCAGTGGCGCGCCCTGGCCACCCGCTACGACAAACTCGCGATCACCTACCGCGCCGCCGTCACCCTCTGCGCCATCCTGACCTGGCTACGCCATTTAGGAGAGACGCCCTAGCTTCTCGCCAGGGCGCGGACCCACTGTGAGGTCTGTGACGGATGCGTCAGATGGACAACGTGTAGCCCGGGAAACCGGCCCTCCAACGTCGGTATCACTGGCTTGAGCTTCTTCCGCGTGTGCCAGCCCCATCGCAGAATGTGGTCCTCGTCGATGAGGGTTTTCCATAGCGGCGGCTCGTAGTTCCCGTTCCAAAGTTGCTCGCGCTGCAAGCGTCGGCGGACCGTCCGACGGATGAGGCGGGCCATCTGGATCCTTGTCGGGTAGTCCAGCCACAGGATGGTGTCAGCTCGGGAGACGATAAGGGGCCGCGCTTCGCGGTACTGCAATTCAACAACCCAGCAAGGTGTCGAGATCAAGTCCTCTACGTCTTCGAGAAAAGTCTCTCGCCGGGTCCAGTTTGGGCCGTGGTAGAGACTGTCCAACTCGACGCGCTCGCAACGCAGGACTTCTGCCAGCTCATCGCACAAGGTCGTCTTTCCCGAGCCAGAGACTCCAGCTACCGCGATGCGCTTAGGCCCCCAGGTGATCCTGTCATCAGCGTTGAGCACTGTCCTATTATCCGCACTTCGCATAGAAGCAGGACCCGGGCTCCCCCACACCCACTTACTCGCCCCATCCAGTGGGTCACCGATTAGCTATAGGAGACACGCCCTAGCCGCCGAGGCACCGCCAGGGCCCGGCTCCGAAGAACGTTTTCGGGGCCGGGCCCTTTCGCGTCCACGGCGCACGAGCCGGGCGGGTGGCTGTCGGCAGCGAACTGCTGCACCTAGATGGGGCGGCAGCACAGTAAGGGCATGCCAGTCGCACCGCACACCAGCACGGAGGAGCACGCCATGGACACCATCACCGACACCCGCACCTTCACCTTCGAGGGCACACCCATCAACCCCGAGCACCCCGACTTCGGTGGCGCCCCGGCGTTCACCTCCGCCACCGGCCTGGACGAGGTTCGCTCTCGCATCGACACCGTCTTCGAGGGCAAGGCGCTGCCGTGGCGCCAGGTACTCTCCCTGGCTGGCACCTACGGAGTGGTGTACCTGCCCGACGACGTGCGCGGCACTCTCGCCGGGATCGCCGACCGTCTCGCTGTCGGTGCAGGCGTCGCGGTGCACGACGCTGACGAGGTCGTGACCATGACCCGTACCGCCTGAACTGCGCCTATCCGCAGAGAGGCCCGCAGCGCAGAACGTGCCGCGGGCTTCGTCATCGCGGGATGGCCCTAGTCGTGGCGGGCCCCCATGAGGTGCAGGATCTGGTGCACGGTGTCGTCGGCGAGGCTGTAGCGCTGGCCGCGACCGTCGTGGGGGTCTTTGTCCGCGCGTACCCACCCCTGGTCGCGGAGGACTCGTAGGGCCTGGGAGGCGGCGTTGCGGGTGATGCCGGCGGCGCTTGCGAGCTCGGTGACGGTGGCGACTCCCGGGCCCGCGTCGTGCATGTGCGCCAGCAGGGCCAGTCGGGTGGGGTGGCCGAGAAGATCGAACCGGTCCGCCCACTCAGGCAGGTCGAGCTCCTGGCGGGTGTGAACGTGGGCGTGAGTCATGGTGGGGCTCCTTCGCGGGTGCTGGCCCCAATGCTCACACGGGCCCGTATCGGTGCGGCGTCTGCCGACACGACCTACCGATACGCTCCCGGATAGGTGTCGAAACGGACACCTACATCGGAAACGAACGCCCATATAGGAGCACCCCGCGATGCGGACACCCATCTCTATTGCCTGCGCAGCACTCGCCCTGCCGCTGGTCCTGTCCGGATGCACCGCCCCGGCCGGCACCGCGCCCGCTACCGACCAGCTCGTCCTGGCCACGGCCGACGACCTGGGGGAGTTCAACCCGGTTGCCGGCTACTCCTCCAACGGGGTGTCCCCGCTGTACGAGGGACTGTTGCGCCCGGCCGCGGCCGATGACACGAAGCTGCCTGCGCTGGAGCCGGCGCTCGCCGCCGAAGCGCCGCAGGTCAGCGAGGATGCCCGGACGTGGACGGCGCGGCTGCGCGAGGGGGTGCGGTTCCACGACGGCACTGACCTGGACGCCGGTGACGTGGCCGCCACCTATCGGGCGGTCCTGGACCCTGCCTCGGCATCGCCGATCGCAGACGACTACCGGCTCATCGCCCGCATCGACACCCCCGATGCGCTGACCGTGCGGTTCCACCTGGATGCCCCGAACCGCGAGTTCGCCTCTCGCCTCCTGCTGGGCATCGCGCCGAGCGAGCGCCTGGCTGGCGGCCCGGCCGCCGACTCGAGCTTGAACACTGATCCGGCCGGCACCGGCCCGTTCCAGCTCGAGCAGCTCTCGCCGACCGAGGCGGTCCTGGTCGCCAACCCTGGCTACCGGGACGGCGCCCCTGAGTTGGACCGGGTCGTGCTGCGCTCAGTTCCCGACGACAACGCCCGCGCCCAGCAGCTGCTGGCGGGGCAGGTCGACGGTGCCGCGCTGCCACCGCGCCTGGCCGACAGCGTCGATGGCCGCGACGGGGTGACTGTGCAGTCGGTCAACTCCGCCGACTGGCGCGGGGTATCGCTGCCGGTCAATCACCCGTTTACCGGGGAGGCGGTGGCCCGGCGGGCCCTGAACATGGCCGTGGACCGAGAGGCACTGGTCGAGCAGGTGCTGTCCGGCCACGGCCAGGCGGCCACCACCCCGATCACCAGCGCCTACCCGGAGTACCACCAGGTCGCCTTCGGGCCCATGGATCCGGCCACCCGGGTCTTCGAGGCCTCCGCGCTCCTGCGGGGCGCCGGCTGGGAGCTCGACGACGAGTCCATGGTGCGGATCCGGGACGGGCAGCGCGCCGAGCTGACGGTCGCTTACCCGGTCAACGACAGCCTGCGCCGCGAGCTGGCGTCGGCGTTCGCTGACCAGGTCCGGGCCATCGGTGTCGACGTCACCCTGTGGGGCGCCTCCTGGGACGAGATCGAGGCCCGCGCCGACGAGGTCGCGATCATGCTCGGCGGGGGAGACAACCCGTACACCGTCGACACCCAGGCCCGCCGCGCTCTGCACTCACGCACGCCCGCGTCGGGGCCGTTCGACAACCCGGGCGGATGGAGCAACCCCGGCATCGACCAGGCTCTGGATGCCCTGACTGACCCGGCCAATACTCGCAGCCCCCGGGACCTGTACGCCCAGGTGCAGGACGAGTACCGCACCGACCCGGGCTACGTCGTCCTGGCCACCCTGCGCCACACCTACGCCACCCGCGACACCGGCTACTCCGGGCCCGCTCCGATCCTCGAGCCGCACGCCCACGGCGTCACCTGGGGCCCGTGGTGGTCCCTGGGCCAGTGGACGGCGAACCGGTGATCCGCCGGCTGGGGGAGCGGCGCCGCGATCTGCTGACGTTGACCGCGCGGCGGGCCGCGATCGCGCCGCTGATCATGGGCATGGTGACCGCGGCGGCGTTCGCCCTGGCCGCGGTGTCGCCGCTGGACCCACTGGCCGCCTACCTGGGCGACAGCTACCAGTTCGCCGGAGCGGAGACCCGCGACGCGGCCGCGAAGGCGCTGGGCGCGGACGCCTCGTGGTGGCAGGCATGGTGGCACTGGCTTGTCGGGACGGCCAGCGGGGATGCAGGCTTCTCGCACACCTACCGGCAGCCGGTGGTCACGGTGCTGGCCGAGCGACTGCCGTGGACGCTGCTGCTGTCCGCGGCCGGGCTCGGGGCGGCGTTGCTGCTCGCGGTGGCCGGCGGGCTGGTCGCTGCGCTGCGGCCGGGTGGGGTCGTGGACCGGGCGGTGGCCAGGCTGGCGGTGTTGGCCTCGACGGTGCCGACGTTCGTGATGGCGTTGGTGGTGGTGGCGGTGTTCGCGGTGACCTGGCAGGTGGTGCCGGTGTCGGGGGCGTGGGCGCCCGGTGCGGCGCCGACGGTGGTTTCGACCGCGACGCACCTGGTGCTGCCGGCGCTGGTTCTGGCCGTCTCGCAGCTGCCGTGGATGCTGCTGACCACCCGGCAAGCAGTGTTGAAGGCTGTGGAGTCCGCGCCGGTGTGCCACGCCCGCGCCCGCGGCTTGAGCCGATGGCGAGTGCTGGTCGGGCATATCGGCCCGGTGTCGTGGACCCCGTTGATCGCGCTGGTCGGCGCCCGACTGCCGGAGGTGATCGTGGGCGCCCTGGTCGTGGAGGAGGTATTCGCCTGGCCCGGCCTGGCAGAGGCCACCGTCGACGCCGCCCTGGGCGCCGACCTGCCGCTACTCGCGGCGGTCACCGCCCTGTCCGCCGCGGCAATCATCGCAGGCACCTGGCTCGCCGACTGCGCCCTGATGCTGGCTGACCCGAGAGTGAGGGTCCATGCCTAACCGCGACCTTCGGGCTGCTGCACCTCAGTCGGCCGGCGTGACCGTGGGACCACTGACCACCGCGGCGGGCACGCCACGTCAGGCCGCCCACCGAAAGGAACACTCGATGACGCTCACAGAGCAGCTGGACCAGATCGACGCGCAGATCGCAGGATTCACGGACTTCGGCGGCGACGCGACTCGCGCCCTGAACGCGGTAGGGGCGCCCCAGCTGGTGGCCGCGATCCGGGCCGTGGCGACCACCATCGGCCCCCACTATGACGCCGAGGTGCGGCGCAACGCCAAGTTCGGACGCACCGGCAGTGACTGCGTGTGCGAGACGTGCCGAGCGATACGCGGCATGGTCGACGCCCTCAGCTCCGGGGAGCACCATGCGCAGCTCTGACGATCTTGACCCAGCGACGCAGGGAGAACCGACGATGAACAGCGAAGAAGTCGACGTGGCCGCTGACGCCATGTGGGCAGCCATCGACGACACGGGCATCCGCGGGCGCCTCTACCGAGAGGACTGCCTGTACCTCGCGCAGGTACTGGCAAAATCCGGGCTGCTGGCGCGCCACGTCGACGACGACCAGGCCCCAGTTTCCGACGGCGAGTGGGTGCGCATCCCCGCAGATCAGGTGCACGAGGAGTGGATGGCGGCAGTCGGCTGGCGCAACGGGATCGGCCAGACCGAGCAGAACCAGGGCTACGGAGACACCCGGGAAGCGGCCCTGGCTGACGCCCGTAGCCAGCCGCGGCTGCTGGGACTCGGAGACGAGGACGAGGTCGCCCACAAGGCACTGCGCCGCCTTGCCAGCTCGTGGGAGGAGGCGTGAGCAACGCCTTCTTCACCGCCGACCTGCACCTCGGGCACCGGCTCGTCTCCGACCTGCGGGGTTTCGACACTGTCGAAGACCACGACTGTGCCGTCATGGACAACCTCGCCGCCACACTTGGCACCAGCGACACCCTGTGGCTGCTCGGGGACATCTCCGCAGGGGGCGGCGGCGGTCAACGTCACGCCCTCGCGCTGATCGAGGAGGTGCTCGTCAGTCGCGGCCGTACCGTGCACCTGATCCCCGGCAATCACGACGGTGTGCATCCGCTTCACCGCAACGCACTCAAGTGGGATGGCCCCTACCGGCAGGTATTCGCCTCGGTGCAGCCGTTCGCGCGGCGCCGCATCGCCGGCCGCAACGTATGGCTGTCACATTTCCCGTGGCGGGGCGGAGGGGACCACACCGACATCGACCGCTACGAGACGGTGCGCCTGAACGACGACGGCACGTCGTGGCTCCTTCACGGACACACCCACAGCCTCGAAGCCATCGACTACGAACGCCGCCAGATCCATGTCGGTCTCGACGCCTGGGACCTGCGCCCCGTACCGCTGGAGGAGATCGCGGCCCTGGTCAACGCCACCGAAGTGGCAGTGCCCAGGTGAGCCCGCGACCGCGACCTGCCGGCCCGTCACCGCCGACGCGCGCCAATGCCTCCACCGCCGAGCCCGCACCCAACCCGAAGAAAGGATCGCCGGGCACCGCCCGACGGAACACCGCTATGCAACGCACTCACCGCAAGATCCTCGCGTCGGCAACCATCGCCGCTGCCCTCACGCTGACCGCGTGCTCCTCGGAGGAATCGGGCGCCCCAGCCGACGGCCCAAACCACGGCGGCAGCCCTGCGCACGGCGGGGACACCGAACAGACACCGACGTTCGACTACTCCATGCCGCAGCTGGGCCCGGTCACCGTCCACGAGATGCGCTTCGAGATCCCGCAGGTCGCGCTCGACAACGAGCCCGACTACGAAGAGGGAAAAATGTTCAGCTCGATCTCGATCAAGCCGATGCAGATCGACGCCCCGGGTGTGTGCGGCATCGAGATGAACCGAGAGCTGCACAACGATCCCGTGGAACGGCTGACGCAGCGGCTCTTGGCGGACAACCGCCGCTTGCCCACGCTGCGCACAGGCTGGGGCGATGACGACAAGCTCCCCACTCCGGAGGAGGCCCGTGAGTTCGCCGTAGACGTCGTCGCCGGGCAGAAGCGCAAGCCGGAAAGCGCCCTGGACCTCGCCAACCCTGAGCCGGGCCGGTACGTGTCGGACGACTTCACCAGCATCAAGGCCGTTGGCTCTTGTGCCTCGTCGGTCGATTCCGATGACGCGCTGGTCACCGTGGCCTACCGAATGGTCGGGCAGAGGCCAGCCGTCGATTCTGGCGATCCGTACGACACCTTCGCCGAGGCCGAGGTCGGGATCTTCACCAACGGCGACATCTTCGTCACCGGCGCCGAGATTGAGGGCTGGGAGCAGGACATCAACGGGGACTGGATCCCCGACTGATCCAGCCGAGCCCGAGCATTTCGCCCACACGAGCAGGAGCCAGCCATGACCCCACCGACCGTTCAGGTCCGCGTGGCCTTCGCCCTCACCGCACTGTCCGCGCTCGCGGGCTACGCCGTGCTGTGGCCTGCGCTGGCTCCTGCCGGCTGGGCCGGCTCGGACTACCTGCGGGCCCGCTCCGGGCCGTCGTGGCCGCACCTGATGGGCACTGACCACCTGGGTTACGACGTGTCGGTGCGGGTCGCTGAGGCCCTGCAGGTGTCGTTGGCGGTCGCGGTGGCCACCGCGGTGGGCGCCGCCGTGATCGGGCTGCTGGTGGGGGCCACAGCCGCCGCCTGCGGGGGGCGGGTCGACGCCGCCCTGATGCGGGCCACCGATGCTGTGGCCGCGGTGCCGCACCTGCTGGCGACCATCGTCGTCGTTGCCATGTTCCGCGGCTCGCTGACCGCCATCGTCATCGCGCTGACGCTGACCCACTGGACGACCCTGGCCCGCGTCGTCCGCGCGGAAACCCAGACGGTGATGGCCTCTGGCTACATCGCCGCCTCCCGGACCGCCGGCGCTTCCCGCGCCCAGCTTGTGCGCCACCACATCGTCCCGGCCGTCGCCCCGCAGGCGGGGATCGCGATCGTGATGATGGTGCCGCACGCCATCTGGCACGAGTCCACGCTGTCGTTCCTGGGCATCGGGCTGGCCCCGGAGCAGGCCAGCCTGGGCACGCTCATCGACTCCGCCAGCGCCGGACTGCTCGAGGGCCAGTGGTGGGCGCTCGCCGCGCCCTCAGCGGTGCTAGTGGCCGCTACGGCGGCGTTGGCGGCGCTGCGCCCCGCCGGCACCCGCCTCGCCCGCCGTCGGCTCGGCGACCGGGCCCTGCCAGCCAGTCGCAGAGCAGGGGAGGGGCTGCAGGTGCGGGACCTGACCGTGGACATCCACACCGCGGCCGGGCCGGTGCGCGCCCTCGACGGGGCGACGCTGCGCGTCGCCTCGGGCAAGATCGTCGCCGTGACCGGTCCGTCCGGCGCCGGTAAGTCCACCCTGGCGCACGCCCTGGCCGGGCTCCTGCCGGCCGCCGCCACCCTGACCGGGCACATGGACTCCGGCCCGGTCGGATACATGCCGCAGAACCCCGCCTCGGCGTTCACCCCGACCCGGCATCTGCGCAGCCAACTCGCCGAGATCATCGACGCCCACAGCGCACCGACCACCGTCGACCAGCTCTGTCACCAGGCGGGTCTACCGCCGCACCTGATCGACCGGTTCCCGCATGAGCTGTCCGGAGGGCAACTGCAGCGGGCCGCGTTCGCCGCCGCCCTGGCCAGCGGGCCCCGCGTGCTGATCGTCGACGAACCCACCTCCGGCCTAAACCCCGAGCGGGCCGCCGACGTGATGCACCTTCTGCGGGCAGTGGCCGACAGCCAGGCGATGGCAGTCCTGCTGATCACTCACGACCTGACCGCGCTGGCGGCAACCGGGGTGGCGGACCGCGTCGTTGAGCTCCACGACGGTCGACTCTCCGATGAGTCGGCCGCGGGGCCACGCGCGGCGTGCCCAGACGATGAAGGCTGCCCCGCCCCTGCCGCGGCCGTCGCCGAGCCGATGGCGGCGGTGGTGCGAGCGTGAGCCTGCGCTGCGAGAACGTCACCTACCGGCACCCCGGCGCCGACCAGCCCGTGCTGGCCGGGCTGAGCCTGGAGGTCCAGCCCGGGCGCATTGTGGCCGTGACCGGCCCGTCAGGGGTCGGCAAGACCACGTTGGGTCGCCTGATGGCCGGCCTGCTGACGCCGGATTCGGGAACGATCACCTGCGACGGCCGGCCGGTCGGTGCCCGGCGTGGCCGGCTGCCGCGGTGGACTGCGCTGCTGGCCCAGGATCCGCTGTCCGCCGCCGACCCCCGCCACAACCTCGGACGGATGATCTCCCTGCCGGCACGCCTAGCCGGGAAGAGCATCGACGTGAAGGCAGCCGCGGCGGAGGTGGGTTTAGGCCCCGAGCTGCTGGATCGGCTACCGGGACAGGTGTCAGGCGGGCAACTGCAGCGGGCGTGCCTGGCCCGGGCCCTGGCCCAGCGGCCCAACTATCTGATCGCCGACGAACCCACCGCGCATCTCGATACCGACAGCACGGCCACGATCGCTGCGGTGTTGCGCCGCCGCGCCGCCCGCGGGCTCGGCGTCCTTCTCATCACCCACGAGCTTGAGCTGGTCCGCGACATCGCGGACGTCACGACGCACCTGCTCCCGACGTCGACGGAGACGATGAACCCACTTTCGGACCGTCCCAGCCGATAACATCTGCGCAGGCAACAACCACCGGGCAGGAGAAGGCGATGGCGGTGAACTGGAAAGCCTTGCAGGCAGAACTAGACGCGGACGCCTCGCAGATCCTCGCCGACTGCGCTGTCCGCGCCGACGCCCTCTGCGCCGAGGTGTACGGCGACCTCTACCACTCGCCCCAGGGGCAGGCCAGCTAACCAGCCCGTAGCCAGCGGGCGCTAGAGCAGGCGTTGCGAGCATCCAACCCCTGGTTAGTCCGCCGTCAACTCCTGATACCGCTGGAACAGCACCTCAAGACGCTGCCGCTCCGTCGTGAGCTTGCGGGAAGCACCGAGCGCGACATCAACCTCGCGGTCCAGTCTGTCGTGCGCTTTCACGAGCTGCGGGTCCATCGCCAACGGGTTGTAGGCATCGGCCAAACTTCGCTCCGGGTGCAGCTCTCGGGCCGCCAGAACGCCCTTTCCGGCAGCGATGATCTTCGCTCTCTGTTTATCGCTGAGGGCTGGGACCGGGAAGGTGTTCCACGTCAAAGTGTTCGCGAATCGGACTCGCGATTCCAGGCGGCCACCGATGGTTTTCTGCCAGGTGATGAACATCGACGAGGACAGCAGAGCAAACTGCAGGCCGTCGAGGTCTTCGACGGTGAAGGTCAGATCGCTGGCGATAGTCGCAGCGGGAATTGCCGCAGCGAGATAGTAGGGACGAGTCTCACTGGACACTTTGGGCAGGCACAGATGTGGAACGTCGCGGTGGGATCGTTGGCCGAACAGATGAGGGGTTGCGGCCATCGCGCGGGTGGACGCGGCCTTGCTCTTCGCGCGGAAAGCCGCGACCGCTTCGAGCCTGCTCTTAAGGAACGGACTGCGTCCGATGTCTGCGGGGTCTAAGTCCACGAGCCACAGGCACCATCGGGGGAGGCCGTGAAGTAGCTCGCGCGAGCCGATGAACGGGCGAACGTACTGCGCGGCTACCGGGTCGGCCATCACCTGGTCGTAATCGTCGACCTCGACGATTAGGTTGCCGTCGTCGCGAGCCATGTTGCCGAACACCGCAGGCACGATCTCTGGAGAAAGTGGTTGGGAGCGCTTGGCGACGAGCACGTTGGGCGCGTCGACGAGATAGGCGTTGATTCCCACGGTGACAGGTAGGGGCTCCGCGGGACCGCTGGGGGATGAGTAGCCGAACAGGCGTGGCTTAGTGGCGTCGTCTCGGGTGAAACCGACGATCACGCAGTGCACGGCCGCCTTGCCGGGGGCCTGGGAATCCCAGGCAAAGGTGCGGTGTGCGAATCCGATGCGCCAGCCGGCGGCGAAGATCGGGCCGAACAGCCGGGGAACTTGGTCGCCTTGTGTGATGGAGTTGGTGGTGACGTAGGCAAACGCCCCGGGCCGGTCGGCGAGTAAGTTGAGCGATTTGGCGTGCCACGCGGTGACGTAGTCCAGGCGACTGATGTCGTTGGTGCCCCATGCAGTTCGTAGCTGGTCGGCCTGCTCTGTCGTGCGGGTGGCGTGTCCGAGGAAGGGCGGATTGCCGAAGATGAAGGTCTGACCGGCCGGCTTGGGCAGGGCTGCGTTCCAGTCCAACTCGAGCGCGTCGCCGTGGACGATGTGAGCCGTGATTCGGATGGGCAGCCGGTCGGGGGCCTGTCCGATTGCTTCAGCGAGACGGCGGTTGGCTTGGTGATCGACGAGGAACATCGCGGTTTCGGCGATCTTCGCTGGCCACCAGTTGATCTCGAAAGCGTAGAACCGGTCGATCGTCAGCTTCTGCTCGAGCGTGGCGTCTAGCGACATGCCGGTCTCGCCGAGCCGGCGTCGGCGCTCGACGATGAGATCGGTCTCGATGTCGCGCAGCTTGTCGTAGGCGAGCGAGATGAAGTTCCCGCTGCCAGCCGCGGGATCGACGTAGAGGTTGGCCGCGAGCTCGTCCTGCAGTGCGGCGAGCTGCGCCGGGGTGGTGGACTTGTTGGCGATCAACCGGTCCGCTCGTGACCGGTAGTCATCGAGAAACAGGGGGCCGATGGTCTTGAGGATGTTCTCTTCGCTCGTATAGTGCTCGCCGGCGGTGCGGCGGGCCTCTCTGGACTTCACGAGCTGGAACATGGCACCGAAGATGGCCGGCGAGATTCGGGTCCACCGGAATCGGCATGCAGCCAGCAGGGCGTCGCGCATCGCTGGGGTGAAGAAGCTGGCCGGCAGGGTTTCGGCGAACAGTGCACCGTTTACGTACGGGAACCGTGCCAGCAGGTCCGGCAGGTCTCGCCGCCCGCGGCCGGGTGGGGTGTTGAGGACCTGGAACAAGGTCACCAGCTGGCCGCCCAAAGTATCCGGCCCCGTGGTCTCCTCCACCCACCGGTAGAACAGATCGGCTTCCCACAGCCCGGCATCGTCCCCGTAGAGCAAGAACAGGATGCGCGTGAGGAAGATCGACGCCTGCTGAATCTCGGCGTCCTCTTCGTCCGGGTCGGTGGGCGCTTCGTTGGAGACGTCTTCGTCGGCGTCGTCGCCGACCATTGCTGTGTAGAGATCGGCCATCAATTGGGCCGCGTGAATGGAGGCGTGCTCCTCTTCGCGGCGGGTGATGGTTTCGTGGCCCGCCAGGAACAGCAGGGCGTCCAGGTGGGCCGCAATGTGTGCGACGTCTATCTCGACGCTGGTCCGCTCATCTCCCAAGCGGTCGACCCGGAGTCGGGCAAAGTCGGTGACCAGCACGTACTTGGGAAACTCGTGCTGACCGATGCTTCCGCCGGACAGGTAGTCGAGGGCTTGTCGGTGTGCTTTGTCCAGGTCAGCGCCCAGGCTCTTGGCCTCACCGATGAACACTCCAGACTGGAACACGTCGATGTACCCGCTGCGGCCAGTGCTAGCCCGCACCGCGTCTCGCTCAAACAGATCCAGGCGGGCCGCGTTGATGCCGAAGCAGCCGAGCAAGTCAGACCAGAAGGAGTGCGCGAACGATTTCTCCGTGTGCGGGGTGTTGTCCTCCCGCCACGTTCGGACGGTAGTGGCCCAGTGGTTGGCGAAGTCGACCAGTCGACGTTTGATCTCGCCCCGGTCCACACCCGTAGTTGCCATCGACGATCTCCTTGCCGGTCACCTGGTTCCCGCCGATCCTGCCAGTGGGTCGCGCTGTCCAAGCAGGCGGGAGGTCTCGTCTCATTGGGCCTCTGAGAACCAGGCGCCCGCATCGGGGCGGGTAGTGCTGCACCGGCACGGAGGGGCTGGACACTAGGGGCCATCAACCCGCCCCTCCAGTGAATGGAGCCCCCGATGAGCCTCCCGCATCTCCCCGGTAACCGATACGTCCTCAATCTGCGCACTTTCCCCGAGGGGGATCTGCAGGTGAACTTCACCTGGCACGACGACGCGTGCCGGTTCCTGATGGACCAGGCCTTCCTGTACGCCGGGCGCGTGACCTCGTTCCACGCATGTCTGGCTGAGCACACCGATGCCGATTGGCGCCGCATCCTGCACGAAGTGCACTGGAAGGCCGACGCCGACGAGCACGGATTGCAGGCGTTCGTGGACGACACGATCCGCGCAGACCTCGCCAGGCAACTGCTGAACGGGCTCGACCACGGTCTGATCCGGGCCGGTGTGGCCTCGAAGGTGGTGTACGCCGAGTGGCAATGGGTGGCCACCTGCGACGGCTGCCACCTCGACGACCTGCCCGCGCTCGTCCGCCTGGCCGACGGTGGCAACCTCACTGACTTCTACGACCTGCTGGATTCCAGCCTCTACGACGTCGCTGATCGCTACTTCGTGCAGAACCTGTTCGGGCTCTCCACCGACCAGCCGTTGGCAGTTCGCCGTGAACGCAACGGGGCCATCACCACCAGCGCGGACCCCGACTTCGCTTGCGAGCCGATACTCAAGGCCACCGCATGAGCCGCCAGCCAGCCACCGTCTCGTCGCTGGTCGCCGACTACGCCCTCTACGGGGTGACCGCCGGGATGGTCCGCGCTCTCGCAGCGAACATCGCCGTCACCCACGCCGCCCACGTTGACGGTGACCATGACCCGCTCCCGGCTGCCGTCGCGGCGGAGCTGGTCGTCGAACTCAATGCCCTGGCCTCGGACTTCCAGGCGCAAATTCCTGCGCGGCAGGACGCCTACGCCGCGAACATCCGCCAGTACGGGCACCTGTTCACCTAACCGCCACGAGAACCCCGCCAGGACGGAGAACCGCCCCGTGTTCGACACCCACATATGGCTGATGGACGCCGAGGATGACGTCCGCGCGGCGATCTCCGAAAAGTTCAAGATCATCCCGGACGACGAGTACGACGTACCTGCGATCACCCGCGAGGTGTTCGACGACGTCGACGGCGTCCTGTCGCCGAACGCCCTCGCGGAGCACTTCTGGATCGTCGCCCGCAAGCACCGCTACACCTGACAAGGAGCCGTCCCGACCGGGTTGCGGCGCCGGGGAAGTCCGTCGGGTGGCTGTCCGGCCCACGCGGGCGGCAAGCCGCTGCCAGCGAAGAGTCCCGCCCGCCGCGCGGGCCCGGGGCGCTGCTGCACCGAGCAACCAGGCGGGCACGCTCGCACTCGTCCACCCCGCCTCCACGAGCAAGGGAGCAACCGATGAGCCGCACCGTTCGCCGCAGGTTCGCCTACACCGCGCGCGTTCGCACCAAAGTCGGGGGCGCTGGGCACGCGGCCTGGTCGGCGCGTGTGAGGTTCGAGCGCCGAGAGTGGGGCTCGAGCGTGCGGGAGGTGCAGCGCACCAAGTCGATCGTCGAGTCGTTCGACGAGCTGATCGACCCCAGCCACCCCGACATGCCCCCCGGCTTCGACCTGGAGACCCCCGAGATCCGCAGCTACATCGAACGGGCCCGCGCGGCCCGCGCCGTGGCCGATGCCGTCGCCGAGCAGCTGGCGCCCATCCAGGCGCAGTGGAAGGCGCAGACCGCCAGCACCAGCGATTATCCGCTCGACGGCTGGACCCCGGCAGCGTCCCCGCCGGCCACAACCGACCCCACCGCATGACCGGAGGTGCCCGGCGATCGTGCCGCCCACTGCGCAGGCCTCCGTGCTGCACCCCGGACCGCCGCGAGAACACTGATCACCACACCGCCACCAGACCGAGGAGCACCCGATGAGCGCCACCCGAACCATCACCGCCGCCGAACTCCGCCCGGGCGACACGTTCGTCAAGGACGATCAGCGGTTGACCGTCACCGACCAGGTCGCCCCGTCTGACACCTGGGCCGGTTTCACCCGCGTCGGCCTCGACTACGGAGTGCTCTACATCCTCTCCGACGCGCAGGTCACCGTCGTCGCCAGCACCGACGACGCGTGGGCGGACGTGACAGTCGGCCCCAACGGTTCAGTCGCCGACGAGACCAACGCCCACCACTTCACCACCGCCGCCGGGACCCCGATCGCCACCAAGCTGCAGCTGGCCGTTCCCGCCGACCTGACCGCCGAGGACGAGATCGCCGAGTGGGTCGGCCACATCAGCCAGCGCATCATCACCGCCGGCGGGCCCGGCACCACCTTGACCGTGCACGTCGGAGACGGGCAGTGACCGCCGCAGACCGGCGCCGGGCGCCGTTCGCCGCGGTGCGGCCCTGCAAGCACTGCCCGTTTCGCAGCGACATCACCCCGTACCTGAGGCCGGAGCGAGCCCGCGAGATCGCCGATTCTCTCGACCGTGGTGAGGACTTTCCCTGCCACCAGACGGTCACGTACGGCGAAGAAGACGGCCTCGAGACCGCTGATACGGGCAATGCCGCCCGCTGCGCCGGCGCCTTGATCATCTGCGAGAAGACCGACCGTCCCACGCAGGCCATGCGGATCGGTGAACGGCTGGGCCTGTACGACAGGAACGCCCTCGATATGGCCGCCCCGGTCTACGACACCCTCGCCGACTGGGTGACCGCCCACCAGGCCGCCCGCCACGGTCGGCACTGACTCGACCCGCGCTCGCGCCCCCACCAGCACGGGAAGATCCTGGCTGGGTGCACGGTGGCCTCGGCCCGACGGCGGCCTTGTCTTCCGGTCGGGCTGTCCGGCACGGCATTAGGCAGCCCCCGGGTCACAGCGCCGCACGCTGCTGCAGTCCCCAACAGGCGCGGGAAGGTGAGGGCATCAACCCACCCCGACCCGCTGAGGGAGCACACCATGGCACTCGAGCCGCTGACCCCGACTGACCGAATCGTCAACGTCTACCTGAACGTCGCTCGCGACAGCCTGGGGCGACCCGCCGCACTGTTCGACGGGTACAAGGCCGGCGACCCCCTGCGCCACTGCTTCCGGCTCCCCCTCGTCGGCGCGGAGCTGCGCCTGTCGCCCACTGCGCTCGCGGAGAAGGTGTACCACCTGCTCAACGTCGGTGATGACCCCATGCTCGGTACGCCCGACGAGCGGGCGGTGGCTTACCGACTCGCCAACTACCGATCCCTGAGCGTGGGCGACGTTCTCGAGATCGACGGCGAGCATCTGGCCGTGGCTTCCATGGGGTTCGTCTCCGTCGACGCCCCGGCGCGGGAGGCGATCTCGACGCCGTGGTGACCCAGGTGTGCGGGGCGATCATGGACTGGAAACCGGCCCTGACCCCAGTCCAGGCACGGCCCGGCAGATAGCAGGGCGCCCGCGAGCCAGGGACGGGCCACCCTGTGGCTGCGCTGTCCACGCTCCACCTCCGAGTCGCCGCCGCACGGTGGGGGAGGTTCGGGCCAGTTCGACGCGATCCCGTGGTTCGGCCCCGTCCGTTCCAAGGTCCGGCCCGGGTTGACGCCCGCGCGACACGCCGAGGAACCGCGCGGACCAGCGAAATTGGAAATGCGAAATACTAAATCCCCGGGTCGGGCTCTCCCGCTGCGTAGCGTCACTCTCGCACGCTGCCAGAGGAGGAGTGAGCGATGGACACCCAGCACACCACCGGTGCTCGAGGAACCACCTCGAAGCGAAGGGTCGGCCGTCCGAGCAAGGGCGTCTACAAGCCGTACAGCATCAAGGCGCGGATCGACATCGCCAACGAGCTGGAGGCACTGGCCGGCAACGGGATCACTCGTACCGACCTCTTCGAGGCGGCAGCTGCGATGGCCCTCCGTGACAAGGAGGCGCTACTGGCTGAGGTCGAGGCGCAGCGCGAGATTGCGGCGCGGCACCGGCTGGAGATCGGCCTACCTCCGACGAAGGGGGACCGGAATGTAGCCGCCTGAACGCGCCTATTCGACGCCGGTCAGCGCACTGGCCCGACCACCAATCGGGCCGCTCCCAGCTGATCGAACCGAAGTCGAAGCACCGCGGCCACCGCGTTGTTCACCACACAACGTGCGACCCTGCAGGCGAGACGAAGGAAACGGCGACCACCTAGAACTTCCCACTGCAGGCCACCAACCTGCAGAAAAAGAAGAACCCGCCCCTGACGGGGACGGGAACTTCAGAAACCAGAAGCGGAAGATTCTCTCGGTTACCAGCCGATCCCGGTTACCAGCCGGGTTCCTCCGAACGCCATCCAGATCGCTCGTTGCCGACCAAAGCAATGAGGTCCTTTTGTCGTACGACGACGACTATACAGCGCTGCCCCCTACCCATCTACCGGACGACACGCCGAGCAATGCTGGGCTGACCTGGGAAATACTCCGCGATAGCTGGAGCCCTCGGACCCACATCCGGGTCGACCGCGACGGTGACAACGCCGTCTACGTCGACGTGCCCGCCGGCCGAACCCGCCCGGCGAAGCCGCACGCGCTGTACCTCGCCGACGAACAGCAGCGATTCCGCCTGCTCGGCTTCGACTTCGACGCCCACCGGGACGGACTGTTTCCGCAGGTAGATGCCGCAGCCTTGCAGGCAGTCCTCACCGCCGCCCACATCCCGCACCTGGCGTGCGTCTCCGGGCCCGGCGGCGGCGTCCACGTGTGGGTGCGCCTGTCCGCCCCCACGCCTGCCTCCGCGGTCCGTCGCCTCGCCCGCCAGCTGGACGCCGTCTACCCGTCGTTCGACCCCACCCCGCTGCTCAACGCCGCCACCGGCTGTCTTCGAGCTCCTGGGTCTCCGCACCGCCGAGGCGGCCACTCCGCCCCACAGGGCAATCCCCGGATCCTGCCCGTGGCTTTCCCCGATGTCGTGCGAGCCCTGGCTGGTCTGCGCCCCGCTGCGGGCACCTCGGCCGGCAGCCCGCGGGCCGAGCGGCGCCAGCCGATCGACACCACCGCCTGGGGCACCCCGCATCTTCGCGGGATCCGGCGGCCGTTGCCGGCGCAGTTCCGCGCTCTCGCCCGCAAACCCGTCGCCCTGGCCGCCGATGCCTCTGCCATCGGCTGGTCCCTGCTGTTGGCCTGCGCGCACGCCCGTTTCACCCAGGAGGACGTCCACCACGCCGCCTTCGTCGAGCAGTGGCCTGGCCTGGAGTACCTGCGCACCGTCCGTCAGGCCGACCATCGCTCTCCCCGGCCCAGGAAGGAGCAGTTTCTCGAGCAGCAGTGGCATCGCGCCGTCGACAGCGCAGCTGCGATCCCTGCACCACCAGAGGATGCCGGCAGCGCCAAGTGGCAGGCCTCCGCTGAGCGTGTCGCCGCGTTCCAGCAGGAGTGCGACCGCACGCCCAACCGGTGGCACGGGTGCACCGGCGTCGTCGACAGGCTCCTGCTCGACGCCCTGTGCTGGCACATCGCTCGAGCGGCGACCACAACGGTGCACCTGTCCGAGAGGGCGTGGGCGCTGACCGCAGGCCTCGACAGATCCACCGTCAACCGTCGCATCAAGACCTTGCTCGCCGAGGGCTGGATCGTGCGCGTCAAGGACGCCGCCGGACCGTGGGCGGCGCAGTGGGCGTTAAGAGAAGGGGGCGGGAAATCAGGTAGTGGCCCAAATTCGGTAGAGGTGATCGACTCTCTCGCCGAGAAACTGCGATCCGCTCGTCACGACGTCTGGTGCGCCCCCGGCTGGGGCCAGACCGCGTGGGCGGTGTGGCGGGCCATCAGCGATGGCGTCCGCGGGCTCCGCCAGATCCGCGCCGCGACAGGACTGGGCGTGAGCACCATCGCCAGCAAACTCGCGGCCCTGCGCGGTGCCGGCCTCATCGACCGAACAGGGCGACGCGCCTATAGCGGCCGCAGTCGTCTGGCCACGGCCGCCGAGCACCTCGGAATCCGTGGCGCCCACGCGGACAAGGAACGCCTATACGCACTGCATAGCGCCACATTCGTGTGGTGGCTCACCGACCGTCTCCGCGACCAGCTGTCCGGCCCCAGCGACGCCCTGGCCGAGTGGGGCATGTTCCCCGACGACCACGTTGCCGCCAGTACCGACCCCCGGGACGTTGCGATGGTCTACGGGGCAGTCTCCGCGGGCACACCGCCGCAGGTCACCGCCTGGTCAGCCGCGATGGTTTTGCAGGAACTCCACCGCCACCGAGACCCCCGCTACTGGCGCGAGCTCGTCGCCGACGCCCGCACCGCGCTGCCCGCGGCGGAGATGTACGGGCCGGCGGTCCTACATCTGGCTGCCTAGCGGCCTCCTGCCCGCTCTCGCGCACGCGTTTGCACGTAGGTACAATGGACGTGCAAGCAAGGAGGTTCCGATGTCTGAACCAGCGAAGGCTCCCAGTTCCGCACGCGTCGTAAGCAGGCCTCGCGGTAGACGCCGTGAGAACCCCGAGGGAGCGGCCATCTCGATCGACGATGCCGCCAAGCGGAACTTGAAGCTGCATCTCGTCGCCGCCTCGGGTGAGACGATCACGGCTTCGGGAAGCTCAGACCTGCTGACGGTGTCGGCCCGCACCTTCAAGCGAAAGGCCCCCACCACAGCACCCAAGGCCGGGCCACGCGACCAAGTGGCGCAGGCCGTTCTGGACCTCCTGGCCGACGTCGGGATCCCTGCCGAGGAGGGGCCCCGCCTGATTGATCACGTCCGAGACCTGCTCCGCTCGACCACTTCGTCGCAGTCCACCCCCGTCAGCCAGGCCGACGTGAACTACCTACGTCAGCACGCAGGTCTGGACGACCCGTCGGTCATCGACGACTGGAACCCCCAGTCCGAAGACCAGCTACGGGCAGAAGTCGCCGTGGCTAACGCCACGACGTTCATGATGGGCACCCTCAGCCGAGAGGAAGCCGCACAGCTGCTCAACAGGGACGAATCCGTGGTGTCGAGGCGAGTCAGCAACGGGCAACTCCTCGCGGTCTACAGAGATGGGCGCCCGCGCTTCCCGCGGTGGCAATTCCACAACGGGCAGGCCCTGCCCGGACTGCCCGCGGTGATCGACGCGCTGTCGACGCTGGGCATGGACACCGTGGCCGTAAGTAGCTTCATGGTCCGCCCCAACGACGAGCTAGACGGACTACCGCCCGTCGACTACCTCGTCGGCGGAGGCGACCCAGAGGCTGTAGTGGCTCTTCTCGAGAGCATGGCGCGCAGTTGAGCGGTCGGCCCAAGGCTCCGAGGACCCCACGAAGGCCCTTGGAGTGGGATGACACTGACATCGTCACGGTCAATCCCGGTACTGCGCTGTGGCGGATTCACAGGACTCGCGGTCCGTTCCCGAGCGCCTGGAGCGACTACCGCTTCTACGGGCCACTGCCGGGGATGCGGTGGGACCCCCACCCTGCGCCGACCGCAGCCCACACCGACTGCGCCGTCCTCTACACCGCCTACGACCTGCCCACCTGCATCGCGGAGGTCTCTCATCCCGCCGGCCTAGTCGACACCGTGACGGCTAGCCCGTTCGCGACGTCCTGGTCCCCGACCAGGCCCCTGCGCCTACTCGATCTCACACGGCAGTGGCCGCTTCGGATGGACGCCACGCACGCCCTGATGTTCGCTCCCCGATCGACGTGCAGGAACTGGGCGCACGAGATCTGGAAGACCGCGCGCAGCGAGGGCAAGCAACTGGACGGACTCGAGGTGCAGTCGACGGTGACGGGCTCCAACATGGCCGTGCTGTTCTCTGACAGTCAAAACGCCCTTCCCGCCGCCCCGGCATTCACCTCCCCCCTCTCCGGGCCGATGGTCTTCACCATCGCGGCGAACCTCGCCGCCAGAGTGCAGTGGCCCATCATCTGAGTCGCCGTCGTCGTCCTCGCGGGCCGGATGACCTCTCAGGATGAGCCGCCGACGCTACAGACGAGACACCCCCGTCGCGCCGCCCCTTTTTCCGTGGGCCCGACTAACGTCGCGGGCCATGAGCGCCGTGGAAGACCGCCCCAACTACTGCCCGAACGGACATCCCTTCGGGCCGGACAAAGTCCTGGTCGGGTGGCGCCCTCCGCCGGTGGGCCAGGTCGGACGCGGTTCCCGCACCTACGAGTGCCTGCAGTGCGGGGCCATCATGGACTGGAAACCCACCCTGACGCCCGCCAGCGGCCCCCACAGGTAGCGGTCGGGGGCGACTGCGACGCTGTCCGCACCACATCCCGCCGAGCTCTCACCCGCCACCGGCCCGCATGCTGCTGCACCTTCCGGCCCTGCGCCGATAGTTGAGCCGTCCCACCGCCTCGGCCGGGAGCGGCTCCACGAAGCCGCCCTGAGGACGAGCGGAACGCCCGACCGAAGGGAGCCCTCGATGCTTCTGCGCGACATGCTCGACAAGTACGCCAACCTGCAGCGCCAACGCCAGCAGGAATCTGACGCCATCGAATCCGGCGAGCACGGCAGTTACGAGCTGTACGACGAGCTCGAAGACAACATCGCCGAGCTGTTCATCGACAACGCGCCCGCGCTGACTGCGCTGCTCGCCCGGCTCGACGCGCTGACCGCCGCGGTCACCGCCTACGACACGGCCACCGAGGCTGGAGACAACGACGACAGCCACGACGAGGCGATCCGGGTGGCCGCCCGCGAGGTGATGGAGCAGGCGCGCGGCGCGGGCGGTGAGCACAGCGGGCCTGACTACGCCGATCTGCGCCAGGCGCACACGGCAGCGTTGCGGGCCGTCGACGGCGACAGCAACGACGACGAGATCGCCGCCTGGCGTGAGACCGCGGAACTGGCGACGGCGTACCTGCCCGGCTACCAGGACCCGACCATCGACTGACCACCACCACCTGACCCCGGTCCGAGCAACGGGCGGGGTCAGCTGGTCTCCGCTGAACGGCAGCGCCGCTGTCCGGCCCGGATCGCGCGCCTTCATCCGGCCGACGCCCGGCACCCACCCACGACGAACGGGTTCGACGGCGCGGTGCTGCACTCGCGGACCGCGGCGGAACCATCGACAGCAACCGGGCCCGGAGCGACCTCCCTTGGCGCATCCGGCGTCACCGCAGCCAGGGCCCGGCGCAGGATGGAGGCTTAGACATGGGTCAGTACCACGTCATCGCGAACCTCGATAAGCGCCTGGGGTACAGCCCCAGATCGACCGGCGACTTCCTCAAGCTCACCGAGTTCGGGCACGCAGGCGGAGCCATGTGCGCCCTGGTCGCCCTGCTCGATGGGGATTGGCACGGCGAGCGGGTGGCCATCGTCGGCGACTACGCAGAAACCGGCGACCTGACCGCCGAGGCGACACTGCGCGCCGGTCTCGATCCGGCGCATCTGTACGCGGCCATCAATCACCCCGCGTGGCTGCGTGAAACGCATGGCATCAGCAGCGACTGGCGCAACGTCGGCTGGCTGGCACGCAAAGTCGTCGCTGGCAGTGGGCTTGGCCGCTTCGACCGCCAGGAGTGGACGGTGCGCGACTACGACGGCACCGTCAGAACTAGCCACGGCTACCGGTGGGAGCTGACCCCGCAGCCTGACAGCAGGCAGCGCGTGGTGGTCAACCTCGACCGGGCCGAGAAGATCGACCCGGCCGCGTTCGGTGACGACCGCAGCCCCGGAGCGTTCGCCGTGGCCAACGAGGTCGGCGGCACCCTCGCGGCGCTCGCTGTGCTGCTGGCAGTCTCCTCGACTGGCGGAGGGCGCGGAGGCGGCGACTTTCGTGGGTCCTCGCCGCTGGTCGGGTCGTGGGGAGGGCACCGCATTGGACTGCTCGACCCGGCCGACACCGCTGGCTACGTCGACATCAGCGAAGCCGTGAGAGGCGCACTCGCCGCAGCAGGGGAGGGCATCTACCGCGAGACCGGCGACGGCACTATCCAACGGGGCGACCCGTGGGCGGACCACCCCTGGGCGCACCTGGACCGGACCGCCTGACCCGGCCGCGCGGACCTCGGAACTGCGGCCGAGGCCCGCGCGGGGTCGTCTGCCATGTCGCCGCTGTCCGCCCCTGAACTGCGCCCTCCCATCTGCAAGATCCGCGCACTGCTGCACGCTCGAAGTGCCCGGGGACGGTGATGGCGTACCCACCGACACCAGGAGGAACCGCCATGACCGGACACCACGCAGTTCTCGTCGACGTTGACGGCACCGTCACCGCTGAAACCTTCGACGCCATTGACCTCGACACCCTGACCTCCGCGCTCGACGTCAGGTACGTCGACTGCGTGCAGGTGCGGCCCCTCAATCGCGACCGCGCCGTCACCCTGGACGCGTGGGTGGACGATGAGGGCCTGTTCAACAGCCCTCCCAACCCGGTCGCCTCCCAGTTGATCGCTGTGCTCTCCGAGCGGCCCTGCCAGCAGCTGTATGGCCGGGTCCTGCTCGCTGCCTGCGACCACGCCACTGGCGAGAGCATTGGCCTGAGCGCTGAGAACCAGGAGGGCCTGGTGGCCATGGGCGGGCTCCTGGCGAGACTGCTCGCCCGCGTGTGAAGCGCCCTGCCCGGGAGGCCCGCCAGCGCGGGCACCCCGGGCATTTCCGGCGGGCGGAGTCGGGCTGTCCGGCCCGCGGTGATGCCTGGCCGACGGTCGCCGGCCACCGCTCATCGGGGAGTGCTGCACCTTCTCGGGGCCGCGGGAAGGTCGATGCAGTCCAAACCCCCGAACGAAAGAAGGCCTCCAATGTCGTGTTACGAGTGGGAGTCCGGCACCCTTGCCCTGCCGACCGCAGAGGTTCCGAAAATGCGGGCAGCGCTGAACGCGGCCCATTCCGCCCAGGTTGCGCGTGTGAAGGGCCTGCTCGATCAGCTGTGGCCCGAGCTCAAGAAGCTCCCGGCCGACAAGCGCCGCCGCGTCAACATGTACGACCCCAAGTTCAGGCAGCTGACCTCCACCGCCGATGTCGAGACAATGTCTGACCTCGATTCACTGCTCTACGCCAGCGACGGGCGCAAGCCCACGGCCGCGCACTGGAAGAAGGCGCTGGGCCACCCCGTCACAAACCGGACCTCGACCTGGCAGTGCGGCGAAGCCAGCATCGAACTCGAGGGCCGCCACCTGACCTGGAACGTGCCCGACAACAACCATGCCGTCGATCACGCCCGCGCATCTTGGCTCGGCCAGGCGCTGTTCGCCCAGCTGGCCCGCATCAACTGGACCCGCGGTTCCGGCGGCTACTTCGTCGGCAACAACGAGTACAACCAGGACACCTCTGAGCCGGGCGGCGGCGGAAACTACCTCACCGACACCTTCGGGCCCGCCGGAGACAAGGCCCGCAAGGCGCACAACGGGTTTGTCGCCTACTACTGACCGGCCGAAAGGAGCAACCGCCATGAAGACCCTCGTGGAAGCCGACTACGTGCAGGCCGTGTGGCTGGGCACCGCAAGCCGCTACGGCCACAGTGACGAGCTCGTCGGTGGCCTCATCGCCGCAATCGACCGTCTCGACGACCGGGCCGTCAACACCGCGCTGGTCGACACCTGCCGCATGGACCTGGCCGTGGAGCGCCTGGGCACCGCGCCCTGCTCCTGCGTCGACGAACTGCCCGAGAACGACCTCGCGCGGTGCCCGACGCTGGCCCCAGCGCTGGCAGAGGCGGGCCGGGCGATGATGCGGCAGGCCTGCGACTCGATCCGCCGCTGGAACGTGCTGGCCGTCAACGGCGGCTGGGTCGCCGCCGGGGTGGCCGACGACAACCACTACGACGGCACGATCCTCATCGGCCAGATCGACCCACTGGCCGGCACCTGACCCGCGGGGTTGGTGCGGTCACAGTCCGCACCAACCCCGCCTGAGTGCCGGCTGTGCCGCCTGTCCGGATGGGCACTGGGCGTTTGGCCCGCTCTGCACCCCGCTGCCGACGCGGTGATGCCATGCTGGGCGGATGAGAAAAGCCATCGTGATCGCCGTCGAGCTGCGGCGGTACGTCGAGCCCGATGACCCTGCGGATGTGGACTGGTACGCCGAATGGGGCGTCCAGGGCGACAGCTCAGGCGTGGAGGACAGCCAAGAGTCGCTCCGCGAGCTCGTGGACGCCATCGTCGACGACGCTCGCAGATGGACCGACCGCTACGAAGTCACCATGGAGTGGAACATCGGCGGCGATGCGCCCGCCGGAAGCACCGTCGAAGACGAGATTCGCCGACTTGCTGTAGCCCTGCCCGCCCGCGTCGAGCCCTCCTGACCTGGCAGGGGGGCGACGGGCGCGCCGCTCTGTCCGGCGGCGCTGCCCGGGCCGCGGCCCCGCCGGTGCACGTTGAGCGCCACCGTTGCCGGCCCGCATCTGAGGTCTGCTGCACTCCGTCGGGCCGCTGGTCGGATAGAGCCACAGCGGCCGGCACACGGTCGGCCCCGCTCGACTCCTTGGAGGCAGCCATGAGCACCATCCCCACCGCGTCCGTCGCCGACAACCTCGCCACCGTCGAGGGCGTCAGCACCACCGTGTACCGCTCCCTGGTCGTCGCCCACATCGGCGACTACAAGACCGCGATGAAGATGGGCGCCCACAGCAACGCCCTGCGTGCCCTGGCGGAGGCCAGCCACCTGGGGCGGCAGTGGAAGAAGTCGGCGACCGAGCGCTGCCACGTGGCAGCGGCGACGGAGGCCGAGAAGCTGATCGACTGGGCCACCGATCGGATGAACGAGCTGTGCGTGGCGGTGCTCGCCGCCGAGTAGCGCCCCCTGGGCCTGCGGCCCCTCTCACCGGACAGTGGGAGGGGCCGTTCGCTGTGCGCTGCACGCGGGAGGTGAGTCGTAGGCGGCGGTCCGCGCTGCCACCTGCGGCGTCGTCGCGGCGAGCGCCTACTCGCGCTATGCTCGGGTAACGAGGGAACCGAAAAGTGTTACCCGTTACCGGTTACCGAGGGTGCAATGTCCGCCGACAAGATTGCCCGGGCCTACGGAGCCCTCGCCGCACGCGGCGAGAAGATCACCGTGCGAGCCGTTCAGCGAGAGGCGGGTGTGCGGATCGGGGAGGTGGCGACCTGGCTCCGCGAGCACACCCCCAGCGCCAGCGAGGACGTGCCGGAGGCCCCAGACCTGTCCGAGGCGATCGAGGCCATGTCCCAGGCGGTCTGGGCGGCGGCGTGGGTGAGGGCGGCCGAGCAGGCCGAACAGTCGGTGGCCGAGTCCCTCGCCGCGGCTCGGGAAGGTGAGGCTGCGGCGCTGGCCGCAGCAGAGCAGGCCAGCGCCGAACGGGACGATGCGGTCGCCGAGCGTAACCGGATCGCCGGCGAAGCAGATCGGCTGCGGCGCGACCTCGCTCAGGCGCAGCGCGAGCTCGAGGGTGCTCAGCGGGAGGCGCAGCAGGCTCTGACGCGGGCTGAGGAGTCAGATCGGGCCCGGGTGCGCGCCGAGGCGACCTCGGACACCCTGCGAGAGGTTGTGGACGCGTTCCGGCGAGGCGAGACCGGCTCCGCGGCAGCGTCGGGCACCCCGTAGCGCGGCGGCTGTCCGGACCCGTTGCCTGGGCCACGGCAGGCGCGGGCTCGTCGCGGCTACAGGAACTCGACGACGCAGTCTAGGTCCACCTCCGCCCATCGGCCCTGGTCGAGGATGATGGTGACGCTGTCGCGGTCCTGGGCCTGCAGGCCGGTCAGGATCCCGCTGTAGGAGCAGGACAGGCCACCGAAGTCTACGGCCCGCCCGAGGTGGTGGCCGGCCAGCTCGGAGGCGAAGACCCGCGCGGGCCGGTCGACGGCAGGAGAGAGCAGCACGGGGCAGTCGGGGCGGACGTCGATGACGGCCCGGTCCCCGGCGGAGGTCTCCAGGGTCACCGTGACCCCATCTTCGGCGACGTCGAGGCCGACCAGCGTTCCCGTGGCAGGGGTGCCTGCGGTCTCGATGGTGGCTGTGCGGCCGAGGTGGGCCGGGGCCAGAGCCGCGGCGGTGATGCTGATCATGGTGTGGGGCTCCCGTCATCGGTGAGGTACTGCCCTTGATCCTCTCCGCGCGGTTTGCAGGTGCAGCACGCCGCGACAGCAGCCCCGCCGCCCGCCCTGCAGGGAGCAGAGCGGGCGGCGGGCGGGCGCGGTGGCGGCTATGCCGCAGCCTGCTCGTTGGCCTGGTCCTGCGCCAGGACGGCGATCCGTGCGGTGACGCGGTCGAGCTTGGCCTGCGCGTCGGTCAGCTCCTGCTCGCGGTCGAAGGTGAGCGAGTCGGCGACCGCGCGGAGCTGGTCGGCGTCGCGGCGCAACGCGTCGCGGCTGTCGTTGAGGCGGTTGATCTGCTCAGGCAGCCCCCTCGACCAGTCGTAGACGATCCGGTACAGCGCGTCAGCGAATCCGCTGGCAGAGCGGGGGACTGGACGGGGAAGGTCGAGGTGAGCCAGGACCGTTCCCCACCTGCACACCTGCACCGCGCGGCCCTTGCCGTACTCGGTGCGCTGCAGCGAGAGTTCGCCGAAGCGGTAGCGGCGGCTGTCGCGGCCCCGCAGGCTGCCGGCGGCCTCGTTGGCCTGCTCACGGGTCAGCGTGCGCTGGGTGTGCGTGAGGTTGGTGTGCACCCACTGCAGGGCCTGCGCGGCATCGTCTGCCCGGGCCGCAGAGTCCTCCCTGTGGCGGGCCTGGCTGAGCATGGCCTGCAGCTGCGCGCGGTGGGAGGCCCGGGCGATCTTGAGCTTCTGCACGGCCGCGGAGAGCGTGGCCTGCTCGATCAGTTCGGGGTGGCCGGTAGCTGCTGCGCTGACCTCGGCGAGGGAGACAGCGTCGCCGGAGATGTCGAGGATTTCCCGATCCAACGGGGCGTTGGTGAACATCTGCTCGATCATCTGGTGCTTGCGGCGCACCGCGGCGGACACGAGCCCGTCGAAAGTGCCCTCGGTGACAACGGTGACGATGTCGACCGCCGGATTGAGGTTGCCCGGCCGCACCGCGCGACCTTCGCGCTGCCCCAAACTCGCCGCGGTCCAGGGCATATCCACGTGATACAGCGCGCTGAGCCGGCGCTGCGCATTCACGCCGACGCCAGCCTTGGACGAACTGCCGAGCAGGACCGACACGCTGCCGACGCGGCACGCGGCGAACAGCTCCTCGCGCGCCTGAGTGGTGGCCGCCTCGTGAATGAACCGGATCCTCTCGGCCGGCAGCCCACGATCCACGAGCAGATCCCGCAGACGCCCATAGGTGCGGCCGTCGGGCCCGTGGGGCGATCCCAGGTCCAGGCACACCAGCTGGAACGTGCCGGTGGCGTCGCTGCCGGGGTAGCGGCGGTCGATGTTGGCCCAGTAGTGCTCGGCGATGCGATCGGCGGCCACGATCAGCTTCGGGGACGGCGCGTTGACGCCGACCAACTGGGGGTCCAGGGCCAGGGCGCGGCCGTCGTTGCACACCTTGAGAATGTTGTCGCCGCCGGGCTCGTTGCGGAACCCCTGCATCCGCAGCGCCTCGACCCGCTCCGACAGCGTGCGCATGTGCGCGATCTGGGCGGGGCTGGGCTTGGCGACCAGCAGGTGGCGGTTCACCTCGGGCCGCTCCAGGGGCAGTTCTGCGGAGGGCAGCATGTCGGTGAAGGCGCGCATCATGGTTCGTGCTTCGGGGGCGTTGCGGATGCGGGCCGGGCGGGTGACAGCGCGAAGGTTCCCCCCGTCGGGCGAGGTTTCGATGACGGTCTCCCACTGGACGAAGGTGGCGGCCCAGGTGTCGAAGTTGCGACATTCCGCCTGGTCAAGCAGGGTGGGGGCGCAGATGCGCGCCCATACGAAAAGCTCCGAGAGGCTATTTACAAACGGGGTGCCACTGCTGAGGGTCGCCACCGACCGGCCCGGGTACTTGGCGGCCAGGCTGGTGATCTTGATCAGCAGATCCAGGGCCCGCTGCGAGGTGCTGTTGCTCAGCCCGGACGTTCTCGTGGCGACGGGCAAGCCCTTGTAGAGGTGGGCCTCATCGACGCAAATATGGTCAACGGCCAGGTCGGCGAAGGTCAGAGCGTCGGGGTCATGGCGAGCCTCCCGCAGCGCGTCCATGCGGTTCTCCAGGGCGCGGCGGCGAGCGGCCAGCGCCTTGGCGCCACGAGTGCCGCCCTCGTCGCCGGACTGCAGCGCGGCCATCTCCTCGGCCAGGTAGGCCATCTCCACTTCGGGGTCCGCAGCCAGGGAGGTGAACAGCTCGTGGGAGACGATCACCGCATCCCAATCACCGGCCGCGGCGCGGGCCACGAACTTGCGCTTGGCGCGGCCGGCGACCTGATCCTCAGTGGCGACAAGGAACTTCGCGGTAGGCCAGGTGGCGCGCGCTTCCCGGCTGAACTGAGCCAAAATAGGCTTCGGGACCGTGATAAGCGGCCGATTGGCCAGGCCGTATTCGCGCAGCTTAAGGCACAATCCGACGAGCGTACGGGTCTTGCCGGCGCCGACTGAATGGGCCAAGTAGGCGGCCTGGTGTTCACACCGGAGTGCGTGGTCGATACCCCGCAGCTGGTTCTCCCACAGGGTCACCCCCGGCGCTATCGACGGGAACTGCAGATAGTCACCATTCGGACGCCTCGGGACCACCGAATTGTGCAGCCGGTTGTACCGCTCGCACGCCCGCTCGGCCCGCTGCGGATCCGACCACAGCCACACCGTGAACGCCTGCGTCAGCTCCACCAGGCGATCCGCCGCCAGCGCCGACT
Organism: Dietzia sp. oral taxon 368; assembly: GCF_002999155.1. Taxonomy (NCBI): domain Bacteria; kingdom Bacillati; phylum Actinomycetota; class Actinomycetes; order Mycobacteriales; family Dietziaceae; genus Dietzia; species Dietzia sp. oral taxon 368. Next base: position 102,994 of record NZ_CP027239.1, read on the forward strand.
CCGAGGCGTTGCGTACCCGCCGCTCCCGCCGCGTCTCCGGGTCGGTGACCGTGTCGTACACGACCGGAGTCCCACCATTGAGGCCCGCGGTGACGATCTCGGCGACCGTCATCCGCGACGTCCCGTATCTGGTCTGAGCCTGCGCAGACGCCCCGCCGTAGCCGGTATCGACATCCCACGCCGCCACCGCCGGGGTGTACGACACCCGCGCATACCGGTAGCCCATCTCCTCCTCCAGGAACCGGGCGATGTCGCCGCCGGCCAGCCACGCCGCACCGAACGCGACACTGATCTCATCGGGCCCCAGCTGCGGCGGAAGTACCTCCTCCAACGCCTCGACGTTGCGCGCGAACGAGCCGTCGAACTGCGCCGCGGCCCGCGCCGTATCCAGCTTCGCCGCGATGTTGCCCGACAAGTACTCCTCGGCCGGCAGCAACGCCCCACCGTCGGGGTCGCGGAACGCCAGATCGCCCAACGCCTGGTCGACCTCGGTCTCGTCGATGGACAGCAGCGCGGCCACCGTCGACGGCACCAGCCGACCGTGACGGGCCAGCGACACCGTCACCGCCTCCCCGGCAGTGTCGACTCGGCGAATCGGCTCCGGCTCCCTGTTGGTGCGCTGCAGCAGGATCGGCGCCGGATGTGCGGTGTGGGTGGCCTCGTCGTACTGCTCGATACCGAATACGACCTCGGCCTGCGGGTCGGCCCGGAATCCGCCCATCCGCGGTCGCCGCGCGCGGCGAGTGGGCTCGCCCGTTGCCGGGTCGACCGGGCCGTCGACCACGCTCATCCTGTTCAACGGACCGTAGGAGGCCACGTACTGCCGGTACAGGTCCAGGGCGCGGGAGCGCAGCGGGTCCAGGACGGCGTCGGGGCTATGCCGCTTGGCTTCGGTCTCGATCAGCTCCAGCACGGCATCTCGCAGCTGCACCAGCGCCTGCAGCTCCGCGTTCTTCGCGCCGCGCGCGGGCACGAGAGCGCCGTCGACGACCTGATGGGCCAGCCCGTCGATCAGGTGAAACGAGCCCTCGGGGCGGCCTTCGGCGTCGACCAGGATCTCCGCATCGCGCCAAGACGGCTTGCCGTCGCTCTCGCCCCACGCCGGCATGCGCTGCCCCAGCGCGGCGAACGCCCGGTCCAGCATCTCCGACGGCTTGCGGGTGACCACCGCCAGCGAATTGCGGAAGTGCCCGGTCGCCCGCATCTGGCCGGCCACCAACTCCGGGTTGTCGACGAAGAATCGCGATACCCGCACCGGCTGCACGCGGGCATCACCGGCCCGCACGGGCGTGTCGATCATCGCCGACCCGAACGCCACCTGCTGCCGGTCACCGCCCTCGTCGAACGGCTGCCGGATCTGCAAAACCAGCAGGTCGGCGACAACATCCGTGCCCTCACCGGCAAACGCCTTCGACGGCAGCCGCACAGCGCCCACGAAGCGGGCCCGATCAGCGATCGCCGCCAGACCCTCCCGGCTGTCGAGGTGGAACCGGGAGGTGATGATCGCGACCAGGCCGCCCGGCCGCACCGCCTCAACCGCGCGCTGCAGGAAATAGCCGTGAAGGCTCGGGGCCGCGCCGTGCTTCGAGTGGATCCAGCCCGTGCCGAACGGCACGTTGCCCACCACCAGATCGAAACCCCCCGTCGGCAGGGTGACGTCCTGCAGCCGCTCACCCACGATGCGGGCCCGCGGATTGGCCAACTGGGCGATCTGCGCGGCCGTGGGGTCGATCTCCACCCCGTGGTAGTCGATGTCGAGCCCGTCGGGGCAGGCCAGAGCAAAGCGGCCGTGCCCGCACCCCAGGTCCAGCACCCGCCCGCCGGTGAACCCGGCATCGGACAGCAGGCTCCAGATCCGGCCAGCGACGTCCTCGCTGGTGTAGAAGGCGTTGTCGACCTGCTCGCTACCGCGCGCCAACGCCTCCGCCCCCAGCAGTTCCTCCAACTGCTCGCCGATCCGCGCCCATGTCGCGGTCTGCTCCCGCTCAAAGATCGGGGCCAGCGGCCCCCAGCCGGGCCATGCCGCCAGCGCGGCGTGCTGCTCGGCCGTCAGCTCGTGACGGTTGGGCTTGGCGGCGAGCACCTGAGCGGCAGCGACAGCGGCGTGGCCGAACTTCGGCGAAGAGCTCATAGAGGGCGTCCTTCCATACAGGGGCCCGCAGTAGCTCCCGCGAATCGCGACGGCAGGAGCTGGCAGGCAGGGGTGGGTCTGTGGGACGGGACTCTATGGACCACATTTCGGACTGCAGCACTGCCGAAAAACGGCACGACACCGCAAGCCGTCAGCTCGTGCCGGAGCGCGAAAACGCCTCGTCAGGGCGGGGAAGGCGCCTGTGCGGCAGGCTTGCGAGCGCTGTCCGCCCGACCGGAGCGCGGCTCTGACCTCTCGCCGACCGCACACCGGCACGAGCCGCCCCTACCGTGACCGGCATGAGCGCACACATTGCAGACGAGGACGCCGTCACGATCACCGTCAACCTGCCCCTGCCGGTTGATGTCGCGGCGACCCTGACCCGCGCGATCGGCGCCATCTGGCCGAACACCACCATGGACATGAGCAGCTACTCCAGCCGCATGACCTACCGGGTCACAGCTGCCGACCGCCTGGCTGACGACCTCGATCTCGAGCAGGTCCGCCAGGCGCGGATCGCGATGCGAGAAGAACTCGAAGGCATCATCACCCGAATCGGTGCTGGCGAGGTTGGCGGCATCCCCGCAGAGGAGTACCTCGTCTACGTGGCCGCGCTGGCCGAGGCTTTCCTCGACGAGCACGGCGCCGCGAACTACGTCGAGCAGATCCTGTCCACCCCAGATGGCCGGCGGCTCACCGTCACCACCCATGGGGCACACGGGCAGACTCCAGTCGAGCACCGCAACGATGCGCGCGCGGAAGCCGCGCGGATGCACCGCTTGGAGGCGCGACTGAGGGCCCGCATCGACGACCTGAAGCGCGAACTCGCGGTCGCGAACGGCAGCGCCTGAACCGGGCTAGCAGGCTCGTCACCGGCGGCGGTTCGACGCTGCTGCACCCCGCATCCGCACAGCGAGGATGGGGAACACCGCAAGACGAACCCAACCCCGGGAGGCTCCGATGCCCTACACACACGACGACGTCAGCACCGCCGCCAACGGCGCAGCGAGCATGCTCGACGGTCTCGGCTTGGACCCCGACACCGCGACGCTGATCGACTTCGTCGTCAACGCCACCCTGACGCTGCTCGAGAACGGGGACGCGGGTATCGAGGACGTCCTCGAGGAAAACTGGGACGACAGCGAGGACCGCGACACCATTCGCACCATCGTCACCGGCAACTGAGAGAGGCATCCTCAGGGGAGGGGCCACAGCCACTCCGCCGCGCCAACCCAAGGGGTACAGGCGCACAGCCTGGGGCTGATGTGGCTGCAATTAACTTCTGAGGCTACGGCGGTAACACCCCCAGCGGGCCAAGCGATTCCGGCCTAGCGACTAGGAAAAAGTCAGCGCAACGCAACGGCATGACCGTGACTTACCCTGATCGCAGCACGACCCATCGGAATCACTGCAAGGAGCACCTTCATGGACCCCATCACGCTTGCCATCATCGCGGGCCTGCTCAATGTAGGCCCAGCCGTGGGCGGCTCCGTGGCCGCCGCCGGACCGGCAGCCGCCGCCATCGCCCCCGCCGCCGCCTCCATCGCCCCCGCCGCCGCTGGCGCGGCTGCCACTGCGCCCATCTGGGTCCCAGCCGCCGGTACCGGTGCCGCTGTGGCCGCAGGCGCTGGCAGCCTGGGCGCGGGATCCGCAGTCGCCAGCAACCCGGTGGCCGCCCAGGGCGCCGAGGCATGGTTCAACGACATCAACAACCAGGCCGTCATCGGCTCGGTCGAGGCCAACAACTTCGTCGCCGACGGCCTCAACCCGCACCTGCCGCCGGAGCATCAGATTCCGAAGCGCACCATCGGGTACTGACCCCGGCACGAACACAGCAGTCGATGCGTAACGACCAGGGCTGGCCATCACACGGCCAGCCCTGGTCAGCATTTAACGACCCGCCAGCATCGCCATTGCTCCCGATGCAGCCCCGGCTCGACACGACGCGCCGGTAACATCCCCACCGCTGGACACACTGGCTGTCCGCCACCCACGGCAGGCGAGCCCTCACGATCGGAGACAAACTATGGGCGCACTCGGCGCAATACTCACCTCGGTAGCCGCAGCCATGGGCTCCGTTGCTGTCGGCGTCGGCGGCTGGAGCCTAGTCGCGACGGCAGTCAACAACGACGGCATCTGGCACGGCCTACCGATCGAACTCCAAACCGCGATCCGCGACGCGGGTCTGGCCCCGGGCCGCTAACCCCATGCGCAGCTCCGGCCGCCCCTGTCCACCCGACCAGGTGGACTGGGGCGGCCGGCCTCATTTCCGCCAGAGCCCCATCTCCGAACCGCGAACCGCCCACCCGGAGGTCCACGAATGAAGCCGCTCGACGTGATCGCAGACATTGTCAGCGGCCCGTCCCTGCAAGGTGCTGCCTGTGTCGGCAAAGCCCCCCTGTTCGACGCTCGAGCCGACGGTGAACCCCGGGCCTCGTACCTGCGTCGCTACCGGCAAGCCGCCAGCATTTGCCGAACCTGCCCTGTCCTTGAACGGTGCGATCAGGCGGCTAACGACGCCCCTGCCGGCCAATGCACCGGCATCTGGGCCGAACGCCGCTTCGGTCGCGGCGCGTAACGGAAGTCGGGCTCGCGCCACCACGCCGACCAGGACGGGTGGCACGATCCTGTCGCATGACCGCATTGATGATCGACGGTGCCGGCAGCCTCGACCGCGACGACGCGGTGACGGTGACGGAGCGCGGAGACGGCTGGGATGCAACCGTGTACGTGGCCGCCGTCGCCGATGTCGTCCCCCTCGGGTCGCCAGCAGATCGGTCAGCCTTGGCCCGGGTGCACACCCGCTACCGGCGCAGCGGAGTGAAACCCATGCTCGGACGAGAACTCGAGGACGCAGCCACACTGTCGTCCACCCAGCCGCGGCCCGTGGTGGCCATCGGCATGCGGTTCACCAACGACGGCAGCCTGACCGCGTCGTCCATCTCCCGCGACCTGCTGCCCGCCGGCGCCGCAATCGCCTACACGCACCAGCAGGTGGGGGCCGCCCTCTCCCCGAACTCAACCGATCCGCAGCGTGCCCAACTCAGTGCCGCGTACCGGCTGGCCAGGACGCTAATAGCCGCCCGGCGGGCGGCCGGGGCATTCGCAGTCTTCGACGCAGCTCGCGGCATGGTCACCAGCGAAGAAGGCCAGCTGGTGGCCATGCAGTCCGGTCAGACTCCGGCCGCCTACCTGATCGTCCAAGAGCTGATGGTGGCCGCGAACGCGACGCTCGCACGGTGGGCCATCGAACTGGAACTGCCGATCCTGTTCCGCAATCACGTCCGATCGGCCGTCGCCCCGCCCGCGGACGCCCTGCTCGCCGACGTCGCCGCTGAACTGTCCGCCTCACCGGTGATGACGCCAGACGCCCTGCAGGCCCTCACCGCCCGGGTCAATCAGACGCTTCGCCCGGCGACGTACCAACCGGTGGCCATCGGTCACTTCGGCCTGCAGATTCCCGCCTACGCTCACGCCACATCCCCGCTGCGCCGCTACGCCGACCTCGTCACCCAGCGTCAGGTCCTGGCCCAGCTCGACGGTCTGGAGCCGCCGTACGCCCCGTCAGTGCTCGACGACATCGCCGAGGCCATCAACAGCACCCTGCGCGACCGGGCCCAGCAGATTTCAGCGACGGCGTCGGCAACACGCCGCAAGCAAGCGGCCACCACCATCGCCTCCGGCGACTACACGCACACGCACGGCCGCGACTGGCTGCGCGTACTGAGGATCGCCGCCGACACAGCCCTGCCTCCCTCGCTCGCGACAGAGGTGCGCCGGCGGGCCGACGCCGGCGAACTGGACGGCGGGCAGCTGGCCGTGATGATGCGGGCGACCGGGCATGGGTGGCCGGGACTGCTCGAGCAGGTGATCGCCGCCGCGCGCCGGGTCACACCGCATGCCGCAGCCTCGACGATTTCCGCCTGGCACCAAGCCGAGGACGACGACCGGCCCGCGCCGCAGGCCGAGTACCGGCAGGACGGGCCGCCGCACGACCCAACCTTCACTGCACGGGTGACGTTCGCTGGGGTCGCCTCCTCGTGGACGTCCGCGGCGTCGAAGAAACTGGCAGAGAGGGAGGCCCTGTGGGAGATCGTTGAAGTGCTGGCCGGCGTGAGGGACGCCCCGACGCCGGCAGACCCGCCCCAGGTGGGCGACACCGGCCTCGCCCGGCAGCCGGCAGACCAGGCAACCCCAGAGGGGGCGCCGGTGGAGCTGGAGACACTGTCCGGCAAGGGCTGGCTTCGGGCCGCGCGGGCCTTGATCTCCGACCCGGCCGGCCGAGAAGACGAGCTGGCCCGCGAGCTGCGGCGCCGCGCCGACGACGGCACCCTGGAGCCCCCAGTGGTGGCAGCCCTGCTGGCAGACGACTCAGGCAGGTGGTGGCCGCTGCTGGGGGAGCTGGTGGCCACGATGCGCACCACGGCACCGCACGCCGCCAATTCGACCCTGTCGGCGTGGCAGCAACTACGCGGCGCCCCGGTTGGCTCCCCAGATCTGGAGGTGCGCCAGTTCGGCACGCCGCATGCCCCGTTGTTCGCCATCCGCGCCCGACTCCAGCAGTGGTTGACCTCGTGGCAGTGCGGCCACGCCAAGAAGGCGGCGGCGACTCAGCAGGCGCTATGGGACCTCGTGGACGTGATCGCAGGCAACGCCCCTCCCGGGGCCGTCGACGACGCACCGACTGCCCCCGAGCTCGAGGCCGCCGCCGACAGGGAAAACGGCAAGACGATCGCCCTGGCCCACCTCAAGAGGGGGACCGGACGGGCAGCAGTTCCGCCTCACGCCGAAGGGCCGCTGATGTCATCGCCCGCCGAGGTCACAGCCAGCGCCCCGCCGCTGGCCCACACCGAGGTGCCCGCCCAGGTGCGCGAACACGCTGCCCTGGTAGCGGCCCTGGGAGGCACACCCACCGAAAGGGCCAAGAAGTACCGCAATGCCGTGAAATCGCCGACCGCCTGGATCAACAACCTGGCAGCAGTCCTGCACAGCGACGCCCCGGAGGTGGACACCACCAGCATCGAGGGCGGCTACACAGCCACGATCACGATCAACACCCCGGTAGGGGCAGTCGTCGGCAGTGGGGCCGGCACCAACCAGAAGACCGCCCGCGCAGTCGCTTCGCTGGGGATCGTGCTCCACCTGTTCTCCCTGACCTAAAAGCCAAGCCCGCAGCCGCGGCCGAGCTGTCCGGCGTCGGCCGCTCCACGGGCCACGGCATCACGGCCGCGAGACCACAATTCAAGAACGCAGGGAGATCCTGACGGCGCTACCCACCCCGCCCTCAGGAGGTCACAGTGACCCTCACCGACCCCATCCGCCCGCCGGCGCCAGCCCGCGACGTCGAGCGCATCGTCTGCCCCACCTACGCCGACGTCGTGCATCTCATGCGCAGCTACCGGCACCATCAACTGGTCACTGCTGGCGCCCTCGCTGATCGAGACCAGGCCCAGCACCTCATCGGCAAGAGGCTCGCCAATGCCGGCCGCCCACTCGCCGGCACAGTCGTGGTCACCTCACACCAGCAGCGACTGCTGGCCTTCCACGGAGACATCAGCGCCGTCGACGGGCTGGCGATTGAGTTCACCAACGGTGGCCAACTGCCCATGAATAGGCTGGTCGCGGTCGGTATCTGCTGAACTGCTGCAGTCCCGCACGGCGGGTGGATCGTAGGGGCATCAGAAACAAGCCCACCCCCCAGGGAGCACGCCATGGACACGATCGCCTTCGCCGCCCTCGCAGGAATCGTCGCTGACATCGACCCCACCGCGGTCGTGCAGACCTGCCCGCAGCGATCCGAGACCGCCGCCCACGACCTGGCCGACCAGATGCCGCACTCGATGCACATCGCACTCGACGCCCAGGACCGCCGGGCCACGCTTCCCGCCAAGATCACCGACCGCATCGGCGCGAACTGGGGACGTGTGCCCGCCGTGGTCATCGCCCGAAGCCCGCGCGGCGACTTCTACGCCTTCATCGGCGACATCGTCGGGGTCGACACCTTCACCCTGCAGTTCGCCAATGACCTCCGCGTCCCCCTCGGCCGCGTCGTCGCCGTCGGCCTGGACTGATCGCACCCCGAGCCAGCACCCGAAGGGGGCGGTGGCCCGCAGTTCCCCCGCCCCAGTCGGGTACCAACCTCCAGCGGGGCCCTGTGCCCAGTGGGGCAATGGGGCCGGTTGGGTACAAATGACCCAATGGGGCCAACCTGCCGACGCTAGAGACAAGTCGCTGATGTTCTGGAGCCGTAGACGGGGCATGCCGGGACTGTTGGCCCAACCCACTGGGCAGGAACTAGCCTGGAAAGCGCTTGACAGTACTGCTCTCCTACAGGTCAGTTAGGCACCTTTCGAGATCGAGCTGCCGCTCGATCTCGACAATCCCGGCCCTCCGGCAAGAGGGCCGGGATTGACTATTTTGCTGCTGCGCCTGCGGGGCGCGCAGAGGTGACGAGCTGCGCCAGAACCGCGTCTCGGTCAGGCCTTCGAGTCAGCGAGCTCGACCAGCATCCGATGCGCCACCACCGGATCCCGCGTCGACCTCCACAGAGACCAGCTACTCCCCGACGGAATCAAAGCCTCGTCCAGGAACACATCCGGAGCGTGGGCGTGGCTGTCCTGCCACTCCTGAATCCGGTCCCTCAGCAGCCGGTAACGACCCACTCGGCGCCCCACAGCGGCGCCCAGCATCAACAGCAGTCCAGTGGCGCCGGAAAGGATGGCGCACGCCAACGTCGCCAGCGAAATCTGAGGGGCGTGCGCGCTGTACCAAGGCCATACATTGAAGTACTCGACCGTGAGGTTGACGACCTTGTGCGCCACATACGCAGACCCGAACAGGCCTGAGGCAGACACCGAGGCCACCGCAATGCGGGGGACGCCCGGCCGGAACACCGCGGCAGCTCGCCCAGCGAGCCCCGCGACCGTCGCCGATGAGGACCCCAGGCACAACAGGTAGATCAGCCAGTAAATGGCGAACCATCCGGTCATGTCGAAGTCCTGGCTCATGAACGCCGTCGGGGCGTGCGGCACGGGCGACAGGGCGAACGTCACGGCCATGCCCACCACAACGGCACCGATTGAGCCGACCAGCAGGAGCTTCCGAAATGGGCGTCCGAAGATTCCGGCCACGGCATGCACCAGGAAGATCGCCCCGACCGCGCCGAGCGTCATCCCGGAGTAGTCAGTCACGTTCCATACCCCTGACCAGGAGTGGAACCAGCCGTCGATCCACTCGTCGGACACCACCGGAGTGCGAGCCAGCTTCCCCAGGCCGAAACAGAGCAGCGAAGCCGACAGGTGGTGGGCGTACGGGCCCGCTGTCCGCATGGTCATCAACCGGTGCAGCGCCAGGAACACCGCGAGAAGGCAGATGATGGTGACGACAGCCGTCCCGATCATGACTTCCACCCCAGAGCGGCCAAGAAGCGTTCAGCGATCGCGTACGAGCTTCGGTCGTGCCCATCGAGGTAGACCTGGCCACGCACGGCGTCGGCGCGAGTCTGAATGATCGTGGCCATCCATTCCGCTGTTTGCTCCAGCTCTGAGATGTAGGAAGCGCGAGCGAAACAGACGCGTGCCGGTCCGAGCTGGGACAGGAACCCCTCGGGCAGGTTCGGGGCCAGGCGCCGGAGCTGAGCGCGGTAGGTATCAGCATCGAGATCGTCAGCGCCCTCGTGGGCGAGGACTACGTGGGCGAGCTCGTGACACCGGACGTGCTCCTGATAGTTGGCGTTGCCGCGGGTGGTGATGTAGATCCGGTTGATGCTCGGCGAGGGCACCCACAGTCCACTGATCTCGTCCTCCAGTGAGGCCGGCAGCGGGGAAACAGTGATTGGTTTGCCGGTAATCAGCCCGATACTGGCGGTGAACTCGTCGATGTCCCACGGGCGTCGGATCGGCAGGGCTTCGACAAGTCGCTCAGCGGTGTGCTGAGGATCGCGTGCAGTCGGCTTTCTGAGCATGCTCGTGTCAGTCCGGCTTCCGGGAGGGATCGAGCAAGTTGAGAAGGTTCTCGCGGGCCTCGGGGCTCAGCTCGGACCCTGCTCGGAGCTGCACTAGAGCCGGCGAGGTCCGGTTGAGCTCGGCGAGCGCTTGCAGGCTGTTCCATGCGGGCAGGACGATGGCTGGGTCGTCGCCGAGCAACACCTCTGGGCCGATCTGGATCGAGTCCATCACCGCATCGACTACGGGCGCAGGGACGGAGTCCACGTCCCCGGCGCGGAGCGCGGCGATGTGTGCTGGTGTCACGTTGATCCCATGCGAGCTGCTGACGCGGCCGGCGACGGAGACGTCGAGGTCGCCTGCCTCGGGGTGCAGCAGCGACAGGGCAAGTGCGAACCGCTGTCCGACAGTAGGCATCTCGGACTCGGACCGGTGGTCCACTGGGGAATCAGTCACAAGTCCTCCTTCTGGTGGTTGGGGGGTGGGGGGCGGGCGCGGGCTAGGAGCGTGGGTCAGTAACACGCCAGTTCAGGTCCGCTGATGGGGCGGGTTCGGCGGGATAATTGTCGTCATGGGCGAGGAAGGGTTGTTCGCCGCCGAGGAGTTCCGCGTCGAGCGGGCTGACCGGCAGGGCGAGGTCGAGCCGGTGGGCGCAGGCAAGACATTTCGGGCGTTCGACCCGGGCCAGGGGTTGTTGCTGCCGCCGTCGCTGGATGACTGGCTTCCGGCCGATCATCTGGCACGGTTCGTGGCGGATCTGGTCGATGAGCACCTGGATTTATCGCGGATCTACGTCTCCTACCAGGAGGGGCGCGGGGCCCCGCCGTACGATCCGCGGTTGATGGTGCGGTTGCTGATCTTCGGCTACACCACGGGGGTGCGCTCCTCCCGCGGGATCGAGAAGGCCTGCACCGACATCGTCGCTTTCCGGTGGTTGGCGGCCGGGGCGGCCCCGGACTACCGCGCGATCGCCAGGTTTCGCAAGAGGCACCTGGCCGCGCTGGGCAACCTGTTCTTGCAGGCGTTGGCGTTGTGCCAGGCCGCCGGGATGGTCACGCTTGGACAGGTCGCGCTGGATGGGACGAAGCTGCGGGCGAACGCCTCCAAACGCAAGGCCATGTCGTACGCGCGGCTGACGGACAAGGAGAAGGTACTGGCCCAGGAGGTCTCCGATCTGCTGGCCGCCGCCGAGGCCATCGACAAGGCCGAGGACGCCAAGTTCGGCAAGAACCGGCGCGGGGACGAGCTGCCCGATGAGCTGGCCCGCCGAGAGTCTCGCCTGGTCAAGCTGCGCCAGGCCAAAGCTGCTCTGGAAGCCGACGCCGCCGCCGATGCGGCGGAGAAGGCTGAGGCTAAGGCCCGCGGTAAGGGCGAAGACGAAGACACCGTCGCGCAGAAGGCCGCTGAGGCCGCCGAGCGCGCCACGCCCAGGCCGAAGGCCCAGCGCAACTTCACCGACCCGGAGTCGAAGATCATGCTCACCGGGGACGGGTCGTTCGCTCAGTGCTACAACGGCCAGGCCGTGGTCGATGCCGCCCATCAGATCATCGTGGCGGCCGAGGTCAACGACTGTGCCGCCGACGTCGGCAACCTCATCCCCATGACCGAGCAGGCCATCAGCAACACGGGGCAGGCCCCGAAGCAGATGCTCGCCGATGCCGGGTACTGCTCAGCCGCGAACCTCGCCGCCTCCGCCGAGGTCACCGGCGAGCAGGGCACCGAGTTCTTCATCGCCACCGGACGACAGCGCAGCGGGGAACCGGCGCCGATCGCCCCCCGGGGACCGATCCCGGCCAGCGCCACGGACAAGCAGCGCATGGCCCGCAAGCTCGCCACGAAGAAAGGCCGAGCGGTCTACGCCCGGCGCAAAGCGATCGTCGAACCGGTCTTCGGACAGATGAGCACCCTGCAGAACGGCAAGCAACTCCTGATTCGCGGTCTGGACGCCGCCCGCGGTGAATGGCTACTGCTCGCTGCCTGCCACAACCTGCGAAAGCTCCACGGTCATATCGGCGCCACCGGGCTCGGCGGCCTCCAGATCGCCTGAACTGGCAGGCCCGGGCGACCTACAGGCTGACCCGCGGACTGAACGCCATCACCGCGGCTTCGCAAACCGAATACCTGGCCGCCAGTGACGCCGGCCCGAGCGCAACGCTCTCACGCACTCCGCCGTACTCTCGGCGCGCTTCGAGCCATTACTGACCCATGCTCCTAGTGGCCCGGTCTTGCGGCCTCCAGCCGCTGTGAAAACGCCGCGCGTTGCTCCGGGCTGAGGGGGACGTCCCGACCAGCAAGCCAGCGGCGGTACAGCTGCTCTTCGGCGTCGGAACGGTCGTGGGTCATCTCGGCATCTAGGTACGGGCCCAGTGCAAGTTCCAGGATCGGCGGCAGCGAGTGATCTGCGTGGACGTTTCGCTCGAGCAAGCCAGTGACCCAATGGCCCACGATTGTCGAGACCACGCCGGTGTGCCGAATGTAGGCGCCGTGCAGCTCGGGATCCGCCAGGACCGCGTTGTTGGCGGACTGAAACTGGCGATCCAACTCGCGAAGGCTGGCGACCATCTGGGCGATCTCGTTGTTGGAGACCAGGAACTTTCCCTCGTCGAGAGACATGCGTGGCACGTTCTCTTTCGTTGGGGATGCAGGCAGGGGGACGGGGTCTCCGCCATTGAGGACGGCTCGGGCTGAGCCGGGAGCCCAGCGCAGCGCCGTGTCGAGCTTGTCGAGGGTTGACGAGCGCAGTGCCGGCCCAGTGCCGTTTTCAATCGCCCGAGTGCGGGTATCCGACGGTCCACCCTGCTGGTGAACCTGGGTGTATGAAAGGCCCAAAGCGAGACGGCGGGCGGCGACATGCTCGCCTAACCGGCGCTGTTCATCGGACATATGGACAGATTAGCGACCACTGTCGCGTTGACCTATCAACGACCAGGCAGGCCGGGCAGCCAGTCGCCAACTGCTGCACTCGGCACACCAGGTGGGAGCGTGTGGCCAGCGCGGCAACCGCAGCGCTCTACAGACGCAGGAAAGGAACCCACTGTCATGGCCATCACCGCTGCAATGCTGCTCGGCAAGGAGCACGCCCGGCATCTCGCAGCCGCCCTCCCGGGACGGTTCACCGGAAGACTGATCGACATCGGCGAGGACCGCGGAGTACGCGTCTCCCACAAGGACGACGGAAAGACCACTGGCTTCTGGGAGGCAGTGGCGGTCACCTCTTCCACGACGTGGGTGTGGTGGATGCCCAACCAGGACGTTCGTCGCGAGCGAGGCTCTGGCACCCTGCTCGCATCAGTCGATGCGCCCCTGCACTACCCGACGGAGTGGGCGGCGCGGGTTGCTGCAGCGATCAGCGAAGCCGGCCATCAGCGGGACGCGCATTGGATGAGTCCCCTGTGAGCTCGGCACGTGGTGGCGCGACACTGTTAGCCACACCGCCGACCCAGCTGTTTGGCGGATCCGTCGACCGCCGGCAGGAGGACGCAGTGAAGGATGCAGCCACCAGTGCGGGCCTTTTCATCCCCGGCGCTCCTGACATCGTGCACCCCCTCGGGTCGCTGGAGTTCGTCATGCTTCCCGCCACGGGCAGGTACGTGCCCAGCTCGCGGTGGCGGCCGACGGTGATGCTCGACGGCCAGGACTATCGGTGCGCGATCGTGGCTCCGGACGGGCGGATTGCGGCGACGGCCGTAGGTTCTGGGCACGACTTGCCGTGGGTGGAGCTCAAACCCGCCGGCGCGGAGTTCGCTGCGGAGTGCGCGCGCATGCCGGCGATCGGGTCGTGCGTGCCCGGAGCGGAGTTGGAGACGGTGGTACAGCATCTGGTGGCCGAAGAGCTGCTGTCGGACTGGTGCCTCCGTCGGTCGGTCGATGCGTTGGTGTGGGCCGGCGTGGAGGGGGCCGAGCGGGGCCAGTGGTATGCCGAGCCGGCGTTGTCTTCGTGGGTCGCCGGTGATGTCGCAGTGCTGTGCGATAGTCGCGCTGATGCGGCGTGGGTGTGGCGTGAGGGCACCCGCGTCCCGGCTTGGCAGGGGGACGAGAGATTGAGCCATGCCGGCAGGGTCGATAGTCGAGCGTGGCCTTCCGTTTCGGGGAGTCCGATTGAAGGCGAGCTGTTCCCGGTTCGGGGGTCATGATGGACGCACCGAATCAATCTGGGGGCCGTACTGTGAGAATCGCGGGGGATGCAAAGGTGCGAGGTGACTGATGGCGACGCAGAGGGAGACCCTCGGCGCATTTCTGCGTGACCTTCGGGAGCGAACTGATCGAAGTCATCTGCCTCTACGGATGGCAACGAAGTCTCGCCGCAGGAAGGGCATGTCACGTGACGAGGTGGCGGCGTTGGCGCAGTGCTCGTCGTCGTACATCGAGAAGATCGAGCGCGACGTCGCCACCAATGTTTCCACGGAGATCGTGCTGGCCTTGGCTCATGCCGTTGGGGCGTCGGAGCATCACGTCTCTCATGCGTTGACCTTGGCGGGAGGAGAGCCGTGGGGTCTGGCTGGCGCGTTGGAGGACCCGGCCATCACTCCGGAGCAACGCACGTATGTCGACTCGCTGGCACCCCATCTGGCGGGTTATGTCGACCTCGCCTGGAATGTTCTTTATGCCAATAGTGAGTACCGCCGGGTGTTTCGGGGAATCAAAGAGTATGGGAATGTGCTTTTTTGGCTCCTGGAATGCCCTGATGCGAAAAACATCATGTTGGATTGGTATGAAGAGACCCATTTAACAGTCACGTGGGCGCGTTCTCTGTCGGCTTTGCAGTCCGTGCGCGAAGAATACGACCGTGTATTCGGGAGGCTCGATCACATTCCCGAGTTTCGGGAGATGTATTACGGCGCCGATCCGACTTTGGGGCGAGAAGACCCGGCACAGCGGATCTGCGATCCTGATGACGGATCGAAGTTCCGGCTGGACGTGAACTTGTGGAGCCCCCCGGCCGCTACTGCGGGCTGGCAAATGTATCTCGGTGTGCGGGTGCCGAATTAGCCGTTGCTGCAGGAGTCGAGAAACGCGGAGATCGCCGTGTTGACGACGTGGGGGTGAGTCACGTGCGGAGTGTGAGCCGCGCCCGGCACCGTGACCGCGGCCGTCAGCGCCGGCAGCTGGTCGATCAGGGACTGGGCACGCTCAGCGCTGATGGCCTGATCGCCTGAGCCGCGAACCAGGAGCGCCGGGCAGGTGATCTCTCCCAGCCGCGACGTGATGTCGTCGCGATTGAGCAGGCAGTCGCCTGCCGGGGCGACCGGGATGCCGTGGCGTTGCTGCCACACGGCGGACCAGGACGCTGCGACCTGCGGGTCTCCGATGATCTGCTCGGCGAGTGGGCCGGTCAGCTCGGGCGTGGGCCCCTGGGAGTCCCATGTGGCGAACAGCTCGCGGTAGGACTGCTGCTCGAGCTCGGGGGAGGGTCCGGCCTCGCTGGCAATCAGGATGAGCCCGGAGACTCGGTCGGGGTGGGCCAGCGCCATGCGCAGGCCGATGAACCCGCCCTGCGAGTGCCCGACGATGGTTGCTGCGTCGACCCCTTCGGCGTCCATCACGGCGATCACGTCGTCGGCCTGGTCCCAGAAGCTGTAGGGGGTCGCCCCGTGAGGGGTGTCGCCGTGGCCGCGGGAGTCGATCCGGATCACGGTGTGGGTCTTGGAGAAGAGGGCGGCTTGGTTGTCGAATAGGGCGGTCGACATGAAGAAGCCGTGGAGCATTACTAGGGCCGGACCTTGCCCTTCAACGACGTAATTCACATTGGTTGACGAATCCATAAAAAGCCTTTCTCGAAAAGCGGATAGCAGGAGAAACTAAAACACACATTGCCAGTGCGTGCAATGAAAATGTGTGTGGTGCGCATTTGAAGCTACAGATGTAATCTGATCGCGCGGTACTCGGACGTTTTCGCTGCGAAGATCGCTCCGGCTCACAATGACTTACGAGCCCATCGGATACTAACTGCATTGGGGAAGTTGGCCCTCACCTCCGCCCGGGTGAGGGCCAACCCTATTCCCCGGAACACCGAAGGCGATAGGCCTCGGCGCTGCGGAGCCCGGACCCCGCACCGAGGAACCCCACGACAGATCTCCGCTAGGCACACGCCCCCAACCGGGGCCGCATGTACGCGCGGTCGACCAGTACCGACACCCGGGTCCGATCCATCACCACCGTGATCGGTACGCGCCCAGACCTGCCCTCCCCGGCCCCGAGCCCACAGTCGGTGCGAACCCAGACTGCGGTCGCCTCTCCAGAGGCCCTCGCGCGACCTGCACCCCGCCAGCCGCCCACCACCGAGCCCCGATCGGCCAGACACCAAACTCGCGGAACAGCCCGACGGTGTCGGCGCCGGCAGCCACTGAAACCGGCCCGGGGCTCGTCTACACTCGGCCGCACGGCTCATCGAGCCTTCCCGCACGGGTTCCCAGGGGTGGGTTCCATGCGCGGGAGTAGAGCGCCCCACCGCACAGGCTGGGGCGCTCTACGTTTCGATCGGGGCGACACGAGGCACCCTTACCCTCATCGTCAGACACTCACGACGGAGGAACCCCGTGGCCACGACCGCCCCACCTCGCAGAACTCTCGACGACGCCGTCGACCGGGGCCTTTTGTTCGCGCACGAGCACCAGCTGCACTTCGTATCGCTGGTCGGCGCCACACCCCGGTGGCGACTCATCCCCACGCTGGGGACCTC
The DNA here is from genome assembly GCF_002999155.1 of Dietzia sp. oral taxon 368. Taxonomy (NCBI): domain Bacteria; kingdom Bacillati; phylum Actinomycetota; class Actinomycetes; order Mycobacteriales; family Dietziaceae; genus Dietzia; species Dietzia sp. oral taxon 368. The sequence continues at coordinate 119,747 of NZ_CP027239.1, forward strand.
CCAGTTCGAGGGACGCCGCAGCTTGGACTGCGACACCCAGATCATCGGAGTGGTCAAAGCCGGCACCTGGGAATGGGCGTGGGCATCACCGAACGTCACTCGTGGCCGCCAGATCCAGGCCGAGGCCGCGTACCGCTTCGGCCAGGCCCGCAACATGCCGGTGTTCACCACCCCGCGATTGGAGCTCGAAGCCGGAGACGCCCGGCGGCTCGTCATCGGCGCATCGTCGATCCACCGGTGGTGGACGTCGTTCGCGTTCGGGGTGGACGGCATGGTCATGCACGGGGCGCTACGTCACCCCGCCCTCGAACTGCCCGACCCGACACCGGCGACCGTCCGACAGACCCTCGACCCGAGCCACTGGACCACTGCGCCTCACAACGCACGACGCGCAATCCGTTCGTACGCCACGTTGAGGAAACTGACCCGCCAGGAGCGCCGCGACCGCACGGCGATGCGATTGAGCTGGGCCAATCAGTGGCAAGTCACCGCCCACTTCACCGCAGACGGCGCCCTGGAAGGTGTTACCGGCGACTAGTCGGAAAGCCGTCGATGCTCTAGCCACACACGCGTCGAGCAGGCATGCTGGTGTGCAGACCGGCGCTCCCCAGCGAAGCCAAGCAGGGCGCGCATCCGGCCAGCGCCCCGGAGGGCCTCCATGCCAATCCGTATCTCCCTCGCCGACAACTCCCTCGCCGGCGACAGTGACGACCACTTCATCGCCACCGGACACATCCGTACTGCACTGCGGCACCCCGACGGCGCGGTGGTGGTGTTCCACGACGGCACCGTCACCGCTGGCTCCTGGTCCGCGGTGTGCCGCGCATACCCGCAGCCGATGCGCCGTGTCTTCGCACGTCGGGAGCTGGACATGCTCGTGGACGCGGTAGGCATTGTCGCAACCGCCAAGCTGGCCAACACCCAGATCGTTGACTGGGTGATCGCCTAAATCGCCTGGACCGACGTCACCTCGGCGCCTGTCGTGTTCGCGCCCAGCAGGGCCGTGTCGCTGCCGGTGGCGTACATCTCGACGATGTCGGCACTGAACTTCTCGATGAGCTCGCCGGAGAGCTCCTCGCAGAACGGCACCACCACATCCCGGCCGAAACGGCAGACCCGGCCGATGTCGGGCACGGGAGCCCCACACTGGCGGGCCCACACATACGCGGCCGTAGCCACGCGCCTGGACTCAGCGAACCCACCGGGCCCGGAAACCGTCACCAGCAGTGTCGTTGCCTCCCCGACCTGGGTCGGGCGCGCCCACCGGGGAAGCCCGGTCACTGCAGCTCCTGCTGCACCAGTGGCCCGACGGGCGAGCCGAACACCTCGACCAGGACGTCGAGCACCTCAGGCTGGTGCTGCGGCTCCGGGCACGCAGCGAACAGCATCGACGCCGCGACTTGGACGCCCATCCCCATGTCGAGAGCCTTCTGCGACTTGAGCAGATGGTCAGTTTGGGGCGCCCACCCTGGCCGGCGCCCGGACTGGCCCGCCACCGCGGCCCGCGCAGCCAGCAGCCGGCCCACGCGGACCAGGCGGGCATCGACACCCAGTTCGGCCACGAGGCCGTAGTCAGTGGTGGCTTCGAGCTGCAGAGGAAAGCGGCGCAGAATTGCCGCATCGAGGGGCCGCACACCGACCCCGGTCTGGTTGTAGGTGACGACGATGTGGAATCCGTCGGCGGCGTGCAGCACCGGCTCGTCGGGCAGTGCGTCGATGACGAGCATCCGACGGTCGTCGGCGGGGCCCATGAGCACGTTGATCGTGTCGGATGGCGCTCGAGTCAGATCGTCGATCAGCAGCACCTTGCCCTGACGCATGGCCTCGGCCAGTGGGCCGTACGCGAACCGGTACCCGGGACCGTCTTCGCGCGGGATCCACTTACCGACCAGGTCATCGACGGCCAGGTCGCCGTGCCCTTCGACGACAATCAGGTCTTCTCCGAACGCCGCCTCGGCGAGCATGGTCTTGCCGTTGCCCGACGCGCCCACGATGCGGGTGAACAGGGAGCCACGCGCCTGGCGCAGGATCTGCACATCGGTAGTGTCGCCGACCGGCCGGGGACGGTAGACGCGCCCGTCGCGCAGTGGCACCGACTCCAGCGGGCCGGCGAAGCTGGCGGGTGTGGACGAGGGGGAGGGCTGGACCGGTTCGGGATCCGGTGTCGCCTCTAATTCCGGCACCGCGAGGGCCGCCTGAACACTGCCTTCCAGGTCACCGAGCATCGACGCGGCCGGGGGCGATCCCTCCAGCAGCTGCACCAACTGCTCGTGCGTGGGTCCTTCATCGTCGACCTGCAGGTAGGCCACATCGGCGAACGCCCGCGCGGGCGCCGCCTCGGTGAACGCCTCCCCGGCCTCTTTGCTCAGCAGGGACGCATCCGCCGAGAGCATCAGCCCCGACTGCCCTCGGTAAGCGGCCACCAGTTGCGGGCCGGCCTCCGGGTCACACCACAGCAGCATCGCATCGGGCTGGCCTGCGCCGCGGGGCGCCTTGCCCCTACGTCTCCACCAGGCGACGGGCAGCGTGGTGGTCAGGGCAGTGGCAGTCGAGGTCATGGGCGGGGATCCTTCATCGTGTCGGAGTGCGCGGCTAGGGTGTGGCGCCCAGTATGCGGGGCCACTGTGGCGGTGTGGCACCACAGCGGCACGGGCGCAGGGCACCATCACTGGCACCGCAAACCGCCTACCCCTGGAGCTGTTTCCCCGTGATCTCCTCGCGCCCACTCGTGACCTACCCACTACGGGAGGCGTCTGTCGTCGAACAGGACTCCGCCACCGCGGTCGCGGAACGCTTGGACCGGGCCGCCGACCGCGGAATGGACGAAGCCACCGTCGCCTACCCAGTCCCGCCCGGGCGGGTCGACATGAGCCAGGCGATGCAGTCCGATGCGCAGGCCTACCTCGGGCTGCCGAGTTCGGCGACCCCGTTCCGTAGAAGACAGCGACGCATCCTGCGGCGCCCCGCCCAGCGGGTCGGCATCGCCATCGACCATTCGCCCTCGATGCACGACGTCCTGGACGCGGCCGTCGCTGCGGCGTGGGTAGTGGAGGTGGCCGCCTCGCGCGCCCGGCAGGCACGCAGCACCGTTGCACTGTCGACGTTCGACACCACGGCCCACCTGGTCGAGTCGGGCTCGACCACGCACGTACCGGTGCTTTCGACCGCCGCTCCCGGCGCCGGGAACCACTCCTCAGCGCTGCCGGAGTCGCTCGAGCTGCTGCGGGGGCAGCTGGAGCTGGACCACTTCCCTGACGACTCCCGGCTGGTCGTGGTGATCTCTGACAGCGTGCTGGCAGAGCCGGAGCGGGTCGCCCACGCGATCGACGATCTGCACGCAAGTGGCGTGCGGGTGCTGTGGATCTCGATCGACGAAGACGTCCCCGCATACCTCCCGGCCGCGACGGCCACTCTCACCGCGACCAAGGAGACGCTGATGCGGGCCTTGCCCGACGCGGTCACCCAGGCACTGAGCGACACCGAGAACCCGGAGGGATACCAATGACCGCCTGGCAGGACAGCCTTTCGCGTGGCGACAGCATGGTCGCCTGGTCTCCGGGCCGCGCAGCCCGGCAGGCCGTGGCCTGGCGGTACGCGTTCGCGCACTGGCTGACTTCTGATCAGGCCGCACTGATGCGGTACGTGCCAGAGCAGCAGCAGGCGCTGAGTTGGTGGGCAGCCACACGCGGTGATGAGCGCGCCGACATCTCCGAAGTGATGCCGGCCTGGCTGTCGACCTTCTACGGGGTGGACACCACCGATCTGGAGGTCAGCGCGGACGATTCACTGTCGCTCACGGCCCGCCGCATCGGCAGACTGTGCGCACTGCGCTCGCAACAGATCCGCACCGCCGGCCCAGTCGTGGTGGACCCCACCTCCCAGGCCGCACTTCTGGCGATGGTCGACACCGACCGATACCGGGGGCCTGACGCCAAGGCCCTAGCCGCACTGCCTGACACGGGACTGCTGGTGTTCCCTCACCCCATCCTGCGAACCGGGAAGGTGGAAGGCCCGACCCTGCTGGCCGAACCCGCCACCCCATCGCCCCTACGAGCCATCTGCTGGTCGAGCGAGGCCACAACGCAGGGGCCCGCCATCAGGGTGCTGGACCTGGCCGACATGAGCGGGCAGTGGGGCCGCACCGGCGACGCGGCGTTCGATGCGCAGGTGCGGCAGCAACTGTCAGCGGCGCATCAGCAACTGCCGCCGCTGATGTTCCACGGGGAGGTGGCCGTAGTTGCCGGCGCGGTTGACGGCGCGCAGCAGGCCCAGCGATCCCTGGTCAGTGCCGGCAAGGAGCGGCGGGGCCGGGCGGCCTCACCGTGGTCACCCCAGACTGTTCTGGTCGACGAGGACGGGCTCCTGGCGTCGCGGGTGCTCAGTGTCTTCGCCCATGCGGTTACTGCGCCACTACTGGAAGGCAGTGAGAAGACTGTGCCCACGCCCGGTTCCGCGCGCGATTCGGGGGCGGGCAGCCTGACCGCAGTGAAGGTCTACAACCGGCCTGGGGGATCTGCGCCGTAGTCGCCCCGGCGGCCCGCTTACCGGATCTGCAGCCTCGGAACATTCGGCACCTGCACTGGGGCCAGCTGCACATCCGGTGCAGGAGCCGGTGCAGGAGCCGGTGCGGGCGCCGGGGCAGGCGCAGGGGCCGGTGCGGGCGCAGGGGCCGGTGCGGGCGCAGCCTGCCGGACCGGCGGCTGATACTGCTGCACTGGCGGCTGATACTGCTGAACAGGGGGCTGATACCGCGGAGCAGGGGCCGGTGCGGGGGCCGGTGCGGGGGCCGGGGCAGCCTGCCGCGCAGCCGCCGGCGGAGACGACGCGGCCCTTGCCGCAGCCTCCCGCTCCTCGGCCTTCTTCCGCTCCTCTTCCTTGCGCTTGTCCTCTTCCTTCTTCCGCGCCTCTTCCTTGCGCTTCTCCGCCTCGGCTTCACGCTCGGCAACGAACTCCGACATCGCCTCCGAGTCGAAACCCGACTGGGGCCCCGCGACCGGCTTGCGGTCCACGATCGGCGCAGCAGCCGCCTCCGGGGCGGCATCTTCCTCCGCCGCCACCGATTGGACATTGCCGGCGTCGCCACTGGCGTTGCCCAACACCATCCAGCCGCCGGCGCCGATGACGGCCGCCAGGGCGACACCCGAAGCCAGCTTCAACGCCGGCGACTTGGAGGACCGCGCGACGGACGAGGACGCGGCAGGGCGGGGACTGGGCTCGGCGCGCTCACCCGTTCGCGAGTCGGCCTCGAGGACTGCCTGGTCCTCAACATCGGCCTTCTGCGCGCGCTCAGCCTGAGCGGCTCGAATCGCTTCCGCTCGCGACATCGACTGCGTCATACCTGGCCCCTCCCCTGCATGTCCCGATACCTCATCCTATGCCCGACACGTGCCGGCCCCAATGGCCTCACACAGCCGACAAACCCCGGCGATACGGTCTGTGCACAACCACCGTTCACCATCGCCTACCCCGGAGTGACCATGACCCAGCAGCACACGTTGGATCTGACTGGCCAGCGCGGCCACTGGGGATACACACGCACTCAGGGGCTATGGGCACAGGTGCGCACCCCGCACGGGATGGTCAGCGTCGGCGACAGTGAGCCCCAGCTGCGCACCCTCGGGGCACTGGCGGCGGCACTGGATTGCGAGGACACCTGCAGCAGTGCTGGCATCACCCTCGCCGATGTCTTCGACGAACTGGACCGGACATGGAAAGCGGCCCCCGGCGAGCCGACGTGGACCACCGCGCGTATCGCCCGCCGCGACGCCGCCCGACACCTCGTGGCCCACCACGGCATGAGCGTCGCCGCCGCGGCCCATTACTGCGGCGCCTGGGCCGACGACCTCCCACCGCTGCCCGAGCGAGATCGCTTAGCCGACCCGACTGGCCGCTGGTGGATCACTGAGGACGGCACCCTGGCGCGCAGTTACGGTCACACCGAGCTGTCCGAACTCTGCGTGGTCGCGCATCGGTCAGTGCGGGCGACCTACTGCCTGTACGTGCTCCCCGGTTTGCCACACGTGGGCAAGGAGACGCGGATGCGGGAGATGCAGTGGTGGACCCCGATAGACGCCGCGACCGCCGAGGAAGTCGTGCAGCGGTGGGGAACCGCCCCAGGTCTCGTGGCGTATATCGACGACAACATCGACTGCGTCCGCTGACCCGCACCGCTCCCTTCGCAGGACACCACACCGGCAAGAGCGGCTGAGACGATCTACGCCGACAACCCACCCGGACCTGGTACGGATCGCTCACCGAGCCGCCGAAGAGGAACCCCCACATGACTGCCCCGACCGTGCTCTGCAGCCACGACGACTGCGACCGACCCCCCGTTGCTCGTGGCCGATGCAAGCGCCACTACGTTGCGTACCGCAAGCGCATGAGCCTCTACGGCAAGTGGGAGATCGGCTACGTCGACGCCAACGCTGCTCGCGACCGCGTCCTCGCGCTCGTCGACGCAGGGATGCCCCTCGCGCAGATCGCCGCCCGCATCTATACCGACCCGTGCGTTTTGCAGCGCCTCAAGAACCATCCGGGCGGCGAGGGGCTCCAGGCATCTCGTCGGGTTGTGGACGCGATCCTGGCGCTGGACCCGAGCGTCGTCTACACCGCCTACCTCGACGCTGCCGATGAGGCGCACGTTGATGGGACCGGTAGCCGCCGGCGGCTGCGCAGCCTTGTCGCCGTCGGGTGGACGCAGCGTGAGCTCGCCGAACGCTGCGACTGGGTCTACGAGAACTTGAACTACTTCATCAACCACGAGGACCGCGGTTTAACCGCTGCCGCCGCACGGCGCGTTGCCGCCGTCTTCACCGAGCTGCAGCTTCACCCAGAGGGCGGGCCATCGACGAAGGCGCGTCGCCTGGCTCGCGCCAAGGGGTGGGTTCCGCCGCTGGCGTGGGACGAGGACACGATCGACGACCCCCACGCGCGCCCTGCTGAGCTCCCCGACGACGACCGGGAACACATCGTGGACGAAATCCTGGTTGAGCGTTGCGTCGCGGCGTGGCGATCCAAGACCCCGACTCCGTACATCCCTCGCGAGGACCGGCCGGCAGTCGCCGCCGCTCTCCTGAGGGCCGGGGCAACCCGCACCTCCGCCAGCGAACTCGTCGGGTGGTCGCTACCGACGCTGGCCAAGCGGCTGAGCGCCTGAGCACGAGCTCGTCATGTCGGATCGCGAAGGTACGTTCCTGACCATCGGGATCGAACTGCAGGATGAACAGCAAGGCAGGCAGTCATGAGCGAGAAGTCGCCCTCCATCATCACGCCACGCACCGTTCGCCGGCCTGAGCCGGGCAAGCGCGGGGTACTGACCCGCGCCCCGTTCGTCGCTGTAGACGTCGAGACGACGGGGACCGCTGACGTATGCCGCGTGATCGAAATAGCGGCCGCCCGGTACAGCCCCGACGGGACCTTGATCGACACCTACTCGTCGTTGGCTAACCCCGGCATGAACGTGCCCCTCAACCCTGCTGCGCAGAAGGTGCACGGCATCACCCCGGCCCAGGTGTGGGCGGCGCCGCCCATCGAGACGGTTCTCGCCGAGTTCCGCGAGTTCGTGGCGGGCCAAGGCCTCGTGGCCCACAACCTCAGTTTCGAGTCGAGGTTCCTGAGCAGCGAATACCACCGGCTGGAGCAGGCCCCGCCCCAGTGGCAGGGCGTGTGCACTCTGGCTGCCGCACGCCGCCACTTCAAGTCCCCGTCCAACAAGCTCGCGGCGCTGATTGAGCTGTTCAACTTGCCCGCGATCAACTCGCACCGCGCGTTGGACGATGCGAAGGCGTGTGGCCTGCTGCTGTCAGCGATGATGGCGGCCCGAAATCTCACCGACCTCGATCCCCTTACCGCCCCGGTCGTCGACAACGATCCCGGGCCGCGGGAACACCTCACGGTCTCGGCCACCGCGCCCACGCCCTCTGCGGACCCGGCTCTGACCCGCGCAGCTTTCGGAGGGCACGCGCCCACCGATGAGCAGTCCGCCATCGTGGACAGCTTCCAGCAAGGGCAGCAGTTGACGGTCTCAGCATGTGCCGGGTCGGGCAAGACCTCTACCGTGCTCGGCCTGGCCCGACTGGAGGCGGCCCGTAACCCCGGCCGACGGGGGCTGTACATCGCGTTCAACGCCTCCGTCGCCCGTGAAGCCAAGGGCCAGTTCCCGCAGCAGGTGCGAGCCTCGACAGCGCACTCGTTGGCGTTCAGCAGCCTCAAGGACGGGCCGCACGCGGATCTGCTGGGAAAGCTCAACGCGCCCCGCCCACGTTGGCGCGACACCATCGACGCGCTGGCGGCCACCAAACTGTGGCTGCCAGCGGACTACGGCGGGCCGCGCGTCCTCTCGGAGTACGTGATGGCTCGGCTTGCTCTGCGCACCCTCGAGCAGTTCTGCCGCACCACTGACGAGGGGATCGGCCCGCACCACGTGCCGGAGCAGACGGGCGTGGAGGGGCCGGCGCGGGAGCTCATGGTCGACCAGGTGCTTCCCCTGGCGCGGAGGGCATGGCGGTTGGCGCTGAACCCGCACCGATTCGAGGTGCAGTTCCAGCATGACCACTACCTCAAGCTGTGGGCCGATACCGGACCGAAGGTCGGGAGGGAAGACGACTACATCGTGGTCGACGAGGCTCAGGACCTGAACCCGATCCTGCGCGAGATCGTGCTGTCGCAAACCCACCTGCAGCGGGTCATGGTCGGAGATAGCGCCCAAGCGATCTACGGCTTCACCGGCGCCAAAGACGCCCTGCACGACGTGCCTGATGCGGTCGAGCGGGCTCTGACCCAGTCCTGGAGGTTCGGCGACACCATCGCCGAGGCCGCGAACCTGTATCTCGAGCAGCTCGGAGTGGCGATGCGGGTACGGGGCAACCCCGGCAAGCATTCACGGCTGACCGCTGGGGATCGGCCGGTCGACGCCGTGCTGTGCCGCACCAACGCTGACGCGATCGGCGAAGTGATCGCTGCGCAGAAGGCCGGCAAGGCCACTGCCCTCGAGGGGGACCGGGCGGCGGCGCTGCGGTTCTGCGACTCCGCGGAACAGCTGCAGGCCGGTATCTCGCCGAGGGATCCGTCGCTGGCGGCGTTCTCGAGCTGGCTGGACCTGGTGGAGTACGTGGAGAACAGTCCCGGCGTTTCGGAGATCAAGACGCTGGTGGAGCTGGTCGACGACCACGGCCTGGACGTGGTGCGCGATGCGATGGAGAACCTGGTCCCCAGATCACGTGCGGCGCTAATTTCAGGTACTGCACACAAGGCCAAGGGGCTGGAGTTCTCGCGGGTGCGCATCAACGGGAACTGGCAGATCGACGAGCCCAGGCCCGACGTCAGCGAAGAGGCACGCAACGCCGAGCTGATGCTCGCCTACGTCGCGCTGACCCGCGCCATGGACGAACTCGACCCCGGGCAACTGCTCACCGACATCGAGCGGTCCCGCATCCAGCCCGACCTTCCCGGCACGCCCACCGCCACCGACGGGGGCCTGTTCACGCTTCCCCTCACCGGCTGAGCAGACAGACTCACGCCGGCCAGTGGTAGGCGCGAAGCGTCCTGGGGGACGCAGTCTTGTCCGGCCATCGCCCGAGAACTGGTTGAGCCGGCCTGAGAGCCCCACAGCTTCGCCGTCAGGCGGTGAGGGGCCGGCGGCACGGGCCGCTGTTAGCGTGCGGAGCACGGGCGGCCGGATGTGCGCCCGTCGCTGATGCACTTTCTGGGCTCCCGCGCAGCCCACCGTGCGCCGGAGGCCAAGGTCCCTGAGGATCACATCCGCACCCCGTCTGGACACGGCTGGCACTTGCCGTGGTGCGCGGGCCCACACGCCAGCCCATCGCCGACGAGGAGTCACCTCATGGTCAAGAACAGCCGCCGTAAGAAGCGGATCCGAGCAGCAGCCGCCGAAGCGGGCAGCAACTACACCTCCGCCCTACGCAAGGATTTAACAGCTCAGCAGGCTCCCGAACTGCCGTCCGAATACTGGTTCCCCAATCACGGGACCCCGGAGTTCGACGAAGCGATCAAGCTCGCCCGCCAGGGCATCCTCCGGTTCGGGCCCCAGGAGGGTGGGGGGTGGCTGGATTGGAACCTCAACGAGACCCCCCACGGCCTGTTCGGTGGCAAAACCGGCTCCGGGAAGTCGGTGGCCCTGTTGATCGTGCTGTTCTACGCGATGTACTTGCCTGAACAGGTGGAGGTGATCGTGTGCGACCCCAAGGGGACCGAGTTTTCCTGGGCCACCGAGTTCCCTTCGGTGATCCGCTACGCCCACTCCGATGAGGACATCTGTGACGCCCTTGAGCTCGCAGGCGAGCGACTCGACACGGTTACCAGGCTTCTCAATCGCACCGGGGTTCGCAAGCTGTCGTGGCTGCGTGAGGAGTACGCCCATAATCCGGAGTTGGAAGCCCAATTCGGTCCCGCCCCCAAGCGGCTCATCGTCGTCTTCGATGAGATCGCAGAGTTCTTGGTCCGCGCCGCGGACGATTCGCTCGAGGAGCGTAAGGGTGAGGCGCGGATGCGGCTGGAGCGCATCGGCCGACTCGGTCGAGCTCCCGAGGTCAATATCGTGTGCACCGCGCAGAAACCGGACTCCGAAGTCATGTCTATTCAGTTGCTCAGCCAACTGCCGTTCCGTCTCGGTTTCGGCCCCCTGGGCGAGGACGAATCGCGGGTAATCCTCTACTCCGGCCACGGCGCCCGCCTCCCAGCGGCCGACATCCCCGATGGTCGTGCGTGGGCCTATGAGCCGATGCACGGGCACCGGCAGGTGCAGGTGATGTTCCTGCCCGCCGGCCCGCTGCCCCGCCCCTGGGACCTGGACCGGGACGTGCCGGGCGCGCGCGAGCTGATCCGTGACCGACTGGCCCAGCTGGGTTACCGGCAGGTGACGGGGGCAAAAGGTAACGGCGGGGGACCTCGGTGGGTTCGGCCTACCTCAGCTGCTTGACGGTCAGAAACGGCCGGCGGCCCCGGACCAACATGGTCCGGGGCCGCTCGGTGTTCCGCACGGCAGGGGTGGGTTCTGTTCAGGCCGCCGTCTGAGCGAGCTGGCTCTGCCAGTCCAGCAAGCGGGACTTGTCGTAGGAGCCGCAGTGGTCCAGGACAGTGGCGGTCGCGATGTCGTCGCCATCGAGGAGGACGAAGGCGGGTGCCTGCAGGCGGCCGAGCTGGTTGACCATCAGGTCGCGCATCGCCTCGTCTACGGTGACGTCGATGGCCTCGTAGGTGATGCCACGCTTGTCGAGCTGCTTCATCACGTGCGGGCAGACCGAGCAGGTGGCGGTGGTTGCCATGATGATTCGCATGGTGCTTCTCCTTGCCGTTCCGGGGCAGTGCCGATTCCGATACGAGGGACGCTATCCCACTATTTCCCCTGCGTATAGGGGGTTTTGCCGCTCAAGGGTTGGCTTTAACCCGTTGGGGTAACCCTTACGCTCAGGGGGTTTGGCGGGTGGTGTCGGCGCTGGTGGCGGCGCGGATTATCTGCTGTCGGTGCCGGTACCCGCGGTGCCACATTTCGGCGAGAAAGATTTCTCGCTCGCTGGTGCCGCGGTACGGGCACACCACCGGCGGCAGGTTGTCGTTGACCGCTTGGGCTCCTTCGTTCTGGGCCGCCAGGATCTCCCGCAGGGTGGCCGGATAGTGGCGCGACTGGAAGGTGCGCCCTTCGGGCTTAGGCGACGACATCTCGGTCCTGGAATCGCAGCTGGTTGCTGGGGGAGTCCGCGGACTGCTTGTGCTCGGACAGCCACCGCGAGTAGGACATCGCGCCGCCCTGTCCGGCGAGGAAGGAGCGGAGTTCCTCGGAGGCGTAATTGCGCAGAAGGATGACGTTGCCGCGCAGGATGTCGTTGGGGTCCACGCCCCGCGCTTCGCCCTTGCGGTTGAGGAGTTTTCCGCGGCAGGCGTTCTCGGCTTGGACGTGCAGGTCATCCAGGAACTCGCTGTACTCCTGGCGGAGCTCGACCTCGAGGTTGCTGACGGTCCCGCGGGCTTTGATCTCGTCGAGACTGGTGCGGTGGGCCGGGTTGGTGATCAGGCTTTCCTCCAATGCCGCGTACTTGCGCCACGAGAGGGTCTGCCAGCCCTCCGCCAGCCGTTGTTGGTCGGTGGCCGATAGCTCAGGCGCGTCGTCGGCGGCGGTGTCGTCTGCCTGTGCGGCGAAGGGGTCGGCGCCGGTCATGGCTGCCGGGTTGACGCCCTCGCGGCGCCACTGATCCTCGATGCGTGCACGCAGCTCCGGGTGGTTCTCGGTGCGCACCCAGGCGGTGTAGCGGTCGAAGTCGTCCATGTCGGCGATCGCCTCGACGCTGAGGGTGGCGTGGAGCTGCTGGTCCTCGTCGTCTCGGCGCAGCATCTCGGCCACGACCCTGTCCGCCGCGACGGGATCGTCGTTGAGTCCGGCGAGCTCGACTCCAAGCTGGTCGGTGCTCATCTCGCGGAGTCGCTCCGCGGTGTACTCGTCCGCGCGCGTGGGTGGGATCGCGGCGCGGAGAGCGTCGGCGATGCGGCCTTCCCTTTCGCCGAGGGAATCTATGGCCGCCACGAACCGGCTTAGCGCCTTGTCGGCGGCCTCCTGGTCACCGGCTGCGAGCGCGGCCTGATGGCGCTTATCCCAGCGTGCGACGAGTTGGGACGCTACGGCGATCGCTTTGCGGGCGGGATCTAGTTGGCTGGGGCATCGGCGCCCGCCGTCGTCGTGACATCGACACATCGCGCTGTCCTCTCCTGCTTTTTGCTCCCGATAGCGGCCGAGGCTACCTGCAGCATTTGCCGGGGCCAGCCGTCGAGGATGTGCGGCTCGCTGCCGGCGGCTGCGCTGGTAGAGCGGTGTGCCGGACCGCTGCGGTCGGACACATCACGGCGGCATGACCCGCTGCCACAATGGCGCCACTGCGGTGACCAGCACCGCCAGACTCGATGGAGGATCCCGATGTCTCTTCCCACTCTCACTCCAGAGCAGCGCGCCCAGGCACTCGAGAAGGCGGCCCAGGCGCGTCAACTGCGCGCGAAGCTCAAGGAGGACATCGCTGCCGGCAAGGTCACCCTGCCCGCGCTGATGGACGACGAGTTCGGCCCCTACGCCGACACCCCGGAGATCGTGAACAAGACGAAGGTGGTGCAGTTGCTGCAGGCAGTGAAGGGCATCGGAACGGTCAAGGCCGAAACGCTCATGGCCCAGTGCAACATCGCCGAGAACCGTCGCCTGGGTGGCCTGGGCCGGGACCAGCGGCGTCGCCTCACGCAGGCCCTGGCGGAAGTGACCGGGTGAGCTCGACCTGCTGAGCCTTCCTCGCCAGAGCTCGTTCCCCGCAGTCAGGCCTTTCCCGGCTGCGGGGAACGTTCGTTCAGGGGCGGGGCCTGAGCGGGGTGCTGCTGCACCTGCAGGGAGGTGACGAATCGTCGGTGTTGCCCGCACGCCCACCCTGAGAGGACCCCCGCTATGACTGCAGCTCCAGCACAGGACACCGACCGCCGGATCACCGTGTACGTCGTGACGTTCCCCCCAGCCGATGACCAGGGCGGGTTCGGTGGGTTCTTCTGGGACCGAAGCCTGACCGCCATGCAGGCCGTCTACGAGGAAGAGTTCCAGCGTTCGGCCGCCGACCCCAACCCGCGCCTCGTGCGGCTCGTGCCGGTGACCGTCACCGACGGTGACGCCAACCAGATCACCGAGGAACTCGACGCCCGCGCCGATGAGCTCGAGTCGCAGGCCGCCGCCCTGCGCCAGTTCGTGCCGCGGAACACGATCCGCGCCCACGTGCCCACCGGGGGGCTGGTGCGCCGCGACCCACACCTGGCGGCGCGCACCGCGGCGATCGACTACGCGGTGATGGACGTGCAGGGCGGGGTGATCAAGCGTGGTTGGTACCCGAACCTGGCGGGCCTGCTCGAGAGCGTGCAGCAGGTCGGCAACTGGGCGTCACTGAACGGCCTGTTCGCCACGGTCGCCGAGCACCGGGCCCGTCTTCATGACGCTCCGGCAGAGCTGAGCGACTTCGAGGCTGCCTGCGCTGATTGCGACGACCTGCCCGGTCGACCGTTGACCGATGACCTGCTGGTGTGGTGGGACGTAGACAGCGACACGGTCGTCGGCGACCCCGCCGTCTTGGCGGCTGAGCTGGTGAACGCGCTGGAGCCGCAGTTCCACGGTCTCACCCTGACCATCGCCGGCGTTAGCCACGTGTTCTAGCTGCCGCGACATTCGCCCCTCCCGCGCCCCGGCGGGAGGGGCGTTTCTCGTTCTGGTGCCGCTCGACTGGCGCAACCCCCTTGCTTCGCCACTGGCCAGAGCGGGGACTGGACGCTACGTGTGCGGCAGGCCGCACACGTGCCGAGGTCATCGGGCCGCTAATGTGACGGCAGCGTGACGCACTCTTGGAGCCAGGGGAAGGGGGAGGCGCCATGGCGACCATGCCTGCCTCAAACGCAGACACTCCCTGGAAGGAACCCCTCCACGATCCGGGACCCGTGGTCGTGTTCGACATAGACGGCGTCCTGGCCGACATGCGGCCATTCCAGTACCTGATCGAAGCAGAGACCAGCCGACAGAAGCAGTGGAAGGAGTTCCACCGCAAGTTCGAGAAGGCCGCCCCGATCAAGGCAGGCCTGATAACCGCCAAACGCATCTACAACGAGCTCGACATCGACCTGGCCTATTCGACAACGCGCCCTGAGCAGCATGCGCGGCGAACACTGCGCTGGTTCGAGCACCACAATCTGCCCATGGGGCCAATCCAGTTCCGGCACTTCGTGCGGGATGGGCCGCGGCCGGCGATCGAAGTGAAGCTGCGGCACTGGTGGTACTGGCAGGACCGCTGGGCCGAGCAGAATCCGGTGCTGGCGTGGATCGAGGACGACCCGGCCTCCATGCACGGCCTGCGCGCACACGGCTGTCCGGCGTGGGGACCGAACGAACTAAAGGTCGCCAGCCGCAAGCACGGATCGCTGAAAGCTGCGCTGGAAGCGGGCCCTGTCGACTGGGCGGTGCTGGAGAAGGCGAAGAAGGACAGCTACAAGAAGTGGCGCGTCGCCGAAGACGAGTGGCAGGCCGTGCGCAAGCAGTGGTGGCAGGAAGAACGGCAACGGCAGAGGCAGCGGCGCTCTCGGGGCAACGCTCGCGGCCAGGGCGGGCGCTAGGCTCCAGCCCGTACACACAAACCCACCCCTGCCAGTTGGGAGCCCCCCTTTCCCGTGACTGACACCTTCACGGGGCGGCCACGCGCAGCACGTCTACCAGAGGCGTTCTTGGCCGCTCTTCGCGAGCGGATTGATCTGGCCGAGGTCGCCTCCGACTACGTCGACCTCAAGCCGGCTGGTGCAGCCCGGCTCAAAGGTCTGTGCCCGGTGCACGCCGAGAACACCCCGTCGTTCGTGGTGTCGACGGACTCTCACCGCTACCACTGCTTCGGTTGCGGCGCCGACGGTGACGCGATCGGCTTACTCACCGATGTCGGTGGCCTGACCTTCCGAGAAGCGGTCGAAACGCTGGCGAGCAGGGTCGGATTGGCGATGCCCGAAGCCGGAGAACGGGCCGACGTCCCGGACTCAAAGACCGCGTTGCGGGACGTTCTCGCTCGCTGCCAGCCGCTACTGCACTCTTGGCTGCTGGACTCGCCGGGCGGCGCAGGTGCACGACGGTTCCTGACCGACCGTGGTTTCGGCGCCGAGCACGCCTCCCTGTGGGGGCTGGGTTTCAACCCAGGTGGCGGCATGCTTCACCAGGCGCTGGGGGAGGCTGACCAGCAGGCCCTGGCTGATGCCGGAATGTCCGCGCGCAGTGAACGGGGCCGGGTCTACGACGTGTTCCACGACCGTCTGGTGTGGCCCTTGCGCGATGCGCAGGGACGCATTGTCGGCTACGCCGGCCGGGACCTTGACGGCTCCTCGAGGGCGAAATACCTCAATACCCGCGATACGGCGCTCTACACCAAGCACGAGGTGCTTTTCGGGCTGCACTTGGCGCGACGACACATGCTGCAACGCAAGCAGGTGATCCTGGTGGAGGGCTACACCGACGTGATGGCGATGGTCGATGCGGGCCTGGAGAACACGTGTGCTCCGTGCGGCACCGCGGTGACCGAATCGCACGCAGATCTGATCGCGGCCCGCATCGGCGACGGTGGGGAAGTGGTGACCGGGTTCGACAACGACGACGCCGGGCGTGCCGCAGCCTGGCGCACCTTCTTGGCGGTGCAGCGGTTCACCAGTTCGGTCACGTGCCTGGATCTGAGCGCGCTACCTGGCAAGGCGGATCCGTGCGACGTTCGCGCCGAAAGCGGGAACCAGGCGCTGGTACAGCTGGTGGAGGGCAGGCAGCCCCTCCTGCGGACGTTGCTGCGTAGCGACATTGCCCGCCACGACCTTGGCGAGCCTGAGCAGAAGGCCGCGGCCCGCGATGCGGTCGCCAAACGTCTGGCTGAGGTCACCGACCCGGTACTGGTGCGTGAATACACCAGGCTGGCAGCCCAATGGATCGGCATCGAGGTGTCCGATCTGCCTTCGCGTGGCGGTCACACCGTTGGGTCACGGCGCGCGGTGTCGGCTGCTCCCGCCGCACCGGTGGCCGGTCCCAGCGAGGCCGAGTTGGCGGTGGCGGCGTTCCTGATCGCTAACCCCGATCAGATCGACGACGCCTGTTGGTACGGCAATGGCTCACTCGCCGGACTGCTGGGGGCGCAGATGGCTGAACTCGTCGAGGCATCGGCAGCGATGTTCCCGGCCGGTCGTCCGGCTGCCGGCAGCGAGGCGGCGCCGGTGTGGAACGACGCGTTGCGGGAGGTGCTGGACGATGCGGCGCACCCGTTGATCACTCCCGTGTGGCTGACTGACCCGCCTCCGCCTGCGGATATGTCGGCACTGCTGCGGCGCACCGCCAAGGCCCGTTGCTGGGCGCGGCTGCAAGCCGTGCAGGAACGTATCGACAACGCGGTCGGGCAGGACTGGAAGTCGTTGATGGACGAGTACGAGGCCCTCCGTGCGCAGTGGCGGGAGCTGCAGGCGTTGTAAGCGCTGCTCGCGCGGGACGCCACAGTGTCGGACCCGGCTCCTACGGTGAGTCCACACTCGCCAGCTGTCTAGGAGGACCCCATGGCCGAAAGCGTTTTTGCCCGCCAGCCCAAGCCGCGGATGCGGCAGCAGCGCAACAACTCGGTGGCGTCGGCCCTGGACGGGCCTGCCGGCGGCATCGACGAGGCGCAGTTGTCGATCGTGCCCGATGCCGATGAGCCGACCTTCGACGATGTCGTCGACACCGCTGGCCCGGCCGCCGCGCTCGAGCAGGATCCCGCCCCGCAGGGCGACCCCGCTCCGGACGTCGAGCCTGCCGACCACCCGGACGAGCCCGCAGATTCAGCCTTGAGCGACGGTGCTGCCGAGGCGCCGACGACGAAGGATGCGGGGACGACGAAGTCAAGAGCCAAGACCACCGACGCCGAGGACAGCGCCGTAGCCCCCGCGAACGGCCCTGAGACGGCCGAGCCCACCCCAGATGACACCCGGGCCCCGGACGCCGATGATGAGCCCGCACAGCAGGCCCCAGAGCCCGACACCGATTCCGCACCGGCTCCTGCTTCGGCCACGAAGACCGGCAAGACCGCTGCGTCCAAGGCCCGCACCTCCCACCGCACTGCCGAACCCGCTCCACCGGTCGGCAGTGGCGCCGCACTGGCCGTGATCAACCCCGACGGGTCTGTCACCGTCGACGCTGGCATCCACCTCATCGACTTGCGCGAGGTAGCGGCCCAGGACGATCCGCACGCCCTGGTCGACATGCTCGGCGCCCTGCGCGCCGTTACCGACGGTGACCTGCGTCAGCACGTCACCGCGGAGATCAGCGCAGCGATCACGGCGGCTGCACTTCGGGCCTGACCTCCGGTACGAAAGAGCAGCGGCGGGGCCTCGAGTTGAGGCCCCGCCGCTGTCGTGTTTCCGCTACCGGCTTAGGTGCGAGCTGCGAGCTCCTCGCCGAGAGTGGCCAGCCACCGCTGGTGCCACTGGATGGCGTTGGTGTCGCCGGCGACCTTGAGGGTGTCGAACGCATCGTGCTTCTCGCCCGAGGTGTAGTACATCGGGTTCGTCGCCAGCTCGATCAGACCGGTCTTGTCCTTGACCAGAGCTTGGACCAGGCCGGGCAGCATCGCCGGCAGGTTCGACAGGTCCGTCGGATTACCCAGGCCTGCAGTGTCGAAGGCTTCACCCACCCGGTCAGTGACCAGGCCGAGGTTCTCCGCGGCGCGCTCACCGGCCTTGGGCAGGCCCTCGATGATCGCGGGAATGTCCTGCAGCTGCTCGATCACCTCGGGAATCGCGGTCGGCAGCTGCGTGATCGTCGTGGCGATCAGCGCCGTGCCGGCCGGCACATCACCGACGTGGATCAGCCCCACTCCAGCAACCAGGTTGATGATCGCGATGATGGTCTCCGGGCTCAGCTTGAGGTCGGGAAGACCTGTCACCTGCAGCACCGTGTCTACTGCCTGCACCGCGAGCATGCCGCCCATACGGGTGGGCCCGTCTGCGTTGGCCAGGTCGTTGACGTTGAGCGCCACATTGCGGCCCAGCTGCACCAGGGACCGGGCCAGCTGCGAGTCCTCGGGGAGCGAACAGACGATGTCGCCCGGCACGCACGGTGAGGCGACGCGGCCGGTCAGCTCACCGAAGTCGGCCTCACGGGGGCCGGACAGTCCACCGCCGGACACCGCCTGCATCGTGATTTCCTCGACATCGACCCGCTCGCCCTCACGCGACTTCGTGCTTGAGGGGGCAGAGGCTGTTGCGGTCGCTGCGGGAGCACTGGTGGAGGCTTCCGGCGCCGCGCCGGCCGCGCGACGCTGCGACGTTGTCGGTTCGGAGCCGGCTGCCCGGCGCTGCGAGGTCGTCGGCTCAGCACCGGCTTCACGCTGAGTGGTCGAACTGGCCTCGTTGTCCGCTGTGGTTGCCGCCGTGGGCCTGGGTTGGCCCTGTTCGTCGGCGGTTTCCGGGGCCTGGTCCTCAGTGGTGGTGCTGACGCTGTCCTGCCCCGAGTCGGTGGTGCCCTGGTCCGCGTAGCGATCGGTGGTGGTGGCCTGGCCTTCGCTCACCGTTGTCTGTGCGGCGGTCGTCGCGGGCCCCGCGGGTGCGGGAACCTCGGCCGCCACATCGGTGACGGGGGGAAGCGAGGGCACGCCTCGTGACGCGGCGCCGCTGGCGCAGTCCTCGAACGACTTGGTCAGGCACTCTTCGGCGAACGCGGCGGGGAGTTGGTCACGGCTGGGGGCGCCGTCCGTGGTCTCGGCTTCTGCTCGAGCGGTGGCGGCCACCAGGGAGGCGGTGGTGACGGCGGATTCGGCCTCCCCTGAACCATTGGCGTGGGCGCTGATGCAGTCCTGCAGCGTCATCGTGCCGCACCCGCCGATGGCGTACAGCGATTCCACGGCGCGGGGCCGTGACCGTTCGTCGCTGGCAGTTCGGCCTAGTTGCCAGCCCTGGGTCAGCAGGGTCCGCGCTTCGTCGGCGCCGGCAGCGTCGTCGGAACCTTCCTGCTGCACAACGACCATGCCCGCTTCTTCGTTGTCGGCCAGGGCCAGAGTCTTGGTCTCTGCAGTCGCCGGGTTGAGCAGGTAGGAGATCCCTGACGGCACCGACAGGTTGCCTCCGGTGAAGGCACGCTGCGCGGCTGCTACCTGGGCGGCCAGGCCACTGCCGTAGGCCTGCATCACCTTGAGCTCGGCGGCGTTGGCCGGGGTCTCCCAGTAGGAGCGCACGTCGTCCCGGGCGGGGACGGCGGCGACGGACTTGATCTCGGTGCGGGTGACGCCGTGGGTGCAATCGTCTGCGCGTGGGCTGCTCTCGCACCCGTCGGTGGCGTCGGTGGCGATGGTGACCAGGGCGGTCGCGTTCGCCGGGCGGTTCTCGCCGGTGGCCTCTTCCATGTCGGCCGGCGGATGCGAGCCGCCGCAGGCCTCTGCGGATCCGCGGCCCAGGCACATCTCGGCGAGGGTCTGGAGGTCGGCGGGGTCTCCGTCGGCTGTCACCAGGTTCTCGGCGTGCGGGTTGGTGCCGGTCTCGGCGCCGTCGCCTGCGGTGGCGGGCTCGGCGCCCTCGGCCGCCGTCTCGTCGTCGGTGTCGAGGGAGTTGCCGTTGTCGACGTAGCTGGTCAGGCAGGAGATGAGGCTGGCGTTGCCGCAGTCGCCGTCACGGAACGCTGCGGCGAACTCTTCTGACTGCTCGTCCGTCAGGTCGGCGCCCACGCTGTCCAGGATCTGCTGGCCGCTGACCGGTGCCCCTTCCCCGGGGGACTCGTCGTTGGCGAGGACGATGGCGGGTCCGCCGCCGGCGGGGCGGCTGTAGTCGCCGTGGACGGTCGAGGGGCCGGATGCCCCGTAGGGCAGCATGTAGAGCCCGTTGTTGATGTTGAGCGTGCCGTCGGCTTCGTAGTTGGCGCCGCCGATCTCGGGTAGCCCGCCACCGGTCTGCGGCAGGCCGCCACCGGTCTGGGGTAGGCCGCCCCCTGTGCGTGCTCCGCCGTTGATTTCGGGCAGCCCTGAGCCGGTGTCGGGCAGCCCGCCCCCTCCGGCATCGGCACCGCCGCTAGCCCCGCCGCCGCTGCCACCGCTGGTGCCGGCTCCACCGTTGCCTGCCTGCGGCTGCAGAAGCTCTGCCGCCGACGACGGGATGCTGGGCAGCAGATCCTGGCCGCTGAAAATGCGGGACAGGTCGTTGATCGGGTCGACGGCACTGCGCAGCTGCGCGAGGCTCGGATCCTTGAGCGCCTCGTCGATAGCGCCGGTGATGATCTCGGGGAGCATCGGCTGCTGCTGGGCCGTACCCACGATCAGATTGGAGTTCTCTTCACGGCGAGGGTCGGAGAACAGCACCACGCCGCCGATACGCCCGGGGTCGACCGCGGTGCGCTTTTGTCCGATCTCCATCGCGGCGTTGCCGGCGATCTCGGCGCCCTGGGAGAACCCGGCCAGAAAGATCTGCGACCCTTCGCACCGCTCGGCCACATCGACCACTGTCGCCAACGTTTTCTTCTGGCCACTGTCGACCGAGCGCTGGTAGGCGGTGCCGTTGACGCCGGCGTCGCCGTCGTAGTTGATGAACGTCGCCGACAGCTGGCCACCGAGGGCCTGCTTCAACGGGGCCACGAAGTTGCCGAGGAGTCCGACCGGTTGATTCGGGTCGTCGTCGCGGTTGATCTCGAACGTTCCGGGCACACCGATGAACACGTTCGGTGCGCAGTCCGGCCGGGTCGATGACTCGATCCCACCTGCCGGGGCGGACGTCTGCTGCTCGCGGAAACCACCCTCGGGGACGAACGGGTCAGCTGCGGCCCTGATGCCGCCGGCGATGTCCATTTCGCCTCCGCCGGCCTGCCCGAGTCCCGGGATGTTCGGCAGGTCCGGGGATCCGGGGATGGACGGCAGCGCCGCCCCGGCGCCGGAGTTGAGGACGGCTTGCAGGTCCTCCAACTGGGGCATCCCAGCGTCCTGGGCCTGCGCGGGAGCTGCCAGTCCGGCGGTCAGGACGACGGCAGCGGAAACTGCACCCACGGATTGCAGGGCCACTTGCATCCGAGTCGGCCTGAATTTGGGTGGATGAACCATGACGGTCCCCTTTTAAGTTGAGCAGATTGATTCCGATGTGCCGTCAACGGTAACAGAGAGGCATGCCGCAATCTTCGGCAAAAATGGCCCCGACGCTGCACTGATGCCGCGCAGACGGCGGCAGTGACACGCCCCGCGACGGCGGCTCTATCCTGGCCCGCATGACCGATCCATCGGTGGCGGACATCGCCGCCACCATCGCCGCAGCCGAGACGCTGATCGGCGCCACCAGCAGCGCTGACGCCCACGCGGACCTGGCGGGCTACCTGCGCGAGTCGCAGATGGTGCTGCCGCTTCCTGAGCTCGACACCGAAGACGCCGCCATGGTGTGCGTCGATGGGGCGGTGGCCTGCGAGCAAACCGACACCCTGGCCTGGATCGCCGCTGTCGCCACGGACAGCACCTCGCGGGTGATGCGGCGCAAGACCATGGTCGTTCCGGTGTCGTCGTCGATGGACCAGGTGCGGTCGGCGGTGATGGGCCTGTGCGAGATGTCAGCGGCGGTCGAGCTGTACGACTGCGGGATTGACGCGTGGATGGACGGGGGCCTGGTCACCCCGCTTCTGTCTGTGGCCACCGCCCTGCAGTCGGCGGACCCGCAAACGGCCACCGCCCTGTGTGACCTGCTGGATGAGGTCGACGCCGCCGCGATCATCGACGGCTACGTCGACCACGCCACCCAGGGGTCCATGTCGGCGCTGCCCAAGCAGGACACGGCGAGCTCGTTCTGCATGGCGTGGTCGCAGGTCGACGCCCTGGACGAGCAAACCCGGCTCTGGCTGCCGCGCCGGCGGGACCGCACGGTCGCCGCGGCGGTGATCGGTGACGGACAGTTCTTGGCGCCGCGCCGGGGAGTGGAGGCGCTGCGGGTGGCGGCGAAACCTCCGAAGTCAGGGCACCGTCGAGCTACGGCGTGGGCCCGCGTGCTGGAGGACTTGATGGCGGACTGGCGGGAACTGGTCCATCCCTGGGTCACCTACGCCGTCCCTGCCGGAGCGACGATTGGCAGGGCCGTGAAGGTCGAGCTGACCGCGCCGGCTACAGCCAGCTCCAGTGAGGTCGTCGAACTGGCAGGGCGCCGCGCGGGGCAGGCCTGCGCCGGGCTGACTGGTTCGCGGGTGATCGAGCCGTACCAGCAGTACGTCGTCGACCACCTCGCGAAAACCGAAGTCCGGGGGCTTCTTTCCCGCCTAGTCGGGCAGGCCCAGTCTGCTCTGATGCGCGATCATCCCGGCGCCGTGTCGCATTTTCGGAGCTGAGCAGGGCTACCCGTTGATGATGCCGACGATGGAGTACGTGCCGTCTGTCTCTTCGACGTAGATCGTCTGCTCGTCTTCGGTGCGGACGAGCTCCTGGCCGTCACTGCGGAACACGATCAAGTCGACGAGGAACACGTCCTCCTCGCCCTCCTGTGGGCGCATCTTGAGGCAGTGAGCGGTCTCTTCCGGCAGTTCGTCGATCGCTTCCTGCAGCGACTCGGCGGTCGTCCCGGTGATCTCGTCCGACATGAACCCTCGCGCCGCGGTGCCGTTGCGGTCCACGTAGTAAGCGTGGTCGAACGCGAGGATCACGTCGGTGCCACTGTCGCGCGACCCTGGACCATTGCCGGCCACCGTGCCTCGAGGACTGTCCGAGCACTCTTCGTCTGCGGCGGCCTGGGCGCTCTGAACTGCGGGCGCCTGCGAGGTCGACGTCGCCGAAGACGTCGCGGTCGTCTGCTGTGGCTCGGGAATCCGCAACGGTTCCCCGTCGTCGTCACCGTCGCCCAGCAGCCCGGACAGCGGGCCCATGGTGATCAACGCCCAGACCATGGCCGCCAGGATCGCCACGACCAGGACAATCACGATCGCGACACCGAGGCAGCCGGACCTGCGGCTGGGTTCTGGCTCACGCTCAGTCTCCGGGCTGGGCACCGGGTCGATCTCGGTGCCGCCACTTTGGGTGACCGCGCGGGCGCGGGTGCGGCGGCTGCGGGATCTCGCCACGGCCGGCTGGTTCGCGAACTCCTCGATCGGGGGAGGGGCGAGCATGCCGTCGTCGTCGTCGTGATCGGCGTCGGCGTCGTAGGACAGGATCGCCGGAGACGCGGCCGACATTGCAGCTGTGCGGTCGGGTTCGGCGGGGGACGGTCTCGCGTGAGGGGCGGTGTCAGCTACGTACGGTTCGACGTCCTGGTCGTCGTCCCAGTCGTCGTCCCAGTCATCGTCATGGTCAGCCATAGTTGGTAGACGGGCCGATAGGCGGCGTCGTCGTTCCCCTTTCCTCGCGGATTACTCCTCGCTACCTGCCCAGGTGGAAGAGGCGCTCGCTGATGGTGGCTTCACCCTAAGGGCCGCTCATGCCGCCACTGCCCGCTGAAATGGCGACGGCCCCCGAGGCATACTCGGGGGCCGCAAAGTGGCGAGGTCAGAACGTGAAAGCCATGTCCCCAATCGGGGTGCTGATCTCGATCGACCCCGATGCGTCGTGGATGCCGTAGTTCGCCAGGGTGGCCCCGCCTGTGACCGACACCGTGCTCGCCCCGTCAGGGGAGGACCACTGCCCGTCCACGCCAGCGGTGCCCACGTTCGGCGCGGTCTGCTCGTTAGTCGCCGAGAACCCGCCGGTGCCGGACACGCCGCCAGTGGTGGCCCAGGTTGCGTTGTAGTTGCCGTTGGAGGCATCCCAGGTCTGGGCGGCAGTGGCCTGCTCGCCGCCGCCGGTGGTCGTGTTGGAGACGTAGGAGGTCGTGTCGCTGACCTCGACGGCGGTGCCGGTGGCAACGCCGCCAGCGGCGATGCCCACCTCGGCGCCGTTGTCCCGCGGAGCGGAGTACGCCGAGACCTGCCCGACAGGCTCTGCGGGTGCGGCCGGGGTGAAGGTCCCGGAGGTCGGCGTCTGACTGGCCGCCTGAACGCGCTCGCTGTAGTCGCTGCCGGCCTCGGTGCCCGCTGCTTCCACGGTGGCGTCGGCGGCTGGTGCCGGGTCGGGGGCAGGTAGCTCGGTAGCCACACCGCCCTGCCCCCTGGACTCGCCTGCAGTATCGGCGCCGGAGACAGCGGAGACATCGGCGTAGGGCGCAGTCTCCTGCTGAGCGGTCTGGGGCGCCACGGCCTGCGGCGCCACGGCCTGCGGCGAGGTGGCCTGCGGCGAGGCGGCCTGCGCAGGTGTGACACGCGATGCCGGCTGCACCGTGGCCGTGGGGGCGGACTGCGTCACGGCCGCGGGAGTGGCGGTGGTTGCCGCGCGAGCGGAGGTATCGGCCTGCGCCCGGGCGGGGGCGCTCGCCTGCTGTGTCGGAGCGGTGGTCGCCGCAGGCTTGGCGTCCGTCTTGGCCTCAGCCTTGCGCTCGGCAGGAAGTTCGGTGGTGACGCCGCCCTGTCCGCCGCTGGAGGCGCGGGACTGCGACTTCTCGGCCTGCTTGATGGTCGGTGCCGGGGCAGAGGTCTGCTTCGGCGACGAGCTCTGCTTCTTGGTGGAGGTGGGCTTGGCTGTGTCGGATTTCGCGCTCGGCGACTGCGTCGCAATGGTCGTGGTCCCGCTCGGCGCCTCGGTGGCGACGCCTCCCTGCGCGGCGTACGCAGTCCCTGTGGCTCCGGCGATGCCGCCGAGCGTCAACGCACCGACGGCGAAGACCTTCTTCTTGGCGCTCATCAGAGGCCCCTTCCCTTACCGCAATTTGTTCCGATCGACAAAATCGTATCGCACGGGCGTGTTATAGCCCTCCGAACTCGCGAGCTCCGCACGACACCACAGTTGTCAGTACGCGCCGATAGTGTCGCGCCGACGCTTAACGAATGGAGCCCCTGTGAGCCAATTCGGCGCTGATCGCATCGCCGTCGTCGGATCGCCGTCGGACTGCACCTCGGTGGTGCTGAATCTGCAGCGAGACGCCTACGGCAAACCTCTACTCGGGACGATGGTGATGCTGCGTAACCAGTACACCGACGGATCCTGCGAGCTCGGGCTGGGCACGGTCACCGGAATCCAGACGGTCAACCCCCATCTTGCGCCGACCTCCCCGTTGGCTCCGCACGTGGCCTCGGGGCAGTCCCTGGAGTGCGCGGGCGACGACAACGACACCCGGTCGGTGACGGTCAAGATCGAGGCGGTCTTCCGCGACGACGGTGGCGGCAACTGGACCCGCTATGGCACCACCCTGTCGACCTCCCCGGCCACCGGGACTACGGTGCAGGTGTTGACGCAGGAGGCTGCGGACGAAATCATGGCCAGCGACCGGGCGCCGGCCTACATCGGGCCGCTCCGCGGATCGGATGTTCTGGTGCCGTTCACGCTGCCGGATTTCTCGGGCCCTTCCGGCTCGGTGCACGGCGCCACGCTGGGCGCGACAGGTAGCGGCAAGTCGAACTTACATTCGTACGTTCTGGCCAATGACCTGCGGTGGACCGGAAAAGGTCACGTTATTCTCGACCCGCAGGGCCAGTTCGTAAATGGGTTCGGATTGCCGTTCTCCCTCATCGGTTTAGCCGAGGCGTGCGGCAGGACCGTGCACGCCGCGAGGCTCTCCCAGTCTCTGCGCCTGCGCAAGGACGCGCCCCTGTTCCTGCTACTGCTCGCCGAAGCCGGATGGTTCCGCAGTCTGGCGTTCGGGTCCGGGGCCGACGAACAGGTCGCCGCTGCCCGGTCCGCGCTGGAATCGGCACTGCGCGACACCAAAGCCCTCGAATCGGCCTGCCAGACCGGGGACTGGACGCTGGCCGCCCCGGATGCGCTGATGCGCTACCTGCTGAGCTACCTCGACGACATCCTGCCCGCCGGCACGATCTACGCCGGCCGTGAACAGCAGGAGCGCGTCCGACGCACCATTCGGCTTCGCCGCACCAACGCAGAGGGCATCCCCGTCGGCCCCGATGGGGAACCCATCGACCCGACCCTGCTGGACAAGCTGCCCGCCGGGGCGCTCGACGAGGACGGCGACCGGACATTCGCGCGACTGCTGGCCCCCTTTGCGGCGCTGCACTCACTGTGGTCGCCCTACTCGCCCTCCGGCGCAGCGAAGATCGCCGCAGGCGCCAAGGACACCGACCTTGGGCCAGAGGATCGCCGACGTGACGCGTGGGGCCTGATGCGGGAGGTCATGTCCCCCAAGCCCGGGGAACCAGCACCGTGGTTGATTCTCGATCTGAGCGCCGACCTGTCGAGGATGCACCTCAGCAGCGCCGGGGACGGAGACGACGACGCCGTCGGCGACGCGATCCGCCTCCTGGACTCCGACGACGTCAAGGCCCGCATCATCCGCCAGCTGTTGACCACCCTCGAGCTTGTCGGACAGCAGGAGTTCTCCCGCGGCACCCCGCTGAACGTGCAGGTCGACATCGACGAGGCGCACCGCTGGGGCGGGCCGATCGACCCCCGCAACTCCTCGGAAGCGCGGATCGCACTATCGAACCAGCTGGCGCGGATGCACCGGGAAGTGCGCAAGTACGGCATCGGATTCTGGTCGATCCTCCAGACCGCCACCGGCCTCCAAGACGAAATCTGGAAGCAGCTCACCCGCCTGTTCGTGGGGTACGGCCTGCTCGACGCGGCGGAACTGTCACGGTTGGGCAACCGGATCCCCGACGCCCACCTGCAGCTATACCGGTCGTCACCGCCGCCGGCCGCTACCGGCCGATACCCGTGGATGCTGGTCGGAGGCGGCGTCACCGGACTGTCACTGGGCTCGAACCCCGTGTCGATTGAGGCGTTCAACGACCCCGACCAGTGGCTGCTGGCGAATCAAGAATGGATCACCGACCTGCGCCGACAGTTCTCGCACCGCCTCCCCGAAGGCGACACCGGTGGGAAACTGCGCGCTCTGCCGGGCAGGCCATCCCTGTCAGACGCGTCGATGGCGCAGCATGTCGAGCGGCAGCAACGAGCCGATGCCAGGGGCAATGCTGATGCGGTGCGCAGTGTGGCCGCTAAGCGCGGTCAACCGGCAGAGGTCCCTGGGGCGCCGAAATCTGCGTCAGCCTGGGCGTCGAAAGACTTCGAGCTCGACGACCCGCCACCGTTCTGACGAGGGGCTCGGTCGCTCAGTCGTCGGCCAAAGTGGCGGCGACAACGGCGCGGGCGAACTCGTCCGAGACGCGGTAATGCACCGACCGGCCGATCATCTCGTACTCGACGATGCGCGCCCGGCGCAGTGACCCCAGGAGCGACGACACTCGATTCTGGGACAGGCCGATGTCCTCGGAGAGCTGGGTGACAGTGCTGTACGGGCTCAAATACATGGCGGTGACCAGTCGCAGTCGGGCGGGATTGCCCAACAGCGTCAGGACGGCTGCCCGCTTGCTGGCGGCGGACTCGCTCAGCGGGAACTCGGTCTCAGTTTCGGTCAGGATCGTCACGAGTTCGATGGTAGCCCGACTCCATGCTGCCGCCCGGTCACCGAGCGGGGCGGCGGGCAAATCCCGCCTGAACTGGCCGGAAGCTACTCAGCGGGCGGCGGCATGACCCGCCCTTATGGTGTGTGCACCAAACCTCGGACCGTCCCCATTTGTGGCGGTCTACCAACCAGGGAGGACTCGACCCATGCCCAAGTTCAACATCGTTCTGCAGCTCGACGAGCACGAGAAGGAGCAGATTCAGGGGGCCTGTGACGTGAAGACGTTCTCCGCCGCGATCAAGGCGCACGAAGCGCTGGCCAAGGAGGAGGTCAAGGGACTGTCCGCGCTGCTGCGCGACAAGGTGAGCACGGACCAGCTCGAAGTCGCGCAGTCCGCCCTGCCCGCGCTTCGCGAGCTGATGGAGTCGCTCGCCGACTCCGAGGCGAAGCACCAGGCCCTCCAGGAGCTCTCGCAGGCGGCCGGGACGTTGGAGGCGCTCTCGGCCGCCCAGGAATCGTTGAAGGAGCTGCAGCAGGCCGCCGGTGGCCACGACTCCAACTCCTGATCGGCGTATGACTGATGAGCGATGCTCCTCGAGAGCCGGGCCTGGACCGACAGAAGGCAGCGAAGTTGGCCGAGTTGGTCACGGCCGTCGGTTGCCTGGACGGTGGCCAGCTGGACGCGTTCCACGATGCGTGCGAGGCCACCCGGCCGGCCCGATCAGCCGCTGCAGCGGTGCTGTCGGACGCAATCGCGGCCACCGAGGGCTGGACGCTGCCCGAGGTGTCAGCGCGGTTCCCCAGGTCGATGCGGGCCCTGAATGCGGTCACCCGGGGGGATGCGGCTGCTCACCTGCAGACCGAACCGAAGGCGGCCTTGTCGGATGCGATGGTGGCGGTGATCTGGAGGGAGTGCGCCGATAGTCTCGGCGATCGTTTGGTGGCGACCCTCACTAGCCCGTTCCGCAACCTCGGGCTGTCCGCGTAGCGGCGCAACGGAAAGCGGCCCCGCCCGATACGGGTGGGGCCGCTTCTCTTGTCGCGGTCAGGCTGCGGGGTCCGCGGCGTTCTCGGATTCCTTGTGGGTAGGAGTGATGTCGAGGAGGCCGCACATGCGGTCGACGCGATGCCAGGTGGTGCGCAGGTTGGCGGCGATTCTGTGGAGCGGCATCCCGCGCTCGACACCGAGCCGCACTACCTCGAGCTCGTCGTGAGGTTCCAGGATTTCCCTGGTGCCCGGGTCGATCGGGCGTCGTGTCTGGTTGAGCCGGTGCCGAGTGACGGTGGCGTCCAGCGCCTCCGGTCCGAGGGCGAAGTAGACACCTCGCTTGTTGATGCGCGGCGGGCTCAAGTCGACGTCAGGCACCCATTCGGCTTGGGGACCGTTGATCTGATGGATGGCCGCTGACAGGTCGTCGGCGAAGTCGAACATGCCTTGCCCTACGGCCGTCTCGGCGGATGCCGTCCTGGTCGACGGTCTCTTCGTGGAGGCGGGCTTGGACTCGGGTACGGCCCGGGTGCGCTTCGGCGCCGGGGCGGGGGCGTTCCCGTAGGGCTTGCTGTTCTCGTCGAACAGGATCCCTGCCTGGACGACGCCTACCGGCGGGACACCTCGACTGGCGCTCCCGTCGAGCACCGCGGCGGTCTCCGCACGGCACTGCATCAGCAGGGGGCACGAGTGGCAGGCGGCGATGGCGGTGCGGGCACGCCGCACCTCTTCGTCGCATAGGACCGCCCCTCGGAAGTTGAACGGGTCGAACAGGTCGATGTTGACCTGGCAGGAGCGCCGAGGGGCGGCGGGTCGTTGCTGCCGATGCGGGGAGCGAGGGGACTGGACGGCGATTGTCGCACTCATCGCGTAGACCTTCCTGGGGCTGCCCTCCGCCGCCGTCAACCGCCTGTACGTGGAGGCCGACACCAGCAGAAAGCGAGTGGCAGTTTGATTCCGATGGTGATGACCCTAACAGCCCAGTGCGCGTTATTGCATCTTCAACGCGAACATTCGACGAATAAACGCACTGCCTGAGGCCGATGCCTGTCGGGTGCCACAGATGTCGCACCCGCCTGAGACGATGCGGCCATCGGAATCAGACAGCGGGACCGGCGTCGCGCCGGAAAGGAGCCATCGTGGCCTACAAGATCGGCGTTCTGGGATGCCAGCACCTCGGCTACCGCATGCGCGCCATGCGGATGCACCCCTCGGGACTGAACCTGCGAGAAGTGGACGGGTACGTCGCTCACCGCCTGACCTACGAGTCCATGCTCGCTGCCGGCGTGAACGGCATCGTCGACGGTGGCGACTTGTTCCACGTGGCAGAGCCCAGCCCCGAGTCCGTCAACGCGGCCCTGCGAGTCGACGACCTGCGGGTGGACGCCTCTCCCGACGATCGGTTCATCTGGCGCGTCGGCAACGGCGGCAACCACGACAACGGATCAGGCCGGCATCGGGCCGCAGTGTCGGCGCTGCACCGCCCGCACCTGGCCAGCCACGCGGTGTTCCCCGATCCCACACGGCCCGAGAGGGAGGCCGTCACCCCGTACCCCGGCTACTACGAGATCCACCAGCCCGATCCGGACGTGCCGCTGTACCTGCACGTGATCTCGCACAACGGCTTGGACCCGGCACTGGCAGACCGGGGGATCAACATCGACCCACAGCCGCTGCCTGGCGGGGTGAACCTGCTGTTCGCCCACGGCATTTTCGCGGCAGATGGGCGGCTGTTCGGCGCCGACGAAAGGCACGGGGCTGAGCGGGTGATCCCCGCCGAGTGGGCCGACCGCGGGTTCGATCATTACCTGCTGTCGGACTATCACACGCTGGGCCCGATCCCCGGTTTCGGACCCGACGACGGCTACGAGCGCGGCCAGGTCTGGATGACTGGCAGCCTTCTGACCAGGGGTTTTAGTGATGAGATCGCCGGTCGTGGCTGGCTCGAAGTGGAGCTGCGCGACGACGGCACGGTCACGGTGACCCCACGCTACATCTGGCAGCGCCCGCAGGTCGATTTCCCAGTTCTGGACGCCTCCCAACTGTCGGTCGAGCAGATCGACCAGCAGGTCCGGGCACGCTTGCACGCCCAAGCCATGACCGACGAGGAGTCGGCCGAACTGACCGGCGATGGGGGAGCGTTGCTGAGGCAACGCATCAGCGGGGCGTCACCGTCGCAGAAGCCGGCGCTGCGGGCCGCGGCGATCGAGTGGGCGCACCTGGCGGCCGAGGCCGCGTTCTTCGGGGTCAGCTTCATCAACTCCACGAGCCTGACCGCCAAGCCCGGTGAGCGTGGCGAGACCGGCGAAGCCGGACCCGCGCGGGTGACCGATTACGTCGGCGAGTTCACCTCTCGCGCCGACGGCGACGGCGCTGTTGCTCGCGCCCTCAATGCCCTGCCCGGCGAGGTTCGCGCCCGCGTCGCCGACCGCACCCGACGAGTCCTGGCCGACGTGGCCGTCGACGCCGACTAACAGACCTGGAGGAGACATCATGCGCATCACCCACCTGCACGGGACGAACTTCCGATCCCTGGACGACGTCGCGCTCGATCTGACCGACGACGGCATGATCGCCCTGATCGGCGCCCCCGGCAGCGGGAAGTCGTCGCTGCTGTCACTGGTGCCGTTCGTGCTCTACGGCGACACCGGACAAAACGGCACCCTGACCGATCTGCGCCGCCGGGGCAGCGACGAGAACGAGCGGTGTGGCGGCACCATCACCCTCACCCACAACGGGGATCGGATTGAAGCCAGCCGCTGGCTGACCCGCACCCGCCCCAAGGGCAGGATCAAGGAGACCGGACACGCCTCCCTGGCCATCAACGGTGAGTTCGTCGACGGCATCACCCCGACCCGACTCACCAGCGAAATCACGCGCATCTTGGGCCAGCCCAAGGACGCGTTCCGGGGCGCGAACTTCATCGGGCAGGGCGAGGTCGACGTGCTGGCCACCGCCACCCCGACCGAAGTGCAGGCCCTGGTGGAGCATCACACCGGCCTTGCTCCACTGACGAAGGCCCGCCAGCGGGCCAGGGAGGCGGCCCGCGAGGCCGCGACCAAGGCCAAGGCGTTGCCCGGCGACGAGGCCGACCTCCGAGTGGCCGAGAGCAACCTCGCCGAGGCTGAGGATGAGACCGCCGAAGCCCGCGAGGCCGCCCGCACCGCGGGTGCGCAGCGCGACCGGTCCCGCGAGAACCTGGACGCCGCCACTGCCGAGGCTGACCGACTGCGCGAGGCCACCGATGCCGCCCGCTCCAGCAAGGACCGTCTCGTCGGAGCTCGCGCCATCGCGGCATCCGCCCGGGACCAGCTCGCCCAGACCATCCGAGAGGCAGAGCCCGCCATCGGCGGGATCGACCTCGACACGATCCCCGCCCAGATGGCCGACGTGGACGCCAAGCTGCAGGAACTGACCGACGCCGGAGTCGCCTACAAGCACTTCCGGACGGCTGCGGCCCGCGCAGAGTCCTACGCCGCCGAAACCCACCGGACTGCCCAGGGAATCGACCGGGAGGCGCTGGGCCGCGAGGTGGACGAGGCCAAGGCCAAGATCGTGGCGGCCGACTCCGACGGCAGGGCCGCGGCCGAGCTCGGCGCGGCAGCCGAGGCCGAAGCGCGGCGCATCGAGCGCGCACTTGACCAGCTCAACCATGCCGAGTCAGGCAAGGCCTGCTGCCCGACATGCCGTCAGCGGGTCGCCGACCTGGACGGGTTGCGGGCGCAGTTCCAGCAGGAGCTCGCCGACTGCCAGGACCGGCTGGCCAAGGCCCACGCTGCCCGGCGCACCGCAGGCGCCGCGCACGAGCAGGCCAGTGATGCACTGGCACGGGCCACGGCCACCCTTCGCGACGCGGACACGGCGGCGAGGGACGCCGCGCGGGCCGATCAGGACCGCCTCGCTGCGGTCTCCACTGCAGACGAGCGGGCGCAGGTGCTGCGTGCGGCGATCACGGCCCTCGACGGTCAGGTCGATCCGCACTGCCAGGGCCAGGAGCTGCTGGACGCCGGGCTGACAGCCCACGCCCACGCCAAGCAGGCCCTGGCCGGGATGCAGGCCGCCCAGCAGGCCGGGCAGGCGATCAGTCGAGCGCACGCCGCGGTCGCGAACGCCGACCAGGCCGTCGCCGCTGCGCAGGAGGGGCTGCGCGATGAACCGGACCCGGAGGCCCTGCGGGCGGCCGTGGAGACGGTCAGGCAGCTGCAGGCCGACCACGACGAGAAGGTCGCCGCAGCTTCCCGCGCCGAGCGGCTGCTCAGCGCCTGCGAAGTGGGGGCGGGGGAGATGCGCGTGCGGGTGGAGGCCGAACGCGCCAAGTGGGACGCCAAGAGCAAGGCCCTGACCGACGCAGAAGTCGCCGCCGGCACCGCCGACGCGATCACCGCGCTGCGGTCGGAGTTGCTGGCCGAGTACACCGGCCAGATCTCGACGTCAGCCACGGAACTGCTGGCGCGGTTCGGTGGCGAGCACGTGGCGTTCCACCTGGACTCGGACTTCGTGCCGCGGGTGGAACTGCTGGACGGCACCCTGGTCGACACCCGCACCCTGTCAGGCGGGGAGAAGGCCCGGGCCGGGCTGGCGTTCCGTCTCGGGATCACCCTGCAGATCACCCAGGGCGGGGTGCCCGACCAGGTGTTGGGCGACGAGGTGACCAACTACCTCGACGAGGACGGGCGCCGCGCAGTGATCGCCGCACTGCAGCAGCTGTTCCCGTCGGTGGTGCTGATCTCCCACACCAGCGAGGCGTTGGACTTCGCTTCACGCACGATCAGCCTGGATCGGGACCCCCTCGGGGCCACCACCGTGCATGGTCAGCCGCAGCCCGAGCCGGAGTCGGCTCTGGCCGAAGCGGTCTGAGACTGCCGCGGGCCCCGCGGGGGCGCCCCCGCGGGGCCGTCACCAGGTGCTGGGCACCGACTGGTGAGTAGCGCCGGATACCAGCGCCCCTCCGGCGGCGAAACGGTCGCCGAACCGCCGACGGAACAGCGCCAGCGTTTCCTCCCGGTCCGCCAGGGTCGGCGCCTTGGACACCAGCGCTTCCGCGGCGAACTCGACGTCGACCGCGGTAGCCAGGTCCCGCACGGCCAACAGCTCACGCAGCGACGGAACCCACCTGTCGAGACCGTCGGCCCGGTCCGCGTCCGCCCGCCGCTTCAACGCTTCCGCCACGTCGATCACCACGGTCGGTACCTCCAACTGGTGGGCGGTGGCGAAGTCGGTGGGCACCTCGATCACCAGGGCCATGCGGTTGCGTACCGGCTCGGATAAGCCCGGGCCGTTGCCCGGGTTGAACGTCAGGATGAGCGTGAACCCGTCGGCGGCCTGCAGATGCTGGGTGCCGGGCCGGTCGATCACGTCGATACTGCGGCGCGTGTCCAGCGCCGGATGCAGCGCCGTCTGCACCCCCTGGTGCAGGGCGCCGGCATCGTCGAGCAGGAGAGGGCGTCCCTGTTCCATGGCCCGCCACAGGGGCCCGTCGATCCACTTGAACGGGCCTTCGTCGCCCGGTACCGGCTGGTGCAGTCCCACCAGGTCCGGCCATGTTGTCGCTGTCGAGCAGGGCACGATGATCAGCTCGTCACCGAGCGCTTCGCGCACCAGGGTCGTCTTGCCCGAACCCGGCGGGCCACCGAGGGCGATCGGCTGTCCGGTCTCGGCGATCGTGCGGATGATGTGGACGTCGGAGCGGCCGGCCAGGGTGCGGGGAATGTAGGTGTCCCGCATCTGGCGGGCCAGGTCCGGTGACAGTTGGACGATCATCTCCAGGAACGTGTCTGGGTCGGCCCGCATCGTCCTCTCCGCGTTCACGGCGAGCGCGAACTCGCGGGCGATCACCTCCGCTGGCCTCTGCGTTGTCGCCAGGTCGTCGTCGATGTTGATCACTCCGGGCCGCACGTGGTGGGGCACTTCTCCGGGAGCGCACTGTTGCTCGATCTCGCGGGCCGCCGCCCTCAGCGCCTCGACTCGAGCCTTCGGCGAGGGAGGGAGAGGGTCATGTCGGGACAGGGGATCGGTGGCGCTGCCCCACACCCGAATCCCGGTGTCGGTGACGAGGTTGACGTAAGTCGAGTCGACCTCATCGTCGAACTGGTCCTCGTCGGGGACGAACCCAAACCCGAACGCCAGCATCTGTCGTGAACGTCCCTTCGTGTGCCACCCCTGCGGCCGGGGTCGTTGCCGCGATCGTATCGGCCCACCATGCCGCCGCTAGGCGGGCTACGCGACCGCCGGTCGGCGGCATGCCCGGCTGATACAACAGGTGCCTGCATCCGTTGCCGGCAGCGAGGAGTGGCCGCACCCATGGCGCTATGGTCCGTCACCGAGGAGTCGGTGCTGCTCATGCTGCAGGGCTGGGGAGCGGCGGTGGAGCAGGTCCGCATCGTGCCCACTGGCTCGTCCGGGGCGCCGGCGCCGGTGTACCTCGATGGCGACACCGCGGTGATCGAAGCCGAACGGGCCGGCCTTCCCCGTTCCGCGCAGGGTGTGAAGGTCGACTCGCTGACCCATCAGCTCAACGATCCCCGTGCAGCCGCCCGATTGGCGGCGGTGTGCGCCCCCTTAGTCACCTCGACCTGGCGGCACGCCGGCCTTCCGTCGGACCCGCGGCTCGCCGGGTTGATGCTCGAGCTCGACCAACTGCGCGCCGAGGCCCAACTGCGGCGCCGCCAGCCCTCCCTGCGGCTCCTGCTGCCCACGATCAGCACGTGGCTGGCCCGCACGCCGATCTCCGGCAGTGACGATGCCGCCGCCTACCAACTGCTGACCGCCGTGTGCCCGAGAGCGGACGCCCTGGTGTTTCCCACCTCGACCACAGAGCACGTGAAGCCCGCACTCGTGGACTACCTCGGACCCGCCGTGATGCGCGAGTACGTCACCACATGGCGGCGCATCCTGGCGGCCCCGGACCAGCGCTCCGCAGTGATGTCGCTGGCCGACACCTGGCTCCAACTGGCCGATGCCCGGCTTCCCCGCCACCACGACCGCACGTCCAATCCCGAACTGCTGTCCAGGGTCAGTCGCCGCGCCACCTCCGACCTCGAGCAGGCCGAGGCGACTGCACTGGAGGCGGTCGCCTCGCTGCGCGCCGACCTGGACGCCACCGCCACGTCAGAGCGCCGCACCACAGAACTGGACCCCGACCATGGGATCGCAGGCGCCGGAACAGGCCTGCCCGCGCACCGGTCCCTACGACACCGGCCCGCCACGGAAGAAGATCACCTTCTGCGAACGCAGCTGCGCGCGGCACTGTCGGTAGCCAAACGGCGCCAGCTATCCACCGTGGACCACCCCACCCAAGCACCCACCGGCAGGACCGACACTCGCGAACTGGTCCGCATGAGCGCACAGCAGCACGCCGGCACCCCGGTCACCGCCACCCCCTGGACCCGGCACATCCCCGAGATGGACGACCAGCCCGACATCCGGGTCGCCGCCGTGCTGGATACATCCGCGTCCATGGCACCGTGGCTGGAGTCGGCGACTGCGTTGATGTGGGCAGTGGCCTGCGCAGCCCGCGACCTCGGCGGATCCGCCACCGTATGGGGGTTCGGCGGCGACGCCTTCGAGATCGTCCGCATCGGCTCGGCGCCCCACCTCGTCCCGCAGATCCGCGACACCGGCGCCGGCTCCGACGGATACGCCGAGGCCGTGAGCCGGGCCTGCGACTCCGCGGATCTGATCGGCAGTCGAGGCGCCCGCCTGCTGGTGGTGCTGACCGATGGCCGACTGAAAGACCCGGAGGAGGCCCGCCGACTGCAGCAGACCCTGGCCGACGCCGTTGCCAGCGGCGTCACCGTCCTATGGGCCCTGACCGGAGGCACCACCAACGCTCTGGTCCCGGACCAAGCAATCGTCGCTCAGGGGGTGACCCCGCGCCGCTTCGCCGAAGCCGTGAACCGCGTCCTGATCAACACCGTCAGCGCCACCTGAGCAGGGCGCCGCACCTACACCACAACTACGACAGCCCGCCGCTACCGTGACCCCACCGCAGCCAGAAAGGACCCACCCCATGACCGCCCCAGCGCACA
Organism: Dietzia sp. oral taxon 368; assembly: GCF_002999155.1. Classification (NCBI taxonomy): domain Bacteria; kingdom Bacillati; phylum Actinomycetota; class Actinomycetes; order Mycobacteriales; family Dietziaceae; genus Dietzia; species Dietzia sp. oral taxon 368. The sequence goes on from NZ_CP027239.1 coordinate 156,647, forward strand.
ACAGTGACGTCACCCCGATCACCGCCATCACCGCGGACCAGCTAGACACCCTCGACCCGAACCTGCTCACCCCGCCCCTGGTGACCAGCGACGGACACCACGACGAGATCGGCGCCGCCCACGGCCGAGTACTGCCGATGATCGGCCGGTGGCGGCCGTACGTGGTGGACGTCAACGCCACCAAGCTCGCAGGCAAGGGCACCCGCATCTACGCCGACACCGCCGACGACGCCGTGGCGATGCTCGTCGGCGGCGACGCGCCCGCGGCGATCGCCGAGCTGCGCGCAGCCAGAGACGACCTCGGCGTGGACCCCGCTCCCGAACCGCCACCGACCAGGGACGAGTTGCTCCTGATCGGCGCGGACGATGCCGACGACGAGGCCCTCGCGTTCGTCGAAGAGCTCGACCCTCAAACCCAGCAGGCCTACGACGAGTACCGGGCTCGGCGTGACCGGCTGGAGGCGGCGCAGATGCGGGTCGCTGCGCTGCTGACCGACCATGCGACCGGGGTGCGGATACGGCTGCAGCAGCAGCTCAACGCCGCCGCTGTCGATGACGGCCGCTGGGAACGCCTGGACGAGGACGAACGCGACGAGCTGACTGCCTGCGCGGCCACGGGCGAGCAGGGGCGGCGCCCGTTCGGGATTCCGGAAATGGTGCCGTTCTTCGACGAGGACGGCGAGGAGGCCGGCGAGGTCGCGCGGGGCGAGTGGCGGGCCGATGTGCCGCTGGTGTGTCTGCGCACTGACTACCTGCCGTTCACGGGCACGGCGTCGCCTCTGTCGGTGGTGACAGGGACCGCCCCCACAGGGGCGGAGTTCTGGGTGCCGGGCGATCCGAATCTGGTGTGGCTCAACCCCGCCGATCCCGCTGACTACCTGCAGTCACTTGCCGATGCCGGGCTGGTGGAGCTCACGGAGCGGCCGGTCGACCACGCCGTCGAGCTGATGCGTCCGTGGCTGAGGGAGAAGCGGCAGCGCGACCTTGAGCGGGCGCAGGCGGCAGCCGCCAGTCAGGGCGACTAAGCCAGGGAGTCCAATGGGCGCGATCAGGGGCGGGCACTGCTTCGGCAGCGCCCGCCCCGTTGTCGTTTCGTCACGGCTTATTGCCTGCCGATCCGACCCCCGTCGTGGCCAGCGGCGACGGGTGTGGCCTGCATGAATGGCCGGACAGATTCGTTGACAGTGGGCCTTGCGTGCGGCATCGTCACAAGCATCGGAATCAAAACTGCACGAAGGGAAAGTCCCCATGGTGTGTCGGGAAAATAAGGGCCGTTCGGCGATGATCGGTCTGGCCAAGTCGTTCCAGCGGATGATGGGCCACCCAGTCGATCACGACGCGAATCTGCAGTCCATGCAGCACCAGCTGCGCCACGAAGTCGAGGCCGCGGACTCCAAGTACTCCAGCTTCGACAGCTGGCCCCAGGAGGAGCAGGTCAAGGCGTGGAAGGAGCTGCGCGCACGGGTCGAGGAGCTGCCCGAGGGGACGATGAGTGCCGCCCGTCGGTACGGCGAGTCCAAGACCAATCCGGGCATCATCACCCGCATCGACCAGGAGATCGCGCGGCTGGGCTCGGGCAAGCACGAGAACGGTGCCCCACTCAAGGGGGTGCAGCGCAACACCGGCGCCGACATGGTCGCCTCGATGAAGATCGTCTCCGTCATGGAACGGCTCGTGCCGGCCCGCCGCAGCTTCCTGGAGAACCAGGCCCGCCGCCGCGGCGTGCCATACGCCGAAGTCGAGTCCGAGTGGCTGGAGAAGATCAACGAGAAGGGCAACTTCTCCAACATCAGCCTCACCGACGAGTACCGCGATTCCCTCGCGGTGTCCGGCGTCAACGCCCAGGATCAGGCCGACCTCGGCCAGTCCGGACGGGCCCGCGCCGCGATGGCCGCGATGGAGAAGAAGACCCAGGAATCACTGGCCGAGCACCGCAAGAAGTACGCGCCCCGGCCGGCGATCACCGACAAGCACGTCCTGGGCACCTACACCAAGCCGGGCGGCGAGGGCTCCGTGCGGTGTGCGGGCTGCGGCCAGTTCGGGCATGAGGAGAAGGCCTGCCCGAACACCGATCTGACCGAGACGCTGGACGCAGTGTCCGCGCAGTCCCAGATTCTCGACCGGCATCAGAGCGTGCTGGACCGCAAGGAGATGCTGGCCACCCGCAGCGAAGAAGAGATCCAGGCGGTGTTCGACGCTAAGGCGCCGGGCATGACCGTGGCCAAGTTCAAGGAGGCCGTCGCCCGGGACGAGAAAGAGCTGGGGGAGCCGCTGAAAAGTGCGGCAACGGTGCAGAAGATGCGCCGCAAGTTCGAGAAGGAAGGTGCAGCTGCCCTCGAGGAGCTCAAGTCCCGCGAGCCGAAGGTGTCCAACTGGGTGCAGTCGGTGGCCTACAACCCGAACAACGGCCTGCTGCAGGTGACGATGCACCCGAGCAAGTCGGGCAAGCAGTACCCGCCCCGCTACTTCCGGGCCCGGCCCGAAGAGGTCGACGCCCTGATGGACCACCCGTCCATCGGCAAGGCCCTGCACGCCGGATTCTTGAGCAAGAACCAGGTCGCCGAGGGGCACGAGTTCGAGAACGCCGCCGACTTGGCTGAGGCCATGGAGGAGACCCGCTGCCCCACCTGTGGCCGGTGGGCGTCGCTGAACTCGAGCCACCAGTGCCCGGTCATCGGCGGCCCGTCGGAGGAGGTCGATCACCTCCGGGCCCGCAACGTCATGGCCTACCAGGCGATGGCCCGCACCGCCCGCGAGAACGGCGAGGTGATTCCCGCCAAGCCCCCGACGCTGGTGCAGTCGCTCAAGGGCGCCACCGATCACAGTGGCCTCCAGCATCCGAAGACCAAGGAAACGATCGCTGGAGCACTGCGTTCTGGGTCGAAGCAGGAGGCATTGGCCGTCACCGAGGACGGCAACCGCATGTGGGACTCGGCCGTCTCGTTCAACGGCTCCGACGACGACTGGCACGTGTCGGGGCACGTGACGGTGTGGAAGGACCCGGAGACCGGAAACCGAGTGCTCGGCATCGACGGCCAGTCCGGCAACCCGGGACTGCGGTGCCAGTGCGCGGAGTACCAGAAGACGCGCCGCTGCCCCCACGTTCGTGCCGTCGGGTATCGCCTGGCGAACAAGTACGAGGCCGTCCCAGCCGCGCGCTCTGCCCGCGCGGGCGAACCCCTGCGACTGCAGCAGCAGGGGCTCGCCAACGACGCAGCGTCACTCCCGCCGGAGCGGTTGAGCTACGAGACGATGTCGGCCATGCGGGTCGACGCGATGCGGCAAACTCTCGAGGCCGCAGACACCCACGGTGTTGCCCGCCTGCCGGAGACCCTGTGGCCGAGCAAGGCCACCGACCTCGAGACGGGCGAGACCATCGACACGCCTGAGGCGTGGGACCGCCATCCCGATTTCAAGACCGCCAAGGCCAAGCCCGTCGACCTCGCCAACACCGGCCAGGTCGTCAGCCGGATCCGTCGACTGTCCCAATCCAAGACACAGCTCATCCCCGTCACTGAGCCGGTCCCCGGCGGGGGGACCCGCACCGTCCTCAAGAAGGAACGGGTGCAGTACTCGGTGCGGTCCGAGCCCGACGGCTCGATCGTGGTCAACGTGCCGCCTCAGGTGCTCAAGGACACCGGCAACACGGCGCAGGCCCGCGCCATGGAGCAGCACCTGATCAAGGTCATGGGACTGCCGGAGGGTCGCAGGATCATGCCCCACGGACTGCGCATCTCCCCGGACAAGTCGGCCAGGTACGCGGCGCTAGACGCCATCGCCGGCGACCCGCCCCGCATCTCCCCGGCCCGCATGTACGCCCCGCAGGACGGCTCGTTCGACGCCGCTCTGCACCGCGGACGGTCTGGCAACGACGCCCAGTTCGCTCCGGCCTGACCGGCCACGCCCACGCCCGCCCCGTCCCGGTTTTCGGGGCGGGGCGGCGGCATGAGCAGCACCTACCATCAGCGACACCAATCGGACCCTCAGGGAGGCCCTCATGCCCGCAGACAGCGCCGTCGACGACGCGATGAACGCCGTGCTCGGCACCTCGACAGCGACCGCCGCTCGACGCCCGGCCGCTGAGGTTGCTGAACCCGGCCAGGGGCCCTGCAGCAAGCCAGAGGCCGAAGAACTGGTGGAGCGGGCCATAGCCGCGGCGGAGACGTTCTACGACACTGTCGTCGAGATCATCCGCCGGCAGGCCTGGGTGCCGCTCGGCTACGCCAACCCGCGGGATCTGATGCTGCGCAGCTTGGGTGGCACTGCCGTCAACCCGTCGACCGGCAAGCCGTACAGCCGTTCCCACGTCCACCGCATGGCCCGCGTGTCGTGGATGCTGTGGGCCATCTCCGAGCGCACCGGTGTCGATCCGGGCGACCTGGAGATCCCGGAGCGCACCCTGCGTGAGCTCGGCGGCGGCATGAGCGCGGACCTCGAGCTCGTCGACACCATCAGCGACCGGGTGGCGGCGTCGATCGCCGACAAGAACGCCAGCCCCGATGATGTGCAGGACGTACTCAACTCGACCCTGTCCGAGGCTGCCGCGGAACGTGGCGGGGGAGAGAGCCGCAACGGCAGCGCCGCCACCAGCGGCGACGACGACGAGGACTTCGGCAGCCCGTCCCCTGAATCCAGGCCGGCAGGCGGTGCCGGCCTCGGCGATGCCGACGACGACTTCGACGACTCAGATCCCGACGAGGCAGACTCGGGCACCGCGGGCCCGTCCTCGCCGGCGCTCGATGCGTTCGGTTCGTTCGACGACGGCGACGACTTCGGCGACGAGGGCAGTGCACCGGTGATCAATGCCTCGGATGCGTTGTCGCAGATGCGCGCCAACGCCAACTACGTGCAGCACCTGCAGGACATTCGGGAGATCGGCGGTCATCTGCCGGACGTGATCGCGGTGCAGAAGGAACTGCCGCAGTTCCTGGACATCGTCGACGACGACGAGCTCGACGAGCTCAAGCAGCTCCTACAGCAGACCCGCAACATCGTCGACCGTGCACAGAAGGCTAAGGAGGCCATCGACGCGGTGATCGCCACCGCCGACGAGCGGCTCGACTTCTAGGGCAGAGCGACGGCCGCTGCCCCGAAGTCGCCGCCAAGCACTGACGGGTCGGCGAGCGCGTAGTAGCTGAGCAGGAGCACCGCCCCAGTGCAGGCCGACAGCAGGATCCGGTCGGCCATCCCGTTCGCCCGGATCCGTAGGGGCGCGGGCGGGCCGAAGTCCCACCACCGTTTGCCGCCGATCGACACCACGCCACCGAGCAGCGGGACGCCCCGCTTGGTGATCATGTCGCCCAGCAGGTGGGTTAGGCAGCCGACGGCGACGGCGGCGCCGAGGGCTGCGCTGCCAGCGGAGGCAGGCAAGATCGCCCAGACCGCCAGCGCCAGCGCCAGCGATAATCCGGTGACGTACAACCAGTCCTGTTTCTTGGTCCACGTGGGTGCCAGTCCGCGGATGGCCAGGCCGAGCATGAAGAACAGCACGCCCACAGCTGCGGTTTTCCCGAAGCTGCCGACCAGGGCGGAGACGGCGCCACCTGCCAGCATGGCGAACCAGATGGTGTGTGTCGCCGTGCGGTGCCCGTTGTTGATCGGGTCGTCTTTGCGGGTCTTGGTCACGTTGTAGATCGCCTGGGAGGTGTTCTCCACGACGTGTGCCGCGGTGGTGGAGACCAGGCCGAAAGATCGAGCGAGGGTGCCCTGCGGGGTGTCGAGGTCAGGCAGTAGTGCCGCGCCGGCGGTGACGCCGGCGAAGACGAACAGTTCGGCCGCGGATTCTGCTCCGCCCCAGTGGGCGGGCAGGAACGCGCCTAAGGCCAGTCCGGCGGCAGCTCCGCTCATTGCATGTGTCGGGCCCATGACCATTGGGGGGCTCCTTACTCGCCGATGGTGGGCGGGTTGTAGCTGCCGTTGTCAGGAATCTTGTCGACCAGGCTGGTCAGAGCGTCGATGGCCTTGGGCAGCAGCAGGATCGTGGTGTCGGCGGCGCCGCCGATGATCTTCTTGGCGGCGTCCACGATGGTGTCTTGCCCTTGGCTGAGATCGACCTCTGTGGCGCCCTGCAGTACTCCCCACAGGACGAGCGCCCCGATGATGCCGAAGATCCACTTCATGTCGCTGGCCTTTCTGGGTCAGGGCGCCGGGATCGCGGGCTGCCCGGCGCCGGCCCCGGAGTCGAGCGGGTTGGGACGGTCTGGGGCGCCGGGGATGGGAACGAAGTCCTGATCGGTGGAGTCCAGGTCCGGGATGTCGCCACCCAGGTCCGGCATGGGCAGGTTTGCCGGGTCGGGCAGCTTGTCTTCGACGGTGTCGCCACCGAAATCGACGGCAGATTCGACGTTGGCGTAGAACGTCGGCCACCACCCTTCGGAGAAGGGCTGCTTGCCGTCGGCCGCCCAGGTCAGAAATCCCCATCCGACGCCGGTGAGGACCAGGGCGAGGATCACTGTCGAGACGAGTCGCACCGGGGTGCCCCTTTCCCTACGCCCGTGGGCGTATCCGCTGTCTGTATCCGATGCCCTGATCCTCCCTCATGGTCATGCCGGTGGCGCCTCGGCGCGTGACTCGCCTCCGGCATAGGCGTGTTGGTCATGCCGGTGTATCGCTGGCCTGCGGATCGCGGTCAGGGGGCTGGTGAGAGAATGGCCGCCTAGTACGAAGTCACCTGGAGGCCAGCGATCGTGGGGAAGACCAGGCGTAACGAGGCCTGCAGTCGGCGCCTAGCTGATCGGCTTTGGACGCCGGTGGGCTTGATCTGCGCCTTGGTTCTCGTGAGCGGCTGCGGGGCGGCTACCGAAGAGGTAGTCGTAACGAGCACAGTGACGTCCACCCAAACCGGGCTCCGCCTTGCCGCAGCAGCAGACTGTTTCCGGGCGTCCTGGCCCACGGGTGAAGAAGATCGTGCACTTGCGGATCCGCAAGCGCCTCGGCCCGGTCCAGCTCGCGGGCTGGTTGGAAATGGCGCCGTCAACCGTTCATGCGGCGCTCAAGCGCTGCCGGCGCATCACGCCCAAGCGCACACCCACCCGACAGCCGGATCTCAAACACGCTGGCTGGGCAGTGCACCTTACCCGGTGACCGTGCTGCGTTACGCCCCGCAGGCGCCGGGCATGCTCAGCGCCGCCGCGATACCTCGGCGGCCAGGGCCTCGTTCATCCGGTCGAACATAGGGAGAGTCGTCTCGCGGATCGAGCCGATCATCGGTGGCACCGCGATTCCGGAGAACCGTTCCTCCTGGTGCAGGACCACCCGGCCGTCGCCGGCGGGCTCGATGGTGAACCAGTGCTCGCCGTCGAAGATCCCCGGCAGCATCACCGAACCCTTCCACCGCAGCTCCCGGCCGGGCTCCACGGTGAGGACCGTCGGCGTGAAGGTCATGCTCCCGCCGTTGGTGTCGATCAGTTCGTTGGTCAACGTCCCGCCCTCGACCAGGTCGCCGGCGGAGGAGACGATGAAGGGATTCCACCGCGGGTACGATTCGCGGTCGGCCAGTACGGCCCACACCTCGTCAGCAGTGGCCTCGATCTCCAGGGCCGAGCTCATCTCGTAGTCGCGGGACACCGCCCAGATCGAGTACGCGACGGCCGGAAGCAGCACCGCCGTGGCGGCGATGGCGGTGTAGCGCAGGATCGGGCGTCGGCGTCTGGCGGCCTTGGCCATGGTCGTATCTCCCTCGGGTGTCGGTGCCGCCGGGCGGCGACGCGCCCCACGGTAACCGTGCGGACTCACCGCCGTCTTGCCGCCCACTTTCGGAAGGGCCCCCAAACCACGACGGTGACACCGGCCAACTGGCCTGATCACGATTGCCTAGCGCCAATCGTCGAGCACTTTGAGATCGACTGGGAAAGGAAGTTCGGTCCCGGGATTCCGCCAGTGCCGGAACCTGGCGAGTCGGCCGGCCATGCCTATTTTGCCAGCTACGCACCTACGAAGGCGACGGTTCGACTGTTGAATGTTTCCCCGAACAATATCTACGTTCGAGGCGTGTTCTTTCAGGTCTTCTGGAAGGATCCTGACAATGTTGTTCGCTCAAATATCTACCAAAGCAGCGTCCCTTTCGAGTCTCTCCCTTACGTAGACTTTGGCTTCATTCCGAAGCAGGTCTATGGAATGGGAAAGAGGCGTTCCCCGGAAATGCTCTACGGCCGAGACTCGATCGAGTTCTCCGTCGAATACCCGGGCGCCGGCGACGTGCGTGTCGCAGGCGCCAGCGAACCGTCTAGCTGGATCGACCCCGATGGCATCGACTGGTGGTTTGCCGACCCGGACGTTCGCCAACGATGCGGTCAGAGCTAGACGCGCCCTGGGTCCAGCGGCGGACAGGGGATTTAGCTCCAGATCGAAGGTTCTTCGTCGAACTCGTCGGCCGCATTCACCGGGCGCTCGGGTTCCACGTTCACAGGGTGAGAGCGTCCCGCCGGCGTAGACGCACGGCGTCCGCCGCGGGCCTTAGCTGTGGGCCCCGACGGTTCGTCCAGTGCGGGCGTGGTATCGGGACCAGGCAGAGTCGGTTGATCCTCGAGCTCGTCGTCCTGCGAGTCGAGCTCAGGAGCTTCGTCTGGGTGATCGGAGCCGGGGGCGTCGTCGCTGTCCGTGACCAGATACAGCTGGGCAGGTTCGGCGGAGGTAGCGGGCGCCGCAGCCTCGCTGCTGCCCTCGTCGAGGATCACCCATCGGGGTTCCTGGCCGCCGTCGGCGTTGGTGACGGTGATCTGCTGGTAGCCGAGGTTGCGTAGTCGTTCGCGGGTCATGTCTTTGGTGCCTCGCAGCGTTTGCGCGGGGTCCCAGGGGCACGGCATCGGGTCGTCGGGCAGGAACATGACCTGCACCTGCCGGTACCCGTTCTTGGGGTCGTAGCCCCACGCTCGGCCCTTGGGGGTGCCGGCCTCCGGGAAGCGGGTGCCGTGGTTGGAGTTGAGGATCTGCTCGGACTCGTACTGGTCCAGGGGGCCGACGCCGAGTCGGAATCCGAGCTGGGAGCGCAGCTGGGTGGAGATGATCTTGGCGTCCGGCTTCTGGGCGGCGCACACGATGTTGGTTTCCAGGGCTCGGCCGAGCCGGGCGATTTTCTCGAGGCTGGCTCGGGCTTCGTCCTTGAGTTCCTCCGTCTCGCTGTCCGCGCCGCGGGCCAGGAAGTCGGCGATCTCGTCGAAGAACAGGATGACCCGCTTGGGCACCGGTCCGTATTGCGCTTCCAGTTCCGGTTGCTGGGCGTACTTGGCGCGCAGCAGGCCCAGGTTGCGGGCCTGGGTGCGGTTGAGCAGGGTTTGAGCGGCGTCCATGCTCGCTCGTGCCGCGCCGACAGCGGCGCAGATTTCTTCGTCGGTGGCGGCGAATCGGATCACCGAGGGGAACTCTGGGGTCCAGGTGAAGTCGGTGCGTTTGGGGTCGCACACGATCACCGACAGGACGTCGGGCAGGTACATCGCGTAGAACAGCACGATCGACAGGGCTACCGACTTCCCGGATCCCGTCTTGCCGCCGATCAGGCCGTGCGGAGTCTCTCCGAGATCCCAGTCCAGCCAGCCTCCGCCCTTCTGTGGGCCGAACCGGAAAATCCCCTTGTGGGCGAGCGTGACCGCCTCGTCGAACTCGGGTGTGCCGGGCTCGGGGAAGGCCAATTCTGTCGGCAGTGGAGGCACCGCGGTGATGGTGACCTTCCCCTTGGGGGCGTCCCACGAGTAGTGCCAGTCGTTGTCGGTGCTCAGGCTGTCCCAGTGGTCTTGGAACCCGTCGCGGGTGTCGCGGGCGTTGACGTCCATGGACCCGAACTTCACCTCGGCGACCTGCACCATCGCCGAGCCGTCGGCGCTGAGTTCGGGTTGCCACTCGAGGATGTCGCAGTCGACGAAGTTCTTGCTGGAGCCGAACTTGGACTCGATCACGTTGCGCAGGTTGCGTTCGGTGACCTTGCGGCGGGCCTGCATGCTGCGGGACGGGTACGCGGTCGCCTCGAGCCGGGTGGTTCCGCCAGGCGTCCAGTCGTACAGCCAGGTCAGGCCCTGGTAGCTGGCCTCCATGGCGGTGTCGAAGTCGGACTCGAACTTGTTGCGGACGCGGCGATCGCCGAGGTTGAGGGTGTCGAAGTCGATGGACACCGCCACCGGGTAGTGCTCGGGGAACTTCTTGCCCTCGGGCATCCATCGGGTGACTTCGCAGTCGATGCTGGTGGTCTTGGTGGTGCGGATCATCGAGTAGACGTCGGCGATGATCTTGCGGGCGACGATTTTGCGGCGGGCCCGCAGGTCGTCGTCCGGGACGAGCTCGATCTGCAGCTCCCCGTCGGTGGACCAGTCGTAGACCCACACGCCGGGGCCGCGGACCTTGCGATCGAACTCGGCGGTGACACGCTCACGAAACTGGGGGTCGGTGGCATCGAACCCGCCGTATGACCAGGTCACCTTCGTGGGGAACTGGTAGGTCGTGCCGTTGCGTTCGCTCTCGGTGCGCTCTTCCACGGTCAGGGCGAAGTCGTAGTCGCCGGCGTTGCGGGCAGCGTCGAACAGGGCCCGGTCGCCGAGCGATCGGGCCATCTTGCGGTCGTGGCTGCGCTGCCAGACGCGGGGGTCCTCAGCGGGCACGGCGGTGGCCGTCACGTGTGAGGCGTCAGCCCACTCGAAGATCCATTCCTGTCCGTCCGCGGGCGGAGGCGTGGCTTTCTGGATCGCCTGCTCGAGCGGCATCCGCAGATAGGGGGCGGTGGTGGCGGGGGAGTCGGGACCGACGGTGAGCGTGAAGGTGCTCGGCTTGGCCTTGGCGCCCCACTTGGCGACTGTGACGTAGGAGTCGGGGCTGACCGGAGTGGTGGCCGTGGACCTGGGTAGGGCCGCAGGGCGTTGCATCGCCGCGTAGATCGCGGCGGTGGCTTTGCGCCGTCTGGGCATCACCGCCCCGGCCCGGGACAGCGTGTAGAGCAGGAACACGGCCAGGGCGATGCCGGCCCACATGCGCGGCACGACGGCAAAGTACAGCGCCGCGATCAGTGCGGCCAGCATTGCCCAGTTCACCGCCACCAGCGGGACGGGGCCGAGCTTGGTGCCGTCCTTCACCCAGGTCAGTGCAGCCCAGTCGCTGAGCAGCTGCTGCCCCTGCTTCTGCGCCTGCTGCTGGATCCTCGATGGGGGGCGTTTCCGGCCGCGAGCCATAGATTCGCTGTCCTTCCGGTGGTGGGTCGGCCACATCGTCCCACCTGCTCATGCCGGGGCCTGGCGCCGTTTTCGCGGGGTATGGGCAAGGGCCCGGCCCCGTGAGTCAGGGTCGGGCCCTTCGGCCGGCTCTGGCGGGTCTAGGCGGGCTGCAGAAGCTGGAACGCGCGCTGCCGGAAGGCAGCGTTGGTGTCGTTGAACTGCGACAGGGCGCGGGCGGATTCTCCGCCGCGGGTGTTCTTGTGCCAGTCCAGGAACTCGCCGACGCTGTTGAGCGCCGCCCATCGGGTGTGGCGGCCCTCCTCCTGGGTGAAGGCGGTGCCCCACAGGTCCATCAGGGTGTTGCGCCGGTTCTCCCAGCGAGTGACGGAGGTCTTGCGGCCCTCGTCGGGGCGGGGGTCGAGCTCGGCCAGGAACCGGTCGAACTCGTTGGTGGTCATGGGGCTGGCGATGAGCGCTTCGGCGTGGGCGGTGAATGCCTTGGCGTACTGCATAGCGCCCTGCATGGCGGTGCGGGCCTCGATGAGCCGCTGATCGGCGGACGCGGAGTGCCGGATCGACCAGGTACGGGGCGTTGAGCCGTTGTTGACGCCGATTGTCAGGCCATTGGTGCAGACCAGCCGCCGGGCGGTCACGGACTGCACCGCAGCCCCCTCTCCAGCGTGGGAGGTCGACATCACGACCTTGAACTCCACGGGATCGTTACCGCCGATCGCGGTGGTCGCCTCGGGAATCGACATCGACATATACGTGGTGCGGCCGTGGTCGACCTCGCCAGCGGCGTCGAACTGGGCGCCGAGCATGTGGGCGTGGTCGGCGACCTCGAAGGCTGCCGCGTTGTCGATGGTGGTGTAGCGGGAGCCGACGGCGGCCAGGATGGTGTTGTCGTCGTCGCGGACGATGAACCGTCGGCCGGGCATGCTGCCGATGGTGATGCCGTCAGCGGCCATGAGGGTGACGGAGTCGCCGGGGATGTCGCGCAGGCCCCAGTTCAGGCCGGCGATGGTCAGCGCTTCGTCGACGGTGCGGGCGGCGCTGATGTCGGTCCCGAGCTGGTGCTCGAACGGGACTCGGTTGGTGACCTTGAGCGGAGTGCTCATCGTTCCTCCTCCAGGGGTGGGGTTTGCGATGACTCAACTAAACCTCGACCGTTTTCAACTGCAGCAGGTCGCCATTCATCGACGTCAGCCCGCATTTTCTCGGCTCGCGGCGGGGGAGAGGCGGCCCGGAGAGGCTCCGCTGCTGGCGCCGACTACGGCTGCCTGCACACTGGAGCCCATGACAATCGCGGTACTGCTCGTGCATGGGTTTGGTGGCGACACCGACACCTGGGACACCATCGCCCCGCAGCTGGGCGACGCCGGCCTGATCGTGGAGCGACTGTCGCTGTCCGGGCACGGCTCCGACGCGGCAGCGCTGGCGACTACGCCGTGGACCGCGTGGGTCGAGGACATGCGTTCCGCGGTCGCGCAGCTCCGCGACCGCGCCGACCGGGTGGTGCTGGTCGGCTATTCGCTGGGCGCCACCACTGGCCTGTTCGCGCTCGCCGAGCACCTGGTCGACGCCGCGGTGTTGATCTCCCCGAGCGTGGACGTCTCACCGGTGCAGCGGGCTGCGGTCGGTGTCCTGTCGACTCTGCGGGTGCCGACGATCCCGCGAAGCCTCGTGGGCACCCGCGACGATGACACCGAGGACGAGGGCGAACCGTTGCCGGTGGCGGCGTTGGCGCAGAATCTCGCGTTCAAGGCCGCAGCCCGCGACCTGGAGCTGACTGCGCCGGCTCCGACGCTGCTGGTCGCCGGCGGGGCCGACGAGGTGGTCGGCCCCGATGCTGCCGGGCGTGTACTGGCGAAGTTCCCGCAGGGCACCCGGCTCATCACGCTCGCTGGGGGAGAGCACGACCTGCCCGGCGGGCCGCTAGCTAGTCAGGTCGCCGATCTGGTTGGCGAGTTCGTGAGCTCGACTGGCCGGGCGGACTAGCTTCATCCGTCGGCTGCGGCGTGTACTTGCGGGCCAGCCCCTCCGGGGTTCCCCAGAACTGCCGGCCGGTCCGGAGGTTTCGCAGGCGTAGTGAGCGATTGCCTGCCCCTGATTCGGCACTGGAGTCCTCTACGACCAGCACTTCGGCATTGTCCGATTTCCGTTCCCATACCTGGCCTTGAAGGCTCGGCCGAGCGGGCCCTGCGCTCTTGGTCATGACTCACCTTTTCTCGTCGATTGTGCGCCTGGTCGAGGTCCGGCGCCGGTGGAGTACTGCTGTCCGGCTCGACGGGCGCGGTAGCCGGCCGCGTAGCCGTCTGCCCATGCCGCCGACACCTCGAGCGGGGCGACCGCGATCAGGCCTTTCTCTTGCAGGTCGCGGGCGGCTTTCTGGGCCATTCGCTCGAGCGGCACGGAGTACGGGTCTGTATCGCGGTGCAGGGCCCGGTAGATGGCGTCCGCAACCTGCTCGGTTGCGCGGTCCGGGCTCATCATTGGTCGGCCTCTCGATACGGGTTGTCTGCCATCGCTTGACGCCGCGTCGCGCTGCCGATGGTCGGCTCGAGGTGGTAGACGGCCTCTACCCATCCTTCGGCTCGCCCCTCGCGCTTGGTCTCGGCGTGCAGCCGGTCGGCTGTCTCCAGCCGGGTCCACGAGCCGTCGCGGGTCAGGCGCCACTCGCTGCCGTCGGCTTCGTTGACGAGCCGGTAGTGCTCGGGGTGTCGGGTGGTGACTGCTGCTGACACCAGCTCGCCGGCCGGTTCGGCCCTGTTGGCGACGTCGGGGCCGTCTGTCCGATTCGTTCGCTGCTCGTGCGACTCGGGCTTCGGCTGGTGCTCGTCGAGCCATGTCGCGACCGCGTCGAGGACTGCGCCCATCGCGCCCACGCCGTCTGTGTCCATCGCCTCGAAGTACACGTCGAACATTAACCCCGCGTCGGGCAGGTCTTCTCTGGTCCAGCTCATGCGCTCATTCTCCCGTTCCAATTCGCTCTCCTCGGGCGGAATGACCGCCCGAGGAGAGCGCGGCCCCGGAGGGACCTCATCCGGTACGCGTCCGATCAGCCCAACGCGGTCCCCTCCGGCGTTACCCGGCTGCCCCGGCCACACTCGCTTACATCAGAACGGGGGTTCGTCGTCCTGGCCGCCGAAGCCTCCGCCCGCGTTGGCACTGGCGGCAGCGCCCCACGGGTCGTCGATCTGGTCAGATCCCTGACCACCTCCGAAGCCGCCACTCTGCTGGCCGCCGCCGAAGCCTCCCTCGGGCTGACCACCACCGAAGCCGCCCTGGCCACCTCCCTGGGGCTGGCCGCCGCCGAAGCCGCCACCCTGCTGGCCGCCGCCCTGGTTGCCGCGGCTGGTGCGGGTGACCTTGGCGGTGGCGTACTTGAGGGACGGGCCGACCTCGTCGACCTCGACCTCGTAGACGGTGCGCTTCTCGCCCTCGCGGGTCTCGTAGGAGCGCTGCCGCAGCCGGCCGTTGACGATGACGCGCATGCCCTTCTGCAGCGACTCGGCGACATTCTCCGCCGCCTGCCGCCAGACGTTGCAGGTGAGGAACAGGCCGTCGCCGTCTTCCCACTGGTTCGTCTGGGAGTTGAAGCGGCGCGGGGTGGAGGCGATGCGGAAGTTGGCGACCGCGGCGCCCGACGGGGTGAACCGCAGTTCCGGGTCGGCGACGATGTTGCCGATGACGGTGATGGGGGTGTCGCCCTGACTCATGGTGTCTCCTAGGTCGTGGGTTCAGGCGGTGAGCCGGTGTGCCGGTCTCGGGCAGGAGCATCGCACGACGATTTGCCGGTGTGGCGTCTCCGCGACCTGCACGTTGACGGGAATCGCCGGCAGAGTCTCGCTGGTCAAAGGCAAGGGAAGGGGAGGACCATCGCCGCTCGCGTGGGGAGCACGCGGCGCCGGCCTGGAGGATGCGCCGTTGCATGGGACCATCACCGCTCGCGTGGGGAGGACCCCCGTACAGTGCGTCGGGCTGGAGCTGGCCCCAGGACCATCCCCGCTCGCGTGGAGAGCACTTGCCTCACCTGATGCAGACACCAGCTATCTCCGGACCGTCCACGCTCGCGTGGAGAGCACACTCGCTACGCTGCGGGTTTTCTCCGTGTACGCGTGGTTGGGGATGGGTTCGGGATTGCTCCCGAACGGTGACCACCGCGGTGGCCTTCACGCTTCGCCGGTCCCGCGCCGTTCCCGCCTGATAGCGGTTCGGGCACGGGGCCTCCACGTGCATTAACGTCCCCACCCTCCGTGGGGACGGCCGCCCTCTCCGGCGGCTACGGCGCGGCCCGGGCCCCGACTATGCGGGCGGATGTGACCACATAGTCGGGTGCCTGTCAGGCGGGAATCTGCTCGGGGTACTCCTTGTAGGCGTCGTGCGCTGCCTTGGTGAACGCCTTGGGGTCGGCCAGACCCGCGCGCACCATGCGCTCGAACCGGTCGGCCGGGATCCTGCTCGACAGGTGGGTACCGAAGTTCTTCCGCAGGATCGGGTTCAGCTGATCAAGGTGCTGGGCCATGCCGATGGTCTCGATCAGCTCGTCCCACAGGCCCTGCAGGTCGTGGCGGTCGGCCAAGGTCTGCCCCTCCGGCACCGCCAGCGCAGAGTTCTCCACGGCGGGAGCAGGGGCCGGTGCCTGCTCCTGCGCGGGCTCCTGCGGTGCCGACTGCTCGGGCGGCGCCTGCTGTGCCGACTCCTGCTCGGGGACGTTGTGGCCGCCACCGTCGGGGCCGCCGCTGGAGGGCGCGCCGACGATGTCGGATGCCACTTCCAGGGCCAGCGCGTACAGGTCGCCGGCCGCCGCGGCGACCCGCTTGATCCATTCGGAGCTCTCGTGTCGATCCTCGACGTACTCGAGGACGAAGGGCTGCTCCGCCAGGGCGACCTGGGCCACCCACTTGGCGGCCTCGCGCCACGACGGCTCGGTCTGGCGCTGGTAGCCCAGTGCGGTCTGCTGGACCCGGCTCGCGGCCCACATGAGCGGCTTGATCAGCTCGGTCGCCGCGCGGCTCAGGCGCTCATCGCCCAGCTGTGCCGCCTTCTCCGGGTCGGCGTAGGCGGCGCTCTGCACCAGGTCGAGGGCGTCCTTACGGGCCCAGCGGACGGACTGCACGATGTACGAGGCCGGGTTGAGTCGACCGTCGAGGTTGACCAGCTCCCACGGCTTGCTTTCGACTGACCGCAGGCGCTGTACGGGCCGGTCAGTGTCGTCGCCCCGCATGATGCTGACGACCTGCTCGGCGATCTGGCGGGCATCGACTGCGCCGCCGGTCGGTGCGCCGGGCGCGGCTGCGGGGGAGGCGTTGTCGGAGCGGACGATCGCGCCGCCGGTCTCGCCTGCCTCGGTGAAGATGCGGACCCAACCCTCGGGCGGTGTGGAGCCGTCGCGGTTGTGCCGGAACAGGTCCCACTCTTCGGGGTTGGTGGAGGCTTCCGCACTGATGACGTTGCGGGAAGGGTCGCCGGCGGGACCCACGACGGCGATCACGTTGGCGCAGTTCTCGCCCGTGATGTTCGAGTTGGCGCCGCTGCCGTCTGGCGCTGAGCCGCGCAGCACGCACATCGGCACGGTGTACGGGATGACCTCGCCGGACTTGTTCTTGTAGCGGCGGCGGGTCTCGATGGCCACGTAGACCGGTTCGCCATGCTCATGAGCCCAATGCAGCGCTCGGTGCACCTCCGAGCTCTCAACGGTGGAACCGGAGAAGTCGTGCCTGAGCTTCTTGTCGCTGCCGGTCTCCGAGGATGCGGCATCGAACGTCACCGACACCGAGCGCACCCCGCCGCGGCCCTCCCTGTCGGAGACCTTGATCTCCTTGACCAGAACGGACGTGAACTCGCGGACGTACACCTCGGGACGCACGGGCCGCTGCGTGACGTCGCCGTCAGCGGTGAGCTTGACCGCGACGGGCTTGGTCGGTGCGCTGGCGTAACCGATCCAGCTGGTCGGGTGGGTCTGGCGGGTGAAGGTCGTCATTACTGTTCCTTCGGCGTTCGGGGTGGGTCCGTGTTGCCCACATCAAATCACGCCGCACTGACACTGCAGCACGACGAAATCGTGGCTGATCAGCGCGGCGGGCGCCTCGCCATTTCTCCGCACCGCGCGGTCGGTGTTCGGGGCCGTGGCGGCGGCATGACCCGCCGATAGGGTCCG
Organism: Dietzia sp. oral taxon 368; assembly: GCF_002999155.1. NCBI lineage: Bacteria > Bacillati > Actinomycetota > Actinomycetes > Mycobacteriales > Dietziaceae > Dietzia > Dietzia sp. oral taxon 368. The sequence goes on from NZ_CP027239.1 coordinate 173,939, forward strand.
GCCATGACCAGCATCGACCTGGGCCAACTGTTGGAGTCCGGCACCCACAAACAGTGCCCCGACTGCCAGTTCCGCATCATCCCGATCTCGGCACGCTCCTGCTCGCAATGCGCTGCCGGCCTCGCGGCGCCCTTGAGCGCACCCCCGAGTCGTCGGCGCACTATGGCGCGCGGCGGGGGCCGGAAAGTCGCCGCCACTGTCCGGCACCTGGGAGATGGGTCCCGCACCGGCGCCGGCACCGTTGCCCCCGATTTCCGAGGGGGACTGGACGCAGCGACCGGCGGAGTGTTCTGGCTGGTCGCACACGGTGTCCCCGTCACCCAGGGGTCCATGGTGGCCGTGGCCGCCGGGAAGATCCGCCGCGACAACGGCCCCGAGCTGGTGGCCTGGCGCGACGAGATCACCCGCCGGGCACGGCTGCAGGCCGGAAGTGGCTGGACGCCGATCAACGGGCCTGTGCAGGTCGCCGCATGCCTGACCGTGCCGTGGCCGGCCCGCATGCCGTTCAGCGGTTTCTGCGAGGCCATCGACGCGGTCGGCGACACCCCGGCCAGGCTCGCCCCCATGGGCACCCCAGATGGCGACAAACTGCTGAGGGCGGTCCAAGACGCACTGTCGCCGCGCGGGGCCAACAGGTTCCACCTCCTCGAAGACGATGCCCGGGTCATCGACTCGCAGGTCAGCAAGACTTTCCCCGCCCCGGAGCACACTCACCCGTGGGCGCTGGACACTCCGGGCCTGGTGCTGCGGGTGTCGATTCTGGGGGCGGATGTCGCGCCGATGCCCGGTTCATCTCTGTCCGACCCCGGCGGGCTGCCGGACCCTGCACTGCGGCTGCACCGGTCCTTGGCCCGGCAAATCCGCTAGTCCGCACACCTTCTCTCCCCGTCGTTAGGCTGCGCCACCATGACCGAAACCCACCCCGGGCACGTCCAGCCCGCCAACAGTGCGGGCGGGGACGCCTCCAGCCTGTCTGAGCGGGTTGTGCTCGGCACCCTGCTCGACGGCGACAGTGAGTTTCTGCGCTCGGCGATGCCGGCACTGTCTACCGAGTCGTTCACCAGACCCGACTTCAAGGCGATCTTTCACGCGGTGGCGACGCTGGACCGGGTCGGCGATGCCATCGACGTCCCCAGCGTCATGCAAGCCCTGGACGAGGTAGGGCAACTCGCCGGCGTCGGCGGCCCGGCGGCGGTGACCCGCCTGGTCACTGACTCACTGGCCGCGGCCGTCCCGAGGGTGCATCTGCAGCGGGTGATTGAGGCGACCCAGCTGCGGCAGGTTCACGAGACGATGTCGCGGCTGTTGGCCGCGCGGGCGACACCGGACAGGGTGTTCGACGAGCTCGATGCGATCCGGGACGTGGGCGCCGATGTGTCGGTCACGCTGCCCGACCTCGCGGACCAGCTCGACGCCTACCAGCGGGAGCTGCAGCGTCGCCGGTCGATGGACACTCCGCTGGTGGGTGTGCCGACCGGGTGGCGAGAACTGGACGGCATCTACTCGCCGGATCCGGACAAACGACGAATCGGGCGCCTGCCTGGCGGGTTCGAGCGCAAGCACCTGGTGATGGTGGCGGCCCGCCCCGGCGTCGGCAAGACGTCGGTGATCATCGACTTCCTGCGGTCGGCCTGCAAATCCGGCAAGGGGGTGGTGTTCTTCTCCAACGAGATGCCGGCGCAGGAAATCATCGAGCTCATCGTGTGCGCGGAGGTGGCGCTCTACAAGCGGGACCGCTACAAGTTCCCCGAGGACATCCCGCCCAGCGGGTGGGACCGGATCGCCGAGGTGCAGGCCGACATCACCCAGAACTGGCACCTGATCATCGACGACCAGGCATCCACGCTGGCCGACCAGCGGCGCGTCCTGGCCGCCGCGCGCATGAAGTTCCGGGCCGAGGGCGTGGACCTGGACATCGCGTTCCAGGACTTCATTCAGCGGATGAGCACCCCGGGAGGCCGGGGCAGTAAGGCGCAGCACGAGGAGTTGGGCGACTTCTCCAAGGGCTGGAAAGACATGGCCAAGGAACTCGACATCGCCGCGGTGGTGGCGGCTCAGCTCAACCGGTCCAGCGTGGAGGTCGATCGGCTGCCGCGCGCCGACGATCTGCGCGGGTCAGGGTCCCTCGAGCAGGACTCTGACGTCATCATCGGGCTTCACCGGCCCTACGCCACGGGCGGTCAGGAGTCCGGCCACACCGCTGATGAACTGCAGGTCGTGATGATCAAGGTGCGCCACGGCGCTGCCGGGCACGTCTTCGAGCGGGCGTTCGTCGGCGAGCTGGCGCAGACGATGGAACCGGCCCGACGGGCCATGCCGGAGCCCCCGCCGTAGGGGCGCCCCACCGCCGGCTAGGCGTCGCGCATGTCTTTGGCCTTCATCATCTGCCGCTCCCACAGCAGGTTCAGAGTCGAGATCGCGTTGTCGGTGACCGACCCCCGGATCGTCAACGCGCCCTCCATCGTCAGGTCCCGGTAGCGGGACACCGCGTACAGGGTGCTGGTGGTGCCCAGGTTCCGGCCGTCCTGCAGCCGGGTCAGCGTGACCACGTAGACGCGGTTGTCGTCCATGCCCCAGTAGTCCTTCTCCACGGGCAGGACCTGCACCTTCTGCACGTGGTGGACACCGTCCTTGTCGAAAGTGGTGCGGGGGCACACGGCTGTCCACTCGTCGATCGTCGACAACGGGCGGAGCTCGGGGTTGGCGATGTCGATGGTCATCTGCGCGTTGTAGGCCACCAACGTCAGCGTCTCCCCGGACCAGCTCGACGACCAGTCCCGCGAGACTTCCTGCGCCTTCTGGTGCAGCTCCCCACCGGGCACGCACTCGGCAGGGGAGGCCGCCGTGATCGTCTCGTCCGGCTCAGCGATGCCAGTCGGGGCCTCGCGCAGTTCACCCACCCAGCCGGTGAACGTCGGTGCGGGCAGATCCTGGCCGCCGGTATCGACCAGGTAGTCCTGGTAGGCGGTGGTGTCGGTTTTCGGCTCTCGCCCCCACATGAACATCGTCGTGGTGAGCAGCAGGCCGATGATGACCACCATCGCCCCGGCGCCCATCGCGGTCTTGGTGCTGCTGGACTGGCCCGCGAACCAGTCGCGGACACCGCCGGCCGACTTCCGCACTGCCGTCATCGCCTTGTTGCTCTTCACACCCACGGGGCCCTTCTCGCGCAGTCCATATCCGGAATCGGCGCCATCGTCCCACCGGCTCATGCCGCCGCGATCGGCTCGCACGGGCGGCGGCACGCCCATGGCCCATGCTGGTAGCCGCACCGCCAACGAAAGGTCAGTACACCGATGCCCCCTGTGATGGCCGTCGACCTCGGGTCGGCCACGATCAGTGCTGCAGCAGCGCAGCCGTCAACGGAACCGGACCCGGCAGTGCTGACCGTTGACGGCCGATCCACCTACTCGCCGGCGACTTGCGTCGACATCGAGGGGGTGCCGCACCCGTCGACGTGGTCGGGGTCAGCAGTCGACCACACACCGCGCCCCGACCTGCTCCTGGACCTGCCGCCGCAGATCATCGGCGACGTCCCCCTCTCGGGAGCGACCCTGGTCGGTGTCGCCATCGGACCAGCGCTGGCGGCTGCCGCAGACCACTTCGGGACCGAACCGACTGTGCTGATCGGGGTGCATCCGCACTGGTGGCCGGCGGGCAAGATCGCCGACTACGAACGGGCACTAGCCCGCCTGACTCCCCACACCGCTCTCATCCCCTGGCCAGAGGCTATCGCCGCGCAGACCGTGCCACCCGCGACGGCCTCCCACGTGACCGTCATGGACTTCGGGGCATCAACTGCCACCATCACGGTGGTCTCCTTCTCCCGCCGAGGAGTGCCGCGGGTGCGGTTCACCCACACCGACCGGGCTGGCGGGTCACGCGGTGTGGACCGGGTGATCGTCGCCGACGCAGCAGCCGAGGCCGGCATCGACCTGTCCGGGCAGGACCAGCACTGGTGGGAGGAGGCCGCTTCTCAGGTCGCGGCCAGTCGGCGCCGTCTGTGCACCGAGACCGGCTCCTGGCCGGCCGCCATCGACATCGAGTTCCCCGCACCGCTGGGCGCCCGTCAACTCCGCGGCCCCCGACTGCGGCAGCTCACCACCACGCACATGCAGAAGGTGGTGGCCGGGCTGATCGCCCATGAGGACGTTCAGTCCGCCTGGTCCGACGACCGCACCTCCACCACCACGCAGCCGCTGGTGGAGGTCACGGGCGGGTTCGGGCAGGACCCGTCGGTGCTGTCGGCGGTCAAAGCCGAGGCTGGCAGGGCCGACCTGGTGCCCGAGCCGGCCTCAGCTGCCGCATTTGGGGCGGTCCTGGCCCACGCCCCGGCGTGGGTTCCCGCCGATCAGAAGCCGTCCAGGTTCCGGTTCGGGCGCTCCCGCTCGGCCGTCCCCGCCCAGCGGGCACGGTCGTGACCACCAAGGGGCGCCGATACCGGCGAGAGACGCTGATCGCGCTAGTCGAACAGATCGACATCACCGTTCCCGCGCTGTCGACCACCACGCTGATCCGGCGGTCGATCGCCCACTACAACCGACGGAACCCGACCTCGCGGCCCGCGAGCCTCGATTCCGAGACGGACTTCTTGTGCCGTCTGATGGTCAACTTCCTCAGGCACCAGTGTTCGGAGTACGACTCCCTGCGCACGTTCCTGCGCCAGCACGCCCACGGGGACGACCACGAGTTCGTCGGCGCCATCGTCAAGGGCAGAGTGCTGCGTTTGATCGCAGCGCAGTACCCGATGCTGCGTTCCGAAGCCCGGTCCCAGGCACTGCGGGAAGACCAGGTCGTCAACGGGGCGCCACGCGCCCGCGCCCGCGGCCACGCCACAACGGGACGACCGCGGCGATAATCTCGCCTTCGAGCAGCGCACGAGCCAAGGAGCCCCATGGACAACGGGATCACCCTGACCACCAACGGTCGGTCGTGGGTGTCGGTGGCCAACCCACTGCGCCACGACACGATCGCCGGGCTGGCCCAGGCGCAAGCCAAGTACGACACCTCCCAGGTGTCGGCTCGATCCGGCGCTGTGGGCGTCATCGTCGGCGTCGCGGTCGGGCTGCTCGCCGTCCTGGTTGGCCTGCCGGCATTGCTGGCGGTCGTGTGCGGACTGGTGGCATTGCCGGTGGCCTGGCTGCTGACGTTCCGGCGACTGCGCTCTCGGGCGGCAGCGTTCGAGTCCACGCTGGCTGCCAACGCCGAAGGCCTGGGGCCACGACGGATCGTGCGGGGCGAGTTCCTTCCCGGGGCGTGTGCCGACGCCGCCGACCAGCTCGTCATCGGGACGGTGCAGATCCTGCAGTCCACCGCTTACCGGTGCGGGGCGCTGGGAGAGACCAGCTTTGTCTACGACGAGATTCTCGACGCCACCTGGTCGCTGCTGCACAAGCTGCGCACCTACGAGCGGGAAGTGCGCGACATGGCGCGCATGGAGGAGCGGGCGTGCGATGAGCGCACGCGCCGCGATCTCGCCACACTGGCAGACCGCATGAATCATGTGTGGTCCGAACAGCTACTGCCCTTGGTGGATGCCCACCGGGATCTGGTCCGGTCGGTCGCAGACCTCGACCGGTTCCTCGACACCCCGCATGCCAGGGACCACGGCAAGCAGTTGGCTGCAGCTGACGACTCTCCCCGCACGGCCGCAGACGACCTGGATGCGCTGACCGGGCGGGTCGCCGCAGCTCGTGACCGCGCGTTGGCCTACCGGTCCGGCTATCCCGACGCCGACACGACCAGCCCTTAGGCTCAGTGCAGCCTGTCGACGGCACTACGAAAGGGGGACCGGATGGATCGCGAAAAGCTCATGACGAGGCGCGCTGAACTGATGGCCCAACTCGCTGCCAACACCGTCGAGCTGGAACGCGCCGAGGAGCACCTCGAGCAGAGCCAGGCCATCTACCGGTCGACCACCGACGGGTTGGCGATGTCCTGGAGGGCCATCGAGCGTGCCTCCATCAATCCGAACACCCCGCCCAAGGAGCTCAAGCAGCTCCTGCGTCTGCACGCCCGCGCGGAGACCGCCGCGGCCAAGGAGTACTCCGAACGCACGAAACGGTGGGGGCACCGCAGCGGGGACGGGCACCTGTTCGCCTGTCCGCTCGGGGACGTACCGCGGTTGAACCGACTGATGGTCTCCGCCGACGTACTGGGCACATACCGAGTTCCTCCCGAAGACCTCGAGAAGCCGTCGTTCTTCACAGTGGCGTTGTCACGGCCTGTACCTACGGGCGATGTCAACGCAGACGGCGAAATGCAGATGGTGAGGCTGCGGTCCCGGCTTCGTGTCCCGGTGGAACTGCGGCAAGGCAACGATCTGACGCTGCGCGATGTCCTGGCCTGCCGCCTGGACGACGCCAAGGGCACCGAGCAGCTCGCCCGCTTCTTCGGCGCCGACCTGCTGGCCTCGGTTCGCGCCTCCCTGGCCAAGTAGCAACAGTCACCGGAAGCGGTCCACGACGAGCGATTTCGAGCCCCATCCGAGGTTCCCCGGCACGTTCACCCCTTAGGGTTCTGCACATCGGAATCTGACTGCACGCGACCAATCGAGGCACCCCATGTGTCGATCCCAGCACGAACCCGGCGGGCCACGCTCCTGCCCGAAAGAGCCCGGCGACACCGTCGTCATGGCAACCCAGCGCGTCCAACAGCTCATCGACCGCAAACTCGAGCTCGAAGCCGAACTCGCACTGATCAACAGTGGCCTCCTCGACGGCGACCACACCCAGGCCACCCAGAAGCTGGCCGCGACGATCGAAGACGTCACCGCCGCTGACATCGCCCTGCGCGAGGCACACGCTGCCGCTGACGCCGTCGCCGCCCACAACGCCGCCCCTGGCAGCGCACTGGCGCACCTGAGCGACGACGAGCTACGCCAACACATCGACGACCGCGTCAGCGCTGACGAGTACACCGAACTCCTCGCCGTCCGCGATGCCGCCCGTGAGCATCGGGATGCCACCGCGAAGGCCTACGCGGACGCCATGTCCGCCGCCGGCGACGACGACCCCGACGCCCTGCACAAGCTGGCGCAGGCCCGAACCGACGCCTACGACGCGCACTGCGCCTACCTGGAAGCCAACGCCCCGGTCGAGGAGTACAAGGACGTCACCGCCCAGGCGGCAGCCGAGCTCGGTCGCCGCAACCCGGTCCCCGAATGGGAAGGCGAGCAGCTGGGGAACTGCTACAAGCAAGGCCACTACGAACCCGGAACGCGGGAGTGGCTCGAGGCTCGTCAGTCAGGGATCGGCGGATCAGATGTCGGGCCGATCCTGGGCATCGACCACCACGGGCGCAGCACCACCGACATCAAGAACTCCAAGCTGACCGAGATCAGCGACGCCGAACTCGAGGCGCAGGCGATCTCGCTGCAGTCCGCCAGTGGCCCGCTGGGCCGCGGGCACGCCTGGGAACCGGTCATCGTTCGGCAATTCGCCGACGACCACCCGGACCTGACGGTGATGAGCGCCAAGGCCACCTGGCGCAACGACGACGTGCCGTACTCCGTCGTCAACGTCGACGCGGTGCTGTCCAGCGACGGCGGTGACACCGTCGACGGGATCTTCGAGAGCAAGACCGGCTCCGACGCCGCCCAGTGGGCAGACGGGCCGCCCCCCGGATACCGGGCCCAGCTGGCTCAGTACCTGCACACCACCGGCCTCAAGTACGGGGTGATCGCTGCGCGCATCGACGACCGCGAGACCCGCTACTACCGGATCAGCGTGGACGAACCGATCGTCGAGGGCGGCAAGCCAATCGCCGAGCACCAGGAGAAGCTGGCCTCCACCTGGAAGCGGTGGGAAGCCGAACGCCAGGACCCGCCCGGGCCGCGCCCCAACAAGGGCACCTTCTCCTGGGTGAAGAACCCCGGCACCGCCTCGTCTATGGAAAAGAACGCGACCACCGCACGCGACCTGGCCGCCTACCGCGGCATCAGCCAGGAGAAGGCCGCATCCCTGATCCAGGACGCCGTCTACGCGGGCAAGAACCCCGATCATGCGGTGCGGGACCTGTACGCGAGCTACGACCCGGCCACCGATCCCGACCGCCGCTACGTCACCGTCGACTTCGAAACCAACTCGCGCTCCGCCAGCAAGGGGCAGATCATCCAGACTGGTGTGGTCGTCACCGACGGCCGCGGCAAAGTCGTCGAGCGGATCGACTCCCTGCACGGCATCGACCCCCGCATCCGAGACAGCCAGGGCACCGGCGCCACCAGCGTCCACGGCATCACCCCGGCCATGGTCGATGGCCACACCCCGTTCGACCAGTCCGTGCAGCGCAAGCGGCTCGCGACACTGCTGGCCGACCCCAAGACCACGCTGGTGGCGCACAACGCGAGCTTCGAGAAGTCGTGGATCCGCTCCCACGGCATCCCCACCCCTCGCATCATCGACACGATGCGCCTGCGGCAGCGGTTCGACCACGGCACCGTCGGCTCCACCAACGCTGACTTCTGCCAAGCCAACGGCGTCGACTACGTCAACGGCCACAACGCGGCTGCTGACGCCGACATGACCAGCCGGGCCCTGCACGGGTTCATGCGCCGGCTGTTCCACACGCCCCCCGGCTTCTGACCGAAGCCGCCCGGCATGACCCGCTGAGACGATAAGCGCATGAGCGACGACGAGCAGCCCCCGCTCGAGCACGCGTACGCGGTACTGCAGTACGCGAGCTGGCGGGCGGCCAACCCCGGCCGCGGTGTGCCCGCGGGGTTCGTCACCGACAGCGGGTTCGCACTGGGGACCTGGGTCCGCAGGATGCGCGCCGCCCGCCGGGCCGGAACACTAACCGCCGGCAGGGTGCACGAGCTCGACGAGCTCGGCTTCACCTGGAGCGGCGACGAGGACCGCAGACTCGGACGAAACCTACGCTCGGCGCACCGCTGGTCCGAGATGCTGGGAGAGCTGGACGCGTACCTCGCCGAACACGGCGATGTCATCGTCCCCGCCAAGTACGTCACCCCGTCTGGAAACCGTCTCGGCGCGTGGCTGTCCACCCAGCAGCGCGCGTGGCGCCGCGGCGCCCTGGCTGAGGAACGACGCGCTGACCTACACCGCAGGGGAGTGCGCCCTACCCGCGACGAGACCCTGCAGGCCGCCCTAGACCGCAGTCCGGTTCTGGCCGTGCATGATCCAGTCCGACGCCACCTGCCGTGACCACCACGACCTGGGAGAGAAATGCCTACTGCCTCCGCTGACCAGCCGTCGCTGCTGACCAGCCGCAAAGCCGCGGCCGAGTGGTGGCTCGACACCGCTGGCCGTGCCGCGCTGACCATCGCCGACGCCCGGCGCCCCGCCGCTGTGCTGATCGCACCCGACGGTGATGTCGTGGTCGACGGTTCACCGCGGACGGAAAAGCGCCGGCCCCGCAATCTCAAGGTCCCCCAGAAGTACGTCAAGAGCCTCGCCGGCACCGACGAAGGCACCTGGCGGGCCGCCCACGCTGTGGCCGCGTCCCGCTGGTCCACCCGCCGCGACTCCATCCCCACCTTCACCATCCTGCTGACCGTGATGGCCCTGAGCATCGCGACCACCACCAGCGCTGGAAGCATCCCCACGATCGCCGGGTGGATCGCCGCAGCAGCGTGCGCCGCGATCGCAGTGGCCATCGCTGTGCACTCCCGGCGCAGCGCCGTGACCATCGTCCAGACCAGCGACCAGCAGGCCACCCGCATTGCCGGCATCGACGCCGCCCGCGCGGTGTTGGGAGACAACGAGGACCAGGAGCTCTACAAGACTGCGTTGCACCAATGGCGAGCAGAGCGTGATCCGATGCGGCCACGCAATCGTCTCACCAGGCTCGAGGAGTCGCTCGCCGGCGCCAGCGCGGAGGAGTGATGAGCGCCGGCCGGAATGCTGGGTCGTCCCTGCTGGACCGAGTGACCACGGTCAATGAGGACGGTCAGCGGCAGCTGGCACCGTTTGTGATGCCTCTGTTCGTGATCGTCGTGCTCAGTTTCATTCTGCTGTTCACCCTGGGCCGGTGCGCTGTCGACACCGTTCACTCCATCACTGAGGAGCCCGAGCAGCGCCCGATGGTGACCCCGTCGTTTGAGCTCCCCGCGCCCCGCGGCTGCGGCGAAGTCAGTGACACCGTGATGGCCGCTATCGAGCAGGAGCTGCGGGATCCACGCATGCGGGTGGCGCGCGCGTACTCGCACGAGCGTGACGATGGGGTGCAGGCGATCGGGGTGACGATTCAGCGGGACGATCGCGCGATCCAGGCGGTCGCAGCGATCTTCGCAGCCGACCACACCGGCAAGCTGTTCTCCCTGTCATCGGATGCGCGGCAGATGTCGCGGTTGCCAGACGGTCGAGAGACGCTGCGGATGACCCCGGTCGACGATGAGGCGCAGATAGTGAACTCGTGCCTGCGGGACCAGTGACACACGCGGGCAGCACGCCCGTTCCGTCACCGTGACGTTAGGGCAGGTCAGCGTGGGGACTGGACGTGCTGCCGCTTCTGCTGGGGGCTCGTCGCCGCTCTCGCACTACTCCAGTTCGGAGGCCGGCACGTCGCTCATCAGCGTGTCGACCGGTTCAACAACCCCGTCAGAGACAGGGTCGGAGTCGGCAGTGGGGGCTTCGATCTCGCCGCGTCGAGTCAGTACTCGCCAGGCCCGCTGGGCACGGGGCTTAGCTTCTTCTTCTGCCCAGCGGCGCACGCGCGGCCTGGTCGCAACGGCGGCTCCACCGACGAGGACTAGCGCCGTCACCCCGAGCGCGACCGGGGCCCAGGAGCGGGAGTGCGGCGGCATCTCCGCCTGACCCTCGAACTCACCCTCGACGTCGATCAGCTCGACAGGTTCGCCACTTGAACCGGCATCGGAGGCGGAAGCTGCGATGTCGGCGTTGAGGGCCTCGGCGATGCTCTCGTCCCACGTTCGGACGGTCCAGGCGCGGTTGTAAGACTGGTAGCCGCCGGTTCCACGCTCGTAGTAGGTCTCTGAACCGAACTGCTTGCCCTTGTCGGTCAAGCCGTAGTCGCCGGGCCCTCCGTCCAGGTATCCGTGCTCGAAAAGAAGCGCATTCATCTCGCGCGCCGTCTTTCCCATGCCTCTACCGATGTCCTGAGCGGATCTTCCCATAAAGAAATAGTACTCGTACGCGATGGGGAGCCCAGCGGTTCACCTCGCGCGAGCGCCCGGCGCGAGTCGGCGGCAGCCACCGACACCGCCAGCTACGCTGGAAGCCTGCCAGAATGACGGCACGGCACTGACACCGGACGGGCACGCTGACAATCTTGTCGGCAGCCAGGATGGCACACCGAAGCGACGTTGCCGCTGCTAGTCCTGCCCCTTTGATGGATAATGTTTATTATCCATCACGCTGCTGACCCTTCCCGAGATGCCGTCGGGCCGCCACCGTGTCGGTTGCCAAACAGTTTGTCAGTTTGCCAAACCGGTGTCAGCAGCGTGCCACGAGTTTGTCAGTGGTGGCTGCAAGTCTGGCAAGCAATACGGCGCGGATGTAGCGTCCCCGATCGAGCTAGCGACCTGTTGAGTTCGACGCAAGAGTCGGATCTGTCTTCCCCTGACCGCGCGATGCCCTCAATCTTCTTGACGAGCCGCCAATCCATTCCCTTTTCAGGATCGGTAGACGGATACGCGCCGCGCCTACGGAGAAAGGGCACGGCGGCCCTGGCTATTTCTTGACGCCGCTGAGGTTCTTCTTGATGAGAATCTGGGCTACAAGGTGTCCAGACCCGCCGTTGAGTCCGGCGCCGGGGTGCGTGGAGGCACCGACGTGCCAGACTCGGGGCACGTGCGTCTGGTGCGAGGCGTGCGGCAGTGGTCGCCATAGGAGGTTCTGGTCCAGCTCCGACGAACCGCTGTACGGGTCGCCCTTGACGGCATTGGGGTTAGCTGCGGCCAGCTCCGGTGGAGTGATGGTGTCGATTTTGAGGATGGTAGAGGTCAAGCCTGGCGCGTGCTCCTCGAGCCTGTTCAGGACGCGGTCAACATAGGCTGCGGTCGTTTCTTGTGACCAGGTGCCGTCGACATCGATGGTTCCTCCGGCGTCGCCACGCGGTTGCCAGGGTGCTTCCTGCAGTTGAAGCCAGAGGGCACCTTTGCCTTCGGGCACACGGTCCGGATCCAGGATCTGCTGGCGGCCGACAACGATTGTCGGTTCGGTGGGAAGGAGGCCGGCGTCAGCTTGCGCGCATGCGATTCCGGTGCTCGCCGAGCCATCGCTGACGTGAACGAGTGGAACGTCGGAAAGTCGTTCGTCCGCGAACTTCAGGGGCCGGTCCAGGGCGACATGAATTTGGATGGCCGCCCGACCGTACCGGTACTGCTGTGCTTCTCGCTGGATTCTCGGTGGGACGTCACTGAGCAGCGTCCCGTACAGTGCTTGCGGTGTGACGCTGGCGAGTACAGCGTGACGTGCGCTCACTAGCTGTACTGACCACGGACGTTGTGTCACTGGTCGGCATGGCGGGCTGACATAAGGAAGACCTCCGTGTGAGGTGTGAAAGCGACAAAGCAACCACACTCACAACGGAGGTCTTCATGTCCCACGGTAACGCCCCGCTGACTCCGACGGGCAGGCTGCGTCTGGCCCGGTGTGTCGTCGAGGACGGCTGGACCCGTGTCCGTGCTGCCGAGCGGTTCAACGTCTCGGTGGGCACCGTGCGCAAGTGGGTCAACCGGTATCGCGAGTACGGCAAGGACGGCATGGTCGATCGCTCCAGCCGGCCCCACCACAGCCCGGGCCGGACACCGCGGCGGCGGGAGCGGCGGGTGATCGGCCTGCGCGTGTCCCGCCGGTGGGGGCCGGCCCGGATTGCCTACCACCTGGGCATGCAGCCCTCGACCGTGCACAAGATCCTGTCCCGCTACGGCTGTCTGCGCCTGTCGTTCACCGACCCGGCCACCGGCGCCCCGGTGCGTGCCGGCAAGCGGCAGGTGCGCCGCTACGAGCACGAGGCACCGGGCGATCTGGTGCACGTGGACATCAAGAAGCTCGGCCGCATCCCCGATGGCGGTGGTCACAAGGTCCTCGGCAGAGCCAAGGGAAAGCGCAACAGCAAGCGTCGAATGGGCTACTGGTACATCCACAACGCTGTCGATGACCACTCGAGGCTGGCTTATAGCGAGCTGCTGGAAGATGAGCGCAAGGAGACCGCGGCCGAGTTCTGGAAGCGGGCCGAGGCCTTCTTCGCCGATGCCGGTATCACCGTGCGCCGGGTCCTGACCGACAACGGCAGCTGCTACCGCTCCCATGCCTTCGCCGACGCCCTCGGAACCGAGGTCACGCACAAGCGCACTCGCCCGTACCGGCCGCAGACCAACGGCAAAGTCGAGCGCTACAACCGCACGATGCTCGAGGAATGGGCCTACGCCGAACCCTATTCCTGCGAAGCCGACCGCGCGGCACGTCTACCGGCCTTCCTGCACCACTACAATTTCCACCGCGGCCACACCGCGCTAAGAGGCGCCTCACCCGCAGACCGCGTACACAACCTGCGTGGACAGTACAACTAGCCCTTTGTCGGTAACGACTCCGGTAGCCTGCTGGTCGGCCACGGTGATGGATTCAGCAGTTCTGCCGGTCATCACCGTTACTCCGAGCTCGGCGAACAGGCTCTCGAAGGCGGCCACGAAGTTTCCTGCGCCGCCAGCCACGATGGGCAGACCAAATCCGTGCATCGTGGCGGCGAGGACCGGGATCATCATCCCGCCGGAAGCGTTGTCGGGCGACATCCCGGCGTGCAGTAGCCATGGCGCCCAGATTTGGTCCGCTTCGGTACCGTTGAACCGTGCCCTTGTGAATGACCGCCCGCTGGTCAGTGCGTCGCGGGCGAGCATTTCAACACCGTCGAGTTTCTGCTTGCGCAGTGCATCGAAACCCAGCTTCGCAAGGGTCTTCTTCGATCGCAGGTCTGACCCGAGGGCCCCGAACACTGTGCCTGAGCGTGCCCCCATCTCATCCAGCATCGCCACGTACGCATCTTGGTCGTGGGCTTCGGCGAACCCTTCGGCCGTGCGCTGGGGGTCTCGATAAGCGACCGAGGTAAGGTCGCGGGCGACGCTCCCAGTGAGGGCAGCGTCGGTGTTTCGATACTCGAGTCCGTGCGCATGGAGTTTGTCGCCGATTGCGGCGTAGGCGCCGCCGGAGACGAAAAGCGGATGCCAAGAAGAATAGATGTCATGTTCATATCCGGGCAGCGTTCGTTCGCCTGAGGCAATGAATCCACCTAGATTCTCATTGCGTTCAATGATCGCTACACGCCAGCCAGCCAAACCGAGCTCGGCGGCCGCGACGAGGCCATTTACGCCAGATCCGATCACAACTGCGTCAAAAGGTTCCATGATCTGTGCTCTCGCTTCCACTCGTTCCGCTGGCTCCAGGCTGCGTGTTGCAACCTCGGGCTGACTCTCCTTGGCGACGTCGGAGCGCCTGTTGAATCAGGCGGGCTGAGCACTCGACATGTGATGGGTACCGTTCAACCGCTCGTGCCCGACGCGTGTTCGATTGCTGATCGTCAAGTGCAGGAGTTCTGTGTTCAATGATCGGGCACCGGCGGCGTTCCCGCGGTCGATTTCGTGCATCGGGTCGGTCTTCGGCGGAAAGTGGCCGGAGCGCCGCGGAATTTGGCTGTGACGCGCATCTCCAGGGATCCTAACGTGAGATGCAGCGCACTGGCCTGCGGGTTTAAGAGGAGCCGAGTTCGGTCAGAAGAAGCTATTCCTGATTATGCAGACGGTGAAACACCGCATAGGAGGAATTGGCCATGGCAAAAGTGCCTACCGCACGCAGTGATCATCGCTCTCTGGCACCGAGGAACGGCAGTCGCTCGCGGCGTCGCGGTCGCGGACCACTTGGTGGACCGTCCGCTGTGTGCCTGGGTGCTCAGTAAGCGGCGCCGAGCTCAATTAGGAGTACGCCGCCGACAATGAGGATGACGCCGAGCCCCATCAACCAGGTAAGGGGCTCCCTGAACAGGAAACGGCTGATGATCGCCGTCAACGCCACCCCAGAGGCGGCCCAAATTCCGTAGGCGACACCGAGAGCCATGCCGGCGGCCAACGCCAACGACAGCATCGTGAACGCCAGTAAGTACCCGACGGCCACGCCCGCGTACCAGAGCTTTTTGTCCACAGCGATGCGCAGTGAGATAGTGCCGAACACCTCAAATGCGATGGCGGCGATGAGAAAGAGCCAGGTCATCGGGCCACCTCGCCCTTCTTGTTCTTGTGTCCCATCTGGGCGCCGAGTTCCACACACAGCACTCCACCGATTACGACGACGGTGCCGATACTCATCAGCGTGGTCAGCGGCTCATTGAAAAACACCATCGACAACAATGCCGTCAACGCGACCCCGGATGCGCCCCAAATACCGTAGGCGACACCAAGGGCCATTCCTGTGCGCAGTACCAGAGCCAGGAACACGAACGCCCCCACATAGCCGATCACGACGACCGCATAGAGAGCAGGCGCATTAAGCGCGGCCTTCAGTGACAGCGATCCCGCGACCTCCAATAGGATCGCGCCGACCAGCAACAGCCACCCCTTCGCTTGTCGGCTCACTTTGCCCCACCTTCGTCCAGCAATCTCATCGCAGCCGAATACACTGCGTCTTCCTCATCCCCGCGAACCGCCTGAATGCCAAGTCCTTTGTTGAACCACGCCCCGTCAGCCAGGAGCCTGGCGGCCCGCAGCGCACCACGCTGCCGGGGTGTCCCTGTGATCTCGGTCCCGAACCACGGGTCCATGCGTTGCGTCCACTGGGCTGCCAGCATTTCCCTCAGTCGGACGTCGACCAGCAGCGCAAGGTCGCTCTGGTCGAACTCTCCCGTCACCGCGTGCTCCACGTAGGCTCGCAATCTTTCGGCTGGGCTGCTGTCCTCTCCTGCCTGCTTGCGCAGCACTGTCAACCACCGATCTGCGATCCGGTCCACCACCGCCAGCACCAATGCCTCCTTAGTTTCAAAGTGGTGCACTACCCCTGGCTTCGTCAGGCCAGCCTCGCGCGCAACAGCATCGATCGCGAACGGCTCACCACGGCGCAGCACTTCGATCGCATCATCAAGAATCTCCGGTTTCGTGGCCATGCCACCACCCTACCGACCATATGGTAGGTCAGAGAGCTTCGACCGTCGTGGGCTCCAGATAGCCGGGTCGGAGTCGCTGTTGAGGATCGTCCAACGCGACAGCGATCCTCTGCTCGTGGACAGAAACGCGATCCGACAATGAGCCGACTCAGGTGCCGTTGTGAGTCTCCCCGGCGCGGAGGTTCTCGTGTGGGGTGGCGCCGAACTGGCGGCGGTAGTCCGCAGAGAATCTCCCGTAGTTGTAGAACCCCCAGCGAGCGGCGACGGCCGTAGCGGTTGTGTCATGTGGGGAGGACTGGATGAGTTCGTGGCGGGCTCGCTCCAGGCGGACCCGGTGTCGGTATCGCATTGGCGTTGTGCCGACATGGCGGGTGAACCCGTCTTGGAGTGCACGGACGCTCAACGCCACTTCGCGGGCGAGATCGGAGACGGATGCGTACTCGAGCGGATTCTCCTCCAGTGCCTCGACGGCCGCGCGGATCGGTCGGGGGCCGGTGAAGCCAGATGGCGCAGCGAGCGCTTCTGTGTAGTTGCTCGGGATGGAATGGATCAGACTGCTGACGGCCATTCGACTGAGGTGGTGTGCAGTTCGCGCGCGCTCCAGGACGCTGGCCTGTCCAAGTTCCATGCGGAGCAGGGTCATTATCGATTCCAACGCGCGAAAGGTGCCGACTGGGGGGTGGGGGTCGAACCGAATCGGTTTGAGCACTGTCCGCCCGAGGGTTTGTGCGATCTCGTCATGGACCAGCTGTGGGGCAAACCGCAGGGACGTCGCACTAGTGTCACTGAAGTAGTCGACGGCCGCGTCTTCCCCCGCAGAGACGACCACGCACTGGTGGCCCTCGGTGGCGATCTCCCGGCCGCCGAGTCGCGAGACAACCTGGCCGGTCGTGGAGATTAAGACGCTGTAGAAGGGGTTCTCTGGCAGGAGCATGGACGCGGTCGAGATGGAGAAGTTAGCGAACCACAGTCCAGGAAGCTGATGCTCTTGGAACCGGACATCAACGACCCTGTTCAGCGGCGGTGAGTCGACCCGCGCGTCTGGGTAGACCTGGCTGAGCCGGGTGGACAACTCCGCAGGATCGCTTGTGGTGACTGTCACTTCGGTCGGTGTGGGGGTGTTGTCGGCCGTCGAGGTCAGATGGGCATTCATGGTGCGCGTCACCCTTGATTGGAGTGATGAGTATCACGCATCAGTGTAGTCGCGGGTGTCGCCGCCATCAGGTGACTGGCCTCCCTTTGTTAAACGGGCAGGCCGCGGGACTGCCCGGGGTGTCACCGCGGCAGCCGTTTCCGGCGGGGGAGGGTAGTGCCTCGGACTAGTTGTTCCGCCGAGCGCTGGCCAGATACCGCGTTGACCCCTGCACCTGGCCACGTCGATGCGCCGGCGAGGTAGAGCCCGTCTATTGGCGTGCGGTAGCGCGACAGTGACATCGAGGGCCGCATGCCGATGAACTGGTCGAGGTGATGGCTGCCCGAGACCGAGTCCCCGCCGTGGAGGTTGGCGTTGCCGGATTGCAGGTCGCTAGGGCTCTCCGCCGCATGTCCGATGACTGACTCAGTGACTCCGGGAGCGTAACGTTCGAGTTTCTCCAGGATTCGCTGGACGAACGGCTCGGTCGCTTCGTCCCACGACCGGCCGGTGAGGTCGCCACCGGCGCCGTGCGGATTCGCGTCACCGGTGATCTCAGCGGGGACCATCCGGACTTGAATCCACACCGCGTGAAGCCGATCGTCCTCGCTGGTGTTGCGGCTCGGGTCGACGGTACTTGTTTGTCCGACCACTAACAGCGGTTCGTCAGGAAGAACCCCGGCGAGGGCCTGTTGGTAGGTGCGGGCCATGTCGTCGACGTAGGGCCCAAGATGCACGTAGGCCGAGTCCGCGAGACGACTGTCTTGCCATGGAATCGGACCCGAGAGTGCAAGGTGAAGCATGAAGGTCCCGGGCCCAAAGCGGAAGTTGTCGGCGGCGAGAGCCATCGAGGAAGGCACCGGCTGGTTGCGGAGCAGGCGGTGGACCACGGCCGGCAGCGTGGCAGTGGACAGGATGCCGTGACGGGCGGTGATGTGTTCCCCGTCTGCGAGTCGAACACCCTGGACACGCCCGCTTGCCACTTGGATCGACTCCACGGCCTTGCCGGTGTGGATAGGCACACCGCGGGTGGAGAGCATTGCGGCCAGCGCACGGGGAAGGTTGGAAGCCCCTCCTTTGACTACATTCATTCCGTGTTCGGCATCGGCGTACATCTCCAGCAGTGGGAAGATCGCCCCGGCCGCGACATCGGGAGCGAAATCGACGTGCATGCCCCATGCTGCGGCCATTGATCGGGCCTCTGGAGATGCGAAGTATCTCTCGCCCAGCGAGCGGGTAGTGGAGGTCATGACCTGCAGGAGTTCGGACACGCTGGTGTGCTGCCGTTTGAAGAGCACCGAACGGATCACTGACGCGGTGCTGCGCGACGGGAAGACGTTGCTGGATAGCGGGCCGTAACTGCTGGCAACGTCGGCGAATACCTCGCTCAGGCGACGCCAGCCCTTGGCATCCCCTGGATCGTGCTCCTCCCACATGCGCTGGTTCTCGTCGGCGTCGTCGGAGATCCGGATACTGGGTGCGTTGGGAAACGCCGAGGCATACGCGTGGCGACAGTGTGAGAACTCGAGACCGGCCGAGGACAGCTCATCACCGTAAGTGGCATAAAACGGTGAACCGAGGAAGAGGTTCATGTTCATGGCGTAGCGGTCGTGCACGAGACCGGGGCGCACTAGTTCACTGCTGCGGACCGCGCCGCCGATCTCGTCAGCCGCCTCCACCACAACGACCTTCAAACCCGCATCGGCGAGCGTGATGGCAGCGACAAGGCCCTGGTGGCCTGCACCGATGACGACGACGTCGGTTGTGGGCATCAAGATGTCTCTGTTCTGCGCTGGTGACCGCAGGGCGGTCGACGGTGGTGAATGTACTGGGTGCTCTGGCGTGGCTGCGCTGGGGCAGCCACGCCAGAGGCTGGTATCAACGCCAGTCGGCGAGATTGTCGGCGAGGTAGTCGGAGAAGGTTCGCGCCGGTCGTCCGGTGAAGCGTCGCACCGTATCAATGCGAGGGTTCAACAGGCCGGTGTCGTACATGAAATGCAGTCCGACCAATGAGTCGGCGACCCATCCGGGAACGCCGTCAGCAACGAAATTGGCGCGCGCTTCATCAACTGAGACCTTGCGATACTCAATGCTTGTGTCGAGCGCCTCGGCCACCTGGGCGGCGCACCCCGAGTAGGTGACTTCCTCGGGACCGGTGATGAGGATGGTCTCGTTCTGGTGGTTGTTCTCGAGCAGGACCTGGGCGGCAACTGCGCCGACGTCGCGAACATCAATCATGGTGATTCCGGCGTCAGGCCGCACGGCGGCCTCCATGATCCCGTTCGCTCGGATGCGACCGGCGAACTGCACGGCCATGCTCTGCATGAACGAATGTGGGTGCAGGATGGTGTAGTCCAGCCCGCTGGCGGCGATGTAGCGGTCGTTGACGACGTGCCAGCGGCTGAATCCGCAGGGCGAGTCGTCTGCGGCCGTGTAGACCGACAGCTTCACAATGCTGTCGACACCGGACTCTACGGCTGCGTCGACGAGTTTGTTCTGAACTTCGACCTGATCTTCGGCCGGCGGGGTCAACATGAACAAGCTGGTGACTCCCTGCATGAAGTCACGGACGTCCTCGTCGTTACGAACGTCGCCAATTACGACCTGCACGTTGTCGCCGCTCAGTTTCTGTGCCGATTCGGGACTGTGCGCGAGGGCCTTCACCGGGACATTAGCCGCGGTCAATACCTCCATCAATGGTGCGCCGACCTGACCTGTGGAACCGATAACCCCGATCATGGGATTCCTTTCGTTGCCGTGGCGGCTTGCCACGGATTGGTCCGCAGAATGCGAACCGCGTGTAGTGGATGAGTGTGCTTAGTTCGGTTAGAGGGCCGGCCGCTTTTTCCGGCCCGTGGTCACGTGACCGGTGCCGTTATCGCGTGCGCCGCCGACGGCCGCAGTGTATGAGAAAGCGCGTCGGCTGCTTCGGCGCCCGCACAGGTGGAGTCTTGGGTGTGAGTGGCCCAGGCGACGTAGCCGTCGGGGCGGACGAGCGCCGCGGTGACTGCCGTCCAGCCGGCTGTATCGATTGCGTCTGCATCAGCGGCTACCGTGTGCACATCCTCGAGACCTTCGAGTGTGAGGTCGTCGCGATGAAGCAGCACAAAGCGGGGACGATCGAGCTGATCGAAGAGGCTCTGTCCGGCAGGACTGGTGAGCTGCACGTCGGGAGCGCGGGTGCCAACGATGGGAAGAGAACCCTCGGGCGCCAGGTAGCGCACTGCCAGCCCCGACAAGCGTAGGGCGAGTTCGTAGTTCATCTCTGTCACCGAGCCAATGAGGTCGTTAGTCAGTGTGCGTAGACCTTGATCGCCCGGGGCGAAGGCTTTGATTACTGCGGTCTGAGCCTGACTGGTGGTCATCAGTGCTTGCCCGACAGGGTGGCGATCTGCGTGATAGCCCTCGAGGAGGTCTTCGTCGGCCGTTCCGTTGATGACGTGACCGAGCCGCCAGCCAAGGTTCAGCGCGTCCTGCAGGCCGATGTTGAGTCCGACTCCGCCAGCGGGGTAGTGAATGTGCGCTGAGTCGCCGGCCACGAAAACCCGCCCGTTTCGGTACTGCGACGCGAGCCGCGACGCGTCCCCGAACCGGGTCAACCAGACGGGGTCACGCATGCCGAAATCGTCTCCGGCCGTCCGGATCACCGTCTCTCGGAACTCGTCGAATTCGAGCGGGCCCTGTGGATCTTGGCGGGCAAGGTCGATGCCTGACACTCGATAGAAGCCACCGGGAACCGGTGCGACGAAGATGGCGCCGTGTTCACCGTGGCGAACGAAGCCGCGCTCGGGCGGAGAGTCGAGGTAGACCTCGCCGAGGAAGGACCAAAAGGTGACCTCTGAGCCGGGAAAGTCGATGCCGGCCGATTCGCGGACCACACTTCGGCCGCCATCACAGCCGACCAGGTACTCGACCTGTTCGGTGTAGTGCCCGTCGGGGCCATCGACCTCCAGCGTCACCTCATCGGCGGACTGACTGGCTGAGATGACTCGGTGCTCACGACGCAGTTCCGCGCCGGCCGAAAGGGCTGCGGATTCGAGCGTGTTCTCGGTGCCGACCTGCGGGTAGGCCAGCACGAATGCGTATGGGCTCGGCAGTTTGGAGTAGTCGATGCTGTTCGGCAGCATGGCGTAGTGGTGCCGGGGCAGCCTGATGCCGCCAGCGAGCATGTCGTCGGCCAATCCGCGCATGGTGAGGATCTCGATCGTCCGGGCGTGGATGCCGAGGGCCTTGGAATAGGGAGAGCGTTCAGCTGCTGCTTCCAGCACGACTGTGCGCACTCCCTGCATCTGCAGTTCCCGGGCGAGCATGAGCCCGACGGGGCCGGCTCCGGCGATGGCTACTGTGGTCACGGCGTTCTTCCTTTTCGCAGGACGCCTCACCCGACTGCGCCTCGTAGCGCGCAGTCGAGTAGAGGTGTGGCGGTGGGTCGCTTCAGGTAGTGGGAGAGACGGGGTCGCGGAGTTCTCGTTTGAGGAGTTTCCCGCTCTGGTTCCTGGGTAGGGCATTGACGAAGTGGATCGACTTGGGCACCTTGAACGGCGCCAGCAGGGTCTTCGCGTGCCCGGTGAGTTCGGTGTCGCTGACCTGCTGGTCGTCCCGGACCACGACGAAGGCGGTGACCGCTTCGATCCAGCGGTCATCGGGTATTCCAACGACCGCAACCTCGGCGACCGCGGGGTGCTCGTAGAGGGCCTCCTCGACCTCGCGGGGTGCAATCATCACGCCGCCGGAGTTGATGACGTCCGAGAGGCGATCGACGACAGTGATGTACCCGTCGGCATCTTTGGTGACCAGGTCGCCGGAGTGGAACCATCCGTCGCGGAAAGCTCGCTCGGTGGCTTCAGGGTTGTTCCAGTAGCCCAAGCACAACTGCGGCGACTGGTAGAGCACCTCCCCGGGCTCCCCGGGTTGGACGTCGTTCCCGGAGTCGTCGACGACCCGAGTGGTGACGAACAGGACCGATCGTCCGCACGATGCTGGCCGGGCGTCGTGTTCCTCAGGACGCAGCACGGAGGCCAGCGGGCCGATCTCGCTTTGGCCGAAGCAGTTGTAGAAGCCAGCGTTCGGCAGTGCCCGCCGCAGTTTCGCTAGCACTGGTGTGGGCATGATCGATGCGCCGTACTGCGCCTTTCGCAGTGCGCCGAGATCCCGGCGCGAAAGATCAGGGTGCTGGGAGAGCGGCACCCACACGGTCGGCGCCAGGAACAGGGAGGTGATCTGATCCTCTTCGATGCGACGGAGGATCAGCTCGATATCCGGCTTCCGGAGGAGTCGGATTGTCGTTCCGAGCATCAGGTACGGGACCGTGAAGATATGCATCCCGGCCGAGTGATACAACGGCATGCACACCAGCGGGCGATCCTGCTCGGTGAAGTCCAGCGCAGTGATCGTGGAGATGTACTCGCTGATCAGCGCCTGGTGGGACATCATCGCCCCTTTTGGACGTGAGGTCGTTCCCGAGGTGTACAGCAGCTGGACCAGATCACCGGGGGAGGCGGGGCTCTGCCACTGCGGTGCTGAGCCGCGCTGAAGTTCCTCGGTGTCCAGTATCCCGTTTTCGCGATCTGAGAATTCCAACACCTGTAGGGCGCGATCGGCGATGACAGAGCGTACGAGCGGTGTGAGATCCGGATCGGCGACAATGGCTGCCGCACCGGAATCGGTGATCAAGTACTCGAGTTCCCTGCCGGTCAGTGCGTTGTTGATAGGGACATGCACCACTCCCGCCCGCGAGCACGCCAGATACAGCATGACGTAGAACGCGGAGTTGCCGCCGAACGCCGCGACTCGGTCGCCCCGGTTCAGACCGAGCCGATGCAGGCGTGAGGTGACAACATCAACGGCGCGGTCAAACTCCTGGTAGGTCCACACCTGACCCTCGAACTCGATCGCCTCGCCGTCCGGGCTTCGCGATGCAGTCCGGCGCAGCAACCCGTCGACCGTGTGCGAGCGTGGATCTGAATACATCTGGTTTCTCCTGCAAATTCGGCGAATCCGGCAGGGTACGGGTGGGCCGGAGCCGAGTCGCTCGCTCAGGGAACGACCAGCGTCAGCTCACCCGCACCCTGCAGGTCGGTCGAGTGGGGTGGAGCACAGCGGGCTGGTGGTAAGCCCGCAGGCTGGGAGTCAGTACGTACCGCGGTCCCGCGTCTCGAACAGTCGGCGGGGATTCGCGACCGTAATCTGGTGGATCTGGTCATCGGTCACCCCGGCCTCCTGCAGCTGGGGAATGATGCGGCGCAGCACGGTTGTGTACGTCGGGTGCTGCCGCTCCGGCATGGGGCCCAGATCATGGAACGTGGAGTCATCCTGCGAAATGAGGATCTGTTCGAGATAGCCACGATCGATCAGTCCAGTAATGCGCTCGACGCGCGTCTTCTGGATCGCATTGCGGTAGTCCTCGGGCCATTGGTAATCGAGCGCGGAAGTGTCGAACGACAGGAACGAGCCCTTCTTCGCGACGGCCTCGAACTCCTCGAGTTCAACCGACGGATCCGTCCAGTCGACGTGACCGAATTTCACACGACTGACATCGACGTCGAGCTGTTCGAGGTAGTCCTGCTGGTCCTGGGCCACGCGGATTCCCAGCCCGATACCAGTGTGGGTCACGATGGGCACGCCAGTGCGACGGTGGGCTTCTGCAGCATGGCGCATCACCAACTTCACACCGTCCATCAAGCCATGGTGATCACTGGTGATCTTGATGGTGCCTGCCCGCACACCAGTGTCGAGAATCCCTTCCTCGATGTCTTTCACGAACAAGTCAGCCAGGGACGGCCATGTCGTTGCTGCTGTCTCGGGCAGCATGTCCATGAGCATGAATGGATGCGGGGCATCGGTCCACGTGTACCACCCGGTAGGCACGATGATATTGACGCTGGTCCTCTGCGCGATCTCCTTGAGCAATCGAACATCACGCCCGGCGCCGGGGATCACGCGGTCACTGATCGTGTCGATGCCAGCAGATTTGGCGTGCTCGAGCTGCTTCGCGGCTTCGGAGATGCGCTCCTCCCGTGCAATGGAAGCGAAGCCCATCTGCGGCCAATTGGCCTCGACCTCAGCCGTTCGAGGCCCAATCACACACTCAGTGACGAGCGTGAAACCTAGGTCACTGGAGTCGATCTCGTCACCGCGAGCAGTAGGGATCTTGGTCATGAAATACTCCTTGTCGTTCCCAGCGAACACCGCGGGATCTAGACGATTGGCCCGGCGACAAACGACGATCACGATCTGAATCGGACCTGCTCAGTAGCCGTACAAAGACCATAGGAGCCGGAGTGATAGGCATCACAGCCGATAAGCGCACGCAAACGGCCAGTTTCCGTAGCGCCGATCGGCGCCCGACCATTCGGGTTAGCCCTGCCGTGTTCTGCCGCATCCAGCCGAATGGTGTCTCGGCGCAGCGGAAGCCTTCGCGCACGACATGACCCAGCTCGCGGAAGATACGTGTGACGCGGTGTCCGGCCATGCCGGCGGCCGCGTGTGGATCGTCAAGCGTATCGATGATGATCGGCGAGCAGTTCAGGCCGCCGTGGGACCGGCGGCAATTGCCGGCCGCTCACGGTTGGTAACGGGCGAGGTGGTCGTGGCGGGCGAGCCAGCGCTCTAGCGGGATGGACACCAGCGGCGGGATCGCCGCGAGGACGGCCTGGAGAGCGATCCAACACTTCCAGCGCAGAACGACCGCGGCGACGATCGTCACGGCGAGGAAGGCGACGCCATGAAGCGTCCCGAAGATCTTCACGCCGACCTCGGTCGTCCTAGTGACATATTTGAGGAAACATGCCGACGAGCAACCCGGTCCAGGTGGCGGCTTCGACAAGGGCGACCGTCGCAAAGACGCGGCCACTCTGCGTCACCCCTCATTGTCACCGGCTGTCAGTGGCTAGGATTCTGCCAATCTCGTGACAATTGACGCCTGACAGGCAGGTGACAAAGTACTGGTGGACTGGAAGCCCACTGACAAGCTGCTTGAGAACCGACACACCGTATACCCCCCGGGGGTATGCGGTTCGGGTCCGTGAGCACTACGCGCCGCCGCGGTTGCCGCTCCGCGTTGCCGGCTTCCACGCCGCCGTCGCCTGAGCCCCGACGCCCGGGCCACTCGGCGGGTCCACCGGTTACGGTTATCTGAGAATCCGTAGGTCGCCTCGAGGAGCCGCATGTCACGCACGCCGGATACCGACGTGGACTCGACTCGCGTCGACGATGCACCGCTTCCGCTTGATTCGGCGTTCGACGAATACATGGCCTACAAGTCGGACGTCTCAGAGGCCACCGCGAAGGCCTACCGCAACGACTACGTGAATCTGCGCGGACTCATCGCCCGCAATCTCGGTATTGAACCTGGCGATCTGACCGTCGAGCACCTCCGCGACAAGACGGTGCTGTGGGCGGCGTTCGGCTCCCAGTTCAAGGACCGGCCCGCGTCCTCACGCCAGCGAGCCTGGTCGACGTGGAATGGATTGTGCGAGTTCATGGTCAACCAGGATTACCTGCCGGCCAACCCGATGCGGGCCGTGCGTAAGCGCAGCTCTGGCGCCCCTCCCCCTCCTCCGAAGTCGATCGAGGGCCCGGATGTCTTCCGCTTGCTCACGCAGCTGGCGATGCCCAACGAGGACGACCCCCACACTTGGCGCGAACGCGACCTCGCGCTCGTCCTGTCCGGCCTGCTGATGGGCCTACGTACGGGCGACATGATCAGCCTGAACATCGGAGATTTCACTCCCCGCCACGACGAGCCCGGCGCCATGACGGTCCAACTGCTCGGTAAGGGGTCCAAGTACCGGCACGTCACGGCCGAACCGGAGCTGACTCGAATCCTGGAGAAGTACCTCATCAGCAGGGCCAAGAGGCTCCCCGACACGGTCCCGGACGGGAGGCGCAAGAAGCGCAACCCGTGGCGACGGTTCGACCCGGAACAGCCCCTGTTCGTCGGCTCAGACGGACAGCGCATCACCCGCGGCACGATCCAATACCGCGTCAAGCGGGCCTACGCCCGCGCCGGCATCACGCCCACGCCTGGGGCCAACACCCACCGCCTGCGCCACACCTTCGCCATCCAGCTCGCGGAAAGTGGTGTCCCGGTGCACGCGCTGATGGCGCTGCTCGGGCACAGCTCCATGGCCAGCACCCAGAAGTACCTGGAAGCGTCCGGGGTGGCCACCCGTGAGGCCGCCCGATCCAACCCGATTTACGCGGCAATCCCGCCCGACAGCTAGGCACTTTTCGCAGGTCAAACGGGTTCCCCCACTTGTCGTAGGTGCGCGTTAGGGTCGTCGCACACGGAACCCACCCCACCTATTCCGTCTTGCCCGACGTCCGCTTCGGCGGGCCCGTAAAGCGAGGCCATCATGCGAACCCACCCCACCTCTGTCGTCACCACCATCCCCACCGACCAGGCCACCGCAGCCGCCGTATCGCCCCTGTGGTTGATCCTGGCCGGCATCGGAATCGTCCTCACACTCATCCTCGGCGTCGCCCTGGCGGTGCTCAGCTCTCCAGCTCACCGCACCATTCCCACCCTGGAGCGAGCAGTGCGGCTCCGCGACGTATTCGTCGCTCCGGCCGCGGCCGTGTGCTGCGCCCTCCTCGGGGCCGCGGTGCTGGGCACGTCGCACGAACTGGCCGCCAAGCGCGACAACGCCCACACCGATGCCATCGACAAGACCCAGTCCGCACTCGCTGAGCGGTTCGCCACCGCGTGGGCCTGCCAGGCGGTCGATGACTCCGCACCCTCGGCGACCACCGTGGCGTGCACGCCCATCCCGTGAGCGGCGGCGGCACGGCCCGCACTTAGGGTGAGGCCCAACCAACGGACCTGACCAGGAGCACATCGTGGACACCGCCGCCGATTACACCGACGAGAGCATCGCAGCGTTCCTCACCGCCGTCGCCGACATGCTCGACACCTGCGCAGACAGGGGAACCCAGGGCCGCTGGCAGGTCTCCCAGTCCCCGCGCACTTTCATCACCAACGAGTCTGGCGGCGTGATCTGCGGGGCGGTCCAGAAGTCCAATGCGCGACTGATCCTGGCCGCCAGCCCTGCCGGTCCGCGCGCTACCGCCGCACTCTTGCGGGCCGTGGCCGAGCAGCCGGTCACCGACCAGTCTCGACCCGCTCGTGATGCCGCACTCACCCTGGCCATGCACCTGAACACGCAGATGATGCTCAAGGCCGACTCTCGCCTCCAAGCGGCGCAGGGCGCCGCCAGCTGATGGCCACCCGGATACGCCGCTCGACTCGGCGCAGCGCCCCGGCGAAGAAGAAGTCGACCACGACGAAGCCTGCGCTGCCGACGATCCCGCCCGGTCAGCGCGTGTGGCTGCTGGAGCTGCCCTGGGGGGGACTGGACGGCGGGAAACCGGCTGGGGTCACCTACTACAAAGCGCTGACCGCGCATGCTTACGTGGGCGTGTCGCTGCCGGAGAGGCTGGCTCCCTACGCCAGCAAGCCGTACTCGTATCTGCGGTGGATGGAGGACGAGCTCAACGGCGCGAAGGGCCCTGGGGCGACTTCGTCCCCGATGCAGTTGCGGCCCGAGCAGAGAGACGACGTTCGAGCGATCGCCGACGTCGCGGCGCGCGGGCTGCGTCAATGCCATCTTGGCAACCAGGTCGGCACGGGTAAGACGCTCGTCGCGGTGGCGGCCATGAAGGTGATCGCTCATATGCGGGGAGCCAAGACGGTGCTCGTGACTGTGGATCGGCCCGCGCGGATCACGATCCCGTCATGGCGGCGCACCATCGCGGCCCTGGGCGACGACGACCTGCGGTGGGTGATCATGTCCTCCGACAGTCTCGGCAAGCTCATCGGCCGCAATGGCAGACCAAAAGTGGCTTTTGACCTGGCCGTTATCGACGAGGCTCACCAGTTTCGTCACGACTCCAAGCGCACCGGCTACATGCGTCGCTTGACCCGGATGGATGCACCACCGGAGAAGGCGCCCTTCGTTCTGACAATCACCGCCACGCCGGGACATCACCCTGGTGAGCTCGGATTTCTATCGTCGTTATATGCGCAGGTTCACGGGGATCCGCCGGCGGAATGGGCCGAGTTCGGCAAGAAGCTCGCCTCCCTCGGAGTGCCCCTGGAGCTCTCCTACGGCAGGTGGACTTGGGCACCGGAGGCGAAGCGATCCCTGCAGGTCCAGCAGGACGCGATCAGCTCGGTGCGCGACACCCTGACGCGGCACGATCCGCCGCTCATGCTCACCAGGGCGGCCCCCTGGGGGCCGGCGCCGTTCGATGTGGACTTGATCGACCTCACGCCTGACCAGTGGCGTGCCTACGAGCTCGAGTGGGGAGACTTCCAGCGAGAGATGAAGCTGGCCCGTTCAGGCAACAACGTGGCCCGCGGGCTGGCAGCGATCGTGAGATTGCGGCAGAAGGCGTCGATGATCCGGGTAGAGCACACGGTCGATGCCGTGCGTGCCGAACTGGAGCGTGGCTTCCAGGTGCTCGTGGCTACCGAAATGGTCTCCACCGCCGCGCACCCGGTCGCCGAGATGCTTGAGGAGCACGGCGTCTCCGTGGCCCGCATCTATGGCTCCAACCCGGAGGCCGAGGCGGAGCGGATGCGGTTTCAGCGGGGTGAGGCCAAGGTGGTTGTGTTCAACACTCCGACGGCGATCAATCTGCAGGCGAGCGAGCAGTTCGAGGACGGCACACGCGCGACGTCCACACCGCGGCGAGGGTTCATGCACCAGGCGTCGTACAGCGGACTGCGTGCAGAGCAAATAATGGGCCGCAGTCACCGCAATTTTCAGGTGTGCGAATGGTCACTCGTCGCGGGGGTCGGCACGATCGAAGAAAAGGCCGGATTGATCATGCTCTCGCGGCTAATTGCGTCCACTACCAGCACAGATGGAGACGTGTCAGCATTGTCTCAGGTTGCCGCCGTCTTCGGAGCAGACTGGATTCCCGCTGCTCAGCTCGCTCCCGAACTCGAGCAGTGAGCAAATCTCGCACTGCCAGTCCGTGCAAAATCAGTGTGGAGGGCATATAGTCATCTGTGTCGCCCATGGTGACGTTCGGCTCAGCCGAACCCTGCAATCGTGGCGGTTCGCACTCCTACCGTCACGTCTGCCTGACTGTTGCTGCGAGGCAACCCCGGCAGTTTGTTTCCGATAAGTGGAGAGGCCCGAGCAACGCTCGGGCCTCACGCATATTTGCGGCAAAATGCCGGCACGGGCATGCCCGACAATGAGGCCGCCACCCTCCTTGTCGGCGAGAGGATCCCCACACGTATGTGCCGCGCCCAACCCGGCCCGCGCTGCCCCAAGCACACGCGCACAAAGCTCACCGCCCTGGTCGCCACGCGTCGCCGTATAGAAGCGAGGCTCGCCGCCGCCTCCCCCAACACCCGCGCCTACGAGCGCGCAGTGAAAGACCGGGAAGCCAACGACGACCAACTGCTCCTGGCCCACAACGAGCTCAACAGCTCCCCCACCCGGCAGAAGGAGCTCGAGGCCGAGATCGACGCCGTCGCCGCCGCGGACCCCAACGACCCCGCCCTGCGCCACCTATCCCGCGATCTGGCCACCGGCCGACTCCTTCACGCCGAGCGACTGCGGCAGCAGAAGCTCATGCCAGAAGTTGACCTCACCTCCTGCTCGCCAGCCTCCCGAGAGGCGTGGCTTGAACTCGGCGAGGCCCGCGCGGACATGGCTCGCTACAAGGTGCGGATGGACGTCAACGGCTCACAGCCCGACGTGTGGGCCACCTGGCGTGACCGCCACGCCGACGCCGCCCGCCGCGCAGAACTCGCCGCGGCCCGCTTCCAAGCGGCCGAGAGCAACGGCCCGAACGCCTGGGCGGCCATGACCGACGCCGAGCGCAGCAAAGCACGTGCCGCCGTCAACGCGACAGCGGACTTCACGACCCCCACCGCCCCGCAACCCCTCGAGGACGTGTTCAACGACTACATCGACGCCCAGAACGGCGAACGCCCTCACCTCTCCCCCGAGCTGGCCAACCAGGACGATGCGAACGCCCCGGCTCCAGAAGTCGATTCCCCCTCCTGGGCCGAGGCGCGAGCCAGGCAAGCCGCGGCGGAAGAAGGCAATCCCGAGCCGAAGCCGTTCTCCAACAAGCAGCAGACCCCGCCGGGGTACGCCAGCCGACGAGCCAACCGACGGCGGCGCTCCGGCGCAGCCAGGCAGCGCTTGCGCGAGCTACGCCGCTCGGCAGAGAAGGCCGGGGACGACCAGCAGTTCCAGTCGTTGATCAGGCCGGCGCCCGGTCAGGACGGGGACCCATCCAAGGCAGCGATCTCGGACCCGACCGGCATGATGATGCTGCTGTCGCTCTTTACCGAACGCCGGTAGTTCTGCAGCATCAACACTGGTAGAGGGGTTTCGGGTAAGGGTTATCCTTACCCGGTTCACAGCGGCATACACAGGGCGCATACTGGTGCAGCAAGTGCAGATCAGAAAGGACGCGCCATGTTCAGCTCACTCCTCACCATCGTCGCGATGGTGATCGCCGGTGTCATCACGATGGGGGCGCTCGGCCTCGTCGGACGGAAGAACACCGCGGTCTCCCTCCTCGGGGTGGCGATCACGGCAGCGGCCTCGTACCTCCTAGTGCTGGCCCACCCCGCCGGCGCCGGCGAGCTCAGCACCCTGTGGCCGCTCCTAATTGGCCTCGGTGTCGCCGTGATCGCCAACGCCGCCGCTGCCTCCGACATACCCAAGCTGCCGACGCCGGTCGACTCCCGGCCCGGTGGCCGTGTGATCAACGCGGCGACGACCAGCCCGCAGGCAGTCGCCGCCCAGCCGGCGCCTCACTGGGCTCTCGGCTGACACCGAACTGATCTGCGCACAACGAAGGCCCCGCACCAGACTGGTGCGGGGCCTTCGACCATTCTCTGCCCCTACGCCTGCGGGAACAGGTCGTCGACGACAACCGCCAGGTCGTCGATCTTCGTTTGATCGGCGATGATCCGAGGCAGCTGACGGATCTCCTCCGCGATAGCACGAACATGGCACACGATCGCGTCACGCTCGTGCAGCCCGACCTTGTCGAACAGCGGGATCGTGGCCGACTCCCGATCCATCCGCGCACCGTAGATCGACAGCAGCACCGGAATCGTCGTCCCCTCCGGCATCTTGAGTGCCTTCTCGATCTGGCTCGCCTCCCACGACGTCGACGATGCCAGGGCGGCACTGGCCGGGAAGCCGTTGAGATACCACTCTCCGACCCTCGTGGGCTTGCCCGCGAACTCGGAGACACGGAACACCTCGTAGGCCCTCTGACGGGCCTCCAGGGCCGCAGGAGACAGTGCCTCATCCGGATGGTCCGGCGGCGCGGCATCGTCAGCCGCCTCCGCCGCCTTCACCGCCGCCTCCTGCAAAGGCACCTGAGTCGGATCCGTCGACGGCACCACGGAATCGTCGACGGTCTCGAAATCCAACTCCCGGTAGGTCATTTCCCCGGTCCTGTACTTGGAGTCCACCAGCGCCACCCCGTGTGGGCCGATCACGATGTGGTCCAGGTCGGCGTTCGAGGCGGGGATGCGACGGGAGTGCAGGACGATGTACTCCGCCCCCAGCTTGGACAATTCCTCAGCCGTCGCCTGCTCCGCTTCGATACCGACCTCGATGTTGCGCACCGACATCGGCGGCGGGATGCGCACCCCCAGAGACATCGACTCGACGGGCATGGCCGCCGTCTGGATCTGCGACCGGGACTTCGCTTGCATCACCCGCTGGTCCGCGGCACGGTCAGCGACGGCCCACGCCAGCACAGAGCACAGCACCAGCGCCAGGACCGGGGGCGCGAACGTGATCCACTGCGTCAAGAACATCAGCGCGACCGTGGTCCACTGGCCGGCAGCCATGACCGGAACGACCGGCAAGCGGGTGCGGCGCCGGTTGATCGGCGTCAGAGTCACCCCAATCGCGGCGACCGCGATGAGGGCCTCCAGCCAGGTGACGTCGATCTGGAACGCCACCGCGGTAGTGGCGATCGCCGCGCCCGCCGCCGATCCGAGCAGGACCGACGCGCCCCGGGTCGCCGTGTAGAACCGAGCGACTACCGCGATCAGCAGAGCTCCGCCGCCGACCCAAGCAGCGGCCAGGGAGTGCCCCGTCGCGACCAGAACCACCATGGCGACAACCGCAGCGATCGCCACGAACAGCACCCCGTAGAGGATGGACTGCAGGCGTTCGTAGCGATCGCGGTCGCTCAGGATCCCGCGCAGTGAGCCAGCGACGTCGGCGAGCTTGTCCCCGCGTGCGCTGTCCCCGCGGGTGCTGAGGATGTCCGGTGTAGTCATGGCGATCACCTTAAGCGGCGCCTATGCCGGTGTGGTGTGGGCGTGACCTGGGGCCGAGGTGTCAGCGGCGGACGGGAAGTCGCTCACCGAACTGGATGTCGTCAACGCGCCACACACCGTCCACCTTGCGGACATCGAGATAGTGCACCACTCGGAACTGGCCGATCTTCGAGCCGTTCCCGGCGGTGACGTATTCGTCGACCTCGACGGCGCGACGCCACCTGTCGGGCTCATCCTCCGGGTGCTCCTCGACCATGATGTGCGCCTCTGCGGCGATCGTCGCGTCTCGCTCCAGCCATTCGGACCACTGCATGGACGGACGTGCCGAGCTGCTGTCGACGATCAGTGCGTCGCGCAGCTTGCCGGTCATCAGGTCCGCGGCCCGGGCGAACGAGTCCCCAGATCGGGGTTCGACGGTGGTGTCGCGGGTGTGAATGATGCGGATGGTCTCCAACGCGACTTGCTCCGGGTCGGTGTCGTCCACGTCGGAGCTCGCCGCGTCTGGCAGGTCGGCGCCAGGTTCGCGGCTCGGCCACTGTGGCTGGGGTGAGCTCGTCGGGCCACTGGAGGACAGGATCGGGGCCGATGGGGGCGCCTCGGGCTCGTCGGGGCTGCCGCACCCGGCAAGTGCCAGCGCCGCCGCCACCGCGCCGAGGAGGCTGATTCTGCTCTTCTGGTTCATGCGGGCAATCGTCTCCCTCGTTGTTGCCGCCGTGGTGCGCTAGGCGGCCTCGGGGGCGGGCTCGAGGTCGTCAGCGGTGAAGCGCATCACGACGGAGTCGTCGGCCCACCGTTGGAACTCTCCGACGGGGACTCCGTCCATCTGCGCCTCGTAGTAGGACACCCCGGGCTCGGCGACGAACGCCACGTGTTCGGGGCCGTTGCCCTCGAAGCGGGAGAACACCACGTCACCGGGTCTGGCCTCGTCCACGGGAACTTCTTGACCGACTTCTAGCTGCGCCTTTGTGCCGTGGGGAACGATGTAACCGATGTCGCGGAACGCGATCGAAATGAGGCCGCTGCAATCGAGCCCGGCCGGGGTCTTGCCTCCCCACACGTACGGCACCCCCTCGTACTTGCGGGCGGCTTCCAGTGCCATCGCCCCGATGTCGCCGCGGCTGGCGGCACGACTGCCGGAGGGCTTCTTGGACCTGCCCGAGCCTGCCTGGCCCGTGCCCGCGAACTTCTCCCGGCCGGCCATGATTTTCGCGACGTACGGCTGGGTCTGGGTCGTGTAGTCGCCGCCGGAGGGCATGCCTCCCGCGTTCTGCACTGCGCCGGGGCCGGCGTTGTAGGCAGCGATCGTCAGCTCCATCAGGTCGCCCTTGACGCTGCCGTCGTCGATCCACCCGCTGATCTGGTCACTGAGTGCGCACATGAAGTCCGCTTGGGCCATGACCGCGTCACTGATCTTGAACGGGTCGCCCGTACCCACCGGCCCTGTCGGCTTGCCGTTCTCGTCTCGGGGGCTGCCCCACTGCGGCCAGGTGTAGGGCATGAACTGGGCCGGGCCCTGCGCTCCGACCCAGCTCTCAGCCCTGGGATTAAAACCGGATTCGGCGTCCAGCTGCGCCGCCAGCAACGGCGCGTCGATGGCATCGCAGACCTGAGCACCGAGCTCGATCCACTTCACGAACTCGGGCGGCACCGCCCCGTCGTTCAGCGCCTGCCCGGCACCCACTGCGCAGCCGGCCTGCTCCTTCGGCAGTCGCTCCAGGCGGCGCCCGGCCTGCGCGTTCTCGTCGTCCCACAGTTCATCGACGATGCCCGCGGCCAGCGGCTCCCACCGCTCGAGCTCCTGCTCCAGAGCGGCCCGCTCCGGGTACATCTCGATCAGGACGTCCTGGCCGGGCTCGTCCGCCCATCCCGGCCGATCTGCTGCGACCTCCTCGAGCCGGTCCATGAACGTCTTCGCGGCCCGCATCGGGTCCATCAGCTGCTGCTGCGAGGTTCCCGCGAACGGGGCCTGCGCGAAGATGCCGACCTTGTTGACGTTGTCGTCGGCGTCCATGTTGATGAAGTTGGCCTGGTGGCCGGACAGCATCACGGCCAGGACTGCGGCCTGCGCCTGGTTGTCCAGATCCGACTCCTTGGCCTTGACGATGATCGCCTTGATGGTGATCTGCTGCTCGGGGGTCAGATCCATCGACAGGAGCTCATCGTCGCTGCCGCTGAGCCGCGCCGAACTCCGGTCCTCGGATCGTTCTGGGCCGTCCCCCAACGACTCGTAGCTGGTGTCTGCGTTGGGGGCGCCGTTGCCTTGGAACGACACGTGGACGTGGTCCATGTGGTTCTGCGTCGGGTCACCCTCGTCTGCCATGTCAGACCACTGGCCGCCCTCCCAGTAGCGCTGCTGCCAGATCACCGACACGACGTTGA
Organism: Dietzia sp. oral taxon 368; assembly: GCF_002999155.1. Taxonomy (NCBI): domain Bacteria; kingdom Bacillati; phylum Actinomycetota; class Actinomycetes; order Mycobacteriales; family Dietziaceae; genus Dietzia; species Dietzia sp. oral taxon 368. Next base: position 208,801 of record NZ_CP027239.1, read on the forward strand.
GGTCCTCGGCGTGCTCGATGAAGTAGTCAGCGATGCGGTCACCGAGCTCACGGCCTCCGCTGTCCATGGGAACCATGGCGTCAATGGCTCGGCCTGAAGGGTGGTCGGTGCTGCCGCCGCCGTTCGATCGCCAGCCGCCGATGGTCTTGACCTCTGGGAACTGCGCGACCACCGTGCGCATGCCGCGTACCGCGTCTACCTGGAGCTGGTCCTCTGACCCGACCTCGGCAGGGGTTGGGGGCAGTTCACGGCCACGGTTATCGTCGTCGCTGCCGCTCACGAAGGTGCCCGGCGGTGCTGGCTTGAGCTCCCGCAGTTCCGGGTAGGTTCCGCTGGTGCAGGCAGGCCACGCTGACCAGCCCTGCTCGGCGAGAACCTTGTTGGCGACCTCCATCTGCTGTTCGCGGGTCGCCTGACCGGCCGTGGGGGCGTACTCGGTGCCACCGAACGCCGTCCAGGTCTCGAGGGCGAACTGTAGCCCGCCTGAGTACCCGTTGCCGGTGTCGATTGACCAGTTGCCTCCCGACTCGCACTGCGCGAGTTTGTCCCAGTCCGCGGCCGTGACGGTGCCGGCGGGCTGGCCGTCGCCACGGTCTTGACGGTTCGCCACCTGCCGCGACCTGGTCTCGGAGCCCTCGTCTTCATCGTCCCGGTCTTCCGGTTCGGGGGCCTGCTCGCGTAGCCGGTCGAGCCACGGTTTCGGGTCCACTCCCGCCCCCTGGGCCCACCCTCCCGGGTACACGCCGAAGTGCAGGTGGGCCCCGGTGGAGAAGCCTTCGTTGCCGATGTCGGCAATGTGCTGTCCGGCCTCAACCTGGTCGCCAGCCTGGACGTGCAGCCCATCCGACTGCATGTGCCCGTACAGACTGTCGACGATCTCCCCGTCGATCTCGTGCTCGATGATGATCCAGTTGCCGTATCCCGAGGCCGGGCCGGATTCCTTCACCACGCCGTCAGCCACGGCGTAGATGGGGGTGCCGATGGGTCCGCCGAAGTCCAGCCCGTCGTGGACGGATCCCCAGCGGGGCCCGAACGGTGATGTCTCCGGGATGTCGGGATCCACCGGGTAACCCATCTGCCCGTTGCCGCGGGTGGGGCGCGGCGCGTCGGCCCCGCCTCCACGGGCGTTCGCCTCAACGCACTGACCTGCATTGAACGGGGCGGTGGAGCTGATGATTCCGCCGAGCACGGCCGAGGACACGACGTTGACGATGGTGAACGCCACGAAGGTCAGGGCGACCAGGAAGGCCGCGATCGCCGCGTAGATGATGCGGCGCCGGCGCTTCTTCTTGGCCTTCTCGTCCGGGGAGTCCAGCGGGCTCGGCAGCAGCGCCAAGGCGGCCTTGCCGACACCTCCGGTCGATACCGCGACGGCACCCTCCGCTGCCCGCTTCGCCTGCTTCCTCCCGGCCGACGCCGCCGCACCCGACGCTCGACCGCGACGGTCGGGTCCGGGTGTGGGGCGTCCGGGGCGAGTCACCAGTTACTACCTTTCGCGGTCAGCCCCTCAGGGGGACAGTGAAGAAAGACGAGGAGGGAACGGCGCCTTGGCGTCGGCTTCCCGGGCTCCCAGCACGAGCGGGACTCGGCGCCCGTCGGTTTCGACAGCTACGTCGTAGGTCTTGCTCTCCACCCGGCCCTCGTCCGCTCGCGCGTCAGCGTGATACAGGTGCCGCTCGACCGTGATTCGGGCGATGGACGTCGACTCGTTGACCTCCGCGACCTGCATGTCTCCGCGCCGCTGGCACCCGATCGCCTGGGTCTCGGTGTTCCACGCCCACGACCAGGAGTCGGTGAACGCGATCCGCTGCTGCTGCACGAACTCCTCGGTCGCCAAGCCAGACCACGAGTCGAACCACTCCCGCTGCGGCTGTTGCGCGAAGGTGCGGTAGCACGCCCAGTTGATCGTGAACTTCTCCACCGCCAGCTCGACGGCCTCGCGGTCGTCTCCCGGAACCGGTGTCGGCTCAGGCAAGGGAGTGCCGTCCATGCCCGGGGACGGCTGCGCAGCCTGCGTCGACGTCTGCAGCTGCGCCGTGGTCGTCCCGACCTCGGCCTCATCGCCTGCGCCGCCACCGGAGCAGCCGGCGAGCGCGATCACTGCGGCGCCCGTCGCGGCCACCAATGCTGCTTGCCGCCTCATCGCCGCGCCCTTCCCGTTGTCGCCCCTGGTTGATGGGTCCGGTTCCGTCGATCTGCCAGGTTGTGCTTCGCGCGCCCACCGGCAGCGATCACCGTCGTCATGACCACGTCCAACAGCAGGGCCGCGATCATCACCAGGGACGCGGCCGTCAGCAGGTGCCGCACTTGCTCCGTGCCTGGTTCCCACCCGGCGAGCAGGACGATCAGGGCGCCCCAGATGAGCCACCGGACCGCGGGTAGGGCGAGCAGCGATCTGGTGCCGCCGCAGCGGGCACTCACAGGATCACCCCGGCGATGGCCATGATCACGCCGACGACGACGGCCATCCCGACCAGCAGGAACTGGACCGGGATCCCGAACAGGCGGTAGTCCTGGCCCATCCAGGTCTTCACCGCCAGCGGGTCCGTCAGGCGCCCCACCCTGTTGACGGGGACAGCGTTGCTCCCGTCGTCGTCTTCGTCGTCGTATCCGTCGTAGTCGCCTCGGCGCCCGTCCAGGGGGAAGTCCTCGATGTCGTTACCTTCGGCCTCCCACTCGGCGATCTGCTGCGCCAGCTGCACGTCCTCGAGCTGGCGCAGCAGTGCCCGCACTTCCATCGGGCCCAACCCGACGTACACCGTGCCCAGCCGGCCCTCCAGGTCTCCGACGAGCAGCTCCATGACCGACGCGTGGGGGTCGTCCTCATCGAGCAGGATGTCCACGCTCGCGGCGTCGTTGGCCCACACGGGCGCCTGCGGCGCCGAGGCCACACCGTTGCCGGGGCCAGCCTCACCACCAGCAGTCGGATTGCCCGGCTGGTCCACCATGTCGTCACTGGTCATCGTTGGTCCTCACGTCGTTGCGTCAGCCAGGCCTTCGGGCCGGTGATGGTCACTGGTTGCCCCTGGGAGGCCTGTTGACTGGGCCGGTCAATCCGAACTGGCGAGCAGTTCTCTCCTGATGCTTGAACCCGTCCCGCTGGGCTTGCCGTGCGACCCGCTCGGCGCGGATCTGCTCCCGAGCGGCCGCCCGGGCCTGCCGCCGCTGCTTCTCCAGGTCCTTCTCTGCGTCGCGGTCGGCCCGGCCAGCCTGGAACGCGGCATCGTTGCCGCCCTTCATGCCCCGCATCTGGTCGCGGGCCGACATGCTCATCGCGTCACGAGCGGAGCCGGTGACCTTGGTGATGCCATGCCCGGCGCGCCGAGCCCCGTAGGCGGTTACTGCGCCGACTTCTCGAGCGCCGGAGACCGTTCCTGCCGCGGCCACCCGCGCCTTATCGCCCACGCTCGCCGTGCCGTCACTGATACGTGCGCGTGCCGCTTCGGTTTTCGCGGTCGCCTTGTCGACAGCGGGGCGGGCCGCCCACTCCGCGCCCTGCCGGCCCTGACTCGCCGCCCAGCTGCCCGCGCGGCCGGTCGCCTTCGCACCGCCGATGGTTGCTGCTCGTCCCGCGCGCGCTCCGCTTCGAGCCACCGAACTGGCAGCCGATCCGGCGGCACCCATCGCCGCCCCACCGGCCTTGGACCCGGCCTTGTAGCCGGCGTAGCCCACCACTGCCGCGGGCGCCGCGCCAGCGATCCGCCCGTAGCGGGCCACGTTGGGGGCCTTGTCTGCGGCCGAGTTCTGGATCTTCTGGATCAGCATCCACGTGGCGACCAGCACCAAGATGGTCCACAGGATCTTGATGCCGGTGTTGATCTGCATCGCGAACACGATGGAGATGACCCAGATCATCAGCGTCATGGCGAAGCCGTACAGGACCCGTTGCGCGAACGTCGACAGCACGTTCGCGAGCCACTCCTGCGCGACCTTCGCCTTGCCGGGGTATACCGCCCACAGCAGCTGGAACAGGCCCATGACGAACAGGGCCCACAGCCAGGCGTGCCACATCAGGGTGATCACGCCCATGCTGCCCAGCCCGATTCCGGTGACGACGACACCGATGATCGACGAGAAGGCCTGCGCCACGTGGGGGAAAGAGCCCTGGCCGCGGTAGGCGGCGACGATGTCGGTGGCCTCGCTCGGGTACATGCCGCCGCCGTTTTCGGCCTGGTAGTACAGGTCGGAGGCGACCGCGTGGTACGGCTCGCAGCGGGCGAGAACCTCGTAGTCAACCTCGTCGTCACCGGTGTCGACGCCGGCGTCGTCCAGGCATGCCTGCATCCTGGCCGCGATGCTGGGGCCTCCCGCCTGGGCGATCAGGTACGACCGCATGTCGCCACAGCCGATGCCGTTGAAGTCGGGGACGTTGTTGTAGCAGGGCAGTCCGGCTTCTTCGCTTCCGCCGCTGCCCTGGTCCATGGCGGGTTCTGCGTCGACTCGGGGGTCGGAGAACCTGGTCGCTTCGGTAGCGGTCGGGATCGGGTTTGCTCCGGCCAGCCCGAACTGTCCGATCGCCCATGGCTTGTACGCCAAGGACTCGGCGAGGATGCAGGAGGTGATCCGCTGCCCCGGCGCCACCGGGGAGACGTCGGAGCCTGCGGAGGTGGGCCGCTGGCACATGGACACCTCGTTGGTGTCGACCATCGAGAACACCGCCTCAGCGAAGGCGTTGTTGAGCCCTCCGGCCGTGGTGTCGAGGAACTCGGCCGTCATGTAGAAGCCGTTGCTGTTGGGGTTGTCCCAGCTGGCTGCCGCGACGCCCATGTAGGTGAACCCCGCCAGGACACACACCAGCAGTGATCCGGCGACGTCGCCGAGGCCTTGGCGCAGTCCCTCGTTGCCGCGGGTGGCCCTGATGCCGATGGCCAGGCCGGCGACCATGAACATGACGCCGGCCATGGGCAGGAAGAACATCGAGAACACTTCGGCGACCAGGGGGTTGGCCCGGTCGTACAGCATCTCTAGAGGGTTCGCTACCTGCGACCATTCCTTGAACGCCAGGGTGGTTTGCAGCCCGTAGACGGTGACCTTGAACAGCATGTTGCCGGTCATCACCGACACCCATTGGGGGAAGCTGCACATGGAGTCGCCCATGTTGTCTTTCTGCCAGTTCACCCATTTGAGTCCGCGTAGACCGGCGATCTCGTACAGCGTGTAGTCCTCGAGAGAGAAGTTTGTCGCGCTGCTCGCTTTGGTGAAGTTGGTGGCCACGTCGGCGTACCGCGGGGGTTGCTCATTCGCGGGCAGGCCGGGCTTCTCGGCACCTCCGAAGTTGATGTTGGAGATCATGTTCTCCGGACCCGTCCCGATCGGCTCGTTGGACAGGTTCGGGGCCGACATTGAACAGGTGACGTCGTCCATCATTCCGCCGACGGCCCTGGTGAACGCGTTTCCGTTGGCGGTGCCGGGGTTGACCAGCGCCAGGGACAGTCCCATGAGTCCGACGACGAGGCTCACCGCCGCCGCTCGCAGCGCGCGGCGCCACCCGCGCGGCCGGGCCTCCGGTGCGACCTTGCGGATCCGCAGCCCCACCGCCGTCAGGGCCGCCACCATGCCGACCAGGACGACGACACCGCGCCAGCTCGTTCCGGTGGACCACACCGCCGAGGGCAGGGTGGCCAGCATGACGCTGTGGCCGACTGTGGCTGTCCATCCTCGGTGCACGCCCGTGGACGGCATGAGCCAGGCGCACGCCGACACCGCGAGGAACACCGCCGGGTAGACCAGGGCGAGCTCGTCGACGCCGATGAGCATCCACACCGGGTTCATCGCGGTGGCGGTGATCATCACCAAGCTGGTCGCCGCAACGGTGGAGGCGATCGTGCCGGTCAACTGGGGCGCGGTGCGGTAGCCGACGACGGTTCCGGCGATGGCGACTGCCACGACACCGAACACGACCAGGCCCGCGGTGCCGGCGACAGCGTGGGCGTGCCACAGCAGCACCGCCGCAACCCCGACGGCCAGGATTGCCTGGTAGATCGCCCGGGCGTGCCGGTCCACCCACGCCAGGGCGCGGTCCGGTCCGGCGATCAGGGCCGCAGCAGTACGGGCCACGTGGTGCCTCCTCGTCGCCCGCAGGAGTCCACGCTCGACGCTCCCTGGGGCTCAGTTTGTTCCGATAGGGAAGATCGTCCCATGTGGGCATGCCGCGCAGCGCTCACCGGACTCTGCGGCGGGCGACTATGCGGTTAGGCGAGTTCTGCTTCCAGGTAGTCGTCCCAGTCGTCCATCTCGAACACGGCCGAGGTTGTGGCCCGGTGCTCTGCGAGGACGCCCCGGACGACGCCGGTGCGGAGCATGTCGCGGGTGGAGGGGTCGGTGGTCCAGTCCTTGCCCTGCGGGCTGATGGGGCGGTTCTGCACGGTGGAGCGCACGTTCGGGTTGGTCTCCACCGCCGCCCACAGCTCGTTGAAGAGCATGTCGGTGTGGATCGGGCCGACCCGGCCGTCGACGTCCTTCATCACGCAGCGCCCGGTGCCGAGGATCCCCTCGGCCTTGGTCAGTCTCCGTGCCAGGTCTCGCACTACCGCGGGGTCTTCGTCGGCGACTGATCCGCGCAGCAGCCGCAGGGCGGCCATCGCTTCGGCGTCGGAGTCCTGCCAGAACGCGAAGATCGTCGGGAACTGGTTGGTGGACACCTCGTCTCCCTCACCGGTGTTGGACTGCAGCGCCGCGATGTCCGAGGCCTGCTGCGAGATGAACACCACCACGAAGTTGAACGAGCGGCCCTGCCGCAGCGCAACCTGAATCAGGTCGCGGCCGGCGGGGATGCGGGTGATCATGTAGCCCTCGTCCACGAACAGAGCGCGGGGGCGGCGTTGCGGCGGGGCGTCGGCCGGGCCGTTCGGCTTGACCACCTGCCGCACCGACTGCAGTACATCGGAGATCCGGTAGAGGGCGGTGAACAGTGCCGCGGAGGCGTTGCGTTCCCGCGGTGACCACTCGTTCGGGTCGTCCTTCTTGGGCGGCTCGACACCGCGCAGGGTGATCACGGTTCTCCGCTTATCCAGGGTGCGCAGACGGCCGTCACCGGCCTCGTCACCGGTGCTGAACAGCAGTTTCGAGTAGTCCTCTTCGGCGGCACGGTTGAGCCGGTCGGCGACCGCCTGCAGATCCTTGATGCGGTCCCCGATCGACAGTCGCTCGGTGGCGGCCATGCCCTTGACCTGATCAGGCCCGAGGAACTCGCTGTTGAGGTTCTCGATCTCATCGCCGATGTACTCGGCGATGCGGCGCATACCGATGGGGAAGTCCACCCCGTCGGCGGCAGCCCGGTCGTAGTCGGACTGCAGCTGCTGCAGTGCTCGCTCGACGATCTTGCGCTCCGCCGGGTCCACGATCAGCTGCTGCAGAACCTCTCGGGCCAGGGACGCTCCCCGCCGCACGTCGTCGCACAGGACGAACGGATCGAGCATTCCGGCGTTGCCTCGCCACAGGTCGATGAGGTCGGTGTTGTCCCAGAAGTCGCGGTTGACGACGGTGAACTTGGAGTTCGGGCCGCCGAGTGGGGAGTCGACGGCCTGGGTCTCTTCCTCAAATTGCGGGTCGGACACCTGGTCGCCGAAGGCGATGTAATGGCAGAACGCCTCGAAGTCGTTCTTCGGGTCTGCCACGACTGTCTGCACCCCGGACTCCGATAGCCAGAAGAACAGCATCAGGGCCAGCGACGACTTACCGGATCCGGAGGCGCCGATGATGGCGACACCGCCGGCGTTGTTTCGGGCGATGGCCACGTGCGGGTCGAAGTGCACGATGGCGCCGTTCTCTGCGCTGTAGCCGATCATGTGTCCCAGCCAGCCCTTGGTCATGCCGCCGATGAACTCGGCGCGGTCGCCGACTGTCGGGGTGGAATCCAGGCGGGGCAGGGCGAGAGCTTGCAGGCTCGACCAGCGTTCACCGATGTCGAGACCGCCGGCCCGCTTGGACAGGTACTTCTTGCCGATTCGTTCGACGTTGACCTGGCCGGGGAGCTGCTCCTCGAGCAGCGCCAGCTGAACGCCGCGCTTGCGCTCCAGGGTCATGGTGCTGACTGCGTTCTTGACCTCGCGCACCGCATCGGACAGTGCGTTCAGGGTCGGTGCGGCCACGACCAGACGCAGCTGTCCGATCATCACCGGCTCGGGCTCGAGTTGCAGTTTGGCGTGCAGCTCTTCGGCGGCATCCCAGGTGCGGTCGAACTTAAGGTCACCGGTGGGGGCGTCGGCAGGGTTGTTGGCTGCCTGATTGCGGTTGGCGGCCTCGTCGCGCAGGTCCTCGATCTTCTTCTTCGCGAACTTCTGCCACGCCTTCTCGCTCATCAGCGCGAACCGCCAGGACACCTCGACCGGGTAGGGCAGGTCTCGAAGCACCTTGCCCCAGGCGGAAGATTCGCCGAACTCCATGTGGGCGTCGGGAACGTTCGACACCGTCAGGGTGGTGATGTACGACCGCCGCGGGATCCCGTTGGCCGGGTCCGGCTCGAGCACCTCAACGGCGTCGGGCAGTACCCGGCCCGTCAGTACGGCCCACCGGTCGAACCATGAGGCACGCCACGGGCGGGTTGCCGAGTAGCCGATCTCGGCTTCGGGCTGGAAGTGCCCCGACACGGTCTTGCGTACCAGCCACGACAGGTCGGCCCGGTCCATCGGCAGGGCCCCGTACTGGGACATGCGGTCGTAGAACTGCCGGGCGCGGTTACGGATGAACGCCAGTTCGTGGGCTTCGTAGTGCTCGTCGGCGATGCCGTCGTTCATCAGCGCAGACAGCGGATCGACCGTGGTCTGTCCCTTGATCACGCCGATGCGCACCATGATCATGCGTCGCCGCTCCGGGGTGGAATCGGCGATGTGTGGCGCCACTCCGCTGCTCACCAGGTCGCTGAACAGGGCTGACGGGTTCCACGCCTGCTCGCTGTACTGCTTCTCCCAGCGGGCGACATTCGCCGGCTGGAATCGGACGGTCTCGTGGCAGCGAACCTCGGTGAAGCCCTTCTCCCCCAGCTGCTGCATGAACCGCAAGATGCCGGCGTAGAGGTCGTTGAGGTGGCCGACGATGGCGACCTGCTCACTGGCCGTGCGGAAGGAGTCCTGGGTCGACTCGGGGACGATCCCGACCCAGACCTCGCCGCCGGAGATGAAGAAGAACGGGTCGTCCTCGGCGTAGGAGTAGTTGAGGCGTTTCTCCTGCTTGCGGGTCTTGCGCTGATCGACCAGGCGGTTGATCATCTCCTCGGTGCTCTCTCCGTCGTGCTCTACGGATGAGCCCTTGGGGGCGACGGTCTTGCCTCGCTTATGCCGCCACGGCGCGATCACCTTGACGACCAGCACGACACCGATCACGAAGACGGCGACGAAGCCGAGAATGAGCAGGGGGAACGACATGACTATCTCTCCTCAGGTCCGTACATCTCGTCCAGTAGCTCTCCGCCGGATTCCCACCACACCCGTCGCTGCCACTGCTCGATCGACTCGTAGGCGGCCGGCCACATCCGGCCCTGGACCGGTTCGATCGGGGCGTCCGCGGTGAAGCCGTAGTGCTCGTACTGCCGCACCGGCAGCGCTGGCCCTTTGGCTCCTGCGGGGCGGGCCACGATCGCCACCCAGGCGAAGTGGGTCGGCTCCCGGTCCTCCGCCATGCCGGCGATCTGCTTGGGCTGCTTCGCGATCCGCACGACCAGCAGCTGTATCCGCTGCATGAAGGTCTCTCGGCCTTCGGTGTCACGCTGTGCGACCCAGTACACCGCCACCCATATGCACAGAAGGATCGGCGCCGAGAACCACGCCGAGACCGGCACCAGCGCCATCCACCCGAGCACGATGGGTGTCCCAACTACCGCGGTGGCCGCCACGCCCCATCCGGCCGCGGGCAAGTCCAGTCCCCCGCCGGGCAGGCCTGACATATCAATGTCGTTGGCGGTCGCCATCCGGCGCCGGTGATGCACGATCGCGGTGTAGTCCGTGGCGTACGGTGCGTTCATCTCGCCTGGCCTTTCCGTCGTGCGTCCTGCGCTGATTGCTGCGGCAGATAGTGACGCTCTGCCGCGGCCAGGTCACTAACCGAGCTCGCCACCGAACTGCATGGCGAAGCCGACGAGCGTGGCGCCGCCACCGATGATCAGGCCGGCGATCAGCAGCCCGGACAGCGACGACAGGGCCTCTCGGATGCCGCCGCCTTCCTTGCTGGTCACGGCCTTCCAGCCGACGACAATGCCGACGAGCACGACGCAGATCGCCAGGATGAGCAGGCCGGCGTTGCGGACGAACTCGCCGATCTGGCGCAGCACACCGTAGAAGCCCTCCGCTCCCTGTCCGCCGCCACCGCCGCCGCCGCCGTCGGTGGGGGCCGGCGCCTGCTGGGCGAGGTAGGTGATGTTCTGAGCCATGTCGGGGTTCGCCAGGATGTCTACGAGGGACATTGGGTGCTCCTTTGCAGTGGTGGACGGCTCCTGGGTGGAGCCGCGAGTGTTCAGTCAGCCGGTCAGGGAGTGCCCGGCGAGCTGGTTCCCGACGCCCCGGGTGAGGTGCCGTCGCCGGACTGCAGGTCGTCCACCGACCCGAGTCCGCCGCTGTCTCCGCCGGTCGTGCCGCCGGAAGTCGAGTTCCCGCCACTGCGGGTGGTGTTGCCGGAGCTGCCGCTGGCGCCGCTGGGTCTGCCCGAGCTGCTGGAGCGTCCGACGTTGCTGCCGGAGGTGTCGATGACCCCGTTTTGGATGTCGTACACCAGCCACCGGTCAGCCTCGCGCACCAGCGACATCCGGTAGCCGGCCTGCTGAGTGGCTTCCGAGGCGGTGACGGTCCAGGAGGCCGTCACGTCGACGAACACGTAGTCACCGTCGACGTAGACCACCGTCTCGCCGGTGTTGACCGACTTGTTGGGCTTGGCGACGACGGTGCGGATGTCCGGCTGGGTCAGGGCCCCGCCGAGGCCGTTGCGGACGTTCGTGGTGGCGTCTCGCGCCATGAGTAGGTTCATCTGGCGGGTGTCGCTGGAGGCCCACGCTGTCAGGAACGGCTCGATGACGGTGCTGGACAGTTCGCTGCCCAGCTCTTGGTCAACGTTGCGGGGCTGCTCGGGTAGCGGGGCCTGCGCCACCGGGATGGTCGGCGACATGCCGATGGCTCCGACCACCTGCATGGCCATGCCGCCGCCCTCGGTGGGGCCGACCCAGACTGGGACGCTCACCGCGAACGGTTCCCCGTCGAGGACCACATCGAAGCCGAGGTGGGCGGCTTCTCCGGTCCCGTAGCCGGGTACCGGGTCGGCGTAGCCGTTGAACATCACCGAATCGACGACCTGTTCCGCTCCGTCGTTCTGCCATCCGCAGTCGCGTGGCGCGGTGCCGGCGGACATCGACTCCAGTCGTGCCTGCCGTTGCTGCAGCTGCACGCTGTCGCCGTGCGTCAAGCAGGTCTCCAGGTAGCGGGTCGCGAACGCGGACGCCGAGTCGACGGGGAACGTCGAGAGGTTGTAGGCAGCCGCCTCTTCGGGGCTGATCGCGCCTTCTGCGGGGATGCGTGAGGTGCCGACGACGATGCCCATCAGCAGACCGGTCACGGTGGTCAGAGCCATCACTGCCCCGGCGGCGTAGACCAGGCGCTTTCCTCGCTGCCTGGTGTTGGACACCGGCGGCGCCCCGGGCGGGGTGACGTCGAAGTCACTGATGGGGACGCCGTGCTCGTCGTAGTAGGTGATGGCCGGCGTGTCGTCGGTGTCGGAGTGCCCGCGGGTTCCGGCCAGGTGGAACAGGCGAGACAGCCGGCCCTCGCCCTTGCTCTTGCCCTTGGGCTTCGTGGCGTTCGGCTCTTCGGGCGGGACTTCGTAGCCGTCGGCGTCGACCCAGATCAGTTCGTCGTTGCCGTCGACGTCCAGGATCGGTTTGCCCTGCTCGTCCGTGCGGGCCAGCAGCTGCCCGTCGGCGGTGGTCGCCACGGTCCCGCCCTCGACGTCGGTGGAGTACAGGTACCTGGTGGTCCCGGCGACGATCTCGAAGTACGGCTCGGGAGTGCGCTGCGGTGCCGGCTCGACGGGAGCGGTGACCGGCGCCGGGTCCGGATCGGCTGGCGGGGGCGGCTCGGTCGCGGCCGGGGCGGGGCTGGTGTCCGCGGCGGGCCACACTTGTACACCGGCCAGGCAGCGCAGGGCCTCGATCACTTCGGTGGGATCGTCGCCGGCCCCGGTGGGGGCGGGCTGCAGGTCCGCGGGGATCCCGGACTTGGGGAACACCGCGGTTTTCCCATCTCCGGTGGGGGCGGGAAACATGCCGGGGGGCAGGACGAGTCGACTCACTGGGCCACTCCCCGCCAGGCGGCGCAGTGCACAGTACTCATCCAGCCCCTCCTTGTTCCGCCAGGTCGGCCAGGTGTCCTGACCGCCTTCCGGCGAATGTTTGCTCCGATGGGGTGATCGTAAAGCCCACTCATGCCGGGGCGGGCCGGTCGACGTGCCGCGCACTGCGGAAGCTGGGATTTTCGGGCGGACGGTTGGGATTGTGGGACTTTCGGGCGATTTCGCCGCCAGAGGTTGGGACCGCCTAAGGCTGCCCCGCGAAACGCCTGGTCAATGCCCGGCTGAAAGTAAGGAGGCGAGGGTTGCCTTGCTCCCGCAGTCCCATCTTGTCGAGCCCCGAAGTCCCAACTGGGCCGTTTGTGCTGGTCGAAATCCCAACGTGGGCGGGGCCCTCAACTCATCTGGACACGTCCGGGACGCGGAGCACGCCCCAGGCCCGCCAGGCACGCCCCGCGCGCCGCAGCGGTGTCAGTTGCGGTTCCACCGCCAGGCGGCGCGCTCGGTCAGCGGGCAGCGAAGGGATCCTCGAAGTCCTCAACGAAGTCGTCCTCGGACCACCCAGCGAAGTCGCCACCCTCAGAATCGTCCGGCGGCAGCCCGTGCGGGATGGAGGCCTCCTCCGGCAGATCCGGGCCATCCGGTAACGGCACCGACTCGTCGAGCCCCGCTGCCGGCTGGGAGGGGGAGCTCTGACGGCCTCGAGGGAACAAGGCGTCCGGCACGTCGATGGCTGCCCGGCTGTCGACGTCGAAGGCCTCATCACGCCCGGTGAGGATCTGCGCCAGGAGCCGGTTGTCGCGCAGCTCCGCCAACTGCTCGGACATCACCTTCTCGAGCTGGGCGCGGGATTCGTCGGCATCGACGTCGTCATCGGCGTAGGGGTCCCACCGGTACGGCTTCTCCAGCACCGGCACCATGCGGATCGTCTCATACCAGTTGTTGGGCCCCTCCGGGCCGCAGGTGTGCACGGCAGTGTGCTCATCTGCACCGTTGATGAACAGCACCTCCCGCCGGTCATTGTCGGCGTCCACACGCAGGCCCATCACCGCGTCAGCGGGGATGCGGGTGGAGTCCTCGCTGGTCTTGCGGATCTTGGAGGTTTCCCCAGCGCCCTGCCCGAATCGGAAACGGTTGCGTTCGACCTGCGCTTCTTCGACGGCGTACATCTTGCGCACCTCTGACGATTCCGCGGCGAACAGCTTCGCGTCCTCCGACGATGACAGTTTCAGGGTCAGCAGGTGATCCATCTGCGCTCGCAGTCGCTTCCACACCACTCCCTGTCCGTCGTCGATCGCCAGGACGTCGGCGATGGACTGCGAGGACAGGATGGGCCGGATTCCCATGTCGGCGGACTTGTTGAACAGCCCGATCATCGCGTTCGCCGCCTCCGGGGTGTTCGCCGATCCGACCTCTTCCATCTGCAGCACCAGCGGCGCCCACGGGGTTCCATCGACGGTGCCGACGTCGGCTCCGACGTAGCGGGCCACGGTGTCGTACTTTGACCGCAGGGTCGCCACGGTGCTCTGCAGGTCCAGTAGCACGGTGGTCCCCACCAGGGCCGCGGTGTCGGGGTAGTCCTGTGCCGGCAGCGAGAACACGACGATTTCCCGCCGCAGGATGGCCCGCACCAGGTCGATCCGCATCGCCGGCGCCGCACCTGGGGTGAGGCGGCCGTCCAGGGCGGAGTCGTTGAGGATGGTGCCGATGAGCGACGCGGTGTCGGAGATCGACCCGGACAGCGTCGAGCTGGCGCGGCGCAGCTGGTCGGAGAAGGTGGCCATACGCTGCTGGATTGCGCCTACCCTGTTCTGGGCGTCGCGTTCGCCGATGATTCCGCCACTGGCGCGGATGACGTCGTCGACGGTCAGGGAGTTGCCGATCTGAACGATCGAGTCGGCGGCCAGGACGTTGGACAGCACCTGCAGCCCGGACTGGGGTTGGCCGCCCCTCTTGGTCTGGTCCAGGCCTTTGAGGGCGGCCAAGTCCCACGCCAGGGACACCGCCTCGTTGGCCTGCCGCAGATACACCGCGGCATCACCGTGGCGGGGCACCGAGTTCAGCAGCATCGACGCCTTGGACTTGCCGTTGCCTCGGGTGAACGGGTCGTAGTGCGCGGGCCGTGGAGGTGCATAGGGGTGAGCCGGCCGGTAGGTGGTGCGGGCCTTGGGTGCGAGCTCGAAGTGCAGGAAGGTGCGGCCGAGCTCGCGCGCCAGCTCGGCCTTGCGTCGCACCAGGTCGTGGTCACCCTTGAAGTCGAGCACGATCTGTCCGCAGCCGAGCTGGCGGGACTGCTGGTCAGCGATCGAGGTGGCCAGCCGTGTCTTACCGGAGCGGGAGGTGCCAAAGATCGCGACGGCCTTCTTCAGTTGCGAGCACGGAACCAGTACCGGGTCACCGTATCGGCCGGTGCCGATTGCCACCGCCGGCCCGTCGTCAGGTTTCTGCCAAGGCCACATCAGGACCGTTCCTCCTGGAGGTAAGCGCCAGCGGCGATCTGCTCTCGCACCTTGCGTTCGTGTCTGCGGTCCAGCCAGCCCACGGGCCGCATGTTGGAGTAGGCCTCGCCCTCGACGGTGCCCTCGAGGCGCCGGGACCTGGAGCGGATGGCGCTGTAGATCGCTCCGATGGCCAAGCCTGTTGGGATGCCGAACGCCAGCTGCGTGAGGATCACCTGCGACATCGGCATCGTCGTGTGGGCTGCCGCCCAGCCCAGCACCCCGGTGTCGAAGCTCGACAGCAGGCCGGATGCCCAGGTGGTGGCGGCGAAGCTGGTCGACCAGGCCAGCCACACGCTGGTGTTGACCCCAGCGGCGATGACGCCGATGACCAGGGCCACCGCGGCCCACATGAGCCACCGACTGGTGCGTACGCGGCGGTACTCGATGCCGATCACGGCGCCGGCTGCGGCGAGCATGGTGCCGGGCAGTGCCGCGGCGGCCAGGATGAGCGCGACTGCGGTCAGCAGCGCTGACTGGCCCTGTTTGGGGCGGGAGGCGGTGTCGTCGGCCACGGTGGCTCGTCTTTCGGGTGGGCGGCTGGTGGGCGCACCTAGTGTCCATGCAGGGCATGCCGCCACGATGATGGTCGCGAGCTCGCGCGGGTGGCGCTGGCCGCCGTCGACGGCGGCATGACGCTATAGCGCTACGACGCTATGACGTCATATCTGCCACCGGTCACACACTTTCGCGACTCACCGAGTGCGGGGGATCGCACAATGTCGATCCGATGCCACTATGATCGTCAGCATCGGGAACAGGAAGGGTGTTCGGCCTCACGGTCACACCATGCACAACATGCACGGCAGTCCCTCGTGACGGCTCTGCATCACTGTAGGGACGATTCTCCCTTTTTGCCTCCGATGCCGGTAAGGCACAAATGAAGAGTGGTCTCGACCGCGCGCCAACGCGATCGAGACCAGGAAGTCTCTTCGTGAAGTTCGGGCACCACCCCGACACTTCACAGCTCCTTACCGAATGTCCACACGACCGGAATACGGGTTGAAAGGAGTTTGAGTTATGCAGCGGGCCGTAGAGGTCCGCGGCGTCGGGTCCCAGCTTAACAGGACCCGGGGCGAATCCGCGATACCACGCACCCTGAAATCGGTCTTGTCGCTGAGCCCCCGGACCACCTGCATGCTCGACAGAGACGGCACGCACAACTACACGCCGGCTCCGCTCCCAACCGACTTCCCCCAGACGCCGTGGGCGCTTCACCTGACCGACCGTCAGCGACAATTTCGGCTCCTCGGCTTCGACCTCGACGACCACGACGGACACCGCGGCGCCGACGTCGCCACCGACCTGGCGTTGCTGACCTCGGTGTGTGACGAGCTCGAGCTGCCGTACCTCGTATGCGCCTCCGGCAGCGGCGACGGCCGACACGTGTGGCTGCACTGCGAACCCACTTCTGCCGTCATCGTCGACCGCATCGCCTTGGCCACCAAGACCCTGTGCCGCACCTTCGATCCGACGCCGCTACGCAACCCCGACACCGGTTGCCTTCGCGCCCCCGGATCCCCGCACCGCTTCGGTGGAGCCTCCACAATCCGCCCCCACGGCGAGCATCCGACCGGGATGCACGCTCTGCGAGCGCTAGTCGCGAACCCTTCCGACGCCGCCCGAATCGAGGCCCTCGCGGACGCGCTGGCCGGGCTCGCGCACCAGCAGCTCGTGGCCCAGGAGCTCACGCCGGACGCCATGCCGGGCACGGCCCCTGCGGTCGTCGACAACGCCGCCAGCGACCGTATTTCCGCCGAACTTTCCGCGGACGCCCCGACGCATATCGCCGGCCCCGTCACGGGCCTGGGCGCCCGCCGCACGCTGCAACCGTTCGCAGTTGAGCTACTGGCTCGCGCTCCTGGCGACGACGCCTCACGCACCTCCCACACGATTGCTCGCGCCTTCGTCTACGCCCGCCGCAGTGTCGATGAGTTCATCCACGCCGCGCTGGTCGACAAGGCCCCCGGCCTCGAGCACATCCGCACCGAACGCTCTAAGCGCTCCGATGAGCGCCGGCCCCGCACCCGTCCCGAAGCGCACGCCATCCGCCAGTTCCAGCAGGCCGTCGCCTCCATTCCGGCCCACCATCTTCGCGCGATCGACGGTGACTCGTCCGGGGCGTCGCAGCGCCGCCAGGAGGCCACCGAGATCGCCCTGAGTGCAGTGGAGATTGCCTACCGCGGTGCCGGATGGGTCGGCGCGACGGGAGCGGTTTTCCACCGCACGTTGGCGTCCTTGGCCCAGGTGTCGATCCACCGCGGCAGGCGCGTCGTCACGCTCAGCTCCCGCTCCTGGGCGAAGCAGGCCGGTCTGACAGTGCCGCAGATTTCCCTAGTTTCCCGAGCCCTGGAGGACGCGGGGTGGATCCGTTGTGTCGCCCCGGCAGCAGGGCCCCTGGCGGCGCAGTGGCAGATCGTCGACAGGAGGGAAGCACTGCGGTGGGTTACGCATTTCTCGAACACTGCGGGAGCCCACCCCCCGAGCGGGACTCCCCTGAGCACGGCTCGTCAGCTGGTGGACCTGGCCCCTGAATCCGGTCGGCACGACTGCTGGGACCTGCCCGGCTTGGGTACTACTGGGCACGCGATCTGGCTGACCCTCCAGGTGCGCGGCCCCCTCTCCGAGGCTGGTCTGGCCGGTCAACTCGGAATGGATCCCCGCACGGTCCGCAAGACCGTGGCCGCCCTGGCCCGGTTCGATCTGGTGCGCGGCTGCGGTGGTGAACTCCTGCGCCCACTGCCCCTGTCGCGCGCCGATTTCCACTGCGTCCGTCTCGCGTGCGCGGGCACTCAGGCGCAACGCTGGCACCGGTACGCCGTGGAGTCCGCGCGATGGGCTGTGCGGTGCGCTGAGCGCGTGTGGCGCACCAGTTTGGACAAGTCGAAGACGCCCGCCGAGGTGGCGATCCTGCGCAAATTCGTGTGCGTCGACGTTCCGATTATCCGCCCTGAATCGTCGTACCCGAGGCAGCGTGGAGCGTCGACGAGAGAGGTGCTGCAGTTCGCGCAGACCTGGTGCCGGCGACTGGTCGACAGCGATCAGTTGACGCACGCCGAACGGATGCTGCTCGAGCCCCCTTCTGAGGTGCCGCCGTCGGTGCCGCCACCGTTGTCACCGCGCCCGCTCACGGTCGCCGCGTAGACCCGTCCGCGTCGACACGAAGGCCGGGCGCGGTCGGTCTCCGCAGTCTGCTCGATCCGGGCACAGGAGGTGGCGTCATCGTCCCGGGCGGCGCTGCGACGGCACCGCGGGCAGGGTGGCGAGCGCTGTGCGAGAAGCGTCGGGCACCCACGCCCCGTGAACCCCCGAGCCGCGGCGTGTACCGCGCACCGTTGGTCGTGCAGCACACGTAAGGACCCGGGCACCGTCGCTTGGCACGCGCGCACGCGGCGGCCCCGCGCCAGTCAGCGAGTCAGGGCGAGACAGCGCTCGTGGTTTCCCGACAGCGAGATCCACTGATGGAACGGCAGCTCGTCCGGTTCGCGCCCGAACTCGGGCAGATCCTCGAGCCACAGATCCCGCCACCGGCCCCACTCTCCGAGGGAGCAGTACATGCGGTCGGGCATGAACAGCTGAGTCAGTCGCCACGCGATCCCGTCGTCGTCCGGCACGGGGATCAGTTCGCCACTCATCGGCCGTCCCTGGGCGACGCCGTCACGGTCGAACTCGACCGGAACGGTGGCCGCCTGCCCGGTCTGCTTGTTGCGGACACGACGCTGATACACGCTCGACGTGTCACCGACGTAGGGGTTGTTCTGGTCACCGTAGGACGCCCGGATCACCCCGAGCGCCGGGGCGCCGGTCACCGGGTGCACTCCCCCGCGGTGGCCCACCAGCTGGCGCCGAACCGACGGAGAACACAGCCACCGCACGTACCGGAATTGGCGATACCGCACCTGCGGCTGGCCGTCGTCACCGGTGACCATGAACGGGCCAGCATCCCGGTAGCCGTCGACGTAACCGCGCAGCCGCGACATCTCCTTGTCGGACAACTCGATCTCGATCGCGCGAAGCTCACCGTCGTCGGTCACCTCGATCAGATCGGGGTAGCGCA
>NZ_CP027240.1:0-51945 GCF_002999155.1 Dietzia sp. oral taxon 368
CAGGCCGGCAGGGTCGACAATGTGAGGTGCGGTCACCGTGATGCTCCGTTCGAGAGTGCTGTGAAGGGTTCACTCGAAGATCACGCGGTGGCCGCTCCACGTCTACTACGACGAGGCCGGCAACCGCGTTACACCATCATCGGGGACTCAACTCGCTCCTTCTCCTGAAGTAGGCGCCGGGGAGGGCTGTTCGGCGCTCGATGAAGCGTTCACGTCGGTCGTGGACGAGTCGCTGTCGTCCTCCAATAGCGCCCCGACGGTGATGATTCCCGCCAATGCGACACCGGCGCCGCCGAGTGCGGCCCAAAACGTCCAGGGTGTCTTTGGCTTTGGCCGACGGAAGGTCATGGTGGTTCGCAGGCGACCCTCCTGTCGGGTGAGCAGCTCCCAGCCTTCTCGCTGCTTGCGTGCGATCGTTTTCGACTCAGTGCCCCGAATCGCCTTGATCTCAGTGGTCTCGTACCGCGTTTTCTCGCTGGCCATGTTTCTCCGTCAATCGATAGCGGTGTTGCAGGTGAACCCGTACCGAAGGACGGTAGATAAGGTGCGCGGTGCAGTTTGCACTAACTGTCGGACAAGTAGCGGTACACCGACGTCCTGTGCAGTCCGAAGAATCGGCCAAGTTCTGCCGAGGTGTAGCCACCGGTGGCGTGCATCTCCCGCAATCTGTCGGCGTCGGCGGCGGAGAGCTTGGGTCGCCGGCCCTTGTACTTGCCCTCTGCTTTGGCGCGGGCGACGCCCTCGCGGGTGCGTTCGCGATTCATGGCGACCTCGAACTCGGCAGCCATCCCGAGAACTTGGAACATCATTGCGCCGGCGGGGTCGGCGGGATCGTATGTCGCGCGTCCGACAGTCAGGGCCGCACCCTTGGCGCGAATCTCGTCGGCGATGTCGAGGAGGTCACGGAGTGACCGTCCGAGGCGATCGAGCTTGGTCACCACGATCTCGTCGCCATCGCGCAGCTCGCTTAGCGCCCGCTCCAGTGCTGGACGCACGCGCCGACGACCGCTCACGCCTCGATCCAGATGGATCTTGTCCGGGGCGACGCCCAGGGTAATGAGAGCCTCCCGTTGGGTCTCGACGTTCTGCTCCACGGTCGACACGCGCCCGTATCCGATCTTCACGCCCTCAGTGTCGCACATAGCCCTGATAATCTCTCTTTATTTGTACTACACTCCAACACAACGCCGGCATGAGTCCCCCCTATTCTTCGAGCTGCACAAACTTCCAACACGGGGAGAACGTGTCAGGTGTCGCGTTAGGCGATCGTCAAACGCGACAACAGCTGCGTGGGCCCTCCCGCCGAGGCCGGGCGGACTTGACCTTCCAGTCAACTTGAAGGTTTACCTTTGGGGCTGCCCTGCAGCTGCTGTTTGATGGAGGCCCATCGATGACCTGGATCGAGCGCTTGCAAAGCGTGTTTGTCGCCGCGGCCGCTCTGGCCGGGTTGGGGGTCGGTCTTGCGACTCCGCTCGGTGCCAGCGGCGAGTACGTAGTAATTCCGGCTCTGCTGGTGATGCTTATCGCTGTGTTCGTCCAGCTCGACGCCTCGAACTTGAAGGACGTGGGCAACGCCAAGGCGCTGGTCGCTGTCAGCTTGGTGTTGAACTACGTCTTCACGCCGCTTCTCGCTTGGGGCCTGGGTATTGGCTTGCTCGGTGAGCAGCCCGATCTTCGAATCGGGTTGTTGCTGTTGCTCGTCACCCCGTGTACCGATTGGTATCTCGTCTTCACCGCGATGGCGCGTGGCCATGCAGGAATCGCTACGGCGCTGCTTCCCGTCAATCTCGTGTTACAGCTGCTTTTGTTGCCGGTCTACGTGATGTTGCTCGGTGGTGAGGCTGCGATGGTCGACGCTGGCACCCTGCTGGAGGCAGTAGGGCTGATTCTCCTCACCCCACTGGGAGTGGCGTTCATACTGCGCTGGGTCAGCGCGGGATTCAAGGGCCGGCGATGGCGGGAACAGCACCTGATGAGGTGGGCGAACCGGGTGGTCACGCCGCTGCTGTGCCTAGCGGTCTTCGCGATGTTCGCCTGGCAAGCACCCGTGGTCGCCGAGAACGGCACCGAAATGCTGCTGCTACTACCTCCGCTACTCCTGTTCTTCGTCATCCTCCCGCTGACCGCCACCGGGGCAGCTCGACTGCTGCACCTACCTGGTCCACAGCGGGTCACTCTGACAATGGTGACCACGGCCAGGAATTCGCCCATCGCTCTGGGTATCGCGGTGGCGGCTTTCCCTGATCGGCCGCTGATTGCTGTCGCTCTGGTGGTGGGACCGTTGATCGAGTTGCCGATCCTCGCAGTACTCAGTCAAATCATCCGCCACCGGGACAAGGGCGCCCTCGATGAACAGGCTGCCGTCTCCATCGCCGACCGGTAACCTTGAAGACCCGCTAGGAGAACGAGCGCATGCGTATTTCTGAAGTGGCCAGGCGCAGCGGAGTGCCGGCCACCACGCTGCGGTACTACGAAAAGCTCAGCCTGATCAGCTCGACCCGGGCCAGCAATGGCTACCGCCAGTACGGGCCAGAGGTTCTCGAGCGTCTGTCGTTCATCCACGGGGCGAAGCAGATGGACTTGGAACTCGACCAGATCAAATGGCTGCTCCAGGTCACCGCAACGGGGACCTGCACCAATACTCGAGATGCCCTGCACCCACTGCTCACCGATCGGCTACGCGAGGTCGACGACACCATTCAAAGGCTGGAAGAGCTCCGGTCAGTGCTGGACCGGTCACTCGATCACGTTGCAACATGCCCCGACAGCACCAGGCCCTGCCGGTCCGAGTGCGCCTTCAGCGCTCTCGTATGACCCCTGGTGGTCGACCCAAGCAGAGCTACGGGGGCTCCACGACACCGCCGGACTGCCAGAACCGGTCTGCGACGCATCGGCGCTGCACAACTAATCTGCGCACGAGCCAGCATCGTTCCTGATCAGCTCGCCCTTCTCGGCCCTCATGCACCCCGGTGCGCTATGACTGATGCCACCACATCCCCACTGATCGCCATACTGAGCTATCATCGTCATATGACGATTGATAGCGTATCGGGTGACCCGGTCGACGAGTCCCTCCAGTTGGAGGATCGCAGCGTGTATGCGGCGCTGTTTCATGCTTTGGCAGAGCCGACGCGGTTGGCGATTCTCGAGCACCTCGGTAGCGGCGAGCACCGGGTGCGGGATGTGGTTGACCACATGCACCTGGCGCAGTCCACGGTGAGCAAGCATCTGGCCTGTCTTCGGGACTGCGGGCTGGTGACTGTGCGGATCGAAGGCAGGGCCTCCTGGTTCTCGCTGGCGGACCCAACTCGGTTGGAAGCCCTGATCGAGTCTGCAGCGGCGCTCCTGAGCGCATCGGGGACCACGCTTTCGCTGCGCGAGCACCGCGATCTCCATGATCGCGATGCGGCTCAGTGGACCGAGACTGTCATGCGAGTGCCCCAATTGTCGCAGCCATCCACCAGTCGAGGAAAGGTCTGAAACCACTATGAGTGCTGGACACAGTCACGGACCGAGTTCGGAGGAAGCCGCGTCGGCACCGGACTTCCGTAGAAAGCTCGGCATTGCCTTCGCGCTGGTCTTCTCCATCGTCGTTGCTCAGGGTGTCGGCGCCTGGATCACCGGCAGCCTGGCGCTGCTCGTTGATGTCGTCCACTCATTGACTGATTCCATCGGGCTGCTCGTCGCGCTGGTCGCGGCGGTACTGATGGTTCGTCCCTCAAACAAGCGGCGAACCTGGGGTTTTCGCCGCATCGAGGTCTTGGCGGCCCTCGGCCAGGCACTGCTCCTGGCCGGCGTCAGCGTCTACGCCCTTGTCGAAGCAGTCCAGCGCTGGAGCAACCCTCCAGAAGTCGCGGGTGCAGAGTTGCTGATTTTCGGCGTCGTCGCGTTGGCTCTCAATATCGCTGCCGCACTCGTGCTCGCGTCCAGCCGCGGCGCGAACTTCAACATGCGCGCCGCGTTCCTGGAAGTCCTCATGGACGCGCTGGGAACGCTGGCGGTCATCGTCTCAGCCGTGCTCATCATGACCACCGGGTTTCAGCGTGCCGACACCATCGCCGCTGTCGCTATAGCGCTCATGATCATTCCCCGGGCTTTCCTTCTGGTTCGAGAAACTACCCACGTCCTCATGGAGTTCACCCCGGCTGGCCTCGACCTCGACCGGGTCCGAGCGCACATCCTTGCGATCGACCACGTGCGGGAGGTCCACGACCTCCACGCCTCGACTGTCGCCACCGGTCTTCCCACACTGTCTGCCCATGTCGTTCTTGACGATGAGTGCTTCGAGGACGGTCATGCCCCGGAGATCCTCGATACCGTGCGGCACTGTGTGGCCGAGCATTTCCACATCGAGCACACCACCTTCCAGCTTGAGACCCAGCACCACCGAGATCACGAACCCCCGGTCGCGCGGCACCCCTGAAGTACGGGAGATAGGGAACCGAACACGGGTATATGCGCCGACGTCTTGAAGATGCATGATCTAACTCAGTGGAGCCCGCCCGGCCGGCTTCGCCTTGGTGGATGAAGACCTGGTCGGCGCTTGCCCGAGTTCGGTGATCACCGAGCCGGTCAGTATGGTCAGCCACGGTGGGGGTCCTCGAAGGGAAGATGTTGGCATGGCGAGACTGTCCATAAGGCCTAGAGCAGTGCGCGGTCGCCGAAACCGCACTTCCTGCAAGTCCATCGGAACAGTAGCCGCAGCCATAGTCGGCATGCTGACGCTGACAAGCTGCGCGACCGGAGCTGACGCTGTCGCTACCGGCGAGACGTTCGACTTCGTCAGCCCGAATGGCCAGTTGGAGATTTTCTACGACCCTCCGGAGGAGCGTAGGAAGATCGCGCCGATGTCTGGGCCGAACCTGCTCGACCCCGAGATGACCGTGGCCGTCGGTGATTATCCCGGCGATGTGGTGCTGATCAACCTGTGGGGCCAATGGTGTGGGCCGTGCCGAGCGGAGATCGACGATCTACAACGCTTGCAGGACAAGTACGAATCCCGAGGGTTCACCAATGTCGGCGTCAATTTGCGTGACCCGAATCGCGACAAACCCGTTGACTTCGTCAAGGACAACGGGGTCACCTATCCCTCGATCTGGGACCCGTCCCAGGCTGCGGTCGCGGCACTGGACGGTTTTCCCACGTCGGTGGTGCCGGCGACACTGATCCTCGATAAGCAACATCGGGTGGCTGCGGTGTTTCTAGCGGAGATCACTGATTATCAGTTGGAGCCGCTCATCGAGAGGCTGCTCGCGGAGCCGGTCGGGAGCGACGCTTGATGAGCACGGTGTTGCTCGCGCAGTCCATTGGTGAGGCCTTTCAGCAGACAGCGGCTTCCGGCCCACTTCTGCTCGCGCTAGGTGCGTGCATGCTCGCGGGGCTCGTGTCGTTCGCCTCGCCGTGCGTGGTTCCGCTCGTGCCCGGCTACCTGGCCTATCTCGCAAGCATTGTCGGTGCGGAGCGCCCGGCAGTCACAGTGCAGGCGGCAGAACAACGTCGCGCCGCATCGGGCACGCTCACGCTTGAGGAGAAGCGCTACCGATCGTCATCGCGCAAACGCGTGGTTCTGGCGGCTCTGCTGTTCGTGGCAGGGTTCACGGTGGTGTTCGTCCTGCTGTCGGCGATGGTGTTGGGGGCCGTGCAGTATCTCGCCCCCCAGCAGGAGCTACTGCAGCGGCTCGGCGGAGTAGTCACAATCCTCATGGGGCTGGTGTTCATCGGGGTCGTTCCCGTACTTCAGAGGGACACCCGCATGCAGCCCAAAGCTCTGTCGACCTGGGCGGGCGCACCGTTGCTCGGGGCCGTCTTCGCTCTGGGGTGGACCCCCTGTCTTGGTCCGACGCTGGCGGCGGCCTTGTCAGTGGCCGCTGGGACTGGAATCGACGCGGCTCGCGGAGTGCTCCTTATTGTGGCGTACTGCTTGGGGCTTGGACTGCCTTTCGTGGTAGTGGCGTTTGGGTCTACGAGGGCCATCCGCACCGTCGGATGGCTGCAACGACACACCCGGAAAATTCAGATCGCCGGCGGCGTCATGCTCATCATCGTCGGTTTGCTGCTGCTTAGTGGTCTTTGGACTCAGTTCGTGTACTGGCTTCGCGACTTCGCCATCTCCGACACCACGCGGGGGTGGTGCACGGTTAGGTGACAGGGTTAGTCACGCGGCCTGAGGGGCCTCATGGTTGATGATGGTCTCGTATTCGATCGGGGTCAATCTGCCGAGGCGGTCCTGCCGTCTGCGGCGGTGGTAGGTGCGTTCGATCCAGTGCACGATGGCAGCCCGGAGCTCGTCTCTGGTGGCCCAGGATCGGCGGTCAAGGACGTTGTTCTGCAGCAGCGAAAAGAAGCTCTCCATGGCCGCGTTGTCACCGCACGCGCCGACTCTGCCCATCGACCCGAGCATGCCGTGTCGCCGGATGGCCTTCTGCATCTTCTTCGAGCGAAATTGAGATCCTCTATCGCTGTGCAGGATGCAACCGGTCACCTCGCCCCGCCTGGCGACAGCGCTGTTCAGAGCGTTGACCGCCAGGCGGGACTTCATTCGCGCATCGATCGAATACCCGACGATCCGTCCCGAGTAGACGTCCTTGATCGCACACAGGTAGAGCTTGCCCTGGCCGGTGCGGTGCTCGGTGATGTCGGTCAGCCACAGCTCGTTCGGACCGTAGGCGGTGAAGTCCCGCTCGACCAAATCGTCGTGTACGGGCTCGCCGGCCTTGCGGTGCTTGCCGCGGCCCTTTCGGCTGATGGCGCTGGTCCAGCCACCGGACGAGCAGATCCGCCAAGCGGTTCGCCGGCACATCTTCTCGCCCGCGGCCTCGGCCTCGTCGGCCAGGTAGCGGTACCCGAACTCCGGGTCTTCGCGGTGGGCATCGAACAGGGCGTTGGCCCGGTACGCCTCGGCCAGTTCGGCGTCGGTCACGGGCTTTTTGAGCCACCGGTAGTAGGGCTGACGAGCAATTCCGAGTACCCGGCACGTCACCGTGACAGCGATGCCGTCAGCGGCGAGCTCGTTCACGAGCGGGTACCACCTTTTCCCGGCAGATTCGCCTGGGACAGGTAGGCAGCAGCGCGGCGCAGGACCTCGTTCTCCTGCTCCAGCAGACGTACTCGGCGCTTGGCCTCGCGCAGCTCACGCGACTCGGCCGACGTGGTGCCGGGTTTGATCCCGGCCTCCACGTCGGCCTTGCGCATCCACTTCTGCAACGTCACTGGATGGACACCGAAGTCCCGGGCGATCTGGTCCAGGGAGACACCGTCCTCGCGGGACTGAGCCACCCGGACGACGTCGTCGCGGAACTCCTGGGGGTAGGGCTTGGGCACAGCAACATCCTTCCAGGCCCGCCCCGCAGGGCAAGCCAGATCAGATGTCACCTACTCATGCATCAGCCCCCGCTGCCGATCTGAGTTAGGAGTGTGCGCACGCAGATTGTCGTCCGGTCGCTGGCAGCCATCATCATCAATGGTCTGTGGGCTGCTCGTATCGGAGCTACCGCTCCCCGAACCGTCGCTGGCACACTGGCTCCGTCATTGCCGCCCACCATTGCTGTCCGTACCTGACCGTGCCTCTGCGTTACCAGAAGTCGGTCGCGAGCCGTCGGCACGCCTCCGGGAATGCTCAGAATTCCGTGCGAGACGGTGTCCGGTCGTCTGGTTGCACAGCCTCTAAAAGTAGGGAAGTCACTTGAGTAAGAACCTGGCATTGTCCTTGGCCCTGATCGGTGTTGTCGGGCTCATCCTGGCCGGCATGCTGGTCTGGAACAGTCAAGACGAGTCATCCCCTGAGGCGGTCGGGGACGAGCCGACCGCGCAATTGGTGCGTGAGGACAGCCCCCGATTGTCCGAGGGTGAGGAAGCAGTATTCGTCGAGTACCTCGATTTCGAATGTGAAGGGTGTTTGGCTCTGTACCCGGTGATCGAGGACCTACGGGACAAGTACGGGGATCGGGTTGAATTCGTGGTGCGTCACATGCCGTTGCACGATAACTCGGTCAATGCAGCACTGGCGGCGGAAGCTGCGGCCGAACAGGGTGAGTTCGAGGCCATGTATCA
The DNA here is from genome assembly GCF_002999155.1 of Dietzia sp. oral taxon 368. Taxonomy (NCBI): domain Bacteria; kingdom Bacillati; phylum Actinomycetota; class Actinomycetes; order Mycobacteriales; family Dietziaceae; genus Dietzia; species Dietzia sp. oral taxon 368. The sequence goes on from NZ_CP027240.1 coordinate 8,050, forward strand.
GCGACTGTTCGACTCCGTTGACCAGTGGGGCCACCAATCCACTTCCCAGGCGGAAACTTTCGTCGGTTACGCCGATGAACTGGGACTAGATGTCGACCGTTTCCGTGCCGATGTCAACGATCCGGCCACGTTGGCCAGCATCGAACAGAGCAGACAAGACGCTCAAGCCTTCGGAGTTACCGGCACGCCGACGCTGTTTCTGGACGGCCAACGCCTCGAGCCGACAAGCGTTGCCGATCTGGAAGCCAGCATCGAGGCAGCCCTGAATGACTGAAACCGCGGCAGGGTCCGAGGCTGACTTCGCACACGTCCAGGTGGGCGCCCGTCGGCTCGGTGCACTGCTGATCGGTGCAGGGCTCATCGGGCTCGCCGCAGCCATCGTGCTGCTGGTAGAGAAACTCGAACTACTGGTCAACCCTGACTACATACCCACCTGCGACGTCAGCCCGATTCTCTCGTGTGGCTCAGTCATGACCACACCCCAGGCTGAGGCCTTCGGCATCCCGAACCCGATTATCGGAATCGCAGGGTTCGCCGCGGTCGCTGTCGTCGGTGGGGCAGTCCTGGCCGGCAGTGGATTTCGCCGCTGGTTTTGGGTTGGCGCCCAAGTCGGTGTCACCTTCGCGGTGGTGTTCGTCCACTGGCTGATCTATCAAAGTCTCTACGTAATCGGCGCTTTGTGTCCGTACTGCATGGTCGTGTGGGCGGTGACAATCCCGATATTCTGGTACACCACCGTGTACAACCTCCAGCACTTCCAGGGGTCCACGCCGCGATGGGCGCGACAGAGCATTGAGATCGCCACGGGTTACCACGGCGTACTTCTCACCGCCTGGGTTCTCCTCGTCATCACACTGATCGCGGCCCGTTTCTGGGACTACTGGATCAGCTTGATGTAACCGTCAGCACCAACTCCTTGGGCCACTTGAGTGATCCAAGCACCGCGAACACGCCGCTCATCATCGCTCGCGGGGCCGCGCCCGCACACCCGACCGCGCCCAGTTACAGGTGACAGCGCGGAGCATAATACACTGGCACTAACGTTCCGCGGTTCGAATCGCTTCACCATGGTCCTTCATGTGAGTGCGAGGTGCCTGCCCAACGCCGAAGGTGGCCCCAACCTTCCGTGCTGCGGAGGGGGAGAGTTCGAGTGAACACAATGCGCAAATCGGTATTCACTGCGGCGATCACCGCCGGTACTCTGCTGCTATCCGGCTGCACTGCAGACTCCCAGGGCGACGCTACGGCTACATCATCGGCGCCGGCTGAGGTTGCCCCGCTGGTGGCAGAAGATGTCTGGGTCAAAGCAGCTGACCCGAATGGCGCCGAAACTGAGCATTCCGGTGGCGAGATGAATCGCCAGGCCGAGGTGATGACGCCGGTGTTCGGAACCCTGCGAAATCAGTCCGACTCCGACCTTCGGCTGATCGGTGCTTCTTCCGACGTTTCCGAGCAGGCCGAGCTGCACGAGACTGTGCCCGGCCCGACCGGCGCGGCGACGATGCAGAAGCGAGAGGAAGGGTTTGCGATCCCTCCGGGCGGCGAACTCATTTTGGCGCCGGGGGGCAATCACGTCATGCTCATCGGGCTGCGTGGCCCGATCACCACAGGCCAACAGGTGACGATCACTCTCGAACTCGACGATGGCAACAGCACTGAGATGGTCGTCTCAGGGAGATCCTTCGAGGGGGGCAACGAAAAATATCAGGGCGGGGAGTGAACGACGGTGGCGAGGTCTGACCGTGGTCCACAACTCGGCCGCCGGGGCTTTCTGACCGGTGGCGCCGCTCTGGCCGGCGGCGTCGTAGGATTCGGTGTCGCCGATAGGACCGCCACTTCCAGCTCCGCAGACAGGGCTGTTCTCACCGATTCTCGCGCGGTCGGAGACGCGACGGAGCCATTCTATGGCGACCGACAGGCCGGAGTGACCACCGCGCCGCAGGCGCACGCGGTCTTCCTGGCCTTTGACCTCAGCAAGAAGGCGCACCGAGAGAACCTCACTGGAGTGCTGCGCACCTGGACTCACGACGCCGCCCGGTTGGCGCGGGGTCGAAGCGGACTTGCCGATCTCCAGCCCGAGTTGGCAGAGCATCCTGCCCGACTGACAGTCACCATCGGTTTCGGTCCCAACCTGCTCGGCAAAGTCGGACTGGGCGGCCGCAGTCCGCAGTGGCTTCGACCGCTCCCCGCTTTCCCGCAGATTGACCGTCTCGAGGACAGATGGTCCGGCGGAGACCTGTTGCTTCAGATCTGCGCGGATGACCCACTCACGGTGGCTCACGCCGCCCGCGTCCTGGCCTCCGGTGTCCGTGGTGTCGCCACCCAGCGGTGGGTCCAGCGCGGATTCCGGCGGGCAGTTGGCACCGATCCGTCCGGCCGGATGTCAAGGGCCAGTGAGTTCTGCCCAGGGGCGGTCTTGAGACCTGCCCGGTGACGGTCACCAGATCTGCCCGGAGATGGCCATGGGATCTGCCCAGGGGCTGGCCATCTCGGGTCCTCGGGTTGTCAGGCCAAGGGCTTCACCCCCTGGCCTGCGAGTGCTTGGGAGAGGCGGACGGAGTCGCCGCTGGTCTGGCAGACGTGGGCGTGGTGCAGGAGCCGGTCCACTGTCGCGGTGGCGATGGTCTTGGGCATGAGTTCGTCGAAGCCGGCCGGGTGCAGGTTCGAGCTGATCGCGATGGCTCGTTTTTCGTAGGCGGCGTCCACCAGGCGGTAAAGCGGCTCTTCCGGATCCGGAGTGCGTAGCTGGGGTTCGCCGGTGATGCGGTGAGGCACAAGATGTAGGGGTCCTGGGGCGTGTGAAGATGCAGGTTCCTACGCCACGCATCGAACACCCCAGGACCCGCTTTGAACGCTACCGCCAGCCTGCTTGCCGACACCATCTGCCGCACCGTCGAGCTCGGGGTGACGATCACCGACGCCGCTGTGGCTGACGAGCTCACGCACCTGTTCTGCGCCCCGGTCACACTCGACCCGGTCTGCGCCGAGTGCGGGATGGCGGGCCGTTTGCGGGACCACGTCCAGCGGAAGGTCACGGATCTGCCGATCGTGGGTCATCCCACCAGACTGCATGTGCGGGTACCGCGCTTCACCTGCGACAACATCGAATGCGAGACGCGCATCTTCCAGCAGCGGATGCCGGCGTTGGCCGAGCCGCGGGCCAAGACCACGCGTCGCTGCAGCCGCTGGATCCTGCAGCGTCTGGCGATCGACCGCACCAGCGTGTCCGCGGTCGCCAAGGCCCTCGGGCTGGGGTGGGATCTGGTCAACGATCTAGCACTGTCGGAGACTCGCACGATCGTCTACGACCAGCCCGGCCACTTCGACGGCGTCCGCATTCTCGGAGTCGACGAGCACAAATGGAAGCACGTGCGCGGCGACGGCAGCAGCTCATTCGTCACCGTCCTGGTCGACCTGACCCCGGTCGTGGACGGCACCGGCCCGTCTCGCCTGTTGGACATGGTCCCCGGGCGCTCGGCGAAGGTGCTCACCGAGTGGCTCGACGCCCGTGACCAGGTGTTTCGAGACCGAGTCAAGGTGGTCACGATGGACGGGTTCGCCGGCTACCACTCCGCCGCCGCCAAAGCCGTTCCCGCTGCCCGGACGGTGATGGACCCCTTCCACGTCGTGCGCCTGGCCGCCGACAAGCTCACCGTGTGCCGCCAACGCATCCAGCAGGCCACCACCGGGCACCGGGGCCGCACGGGCGATCCGCTGTACGGCATCCGCCGGACCTTGAACACCCGAGCCGAGCTGCTCACCGACAAGCAGAAGGTGCGCCTGTTCAAAGCATTCACCGCCAACGATGCGCACGCGGCGGTCGAGGTCACCTACGGCGTCTACCAGCGACTCATCGCCGCCTACGACGCCGCCGGCAAGCGGGAGGGCAAGATCGCGATGTACAAGCTCCTGCGCTCGATCCGGGCCGGGGTGCCCAAGGAGCTGCCCGAGCTCGCCCAGCTCGGTCGCTCACTGTGGAAACGGCATCGCGAGATCCTCGCTTACTTCGACGTGGGTGCCTCCAACGGACCCGTCGAGGCCATCAACGGCCGCCTCGAGCACCTCCGCGGGATCGCCCTGGGCTTCCGCAACCTCAAGCACTACATCTTGCGGTCACTCATTCACTCCGGCCGGCTTCAGGATCGGATCAATGCACTCTGATTCCGGAAGAGCCGGTAAAGCCCTTCAGCGGCGTCGGTGGCCACCGGCAGCAGTCCGATGTCGTCGACGATGATCAGGTCGGCGCGCAGGATCTTGGCGATGGCCTTGGTGACGGTGTCGTCGGCGCGGTGACTGCGCAGGAGAACGCCGAGGTCTTCCAGGGTGAACCAGGAGACCTTCAGTCCCTCCTCGACCGCCTGCTGCCCGAGGGCCTCGAGCAGGAACGTCTTGCCGGTCCCAGAGGGCCCGCAGACGACGAGGTTCTCCTTGCGGTGCACCCACTCCAGCGTCCGCAACGCCTGTTGAGTCGGTGCTGGAATCGAGGAGACGGACTCGTCCCACGCGTCGAACGTCTTGCCAGTGGGAAACCCGGCGGCAGCGCGTCGAGTGGCCAGCGAGGCCCGGTCACGGCCGCTGGCCTCCTCAGCCAACAGCGCACGCAGCACCTCGGCCGGGTCCCAGCGTTGGGCTTTGGCGGTGGCGATCACCTCGGGCGCGTGGCGGCGAATGTGCGGCAGTCTCAGGCGCCGCAACACGGCGTCCAGGTCTGCGGGCAGCGGCGGACTGGCCGGCACACCCAGCGCCGGAACCTCGGTGGTGGTCATCGGTCTACCTCCTCAGAATCGGCGGCCACCGGTGATTGCCCGCCGAGGGCGGCCCATCCGGAAGTGCCCTGGGTCAGCGACCGGTCCTCACCCGCTGTGTGGGCTTGGCCGGCACCGCCGGAGGTGGCGTGGTGGTTCAGGATCGAAGGCAGATCGGCCTCGGCGAACCGGCTGTGCAGCGCCGCGTGACCGAGCGCCCAGTCGACCTCGCCCGGGTCGAACAGCTTGGCCAGGGCCACGGCCTCGGCCATCTTCACCCGCATCCTGGCCGTGCCCGCCGCGGCGGCCTCGGTCAGCCACAGCCGCGCCCCGTCGCCGAGGGCCAGGAAGGCCGCCTCCGCGGCGTTGCGGGCCTTGGGTTGGCGGTGCAGGGCCCCGGCCGGGGCGTCCGGGAAGTGCGCATCAGCCAGCCGCGGACTGCCTGGGGTGGCCCGCAGGTGTCGGGCCACCTCCACCGGCCCGTCGGGGCCGACGTGCACCACGACGATCTGCTCGCCGGCGCCGGCACCATAGGCGCGGACCCACACGGTCTGACCGAGCAGCGTGTGCGGCACCGAGTACTGTCCGGATTCAAACGTCACCATCGGCGAGTTCACCGGCACCTGCCGGGTCGCCCCCAGCGCCACCGTGTATGCCTCGGTCGGCACGGTGTGCAGGCGGGCCCGTTCCTGGGCGAGCATCTCCGCTGGCGCTCGCCGAGTGACGCGGTGCTCCCGGTCGTTGATCTGCTCGCACCACTGCTCGCAGGCCTCCTCCAGCTCAGCGAACGAGGAGTACTCGCCGCGCAGGTTCGTCTCCTTGGGCACCAGGTCGGCTTTGGCGACCTTGACCGTGGACTCGCTACCACCCTTGGAAGCCGGATCCGCGGGCTCGCACGTGAGCACCGTGACCCCATAGTGGCGGGCGAACGCCACCACCTGCGGGTTGCGCACCGCCATCCCGGCCACGTGCTCAACGGTGACGGTCTTCTCGTTGTCGGTCAGCACATACGTCGGCGCCCCGCCCAGGCGGCGCAACGTCACATCCAGGGCAGCGAACACACTCGGGGCCGTCTTGTCGCGGATCGGCAGGACCACCCGGAACCGTGACCACGCCAGCCACGCGCAAAACAGCACGGTCTTGACCCCGTCGATCACCGGACCGTCACCGAAGTCGTACTGCAACCACAGGCCCGGCTCGGTCACCCAGGGCCGGTGCACCCGCGCATGGCCCACGCGGTAGGACTTCTTCACCGCCGCCACCGCCCGACGCGTGGTGCGCTCCGAGCCGGTGAACCCCACCGCGAGCAGCTTGTCGTGGACCACGTCCGCGCGGATCTTGCCGCCGGAGCGCTCCACCCATTCCTCGACCTTCGGCATGAACTCGTCCATCAACTGCGGACGGGCCGCCGGCTTGTCGGTCAACCGGCCCGCATCACGAGCAGTCACATAGCGGGCAACGGTGTGGTGCGAGACCCCGGCGAGCTCGCCGGCATCCCGATACGACCCTGTCAGATCAAACGCTTCGAGAATTTCCATGATCTCCTCGGCAGACTTCATGTTGTCCCTCCTCGGGGCGATGGGCGCTTCAGCACCGCTATCGCACCCGAGGAGGGGCCCCGAACCGCCCAAGCGGGCCGGGAAACAATGTCGTGTCGGGCAGATCCCATGACCGCCAGCGGGCAACTCTCACGTCCGCCAGCGGGCACCTTCGTGACCGCCTACGGGCAGTCTCTCGTGTCCGTCGTCAGCCGGACGCAGCGGAATCTGTTTGGCCAGCTTGACGGCACCGTCAACCCCGCCCCCGCCGAATCCGACTTCGAGGCGCTGCTGTTTTCAGACGGCGCGGAACAGCAATGGATGCGTGGGGGGACGTCGCTGGTGCTGCGCCGCATCCGGATGACGATGAACTCGTGGGAGGAGATCGACCGAAACAGCCGCGAGCTTTCGGTGGGACGAAAACTGGACACGGGTGCTCCGCTCACTGGCACAGACGAGCACGACCCCGCAGACTTCACGGCGATGAACGAGGTCGGTTTGCCCGTCATTCCCGCCGAATCGCATATCGCCCGTGCGCATTCGCGCAACCGAAGCGAGACAATCCTACGTCGACCGTACAACTACGACGACACCCCGCAGCCAGGTGAGATCAGCAACTCCGGACTGCTGTTCGCCGCCTACCAAGCCGATCCGGTACGGCAGTATCTCCCGATCCAGCAACGACTCGCCGAGCAGGACATGCTTAACACCTGGACTGTGCCGATCGGATCAGCTGTCTTCGCCATTCCGCCCGGATGCCAGGAGGGTGGCTATATCGGCCAAGGAGTGATGGAGGGATAACCGTCCGAGGTACTGGCCAATGGCATCGACAGTCGGTTGACAGCCCGAGGCGGCGCACCGCACACGAGGGCGCCAGCTCCTCAGAACAGTTCAGAGCTAGCTCTGAACGGCAAGCGAATTGTTGGAGTACGGGTCGACGCCCTTCTGTCGGAGCCACTCCAGGGGATCCGCTCGATCTCGTCCCTCATTTGTCCAGACCTCGAAGTGCAGGTGAGGCCCGGTGGAAAAACCGCGATTTCCCATTAGGGCGATTGTTTGCCCTGCTTGTACGCGCTGGCCCGTGGACACTAGGACTTCCTCCATGTGTCCATAAACGGTCATCGTGCCCTCATCCGACATGATGCGCACCCAGTTGCCGAATCCTTGCGCTGGCCCGGCATCGATGACCATGCCCTCGCTGGCCGCCAAGATGGGAGTGCCGATGGCGTTGGCGATATCGGCACCGCCGTGGAGTGCCCCCCAGCGCTGGCCGAATCCGGAGGTCAGCGAACCGCTCGTCGGCATCGCTGCCTTCGGACGACGCGCGGTCTCCTCAGTGACCTGTCGGTACGTATCGATGGCCGTGCCGGTCATCAGCGAAGTGACCATGGAGGCGGCACCTTCGTCCGCGGCGTCCTCCCGTGGGGTGATGGGCTCAGGACTGCCAGGAAGTGGCACGGGCGCCTCTGCCTGGTCAGACGCAGTGGGAGGCACCTCGGGCGCGCTCGGACTGATCGTCGATTGGTGAGCGATCAGGTCGATGTGTTCACCGGAGGCGTCTTCATGCGGGGTGGCCAGAGCGCTGCCCGACGAGGTGACCGCCCCTGCAGCAACCGCGACCACGATGACCCGATCGCGGACGGCGGTTGCCTGGGAGGGGCGGCGATGTTCCCCGCGATGCCGAACCGTACCGTCGAGCCCCCAATGGTCGACTGTGAGCGAGTCTCCGTTGCGGCGAGCGCGCCTTCTCTTCACTGCCGCCGTGTCCCCTCTGTCGCTGCGCCGTGATGCTTTCGTGATCTTACCCGTGCGAAGGTAGTCGAGTCGATTCGGCCACTGCAAACCTCGGGGCAAGATGGCTCCCCCGTGCGAGGGTCGTTTGGCTGCTGCCCGCGGGCATGCGGGGCAGCCTCAAGGAGCTCGGCTTCAGTTCGAGCTCGGGCCCTGCTGTAGCACCTTCTCGGAGCGCGGTTCGGCACGCTCGTCCGCCGTGGCGCGGTGGGCACGTTCCCGCGTCTGTCCTCTACTGGAATGCCATCTGCGCCCGAGGGCGAGGAGGACAACCAACAGCATCGCCTCGCCCGCGGCCACGGAGATGCCACCTCCGACTTGCTGATCGCGAAGAAGATCAGGGATCCACGGCAGGTTGAGATCGCTGTACCAAGCCTCGGCGAGGATCGTTTGCGAGTTGATCAGCATAAGCCCGAAAAGGATATGAAACGACATCGAACTCAGGAGTATCAGGAATCTGGTGCGAGGGCTCACAGGTGTGGGTGTTTCATCCACGCCGATGATCACCCAGAAGAACAGGTAACCGCTGACCAGGAAGAATCCGTTCATGAACATATGGCCCAGGTGCTCGGAGATTAGCTCCTCGTACATGCCTCCGAGGTAGAAGAGGTAGAAACCAGCTACGAACTGCGCCCCGACGACGGCCGGGTGGGTGAGAAGCCGGGAGATCGGGTTGTTGATGAATTCGAGCAACCATTCGCGCGGACCGGGCGGATCTGCGGGTGCAGCGGCAGGTAGAGCACGGAGGGCGAGGGTCATCGGCCCCCCCATTGCGAGGAATATCGGCACGACGATGGACAGCAGAATATGTGCGGTCATGTGGGCGGAGAACTCGGCTCTCGCATACATGCCGAAGCCCGAGCTGGTGGTCAGAAAGAGGAACACACAGCCGGCCACCCACGAGATGGTGCGACCGGTCGGCCATCCGATTCCTCGCCTTCGCAGCGTTCGTAAGCCCCAGAGGTAAAGACCGAGCGCGACGACCGCCAGTGTTCCCGAGAGTAGATCGAACCGCCATTGCCCGACGATCGTGGCCATGGTGATCGGCCCGGAGAGTTGGAAGCCGATCAGCGATTCGTGAACGCTCGGGAGGTAGCGAGGTGCCGGCGGCGGGGTGCGGCCCAGAGATACAGCGATGGCCATAGTCGCGGCCATCAATCCAGCCTCAATGCCGGTGATACGAATGAGGATGCGCCGGCGAAGCGGTGCGTCGGGGTCCCGACTGTCCAGATCGGCGAGGATGCGGGCGCGTACCAGCAAACCACACAAGCCCAGTAGGGCCAGGGCGAACAGTTTAGCTACGACAAGCAATCCGTATGTGGAGGTGAGCAGGTCGGACAGGCGCAAACGGGTGAAGAGATTGATGACGCCGCTGAGTGCCATCACCACGATCGCCACGGTCGCGACCGCAGAGAATCGACGCAGTGCGAGCGCGACCTTCTTGCCTCCCCGCCAGGCGTGCACAAGCACGGCGATGAGGCCGCCGACCCATGCCGCGGCGGCAAAGAGGTGAAGGATCAGCGAATTGGTGGCGATGTCGTGCGCCACCGCGCCTGCCGCATGTCCCGTCGCCGCGACCGGCAGCAGTGACAATACGGTGACGGCGAGCCACACCGCCGACCAACGCCACGAGAGGCTGAAGCGCTGGCCGATGCCTGCAATCAAAGCCAGCAACGCAGCCCACCGCCACGATGAGGCGACCTCGATCTGTTCGACGGCGAGAATCCACTGCTCGGGCGGAAGCGAGGCGGATAATGGTTTGCCCGAAGTGTCCGAGAGGGTGAGCAAGATGAGCAGCGCGGCCGAGGCCGCCCATGCCAGATTCGCCCACGATGAGAGTCGCTGTGCGCGATACCCGGCCACGTCGAGGGTCCCATCGGGTGCCGCAGGTGTGAAGAACACCGCGAACATCGCGGTGCCCACCGCGACTGCGCAGAGCAATTCGGCGACTACCCGTGTGGCAGGTAGCCCGGCAGTGGTGAGGATCCCAGGGTCGGGAATACCCAAAAGGACCAGGGCCTGGGCTGTTGATAATCCGGACAGCATGACCGCTAGAGCGGCACCGATGACGAGCAGGACCAGAATGACCGGCCAGACAGGTCGGCGCACGCTCGCCAGAGGAGAACTCATGGGCTCATCATAGAAAGCTCAACCCCGAGAACCGGAATGGACGAAGGGGGATCGCGACCAAGGGGGTCCTGCTGTCGGCGGAGCCAGGGAAATTAGCGGGGCCCGCCGAGGCCGTCGCCAACCAGGCTTCGGGTTGCACCTCGAAGGCCCCGGAGTCGTTCGAGGTCAATCGAGAGGTCGATGGGTAGCCGCCTGGCGGGACACGGCGACGGAAAGGAAAGGTTCGGTCAGCACATTGAGGCAGCAGCACTCAATAATCGAGACGGTTACCTTGTCGCAGATGGCGCCGTCGTTCCGCGTCGAACCTGGTGCCGTAGCGATCGCGAACAGTCTTCTCGATGAGGCGCTCATGCGAGATGGGTCCGCTGGCGGTAGTAGCAACGGGACGGCCTGATGCGTCGGTAGCAGTATTGTCACCGTCGTCGGTCCGCCCCTGGGGGCCCTCGCCGGCGTCGTTTTCGAGGTCGATGCCATCGGCACGGTTGCGGCGGCGCTCTCGGATGTCGCTCCACAGGAAGTACCCGAAGCCAACTGGTGCTAGGACCCCGAACGCGAGCCACTGCAACCCATAGGACAGGTAGCTGCCCGCCTCGATGGACGGCGTCGGCACCGGCTCGAGCGACCCGGGTTGGTTTCCGGGGAGTTGGAGGTGATGCGGCACGAGGTCGAGGCCCACAAGCGGACCTATTGCGGAGGTTTCGACATTGCGCACCATGTGTCGACCATGCAAAACGATGGGCTCTGCTGGCGCATCGGTAGCCATTCGGAGCCTGGCGGTGATGGTCACGGGATCAGCCGGTACCGCAGGGTAGTCCGGCACCGAATTGTTCTCGCCGACTGGAACCCACCCGCGATTGATGAGAAGGTCAGTGCCCTTCTCGGTTCGAAAGGCGGCGAAGACCTGGTACACGGCTTTACCGTCGACCGCTCGTTGGCGTAGTAGAACTTCTGCCTCCGGAAGGTAGCGGCCAGTCGTCGTCACGAGGTGCCACTCGGACTGCTCCAGCGGAGTGTTGCCAGTCGTCAGCTCCGCCAGCGGCACCGGATCGGCCTCGATGCTCTCACGGAGTTGTGAGTTGCGTGCCTGTAGATCCTCATTCTTGCCCAACTGCCACGGTGCAAGCAGCGTGAAACACGCGTACACAAAAAGCGCGACGGCGATAACGGCGATCAGCCATCCCGACGTGATCGCACGAAAGAACCTCTGCACGCCGTTCACGGTAGACCCGGGACCAAAGCGGTCAATATCTGGGACCTCCGGTTCGCCGAGACCGCCGCGGTGGGCGCATCCGTCAGATGATGACACCGTTCGTCGCAAGCCACGACACCGAGTCGATCCACTGGCCGGCGGGGTTCTGCACGCCCAGGTGCAGATGCGGGCCGGTCGAGTCACCCCGGTTGCCGACTTCGCCGATCACCTGGCCGGCAGTGACCCGCTCGCCCACGGACACGTAGTTGGCGTTGTTGTGGCCGTACTCCAGGAGGTAGCCGTCGTCAGTCTGGATGCGGATCCACAGCCCATAGCCGGCGGCGGGCCCGGAAGCCACGACAGTGCCAGACTTGGCCGCGTACAAGGGAGTACCGATTGGAGCGCCGAAGTCGGTGCCACTGTGGTTGGAGCCCCACCGGGGGCCAAAGCTCGAAGTGACAACACCGTCGGTCGGCTTGTGTGCGTCGACGCTGCCAGGCAGCTGCAAAGAACCGAGCCCGAGCTGATCTAGCCCGGGAATCTGGCTGGCGTACGCGCGGACCTGCTCGGCCCCGATGCCGTGCTGAGCGCCGACCTCCTGGACCATCTGTCCGACCTGGTCGAGATCAGACGATTGGGCGGAGGCGGTAGGCGTGGCGCTCAGTGCTGCACCGCTAGCAATCGCCGCGCCGGCCAGGGTGGTGGCAGCCATGCGGCCGATTCCCGCAGAGTGGCGGGCCCGATGCCGGCCGGCAGGGGACGCAGTGGTCTCGACACCGAGCGAGACCATGAGATCGGCGAACGGTACAGCCCGCGAAGAGTTCGACATGCTGATTCCTTTGACGTGGTGATGCTTCCGGCTGGCCGCGGGCGGTCTCCGATTACTCTCGAAACGGTAACAGTTTCATATCGTCTTGTCTTGCGCGATCTCCGGAGACTTGAAACATCGCAGGTCAAACCGTTGCTGGTCCGTGCGCTACGGTCGATCTGGCCATACGTCTTGGTGGCCAGGCGACAACGGGCTCGGGTAGACGTCCGTCCGAAGAATGTATGAGGGAGTGGAATAAGGGGGCTCGTACAGTGGGGGCACAGACAAAACTGCAGCTGAGAGCTCGGGGATCGGGCCGAGCATGGCTGTTGGGCCCGGCCCTAGTCGCGGGTGTGGCCTACCTTGACCCTGGAAATGTTGCCGTCAACATGTCTGCCGGGGCTCAGTTCGGGTACTTGTTGGTATGGGTGCTTGTTGCGGCGAACGCAGCGGCGTGGCTGGTCCAGTACCTTTCGGCCAAGCTCGGGTTGGTTACTGGGTCGAGCATGGCTGAGCTTCTCGGTCAGCGCATCGCCAACCGGGCATGGCGTGTCCTGTATGGGTTGCAGGCCCAATGCGTCGCGATCGCTACCGATGTCGCTGAAGTCATCGGGGGCGCCGTCGCGCTGTGGATCTTGTTCGATGTCCCCCTTGTCGCCGGTGCTGTTATCACGGGAGTCATCTCCACAGGGCTTCTCTTGCTGCAAGCTCAACGTGGAGCGAGAACGTTTGAGTTCGCGATCATCGGCCTCATGCTCGTGATCGTCATCGGGTTCTGTTACGGCCTGTTCATTGCTCCGCCCGAGCCTGGTGCAGTACTAGGTGGCATGATCCCCCGCTTCGACGGCGCCCAATCGGTGTTGCTGGCAGCAAGTATTCTCGGGGCAACGGTCATGCCGCACGCAATCTACGCGCACTCCTCACTCGCCCGTGACAGGTTCGGTACAGAGAGGACCTACCCGCTTTCCCGGTTAATCAGGGCAACTCGGGTAGATGTGACTATCGCGTTGACGATCGCCGGGTCAGTGAACCTAGTGATGCTGCTTGTGGCGGCATCAGTGCTCCCCGGAGTGGCGGGCACTGAGACTATTGAAGGGGCTCACGCTGCGATCGAGAACACCCTCGGCACGACAGCCAGTCTTATGTTCGCAATCGCGCTATTGGCTTCAGGGCTCGCATCAACTGCCGTTGGCGCCTACGCGGGCAGCGACATCATGGGGGGCCTGTTTCGTACCCGGATGAAACTCCTCACCCGCAGGCTCATCACCATTATCCCATCCATTATTGTGCTAGCAGCCGGGGTTGATCCCACGTACGCGCTGATTCTGAGCCAGGTAATTCTGTCGTTTGGCATCCCGTTTGCGCTGGTGCCATTGGTGTGGCTCACTTCCCGAAAATCCCTCATGGGCGCCTCGGTCAATGCGCGCGAAACAACATTCCTGGGCTGGGCGATCGCTGCTGTAATCATTGCTTTGAATGTCGCGCTGGTGGCTCTCGAGACGGGAATTGCCTGAGTTACACCACCCTATGGTGCACCATTGTTGCTGCGGCATGTTGCACCGTCCGGAGGGGCTCCGCGTGGTGCGAACGCGTGGTATGAAACACGAGTCTCGACAACGGTCCGCAGGTGGCGACCTGCTCCACCATTCCGTCATTTCCCTGCGGTCAAGGTGGCGCAAGCAACGAAGCGCAGGCCCGAGATCCACCCACGCGCAGGTCGCGCTGGGGTTGACCGATACGAATGTGGGGAACGGTTCGGTGGGGTACAGAGTTCGCGCGATCGGAAACTCGACACCATTAGCTTGTCATAAGGTCTGGTTAGCGGAGTCGCAGAAAGGCCCCAAGAATGAGGTGTGGCGGCAAACGTCTCCTTGGCGCAGTGCGCCAAGTGACTGGTTCTGGAAAGATGTCATGAGGAAGCCTTCTCTACGATTAGGCTCGCATAACCGCGAGGAGACCCGTCATGTTTGGATTGTTTGGAAGACCCCCTAAAGGAGATCGTACGCCAGTTCATGAGTGCGGGTATGCCTACCCCCACCACAGTGATCAGCCTCATTACCATGTCGGACATCCGCGTAAGAAGACACAGTCAATGACTAAGGGCACTGGCCCCTTCGACGGTGATACCCGGTACGCGAACACAGGGGTTCCTCCTAGCCCTCCGGGCACTAAGAATCCTCCACTGGCCAGGTAGCAATAGAGGGGATGAGCGTCCCACTTCCAAGGAACTGGGACGTCGGCTTCTGTCGGCGGCGAGTTCTTTACTTTGGAGGCTAACTCTGGGTGTCGATGAGTCGGCCGTCGGCGGTGATTCCGCGTAGGACGTTCCCCGAGAACCAGACGGTTCCATCTGCGGTGACTGCGATTGACGGGCGGGGGCTGTCGGTAAGGACGGTGGCCGCCGGCATGAGGTCGTTGTCCAGTCGCACTACGAGGTCCCGCGGGAATTCGCCCCGCGGTCCGATGTTGCTGACGATTTCCCGCAGACGCCACGGGTCCGGAGCCTCTGCGTTTCGCAGGTGCAAGGCGATCCGCTCGCCGTCAAGGGTGAGCCAGGGCCCGGTATTGGTCGACCCGGCAGAGTGCGCCCGATAGGGGAGCCGGTGGACAGTGGTTTTTCTGAGGGAGTCGTCGAACCGCAGGAGCAGATCAGCACACAGCACCCATGGTCCCTCGGCGCTGCGTCCGACGGCAGTCGGAGGAACGGGCAGGCCGAAGGACGTCCCGACAGTCCACTGTCCCGAGTGGTCGTACACAGCGAGCCGGAAGCGTTGTGGCGCGGGAACAGGACCGAATCGGTGGCCCAGATCGTCGTTGTCGTCAGTGTCCTCGCTGGGTTCTCGTCCGATGGCGAGGAGCCCTTCGACTACCCGGTCCAGCGTGCATACGGTGGAGATTTCCGGGGGGAGCGTGATCGGGTCGATCTCGCCCTGAGTATCGAAGCGTCGGAGGGGCCTACCGGACGTCACGAGGTGGGGGCCAACCGTCACGGCGGAGCCCCAGCCCACGGCGCTCAGGTCGTGCAACTGCGCCGGCCCACCAGGGGCGGTATCGACTGACCAGAGCGTCTGGGCGCGCTCGATCCAGAGGCCGTCGCTGCCGGCGTGCGGCGTGATCGCGCTCGAATAGACACTCACGGGCAGGGGAAGCAGGTGTTCCTCGGTCTGGGTTGGGAGTGCGCAATGGCGTCGTTGCAGAATCGGGCGGTGACGGTCGCCGGACCAGAGCTCGTCGCCGAGAGCCGACAACCCGCCTGGCTCGAAGTCGTTCCTGGCCCGGGGCGGCTGTGCGGCGTCCAGATCTAGATCCAAGGCCACGGCGATGGCCGGTGCGCTCCCCTCGGCTTCGTAGTGGGCCATCTGCGAATCGAAGTTGGGCGGGCACACTGGCTCGTCTGACCAGCCGTTGCCCGGTATCGAACCGGACTCGGGATCTGCTGCCACCGGGCCGGTGAGGCGGTTGACCCGGATTCTGGCGACGGCGGCGCGGGTGGGCGTGAACCAGTGGGCGGCCGCGGCATCATGGATGATCGCGAGGCATCCGGTGACCACAACATGGCCCACCATCGGCCGGGGCGCAGACCAGGTGGCGGCCCAACCGTCCCCGCGGAGGATGGTGGGCCACCGCAGAACGCCGAAGTAGTCCTCATACGGGGCGCCGGTACCGACCGGTTCGGCTCGGGCGTGAAACTCGGTGGACTCGACGCCCCGCGGAGAAGGGGCCTCGAAGAACGTCAGATATACCTCGATGGTCTCACCCACTCCCGGCGGTGACAGCTGACCGTCGGCGATCACGAGCTCGTCGAGCGTGACACGCAAGAGGCGTCCGCGTGGGTCGGCGGGCGCAGGGGCGGGGTCCGGTGCCGGGGTGATCGGGTCGGTGATTTGCAGGGGTTTCCAGTCGCCGCTGGGCTGGATCTGCTCAGGCGGATCAGCCCGGCCCGCCCAGCGGAAGACCGACTCATCAGCCTGTCTGAGTTCGAGGTTCTCGAGCCAGGCTTCCCAGGAGCAATCGACGGCGGCTACCCGGACGAGTACGCCGGTGCGCATGTCCACCGAGAGCTCGACGGCTCCGAATCCGTCTCCTGGATCTCCTGCCATCACCGCGACGGGCCGACCTTGGTGAGTGGATTGGCGGATGGGACCGGAGGGAAACCCGTACCCCAGCCCCTCCTCGGCATCGCTCGGCTGATCCACGAGCAAAGCGGCGAACCCGGAGGCGTTCGCGGACCTCACGCGGAACATCGTGGCGGTCTCATCGGGGGCGATCTGCCACACCGTCCCATCGTGAAAGAGCGTCCGTCTTCCGTCTGGGTGATCGAGGCGGACTCGAGAGCCTCCGACACGGGTGATCCGGCTGCGACCCGGGCCGGCGTGCAGATTCGCTCGCGGATCGTCCATCACCCAGGACAGGACCGCAGGCGCCGGGGTGGTCTGCGGCTGCACCACGAGATCGGCTTCGAACTCGGCAGCGGCACCACGGGCGAGCAACTCGCCGATATCAGACCAAGTCGGTGTCATGGCGCCAGCCTAGGTCGGCCTGACAGCGCGCTGGGCGCCGTCTTCGATAGGGGCTTTGGGTTTTCAGCCCCGCCAGAGAGGGAGATCTAGCTATGCGGCTCAGGGTTGAGCTCATCATCGATGTCGACGAGATACTCCATCATGGCCGCAGCACGGTCGGAGTCCTCTGACTTGGCGAATATTTCATTGAGCAGCGCCTCGACAGGAATGGGTTTCGGCGCTCTTCGATATCTGAGGTGAGCGCTGATCAAGTACATCTTCTGCTCGTCGTTGACGCATTCGAGGATGGGTCTCAGGTCGGCTTTTCGGGCGATGAACGATGAGGTGCCGAAGAGTTCGACGGCGGCGGCCAGAGTGACCCAGTCCCCTGAGTCCCTGAACTCCGTTAGAAGCGCTCGTGCGATGTGCTCCCGTTCGCCTGTCATGCCCGCGCCAGATCCTCATACACCAGCGTCAGACCGCCGAGGGGCGGTCGACCCGCTGTGCCGACGCGGGTGCACGCCAACAGCCTCATGACTTGATTGTGTCTCACGAACCCCGATCAGCAGTCGTTCCGCGACAACTAGGTGCGAGACGTCATATGAGACGCCGGAGGTCGCTGTCGGCCCATGAAGCGAACGTGCGCCCGGGCCTCCAACTGGAGTCTCGTAAAACTGTAGGTTTTTAAGGCACATTCACGGCGCCAGGCGGGCCGCCGCGGGAGCCCTCGTCCACCCCGCTGGGGCCGCGGGTTTCAGGCGCAGCATGACGTCGGCATCTGGTTTCGGAAGAGGCCGGCCACGATGCGCAGGCTTTCGCTCATGGTCAGGTACGGCGCCCAGGTGTCGGCCAGATCGTCGACGGTCATGCCGCTTTTGATGGCGTAGGTGGCCGCCAGCATGATCTCCCCGGCCCCGTCCGCCAGAGCGTGCACGCCCAGAACCTTGCCGCTCACGGCGTCGGCGACGAGCTTCACCGCCCCGCGGGTGTCGTGCTGGACGAGCGCCCGGGGGACATCGGACAGGTCCAGGACGCGGCAGTCGCACGCGTGCCCTCGGGTGAGGGCCTCGTCCTCGGTCAACCCCGCCGAGGCCAGCTGGGGCCGGGTGAACACGACCGCAGGAAAGCCGGCGTAGTCGACCCGAGCTGCCGGCGGGTACCTGTCCTCGGTCAGGGCGTTGAGCGCGGCGGCCCGACCGCCGGCGGCGGCGGCGTAGACGTACTGGGGAGCCCCCGAGACGTCACCGGCGGCCCAGACGCGCGGGTTGGAGGTGCGCTGGGTCTGGTCGACCACGACGAAGCCGCGCTCGTCCACGTCCACACCGGCAGCGGCCAGGTTCAGGCCGTCGGTGCGGGGCAGGCGTCCGGTGGCCACCAGGACCTGCGCGCCGCGCACCTGTTCGCCCGAGTCCGTGGTCACCACCACCTCTCCTGCGGGGCCTGGTTCGCGGGCCACAGTGGTCGCGCGCTCTTCGACCACGGTGATGCCGTCGTCGGTGAAGACTTCCCGAAGTCTCTGGGCCAGCTCCGGCTCGGCGTGCGGCGCCAGACGCCCGACCACAGAGACCCGGGTGCCGAGGTGAGCGAACAGCTGGGCCTGCTCCATCCCGACGTACCCGCCACCGATAACGACCAGGGACTCAGGCAGCTCGGTCAGCTGCATCGCGGTGGTGGACGTCAGCCGGTCCACAGAGTCGAGACCGACCACCTCCGGGATGGCGGGGGTGGCACCGGTGGCGACCAGATAGGCCCGGGCCCGCAGCGCCTGGCCGTCGACGGCCAGGGTGTCCCCGTCCAGGAAGCTGGCCTGGCCTGGGCGGACCTGGAAGCCGTAGGCAGCGGCCACATCGGCGTACTTCGCATCACGCAGGCGCTCGATGAGTGCGTCCTTCTGGGCCACCAGATCGCCGAGGTTCACCGGTGCGGCTGACGTTGGGGCACCTTTGAAGGGATTGGTGAGCGCGGCGTGCCGGGCCCCGGCGGCCGCCAGGAGCGTCTTGGACGGCACGCAGCCGATGTTCACGCACGTCCCGCCCAGAACACCGCGCTCAACCAGCACGACGCTCTTACCGGCCTGGCTGGCCGCGATGGCGGCGGACATCGCCGCGCCTCCTGAGCCGATCACGGCCAGATCGACGTCGTAGTCCACACCCATTTGCCCACCTTCCTTCGCGTGACCCCTCTTCAGCGTCCATAGTGGACGTTCCAGCGCAGGGGAAGGTCAAGGCGAACATGGACGAGAGCCGAGAAAGGGGCCACTGTGCGCATCGGTGAGTTGGCCGTGGCCAGCGGCACCACAACCAAGACGCTGCGCTTCTACGAAGAAGCCGGCCTACTACCTGCGCCTGAGCGCACCGCCAACGGATACCGCGACTACACCCCTGCGGCCCTGGCGCGCCTGGACTTCGTTCGCCGCGGCCGCACCGCTGGGCTCACCCTGGCCCAGATTCGCGAGATCCTCGACATCCGCGACGCCGGAGTCGCACCCTGCCAGCACGTGCACGCCCTGCTCGAAGCCCACCTGGGCGACCTGGACCGCCAAATCGCCGACCTGCAAGCACTGCGACACACCGTCGCGCACCTTCACCACAGTGCCACCACCAGCGACCCCACCAAATGCGACACCACGACCGTCTGCCGCTATCTGTGACCAGACCGGTGCTCGCGTGTATCGCCATGAGCAGATGCCGCCACAGAGCGTCGATAGAACCCCGCCATATAACGGCGAAAGCCACAGTGTTTTGCTATTTATGAAACGCCGTCCCGTTGGGTCTAGGGTGTATTGATACATCTGCTCGGCGAAAGGGTCTTCTGGTGGCTGATCGGATCGGGACATTGCTTGACCGTTCGGGTGACGGTGGCGAGGAGGTGCTCATCGTCAGCCGCGGGAAGATGCGGACTCGGTTCCGTCGCCGAGACGAGTTGGACTGGAGCCTTCGGGTGGAGTCAACGGACTCGGAGAACATCGTCGAGGAGAAGCCGAAGCCGGATCCGACGTCGGCTCGCCGAGCCTCGCGTCCACGCGGTCAGCGGGTGGCGTATGTGCGGGTGTCGGCCGCCGATCAGAACGAGGCGCGTCAGCTCGAGGCGGTGGGGGAGTGCGACCGGGTCTACGTCGAGAAACAGTCCGCTCGCTCGCGTGCCGATCGCGTGAAGCTCGAAGAGTGCATTAGGTATCTCCGGGACGGTGACGAGCTGGTGGTCGCGTCAATGGACAGACTCGCTCGTTCCCTGGTCGATCTCAAGCAGATCGTTGGTGAGGTCACTGCCAAGGGCGCGAGTGTGGAGTTTGTCCATGAACGGGCTACCTACGCCGCCGGCGCCCAAGATCCTCGAGCCGATCTGATGCTTTCGCTGCTCGGGGCGTTCGCCGAGTTCGAGCGGGCCATCATTCGTGAACGTCAGGCCGAGGGCATTGCCATCGCTAAGGCGAAGGGCAAGTACAAGGGTCGTAAGCGAGTCCTGACCGCCGAGCAGGTCGACAAAGCCCGGGCCCGCATCGAGGCAGGGGAGGGGCCATCAGTGATCGCCCGCAATCTCGGAGTTGGCCGATCCACGCTCTACCGCGCACTACAGCGCGTTGAAGCGGGCGGGCGTGGACGCACCAGCCACTGACCCCCGCCCTGAAGATGGTGGGTATCGCTAGCCACAGCAGCTCGACCGCCGAGATTCGGCACTCGGGAGGGACCGCGGTTCTTGCTGACCTTGCGCAGTTTCTCCAGGCACGAGTCAGTGCAGCCGGAAGCCGGACGGGCCACCTATCCGACGCTGTCCCGGTGTGCCGGTGCTGTGGAACTGGCCGTGGTCTTGTGGTCACGCGGAGTAGTGCCCGGGGCAAGGATCGCTAGCAAGACTGCGGCTGCGGCGGTGAGGATTGCCAACGTAAGTGTGGCCTGACTGCTGCCGTTGACAAATGCCTCTTTGGCGTAGTCGACCAATGGTTGCGCCATTGGTCCGGCTTGTGCGGCGATCTCTAGGGCGGCGGCCAGGGAGTCGGAGACCGGACCGCGGGCAGGTTCGGGTAACTGAGGCAGGGCGGGTTGGATGTGGCGGGTGTATCCGGCGGCCAGCACACTGCCGGCCACTGCGATCCCCATCGCAGCGCCGATCTCGCGGGCCGCATCGTTGACTGCGGCGGCGACCCCGTGTTTGCTCTCCGGAGTTTCGGCGATGATCGCGTAGGTCGCTGGGGCTGTGCATAGTCCGAGCCCTGCGCTCATGATCAACAGCGGCCATAGCAGGTCGAGGTAACGTGCGTCGACGGTCATCCGGCTGACCAGCATCAGGCCAACTGCGATGGTCACCAGACCGGCGACGGTCATCACTCGTAGTCCAAATCGCTGTGACAGTCGGGGGGCGATCACCGAGATCACGATCAGGGGGACCGTCATCGGCACCAATCCCAACGCCGAGGCCAGCGGTCCGTATCCCAGGATCAGTTGCAGGTACTGCACCAGGAGTAGGAATACCCCGAAAGTGACCAAGAATTGGATGGCCACCGACAACGAGCCGGCGCTGAAGCCGCGCTTGGCGAACAACCGAACATCCAACAAGGGGGCCGAGGATCGCAGCTCAATCAGGATAAAAAAGGCTGTCGCCAACATGCCGGCCCCGGCGCTGGCGAGAACGATCGGGTCGGCCCAGCCCCGCGCTGGAAACTCGATCGTGGCGAATACGATTCCCGCAACCGCGACTGCAGCTGCCGCCGCGCCCACCCAGTCCACGGGAGGGTGATCATGCTGGCTGGACTCAGCGATCGTGCATGCCAGCGCGGCCAGTAGGGCTCCCGCTGCGGTCAGTCCGACAAATACCGACACCCACGACCAGCGCTCAAGCAGCACCCCGGCGCCGAGGATGCCTAACACTGCTCCGGAGCCGGCGACTCCAGCCCACACACCTACTGCTCGGCCGCGATGAACGGCGGCGAAACCAGCAGTCAGAATCGATAGCGTCGAGGGCATTACCAGTGCAGCGCCCGCCCCGGCAATCGCTCGCGCAGCGATCAACCAGGCCGGGTCAGACAGCAGCAGGGGAAGTGCGGACGCAATGGTGAATATCGCCAGGCCTATTACGAGAACTGCGCGTCTGCCATAGCGGTCACCGATCGCTCCAGCGGGCAGGACCAGGCACGCCAGTACCAGCGTGTAGCCGTCGACGATCCAGGTCAGCTGGGCTTGCGTCGCTCCAGTCTCTACCGCAATCTCCGGTAATGCCGAATACAGCGCGGCCATGGCCGCGACCACCAACGCCACGGCTAGGCACGACACCGTGAGCATCCACCATTCGGCTCGGGTCCACCGGGATGACTCGGTGATGGTCTGTTGGGGTGAGTGCATCGCCGGCCCCTTGCTGTGAGATGGTCGGTCTTGGTCTGAGACAAGTAGTATCACAGTATCCGGCTGGCTGGACAGGTTAGCTTGGACGAGAAGTGACCGTCGGCCGAAGGGGGAGAGCGTGAACGACTGGAGTGCTGACCGGCCCGCTACGGACGACGATCAGCTCGATCCGCGACTGCTGCGCTCACGAAAACGATTGCTCGACGCTGCCACGCATCTCCTGAGCACTGGCGGTGTAGAGGCGGTTACCGTCGAGGCGGTCACTCGAATGTCAAAGGTTGCGCGGGCCACGCTCTATCGGCATTTCGGCGGGACCGCCCAGTTGCTTGCGGCGACCTTCGAGCGGCTGTTGCCTCGCGTCGAAGTCTCTGCCACCAGTGGGTCGGTACGCGACCAACTCATCGCGCTTCTCACGGCCCAAGCCGACCTGATTGACCAGGCGCCGCTAAACCTTACGACTCTGGCTTGGCTGTCAATCGGATCAGTCGGCGGCGATCCTGCCGATTCGGCCGCGATCACCTCACTGCGTAGTCGAGTCATCGAGGAATACCGGCAGCCCTTTGACCGCATCCTCACACATCCTGACGTTCGAGCACAGCTCGGCAACGTCGACACCACCTTCGCGATCGTTCAACTCCTGGGTCCCGTCGTGTTCGCTCGCCTTACTGGGCTCTGCACCGTCGACCACGACGGATGCGTGCAACTCGTTGATGATTTTCTTGCTGCCCGCAAGCAGGGAGGCGAACCCATCCCGGCCGAGTCCATCCACGACCTGAACCGCCCTGGCGCCGGCGGATCTCGCTAAATCGGGGCTTCTTCTTGTCGGATGGGTGTGACCGCTCGATCGCCGAGGTCGCCGGGGAGGTGCCGAGTTCGCACAATCTACAACTCGGCATCGTTAGCTTTACGTAATCTACGTTATCGGCGTTAACGTAATGGCTGGTCGGGCCCTGTTTTGGGGCTACGGTGTGTTCCAGCGTTGTTTACGAGTGGTCTTGGTCGTTCTCGGTGATTTGGGCCAGGGCTGCGGTGAGGTCGTCTTCGCTGGGTAGTGCCTCTTGCTCTGCGGCGGGTAGGGCCTCATAGCTGAAGGTTGAGACGGCCAGGGGTGCGCCGGCTTGGTTCAGTGCGTAGCGGACGACACGATCATTGCGGCTGCCGCAGACCAGGATCCCGACAGTCGGGGCATGCGAGGCGCGGCGCAGGCGATCCTCGACCAGGGCGACGTAGAACTGCAGCTGCCCGGCGTGTTCTGGCTTGAACTTGCCGGTCTTGAGCTCAATGACGACGTACCGCAATTGCTCGACGTGGAAGAACAGTAGGTCAGCGTAGAAGTCCTCGCCCCCGACGTCGAAGTGCACTTGTCTTCCCACGAAAGCGAATCCCGGGCCGAGCTCGCGCAGCGTATCGACGATCCGGTCGGTCAGGGACTCCTCGAGCTCACGCTCGGCGACCTCGCCGGACAGGTCCAGAAAATCAAGGATCAGCGGGTCCTTGGCGATCTGCTGGGCAAGCTCGGAATCTTGCGCAACAAGCTGTTGCGCAAAATTCGACGGAGCCGCCCCGCGGCGTTCGAGGGCGCTGCTGGCGATCATGTTGGCCAGCACGTTGCGCGACCAGCCGTGCTCGACGGCCGCGGCTGCGTACTTGTCTCGATCGTCCTGAGCGCTGAGCTTGTCCAGCAGGACAGTCACGTGCCCCCAGGGCAAGTACGCAACAGGCTGTTGCGCGATTGGCCCGGCAGTCCAGGCGCCGGCGAAGGTCGCCATGTACTGCAGGTTTCGGGCAGAAAAGCCCTTCATTTGGGGAAACTCGGCCCGAAGATCCTCGGCGAGCCTGCGAATCACACCGCTACCCCACCCCTGCCGGGCGCTCTCCTCGCGCACAGCCTGTCCGATGGACCAGTACAGCTCGATCAGCTGGGTGTTGACCCTTCGCTGCGCGGTGACCTGTGCTCGTCGGACCCTGTCCTTGAGATCCTCGACGAGGCGCCCATAGTTGGATGGCAGGTCCAGGTCCCGGGAGGTCACCCGTCCATCCTGACAGGTTTACCCCGGCACGCTGGATAGCAACCGGCTGCAGATGTGCCAGGCCCGTCAATGGCGACTCGCCGGGGCCGGGCCCTCAAAGTTCAATCCCTGCCGGCGGGAAGAGCCTTCACCGCCTCACTCAGGGCCAAGCCGAGGCCAGCTCCGATGAGGCCGGCGCCGATGGCGCCTCCGGCGACCATGGGCAGGACCGCCGACGACGCCAGGACGGCGACTCCGGACAGTCCCAGGCCTGTCACGCCGGAGGCGATGCCGACGAACGTCCCCGGACGGCCAATGTGATGTCCGCGACCGGCGGGCACGGCAACCATCACGGTCACCGCGATCGCGCAGTACGCGCACACGCTCAGAGTGAGCGCGAGCATTGTTGCATCCACAATCTTCTCCGTTCAGTCGTTGGTACGTGGAATTGTCCACCCGGCTCATGTCGCCGCCGGTGTGCTCGCCGCCGGACGCCGGGCGCCTTAGCAGCGGTCAGCGCTCGATCCTCGACATGGGCGCGGGCGTCACCTAGAATGGGTAACGTAGGAAACAAAACACGTTACCGATTACCGGTTACCAGACGCTGAATCTGGAAGGGCTGCCATGTCGACGTCGGAGAAGATCGCTCACGCCTACGGCGTACTCGTCGCGCGGGGGGACAAGGTCACCGTGCGGGCGGTGCAGAAACAGGCGGGGGTGCGGATCGGCGAGGTAGCGGCGTGGATGCGCGAGCACGCCACGGGCGCAGCAGGCGAGGTTCCCGAGGCCCCGGACTTGTCTGAGCCGATGTCGGCGATGGTGGCCTCGGTGTGGGCGGCGGCGTGGAAGCGCGCCGCCGAGCAGGCAGACGAGGCCACCGCGGTGGCGCTCGATGCCGCGCGCGCCGGCGAGGCCGACGCCCTCGCCGCGGCGGAGACCGCCACCGCGCAACAAGCAGACGCCGACGCGGCCCGAGATGAGGCGGTCCGGGACGCCGAGCAGCTGCGCACCGAGCTGGCCCAGGTCCGCCAGCAACTCGAGACGATGCAGCGTGAGGCGGAGCAGGCGCGCGTCCAGGCCGAGGAGGCCGACCGCGCCCGGGTGCGCGCCGAGGCCACCTCGGACACCTTGCGTGAACTCCTGGACGCGTTTCGTTCCTCCGGGCAGGCCGACGAGGACAAGTAGCGATCCGCACCGTGGTGGCCTTGTCGTGTCGGACCGGGCGAGCACACTGACAAAGCAGGACAGGCAATGAACAAGCGGCCCGGACTTCCGTCAGGTGCGGTCGGGCCGTAACGGGACGAACGCCAACACGGGAGGGGTGTCATGTGGGATCTACAGACCGCGGTACAGGCCGTGGCGGTGGTCGCGGTGGCCTCGCTTTTGGTGCCGCCGCTGGCACGCGGCATCGGAGGCATCTGCGCCGTGATCGGCTTCTGTGGGGTGGTGCAGTCGAGCTCCTGGGCGCCGACGGTGATGGCGTTGGGGATGGTGGCGTGGTTTGTCGGGCACTGGTCGTTCGCCGTGCGCCACGATGTGCATTACCGGTCGCGTCTGGCGCTGGTGGTGATCGACAAGACGCCGTTGCGGTGGGCGATTCCGCGTTACTGGCAGTTGCGCCTCCAGAGACGCATGGCGGCCGCCCGCTGACACTTCCCACCCCGACCGATACAGCTATGGCCCCACCTCTTTGGTGGGGCCATAGCTGTAGGTGTTTGGAGACGATTCTAGAACAGTGGGGGCTCGTCTAGCGGCGCGGTGTTGCCGCAAGCTTGGGCGTAGGCCTTGGGGTTCCAGCCGCCGGCGACCGCGTCGCGGACCGCGAGGGAGCGGGCGTGCCGGTCGTGGCGCTCGGTGGCGTTGCGGATGATCCCGGTGCGTCCGCAGGCGACCGCGTAGAGCAGGTTCGCCGATTGGGTTGAGGCGATGAGATGGTCCGGGTCTAGGCGCACGCACAAGGGTTCGTTGCAGCGGTGCTCACCGATCGCCTCGGCGGTCAGTTGGCCGGCGACCAGGAGGGCGAAGCGGTGCGCGTACTCGGTTCTGCTGACGCCGCCTTGTCGCCAGGTGATCCGTCCGTATCCGTCGGAGATGGCGCCGGTCCAGATGTGGCATCCATTGCCCGGGGCGCGCACGACACGGGACTCAAACGCGGCAATCGCCGCCGCGGTCGGAGGCAGCGTCGAGTCGTAGGGCCGGGACCGTGTCGGGACAGGCTGTGGCCGGGGACGGGCGTCCATTCCCGGGAGCGGGATGTCCTCGAACCACCGGCCCGGGGAAGGCTCAGGGCTGCTGGTCACCGTTGGTGTCCGCCGAGGTCTGATTCGCCGCTGGCGTGTCACCGCTGTCGGCATCGTTGACCGTGTCGTCGGTGTCGGTGGTGTTGTCCTTGGCGGCGCGGATCGCCGCCCCGACCTCGCGGGCGGACAGGCCGGTCATCTCCGCCAGATCGGCCTGCACCACGCCCAGGTCCCGAAGCTCGACCAGCGCCTGACCGAGGGCGATCTGCGCGTCATCGCGGGCATCGATCGCCGAGAACACCGCGACCAACTTGGCCTCACGCTTGCGAGCCCGCTCCAGCTCGTCGGCCATCGCCTGACGAGCCCTCGCGCGTGCGGTCTGTGAACGTGAATCAGTCTTGATAGCCGCCATGACACCCGACCCTATTGCCCCACCCATCGTGCCGCAATCCCCAACCACCATGCCGCCGTCATCGTCTCCCCGTCCTGGTCCCCGATCGCCGCACCACATCTAGCACTGGCCGTGCTAGATCTTCCTCGCTGTCGCTCGCCACAAGCTGCCACACACAGTAGGCACTACGAGTGAACGACGGGAAACCGCTGGTCACATCGCCAGGCGCTGCGACGCATAGACGCGCGGATTCTGTCCGCATACGCTGGCGGGTGTGATGAGCCTTCGAGCGGTGCACGCCGGTACTGGATACCAGTACCTGCTGCGCTCGGTCGCCACTCACGACGCCGACCCGCAAGGCATGGCCCTGTCGGACTACTACGCCGCCAAGGGCACCCCACCCGGCGCATGGATCGGGCGCGGGCTCGACGGATTGGAATCGGACAACGCGATCGCGGGGGCGGTCGTCACCGAAGCGCAGATGGCGGCTCTGTACGGCGAGGGCCTGCACCCAGATACCGACCAGATGATGGCCGACGGCCGCAGCCTGTCGGCCTGCAAGCTCGGCCGATCCTTCCCCATCTACACCGGTGGGGTCGACGTGCTGGAGGCCATCGCTGCGGCCGAAAAGGCGTTCCTTCACACCGAGGGCCGGCGCCCCACCAGCGACGAACGAGGACAGATCGCCGAGGGGGTCGCGCGCCCGTTCTATACCGAGAAGTTCGGTTACGAACACGCCTCTGGCAAGGATGTCATCGCCTGGGTCAACCGTAAACGCGACCAGGTCAAGCAAGCGGTCGCCGGGTTCGACTTCACGTTCTCCCCGGTGAAAAGTGTCAGCGTCTTGTGGGCGCTGGCCGATGAGAAGACTGCCTCTCGTGTGGCTGCGTTGCATCACGAAGCCGTGGCCGAAACCTTGGCATGGGCCGAGGACAACGCGATCTACACCAGGGTCGGAACGGGCGGCATCAAGCAGGTTAAGACGGGCGGCATCATCGCGGCTGAGTTCACCCATTTTGACACCCGAGGCGGCGACCCGGACCTGCATTCCCATGTACTGCTGGCCAACAAGGTCCAAGGCCCTGACGGGCGCTGGCTGTCGCTGGACTCTCGCGCGATCCATCAGATGCACCAGGCGATCTCGGCCCGCTACGACGCGACCCTGCACGACCTTCTGACCCGCCGTATGGGCGTGGAGTTCCAGGCCCACTACCCGCACCCGGACAAGGCGCCCATCTGGGAGGTCAAGGGCATCGACCGCCGTCTGATCGACGCCTTCTCCTCCCGCCGGGCCCTGGCCAGGCCGGTCTATGACCGACTCGTCGCGCAGTACGTTGAGAAGAACAATCGGCAGCCTTCCCAGCGGGCGTCCTACGCCCTGTGGCAGAAGGCCATCCTCGACACCCGTGACGCCAAGAAGCCCGCCCAATCCCTGGCCGAACACCGCGCCACCTGGCGGGAGATGGCCGAACAGGCTGTGGGCACGCACGCGGTGGATAGCGTGGTTGGCGAGGTCACCGGGCAGGGTCGGAGCCAGGTGTCGCGGGAGCTGTTCGACGCCCAGGTCCACGCCCGCCTGGTGGCCGAGCGGGCGGTGGCGGCGGTGACCGCACGGCGGGCGCAGTTCCGCCGTTCCCACATCGAGACCGCCGTATTGGCCGCGCTCAAGGGTTACCGATTCGAGGGCGCCGAGGCCCTGGACCGGGCGCACGAACAGGTCATGGCTACCGCTATGAACGAGATCGTGGTGCAGCTGACCCCGCCGGAGATTCTGGACCTGCCGGGTGCGTTGACCGGGCCGGAAGGTGCCGGCATTGACCGGCACGCAAACGCCGAGAAGTACACCACTCAGGCAGTGCTGGACGCCGAGACCGCCACCCTGGAGGCGACTGGAACCCCGGTCGCTGTGATCGCTACCCGCGCCGATCTCGACCGTGCGCTGAAGGCGCACGAGGACGCCGAGGGTTGGTCCCTCAATGCCGGCCAGACCGCTCTGGCGCAGCACCTCATTGGTGCCGGAACGCTCCTGGCCGCCGGGGTGGGTCCGGCCGGGACCGGCAAGACCGCATCTATGAAGGTCGTGGCCCGCACCTGGCAACACACCGGCCGGTCGGTTGTCGGCCTTGCTCCTTCCGCGGCAGCGGCCAGCGTCCTCGCGGGCGACATCGGCACCGACTGTCACACTATCGACTCTCTGACCTTCACCTGGATGGGCAAGCACCCCACCCTGCCCGGAAAGACTCTCGACGCGTTGCCCGTGATGATCCGCCCTGGCGACATGCTTCTGGTCGATGAGGCGGGCATGGCCAGCACCGAGAACCTGGCCGCGCTGACTGAGATCGCCGCCGAATCTGGGGCCATTCTCCGCCTGATCGGCGACCCCAAGCAGCTCGCTGCTGTCGAGACTGGCGGTCTGTTCGCCGACCTGGCCAGCACCCCAGGGACGCCTCAGCTGCGGGAGGTGATGCGCATGGGCGCAGACACCGACCAAGCCGGCGCGACCCTCGCTCTCCGCGAAGGCGATCCCGGCGCCCTGGACCTCTACAACGAGCGCGGATGGATCATCGGCGGGCACCGGGAGCAGATGCTCACCCAGGCCGCCCAGGCGTTCCTGGCCGACACCACCGCGGGCCGACAGTCGCTGATCATCGCCTCCACCAACACCGACGTCGACACCCTCAACGAAGTGATCCGCTCGAGCCGCATCGCCCACGGACTGGTCGACGACGCACACACCACCAGGGTCGCTCGCGGGGACACCGTGGGTGTCGGCGACACCGTGATCGCCCGCACCAACTCCACGCTGTATTCCGATGACCGCACCTACCTCGGTCGGGTCATCAACGGACAGTTGTTCACCGTCACCGGCATCGCAGGCGACGGCTCACTTGGGGTGCGCGACTCCTCCACCGGGCAGGCCATGCTCATCCCCGCCAGCTACGCCGACAAGAGCATTCATCTCGGTTACGCGGCCACCATCCACCGCGCGCAGGGCGCCACCGTCGATACCGTCCACGCCGTCATCGACGCTGGCGTGGATCGTGCCGGCCTGTACGTCGCCATGACCCGCGGCAGACGAGAAAACCGCGCCTACGCCGTATGTGAACCCGTCCTCGACACGGGCGCCGAGGATGCGCACATGCACTCCGCCGGCGACCACCAAGCCCCAACACCCACGCAGGTGCTCACTGGCGTTCTGGCCCGCGAGACGCACCAGGCCTCGGCCACCGAAACCCTCCGCCAGGAGTACGCCAGCGCCACCAGCGACGAACGACTGGAGCAGCTCTACCGCCACGGCGTTGATTTAGCCGCCCGCGATTTTGCCGCCGCCACCCTCCCTGCCTACATCGACGCACTCCCCCGTGCCTTGGCCCACCAGCTCGAGGCAGACCCCGACCAGTGCCAGGCCCTGGAAGGCGCGTGGACCGAAGCAGCAACCAGGGGCCTCGACCCCCGCGAGGAATGGGACAACGCCACCGAAACCCTCGACACCGCCAACAAGCCCGGCACCGTCATCGCCCACCGGATACGTCACGCGACCGGTGAGACCACCGACACCACCACCCTGCCCACTCCCCCACCCGCGGCCCCGGAATGCGACACCGAACTGACCACCTGGCTTGCAGAAACCCATCGCACACTCACCGCCGATCCTGCCGCCCAGGCGATAGCCCCTGCCGCTTCCTTCACTGCCGAGGACTTTGTCGCCTCCTACCTCGCATCCCGGTCCGCAGAACACGAACCCGGCCCGGACACCCACCCCACGACGAGCTCGCCATGGGGGCCATCACCCGACTTCTCCCCCGACCTGTGGTGACTCGCCCCTGCTCGTCAGGCCCCAGTGGTCAGGCTGCGGTGCGGGCCCATTGGTGCGGGGCCAGCAGCATGTCGGGGGCGGGCAGTGCGGCGCGGGCTGCGGCAACTAGTTCCCACCAGCTGTCGGGATCGGCCTCGCGATGGCAATCTTGGGCAGCCATCGCCGCACCCCAGGTGGTGGCTGATACTGGCGGGCCGGTGGCGGCGGCGCCGTAGGCCAGGGCGATGTCGGTCGGGTGGATCTGCTCCGCCTCATCAGGATTGGGAAACTCGCCCCACTCGGCCAACGCGTCAGAGCGCTCTGGCTGCTGCCGGGTGGTGAACCACCACACGAACACCGCCGAATGCAGCCGGTACAGGCGCACCCGGTCGGCGTGCGCACCGTCGACACCAGCAGCAACAGCGGCTCGCGCTAACCGGGAACGACTCCGGTACACCCGGCCATCCGCGGTGCACAGCCCGAACGAGCGCAGTGCGCGCAGTTTGCTGCGCACCGTCGCCGGACAGATCCCCAGCCTGGTCGCCAGCTCACGCACCGATGCGCGACCAGCGGCCAAGTGTGTCCACACGCGCATGCCCAACACCCCCAGGGTGCGGGCGTGCCAAATGTCCTCCCGGGCGCATTCGAGCTCAGCGTCAAGCTGGCGCTGCATCTCTGGAGTAAATACTGCGCCACTTCTTTGCTCCCCGCCCCCTGGTCTCACGATCCGCCACACTGCCGCCCACGGGCCGACTGCTCGCTGCACGCGGGCGACCCACCCCTGCTGGCACAGGACTTTGAGTCGGTCGGCGACGGTGTCTCTGGTCAGGCCGGCGGCGAGGGCCCAGTCGCGCTCGGACAGGTGCACCTCGCTAGCCGCGGCTGCGAGGGTGCGTGCTGCCAGTGCCAGGAGCACCAGGCGGTCCTGGGCTCCTGTCTTGCCGGCCCACCGGCAGGGCTGAGCGTCCATACGGGTGAGCAGGTCGGCGACAGCGGCCTCGGCAGTTCGGCGGGCGGGTGAGGGTCCTGCAGTGCTGCGGTGGGTGTAGCTGGCTGCGGTGACGGCTTTGGCCCACTGGCGGGCCAACTCAGCTGCCGCGTCGAATCGGGGTGCGCGCTCCCCCGCACTGGTGCGGTGGGTGCGGACAAACTCCAACCCGGGCCAACGGGCGGTGAAAGCGGCCTCGTGCACGTCGCGGTACTGCATCCGGGCGTGGGCGCAGGCCAACAGGATCGACCACCCCACCGCGGAGGCATCCGTGCGGTCGGTGATCGGGGCGCGGGCAAGGGCACGAATCTGTGGGTTCAGGGGGCGTTTGGGCCCGGAGAGGCACGGATGACCTTGCACATCAACGTGCACAGGAACCGGCGCGATCCCAGCACCGGCGGTGGCTCTGCTGCTGGCTTGAGGGAGTTGTGTCAGGTGCGTGAGTACGGTGCGCAAGGCCCGCAGGGACACCGGGCGAATATGAGGATCCGTCAGGGGCATCGATGTGCCGCCGGCGCGGTGGGGCGAGCCCGGGGCGCGGACACAACCCGTGCGCGAATTAGCCAGCGGGCCCCGATCCAGCGAGGGCCACACGGCGCAGAAAGCGTCGAAGATCGGTGCCAGGCGCTGCGCGGAGACGGCGGTGCTCAACCGGATCCACACGTGGTATCCCCCACCAGGTCCTGACGAGCACACCAGATGCTCGATGCCCGCGGCAGTCAAGGCAGCCGTGCACGCTGCGAGGTCTCTGTCCGCGGTTGAGCCGGCACGGTGGGCGTCAAAATCCAGGGCGAGGAGCCGAAACTTGCCCGATTCATCGGCTAGGTGCAGCGCGAAAGGTGTCCCCTCCCCCGGCGCGCCGTCGGTGAGGCGCCTGGTGGCGGCGAAGGTATGCGCTTTGCGGGAGTCGACACGCACATACGGACGCGGACTCCACGCGCACACCACAGAGTCCCACCACCAGGTGGGATCGAGAGGTATGAGGTTGTCGCGGTCAGAGCGAGACACGCCGACCGGATCGACTGGACCATCCGATGGGTATGACTTACTCTGAGAGGTGCCTGGAAGCACAGCTCTCCTAATTGGTGAGCAACACCGAGTTTGAGCGCCAACTCAGACTCTTGACTTTCGATACCGGCCCACTCGCCAGTGGGCCGGTATCAGTCATTTCAGGTGCTGCATGGAGTGTTCAGTTTTCAGTCAGGCAGCTGGCTACTTCACGCGGGAATCGCCTCCTGGTCGTCGTAGCTCGACACGGCTTCAGACATGCCGAGGTGTGCCGCTGCGACCTCGGCTACGTACTGGTTCATTGAGATGCCACGGGCTGCCGCTTCACGTCGAAGCGCGTCGTAGACATCTGAAGGTACGCGGACTGTCATTCGTGTCCGCTCCCCTAGCGCTGGTCTCCCAGGCCCAGATCGTGTGGTCGCCATGACGTCAAAAATGGCATGCCTGACGTCAAAAATGCGCGCGACACGCGCAAGGCGTCAAACATGCCGCGAGCGGCGCCCTCGAGGACCGACGCGCCTTGGAGGTCGGGTCACTCCCCAATCAGCTGGCTCAACACCCCTTTGACTCCAAGTACTCGACGATGGCCTTGTCGGTGATAGAAGCAATGCTGATGGTGCGGTCGCCAGTTTCGTAGCGGAGCTTGTCTACTGCACGTAATAGACGCGCTTTAGTGGACGGGCGAAGCCGTACGTTGTGCTGCTCTGTCAGTCGCTCTTCTTCAGCTGAGCCGCCTGGCGCGGAAGCCGGGGGCGTGGGAATAGCTGGTGGCTTAGTTCGTGAAGGCCTCTCAGGCAGGTCTGCTGCAGGATGCACAGCTCGACGGATTGCGGGTTCACGTTCGATGCTCATGCTGCAGCTCCTTTGGGGCCAAGCGCTAGCTCTGCTAGCAGATCTGTATACGCGACCTGGAGGGCTAGGGCCTTTCCGCCGGTGAAGCTATGGATCGGTGTGTGCGAGCTATGTGCGTCCTGGCGTGCGGTTAGCTCCGGGATTGAGGTCTTAGCCACCAAGTCCCCGTACGTGTCGCGAAGTTCACGCTCGCGGAATTGGTGTTCGCCGGTTGTTCTCTTGCGGCTCAGGACGAGCTTTTCGAGCACGAGGTGCGGGTTGGGTCGCCTCTGGACGTTACGGATAGTCTCTTGCAGGTTTTCAATCCCGCGGACACTGTCAATGGTCGGCTCAGTGACAGCGATGACTCCGTCTGCTGCGCAAAGCACGGCGAAGAGGAGCTTCCCCAGAGATGGTGGGCAGTCAAATAGGACCGCGTCGTAGGCGGACAGGTCGAGCCCCTCGAATGCGATGTCGAGGCGGAAGATGAGGTCATTGGCGCCGTCAGATTCGATGTTCGCCAGCGCTTCGTTGGATGGGATGAGATCCACTTTGTCCCATGGAGTTGCGATGACTGCGTCGGCTGCCGACCCCGGGACCGTTCGGTTCATGAGGTCGAATGTCGTCATCATGGTCTCCGTCAATTCGACACCGAGGCCCGTCGTGGAGTTGCCCTGAGGATCGACGTCCACCACTAGAACGTTGCGTCCTTGATGGCTTAGCGCACTGGCCAAGCCCAGCGTTGTAGCAGTTTTGCCGACGCCGCCCTTCTGGTTGCAGAGAGCCAGTTTTCGAGTCAATGTCCATTCCTCTCCACGAAGGTAGCCGGGCGAAGCTAGCTGTGACGACAGCTCTAGCGAGCCTAGCTCGAGTAGTAAGACTACCTTGCGTGTCTAGCACAGACTGTGGCAACAACGCTAGCTAAGAAGACTAACTGTGCTTTACAGGCTATCAGTGATAGCAAAGCTATGACTGCGGCGCTAGCTATTACGAAGTAACTAGCGTACGGTGCCAAGGCCAACAGGCCCAGTGGAGTGCGGTCGCAATCGGCTTCAGTCAAGTAGGTCGAGGTAGGTGCGGCGCGCCTTCATTGCGTGAATGACTTCGGTACTGCCGTCGTCGTAATGCAGAGCGACCAATTCCAGCACTCGGGCCTGGGAGTCGAATCCAAGCGTGAGGACCCGTTGGGGGTGGTCGTCGTCGAGTGGTCCGGCCAGGAGGGGAGTGGCCAGCGCGGCGAGGATGTCGTTGTCGCTGATGCCGTGCTTGCGAGCGGATTGCCGGATGATCACGAGGCGGCGGCCCACTGGGCCAGCGCCTGACGGATCGCCTCGGACCGGTTGAGGTGCTCGCGTTCAGCACGAGCCATGACGGCCCCAAGCTCGGCGTCAGTAAGGCGGACCGGCACGACCTTCGCTGCGTGTTCGGCTCGCGCCGGGCGGCCAAGGCGCTTGCCCAACCACTCGGGGTCGTAGCCAGTTTCGGCTTCATCGACCCACTGGGCGATCTGCTCCTCGGAAACGTTGTGGCCCTGAATCTTCCGCTCCATGAACACAATCGTAATACGAATACCTGGCCAGGGGAAGGAACGCACTGGGGTCAGCCAAGCGACGGGTTTGTTAGGTACCCGGGTCCTTCGGCTCTCGCCCGAACCCCGGCTCAACATCATCGCGGCCGAAAGCGTCGACCAGGACCGCCCCGGGCCCTGCTAGCGAGCACCGGCCACACCTGTCGAGACGCTAACAGCGACCACAGGTGCATTTGGTTTTGACCAGCAGTGACGACAGAATCTGACATTATCGGCACATCCCGTCGTTACTCAGCGTGAACTCGACCGGTTCGCCCACGGTGATCTCCAGCTCTACCTCGCCCGACCGAACCTTGTCGCTGTAGATCGCGGTCTGGCCGAACTTGCATGGCTCTCCGCTCGGGCTCGTATCGCAGATCATCGGGTCAGCCGAGGAAGAGGGCTCCGCTCCTTGGTCAAGTCCCAGGTAGTGGTGTATCGCCTGTGATCCTTCGTAGGGGTTAGGCGCTGAGTTCGAGGACGGGGTCGGTGCTCACCTCCGTCGTCGTGTCGGTCACTGGAGCGAGTCGGCAGCGGGCGAGGACTTCGAGGCCGAGGTAGCGGCGGCCTTCGGCCCATTCGTCGGTCTGTTCGGCCAGCACGGCCCCGACGAGGCGAACGATGGCCTGCCGGTTGGGGAAGATGCCCACGGCGTCGGTGCGGCGCCGGATCTCCTTGTTCAGCCGCTCGGAGGGGTTGTTGGACCAGATCTGGGTCCAGACGTCCTTGGGGAAGGCGGTGAAGGCCAGGATGTCGGCGCGGGCGGCGTCGAGGTGCTCGGCCACCGCCGGCAGCTTGGCGGCCACGTAGTCCAGCAGCCGGTCGAACTGGGCGTGCACCGCGGCGGCGTCGGGCTGGTCGTAGACCGAGTGCAGCATCGCCTTGACCGCCGGCCACATCGACTTCGGGGTCACGCTCATGAGGTTGGCGGCGTAGTGGGTGCGGCAGCGCTGCCAGGTGGCGCCGGGAAGGTTGGCCGCGATGGCCTCGACGAGGCCGGCGTGCGCGTCTGAGGTCACGAGCCGGACCCCAGCCAGGCCGCGGGCCACGAGGTCGGCGAAGAACTCGTTCCACGCCGCCCCGGTCTCGGCCGTGGCCACCCGCATGCCCAGGACCTCGCGGTGCCCGTCACCGTTGACACCGGTCGCGATCAGGACCACGGCGTTGATGACCCGCCCGCCCTCGCGCACCTTCATGGTCAGGGCGTCGGCGGCGACGAACGTGAAGGGTCCGGCCTCGTCGAGGGGCCGGTGGCGGAAGGCCTCGACCTGGGCGTCGAGGTCGGCGGCCATCCGGGACACCTGCGACTTCGACAGGCTGTTGATGCCCAGCTGCTTGACGAGCTTGTCCATCCGGCGGGTGCTCACCCCGGCCAGATAACAGTCCGCCACCACCGTGATCAGCGCCGACTCGGCCCGCTTGCGCCGCTCGAGCAGCCACTCGGGGAAGTACGTCCCGGTGCGCAGCTTGGGGATCGCGACGTCGATCGTGCCGACCCGGGTGTCCAGGTCGCGGTGCCGGTAGCCGTTGCGCTGCGCGGTCCGGTCCGGGCTGCGTTGGCCCCACTCGGCACCGACCACCGCGTCGGCGTCGGCGGACAGCAGCGCGTTGATCACCGTCTGCAGCAGGTTGCGCATGAGGTCCGGGGAGGCTTCCGCCAGGGCCTCGCCAAGCAGGCCGGCAGGGTCGACAATGTGAGGTGCGGTCACCGTGATGCTCCGTTCGAGAGTGCTGTGAAGGGTTCACTCGAAGATCACGCGGTGGCCGCTCCACGTCTACTACGACGAGGCCGGCAACCGCGTTACACCATCATCGGGGACTCAACTCGTTTCCGCCCTGAAGGAGCGCTGCGTGGGCGGGAGACGATGTGATCTACTGCGTTCCTCGCCAACCCAGGCGAAGCCCTCATGCAGTCGGCGCGTGGTTCCGGCGCCTTCATTTACCGTACTCATCGAGATCGGTCAGGCCAGTCACTATGGAAACCGTGGCCCTCGCGGGGAAGTGGGCATCGCTCTAGCGTTACCCGCCAGTCCTCATGAGTTCGCCGTCGCGGAACGGTGCGGACTTGGTCGCCAACGCGCCTGTCGGCGCCATGCAGACGTCGACAGGCGCGGAAAGTCATCTGCCGTGCTCGCGCTGGTCGTACGAGCTTCCCGCGGCTACCGAGTGTCCATCGGTCGTCGAGCCCGGAGCGCACGGTCGCCCGGAGTTCAGGTCAGAACCTTGGCGGGTACCGAAATCGACCTGGGCGCGCCTAGTTTCGCCACGGCCCGGGCGGAGCATGCGCAGGCCGTTGAGGATGATCAGCGCCGCGCTGCCCTCGTTGAGGAGCAGGCCGGTGGTCAGGGACATCCAGCCGGCGAGGGCGGCGACGATCAGGATGGCGACGACGGTCAGGCTCAGGGCGATGTTGATCTTGATGTTGTTCCGAGCGCGGCGCGATAGTCGGATGGCGGCCGGGAGCCGGTCGAGCTCGTCGGCCATGAGGGCGACATCGGCGGTCTCTAGGGCGACGTCGGTGCTGGCGGCACCCATGGCGATGGCGAGGTCGGCGTTGGCCAGGGCGGGGGCGTCGTTGACGCCGTCGCCGACCATCGCGATCACGCCGTGTTTCTCGCGCAGCTCACGGATTGCGGCGGATTTGTCCTCGGGGAGCAACTCGGCGCGGTAGTCGTCTAGCCCCAGGGCCTGCGCGGTGGATCTGGCGACGGTGGCGTTGTCGCCGGTGAGCATCAGGACCCGCTCGACTCCGAGGTCGCGCAGCTCGGTAAGGGTGCTTTCGGCGTCGGGGCGCAGCTGGTCGGCCACCGCCACGACGGCCAAGGGTCGGGTGTCGTCGCGAAGAACCACGGCCGTGCATCCTTCCGCCTCGGCGTGCGCCAGCGCCGGGCCTGCGGTGCCGTCAGTCCGGTCCTCGTCGGTGGGCCGGCCGATGTGCAGGGTGCGACCGTCGAGGGTGGCTTCCATGCCGGCTCCTGGCAGGGCGCGTGCATCCTGGACGGCCGGGATGGTCAACCCGCGGTCGCGGGCACCGGCCACGATCGCGGTCGCGATGGGGTGCTCGCTACCGGTCTCGACCGCCGCCGCAAGGGTCAGAGCCTCGTCCTCGCTGATCCCGTCGAGGGGCGTCACTTGAGCGAGAGTGGGCCGGCCGCGGGTGAGGGTGCCGGTCTTGTCGAAGGCGACGGCCTTGATGTCGGCCAGGCGCTCAAGGTAGATGCCGCCCTTGATGAGGATGCCGTCGCGGGCGCCCCGGGCGATAGCGGTGACCACGCTGACAGGCACCGAGATGATCAGGGCGCAGGAGCAGGAGACGACCAGGACCACGAGGGCTCGGTAGATCGCCTCGCGCCACTCGAAGCCGAGCAGCGGCAGTACTAGTGCCACGGCTATGGCCAGGGCGAACATCGCCGGGGTGTAGACAGCACCGAACTTGTCCGCGAACCGCTCGGCGCCGCTGCGGTTGGCCTGGGCCTCCTCGACCTGCTCGATCACGCGGGCCAGGACCGTGTCGTAGTACTCCTTGGTGACCTCGATCCGCAGCACGCCATTGCCGTTGAGGCTGCCGCCGAAGACCTCGGTGCCCGCGGTGGCCTCGACCGGCACGGACTCCCCGGTCACCGGGCTGGCGTCCACCCACGAGGCGCCATCGATCACAGCGCCGTCGGTGGGTAGGCGCTCACCGGGACGCACCAGGACGACGTCACCGGGGTGGAGTTCCTCCACCGCCACGGTCTTGGTCGCCCCGTCATCGTTGAGTCGGTTGGCGGTGGGGGGTGCGAGCTCCATCAGGGCGCTAATAGACCCGCGGGCCTTGTCGGTGGCGTAGGCCTCCATCGCCTCACCGAGGCTGAAGATGACGACGAGCATCGCCGCCTCCTCGATCACCCCAAGCGCGATGGCTCCG
Organism: Dietzia sp. oral taxon 368; assembly: GCF_002999155.1. Classification (NCBI taxonomy): domain Bacteria; kingdom Bacillati; phylum Actinomycetota; class Actinomycetes; order Mycobacteriales; family Dietziaceae; genus Dietzia; species Dietzia sp. oral taxon 368. The sequence goes on from NZ_CP027240.1 coordinate 46,823, forward strand.
ATGGCGGCCACGACCAGCAGCACGGTGATGGTCAGCCGTTTGTGGCGCACCGCCCGGATCGCGCTGCGCAATGGGTAGACGCCGCCGATGAGGATCGCGCCCCAGAATAGGGCCAGGGCCACCGGCTCGGAGTGGATGGTCCACTCCACCACCAGCCCGGCCACCAGCAGCACCGCGGCGACGGCCAGCGTGACCATCTCGGGCTTCTGCCACCAGCGGCGGGCGCGAGGCCGAACCGCGACAGCGGACGTGACGTGTGGTGACGTGCTCGCATTAGCACTCATCGACTATTTCCCTTCCTCCACCGGTGACTTCATGCCCGGACCGGGCGCGCCGGGCCGGCGGCGACCAGGGGCAGCCCGGACTTCTTCGCGGCCGCGACGACGGCGTCATCGCTCACGGTGCCGTCGTGAGTGACCAGCACCAGACCGGAAGCAAGCGCGTCGACCTCCTTGACCCCGGGCAGGGACTCCACGACGGCGAGGTCACCCGCGCAGGTCACGCAGCCGCCTTCGATGGCGCGGTACTTGGAGCGGAGGAACTGGGTAGGGGTGGTCACGGTTGATCTCCTTCTAGCTCGTGGAACATCGGACTTCGATGGACGTCAAAGTCTACGTTCCCGAGTTTGCCGTAGAGTTCGATACATGTCAATATGTACCCATGTCGATGTCTGGTCTGTCCGCCCGTGACGCCGCGTTGGGATACTGCACGCCCCTCGCCCGCGAGCCGATCACCCCGGCGCAGGCCGAAGGTGTCTCCCGCATGCTTAAGGCTCTGGCCGATCCGGTGCGGCTGCGATTGATGTCGATGATCCTGTCCCACGAGGGCGCCCAGGCGTGCGCCATGTGCGACCTGACAGAAGGCTTCGACCTGTCGCAGTCGACCCTCAGCCACCACCTGAAAGTTATGCACGACGCCGGCTTGGTCGACCGCCACAAGCGCGGCGTTTGGGTCTACTACAAGGCCCGCACGGAGGCGATGGACGCCCTGCGCACCCTGTTCAGCGGCGACCTCGCTGCTCCTCAGTTGGCGTGACCGAAACTCTTGTCCTGTCTTCTCGGTACGGCCGCGAACTTGGGTTATCTTCTGGGATGCGAGCACATCTCGGCGGCGCATGCGCCGCCTCTGGTGGTCAAGTCCCAGGTAGTGGTGTATCGCCTGTGATCCTTCGTAGGGGTTAGGCGCTGAGTTCGAGGACGGGGTCGGTGCTCACCTCCGTCGTCGTGTCGGTCACTGGAGCGAGTCGGCAGCGGGCGAGGACTTCGAGGCCGAGGTAGCGGCGGCCTTCGGCCCATTCGTCGGTCTGTTCGGCCAGCACGGCCCCGACGAGGCGAACGATGGCCTGCCGGTTGGGGAAGATGCCCACGGCGTCGGTGCGGCGCCGGATCTCCTTGTTCAGCCGCTCGGAGGGGTTGTTGGACCAGATCTGGGTCCAGACGTCCTTGGGGAAGGCGGTGAAGGCCAGGATGTCGGCGCGGGCGGCGTCGAGGTGCTCGGCCACCGCCGGCAGCTTGGCGGCCACGTAGTCCAGCAGCCGGTCGAACTGGGCGTGCACCGCGGCGGCGTCGGGCTGGTCGTAGACCGAGTGCAGCATCGCCTTGACCGCCGGCCACATGGGGCTGATGCATGAGTAGGTGACATCTGATCTGGCTTGCCCTGCGGGGCGGGCCTGGAAGGATGTTGCTGTGCCCAAGCCCTACCCCCAGGAGTTCCGCGACGACGTCGTCCGGGTGGCTCAGTCCCGCGAGGACGGTGTCTCCCTGGACCAGATCGCCCGGGACTTCGGTGTCCATCCAGTGACGTTGCAGAAGTGGATGCGCAAGGCCGACGTGGAGGCCGGGATCAAACCCGGCACCACGTCGGCCGAGTCGCGTGAGCTGCGCGAGGCCAAGCGCCGAGTACGTCTGCTGGAGCAGGAGAACGAGGTCCTGCGCCGCGCTGCTGCCTACCTGTCCCAGGCGAATCTGCCGGGAAAAGGTGGTACCCGCTCGTGAACGAGCTCGCCGCTGACGGCATCGCTGTCACGGTGACGTGCCGGGTACTCGGAATTGCTCGTCAGCCCTACTACCGGTGGCTCAAAAAGCCCGTGACCGACGCCGAACTGGCCGAGGCGTACCGGGCCAACGCCCTGTTCGATGCCCACCGCGAAGACCCGGAGTTCGGGTACCGCTACCTGGCCGACGAGGCCGAGGCCGCGGGCGAGAAGATGTGCCGGCGAACCGCTTGGCGGATCTGCTCGTCCGGTGGCTGGACCAGCGCCATCAGCCGAAAGGGCCGCGGCAAGCACCGCAAGGCCGGCGAGCCCGTACACGACGATTTGGTCGAGCGGGACTTCACCGCCTACGGTCCGAACGAGCTGTGGCTGACCGACATCACCGAGCACCGCACCGGCCAGGGCAAGCTCTACCTGTGTGCGATCAAGGACGTCTACTCGGGACGGATCGTCGGGTATTCGATCGATGCGCGAATGAAGTCCCGCCTGGCGGTCAACGCTCTGAACAGCGCTGTCGCCAGGCGGGGCGAGGTGACCGGTTGCATCCTGCACAGCGATAGAGGATCTCAATTTCGCTCGAAGAAGATGCAGAAGGCCATCCGGCGACACGGCATGCTCGGGTCGATGGGCAGAGTCGGCGCGTGCGGTGACAACGCGGCCATGGAGAGCTTCTTTTCGCTGCTGCAGAACAACGTCCTTGACCGCCGATCCTGGGCCACCAGAGACGAGCTCCGGGCTGCCATCGTGCACTGGATCGAACGCACCTACCACCGCCGCAGACGGCAGGACCGCCTCGGCAGATTGACGGCTCTTCCGGAATCAGAGTGCATTGATCCGATCCTGAAGCCGGCCGGAGTGAATGAGTGACCGCAAGATGTAGTGCTTGAGGTTCCGGAAGCCCAGGGCGATCCCGCGCAGGTGCTCGAGGCGGCCGTTGATGGCCTCGACGGGGCCGTTGGAGGCACCCACGTCGAAGTAAGCGAGGATCTCGCGATGCCGTTTCCACAGCGACCGGCCCAGCTGGGCGAGCTCGGGCAACTCCGTTGGCACACCGGCCCGGATCGACTTGAGGAGCTTGTACATCGCGATCTTGCCCTCCCGCTTGCCCGAGGCCTCGTAGGCGGCGATGAGTCGCTGGTAGACGCCGTAGGTGACCTCCACCGCCGCGTGCGCATCATGGGCGGTGAACGCCTTGAACAGGCGGACCTTCTGCTTGTCGGTCAACAGCTCAGCGCGGGTGCGCAGGATGCGACGGATGCCGTACAGCGGATCGCCGGTGCGGCCCCGGTGCCCGGTGGTGGCCTGCTGGATCCGCTGGCGGCACACGGTGAGCTTGTCCGCGGCCAGGTGCACGACGTGGAACGGGTCCATCACCGTCCGTGCTGCAGGAACAGCTTTCGCCGCAGCGGAATGGTAGCCGGCGAACCCGTCCATCGTGACAACCTTGACTCGATCCCGAAACACCTGGTCACGGGCGTCCAGCCACTCGGTGAGCACCTTCGCCGAACGCCCCGGGACCATGTCCAGCAGACGAGACGGGCCAGTGCCGTCCACGACCGGGGTGAGGTCGACCAGCACGGTGACGAACGCACTGCTGCCGTCGCCGCGCACGTGCTTCCACTTGTGCTCATCGACACCGAGAACGCGGACGCCATCGAAGTGTCCGGGCTGCTCGTAGACCATCGCGCGAACCTCCGAGACCGCCAGGTCATTGACCAAATCCCACCCCAGCCCGAGGGCCTTGGCCACCGCGGACACGCTGGTGCGGTCGATCGCCAAGCGCTGCAGGATCCAGCGGCTGCAGCGGCGGGTGGTCTTGGCCCGCGGCTCGGCCAACGCCGGCATCCGCTGCTGGAAGATCCTCGTAGCGCACTCGGTGTTGTCGCAGGTGAAGCGCGGTACCCGCACGTGCAGTCTGGTCGGGTGCCCGACGATCGGTAGATCCGTGACCTTCCGCTGGACGTGGTCCCGCAAACGGCCCGCCATCCCGCACTCGGCGCAGATCGGGTCGAGTGTGACCGGGGCGCAGAACAGGTGCGTGAGCTCGTCAGCCACAGCGGCGTCGGTGATGGTCACCCCGAGCTCGACGGTGCGGCAGATGGTGTCGGCGAGCAGGCTGGCGGTAGCGTTCAAAGCGGGTCCTGGGGATGCGAAGTGCTGGTGTAGGAACTTGCATCTTCACACGCCCCAGGACCCCTACATCTTGTGCCTCACCGCATCACCGGCGAACCCCAGCTATGCACTCCGGATCCGGAAGGGCCAGATTGACCCCGATCGAATACGAGACCATCATCAACCATGAGGCCCCTCAGGCCGCGTGACTAACCCTGTCACCTAACCGTGCACCACCCCCCATCGACTTCGGGGTCACGCTCATGAGGTTGGCGGCGTAGTGGGTGCGGCAGCGCTGCCAGGTGGCGCCGGGAAGGTTGGCCGCGATGGCCTCGACGAGGCCGGCGTGCGCGTCTGAGGTCACGAGCCGGACCCCAGCCAGGCCGCGGGCCACGAGGTCGGCGAAGAACTCGTTCCACGCCGCCCCGGTCTCGGCCGTGGCCACCCGCATGCCCAGGACCTCGCGGTGCCCGTCACCGTTGACACCGGTCGCGATCAGGACCACGGCGTTGATGACCCGCCCGCCCTCGCGCACCTTCATGGTCAGGGCGTCGGCGGCGACGAACGTGAAGGGTCCGGCCTCGTCGAGGGGCCGGTGGCGGAAGGCCTCGACCTGGGCGTCGAGGTCGGCGGCCATCCGGGACACCTGCGACTTCGACAGGCTGTTGATGCCCAGCTGCTTGACGAGCTTGTCCATCCGGCGGGTGCTCACCCCGGCCAGATAACAGTCCGCCACCACCGTGATCAGCGCCGACTCGGCCCGCTTGCGCCGCTCGAGCAGCCACTCGGGGAAGTACGTCCCGGTGCGCAGCTTGGGGATCGCGACGTCGATCGTGCCGACCCGGGTGTCCAGGTCGCGGTGCCGGTAGCCGTTGCGCTGCGCGGTCCGGTCCGGGCTGCGTTGGCCCCACTCGGCACCGACCACCGCGTCGGCGTCGGCGGACAGCAGCGCGTTGATCACCGTCTGCAGCAGGTTGCGCATGAGGTCCGGGGAGGCTTCCGCCAGGGCCTCGCCAAG